>NZ_WHJH01000370.1 GCF_011682145.1 Massilia mucilaginosa
GGCTAAAACAGTCAGGATGTTGGCTTAGAAGCAGCCATCATTTAAAGAAAGCGTAATAGCTCACTGATCGAGTCGTCCTGCGCGGAAGATGTAACGGGGCTAAGCCAGTCACCGAAGCTGCGGATATGTTTTTCGGTACTTGTACCTTAATCCATATGGTAGGAGAGCGTTCTGTAAGCCTGCGAAGGTGTCTTGTAAAGGATGCTGGAGGTATCAGAAGTGCGAATGCTGACATGAGTAGCGATAATGGGAGTGAAAAGCTCCCACGCCGTAAGCCCAA
>NZ_WHJH01000371.1 GCF_011682145.1 Massilia mucilaginosa
GTCGATGGATACTCCGAAGCCGCTATCTTTTGTGTAGGCAGGGAGGGGTTGATTTTTTACTTCGACGGGAATATGTGGCTTCAGGCAGAAAAGCCGACCAATGTTGACCTCAACTGCGTGCACTGCGCGGGGGATGGGTTTGTTTATGCTGGCGGAAACAACGGAGTGCTGGTCCGAGGGAAAGGCAACCATTTCCATGCTTTGCATACGGGCATACATGACAATTTTTATGCGGCTACTTGGTTTGACGGGCATCTTTACGTCGGCGGCCTGAAAGGTC
>NZ_WHJH01000372.1 GCF_011682145.1 Massilia mucilaginosa
GCTAGCGCAGGTGCACGGTGCCGCGCGCGAGGGTCACGCCGGCCGGCATGGCCAGGCTGGCTTTACGCATCGGATTGGGGGTGTAGATCGCTATTCCGGCAGCCCTGGCCAGCACCTGTTCGGCCCCGCCCTGCGGGGTAAAGGCGGCGCTGATGTCGCCGTACACCGAGCTGTCGCCGCTGCGCGCGATCTGGAACACCAGTTGCGCGCCCTGGCCGCTCTTCTGCAACGCCAGCGCGCCCAGGGTCACGCTGGCGCCTTCGGTCTGGTGCCGCACGAG
>NZ_WHJH01000373.1 GCF_011682145.1 Massilia mucilaginosa
CAGAAAGTGCTGATCGTGCGTGGCGAAAGCGGGCGCGAGCTGATGGCCGACGGGCTGCGCGCGGCCGGCGTGATCGTCGCCACCGTGCCGGCCTACCGGCGCAGCGTGCCGGTGCTGACGGAGGCGCTGGCGCAGCAGTTGCGCACGCTTTTGCAGGGCGACAACGATTGGATCATCACCAGTTCCGAAGCCCTGCGCGCTCTGGTGGCGCTGGTGGCGCAGCTGGACGACCCGGCCCTTGTGGAAAAAATGCGCCACCCGCACCGGATCGTGCCGCACG
>NZ_WHJH01000374.1 GCF_011682145.1 Massilia mucilaginosa
CTTGTGCAGGTGATCGAGCGCGAAACGCCGGAAGGTGGATACGAGCTGTCGCGCCGCACGCTCTCGCCGGCGTCCCCATGGTCCGACGCCCTGTACCTGGACAGCGCCGGCCAGTGGTATGTGGTCGAGGCCCAGCTGGGCGCCGACGGCAAGCCGGCCAAGCTGATCAAGGACGGCAAACAAACCAAGCTCAATATTTACGACCGCAAGGTATTTGCGTCGGAAGCGGACATCCCGGCCGGGATGCTGCTGGGACAAACGAAATTCGACCGCCTCAAG
>NZ_WHJH01000375.1 GCF_011682145.1 Massilia mucilaginosa
CAGGGCGCCGTCCGAATACAGCTTGACCGCGCGCAGCGCATACAGGTCGTTGGCGTAGGTCGTGAGCGGGCCTTTGGCCGAGAGCTGGTCGAAGTCGGCGCCGGCGTCGCCGATCATGCCGTACACGCGGGCGGTGAGCTTGCCCTGGTCGGCGTAGCTGCGGTAGAGCGCATCCTGGCTGACGTTGATGCCCGCATCGTGCACGCTGGTCAGGCCCATTTGCGCGATCTGCCTGAGGGCGCGCTCGAGGACCACCCGGGCCTGGGCGTCGGACTGCTT
>NZ_WHJH01000376.1 GCF_011682145.1 Massilia mucilaginosa
CCGCCCGCGCCGGTGGTGGCCGACGGCTCTGGTAACGTCTTCATCAACGGCCTGCCGGCGGCGCGCAAGACCGACGCCATTGTCTGCGGCGCCAAGATCGACGGCGGCTCGAACAATGTCTTTATCGGCGGCGGCACCGTGCGTTACAAGGAAGTGGCCGACGAAGTGCCGCCCGGGCTGCGCACCGCGGTCGACTGGGCCTTCGCGCTGGCCGGGCTGGCGGGCGGCCTGGGAGGACTGGTCAAGGCGTCCGGCGGCTTGTCGAAGGCGGTGCTGCCG
>NZ_WHJH01000377.1 GCF_011682145.1 Massilia mucilaginosa
TACTTCTTCCAGATTGTTAAAGAACGAAACAGCTTTTAATCTCTGAAAGATCAAACCTAAGCACGGATGCTTGGGTTTGCGCTTTCAAACGCTGTTCTTCTTGATTGACAGCCGATAAGTGTGGACGTTTGGTGACTGGTCTCTATAGACCGGTGCAACTCTAGAAAGGAGGTGATCCAGCCGCACCTTCCGATACGGCTACCTTGTTACGACTTCACCCCAGTCACGAATCCTACCGTGGTAAGCGCCCCCCTTGCGGTTAAGCTACCTACTTCTGG
>NZ_WHJH01000378.1 GCF_011682145.1 Massilia mucilaginosa
TCGCCAATTGCATGCGCTTGTTGCTGCACGCGGCGGCCTACATTCTGCATCAGCAACTGCGTACCGAAGGGCTACGGTATACCGCGCTGTCGCAGGCGCAGCCATCAACGGTCATTGCCAAACTGTTTAAAATCGCCGTGCAGGTCAAGCAGTACAAGAACAAGATCGTTCTTCATCTGCCAAGCGCCTGCCCAGTCAAACATCTGCTCCACACCCTGGCCGAGCGTCTGTATCTGACGATTCCAGCCAGGACCATTAACTCGACCTGAACACGT
>NZ_WHJH01000379.1 GCF_011682145.1 Massilia mucilaginosa
GTTCTTCCATCGAGGCGGCGGTTTCTTCCAGCGAGCTGGCTTGCTGTTCGGTGCGCGCCGACAGATCCAGGTTGCCGGCGGCGATTTCGGTCGAGCCGATGGCGATCGCATTGGTCCCGCTCTGCACTTCCGACACCACCCGCGTGAGCGAATCGTTCATCGCATGCAGGGCGCGCATCAGGTCACCGATTTCGTCGCGCGAGGCCGGGCCGAATTCGGTGGTCAGATCGCCGCTGGCGACCGTGCCGGCCACCGCCACGGCAGCTTTCA
>NZ_WHJH01000037.1 GCF_011682145.1 Massilia mucilaginosa
CCCACCGTGGGCGCACGCGCACCGGGGGCGGCCCCCGGGGCCGGGGGGGCCTATGGGGGATATTATATTGTCGGCCCCCGGGGGTCCCCGCGCCACGGGGGGGGAACGACGGGGTCGTGGCGGTAACACCGCAAAGGCAATGCAAACAATCGCGGCCTATGCTTGCCCCCCCGCCCCCGGCGGCAGCACCGGCAAGCGCACCGTAAACGTGGTCCCCTCCCCCGGCGTCGACGCCACGTCGATCCGCCCCCCGTGCTTGTTCACGATCCCATACGACAGCGACAGGCCCAGGCCGGTCCCGCTGCCCACCGGCTTGGTGGTAAAAAACGGCTCGAAAATCCGGTTCAGATGTTCCTGCGCGATGCCGCAGCCGGTGTCGCCGATCGCCACCCACACCCAGCCATCCTCGGCCCCGGTGCGGATCGTGATCACGCCCTTGTCCTTGATCGCGTGCCCGGCATTGACCAGCAGGTTCATGAAGACCTGGTTCAGCTGCGAGGCCAGGCAGGTCACCGGCGGCAGCTGCCCGTAGTGCTTCTCCACCGTGGCCTTGTACTTGATCTCGTTGGAGACGATATTCAAGGTGCTGTCGAGGCCGTGATGCAGGTCGGCCACCTGCCACTCGTTCTCGCCCACATGCGAAAAATCCTTGAGCGCCTGGACGATATCCTTGACGCGCTTGAGCCCGTCCATCGACTCGCGGATCAGATCGGTCGCGTCATCCTGCAGGAAAGCCAGGTCGGCGCTCTTGCCGATCTGCGCGATGCGGCTGCTCAGGGCCGGCGGCGGACTGTGCGCGGCGATCGCGGCATCGTACTGGCTGACCACGCCGAACAGGGTGGCCACGTATTTCTGCAAGGTGCCCATGTTCGAATTGACGAAGCCGACCGGGTTGTTGATCTCGTGCGCAATGCCGGCGGCCAGCTGGCCGATCGAGGCCATTTTTTCCGACTGCAGCAACTGGTTCTGCGCTTCCTGCAAACGCCCGATCAGCAACTGCTGTTCCTGGCCCTTGCTGTAGAGCGCCTCTTCCATGGTCTTGCGGATCGTGATGTCGGTGAGCGAGCCGATCACTTCGAGCGGCGCGCCATGTTCGTCGCGGATCAGGCGCAAGGTGTCGTGCATCCACAGGTAAGCCCCGTCGGCGGCGCGGAAGCGGTACTCGTAGGCGCGCTGGCCCTCGACGAACACCAGCGCCAGGCTGGAAAAGATGGCGGGCGCGTCGTCCGGATGAATATGATCGAACCAGAAATTGGGATCGGCCACCATGTCCTCGGGCCGGTAGCCGAGCACGTTGTAGGCGTTGTTGCTGACAAAAGTCATCTTGAAGTCACCGCTGGGCACGGTGCAATAGATGATGGCCGGGGTGTTGTCGATCAGGTACTGCAGGCGCACCAGCGGCGAAGCGGCATCCGCGCCCGGCGCGCGCACCGGTGCGGGCGGCGTGTCGGACGCGAAGGATTCAAATTCCTCGAACTGCATCGCCATGATCGATCCCGTGGGAAAGTACTTCAGGCGATTATGACCGAGTATTCAAGCGGGCGCCAGCGTCATCGCCACTGGCCGTACACCGTGCCGTACGAGGCGGGCGGCTCGGGTTCGTCGAACAGCGGCTCCGGCTGCGGCGGCGCCAGCCATTCGCGCGGGTCGACCCGGTAGTACTGCTGAAACTGCTCGTACAGCTCGGCATGGCGTTCGGCCATCTGCCAGGGCTTCTCGAAAAACGTTTCGGTGGCCACGGCGAAGAACTCGGCGGGACTGACCGCGCCATAGTGGTCCAGCACGCTCTGGCGGTGGAACATGGCTTCGTGGCGCAGGTTGTTGAAGTCGCGCGAGAGCACCTCGGACCAGTTGCGGTAGCTGCCCGGATGGCCGAGGAAAGGCGCGCCGTTGTTGCTGCCCGACTCGCTGTCGAGCTGGTGGGCGAATTCGTGCAGGACCACGTTCTGGCCATCGGTCCAGTCGCCGGCGCCGCGCTGGACGTGGTCCCACGACAACACGACGCGGCCGTCGACCCACGATTCGCCCAGCAGTTCCTGGCGCGCCGGATGCACGATGCCGGCGTCGTCGGCATGGTTGCGCGGCACCAGGAAGGCGCTCGGATAGACCAGGATGGTGTGCAGCTTGCGGTACACGCGGGTAAAGCGGTTCAGCAGCAGCAGGCACGCCTGGCCGGCGATGGTGACGCGGATCTCGTCGTCCACCTCCAGTCCCTCGCAGCCGACAAACTTTTTCTGGAACAGGAATTGCTGCACCAGGCGCTGCAATTGCGCTTGCAGATCGGGCTGCATGCGCTGATAAATGGGGATATTGCGTTCAAGAATATCGCGCCAGGCAGGCGGGAACGGCTGGGCCAGCGCGCGCCTGAGGCGCCAGCCGGGATAGCTCATGCCGAGCGCGATTGCCACCACGATGGCGGTGGTCCAGAGCAGCGCTTCCATCTTAGTCCTTGTCGGGTGCGATACGAAAACGGGGGAGCCGCGCCGCGCGACGCGCTCGCGCGCAGCGGCGCGGCGCGCGAGCGGACGGTGCGGACGTGGCTCAGGCTGCCTTGGCGGCGCCGAAGTAAGCGTCGACCGCGTCGGCGTTGCCGATCAGCTTGCCGCCGATGAAGACTTGCGGCCAGGTCGACTGGCCCGAGACCGCGCGCAGCACGCTGGAATTGATCTTGCGGTCCTGCGACATCTCGGCAAACGCCAGTCCGTGCGCCTTGAGCGTGGCCTTGGCGCGCGCGCAATGCGGGCAGCCGGGCTTGGAAAACACCACGACCGGTTCGGGCACCTGCGCGTCCGGACTGACGTGGCGCAGCATGGTTTCGGCGTCCGAGACGTCGAACGGGTCGCCTTCCTTGTCGGCCTCGATGAAGATCTTCTCGATGATGCCATCCTTGACCAGCATGGAATAACGCCACGAGCGCATGCCGAAGCCCAGGTTGCGCTTGTCGACCAGCATGCCCATGCCTTCGCTGAAGTCGCCATTGCCATCCGGGATCACGGTGATGTTCTCGGCATCCTGGCCGACTTTCCACTCGTTCATGACAAACGCATCGTTGACCGAAATGCAGACGATCTCGTCGACGCCGTTCTGCTTGAACACGGGCGCCAGTTCGTTATAGCGCGGCAAATGGGTGGAGGAACAGGTTGGCGTGTAGGCGCCAGGCAGCGAAAACACGACGACGGTCCGGCCCTTGAACAGCTCATCGGTGGTGATGTCTTTCCACTGGTCGTTGGGCCTGGCCTTGAACGTGACATTCGGTACGGGCTTGCCTTCCAGCGATTCTGGCGTCGGTAACATGGCGATCCTTTTGGTGAGTGGGTGGGACGAGCGAACATCCCCGCACCGCCACAAGTGGGGCTGGTTCGGGGGTTTTCAATTGGGGACAATGACAGAAAAACAGCAGACGTGCCGAAGCACACGCATCCTGGCGGGAAAGCGTGAACGCAAAGATGGGCGGCACGGAGCCGACTGGCGCGGCCGCATGGCAGGGCCGAATGGCGAGCGGAACGGCAGAGTCCTGGGCTGGACCGTACTACGACGGTCCTGCCGGAAAGATAAAACACGCTGGCGGCCCCTGCCCCGCAGTCCGGCCGGATGGCGGACGCAGGCGCAGCGGGCGCAGCTCAGCGCAGGATCAAGCCTGGTCTTTGGCCGACGGCGCCGCGCCGAACAAGGCGGCAACCAGCGGATCGCGCGCCACCGGGCTGCGATTGACGCGGATGGCATAGTGGGTGTCGTCCGCCAGGATGTGGAAGTGACGGCCCGTGCCGGCCATGCTCTGCTCGCGCAGGCCCGGACGTTCCTTGCGCGGTGCCGCGCCTTCGCGTTTCGGCTGCACGATCGCGGCCAGGAAGGCCTTGACCCGTTCCGGGTCCGGCGAAATCTGGTACACGGCCTTGCCCAGGTAGGTGGCGGTGCCTTCGATATAGCGCGCCAGTTCGATCACGCCCGCTTCGCGCAGGTCGCGGATGTATTTGCGCGCGCCGGACGGCGAGAATTTGAGGAACCAGGCGATTTCGTCGGCCAGCATTTCGTGGGTCGACAGTTCGCCGATCAGCTTTTGCATATTT
This sequence comes from Massilia mucilaginosa, assembly GCF_011682145.1. Lineage (GTDB taxonomy): Bacteria > Pseudomonadota > Gammaproteobacteria > Burkholderiales > Burkholderiaceae_D > Telluria_A > Telluria_A mucilaginosa. Next base: position 4,068 of record NZ_WHJH01000037.1, read on the forward strand.
TCGATGCGGCGCTGGGTGGCCGAGGTCGAACGCACGCGCTCGATCGGGGCCATCGAGATCGGGGCGCGCTCTGCCGGCTGGGGCGCGACGCGCTCGATCAGCGAAGAATTGGCGTTGGTGTGCAATGTGGTCATTTCGCCTTGGGCCGCATTGTGGTGCTGTGTCGTTGCATGCATGTTGAGTACTCCATGAGAAGAGATTCATTTCGTCCGGATCCGGTACATGTCGTTTGACAGCCTGACAATAATTCGGTTCCGCACAACTGAGTGCAAGATTGCCTGCGTGGACCCCGATGGTCTGTGCGCCATCGAACATTTCGCACAATTTACTTCCTATGATCATCTTTTCATCGTTGCAATTTTGCTGACACGTCCTGCTGTGTGCGTTGGCGTACAGATTCCAACTAAACATGACCGTATTCTGGCCTCGTTCGCACAAATTCGTGTGTGCAATGACTTCACTGACGTTCAGTCTGGTTGCCGCCGGCACCAGACACATATAAAAGGAAACCACCATGAAAACGACTATCCTGGCAGCACTGCTGGCAATCGCCGGCCTGACCGCATGCGAAAAAACCACTGTTAACCCACCTGCAACGGTTGTTACCCCAACCGTTGAAGTTCCAGTAGCCGTACCTGGCCCAGCCGGCGCCCCTGGTGCTACTGGCGCCACCGGCGCAGCTGGTACTGACGGCAACTCGGGCGCCACCGGCACCCCAGGCGCCGCTGGTACCCCAGGTGCCCCAGGCATGGACGGCGCCAAAGGCGAGCAAGGCAAAACCGGCGGCGACACCGTGATCGTGGTACCGGAAAAAACCAACTAATAGCCCCGGGCTATTTTTTGCGCGACAACTCGCGCCGGACCAGGTTCGCCTGGTCCGGCGCGATTTTTCTTGGCACTCGCACAAATTGTTGTATTAAAAAGACAAGTCCGACATCACAGTGCGCTATCGAACGGTTGCATTGAACTCCGCCGCCTAATCTCAAGTCGAACGTCACACTGCTGCATTTCAGCGATGACAACTCTACTGACCTATCGAATAGGAGATCCCTGTGAGCAAAATGAGAAAGACGGCCCTGGCGGCGGCACTATCGTGCGGCGCGTCACTGGCCTTTGCGCAAGACATCAACCCCTCGTGGTATATCCAGCCGAGCGCCAATGCATTCAGGCCCGACAAGGATTTCGGCGTCGACGAGCGCGACTACGGAGGCGGCCTCAAGATCGGCAGGCCGCTCTCCGAAATGTGGGACGTGCAGATGGGCGTCACCCATGCGCGCACCAAGGAAGGGCTGGCCAACTATCGCCAGACCGTGGTGGGCGCGGACGCGCTGCTGATGCTGTCGCGCCAGAATTTCCGTCCCTTCCTGCTGATTGGCATCGGCGCCGAGCGCGACCGGGTCGACAATCCGCTGCGCCGGGTCGGCAAGACCTCGCCCTACGCGACCGCCGGCCTCGGATTCCAGCTGGGCCTGACGGACCAGTGGTCGATGCAGGCCGACTTGCGCACGGTGCGCGGGCGCCTGCGTGGCGACGAGGCCTTCGGTTTCGACCGCAGCAACAACAAATACCTGACGATCGGCTTCAACTACGCTTTCAACAAGCCGATTCCGCCGGCACCGCCGCCAGCGCCGACGCCGCCGCCAGCGGTCACGCCGCCGCCGGAACCGGTCGCACCGCCACCGCCGCCGCCGGCCCGCTTCGAAAAAATCACCTTGAGCACGACCGAGCTGTTCGCTTTCAACAGCGCAACTCTCAACGTGACCCAGACCCGTCTGGACGAGATCGCCGCCGCGCTGACGGCCGACCCGACCATCACCGACGTCGACATCACCGGCTACGCCGACCGGCTCGGTTCGGAGCAATACAACCTCAAGCTGTCGGAGCGGCGCGCGAATGCGGTGCGCGACTACCTGGTGGCCAAGGGCATCGACGGCGCCCGTCTGAAAGCCTACGGCAAGGGCGAAGCCAATCCGGTGGTCACCTGCACCGAGAAAAAACGCGCCGCGCTGATCAAGTGCCTGGAACCGAACCGCCGCGTTGAAGTCGAGCAAATTACCATCGAACGACGCGTTCAATAACAAGATTCACTGTTTTGCGGGGAGCGCGTGCTCCCCGCGCAATCCAAGGAAAGTAACGATAATGGAAATCAAGGAATGGGCGCCGTACTCCAAACAACTGGTCAATGTGATGCGCTGCGCGGTCACCGAATGGTTCGCGCACCGCGCCGCCAGCAAGGGCGCGGCACTGGCGTTCTACACCCTGTTTTCGATGGCGCCGATCCTGGTGCTGGTCATTGCCATCGCCGGCTTTTTCTACGGCGCCGAAGCGGCTCAGGGCCAGCTGATTAACGAATTGCGCGGACTGGTCGGCAAGCAAGGCGCGGAAGCGATCCAGCTGATCCTGGCCGGCGCGCAAAACAAGGAAAGCGGCATCTGGGCCACCGTCATCGCCACCGGCCTGCTGCTGTTCGGGGCGACCACCGTGTTTTCCGAACTCAAGGACAGCCTGGACGAGATCTGGGCCGTGCCGGAGTCGACCGACTCCACATGGTGGACGATCCTGCGCACGCGCCTGCTGTCGTTCGGGCTGATCCTGGTGCTGGGATTCCTGCTGATGGTCTCGCTGGTGGTCAGCGCCGCGCTGGCGGTGCTGGAAAATTACATGAACGGCTTGTGGAAAGACGCGGCCGTGCTGCTGTCGTGGGTATCGTGGGCGATCAGCTTCCTGGTCATCGCAGTGCTGTTCGGGGTGATCTACAAAATGCTCCCGCGCATCAAACTATCGTGGCGCGACGTGACCATCGGCGCGCTGGGCACGGCGGCCTTGTTCAGCCTGGGGAAATTTGCAATAGGACTGTATATCGGTAACAGCGGCGTGGCCAACAGTTTCGGCGCGGCCGGCTCGATGATCGCCCTGCTGCTGTGGGTGTATTACTCGGCGCAGATTTTCTTTTTGGGTGCTGAGTTCGCGCGGCAATACGCGCTGCAGCTGGGCAGTTTGAAGCACAAGCCGGATGAAGTCACCGGCGGCGAGCAGTCTACGGCGGCAAAGGTGACGCGAATTCGCTGAGCGCTGCAAAATGCCGATACCAAACGACTATCGGGAAGTCGTAAAATCGCTTTCTGTCAAGACGGAGGAAGGCAATGTCGCTTGGCGCAAAGACAAGTACGCCGTGTCGGTCACTGTCGACAACACGAAAATTGCGCTTTGGGCTGGCAAGGATGAAAACTCGGACGTGCCATTCGTGGCCTTTGGATTGTACGGGCCGAATGGGGCAGTGCTGGACACTTGGTACATCGACGAATCGGATGGCGATTACGCGCAGACGTTTCAGCTCTATCAGTCAGCTAATCGGCTTGCCCAAGGCGTCCCGGCACGTTGAAGACAACTCGCCGGCCTCATTTCCGAGTTGAAAGTCATTGGATCGCCAGGCGACTAGCTCGTCCTGTTCTCATCTGGTCAAACGATGCGCTGGCGCCAGCGGATCCACCGCCACAACGGAGCGGGAAGTGCCCGCGACGTCGATGCCATCGGCCAGTTCAATGACCGCAACGATGCCATGCACTGCCAGCAGCCACGCTTCCGCACTGGCGCGTGGGATTGACGATTCCGACTCGAAAATTGCCTCTGTCCCGAATTGGTGGGCGCAAGGCCGATGCGGCGGGACGACCGGCTACCGGATCGGCCGATTTTCATTTTCTGCATCATGGTAGTACCTCGACTCGGAGATTTCGGCAAACACCATGCCGTCCACCATATCGAATTCGGCGTATCCGCTATGCTCGCTAAAGACAACCGCCTGGCCCCTGTCAGGCCGCACCAGGAAGAACGCCAGCACGAAGCGGACCGTCATGCCATACGGCGTCCTCACTTCCACGTCAGCGGAAAAATCACTCGCCATCAGCCCGCCTTTGATCAGCTCGTCGACCGGCCTGCCGAAGCGCAGCGCGAGTTCGTTTGCCCACTCGGCGAGCACGACTGACTGTTGACGCAATGTTTTCATCGTTGTCTGTTCCTGCCTAATCAAGCCAATAGCCGATGTTCTACTCGTAACGCAAGGACTCCGCCGGATTGATCCGCGCCGCCCCGTAACTCGGATACAAGGTCGCCACGAAGGCCAGCGCCACCGAGACCCCGCCGATCATGACGATATCCTGCCATTGCGGGTCCGACGGCACCGAACTGAGGAAGTAAATCTCTTTCGACAGCAGCTTGCTGCCCAGCAGTTTCTCCACCACCGGCATGATGACATCGATATTCATCGCCACCATCACACCCGCCGCCACCCCGGCCGCGGTCCCGATCACGCCCACCAGCGCGCCCTGCATCATGAACACCGCCATGATCGAGCGCGGCGAGGCGCCCAGGGTGCGCAGGATCGCAATATCGGCCTGCTTGTCGTTGACCTTCATCACCAGGGTGGACACCAGATTGAACGCCGCCACCGCAATGATCAGCACCAGGATCAGAAACATCATGCGCTTTTGCGATTGCAGGGCCGCGAACCAGACTTCGTTCTGGCGCGTCCAGTCGCGGAACATCAATTCCTGCGGCATGCTGCTGGACAATTCCTGCGCCACCCTCGGCGCCTGGTGCAGGTCATGCAAACTCAGGCGCAGCCCGGACGGCAAGGCCAGCTGCTCAACCGCGCGCGCATCGTCGATATGCGCCAGCGCCACGGTGGAATCGTAATCGTTGTGCCCCACGTTGAAGGTCCCCGTCACCGTGAATACTTGCCGGCGCGGCGTCCAGGCGGTGGCCGCCCCGCCCTGCGGCGCCACCAGCAGCGACAATTTATCGCCCGTTTTCACGCCCAGTTTGCTGGCCAGCTCGTAGCCGAGCACGATGTTGAAGCGGCCCGGCTGCAAATCGTCCAGCTTGCCATCTTTGATGCGCTCGGCAATGCTCGACACGGTTTTTTCGGCCGCCGGCAAAATCCCCTGCACCGCCACCGGGCGCATGGTGTCGTCGTACAGCAGCATGCCCTGCAGGGTGACAAAGGGCGCCCCGCCGGACACGGCCGGATTGCCGCGCGCCTGCGCCAGGGTCTGCTCCCAGTTGGGCAGGCCGCCGCGTTCGTCGATGACTTCGATATGCGGAATCATCGACAGCATGCGCGCCGCCACTTCTTTCTGGAAGCCGTTCATCACCGACAGCACCACAATCAGCGCGGCCACGCCCAGCGCAATCCCGCTGACCGAAATGAGCGAAATGACCGACAGCATCGGATTGCGTTCGCTGCGGCGTTGCGCGCTGGTGTAACGCAGGGCGATCTGTAATTCGTAAGGTAAATTTGCGAGCATGGTTTCCTAGTATCCTTGTGCTTTCAAGCGGTCGATATCGGCCTCGCCATCGTCTTGCAGGCGTTTCTTGTCGTCCAGCTTGTCCATGCCGAGGCTGCGCGACATCGACAGCAGCAGGCTTTGCCCATGCGCCGGGCGTTGCGGCGAGAACTGGTAAACCGCGTCTTCGAAGGCCTTGGCCGGCGACACGATGGTCCAGCCCATCTCCTTGAACATCCCGATCACGTCGTCGAGAAACAGCGCGTTGATCAAATTGTGGTGCAGCAAAATCACTTGGGCAATGTCGCGTCCCTGTAGCCGCTGCGACATGGCGCGGTAGGCCAGCGCGCGCTCGCGCACATGCGCGAGGTAGGCCTTTTTCAAGGGCGCCAGGTCGGCCTTGCTGTTCTTTGCCAGCGTCTCGTCCAGGTGTTCGTCGAGGCGCCAGTCGCTGGTGTCGAGGGTGATGTAGGCGTTGCGGTAGCCCTGCGCGGCGAGAAAGCCGCGCATGCCGTCGCGTTTGCCGGGTTCGCTGCCTTCGCGCAGATAGGTGAAGCGGAACCATTTCTGGTAACCGGGCAAAGTGGCGATGATCTTGTCGCAGTCCAGCACTTCCTGCTGGTATTGCGCCAGGCTGACCTTGGCGCTATCGAGGTCCGGATGGGTCATCGTGTGGTTGCCGATGACGTGGCCGGCCTCGCCCCAGGCGCGCGCCAGCGCGTAGCCGGCCGGCTTGTCGGCGCCATTGCCGGCGGTAACGAACAGCGCCGCCTTGACCTGATGCCTGGCCAGCGCGTCGAGCATGGCCTGGTTGCGCTGCTGCGGCGTGAGACGTGGGGTGGCGGCCAGCGAGGGTCCGTCATCGAAGGTGAACGCGACCGATTGCGCACAGGCGGCGCCGGCCAACACGCCGCAACAAAGCACGGCGGCAGCGCCCCTGGAGAGCGTGAGCGCAAGATTTTTTAACTGGAGCATGAACAAAGCGCGCTTTTGAATTGACGATCTGCAAGCCTAACATACAGCGGCGCAGGCGCAAAGGCATCGCCCCGCCGCCGCAACAGCCTGCTTACTCGCCCAGCAGCTCGGCCAGGACTTCCATGCCTTCGACCCGTTCGGCCACGACCTTGATCATCACGACCACCGGCACGCCGAGCAGCAAGCCCCACATGCCCCACAGCCAGCCCCAGAACAGCAGGCTGACGAACACGGCGGCCGGGTTCATCTTGGCGATCTTGCCGGTCATCCAGGTGGCGATGACGGTCCCGACCAGGGTGGCGATGGCGAGCGACGCGCCGGCCACCAGCAGCACCATTTCCAGCGATTCGAACTGCATGAAGGCAACAAGGCCGGTCAGCGCGGTGATCAACAGCGGGCCGAAGTACGGCATGATGTGCATCAGGCCGGCGAAAATCGCCCAGGCGCCCGCATTTTCGAGACCGATGGCGCGCAGCGCGACCCACATCAGCAGCGCCAGCAAGGTATTGGTGACGAGCAGCATGAACATATAGTTCTGGATCGAGGTATTGATGTCGTCCAGGATGTGCACGGTCACCTTCTTGCGGCTCAGCGACGGCCCGGTCAGTTTGACCAGCTTGCGCTTGAAGGTGTCTCCCGCAAGGAGCAGGAAGAACACCAGGAACACCACCATCGTCGCCTGCGTGACGAAACCGATGAAGCCCATCGACCCGGCCAGCACCCAGTCCATGATCTTGAAACTGCCTCCGGCGGCGGCGGCGGCCGGCATGGCCTTGCGCGCCGCCGATTTTTGCCCGCCGACGCTGGAGGTGGCTTGCTCGATCTGGGAGGCGGCGGCCTGCATCTGCTGGATCGTGCTCGGCTGTCCGCCGCTGGCGCGGGTCAGGATGCGCGTGACCTTTTGGGTAATCGTCGGCAATTCGTCGATGATGTTGAAAAACTCGCCCTGCACCCGGTTCAGCACACCGCCCATCAGCACCAGGATGACGACCGTGACGATGGTGGCGCCGATGGCGCGCTTGATCCGCATGCGCCGTTCGAGGAACAGGACCAGCGGGTTGAGCGTGTAGGCGATAAAGATCCCGAGCAGGAGCGGGACCAGGAATTTTTGTGCCCACTGGAGTGCGTAGACGAAGGCAATCGTCGCGATGATGCCCAGCGCCAGCCCGCGCGCATTGACATGGATCGGGATGCGCAGCGTGTGCGCGGCAGTGGAAGTGAGTGGATCGTGATGCTCCGCGCCGGCATCGGCGGGGGCTGCCTTGACGGCGGCGCCTTCCAGCGAAGGAGCGGGAGTTTGATTGGCGGGGGCCGGAATCGGATCTGCAAGCTGCATAAAATCTTCACATTATAGAGCCGGCACCGCAGGCCGGCCACTGCGGGCCGGCCTGAAGAGCTCAGCTTACTTCACACGTACGTCGTTCTTGACCGATACTACACCCTTCACGCCGCGTGCCACATCGGCCGCTTTGGTGGCATCCGCCGGATCGGCCACGAAGCCGGACAACTGCACGTCGCCCTTGAAGGTTTCAACGTTGATTTCCGACGCTTTGAGGGTTGGCTCGTTGAAGATCGATGCTTTGACTTTCGCGGTGATCACGGTGTCATCGATAAATTCGCCCGTACCTTCTTTGGTGGCGGTCGAAGCGCAACCAGCCATGGTGGCGACGAGGGTGGCGGCAAACAGCATGGTCGACAGACGTTTTGCGATTTTCATAGTGGACTCCTTGGTGGGTGGTTCAAAAAAATTTGCTCTGTATGAGCTGTTGCAGCATAGCTCGCTTGTTACTTACTTGCCATACTGCGATTTCGCGGCTGAGACACAGGTGTCCTTGACCGCACCGGCAAACGCATCGCACTTTTCAAGCGCGACTTTGTATTCGGCCGTTCGTTTGTCGTCGCGCGCATCGGTGCGCGCTTCGATCGCTTTCTTGTCGGCCCTGGCGTCGGCCTGGGCCGCGATCAAGGTCGATTTTGCCTGCTGCATGCAGACATCCTTGTCGTTGCCGGTCAGCGCACGGCACTTGGCCTTGTCGAGGTCAAAGTTGGCCGAGGCAATCGTCAGGCGCGACTGGGTGTAGGCTTTCAGCGTGTTCTTGTAGATGGCGCTCGCTTCTTCCACGGTGCGCACGCGCGCCGCCTTGGCTTCTTCCACGCAGACATCTTTCGGGTTGCCAGTAATCACGTCGCACTGCGCACGGGCCGCCTTGTAGGTGGCGGTGGCCGCCGCCGTGGCCTGCTTGTAGGCCGCCTTCGCTTCCGGGGTCGCCGCGCTGGCCGAGAATGCGGCCGACATCAGGAAGGCGCCGATCAAGGCGGGGGTGACTGCTCGTTTCATCTTGATTTTCTCCGGTGACAATACATCGCTGCTTACCGTTTTACGGGAAGTGCCGCCCGACATCTGTTCGCTGGCGAACACAGCGCGACTAGTGGCAAAAAACCAACAGTTTGAGCCAAACTCGACCGAATGAACCTGAGTGCGGCAGCGCACAGACCCCATGGTTGTTGCTGATTATGCTGGCTTCACACTTTGTCAGGAGAACAACATGAAATCGAACCAGACTATCGCAGCAATCGTCATCGCCACCACCGCCATGCTCAGCGGCTGCGCCAGCACCTCGTCCCAGCCGACCAACAACGGCAGCTACGACAATGCCGCCTCCTCGTCGGCTGGCTACGGCACCATCGAATCGATCCAGGTCACCCGCAATGACGGCCAGACCAACGGCGCCGGCGCGGTTGTCGGCGGTATCGTCGGCGCCCTGGTCGGTAACCAGATCGGCAGCGGCAGCGGCCGTACCGCGGCCACCGTCGCCGGTGCTGTCGGCGGCGCTGTCGTCGGCAACAAGGTTGAAGCGAACCGCAACGCCGGCACTGGCCAGGAAATGTACCAGATCAATGTTCGCCTGCAAAACGGCGAAAACCGCACCATTGTGCAGGACAGCGTGTATGACCTGCGCGTCGGCAACCGCGTGCGCGTGGTCGACGGCCGCGTCTACCGTTACTGATTTTTGGTAGTACCCCCACCATTTACATAAATCACGATCTGCAAAGACAGATCGACTCTTAAAGGAGCCCACCATGGGTACCATTCTTCTCGTTATCCTCATTCTTGCGCTGATCGGCGCTCTTCCTACCTGGAACCACAGCCGCAGCTGGGGATACGGCCCAAGCGGCATCACCGGCCTGATCGTGGTGGTGCTCATCGTGCTGCTCCTCACCGGGCGTCTGTAACAAGTCGACAACCGGCGCCGCGTGCGCCGGTTTTTTTTGCCCCACCATCCCCAACTAAAAAAGGAGCTGCCATGCGCAAGCCCGACAACAACACGATGCCATGCGCATCGCCACGCACCACCAGTCCATTGACCAGCATGCTGCGCGCCACCCTGGCCGCAGCCTGCCTGCTGGGAATGCCTTTTGCCAGCGCCCATCTGCCCCAGACCTCGACCGACCAGAACGTGCCGGCCGCCACCGCGCGCCAGCAAGCGGCCGAAATCGCCCGCGGCGACCCGGCGCGCTGGACGCGCGAAGACGTCACCCCCGAGGCGCGCCTGCGTACCTTGCGCAAGGAAATGGGTGCGGCCCTGCAGGAAGCGAAGGGCGCATGCCGCGCCCTGCCGGTGTCCGAGCGCAGCGCCTGCAACAAGGAAGCGCAAGCGAACTATCAGAAAGACATGGCCGGCGCGCGCGCCCAGGCTGCCGCGGGCGGCTGACAGCACCCGCCTGCCGGGGCGCCGCGCCTCGGCGCCGCCCGCAGCGACGATTTACGCCGCCGCGCTCCAGTCATCCTGGTCCGGCGGCAATTCGTGTACCACCACGGCCGTTTCTTCGGCCACCATCAGCAGCCAGCCCGCGTGCTTGAGCGCGCGCAGCGCATCGCGGTAGCCCTGCTCCCAGCGCCACTCGATCGACCCTTTGGAAAAATTGACGTCCTTCGAGGCCATGTGCCAGTCGTGCCCCGCATACGGAATGCGCACGATGTGCAGGGTGGCGTCGCAGCCGAGCGCGGCGAGCTCGCGCCGGTCTTCCTCGGTGCGCTCGGCCTCGGGCATGCGCGCGTACATCTGGCGCAGCTTGTGCTGCAGCGCGTGGGTGGCGCTGTAGTCTTCGATATGGCGTTTCGAGCGCGAGGCGAACGTCACATCCTTCTGGCGCGTGTTGACCTGATCCATCGTCACCGGCTCCTCGCCTTGCGCGCTCCACAAGTCGACCATGAAGCAGATGGTGTCGCCACCGGGCAGCTCGCGCAGCACCGATTCGAGCGGGGTGTTCGAATACAGGCCGCCGTCCCAGTACAGCTCGCCATCGATGCGCACCGGGGCGAAGGCCGGCGGCAGGCTGCCGCTGGCACGCACATGGTCGGCGCACAGATCGCCGCTCCGGCTGTCGAAATGCGCCAGTTCACCGGTGCGCACATTGACGGCATTGACCGTCAGGCGCATGCCGCCCTCTTCGTTGAGATAGTCGAAGTCGACCAGTTCCTTGAGCGTGTCGCGCAGCGGCAGCGTGTCGTAGAACGAGGCTTCTTCGGGCGCGACCGTCATCCCGAACGGAAAACCGCTGAACAGGCGCGGCTTGAAAAAGCCCGGCACCCCGCGCATGACCGTGTCGAAGGTGTTGAGCCAGATATTCGAGCGCCGCTGGCGGTCGTCGACGCGGGTCATGTCCAGCGTGTCGGCATGCGAAACACGGTCCCAGAAGGCCTTGATTTTCTCCAGCCGCAGCGATTGTTCATTGCCGGCGATCAGCGCCGCATTGATGGCGCCGATCGAGGTGCCCACGATCCAGTCCGGCACCAAGTTATGCTCGTGCAGCGCCTGGTACACGCCGGCCTGGTAGGCGCCCAGCGCGCCGCCGCCTTGCAGGACCAGCACGATGCGCAGCTTGTCGGGATTGAGTTTGTTTGCTTCAGTCATAGAAAGGCCGGAATCGCGTCGAGATGGAGGTGGAAAAAGTGAGTATATGAAAATCGAACAGGGATGAAAACGATACCAGCAAAAAAAGACGGCGTCGAATCCGAAGATTACGACGCCGCTCAAGCCCCACCATATCTTTCCGTTCTTGTTGCAAGGCCGGGTTCGCTTGCCCGGCATGGTCATCAAGCAGTTCAGCGGCATTGGGCCGCACGTTGCGCGGCACACGTTCCGCCGTACACCTTGTGCCTTACAGGTCCCGCCTTACAGCTCCTGCGCCTGCCCCGTGCGGCGCTGCTGCAGGTACCACGCCAGGCCGCCCAGCACGGCCGCCACGCCGAGCGCGGGCTTGATCAGCCGGCGCCGCGTGATGAAGCCGACGATGGTCGCGGCGTACGGCATGATCGACGCGACACTGATGCCGGTCGGATGCAGCACGCTGTCGATCCGTGAACGGACCGCCCAGGTCGCATGGTCGAGTGCCGAGTGAAACAGCACGTCGGGACGCGCATCGTGCTTGATCCGGGCTTTGGCGTGAGCAATGCCGACGCGGTAGAAATCGCCCTGGCGCAGCAAGCGCGCCTTGCGCTCGGCTACCGAGTCCATCTTGTCGCCCCCGGTGCCGGGGGACTTTTCGAGCCCGATAATGTTATCCATCGCCATCGTAATACTCCCGTCTGAAGTGCCGCTTAAAGCAGCATGTCGCGATCGTTCTTGAGTTCGTTCATGGTCTCGGGGAAAGCCAGCTTGCCCTCTTTGAGCATGGCCTTGGCCTTGAGCACGAGGCCGATCGTCACGGCGATGAACACGGCAAACATCAGCAAAAGGATTTTCCAGCCCATGCTTTCCCACGCGAGCGCAACAATTGTCGCGCTACCGTAGGCCAACGCAAACATGGCGCACAGCACTGCCAGCGAGAAAATCACCAGCAATTCAAGCACATGATTGCGTACTTCGGACAACTCGAGTGCCGCCAGTTCCACGCGCGACACCACGAGTCCGAAGATATTTTTTGCCAGCCCTGTCAGGCCGCCCATCAGGCCGGGGCCATGTACTGCTGCGGTTGTTTTGTCCATGGCTTCTCCCGGCGTGAATTATTTGCGGCCCAGGATCACACCGACCAGCAAGCCGACGCTGGCAGCGGCGGCGATGGTGCGCCATGGGTTGTCCTTAACATAGACATCGGCGGTGTGCGCCAGTTCCTTACCTTTGACGATTGCTTGACCTTGCACTTGCGATGCCTTGCCCAGCGCCACGTCCAGCATTTCCATGCCGCGTGCGCGCATGTCTTCGGCTTTCTCGCCGGTCAGTGCGGCCGCTGCGGACAGCAGGGTCTGGGCATCCTTGACCAGGGTCTTGACGTCGGTTTGCACGGCGTTCACGTTGCCGTTCAGGTTCGAAGCGCCGTTCGTGCGGGTGTTGGTATCTAACATGATGAACTCCAGTGGTGGGTTGAAAAAAGTCTGTAAAGTGCTACCGTTTTTGCTTTTGGGCTCTTAATGAGCCAGCAAGTCACGCATGTCGTCCGCGTGCTCTTCTTCGACCGCCATGATGCTCACCAGCAGCGCCTTGGTGGTCGGGTCCTTCTCGCCGATGGCGGCAATCATCTGACGGTACGACTCGATCGCCACGCGCTCGGCGATCAGGTTGGAACGGATCATCGCTTGCACGTCGTCCGAATCGTCGTACTCGGCATGGCTGCGCGCGGTCAGGGTGGCCGGATTGAAATTCGGCGAACCATTGAGCTGGACGATGCGTTCGGCCAGCGAATCGGCGTGTTCCTGCTCCTGTTGCGCGTGCTCCAGGAATTCGGCCTTGATCGGACCGTTGCCCACGCCGCTGACGGTGTAGTAGTGGCGCTTGTAGCGCAGCACGCACACCAGTTCGGTGGCGAGCGCGTCGTTCAGCATGTTGATGACCGCTTCACGATCGGCGGCGTAGCCGTCGGTGACGGCGCCGTCGTCGAGATTGGCGGCTGCCTGGCGGATGGCTTTCACGTCGAAACCGTGCGCCAGTGGCTTGGTATTGTCGTCCATGGTGATTCCTTTACTGTATTTACTCTATATGATGCGTAGTGCGATTGCGTTCGTATTAACGGCGCGGCGCGATCGCGGCACCTTCGTTCGACAGCACGATTTCAACGCGGCGGTTCATCTGGCGGTTGCCGGCGTTATCGTTCGGCGCGACCGGGAAGGCTTCGCCGTATGCGCGCATCGCGACGCGGTCACGGGCAACGCCCATCTCGACCAGCGCGGCGCGCACCGAAGAGGCGCGCTTTTCCGACAATTGCTGGTTATGCGCGGTGCTGCCGGTACTGTCGGTGAACCCTTCGACCAGCACGCTGCGGTTCGGGTTCTGTGCCAGCGCATCGGCCAGCTTGCGCAAGGTCGCCTGGCCGTTCGCGGTCAAGTTGGCCTGGTCCACGCCGAACAGCACGTCGCCGATCGTGATGATCAGGCCGCGTTCGGTTTTCTTCGCTTGCAGGTCGGTCATCAGTGCTTCGAGCTGGGCGGCGCGCGCCTGGGCTTCGCGGGTCTGGGCTTCGGCGGCGGCGACCTGGCCTTGTGCGGCGGCAGCCTGGTTCTGGGCGGCGGCGGCATCGGCCGAAGCGGCGGCGGCGGCGGCCTTGGCGGCGGCGGCATCCATCTTGGCGCGGTCGGCTTCGACGGTGCGCGCTTCGAGGCGCACGGCGTCGCGTTCTTTGCCGGAAGCGGCGATATCGGCTTCAGCCTGCTTCTGCTTGGCGATTTCTTGTGCGGTGGCGATTTTTTGCTTGGCCAGATAGGCCAGCTTGTCGATCTGCTCCAGGCTGTCCTTGCGGGCGGCGGCGGCGTTGGCTTGATCCAGCGCTTCGCTGGCCTGCTTGAATTCCAGCGGGGCGAAGGTCGACACGCGCGAATTATTGTTGGCGGCGACGAAATCGCCACGGGCCTGGTCCAGCAATGGGGTGGTGGTCGGTACGCTGCTGCAAGCGCCGAGGGTCAGGACGGCGGCGAGGATGGCGGTTTTGATCAGGGTATGTTTCATGGAAGTGTTCCTTTTGTTGTCATGGCGCCATATGGCGCGGAGTTCAAACGTTTTCTTGTGCTCTGGGTACTGCTGTGCGCGGCCAGTTGGCCTGCGCTGCCGCTGTGAGGGCGCGCGGCATTTGTCCGCTGTGCAGACTTATTGGTATTTTTATTGTTGCGGCTTGTTGGCGCGGTCGACTTCTTCGCGCAGCACGCGCAGGTCATCCTGGAGTGCGTTGGCGGCGGTGGTCGCCTTGGCCGAATTGGCCTTGCTCTGGGCCAGCTTGGCATCGGCCTGGGCCTGGGTCGCCAGTTCGCGCGCCAGTTTGTAATCCTTGGCGGCCAGGGCCTGGTTGGCCTGCATCATCTTGGTGCGGGCCGCGTTGATTTCTTCCGGAGCCAGATCGGCGGCGCCGGCGCTCACAGCGTTTTCGACGGCATTCTTCGACACGGCCACATCCGCCGTTGCCGGTGCTTTTTGGGAACTGGCGCAAGCGACCAGTGTCATAACCAGTGCGGCGCAAAGAACTTTACTGACTTGATTCTTGATTTGTGCATTCATCGTGTTTCTCCATGAGGTGTAGTGATGTCGTGATAACGTTATAAGCTGATTTATTGGCAAGTTCGGTTCGCTGCCGCACATAGCAAATGTTTTGTGTGCAAGGGGCTTGCCGACCGTGCGCTAACGTACACAAAAACGCCACCCATATCGCTTAAAGTGACCCTGTTCCCACAATAAGGATAGTCATGAGTCAAGCCGCCCCGGTCCCGTCCGGCCGCCGCACACCGCTAGCGCGCCGCACCAAGATTGTTCTGGCCATCGTGGCCGTGCTGGTCGCCATTCCACTGATCGTGCTTGCCATCGTGCTCACCTACGACTGGAACAAGGCGCGCCCGTGGCTCAACGCCAAGGCCAGCGAAGCGATCGAGCGCCCGTTCGACATCAAAGGCAACCTCGACCTGAGCTGGGAAAAGCCGGCCGCCGTCATGGCCGAGCGCGACCGCACCTGGCGCGACCTGGTGCCCTGGCCGCACCTGGTCGCCAACGACGTGCATGTCGGCCAGCCGGCCGGGATGGGGACGGGCGACATGGCCTCCGTCAGGCAGTTCTCTTTCTCGCTCAACCCCTTCGCCCTGCTGCACAAGACCATCTCCATTCCCGTGCTGCGCTTCGACGCGCCGGCCGTCGACCTGCGGCGCGACAAGGCTGGCAAGAACAACTGGACCTTCCGCAACGAAGACCAGCCAGCGCGCTGGAAGCTCGACCTGGAACGGGTCGTCTTCACCAAGGGCGTGGTCAAGTTCAACGATGCGCTCGAGGACATCGACCTGACGGCCGACGTCGACACCGTCAACGCCGATCCCGCCTACGGGATCAGCTGGACGCTGCGCGGCACCTATAACGACGGCCCCGTGACCGGCGGTGGCAAGGCCGGCGCGGTGCTCTCGCTCAAGGAGCAGAGCACGCCCTACCCGGTCCAGGCCGACCTGCGCGTTGGAAAAACCCACATCGAAATCGAAGGCACGGTCACCAAGCCGACCAAGCTGGCGGCGGTCGATGTGCGCCTCAAACTCTCGGGCGCCAGCATGGCGCGCCTGTATACCCTGACCGGGCTGCTGCTGCCGGAAACGCCGGCCTTTCGCACCGAGGGTCGCCTGACCGGCGAACTGGGCGAGGCCGGCAGCCGCTGGATCTACGACAAATTTACCGGCAAGGTGGGGTCGAGCGATATCGCCGGGCACATGGAATACCGGACCGGCAAACCGCGCGGCAAACTGAGCGGCAAGGTGGCGTCGAAACTCCTGCAGTTCGCCGACCTGGGGCCGCTGGTCGGGGCCGACTCGAACGCCAGCAAAGAGGCGCGCGGGGTCGAGGCGGTGCAGCCGAGCGGCAAGGTGCTGCCGGTCGAATCGTTCCGCACCGAACGCTGGACCGCGATCGACGCCGACGTGCATTACGCGGCGGAGCGCATCGTGCGCGAAAAACAGCTGCCGATCAGCAAACTCTCCACCCACCTGATCCTCAAGGATGGCGTGCTGACCCTGGCGCCGATGAATTTCCAGATGGCCGGCGGCAGCGTCACCTCCACCATCAAGCTCGACGGCAGCGGCCAGGGCAAGCAAGCCATCAAGGCCACCGCCAGGGTCAGCGCGCGCCATATCAAGATCAAGGAACTGTTCCCCTCGGTGGAAGGCATGAAGGCCACGGTCGGCCAGATCAACGGCGACGCCCAGCTGTCCGCCACCGGCAATTCGGTGGCCACCTTGCTGGCGGCCTCGAACGGCGAAGTCAAGGCGCTGATCGACGAAGGTACGGTGAGCAAGATGCTGCTCGAACAGGCCGGCCTGAACATCGGCAATATCGTGCTGACCAAACTGTTCGGCGACAAGCAGGTCAAGCTCAATTGCATGGCCAGCGATTTCCAGGTCACCAACGGCCTGATGCAGACGCGCACCTTCGTGGTCGATACCGAAGAGGCGGCCATCACCGGCGACGGCACTATCAACCTGGCCAACGAACAGATGGACCTGACCCTGAATCCGCAGACCAAGGGCTTGCGCATCTTTTCGCTGCGCTCGCCCCTGCACCTGCGCGGCAGCTTCTCCAAGCCCGAGGTGAGCGTCGACAAGGGCGTGCTGGCCCTGAAGGCGGGCGGCGCGGTGGCGCTGGGCCTGGTCGCGGCGCCGGCCGCCCTGCTGCCCTTGGTCAACACCGGTCCAGGCCAGGAAAGCGGCTGCGGGCGCTTGCTGGCCGAGGCGCGCGAAAAGCCGGTGGCGCCGCCGCCGGGCAAGAGCATCCCCGCCGCCCAGAACGTTCGCCCGCGCCGCTGAATCCGAAAAATTGCGTTTTGTCACTTATGTGCGTTGCCGAACAGACCACGAGCTCGGCAGGCCCTAATCTAGACACATCGGTTGGGCGACAAGCACCGCCGAACGCATAACAACATAGACCACCACCATAGAGGAACACACCATGAAAAACCTGAAAATCGTATCGACCCTGATCGCCGCCCTGATGCTGACCACCGTCGTTGGCTGCGCCGCGACCGACAAAAAAGAAAGCGTGGGCGAATACGTTGACGACAGCGTGATCACCACCAGCGTCAAAGCGGCCATCGTCAATGAGCCGACCCTGAAAGTTGCTGAAATCAACGTTGAAACCTTCAAAGGCGTGGTTCAGCTGAGCGGCTTCGTTGCTGCGCAAGACAGCATCGCTACCGCCGGCAAAGTTGCCCGCAACGTCAAAGGTGTGAAGCAAGTCAAAAACGACATTCGCATGAAGTAAGCTTTACAATTAAAGAGGCACTATCATGAAAACAATCAAGCAACTGGTAATGAGCGCGACACTGGTAACAGTAGCGCTCGGTTTGGGTGGCTGCGCAGGCATGTCGGCCCAGGATAAGAACACGGCCATCGGCGCCGGCGCAGGCGCAGTTGTCGGTGGCGTACTGACCGGCGGCAGCGCTGTCGGTACCGTTGGCGGCGCTGCCGTCGGCGGCGTCATCGGCAATCAGGTCAAGCCACCGAAATGATCCGGCTTGCCTGATTGAAGAAAAACCTCGCCAACGGCCCCGTTCGCGGGGTTTTTTTACGCCTGCGTCTTTCTGGAAACGGCAAGCAGCCGCCGTTCGCTTTCTTCAACTTGCAGCGCGGGATGATCGGCGGCGCGCCGGGAATAACTTTGGGGATGGGGGCTTCGCACGTCGGGACGGTGTCGTCGGCAATGCCCGGCAGGGTATGCTGGCTGCCGGCTGCGCAGGCGGGGGAGGATTGAACGGCAGCGGCATGCAGGATGCGCAAACGGGCGCCTCCGGACCGCGGCGGGCCCGCAAGGCGCGCGCTGCCCGCCGGTTCAGACGAAGGCGGTCGACAGCGCGCTCGCGCCTGCTTCCTTGACGATCTCGTAGCATTTGCAGGAGGCTGCGGCCAGTCCCTGCACGTCGAGGATCTCGATATTGCCGCGGCTGTAGATGATCAGCCCCTGCTGCTGCAGGGCGCTGGCGGCCTTGGTCACGCCGACCCGGCGCACACCGAGCGCATGCGCCAGGAATTCGTGCGTCAGGTGAAATTTGTCGGACTTGAGGCGGTCGCGCGTGATGAGCAGCGAACGCGCCAGGCGCGCTTCGAGCACATGGAAGCGGCTGCACACGGCGATCTGGATCGCCTGCGCCAGCAGGGTATCGGTGTAGCGGTACAGCACCCGCTGCAGGGCCGGATTGCGCGCGAACTCGGTGCGGAACTTGGCGCTGTCCATGCGGCTGGCGCAACCGGCGCGCTGGACGATGGCGCGTGTCTGCGCCGTGTCGTGACCGAGCGCGACGGTCGCGCCCAGCATGCCTTCACGCCCCACCAGGCCGACCTCGAGCGTCATGCGCCCTTCGGCCACGCCCAGCAGCGAAATCAGGCTGTCGTGCGGAAAATAGATATGGCGGACCGGCTCGGCCGGCTCGTACAGCACCTCGCCCACTTCCACCTGTACCGGTTCGAGCAAGGGAGACAGCCGCGCAAGGTCGCTGTGCGGCAAGGCGGCGAGCAGCTGGTTGCCGTTCGGGTGGTCGAACTCAACGGCGGAAACGTGATTCATCGCTCCCTCCGGTGGGCGGTGCGCGCGGTCGGCCATGAGACAAAACGGATAGCGATCATTAGATAGGTAAGGCCTGGTTGTTACGACAGATACATTTACAAACAATTTCAATCAGCGTAACGGCAATAATAGGCAAAGTATGTACGGTGACGCACGGAAGGGCTGCCCCATCCTCGGGAGAATGGGGTCCATCAACCCGACAGTGCACTACCAAACATAACAAGGAATCATCATGACGACGCCCTCCTCCCCTGCGCCCCGTAGCGCCCAGCATCCGCTGCTGATCGCCGCCGCCGTCGCGGTGATCGTGTTTTGCGGGGCCGGCACGGCCGCCATCCTCGGCTGGATTCCCTCGTCCATCGGCGGCACGCCCGCCACGACCGAACTGTCCGAAATCGACCGCGCGGTGCTGGCCTCCAAACTGCAAAGCGGCGCTGCGCCGCAGACCCTGGCCGCACTCGATGCGCCCGCCAGCGACTCCCAGCGCCACCACGCCGCGCAGCGTGCCGAGAACGAGCGCATGGACGACCTGCGTGCCGAGCGCGAACGCGAAGAAAAACGCGACGCCGCCCAGGAAGCCGCACGCAAACCGGCACCGGTGCCGCGCAACGCGGCATCCGAACCGGCGCGCGAGCGCTGGTGCAACCATTGCGGCAATATCGAATCGGTGCGTGAAGTCACCCGGCGCGCACAAGGCAGCGGCCTGGGCGCGGCCGGCGGCGCGGTGCTCGGCGGCCTGCTCGGTAACCAGGTCGGCGGCGGCAATGGCCGCAAGCTCGCCACCGTCGCCGGTGCGGTCGGCGGCGCGGTGGTCGGCAACCAGGTCGAAGGCAATCTGAAAGCGACGCGCAGTTACGAAATCCGCGTGCGTCTCGACGACGGCGGAGCGCGCACCTTCCATCAGCAGAGCGCGGCCGGCTGGCGCACCGGCGACCGGGTCAAGGTGATCGACGGGACCCTGCGTCCGGCCGTCTGATCCGACCCGGCTGTACTAAAAAACAACGCCGCGTGGTCATTTCCACGCGGCTTATTCTTTTCTACTTTGCAATGTGCGCCAACGAACCGATTTGCTGATGAGCAAGCGCGAAAATAGCTTCACGCCTGCAGCAAAAGGCGCGGCAGTATCACCAGAGACGAAGGAATGATCATGAACCGCATGGTTTGGATCGGCATTTTAGCTTGGGGCATTATCGTGACGCTGTTTGGATTCAGCGCCGCGGGACCTGTCGCGGCGGGCAGCAGCGCCACAATGCAGGCCCAGGATGTGGTGTTCCTGATTGCCGGCGGCCTGGTGGCCTGCCTGATCGCTCTCGTTGGCCTGGCGGGCGTATTCGGCTGGTTGCCCGTCTTGCAAAACGAACAAAAAACTTATTCTTAATGTACGCCAGCGTACGGAGCGGCATGCCAGAGTTCTGCATACTGCAAGCACGACATACCAGTCGTCTATAAAAACCCACCGAGGACAAAATCATGCTCTATACAATCGCCGTAGTACTTCTGATCCTGTGGCTGCTTGGATTGGTCACTTCCTATACAATTGGCGGCTTCATCCACATTCTGCTGGTTGTCGCTGTTATCATGATCCTGGTTCGCCTTATCAGCGGCCGAGGTATCTAGCTGACGCATCATCCGGCCATCGACTGATGTCCGATCCGTTTCGCGGTCGTGCCTGGCGTAGCCTGGTGTGACAGCGAAACGGATTAATTACTTTTAGGAGCCACACTATGAAAAAGAACCTGACTAAATCCCTGCTCGGCATCACCGTCGTCGCCATGATGGCAACCGGTTGCGCCGACATGTCCGCCACCCAGCGTGGCACGGCAACAGGCGCTGGTGTCGGCGCCGGCCTGGGCGCGATTATTGGCGCGACGGCTGGCAGCGGCGGGCGTGCCGGCAAGGGCGCCATCATCGGCGGCGCTGCCGGTGCGATCATCGGCAATATCTGGTCGAACCGCATGGAACAGCAAAAGCAAGCCATGGAACAAGCCACGCGCGGCACCGGCATCCAGGTCAGCCAGACCCAGGATAACCGCCTGAAGCTCGACGTGCCTGCCGACGTCTCGTTCGACACCGGCCGTTCCGCCATCAAATCGAATTTCCGTCCTGTGCTCGAGCGCTTTGCCTCGACCTTGCAAGACAATCCGTCGACCACCGTGACCATCATCGGCCACACCGACAGCACCGGCAACGACTCGGTCAACCAGCCGCTGTCGGTCGACCGTGCCGCCCAGACCCGCGACTACCTGGCGGCGCGCGGCGTATCGCCGAACCGCATCATGATCGACGGCCGTGGCGAGCGCGAGCCAGTCGCGTCGAACGACGATGCTAACGGCCGCGCGCGTAACCGCCGCGTCGAAATCTACGTCGCCGAGCCGAACCGCCAGGGTTAAGCCCCGCGCTGTCGTTTCAGCACGTCAAAAGCCGGCATCGCGATGCCGGCTTTTTTACGCCTGCGCCACATGCACTTCCACCCCCAGCGCCCGGTAGCGCGCCAGCAAGGCCTCGTCGGTGCCGTGCGCGACCACGATTGCACCGATCTCATCCGCGCCGGCGATCCGGAAAGGCGACACCGTCGCCAGCTTTTCCGGCGAAGCCAGCACCACGGTGTGCGCCGCCGCCCGCCACATCGCGCGCTTGACGGCCGCTTCCTCGAAGTCGCCGGTCGACAAGCCCGCTTCCGGATCGATGCTGCTCACGCCCAGGAAGCACAGGTCGGCGCGCACCTGGCCGATCGCCTCCAGCGTGGCCGCCCCCACTCCCACCACCGAATGACGGTACAGGCGCCCGCCCAGCATGATCACCTCGATCCCTTCGTGCCCCAGCAGCGCCAGCGCCACCGACGGACTGTGGGTAACAACCGTGGCGCGCAGCTCGGGCGCCAGGCAGCGCACCAGATGGCCCGAGGTGGTGCCGCCGTCGACCAGCAGCACCTGCCCGGGCGCGACCAGGGCGGCGGCGGCGCGCCCGATGGCCGCCTTGGCGTCTTGCGATATCCGCTCGCGCGCGCCAAAGTCGGCCAGCGCCGGCGACGCGGGCATGGCCGGCAGGGCGCCGCCGTGCACGCGCTGCAACAAGCCCTCGCGCGCCAGTTCGCGCAGGTCGCGCCGGATGGTGTCTTCCGACAATCCCAGTGCCTCGCTCACGGCCTTGGCCACCACTTGCCCGTCGCGCCGCAACAGGTCCATCAGGTATTGCTTTCGCTGGGTCGTCAGCATGATTGCTCCTGCACGTATTTTCTTGACATTGCACGATTTTGCACGATATTCTAAAAAACACCAAGCACAATCACGAAGGAGCATCATGCAAGCACCACGGGTACGGATCGACAAGGAAGAACTGCTGTCGGACAACTGGTACATCCTGAAACGCCTGACCTTCTCGCTGCGCCGGCGCGACGGCAGCTGGCAAAGCCAGACGCGCGAAGTCTACGACCGCGGCAACGGCGCCGTCATCCTGCTGTACAACCTGCGCCAGCGCACAGTGCTGCTCACACGCCAATTCCGCATTCCCGCTTTTGTGAACGGCCACGACGGCTTTTTGATCGAAGCGGCCGCCGGCCTGCTCGACAATGCCAGCCCGGAACAGCGCATCCGCGAGGAAGCCGAAGAAGAAACCGGCTACCGCATCGAGAACGTGAAAAAGATCTACGACCTCTTCATGAGCCCCGGTTCGGTCACCGAACGCCTGCACTTTTTCATCGGCGCCTACGAGCCCGAGCACAAGGTGGGCGACGGCGGCGGCCTGGCCGCCGAGGGCGAGGATATCGACGTGCTCGAACTCGGTTTCGAGCAAGCGCTGGCGATGATGGCCAGCGGCGAGATCATGGATGGCAAAACTGTCCTGCTGTTGCAATATCTCCAGTTACATCTGATGTCGACGCAAAGCTAGCGCCAGATCAATACATGCGCGTGGGAGGCACGCGATAGTTGCACACATGAATGCACATTCTTCCCTCCCAGACACCCCGGCCGGCCGCGCCGGGCAGCGGGCGCCGTTGTGGAACCCGGACGCCGCCGCCTGCTGGAGCCTGCTGTTCACGCCCCTGTTCGGCACCGTCCTTCTGATCCGCAACTGGGAAGCGCTGGACGAGCCGAAGCGCGCCGTGCAGGCCTGCTGGTGGTTCGCCGCCTGTCTCGCGGCGTTCATCCTCAATGTCTATATTTCCCTGCTGCGCGAAGCGTCGTTGCCGCTGCAGACGGGTCCCATCATCCTGCTGCTGATCTGGTACATCGCCGTCGCCAGCCCGCAGGAGCGCTTCGTGCGCGAACGTTTCGGCACCGACTATGCGCGCCGCTCCTGGGCGATCGCACTGCCTTGCGCCGTGGTGCTGCTGCTCGCGTACCTGCTCGGCTACGCGCACCTGCTCGCCGTGTTCCAACAGGTTCATTGAACTGCGCTGTCGGCATTGCCGCAGCGCAGTTGTTGTTTGAGTACCCACTTTTCGCAGGTTGACCATTCGCACAGGAGCACGGTATGAGCACGGAGCGTTTTGCCCATTTTTTGGATTCTCTGCAATCCTGGAGCGCCGAAGCGCCAGCGCCGGCCCCCGCGCCGCCCAGCGCCAGCGGCCAGACCAACGCCAACCAGAGCGCGCGGGTACGCCGCGTCAAGGGGCTGCTGGAAGCGGTCGGATCGGACTCGGCCTGGCGCGCGCGCGGCGACATCCTGGCTGGCAACGACAGCCAGGCCGGCGCCGCCGCTGAACTCGACGATGAACTTGGCGACGAAGACGACGACTTCGGCTGACTGGCGGCGCGGCAAACAGCCTGCGCTACGGCAGGCCGTTCGCCACGTTCCGATTCCAGCATCGCCTGCCCGTTTCGCGCTAGACTGGCGGCTTATCACTGGAGCCCGCCATGATCCCACGCCTTCGCCCGACCGCCGCCGTCCTCGTTTGCGCCGCAGCCGCCTGCATCTCCCCCGCCCTCGCCCAGACCATGAAACCTGGACTGTGGGAAAACACCAGCAAAACCACCTCGCAAAATCCGCAGATCGCCGAAGCCATGGCCGAGATGCAGAAGCAGCTCGCTTCCATGACACCGGAACAACGCAAGGCGATGGGGCAAATCGGCGGCCAGGCGGGCGCGCCGCAGTTCGACATGAACGCCGACGGCAGTGCGACGATCAAGCTGTGCATCACCCAGAAAATGCTCGACGACGCAGGCGGCAACTTCCTCGGCCCGCAGGATGGCAACTGCACCCACAAGAAAAGCCCGCTGCTTGGCGGGACGCAGAGCTTTTCCTTCACCTGCAAAAACCCGCCGGCTTCCGGGCAGGGCAAGGTCTCTTTCCAGGGTGGTACAAGCTATACCTCCACCATGACGATGTCCTCCAGCGCCGCCGGCCAGCAGGACACCATGCTTCTGGAAGGCAGGGGAAAATGGCTGGGCGCCAATTGTGGCGGACTCAAACCGATCGACGGCAAGCCCCCGGGCGCCAGGTAAGCGCCAGCCATGTTCATCATCCGGCAATGTTGAGATAACAACATCCAGTGCCCGTTTCGCGCTAAACTGGCGGATTGACACTTGGAGTAACTATGAATCAACGTTTCCGCCTGACCAGCCTCGCCCTCGTTTCCGCCGCAGCATTGGCGATGTCGCCCGCATTCGCCCAGACCATGAAGCCGGGTCTGTGGGAAAGCGTCAGCAAAACCACCTCGTCCGATCCGGCAACCACCAAGGCCATGGCCGATTCGCAGAAGGCAATGGCCAAGCTGCCTGCGGCCCAGCGCAAGGAAATGGAAAAGGCCATGAACCAGCCGGGCGGCCCGGCGATGACCATGAATGACGACGGCAGCTTCACCGTCAAGGCCTGCGTCACCCAGAAACAGATCGACGCCGGCGCCAACATCGGCGTCGATGACGGCAACTGCAAGTACAAGCAAGGCGCCAACGTGGGCGGCACCCAGACTTACTCGTTCGCCTGCGCCACGCCGCCGTCCTCGGGTGAAGGCAAGACTGTGTACCAGGGCAACGAATACACCTCGACCATGAAGATGAGCACCATGGCCAGCGGCAAGAAGGACGTCATGACGACCGAGACCAAAGG
Source organism: Massilia mucilaginosa (assembly GCF_011682145.1). Classification (GTDB taxonomy): domain Bacteria; phylum Pseudomonadota; class Gammaproteobacteria; order Burkholderiales; family Burkholderiaceae_D; genus Telluria_A; species Telluria_A mucilaginosa. Next base: position 28,879 of record NZ_WHJH01000037.1, read on the forward strand.
CAAGTGGCTCGGCGCCGATTGCGGCAGCATCAAGCCGCTCGACATCAAACCGACCCCAGCCAAGAAGTAAGCATGGCAATGTGGGCGCCGCCGACGCGGCGCCCACACGGTGCGGGGCTTACGCCGCGCCGGTAAACGCCAGGTAGCGCTCGCGCGCCAGGGTCGCCACCGGCCCGATGGCGAGCGTGCGCCGCTCGTAGCGGATGCAGGGAGTGACCTTGCCGTAGTTTCCAGTATTGAAGATTTCCAGTGCCGTCAGCAGCTCGTCCGGATGGACGCTGCGCTCCTCCACCGCCACACCGGCCTCGGCCAGCAAGCCGATCACCCGCGCCCGCGTAATACCCGCCAGGAACGTGCCATTCGGCACCGGCGTCACCACCTTGCCTTCCGGCGTGACCAGGAACAGGTTCGATGTCGCGAACTCGGCCACATGACCGTCGCTGTCGACCACCACCGCGTTGTCGAAACCGCGCGCACTCGCTTCGCGGATCGCCCGCGTGGTGTTGGCGTACAGGGCCGAGGCCTTGGCATCGGTCGGCGCCATGCTCGCGTCCGGCCGGCACAGGGTGGACAGGCAGGCCGAAAAGCCGGTGAACGGCGGCATCGGCGCATCGAACAGGGTCAATGCGAACCCGCTCTTGTCGGGCACCGGCACCAGGAACCCCTCGGCGCCGAACACCAGCGGACGCACATACAGTTCGGCCTCGGCCGGGAATTTGGCAACGCCTTCGCGCACCAGCGCTTCCATTTCGTCGACCGTCAGCGGGCACTGCAAGCCGAGCCGCTCGGCTGAACGGATCACCCGTTCCAGGTGCGGGCGCAGGTCGGGCAAGCGGCCGCGGATGGCGCGCGCGCCGTCGAACACCGACGAGCCGAGCCAGACGCTGTGATCCATCGCCCCGAACAGCGGCACATTACCTTCGGCCCATTGCCCCTTGAAATAAGTCAGATACATCATCGCTCCCTGGTCATTGTTGTCCGGGAAGTTTAACCGAACTTGCCTGACAGGTCAGGCCGCCGCCCACGCCCGTTAGAGGCCGGACTCCAATGCAGCGCAGCAATAATCAGACCATACCTGTTAGCATTGAAAATGCTGCAATCATATATTTAACCTAAGGTATTTCAATTTGTCGATGCCGCATCCTTCTCCCACCATCGCGTTTTCCCGGCCGCCAGGCCGCTGGCTCACTGTCGGCATCGTCATCGGCCTGCACGCCGCCCTGTTGCTGGCGTGGCGCCAGACACGCGAAACAGCGCCGGCGCGCGACGAGGACAGCGGTCCGCGCATCCAGTGGATCGACACCATCGCCCCCGCAGCGGCCGCGCGCACGCCGGAAACGCGCCCCGTGCCGGTCCCCAGCGCCAGCGGCGCGCCGCCGCGCACTCAGCGTCCGCGCCGCGCTGCGCCCGCCCCGGCAGCGGCCCCGTCCGCCACTGCGATCACCATACCCGCCGCGCCCGGGAGCGAGGCGCCGGCCATCACGGTGCTGCCGCCCGATCCGTTCGCCGCCGAGCCGGCCCCGGCCGCGCCCGCCAGCGGCGCCGATGCCATCCGCAAGCGCGCGTTTGCCGACCTGGCCAAGATCGACAAGGACTTGCGCAAGGCATCGCTCAACAAGTTCGCCGCGCCCGACGATTCGCCGCAAAAGCGCCTGATCGCCGGCATCCAGTCGGCGCGGCGCAATCCCACCCTGTTCGAACAAGCCGAGATCGAGGAAATTACCACCGGCAATGCCGATGCCGGCGGTCGCAGATACAAGATCAAGACGGGTTTGGGTACCTTTTGCATGACGACCCCCAAGGTGAACGACGAGAAACGGGACCTGAAGTACACCAACTGCCCCAAATAGCCGGTCGAGCCCGTCTGTTCGCTAGCGAACAAAGTTTCAGAGCAACACCACGTACACTACGTCTTTAGTATCTGTTGCTCCGGCTATATTTCATGCTTTCCACCCTAGAACGAATCGATCCCCATAGCGACCGCATTGATGTGCTGGTCGACCTGGTGGAAAAACTGCGCCCGCGCCGCCGCGCCGAGATTGCCACCAGCACCGAGCGGGTGCGCACCCTCTGCCAGCTGCTCAAGGGCAATCCCGAGCAGGCGTCCGCCCTGCGCAGCTACCTTACGCGCCTGCTCGACAGCCGCCGCCACGCCAGCCTGTACACCGACATCGGGGTGCTCTCCAATGACGGTTTCTTCACTGAACTGAAACGCCGCATTTCCTACCGCTTCCTGCCGCCCGCGCTGGGCGATGTGTACCTGAGCGACGCCATCGACCAGGTTTTGTACGTCCAGACCGACTACCGCTGGATCGGCACCGTGCCCGCCGCCGACTGGCTGGCACTGTTCGACGTGGTCTCGAACGCCGCGCCCGCCCCGTTGACAAGCCCGGCCAATGCCGCCCGCACCACCGTGCTCGGCATGCTGGAAGCGATCCGCACGATTTCCTGCCGCGTCTGCGCGCTCGGTTTCGAGCCGCGCCTGATCAGCAGCCACGCCGACATCGAAAACTTCGATTCGCCGTTCCTGATGCAAAACATCGAGGTCAACAACTACCTCGACGGCTATGCGCGCCTGATGGCCGGCGAAGTGGCCAGCGTGGACGATGCGCGCCACCTGCTGGTGATGCTCGACCAGTGCGACAGCGTGGTCGCCAAGATCCGCAAGAACGCGCTCAGCCATGGCACCAGCGTGGCCCTGACTTACCTGCTGGTCGCGCTGACCCAGAGCATCGACCGCCTGCGCAAACTGCTGTTCCTGGTCGATGTGAGCGGTCACTTGCCGGCCGCCCCCGGGGTCGACCTGGCCACCCTGGCCAACGACGCCACCCCGGACTACGCCCCGCCCACCAGCCTGCGCCGCGCCGGCGGCATTGCCCTGGCACAGGAACTGGTCGAAGCGCACAACAACAAATACACGGTGCGCGACCTGTTCGCCGACAATATCGACCTGCTGGCGCGCAATGTGACCGAAAACGCCAGCCGCACCGGCGAACACTACATTGCCGACAGCCGCGCCCAGCTGCGCAGCATGTTCAACTCCTCGGCCGGGGCCGGTTTCATCGTCGGCTTCATGGCGCTGTTCAAGATTCTGCTCGGCCCCCTGCGCGCCGCGCCGCTGGTCGAAGCCTTTTTGTTCAGCCTGAACTATTCGCTCGGCTTCATGCTGATCCACGTGCTGCATTTCACCGTGGCCACCAAGCAGCCGGCCATGACCGCCTCGCGCATCGCCGCCGGCCTGTCGAGCAAGGATGGCAGGAACATCGACCTCGACAGCATGGCGGAGCTCATCAACAAGGTGTTCCGCACCCAGTGCTTCGCCGTGCTCGGCAACCTCGCCACGGCGATCCCGACCGCGTACCTGATCGCCACCGGCTACCGCTACGCCACCGGACACCACCTGGTCACGCCCGACAAAGCCATGCACCTGCTGCACGACATCGACCCGATCCACAGCCCGGCCCTGTTCTACGCCGCCATCGCCGGCGTCTGCCTGTTCGTGGCCGGCCTGATTTCAGGCTATTTCGACAACAAGGCGCTCTACACGCGCATGGCGCAGCGCGTCTACCAGCTGCGCGGCCTGGGTCGCCTGCTGGGGCCGGAACGTCTGCTGCGCCTGTCGCTGTACATCGAGAACAACCTCGGCAGCCTGATGGGCAATCTGTACTTCGGCGTGCTGCTGGGCACCATCGGCACCCTCGGCTTCCTGTTCGGCCTGCCGCTCGACATCCGCCACGTCACCTTCTCGTCGGCCAACTTCGCCACCGCGCTGGTCGCGCTCGACCACGAGATGAGCTGGCAAGTCGCGCTGACCTCGATCGGCGGCTTTTTATCGATCGGCACGGTCAATCTCGTGGTAAGTTTCGGCTTGGCACTGTTGGTTGCGCTTCGCGCGCGCAAGATTCACTTCGAACACGGTATTCTTCTGTTGAAAGCACTCGGACGGCGTTTCCTGGCCGCCCCCATCGATTTTTTCATCGGACCCAAGGACCTGCCGTCCGAATCGCCCGACGCCGTACCACTTAAGGGATCAAAATGACGAAATCACGTGTCGCTGCCTGGCTGGCCGTGCTGGCCCTGGCGGTCGGTCTGGCCTCCTGCGCTTCCCTGCCCTCGATGGACGGGGTGGGCGACACGCCGGTGGTGCAGAAAACCCCGACGGTGGCCACCGGCAAGGGCCGGATGGACAAGAAAAAAGCCGCCGACCTGCTGGCGCGGCGCTGGGCCAAAGCCACGCCCGACATGAAGGCGCTGGCCGTACTGGAAGAAGCCGCCACCGGCGTACCGCTGGTGGCCGGCAACAAAGTCACCCTGCTGTTCGACGGCCCGGCCACCATGAAAGAAATGATGGCGGCCGCAAGCAACGCCAAAACCTCGATCAACCTGGAAACCTACATTTTCGACCAGGACGAGATCGGCCTGCAGTTCGCCAACGTCCTGATCGAGAAGCAAAAACAGGGCGTCACGGTCAACGTGCTGTACGACAGCGTCGGCACCTTTGGCACGCCGAAAGAATTCTTCGAGCACATGCAGCAGGCCGGCATTGCCATGGTCGCCTTCAACCCGGTCAATCCGGCGGCGCGGGTCGGCAAGTGGGAATTGAACAACCGCGACCACCGCAAGCTGATGGTGGTCGATGGCAAGGTGGCCTTCACGGGCGGCATCAACATCAGCAGTACCTATGCCAACAGTTCCTTCTTCCGTTCCAAGCGCAGGCCGGACGCGACCGACAGCAAGAAAGTCGGCTGGCGCGACACCCACATCAAGATCGAGGGTCCGGCGGTGGCGACCCTGCAATATCACTTCATCGACGCCTGGGTCAACCAGGACGCCGGCGAGTTACCCGAGCGCGAATATTTTCCTCCGCTGGCGCCGGTCGGCGACAAGATCGTGCGCGTGCTGGCCACCGATCCCGAGCGCGATTCCGAGATTTACAAGTCGCTCATGCTGGCGATCCAGGAATCGAAGAAGTCGATCCACATCACCGCCGCGTATTTCGTGCCGGACCGCCAGTTTGTCGACGCCCTGAGCGCGGCCGCCAGGCGCGGCGTGGACGTGCGCCTGGTGCTGCCGGGCGTGACCGATCACGGCCTGGTGTTCCACGCCGGACGCGCCTTCTACGACGAGCTGCTCAAGAACGGGGTCAAGATTCACCAGTTGCAGGTGGCGGTGTTGCATGCCAAGACGGCGGTGATCGACGGCACCTGGTCGACGGTCGGCTCGGCCAATATCGACCGCCGCAGTTTCCTGCACAACTACGAATTGAATGTGGTGGTGCTCGACGCCGGCTTCGGCGCCGATATGGAAAGCGCGTTTGCCGAAGACCTGCGCGATTCGAAGGAAATCACCCTGGAACAGTGGCGCGACCGGCCGTGGAGCGACCGCGTCAAGGAATGGGCGGCGCGCCTGACCGAATACTGGATCTGAGCCTCTTGTCAATGTGGTACCACGGCTGCGGGGCGTCATCCCAGCCGTGGCCGAAGTGTTGTTCTCAAACTTGATTCCCGTCCGCTTCCAAACGAAACGCATTTACACAAAAATCGTTGTTCTCTATATTCAATACATACACATAGGGATCAGCGCGGCTTGAGATAAATCAAGCAATGCCTTGATTCATCCGGCGCGCGCACCTTCTCTTCCAGCGCCCCCACAACTGTTGCGGACCTGACCGGGAATTGATCTCATGCCGAATTACATCTTTCAAAAAACACAAATGGCGGTGCTGGTGGCCGGCGCATGCCTGATGATGGCCAATGCGGCGGCGATCGGCAATCCTTGCCCGGCTCCCAGCGGCGGCATCATCACGGTCGACAACACGACCATCGATAACACGTGCACCATCGGCGCCGGCGAGAACCTCGACGTGACCGCCACCGGGGTGATTACCGTGCCCCTGGCAAACACGCCCAACAATGGGGTCCAGCTCAATAGCGGCATCAGCGCCGGCGCGATCACCAATGCCGGCACCATCAACCCGGTCGCGGTCGCGCTCAACATTGAAGGCACGCTCACCGGCGGGATCACCAATACCGGCACCATCGCCTCCACCGGACCGTGGGGCGGCGTGACCGAGGAAGGCATCCGCCTGAACGGCGCCACCGTCGGCGGCGCCATCAGCAACGGCCCGGCCGGCGTGATCAGCGCCGTCAACGGCACCGCGATCCATATCATCGGCAGCACGCTACAGGGCGGCATCACGAATGCCGCCGGCGGCGAGATCGCCGCGGCCGGCGGCTTTGCCGCGCTCGACATCAGCAATTCGCAGCTCGGCGCCAGCATTGTCAACCAGGGCCACATCGGCAAGACGGCGGGGCAAAACGCGCGCGGCATCGCCCTGGCGACCGTCACGCTCACCGGCGACATCCTCAACAGCGGCACCATCGACACCCAGGGCGGCAACCCGGCGCTGGAGCTGGTGGGAAGCACCGTGAGCGGAAAAATCAGCAACAGCGGCACGATCGCCGGCCCCAATTCGAGCATGGTGGTGGTGCGAAACGGCTCCACCGTCGGCATGATCGAGAATACCGCGACCGGCATCATGAGCGGCCGCACCGAGATCATCGGCGTCGCCACGTCGACGGTGACCGGCGGCATCGTCAATGCCGGCAAGCTCACCGGCATCCACCCCATCGCCCTGAGCAGCGCCACCATCACCGGCGGCGGCATCCTGAACGATACCGGCGCCGAAACCCACGGCGATCGCTCCATCAACCTGAGCGCATCGCAGATCAGCGGCGACATCATCAACCGCGGCCTGATGGACGGGGCCGAAGGCGGCATCGCCGCCTTCGATGGCAGCACGATCACCGGCAACGTCAATAACGCCGGCACCATCACCACCACCCTATCGAGCGGCAGAAATAGCATTGACGGCGCCGGCATATTCATCAGCGACAATTCCACTGTCACTGGCCAGATCGTCAACAGCTCGGTCATTACCAGTAGTAACGGCAATGGCATCACCCTGGCCAACGGCGCCACGGCGGGGTCGATCAGCAATTCCGCGACCGGCGTCATCACCAGCAAAAACCATGCCATCAATGTCAACGGCACCGGCGCCAGCGTGGCCACCGGCATCGTCAACGCCGGTGCACTGAACGCCCCGCGCGGCATCCGGATCGGCAGCGGCGCCAATATCGTGGCCGGCGGCATTGTCAACCAGGCAGGCGCCACCATCACCGCCACCGACATCGGCATCACCGTGCCGAATGGACTGATCCACGGCGGCATCACCAACGCAGGGACCATCAGCGGCACCAATACCGGCATTGCGATTACCGGCACCAGCGTGCTCGATGGCGGCATCCTGAACACCGGGACGATCAGCGGAACCAATTCGCTCAACTTCACCAACAGCGGCAGCGCGTTTATCGTCACCAACCGGGGCAGTCTGACTGGCGCGCTCGCGCTCGGCATCAATACCCTCAACATGCTGGGCAACAGCGCCAGCGCGACCGGACTGGTCACCGGCGGCGCCGGCAGCGTGGTCAATATCGGCACCGATGCACTCAACACCGCCGCGTTCACGCCCGGCGGCAATTTTGCCGGCCTGGGGCAGATGAATATCAACGCGGGCAGCACGCTGAGTTCGACCAGCGCCCTGAACATCGGCGCGACGACCATGAGCAACAGCGGGGTCCTGTCGGTTGCCGCCGGCCATACCGTGACCTTGACCGGCGACTATCTCCAGCCCGTCGGCGGCATCTTTCGCACCGGCCTGACCAACGCCACCACCTACGGCAAACTGAACGTCACAGGCAATGTCGACATGTCCGCCAGCAGCAATATCGATGTCGATGTCAGCGGCGCCCCGGTGCTGGCCAACGGCACCGTGCTTGCCGATGTCATCAAGGCTGGCGACACGCTGACCACGCTGGCCACCATTCCCGTTACCGACAACAGCTTTCTGTTCAACCTGACTGGCGTAAAAAACGGCAATGCCATCGACCTGGTGATCGCCTCGGCAACGCCGACACCGACGCCGACACCAACCCCGACGCCAACCCCGACACCGACACCGACCCCGACACCAACCCCGACGCCGACGCCGACCCCGACCCCGACCCCGACACCAACCCCGACGCCAGTGCCGGTGCCGACGCCCACACCCGTCCCGACACCTGGTCCTGTTCCTGTGCCTGTGCCGACGCCGACCCCGGTGCCTGTGCCAACGCCGGTGCCGGTTCCAGTGCCGACGCCCGTTCCAGTGCCGACGCCGGTTCCTGTGCCGACGCCCGTTCCAGTGCCGACGCCGGTGCCGGTTCCTGTGCCGACGCCGGTTCCGGTGCCGACGCCGGTTCCGGTGCCGACGCCGGTTCCGGTCCCGACCCCGGTGCCGACGCCAACGCTGCCGCCAATCCAGCCGCAGCCGGCCAATACCGCCGTCTCGGCCATCGTCGCCACCGGCAACTCGTCCGGCGGCGGGGCCGCGCGCGTGTTCGACAGCCTGATCGCCAGCGCCACCGGTGGCGACATGGGCCAGGTCATCACCGCGCTGGGCAAGCTGTCGAGCGCGCAGGAAGTCTCGGATGCCGTCGGCCAGACCCTGCCGCTGGCGGGCGGCGGCATGGCCTCCGCCGTGGCCAACACCATGAACCTGACCGGCCGCGTGGTGCAATCGCGCATCGAGTCGAAGCGCGGCCTGTCGGCCGGCGACGGCTACGCCAGCGAGCGCACCTTGTGGGCCAAGCCGTTCGGGGCCTGGGCGCGCCAGAGCGAACGCGATGGCACGGCCGGCTATAAAGCCGACAGCGGCGGCCTGATCGTCGGCGCGGACAGCGTCGTCGGCAGCGCCGACCGGGTCGGCGTCGCGCTGACCTACGCCCGGACCAATCTGGACGGCAACGGCGTGAGCCCGCAGTCGGCCGATATCGACCTGCTGCAACTGATGACCTACGGCAGCCACAGCCTCGATGCCGACACCGACATCAACTGGCAGCTCGACGTGGGCGGCAACAAGACCGAGGGGCGCCGGCTCATCAGTTTCGGCGGCCTGACGCGCATGGCCAGCAGCGACTACCGCGGCATGAGCCTGCATGCCGGCAGCGGCATCGCGCGCGTCGTGCGGCTCAGCGAGCAAACCAGCCTGACGCCATCGGTGCGCCTGGACTACACCACCGTCAAGAACAAGGCCTACGCCGAAAGCGGCGCCGGCGCCCTGAACCTGCTGGTGAACAGCCAGCGCGCCAAACAGTTCATCCTGTACGCCGACGCCAGGCTGAATCATTCGCCATCGAAGCAATTGACGTTCTCCGGCAACCTCGGGCTCGGCTACGATTTCCTGGCCGAGCAAACCGCGCTGGTGGCGGCGTTTGCCGGCGGCGGACCGGCCTTCACCACCAACGGGGTCGATGCCAAGCCGCTGTTTGCGCGCGCCGGCGCCGGCGTGACGCTGCTGCGCGACGGCAACACCGAACTGACGGCGCGCTACGACGCCGAAGCGCATCGCGGTTTCCGCGCTCAAAGCGTCTCGCTCAAGCTGCGCAAACAGTTCTGAGCGCTGCCCCAGGGAGAGCAATGCCGACCGACGCACCCGCATGGCGTTTGAAAAGCAGCCTGGCCGGCATCGAGTGGCCGGCCGTTCCGGATATGCGGAGCGGCCTGGTCTGCTCCCTGTTGCGCCAGATGGAAAGCGAGCAATGGCTGGCCCCGCACGAGATCGCGGCGCGCCAGTCGCTCCAGCTGGCGCAGATCGTGCGCCACGCGGCGCGCAGCGTGCCCTGGTACCGCGCGCACTGGCCACCCGGCCTGGTGGCCCAATGGAGCGATGGCGCACCCGTGCGCGCGGACGACTTCGCACGGCTGCCGTGCCTGTCCCGGCGCGAACTGCAAGCGCAGTTCGACCAGCTTCAGAGCGGCGCCGTGCCGTCCGAACACGGCCCGCTGGCGGACGGCAGCAGTTCCGGCTCGACCGGCACGCCGGTGCGCTTTCGCAAAACCTACCTGAACCAGCTGATCTGGGAAGCGCTGACCCTGCGCGACCATGCGTGGCACGCACGCGACCTGCTGCAAACGCTGTGCATCATCCGGCGCGGCGAGGCCGGCGAGGCCGACAACTGGGGCATGGCGACCCGCATGTTCCACACCGGCCCGGCCCACCTGTGCCCGGTCAGCGTCGACGTCCAGGCCCAGCTGGCATGGCTGGTGCAACGCGCGCCGGGCTACCTGCTGACCTATCCCTCGCTGGCCCTGCAACTGGCCACGCTCGCGCTTGAGCAAGGCGTGCGCCTCCCAAGCCTGCGCGAAGTGCGCACTTTCGGCGAACCGCTCGACGCCCAGGTGCGCCAGGCCTGCCACGAGGCCTGGGGCGTGCCGGTCAACGACACCTATTCATCCGAGGAATTGGGCTACCTGGCGATCCGTTGCCCGCACAGCGGCCACTATCATGTGCAGTCCGAAAACGTGCTGCTCGAAGTGCTCGACGACGATGGCAATGCCTGCGCGCCGGGCGCCTGCGGACGCGTGGTGGTCAGCGGCTTGCTCAATTTTGCCATGCCCCTGATCCGTTACGAACTGGGCGACATGGCCGAAGCCGGGCCGCCCTGTCCCTGCGGACGCGGCCTGCCGGTGCTGGCGCGCATCCTCGGGCGCACCCGCAACATGCTGGTGACGGCCGACGCCAAGCGCTACTGGCCCACCTTCGGCTTTCGCGACAGCGGCGCCACCCGCGTGGTCCAGCGCCAGGTGGTCCAGACCGCGCCCGGCCAGGTCCAGATCCGCTATGTCAGCACCAGCGCGCTGGCGCCGGAAGAAGAAGCGCGCCTGGTGGCACAGGTGGCGCAGCGCCTGCCGCCGGGCATGCGCGTCGACGCGCTGCGGGTGGACGGGATCGGCCGCAGCGCGAGCGGCAAGTTCGAAGAGTTTGTCTCGCTCGTCGCGGCGCCGGCGGCGCCCTGAGCTCAGCCGGCCCGCTGGCCCTGCAACATCCATTTGACGTAGCGGCTCTCCGGCGTGGCGGGCCGGTGCCCTTCCAGCGCGCGCGCCGGCAGGCGCTCGCAGCGCACCGCGTCCAGGCCGGCGGCGCGGGCAGCGGCGGCCAGCTCCTCGCTTGACGCGACCGCGTGGGTGGTCTTGGCGGCGCAGAAGGCGCGCACGATCTGTTCGAGCTCGCGCTCGCTCAGCAGCGCCAGGCGCAGCGCCGCCGTGCGCTGGGCGGCCAGGCTGGCGCCGACCATGCGCTCGACCTGCTGCGGCGCATACGCCAGCAGCGCCGGGCCATGCTGCGCGCGCACGCTCTGATACAGCAGCAAACTGCCGGACGGTGCCAGCCGCGCCGCCAGCTGCCCGAGCAGCGCGGCGCGCTCGCCCGGGGCGATGAAACTGAGCAGGGAATGGGCCAGCACCAGGTCGGCGCGCGGCGCGGCCGGATCCGGCGGCATGCGCAGGTCGCTCAGCTCCAGCGTCAGCGCAAAGCCCATCGCGCCGGCGTAGCCGCGGCACAGCGCCAGCGGCACCGGCGAGCGGTCGGCGATGCGCACCTCGAGCGCCGCGATGCCGTCGCCGAGCGCCTCGTGCAGCACCGACAGCAGGCCGCAATCGGCGCTGCCGGCGATGCAGACCGAGGCGAGCGGCCGTGCGCGCGCCAGCTCGCGCAGGTGGCGCACGATCTGCGCGCGCTCGCTGGACAGGCCGCTGATCACACCCAGCAGTTGCAGCACCACCCAGCCGGTATGGTAGGCCGAGGCCATCGGCAGCAAGTCCGGCAAGGCTTGCAGCAGCTGCGCGCGGTGCGCTTCCTTGCCGGCGGCGCGCGCCGGCGTCACCGGGGCAGCGCCAGGTCGGCGCTGGCGAGGGCGAAGCGCGCCACGGCCGCATCGTCGAGCGTGACGCCGAAGCCGGGACCGGGCGGCAAGCGCGCCTGGCCATCGCCGATGTCGATGGTTTCGTTGATGATGTCGCCGGCGAAGCGCTCGCGCGCGGAACCGTAGCCGACGAACTCGCCCACCGCGGGGTGGGCGGCGGCAAAGTGCAACAGGGCCGCGCTGCCCACCCCGAAGGTGTGTTTCGAGCCCAGGTTGCACTGGAGTCCGCCGGCCGAGGCGATCTCGACAATGGCGGCCGAGGCGCGCAAGCCGCCCGACTTGGCCAGCTTGACCGTGATGATGTCGGCCGCGCGCGCGCGCACCACGCGCATCGCGTCAGCCGGGCTGAGCACGCTTTCGTCGGCCGCGATGGGCGCATGCGCGCGCTCCGTGATCAGTTGCATGGCCTCGATATCCCACCACGCGCAGGGCTGCTCGATGCATTCGAGGGCGCATTCGCGCAAGGCGGCATCGACCGCCAGCGCCGCCTTGCACTGCCAGGCCTGGTTGGGATCGATTTCGAGGCGCGCCTGCTCGCCCACGGCACGCCGCACCGCGCGCGCCATGCGGATATCGTGGCGCCAGTCGGCGCTGCCTTTCAGTGTCAGCAGGCGGTATCCCCTCTCCACCAGGGCGCAGGCCGACTGCAGCGCCGTGCGTTCGTCCGGCATGGCCATGCTGCGCGAGAGGGGAAAGCGCTCGCGCGTGGCGCCGCCGAGCAGGTCGGCCACCGAAATGCCGAGGTGGCGCGCCTTCAGGTCGTGCAGCGCCAGGTCGACCGCGCACAGGGAGGTGGGAAAGGCGTGCCGTTCCGACGACAAACCGGCCAGCATCTGCAACAGGGAGACGATGCGCGCGCCGTCCTGGCCCAGCAGCAGCGGCCCGCTGACCTCGGCCAGGCGGCGAAACACGGAATCGGCGCATTCGCCGTCGCGCGCGGGAAAGATGATCGAGGCCTCGCCCAGGCCCACCGTGCCGTCGCGCGCGGTCAGGCGCAGCAGCACCTTGTCGCCCACTTCCAGGCGCCCGCGCGAGGACTGCATGGGCGCAAGATAGGGAATGCGCACCTTCCACACCTGCACCCGCACGATCGCCAGCGGCGCGGCGCGCGCACTTCCAGAAGACATATCAGCCATTGAGCCAGTCCGTAAATGAGGTCGTGCGGGCGGCCATCGGCTGCGGCCGCCGCTCAAGGGCTATTGTACTGTCCGGCAGCCTGGCGTGCGCCCTAAATCCCGCTGGCCATCAAGCCTTCGGTATGGCCCGACCAGATATTCCCGGTGCGCAGAAACGGCTCGGTCTTCATCAGCGAAAAGCGCAACCCCACCTCATCCCAGCCATAGCGGTCCACTTCCACCCGCTCGCGCTCGACCCGCACCACATTGAACGAGTTGACTTCGCCGCGCCCCCGGGTCGAGGTCGCCGTGCCCGCCTGCACCACCAGCGCCGCGTATTCGCTCATCTGGTAGCGCTCGGCCGTGCTGCCCGCATGGCTGGCGTGCATGTGCCCCGACAGCAGCAAATCGACGCCGCATTCGGCGAACGCCTTCATCGCCGCCGGCGCGCGGTCGACCAGGTCGTCGTCGTCCGCCGTGGTCGGCAGGTCGAACGGGTGATGGGTCACGATGATGCGCGTGACCGCCGGGTCCAGCCCGGCGAGCTGCTTGCGGATCATCGCCACCTGCTCGTCGTTGACGCGCCCGTCCTTGAAGGTCAATGAGCGCGCGGTATTGACGCCCAGTACCGCGATTTCCTCATCCACAAAGATCGGATCGAGGTCGTCCGTGATGTAGCGCTTGTAGCGCGTCAGCGGCTGCAAGAAGCGCCGGAACACGTTGTACAGCGAAATGTCATGATTGCCCGGCACGATGATCTGCGGCCCCGGCAAGGTGTCGAGCCAGGCCTTGGCCGCCTCGAACTCTTCGCTCTTGGCGCGCTGGGTCAGGTCGCCCGAGACCACCACCACGTCCGGCGCGACCCGTTCGACCAGCGCGCGCAAGGGAGCGAGCAATTTCTCGTCGACACGGCCGAAGTGCAAATCCGACAGATGAACCAATGTACGCATGCTAACTCCTCAAGTTGGGACCACGACCGTCAGCGCGGCCGGACGGATCCGGTAGCGCAGCGGAGTCGTCATGATGGTGACTTCGCCATCGGTAGCCACCCGCAAACGCGTGTGGCGGGTGGCGATCTCCATGTTTTCCACAGAGAGCACGTCGAAATCGCGCTCCTGCGCCAGGCTGCCCCACAAGGCGCTCCAGCCCAGCCGCAGCAAGCCCAGGCGGCCGGGGCGCTGCGCCACGTACAGGCTCAGCTTGCCGCCGTCGAGGCGCTGGCGTTCGCCCACGCTCAAGCCCTGCATCGTGTATTCGTTATTGCCGATGAACACAAACGGCGTGCGCCGCGCATGCTCGTCGTCGCCCACTTTCAGGCGCAAGCTCAGGAAGGGATAGCGGCGCAGCGCGGTGAGCGTGGCCCAGCCGGCCGCCAGCCACTTGCCGCGTCCCAGCCGGCGCTGCTGCTTTTCGCGGTCGCGCACGATGTCGGGATACAGCCCGAGGCTGGAATTGTTCAGGAAAATCGTGCCGTTCACTTCGCCCACGTCGACCTTGCTGCGCCGCCCCTGCGCCACGTTGCGGATGGCGTCGTCGAGCGCCAGCGGAATGCCGAGGTCCTTGGCGAAGTGGTTCAGGGTGCCCATCGGCAGCACGCCGAACGCGACATCGCTGCCGACCAGCTGCGAGGCGACCGCGTTGATGGTGCCGTCGCCCCCGCCCGCCACCACGATCTGCTTGCCGGCCTCGCGCGCCGCCCTGGCCGCCCCGATCAACTCGCTGCCCCCGCGCGCCAGGGTCACGTCGGCCGCCATGCCGTGGGCGGCGAACTTGTCGCGCAGCTCGGCGGCACGGCCGTCGTCGTGGCCGCTGCCGGCGCTGCCGTTGATGATGACGGCGATCGGGATCATTCGCTGATCCGCGCGGCGCGCCGGCGGCGCAGGGTCGAGCAGGCGGTGATGCACACCGCCAGCCAGCCGCAGCCTTCGACCATGGCGCCGAGCACGTCGCTCAGGTAGTGGGCGCCCAGGTAGACCCGGCTCAGCGCCACCAGAGCGACCATGAGGCAGGCGAACAGCACCACCAGGATGCGCACCTTCCAGCGCGGCACCGTGCACACCAGGTAAGCGGCCAGCACGCCGTAGAACACGGTCGCGCCGAGCGTATGGCCACTGGGAAAGCTGTAAGTGGCCAGGGTCAGCAGCGGCTCGTCGAAACTCGGCCGGGCGCGCTGGAAAATATATTTGAGCAGCACGTTCAGCAGTTGCCCGCCGGGCACCGCCAGCACCAGGCAGATCAGCCAGTAGCGCGCCTTTTTCAGGTAGAAATACAAGCCCAGCGCACTGGCCATGAGCAACACCCCGAGCACGTCGTGGGTGTGGGTGATGAACAGCATGGGATCGGTCCAGATGCTGTTCTTGTGGCTGTGGAACCAGTCGGCCAGAAAGGCGTCGAGCTCGGTGATGTCGTCGTGCGAGACCACGTCGGCGGCCAGGTTGCCGAACACGGCGGCGGCGAACATCATCAGGATGGCGCCGATGGTGACATGCAGGCCGAGTTCGCCTTCTGGACTGAGGCGGGCGACGACGAAACTGCGGACACGCGGAGGGACTTTGATCACGATGACGATGGACGATTGGTCTCGGCCGGCACCAGCGGCACGGCAACGTTTGCAATCTTACATGAGGGGCCGTGCTTCGTAGCGCACAGACCGCCATTGCTGCCCTGCGCGCCTATTCCAGCGTGTTGACCAGCTCCAGCAGCGCGGCGTGGTCGAGCGGCTTGTTGAGGAACGCGGTCGCGCCCTGGCGCAAGGCCCAGACGCGGTCCGACTCCATATCCTTGCTGGTAAGCAGGATCACCGGAATATGCCAGGTCGCTTCGTCGCTGGTGATGGCGCGCGTGGCCTGGAAGCCGTTCAGGTTGGGCATGACCACATCCATGACGATCAGGTCCGGCAGCTCGCTGCGCGCCATGGCCACCGCTTCGCGGCCGTCGGTGGCGAGGATGACGCGGTGCCCGTGCAGGGTCAGCAATTCGGAAACGATCAGGCGCTGCACCAGCGAATCGTCGACGACGAGGATTTTTTGACTAGCCATGACAAATCATTTCAGTGTGCGGAAGGGGCGGGCGCCAGCGCCTCCGCGGCTTTGTGCTCGGGAAAATAGCGCCAGTAAAAGGCGTGCGGCTGCAAGCCGAATTGGGTCTGCAGTTCCTGGCAGAGAATGGTTTCGGCCAGGTAGAGTGCCTTGAGGTTGGTGGTGCGGCTGATGGTCACGTACACCCGCAGCGTCTTGGTCGAGCTCGAATGATGCAGTTCCATTGCGGTCACGTCGAATTCCATGCTGCGCAGCTTGTGCCGGATGTGGCGCGCCACCTCCTTGCGCAAGGAGTTGTACAGCGCCGCATCGAACGCCTTTGGGTCAGGCATAAAGAGAACCCCAATCAATGAACGCGCCGCAACAGGCCTGGAGGCCTTGCCGGCTGCATAAAAACCGTTTTTCCCGGTTCCATCGTGCATGGACGTGACACTTGGAATCATACGCCAGATCACATGCGGCAACAGCCGGGGTGCGCGCAGTATCGCCGCGACTTGCACAGGAGTCAATCGAAATGTTGCTGCGCGCCAAATGTCAGGCCGGGCGCCGTACCGGACGCCGATACCGGACGCCGATACCGGCACGCGCTTTCTTGAGCAAGCGCACGCCCGCCAGTCCAGCCGCATCAAGCCGCGCCGCGATGGCCTTCAATCCTGTTGCGGGATCGACCCGGATCAAACCCGGCGCCGGGAACTCTTACAAACTCGGCAGGAAAGCAGTCCCCTTCCCTTGCCGCCGGAGATCCCAGTGCGAAGCCACCGCGTATTGACCCTGCTGTCGACCCTGCCGTTCGCCCTGGCCATGCTGTGGCCGCCGCATGCGCCGGCCGCGCCGCTGAGCATCACGCCCGCCGTCCTCGGCGTCACCCTGGCGCCCGGCTCCGGCTGGGACGCCCGCGGCACGATCACCAACCTGAGCGGGGTCGACCTGCTCGCCACCGAGATCTTTCTTGAGTTCAGCGGGTATCCGCATGCCGTGCTGGCGCCCCGGCAACTTCTCGGCGGGATTGAATTTACCATCGGCAACCGCACGGTTTCCGAGCTGACCGGCCTGTTCCACGTCGACATCCTGGCGGACGCCATCGGCGGCCTGAGCTACTCGCTGGACGTGTTCGCGGTCGACGTGCACGGCAACTTCAGCGAGCAGGCGACGTATTCCTTCCTGGTCGCCGCGGCGCCGGCGGCGCTGCCGGAACCAGCCACGCCGGCGCTGCTGGCCGCCGCGACGCTCGCGCTGCTGGCCGCAGCCTGGCCGGCGCGGCGCCGCGCGCCGCATCGCAACGATTACGGAGGCTGACATGGCAAGTTCGCCAGCCACAAACAAAGTCATCCTCGGCGAGCCGGGGATCGAACATGTCGACCGCCAGCTATTGCTCAACCTGCACATCATGAACGTGGGCGAGGCGCCGCTGAGCAATCTGCACATCACCGCCATGACGCTCGGCAAGGCACGCCGCACCAGCCCGCCCGGATTTCCCATCGTGATCGATCTGATCGGCGCCAGTGCCACCGGGCATGTCACTGCACGTTTTTCGAGCGCGGGGCTGACGCCGGGCGGCAAGGAACTGTTCACCCTGAGCGGTACCTACACGGTGGGCGGCCTGGCTTACGGGCTGAGCCTGAACCGCTTCATCCGCCTGCCCGCCGCGACCGCGCCCGCGCTGCCGGGCCTGCATGCGCGGGTGGAATCGTCGCAACGCGCCAACCACTGGAATTACGCCCTCTTCAACGACGAAGCGCCCGCCAGCCGCAGGGCGCTCGCCACCTTGTCCCTGTCGATCGCCGCGCCGGTGGCCGTTACCGGCATCCCGCCCGGCTGGGCGGTGGAAACCGACGGCCGCAGCTTCGTGCTGTGGTACGCCGCCGACGACGCCCCACCCTACCCGCACCAGGTAGCGCCGGGAGCCGCGCTGGCCGGATTTCAACTGATGAGCGCTCGCACCCGCTCCGAAGCCGCTCCAGCCGCGCTGACCTCGTGGAACCACGCCAGCGACGAGGCCGGACCGGTGGTGTCCGACTACGTGCTCACGCCGTACCGGTTTGCCTGAATGACTTGAATGCGGGAGACAAGCATGGATGCCTATCGTTCGGCCCTGTCGGCACTGGCGCGCCGGGTGCGCGCGCAGGGACCAGCGGCCGCGCCCGCCCGCCCGCTCGGCGCGGATCACGGCTTCGACCATTTTTCGCGCGCGCTGGGAAGCCAGATCGGGCGCCGCGACGTGATCAAAGTGGCGCTGTCCGGCGCAGTGTCGGCACTGCTCGGAGGGATCGGCATGAAGCAGGCGTGGGCCGCCGCCAACTGCCTGTGCGGACGCCAGTTGTACGACGTGGCGACGCAATGCTGCACCCCGTCCGGCGTGCGGCCCAAGCATCCGCTGGCGGACCTGGCCGCCTGCCCCGACCGGGTCGCGCATCCGGGCCATGTGTGCCGTCCGAACGGCTGCGGCGCGGCGGGCGGGCAATCTTTTCCGTCCGCGTTCGGCGCGGCGCGCTTCGGCGCCTGCTGCGACAGCCACGACTGCTGCTGGGGCAACTGCAACAGCCAGCGCGACAGTTGCGACGGCAACTTCCACGACTGCCTGCGCGCCTCGTGCGAGGCGGCGTATCCGCCGCGCATCAATGTGCTCGGGCTCGACAGCAACCGGATCCGGCGCGCCTCCTGCCGCGCCACCGCGCGCACCTATTTCGAAGGCGTCCAGTCCGGCAGATGGGGCACGCCCGCCTATGTGGCGGCGCAACAGGCGGCCTGCGACTGCTGCGCCGCACAAGCGTGCAAGACGTGCCCCGGCGGCAGCTGCGAGGCCTTGCCGAGCTGCGAAGATCCCGGCTGCGTGTGCTTCCAGACCATCGAAGGCAGCGGCTTCTGCCATGCGCCGCAAGCCTGCGCAGGCTTGTCGGGCTGCGCCTCCAGCGCCAGCTGCCCTCCGGGCTGGGCCTGCGTCAGCGTGACCTGCTGCGGCGGCAATCCAGTCTGCATCCAGCCCTGCGTCGCCGCCAGCGGGGCGCGCGTGGCGCCGTTCGCCGCCGCGCCGCCTTCCGGAGGGGCGAACACCGCCCGCAGGCACTGAACGCTGGCCGGACGCGGCGCCATGCACTTTGCAGTCAATCACGGAGGTTGTCGATGGATATCCTGTTCGTCGCATGCGGCATCACGGTGGTGCTGGTCCTGGCGCTGGCCGGCTTTTCCAAACTCGGACACGCCGAAGACACCGCCAGCGCCATGCAGGCGTTCGGATTGCCGCCGCGACTGGCGCACTGGGCGGCGCCCCTGCTGCCGCTGGCGGAGCTCGGCATCGCCGCCTGCCTGCTCGTCCCGGGTCTGGCCTGGGCCGGGGCGCTGGCGGCGACCGTGTTGCTGGCGCTGGTGACCACGCTGGTGACGTTCGCGCTGCTGCAAGACAAGCATCCCAGCTGCAATTGCTTCGGGCAGGTGCGGTCCGCGCCGCTCGGCTGGGGCGTGGCCCTGCGCAGCCTGCTGCTGACCCTGTGCGCCGCCCACCTGCTCCTGGCCGGGAACCCAGGCCTGGAACAGGGACTCCTGAGCGAGGCCGGCCGTGTCGCGGCCGAGCTCGGCACAGTCGTGCTGGCCTCGCTTGCCGCCACCTGCGCGATCCTGCTGCAAGGCTGGCTGTCGCTCAACCTGGTGCGCCAGCAAGGGCGCCTGCTCCTGAAAATCGACAATCTGGAGCATCGCCTGGCGGCGGCCGGCATCCCGGCAAGCGCGCCCGCGTGGCCGAGCGGCCCGGCGCCCGGGTTCGATGCCGTCACCGTGGCCGGGTCGCGGGTGTCGTCGGCCACGCTGCTGGGCGGCGGCACGCCCGCGCTGCTCCTGTTCGTCAGCCCCGACTGCGCGCCGTGCGCGGATCTGCTGGCGGCGCTGCCGGCGTGGCGCGGCGCCCAGGATGCCGGCGAGCGGCTGGTGATCGTCAGCAGCGGGACGGCCCAGGCCAACCGCGACCAGCTCGGCAGCATGCTGGGCGACGACGCCCTGCTGCAGCGGGAACG
Organism: Massilia mucilaginosa; assembly: GCF_011682145.1. GTDB lineage: Bacteria > Pseudomonadota > Gammaproteobacteria > Burkholderiales > Burkholderiaceae_D > Telluria_A > Telluria_A mucilaginosa. The sequence goes on from NZ_WHJH01000037.1 coordinate 48,837, forward strand.
GGAAATCAGCGCGCTGTTCGGCGTCATGGCCACCCCCAGCGCCGTGCGGATCGACGCCGGCGGCGCCATTGCCGCCCCGCTGGCCGTGGGCCGCGACCAGATCCTGGCGCTGGCGCGGGGCGCCGCTTGCGGGCGGACCTGAGGGGCTCGCGAGCCCGATGCTCCAAAACGACAGACAACTGTTTATTTATACAGTCCTGTGGTTTCATACAGTAGTTGTGCTATTCTTGAATCACTCGATCAACGCAAACCCATAAAGGAATTTGTCATGACACCACTGAACGGCAACTTCGGCCTCGAATACGCTCCAACCCCATTCATGTTGCGCCTCGGCCGCCGCGAAGTGCTGGTCACGCGCGATTTCCGCAAGCGTTTCTACACGGTCAATCCGATCATCGAATGCGACACCGGGGTCGAACCCGGCCACATCGAAGTGCTGCTGATGCGCCGCTGGCTGCTGATCCTCTCCAAGGCACATTAAACGCATATGCAAAGCTGATTTAATTCGTGTTCTTTCCGGTGGGTGGCATTTAAGCTGAGTGCTCCCGAACTTCCCGCCGAGAGAGCCCGCCATGCTGTTAAAAACAACAAGCCAGTCACTGATCGCACTGACCCTGCTGTCACAAGCTGCCATCGCCGCTGACGTCACCTTGCTCAACGTGTCGTACGATCCGACCCGCGAGCTGTACCAGGACGTCAATACCGCGTTCGCCAAGCAATGGAAAGCCAAGACCGGCGACAACGTCACGATCAAGCAATCGCACGGCGGTTCGGGCAAGCAGGCCCGCGGCGTCATCGACGGGCTGGAAGCGGATGTGGTCACGCTCGCGCTGGCCTACGACATCGACGCCATCGCCGAACGCGGCATCCTCTCGCCGCAGTGGCATAAGCGCCTGCAGCACAACAGCGCCCCGTACACCTCGACGATCGTGTTTTTGGTGCGCAAGGGCAATCCGAAAGGCATCAAGGATTGGAACGACCTGGTCAAGCCGGGCGTTGCCGTGATCACCCCGAACCCGAAGACCTCGGGCGGCGCACGCTGGAACCACCTGGCGGCCTGGGGCTACGCCCTGCGCCAGCCGGGCGCGACCGAAGCGACGGCCAGGGAATTCATCAGCAAGCTGTACAAGAACGTGCCGGTGCTCGATTCGGGCGCGCGCGGCGCCACCACGACCTTTGTCGAACGCGGCATTGGCGACGTGCTGATCGCGTGGGAAAACGAAGCCCTGCTGGCGATCAAGGAGCTCGGCCCGGACAAGGTCGACATCGTTGCGCCATCGCTCAGCATCCTGGCGGAGCCGCCGGTGTCGGTGGTCGACAAGGTGGTGGACAAGCGCGGCACGCGCAAGGTGGCGCAGGCGTATCTGGAATTCCTGTACACCGACGAGGGGCAGGAAATCGCGGCCAAGAACTATTACCGTCCGGTGGTGCCGAAGATTGCCGCCAAATACGCCACGCAGTTCCCCAAGGTCAAGCTGTTCACGATTGACGAAGCGGCGGGCGGCTGGACCAAGGCGCAGAAGGCCCACTTCGCCGATGGCGGTGTGTTCGATCAGGTTTATCTGACGGGCAAGAAGTAATCGCTGGCAAGGGGAATGCGGTGCCTGGATAGCGCGGATCGGCTCACGTTCGCATAAGGAACGTTGCCCTTGCACCATCGCGCCGGCAGCGTCGCCTCCGCACCGTCGCCCCTGCATCGTCACGCCGGCACCGCCACCCCTGCACCGCCACCCCTGCACCGCCGCCTGCCTGTTTCACCATCCCGCACCCACCCTGCATCAAGCCCTCAACCAAGGTATGATCGGATTGCCAGGAAACCAATCCCGGCCACACCGTAACTACGAGGAGACGTCAACGATGACCCGCATGACCGCTAACGATTTCGATCCCGAAGTGCTCAAGTTATTCGACCAGTATGTACACGGCCGGCTCGACCGCCGCGGCTTCCTGTCGCAGGCGGGCCGCTACGCGGTCGGCGGCGCCACCGCGGCCGGCATGCTCGCTGCCCTCTCTCCCAGTTTTGCGGCCCAGGTCGTCGCCCCCGCGGACCCGCGCATCAAGGCGAGCTACGTCGAGTACCCGTCCCCCCAGGGCTACGGCAAGTTGCGCGGCTATCTGGTCCAGCCCGCCAACGCCAAGGGCAAACTGCCCACCATCCTGGTGGTCCATGAAAACCGCGGCTTGAATCCGCATATCGAAGACATCGCCCGCCGCGTCGCGCTCGACAATTACATCGCCTTCGCGCCCGACGCCCTGTTCCCGCTGGGCGGCTACCCTGGCGACGAAGACAAGGCGCGTGAACTGTTCGGCAAACTCGACCAGACCAAGACGCGCGCCGACTTCGTCGAAGCGACCGCCATCCTCAAAGCCATGCAGGGCGGCACCGGCAAGGTCGGCGTGCTTGGTTTCTGCTACGGCGGCGGCATCGCCAACTACCTGCCGACCGTGGTCAAGCACCTGGCCGCGTCGGTGCCGTTCTACGGCGCCCAGACACCGGCCGCCGAAGTGCCGAAAATCAAAACGCCGCTGCTGATCCACGACGCCGAAAAGGACGAACGCATCCTGGCCGGCTGGCCCGCGTACGAAGCGGCGCTCAAGGCCAACAAGGTCGACTACCAGCACTATATCTATCCCGGCGTCGAACACGGCTTCAACAACGACACCACGCCGCGCTACGATGAAGCGGCGGCCAAACTGGCATGGCAGCGCACCATGGACTTCTTCAAGAAACACCTGGGCTGAGCCCACCGCAGCGCGGTGCGCCCCCGGCCCCGGCCGGGCACGCGGTCAGGGCCGGGCGCCCTTTTTGCCGCCCGGCGCCTGGCCCGGCGGCGCACTGGCCATGAATTCCAGATCGTCCTCGTCGAGCGGGACCGACGGAATCGATTCGATGTGGTCGACGTCGATGTCGGCGCCGTCGCGCACCACGGTATCGCGACCGGCGGCGGCGCGCTCGCCGGTGCCGCTGGCATCGGTATCGCTGTCGAGGCCGGGGTCGCCGATGTCCGGGCCGGCGCCACGCGCGCTGCCGGCGTCGAGGTCGGACGTGGTGCCGCTGCCGAGGTCGAGCACGTCTTCTTGCGACATGCCGGACGCGCCGACCAGGTCGCTGCCGCTGTCGGACGAATCGCTGGGGCCGAGGGCGCCCGTGCCATGGCCGGTGCCGAGCGTGCGGTCGGGAGTTTCTGGGAAGTTATCGGGGTCGAGCGTGCTGGTGCCTGTCATGGTGCCTCCGGAACGAATGGATGGTATGTGATGACAGCGTAACTAAAATCGCAAGATGGTGTCGCACGGACAAGGTTGATAAAGTTTGGCGGGAGCGCAAATAGCGCTATCTTAAGAGCCGTCACCCCCGCGCCAAGGCGGCCCTCGGCGCGGGTGACGGCTCCAAGGCTATCAGATCAGCCCTGCGGATCACCCCTGCGGCGTCACCGCCGGGCGCCAGTTCATGCGCTCGGTGATATCCATCCCGATCCCGCGGTAACCCGTGAACCGGCTCGAGGTATCGAACATCGGCTCGCCGCTCACTTGCAGGTATTGCACGCTGCCATCGGCGCGCGTGCGGGTAAAAATGAAATCAAGGAACGGCGTGCGGCTGGCGATGTTTTCCTGCAGCTCGGCACGTTCGTCCGCGTTCCAGCCACCCTCGCCCTCGCCTTCCGCGCCGATCCCGAGCATTTCGCTGACCGGCCCGGAAAACCGGGTCAGCTGCCCCTGCGCATCCTGCTCCCAGTACCAGTCCGACGACAGCTCGGTGAAGCGCTGGAAACGCGCTTCGCTCGCGCGCAGCTCGGCCGTGCGTTCGAGCACGGTCTGCTCCAGCTGGCGGTTGTAGTCGGCCAGGCGGCGGTACAGCAGCCGCACTTCCAGCATGTTGTGGATGCGCGTCTGCACCTCGATCAGGTCGAACGGCTTGCTGACGAAATCCTTGGCGCCGGCCTTGAGCGCGCGCAGCTTGTGTCCGGGCTGGGCGGTGATCACCAGTACCGGCAGGTAGCCGCCCTGTTCGATCTCCTTGAGTCCTTCGATCACCTCGAATCCGTCCATCTCCGGCATCTGCAAGTCGAGCAGAATCAGGTCGTAGCCGTGTTCGGCGTGCGCGGCGCAGACGGTGCGCGGATCCTGGGTCGTCGAAATGTTGACGTAACCCGCGTTACGCAACATTTGTTCAAGCAGCATCACGTTCGCTTCCTGATCATCGACGATCAGGATGTTGCCGCTCAGGATTTCAGAAGGGTCAAGCATGTGGTTCTTTCAAAGTAGTGCCGGGTGCGACAGGGTCGGCGAGGCTTTGTTCGGCCGCGTGCCGCATGGCCAGGTCGAGCGCATCCATGAATTCGCGTACGCGGATCGGCTTGGTGAGATACTGGAAAAATCCCGCTTCCAGTCCCTTTTCTATGTCGCGCGGCATGGCGTTGGCCGACAGCGCCACCACCGGAATGTGCGCCGTGCCCTTGTCTTCGCGCAGGATCTTGAGCGCGCCGTAGCCGCTCATGCCGGGCAGGTTGATGTCCATCAGGATCACGTCCGGCTTGCAGGCGCGCGCCATTTCCACGCCGTGATAGCCGTCCACGGCGGTCAGCAGTTGCAGGTCGCCGCGGCGCTCCATCAATTGCTCCACCAGCGCCAGGTTGGCCGGGTTGTCTTCCACGTACAGCAGGGTCGGCTGCTTGCCGGTGCTGCGCGAGGCGGCCAGGCGGTCGCGCGCCAGGTCGTCGTCGTGCTCCAGCGCCAGCGCCGGTTCGGCGGCGCTGGCGAATTCGACCCAGAACACGGTGCCCGAGCCGACCGTGCTGTCGACGCCGATGCGGCCGTCCATCAGCTCGACCAGGCGCTTGGTGACCACCAGTCCGATGCCGGTGCCTTCTTCGGCACTGTTTTCCTGGCCGAGGCGGTTGAACGGCTGGAACAGCTGCGCCACCTGCGAGGGCGCCAGGCCGGCGCCGGTGTCTTCCACGCTCACGCGCACGCGGCCGTCGGCCACCAGGTCGCAGGTCACGCTGACCGAGCCGCCTTCGCGGTTGTATTTGATGGCGTTCGACAGCAGGTTGATCATCACCTGTTTCACGCGGGTGCGGTCGGCGTGGATGAACAGCTGCTTGCTGACGACCGGGAAATGCAGGCCCAGCTTGCGGGTGGCCGCCTGCGGGCTGATCATGCCTTCGCAGTCGGTCAGCACGTCGCCGAGCGACATCGACTCTTGCGACATCGTGACTTTGCCCGACTCGACCATCGCCAGGTCGAGGATTTCGTTGATCAGGCGCAGCAGGTACCAGCCGCCCTTGAGGATCTGGTCGATCGAGCGCTGCTGGTGCGGCGCCGGCGGCGGCACGTCGGACGCCATCAGCTGGGCAAAGCCGAGCACGGCGTTGAGCGGGGTGCGCAGCTCGTGGCTCATCGAGGACAGGAATTCGGACTTGGCGCGGTTGGCCTTGTCGGCCGTGGCGCGCGCGCTTTCCAGCTCGACATTGGTTTCCTGCAGCGCGTGTTCGAACTGCTTGCGCTCGGTCACGTCGCGCGCGGCGGCGAATACGCCCTGCAACTTGCGCTCGCGGTCGTAAAACGTGCTGGCACTGTACGACACCACCGTCCGGGTGCCGTCGCGCGCCACGGCGGTCAGCTCGACATTGGTGACCTTGCCTTCGCGCAGCACGCGCGTGACCGCTTCATGGGCCCGTTCCGGCTCCGAAAAATAGCTCTTGAACGGCGCGCCGATCAGTTCGTCGCGGGTGCAGCCGGTCAGCGCTTCCATCTGCTGGTTGACGTCGCTGATGATGCCGCGCGGATCGGTGGCGATCAGGGCGTCGGTATTCGATTCGATCAGCGAGCGCGTGTAGAACTGCTGGTCGCGCAAACGCTGGTCGAGCAGCGCCTGTTCGGCCTCGACCTGCTTGCGCGCGGTGTTGTCGCTGCCGATCAGCAGGTAGCCGATCACCGTGCCGGCGGCGTCGCGCAGGGCCGTGACCGACACCAGCGCCGGAAAGCGCGTGCCATCCTTGCGGATATAGGTCAGCTCGTAAATGTCTTCGATGCCGCGCAGGGCCTTGAACACCATCGATTCGAAGCCGGCGGCGATCGTTTCGCCCATTTCGTGGCTCAGTTCGGCTGCGCGCGATTCCAGTTCCTGGTGGTCGGAAATCTCGGCCGGAGTCAGCTTGTCGACCACTTCGGCGGCGGCGTAGCCCAGCATGCGCTCGGCGCCGACGTTGAAAATCTGGATCACGCCCTGGGCGTCGGTGGCGATGCTGGAAAAATTGGCGCTGTTGAAAATCGCGTCCTGCAGCGCGCCCGATTTAAGCAGCGGCACCGCGTGGCGCGCCCGTTCGTCCTCGGTGCGCATGCTGATGGCGCGCTGGACGCGCACGAACAGCAGCGCCAGGAAGATCAGCAGCAGGATGATGCTGGTCTTGATCAGGTTGACCGCGCCTTCCGAATCGACCGCGTAGTTCAGGGCGATGCCGCCGACCAGCAGCAGCACCGTCAGGGTGGCGCCGAAGCCGATCACCATCAGCCGTTCGACCGAGGTGTTTTGCATGAAGCCGGCGCTCATCCCAGGTTTCCCTGGCGGTGGCGCACGTCCGACAGCAGGCGTCCGAATTCCTTCTTGACGACCGCGTAGCATTCGCACACGTCGTCTTCCAGCCCGGCGCGGTCGAGCACGGTGATGTGGCCGCGCCGGTAGCTGATGTAGCCATAGCCCTGCAGGCGCCCGGCCGCTTCGGTCACACCCTCGCGCCGCACGCCGAGCATGTTGGCGATCAGTTCCTGCGTCATGGTCAGTTCGTTGGTGGGCAGGCGATCGAGCGTGAGCAGCAGCCAGCGGCACAGTTGCTGCTCGACCGAATGGTGGCGGTTGCACACCGCGGTTTGCGACATCTGGGTCAGCAGGGCCTGGGTGTAGCGCAACAGCAGGCGCATCACGTGGCCGCCGCGGTTGAATTCTTCCATCAGGATCGCGGCCGGCACGCGGTAGGCGTGGCCGCGTGTCTGCACCACGGCACGGCTCGGCGTGCTGTCGCCACCCATGAAGATCGACACGCCGAGCACGCCTTCATTGCCGACGCCGGCAATCTCGGACGAGCCGCCATTTTCGAGCAGATAGTGCAAGGACACGATCGCACTGGTCGGAAAATACAAATGATGCAGCTTGTCGCCCGATTCGGACAAGACGTCGCCAAGAAGCAGGGGAATCAGTTCGAGGTGCGGAGCAAGACGGTCGAATTCGGCGTCGAGAAGCGCAGCCAACAAGTGGTTCTGATTAGGGTCGTGCTTACTGGACATTGGAAACTGCCCCTTCTTCCAGTGAATACTGCGTTGAGTTAGTCCGACAGAATATCACGCAGTCATTCCTTGACGCAATTGTGTTCCATTTAGCACTACTCATCCGTACGGAAGCGTACATACAAACAACGGAAAGGCATATAGTGTAGTCATCCGGCCAACCAGGATCGTCGATCACCCGGATGCGTGCGCGCAGGAGGTTCGCCGATGGGAAATTTGCTACGCCGGGTTCGGATATCGGTATCGGTCTCAGCCGCGCTTGCGCTGCTGATCGGCCTCGGCTTGACCGCGCTGCTGTTCGCCTCGGTGCGGCGGGTGGAATCGCAGGCGCGCGCGCTCCAGTTCAAGCAGCATGCCACCCTGCGCATCAATGCCGTGTCCGGCGGCCTGTCGGACGCGATCGAGCAGCTGATGGTGGTCAACCAGCTGTTCAACACGGTCGGCGTGGTCAGCCGCGAACAATTCCATGCCTTCACCGCACCGTTGCTGGCGCGCTATCCCGAGCTGCACGCCCTCAGTTTCCAGCGCCTGGTGAGCGACGCCGGACGCCCGGCCTACGAAGCGGCCATGCGGCGGCGCGAGCCCGGTTTCTCCATCACCGAATTCGTCGACCAGCGCCAGCAGCCGGCGCGGCGGCGCGCCTATTACAACGTGGTCGAGTACATCGAACCGGCGGCCGGCAATGAAGCCGCGCTCGGGCTCGATACGGCGGCCCTGCTGACCTACGGCGACGCCCGCTCGCGTTCGCGCCGCAATGGCCGCGCCACCGCCACCGGCCTGCTGTCGCTGGTGCAGCAGCCGGGATCCGGCAAGGGTTTCCTGGTGCTCGCGCCGGTCTACCAGCGCCAGGCGCCGCAAGCGAGCAGCCGCCAGCGCGAGCAGGCCGTCATCGGCGAGACCGCCGCCGTGTTCCGGGTCGACCACCTGATCCAGACGCTGCTCGGCGCCGCCCGCCTGCTCGACCGGCCCGGCATGTCGATCAATATCTACGCCGCCGCCTCGGCGCAGCCGGCGCAACTGGCGTTTTCGAGCGGCGCGGCGCCGCCCCCGGCCGCCAGCGGCGCCAGCGCCCTGCTCCCGTCCTGGCTGCTATACGACCACCCGCCCCCGGTGGCCACCGTGTTCTACGTGGCCGGCGAGCCATGGTTCATCGAGGTGGCGCAGCAACCGCGCTCCTTCGCCGACAGCCCGGCCGGCTCCTGGTACGCGCTGCTCGGCGGCATGCTCTCGAGCCTGCTGGCGGCCGCGTACATCTACAGCCTGGTCTCGCGCCGCTCGATCATCGAGCGCGTGGCCGGCGAGCGCACCGCCGCGCTGCAATTTGCCAACCTGCGCCTGTCGGAAGACCTGGCCTTGCGCAAGCGCACCGAAAGAGCCCTGCGCCTGCGCGAAAAAGTCATCGAGGTGTCGGCCAACGCGGTCATCATCTGCAATGCCGAGGGGCCCGATTACGCCGTCGAATACGTCAATCCGGCGTTCGAGGCGATTACCGGCTACAGCGCCGCCGAAGTGATCGGCAAGAGCCTCAAGTCGATGCAGGGCGCCGGCCACGACCAGCAGAACATCGCCGAAATCAGCGCCGCCCTGCGCGAACAGCGCGAAGGCCACGCCGTGCTGCGCAATTACCGCAAGGACGGCAGCGGCTACTGGAACGACCTGTTCATCGCTCCGGTGCGCGACGACGCCGGCCTGATCAGCCATTTCGTGGTGGCCCAGTACGACATCAGCGCGGTGATGCGCTTCGAGGCCGAGCTGCAATACCAGGCCGGCCACGACGCCCTGACCGGGCTGGCCAACCGCCACCTGCTGGCCGAACGCTTGTCAAGCGCGATTGCCGACGCCGCGCGCGCCGGCGCCGGCCTGTGGGTGGTGTTCGTCGACCTCGACCGCTTCAAGTTCGTCAACGACACGCTCGGCTTGCCGACGCCGCGCGCGCCGGCGCCGGCCTGTGGGTGGTGTTCGTCGACCTCGACCGCTTCAAGTTCGTCAACGACACGCTCGGCCACGAAGCCGGCGACGCCATGCTGCGCGTGCTGGGCGAGCGCCTCAAAAGCGCCGTGGGCGAGGCCGACACGGTGGCGCGCATGGGCGGCGACGAGTTCGTGGTGGTCCTGCCGGGCGACCCGGGCACGGGCGCCGGCTTGCGCGTGCTGCAACGCATCACCGAAGTCATCGCCGAACCGCTGCTGATCCAGGCGCATGAGTTTTTTGTCACATGCAGCCTGGGGGTGGCGGTGTATCCGGACGACGGCGCCACGGCCGAGACCCTGACCAAGCATGCCGACATCGCCATGTACCGGGCCAAGGAACTGGGCCGCAACAACTACCAGTTCTATTGCCCGGCCATGAATGCGCGCACCCTGGAACGCCTGCGCATCGAGGCCGACCTGCGCCACGCGCTCGAACGCAGCGAACTGGTGCTGCATTACCAGCCGCAGATCGACGTGGCCAGCGGCGGCATCGTCGGCATGGAAGCGCTGCTGCGCTGGGAGCACCCGGTGCTGGGCTTGGTCTCGCCGCTGCGCTTCATCGGCCTGGCCGAAGAAATGGGCCTGATCATCCCGATCGGCGCCTGGGTGATCCGCACCGCCTGCCGCCAGAACATGGCGTGGCAAAAAGCCGGGCTGGGCAAGCTGCGCATGGCGGTCAACCTGTCGGCGCGCCAGTTCACCGGCAAGGACTTGCTGCAATCGGTGGCCGATGCGCTGGAAGAAAGCGGGCTGGCGGCGCGCTACCTGGAGCTGGAATTGACCGAAAGCATGGTCATGAGCGACGTCGACAGCGCCATTACCATCCTGCGCAGGCTCAAGGAGCTGGGCGTGCACATTGCCATCGACGATTTCGGCACCGGATACTCCAGCCTGTCGTACCTGCGCCGTTTTCCGATCGACGTGCTGAAAGTCGACCAATCCTTCGTGGCCGATATATCGCTCGGGGCCGACGGGGCCGCCATCGTGGTGTCGATCATTTCACTGGCGCACAGCCTGCGCCTGAAAGTCATTGCCGAGGGGGTGGAAACAGCCGAACAGCTGGCCTTCCTGCGCGAGCATGGCTGCGATGAGGTCCAAGGCTATTTCTTCAGCCGCCCGGTGGGCGCGCTGGAATTCGAACATTTGCTGGCGCAACGCAGCTGCACGATGGCCTGAACGGCCTTGCGGCAGGGGCCGCGCGACGGGCGCGCGGCCTGCCTCTGAGGAACTGCTCAGAACGAGTGGCGCATGCCCACGTTCAGGGCCGACCAGCCCTTGCCGCCGTCGGGCGCGGTCATGGCCATGTAGCCGGGACCGGTGCGGTGTTTCACCAGCGAATAGGCGGCGTAGAAATCGGTACGGCGCGACACTTGGTAGGTGGCGCCGAAGGCCAGCATATCGACATCGCGGTTGGCGCGGTCGCGGTCGTTCTTGCGCACGAAGGACACCAGATAGGTCATGGCGCGCATCGGTACGGCCACGCCCACCAGCACGTCGCGGCTGTCGGTCGACGGGGTGCTGGCCATGGCGGCGCCATACGGATTGTCGGGATTCCACAAAGGCGAGTTGCCCCAGCCGCGGTTGGCGCTGTAGGCGGCGTACGCCTTCATGCGGCCCAGGTCGACATTGGCGGCGGCAATGGAATTCTTGGCATCCATGCGCACGCCGAGGGCGGTTGACGGCGCCACTTTGGCAACGCTTTTGTTCTGGTGCGCAAGGCGCAGGGTAAGCGGTCCGTCCGAGATGCCGACCGACAAGCCCCAGGCGCGGCCGTTCTGGCGGTCGCGCTCGAAGTTACCCAGCGCAATACCGCGTGGCTCGGTCATATCCTGCAAGCCCATGCGCTTGCCTGGATAGCCGAACACCCTGGTGGCGGTCTCCGGGCTGCCCGGTTCGAAGAGGTCGCTGACATCGACCAGGGACAGGCCGTGCTTCGCCTCGGTCCCGGCAATGGCGGCCCGGTACACGGAATTTTGTGTCTGAGCTTGCGCACCTGCTGCGCAGGCGCATAAGGCAACGATGGCTAGAGAAGATGTTTTCATGGCGGCACTCCGTACAATTGATTCTACGCTGATTAGGTTATCCTCCTGAAGGAATATTTGTTCTGTCCGTTACCCCACATAGCGCGCTATCATCGTCAATATCGTTTCGACCACCCGGCCCGACAGGACGTCTCAGTGACTATCAGAAGCACCAGCAGCAGCGCCAGCAGCGCCAGCAGCGCCAGCAGCAAAACATTCCGTTATCCCAAGATGCCAGGCACCTTGCGCGCCGATGTACTGGCGGTATTGCTGGCATCGGACGACATGACAGGGATTGAGAGTATTTTCGACCAAAGAAAGCAAAGCTTGAGCACGGTGATCCGTGCGCTGATCCGCAAGTACGGCTGGCCGATCGAGCGCAGGGACTTTCCGACCAACACGGCCGATGGCCGGGCCGGCTGGGCCTCGGTGTATTGCCTGCCGCAAGAGGTGATCGACGCGGCGCTGGCCGGGTCCGGACGCGACTGGCTGGAAGGCGTGCGGGCGGCGCAAGCGGCGCGCCGCCGCCGGCCCCTGCGCTCGCCGGCGAATGCGAAAAGCAAGGCCTCTGTCGCGCTCGACGAAGGCAATGACGCGTGCTGACAATGATGGAATGATCAAGGAAAGAAATGGGACCGGAAATTTACAAAGTCGCCAACATTGGCCGGGGAGTGCTGGCGGTGATGGCAAAACCGGTCGCGGGCGAATGGATCGGGGACGAGTTTTCCGGGATTGCCAGGTATGGCATCACGGAGATGGTGTCCTTGCTTGAACGACACGAAATCCGCGAACTGGGCTTGACCGGCGCGCCTGCGCTGTGCGCGTCCAACGGGATCGCTTTCACGTCGTTCCCGATTGCCGACCGCGGCCTGCCGGCCGCGCCGGGCGTGTTTGCACTGGTGCATGAGATCGGCCGCCGTATCGCGGATGGCGCGCATACCGTGATTCATTGCCGCGCCGGGATTGGACGCACCGGCTTGCTTGCCGCCGCCGTGCTGGTGCGGCACGGGCATGCGCCCGAGGCGGCGTTCAAGCTGGTGTCAAGGGCGCGTGGCGTGCAGGTGCCGGACACGGCCGAGCAGTTTGACTGGGTCGTCCAGCATCAACAACGTCTTCAATCGACCGAGTGACATTTTCGAGGCGGTGCACATACGAATTTGACAGAAACAACCTGGCACCCGCCTGTGGAGGCGACAGTGCCGAGGTGCCGCTACCCCAATGAAGCCTGGGCAGGCATCACCGCCGCAATGGCGTGGTCCACATACCCATCGGGCCGCACGACCAGCACCGCCACGCCTTCCAGTTCCGCCTCCCTTCCCGGCACCGCTGCCGTCACCATGTCCACCCAGCCGCCGTCCAGCGCGCCCTGCCAGCCAGTCTGCGCGCTCTCATCCACCCGCAACGCCACCCAGCGCCCGCCGGCCAGATGCCGGTACAGCGACGACGCCGTGCCGTCGGCATGCCGCAACGGCCAATCCGGCACCCGCCGGCCGGTCCAGCGCGCGCACGCCTCCCCGCCCTGCGGTGTGGGAAGCAACGCAGCCCGATAGCGAATGCCAAAGCCCGACAACTCGTGCGCGAGGGTGGCGTTCAGCTCCGGCCCCTTCATCAGCTCGCTGAGCGTCGCGCGCAGGGCCTGGCCCGCAGGGTCGAACGACTCCATCATCAGCGCGCTTTGCGCCAGGGTGTTGCGGTACAGCGCCGCCCCGACCGGATGGCGCTCGGCTTCATAACTATCGAGCAAGGACGCCATTCCGGACGCGCCAGCCCTGCCCCGCAACACCCCGGCCAGCTTCCAGCCCAGATTCATGGCATCTTGCATGCCCACATTCATGCCCTGCCCGCCGGCCGGCAAATGGATATGCGCCGCGTCGCCCGCCAAAAATATCCGCCCTTGACGATAAGACTGCGCCAGGCACGTTTGGTTCGAAAAACGCGACAGCCATTGCGGCGCATGCATGCCGAAATCGTCCCCTGCCACGCGCCGCGTTGCCGCCGCCAGCCCGTCCAGCGTCACCGGCACCTCCACCGGCACGTCGATCTCTTGCGCATCGACCACGATCACCCGGTACAGCTCGCCACCGAGCGGCACCACCATCAAGCCACCCGCCGGATTGCCCAGGCTTAATGCACGGCCCGGCGGTGGCGTGCTCAGCAGCACGTCGCCGAGCATCGCCGTCCTGGTTGGCGGCACACCATCGAAGGCGATGCCGGCCTGCCGGCGCACCAGGCTGCGCGCCCCATCGGCGCCGACCAGGTAGCGCGCCTCCAGCCGGAACGGCGTGCCGGCGCGCGTGCCCGCGACCCACACGCCCTCCTCGTCCTGCCCGGTCGATTCGACCGTCGCCCCCCGCCGCACATCCACGCCCAGTTCGCCGGCCCAGGCTTCGAGCAATTGCTCCGTCACGCTCTGGGGAATGAACAGGGTAAAGGGACAGCTGCTGTCGCAGGCGCTGAAATCGAGCCGGGTCGGCAGGCCGGCGAAGTGGCCGCTGGGAATCGGCATGCCGCGCGCCAGGAAGCGACCGGCCACGCCGCGCAGCGCCAGCATTTCCAGCGTGCGCCCGTGCATGGTCAGTGCGCGCGACTGCGGCACCGCCTCGGTGCGCCTGTCCAGCACCGTCACGCGCACGCCCGCCAGCGCCAGTTCGCACGCCAGCAACAGTCCGACCGGACCCGCTCCGGCTACGATTACCTCTGCATTGCTTGTCATCGCCATATAAGCTAACATCGTTAGGGGAATTGCAAAGGTAAGCCTAACAGCGTTAGTCTGTCAAGAAAAAAGAGGAAAATATGGGAATTTCACGCGAGGCGGTGATCGCCACGGCATTGGGTTTGCTCGATGAAGTCGGGCTGGAAGGATTGACGATGCGGCGCCTGGCCGACGCCCTCGGCATCAAGGCGGCGTCGCTGTACTGGCACTTCGCCAACAAACAGGTTTTGATGGATGGCATGGCCGACGCGCTGATGGCTGACGTTGCACCGCCGATGGCGCCGATCCTGGCCGACGGGACCGGCCCGGCCATCCCCTGGCGCGATGCCGTGGCCGGCACGGCGCGGGCGGTGCGCGCCGCCCTGCTCGCCCGGCGCGACGGTGCGCGTGTGTTTGCCGGCACCTACGTCGTCACCGACAACGTGCTGCGGGTGGCCGAGTCGATGATCGGCCCGCTGCGCGGGGCCGGCGCCGGTACCCGCATGGCGGGCTGGGGCGCATTCTCCATCCTGTACTACGTGCTCGGTTTCGTCATGGAGGAACAGGCGCTCGTCCCGTCCGCAGCCGCCCCGATCGACGCCCTGGGCCGCCGCGCTCCGTTCGAGGAACTGGCGTCGCAACGCTACCCGCACGTGCTGGCGGTCATGGAAGACCTGTTCGACCTCGATTTCGACGCCCGTTTCGAGGCCGGTCTGGACCTGATCCTTACCGGCCTGGAGGTCAAGATCGGCAGCGGCGCGACCTAGAACTCTTCCCACGCATCGGCGTCGGCGGCCGGCTTGGCGGCCGTCCTGGTGGCCGGCTTGGCAAGGCGGGTCGCGGGCTTGACGGCGGGTTTGGCGGCGACCGCAGGCACCGCCTTCGTGCGCGCAGGCGAACGCAGCCCCGCGCCGGACACCTGATCGCCATGCAGCTTGAACACGCTGACCGCCTCGGCCAGGTGCACGGCCTGGGTCTGCATGCTCGCAGCGGCGGCGGCGGCCTGCTCGACCAGCGCCGCGTTTTGTTGCGTGGCATTGTCCATCGCCACGATCGCCCCATTCACCTGGTTGATCCCGGCGCTCTGTTCAGCGCTGGCGGCGGCGATCTCGCCCATGATGTCGGCCACCTGGCGCACCGAGCCCATGATCTGCTCCATCGTCGAGCCCGCCTGATTCACCAGCTCGCTGCCGGTCTCGACCTTGCCCACCGAATCGTCGATCAGCGCCTTGATTTCCTTGGCGGCGCTGGCCGAGCGCTGGGCCAGGTTGCGCACTTCGGACGCCACCACCGCAAACCCGCGTCCCTGCTCCCCGGCGCGGGCCGCCTCGACCGCCGCGTTCAGGGCCAGGATATTGGTCTGGAATGCAATCCCGTCGATCACGCCGATAATATCGACGATCTTGCCCGAACTTTCGCGTATCGCCCCCATCGTGCCGACCACGTCGCTGACCACCCGGCCGCCCTTGTTGGCGTGCTCGGCTGCGGACACGACGAGCGTGTTGGCCTGGCGCGCATTGTCGGCATTCTGCTTGACGATCGAGGTCAGCTCTTCCATCGACGAGGCGGTTTCCTCCAGGCTGGCGGCCTGGTTTTCGGTGCGCGAGGCCAGGTCCATGTTGCCGGCCGCGATTTCCGACGAGGCGGTGGTGATCGTATCGGTGCCGCTGCGCACCGCGCCCACAGTGCGGGTCAGGCTTTCGACCATGTCTTTGAGCGCGCTGAGCAGGCGCCCGGTTTCATCCTGGCGGGTGACGACGATGCGGGTGGTCAGGTCGCCGCGCGCGACCGTCTCGGCCAGCGCCACCGCCTCGCCGATGGGAACCGTCACCGAGCGCGTGATCAGCCAGCCCGCCAGCGCCGAGACGGCGGTCGCCAGCGCCAGCAACAGCAACATCAATAGCGCGGCCGAGCTGGACGCGTCCGCCGCCTCCTTGCCATCGCGCGCCATCAGCCCCGTCTGGTATTTGAGGACCGCGTCGAGCCGTCCGAAGTACGCGTTCTGTATCGGAATGACTTCCTTGAACAGAAAGGCGACGGCGTCCTCGCGCCCGCCCTGCTCGAAGCGCTTGACCGCTTCCGAACGGAGCTGGAAATAGGCGTCGAAGGCCTTGCTCTGGTCCTGGAACAATTGTTTTGCCTCGTCGGACGCCATCATCGCGCCCAGTTTGGACGCCGCCTCGGCGCCGGTACGGTCGGCATCGAGCATGCTGCCCAACAAGGCTTTGGACTGGGCCGGATCGGGCGCCAGCATGGCGTTGCGCAGCGACTGGGCGCCACGGTTGGCGTAGCTGCGCATCACATTGGTCAGCTCGACCTGCACGTAGCGGTCGTTGACGATGTGGTCGGTCAGGGAACTGGTGTAGCGGATACGGTTGATGCCGAGCAGCGACATCACCAGCAGGATGCAAATCGTCAAGCCGAACCCGATTGCCAGGCGCGCACCAATTTTCAGATGGGAAAACATCACGACAATCTCCTCGACGAACGTTCACATGGCTAACCGATGAGAACGATTGTAAACCCGCAGCGTGCGCTATCGTCAAGGAGTGTTGTTAAGCGGCACATTATGTGCCGCTGCGATTTAGCGCTGGGCCGGAACGAACTCCTGCATCACGGCCTGGCGCAGCAAGGCTGGCGGCACCAGTCCCTGCGCCAGCACGAAGTCGTTGAACGCCTGGCGGTTGAATTTGCGGCGCAAGGCCACTTCGGCCGCCTGGCGCGTTTCCATCAGGCGCTGGTAACCGTAGAAATAGGACGTGGCCTGGCCCGGCGCGCGGAAGGTGTAGCGCTGCATTTCCTGGGTCGCCATGCCTTCCGACAAACCGACCTCGTCCATCAGGAAGGCTTTCACGCCTTCGGGCGTGATCTCGCCCAGGTTGACCATCGGATCGAGGAAGGCGCGGGCGGCGCGCTGCATGCGCGCCTGCAGGGCGAACAACTGGCCGTCGAGCGGCTCGTAGGGCTGCATTTCGGCTTCCGCATACAAGGCCCAGCCCTCGACGTTGACGCTGTTAAACGCGAACACCGCGCGCGCGGTCGACACGCCCGTTTCGATCATCTTGGCGAATTGCAGCTCGTGCCCTGGCCGCGCCTCGTGCGCGGTCAGGGTCCAGGTGGCGGCCTCGTGGGTAAAGTCGTCGAAGGCCAAGGTCTTGCCTTTGGCGTCGGGCGGCATGCCGGCGGTCAGGACGAACTCGCCGTATTCGCCGGTATTGCCGATCAGGCGTGGCGGATTCATGTGCGGAGCCGGCTGGGCGGCGCTTTCGGCCGTGCTGGCCATGCGGATCACCGCCTTGCGCTCCGGCAGCGACACGATCTTCTGCTCGCGCACGGCCGCCTCGATCTGGTTCAGGCGGTCGGCGTACAAAGGCATGACGCGCTCGGGTGCAATCTGCTGCTTTTTCAGCTCGGCCATGACGGCGCGGTAATCCGGATTGGCCAGCTTGCGCTCGCGCGCGACCAGGCCCGCCGTGATATTCATCTGGTTGCGGATTTCGGCAAACGAGGTCAGTGCCTTGGCCATCAATTCCTGCGGACTGATGTCGACGCCGAACTGGCGCAAGTTATTCGCATACACCTCGGCCGGCAAACGGTGGTCGGTACGCGCGCGCGGCAGGATCTGCTTCTTCACGTGCTCGTTGTAGGCGGTCAGCTGCGTTTCCAGCGCGGCAAAACTCGGTTCCCAGCCTTGCAGTTCGCTTTTCGCGAGCAGCTCCTTGATGCCCTTGATCAGGGTCGGGCTATCGTTGATCGCCTGTTCCACTTCATCCTTGAAAGGACCGATCAGGGTCTTGTTCGCTTTCAGGCGCTCCTGAAGGCGCTCGGCCGCCAGTTCGGTGGCCGGGCGATATCCCTTGACCAGGCCGGCGTATTTTTGCAGGCGAATCAGCAGCGTCTTCTGGCGTTCTTTCGGAATGCGCGGATCGAGCGTCTGGCGCACCACGCCGAACAGCTGCGCGGTCAGGTTATCGAAGGGGACAAAGTATTTGCGGTCCAGGGTCGCTGCGCGCATCTGGTCTTCGGCGCTGCCGATCAGAATATCGATATCCTGGCGGATCTTGGCGTCGGTCTCGCTCTTGCGGCGTTTTTGCAGCTCGGCGATGACGGCGCGGGTGTCCTTGTTGGTCTGCTCGAAGTGATCGCGCGAGAGATCGGTAATCTGCTCGTCGTAACCGTCGACGCCAAGGCCGCTGGCGCTTTCGGGCGCGTACTTGGCCATCACATTGAGTACCAGCTTGGCGTTGGCATTACTTTTGGCGACCCAGGCCGGTTCGGCGGCGGAAACAGCGGCGCACAGCGACAGCATGGCCAGCGCGACGGCGGCGCGGACGCTGCGAATGGGGGTATGAAACTTCGGCATGACGCTCCTTGTAGTTATGCATATGCGGCGCGGTCGATAACCGACCGGACGCGCGGAGCATAGTTTTACCAGATTGCGGCCGATTGATCAAAGCTTCCGAGGCCAACTATCCGGGAACAAGGTGAAATCCATCGCCATGCCTTGCTTTTCAGATTACAGCCTGCCGAATACCTCATCGAATGCGGCGAAGCTCCCTCGCTCGTTTCGGTCGAGCACCGCAAACGTGACGTGGCCGAACGCATTCTTGTAGCGCGGGTTATGCAGCAGGTGCGCCGCAAACCAGCCGGCCATGTCGCCGGGCAGGTTGCCGAACACGCCGCAGCCCCACGCGCCGAGAATCAGGTTGCCATGGCCGTGATGCAGGGCCAGCGCCAGCAGCTTGTCGATCCGCTCAAGCATGCACGATTCCACATCGCGCATGCGTTCCGGTTCATTGCGGGCCAGCGCGCCGCGATTGACGGCGGGCGCGGTGACGAAGCTCGCCAGATACGGCGCGTCGAGAAACCCATACGCGTCGTCGCGAAACACCGGCACCTTGGGCGAATAGATCATGTCGTCGTTGTAGATGCACGAGCGCAGCGCGCGGTTGGCGTTGTACATGTCCGTCATCTGCACAATGCACGCATACAGGCCGGACGACTTGGCAAGGTTCTCTTCCTGCGCTTCGGAGCCGCCCAGAAAACCGCCGCCCGGGTTTTTCGCGGAGGCGAAATTGAGGCACAGCGGATCCTTGTGTCCCGCCCCGACAATGCGCCGCGCGGCGGCCAGGCTCGACTCGTTGCGCACTTCGAACTGCGTGGCCTTCGTTTCGCCGGGAATCCGTTCCTGGCATAATTGCGCCAGGCTGTCGGACGAATAATGGCGCGACTGCGCCACGGCCAGCGCCAGCGCATCGGCGATCGACACGTCCTCCCCGCGCGCATTCTGGTAACTTCCGCGTTCCATGACCGCGAGGGTTTCTTGCGCAATCGATGCGCGACGATCTCGATTCATACTCATTGCCGTTCCTTTTTGTTTTTATGACTGCCATTGACTGATGCCCGCGCCGGCATTGCTGTGCCGTTCGCATCGCTCTAGCCTGGATGTTTCATAAACGTCATCCGCAATTCCGAATTGTCGCTCTCGACGCCGCTCGGTTCGAATTATCCTATTGTGGGCAATAGGCGCCCTACCCAATTGAACGGGGCAGGGTAAAGCGGCA
>NZ_WHJH01000380.1 GCF_011682145.1 Massilia mucilaginosa
CCGCAAGAGCGCAGCACGGCGCGCAGCCTGCCGGCGCCGGTGTCGTTCGACGCCGACGACCAGGCGCTGCTGAACCAGGTGATCGGCTACTACCACGAGACCCTGGCGCAGTCGCCGGAGGCGCTGGCCTACCTGAAGGCGCGCGGGCTGGACCACCCCGAGCTGATCGCGCGCTTCAAGCTGGGCTACGCGAACCGCACCCTGGGCCTGCGCCTGCCGACGCGCGATCGCCAGGCCGGGTCCGACATCCGCAGCCGCCTGCAAA
>NZ_WHJH01000381.1 GCF_011682145.1 Massilia mucilaginosa
TGCAGTCGGACGGGGAATTGACGATGGCCTCGACCGGCAAGGACGAGGTGACGGGCAACCTGGTGACCAAGCAGTACCGCGTAAAAGGGCCGGTGATGCTGATGCTGACGACGACCGCCATCGACGTTGACGAGGAGCTGATGAACCGCTGCCTGGTGCTGACGGTGAACGAGAGCCGCGAGCAGACGCGCGCCATCCACGCGCGCCAGCGCAGCCGCCAGACCCTGGCCGGCATGCTGGCCCAGAACGACAAACAGGCGATCA
>NZ_WHJH01000382.1 GCF_011682145.1 Massilia mucilaginosa
TCCAGTACGACGAGACCGACGAGCACTTCACCTGCCGCCTGATGGAAAAGTACGGCCTGTTCTATTACTTCGAGCACAGCGCCGGCAGCCACATCATGGTCATCAGCGACGATTCCTGCAACGCGGGTTTCTGCCCGCCGCAGAAAGGGCACGCGACAGTCAAGTTCAACGGCGGTAACCGGGTTCACAAGGAAGATGCCGTGACGGCGTTCACGGCCGAGCGCATGGTGCAGTCGACCAAGATGGCCTTGAACACCT
>NZ_WHJH01000383.1 GCF_011682145.1 Massilia mucilaginosa
GACACTTCAGTGGCCCTGAATTAATGGGCTTGATCGATGGGATGTCGAACATGGACTTCATTTTCGGTTTCGCCTGCAACACCAAGCTCCTTGCGATGGCCGAGCCGACCAGAGTTCGCGCCATTGAGCGGTGGGTGGCTGCGCAATCGCAAGACGTGGTACCCAATGCGGTGCGTCTGTTCGATGAATTTACTTACAAGGCGCGCTCGTGGCCGAAGGCCTGGCGCGTGCTTCTCAAGGCCGAGGTCATGGCGC
>NZ_WHJH01000384.1 GCF_011682145.1 Massilia mucilaginosa
ACCGCCGCGATCAAGCCGCCCGACTGGCCGTCGAAAATCATCAGCGGCAAGTAGCAGGTCGAACCATAGTGGTGGTTGTAGAACGCCAGCGGCTGCTGGCCGTAGCATGCATCCTCGGAGTGATCCAAATCGAGAATCAAGCTCTTTGGCGGGCTGGCGAAGCTGGCGATGAACTGTTCGACCAGAGCCTCGCTGACGCGATAAATATCCTGGCGACTTGCTGCGTGTTCAAAGCGCGAGATCGTAGCTCCCGAT
>NZ_WHJH01000385.1 GCF_011682145.1 Massilia mucilaginosa
CCTTGAGCTCTTTAAAGGGTCGTTCGAGACCAGGACGTTGATAGGTCAGGTGTGGAAGTGCAGTAATGCATTAAGCTAACTGATACTAATTGCCCGTACGGCTTGTCCCTATAACCTTAGCAGGTGCGGAGATAAGAAATGCGCGTTGTGTTTTGTGCGATACGCACGATCACTACCCAAGTAATACATAAAACGATACTTCTTCCAGATTCAAGCTAGTGCTGCCCAGTCGGGAGCACCAAGCTGACCAAGTTA
>NZ_WHJH01000386.1 GCF_011682145.1 Massilia mucilaginosa
CCTTGAGCTCTTTAAAGGGTCGTTCGAGACCAGGACGTTGATAGGTCAGGTGTGGAAGTGCAGTAATGCATTAAGCTAACTGATACTAATTGCCCGTACGGCTTGTCCCTATAACCTTAGCAGGTGCAGAGATAAGAAATGCGCGTTGTGTTTTGTGCGATACGCACGATCACTACCCAAGTAATACATAAAACGATACTTCTTCCAGATTCAAGCTAGTGCTGCCCAGTCGGGAGCACCAAGCTGACCAAGT
>NZ_WHJH01000387.1 GCF_011682145.1 Massilia mucilaginosa
CTTGTCGGACTCGGAAAGCTTGGAAAGGTCGGGACGCGGGAGCTTGTTTGCCATGCCGCTATGATGAACGAAGCGTCCGGCGTTTACAACATGTATATTTCATCGTCACTCAGGCTGAACAGTTACATTTTCGGCATCCAGAATCGGTACTCCATCAACTCAGGAGTCACGAACATGCAAGAGCCAACGAAGCACGAACTCTGGCCGGCGCGCCTGCAGGCGCAGGCCGAATCCGGGCAAACGATTCGTGCCT
>NZ_WHJH01000388.1 GCF_011682145.1 Massilia mucilaginosa
CTTGCCAGCGGCGAAAACCGTGGATGACGTCGCGGCGCTGCTGCCGTGGAATATGAAGGATTTGCATACCCCCGATTTAACCAGCGGCGTGACTTCCTGAACAGCCTGGGGTTGATGGATCGCTTACTATTCAGCCGCTATGCAACTGATGGGATAGGCGCGCCGACAAATGCGCGCTGTAGCACTGCGAGCATGTTGTG
Source organism: Massilia mucilaginosa (assembly GCF_011682145.1). Classification (GTDB taxonomy): domain Bacteria; phylum Pseudomonadota; class Gammaproteobacteria; order Burkholderiales; family Burkholderiaceae_D; genus Telluria_A; species Telluria_A mucilaginosa. The sequence continues at coordinate 201 of NZ_WHJH01000388.1, forward strand.
GCCCTGTTTTCGCAGGGTATCGAGGCAAGAACGGATGACGCAGAAATGTTCG
>NZ_WHJH01000389.1 GCF_011682145.1 Massilia mucilaginosa
TTGCCAGCGGCGAAAACCGTGGATGACGTCGCGGCGCTGCTGCCGTGGAATATGAAGGATTTGCATACCCCCGATTTAACCAGCGGCGTGACTTCCTGAACAGCCTGGGGTTGATGGATCGCTTACGTTCATCATAGCGGCATGGCAAACAAGCTCCCGCGTCCCGACCTTTCCAAGCTTTCCGAGTCCGACAAGAACAAGGTAATCATGGCGCTGTTCGACCATATCGACGCCTTGTTGGCCCGTGTGGAA
>NZ_WHJH01000038.1 GCF_011682145.1 Massilia mucilaginosa
GCCTTCGTAAGCCCGGATGCTATTACCGTCATGATGAACCTCGCTGCAACGAGTGGATCAATCATTGACTACGCATTCGGGCTTACGTTCCCTTCGTCCATCGCTCACAAATGGACAAAGTCAAGCTTAGGGGGTAACGAAAATCAGCGCAATTGATATTCTAAATGCAATCTTGTACATTCATCATTGTATACGATGTTGAACGGCAGACCTCAAAACCGAGCTGATGTTGACGATCTGCTGTCTTGCAGGCCCCCCTGCAAGGCCCGGCTCAGCGCTGCTGGGCCGGCGTGCCTTCAACCGGTCCGCCCGGTAGCGCAGCAGGCCTGTCAGCGCGCGCTGGTGTGGCAGGGGCCTGCGGCGTGGCCGCCAGGCGCGGCACCCGGCGCGCCGTTTCAATGCCCTGGTTGAACAGCACCTGGAACGGATTGCCCAGGTAAGGCAGCACCATCACGATCACCAGCATGCCGACCCCGAGTGTGATCGGAAAGCCAATCCCGAAGATGTTCAACTGCGGCGCCGCGCGCGTCAAAATCCCCAGCGCCACCTGGGTAATGAGCAGCGCCGCCACGATCGGCAGCGACAGATGCAGCCCCGCGCTGAAAATCAGCCCGCCCCATTTGGCCATCTCCCACGCCGCCGACGACGACATCGGCGTGGCTGAAATGGGCATCGTGATAAAACTCTCGGCCAGCGCTTCGAGCAGCACCAGGTGCGCGTTGGCGGCCAAAAACGCCATGGTCGCGATCAGCGCCAGGAACTGGCTCACGGCCGAGGAACGCCCCTTGGTCAGCGGATCGAAAAAGCTGGCGAAGCCCAGCCCCATGGTCAGGCTGCAGATTTCGCCGGCCATTTCGATGGCGGCGAACACCAGGCGGATGGCAAAGCCCATCGCCACCCCGATCAGCAGTTCCTGCACCAGGATCAACAGGCCCGCCATCGACAGCGGATCGGCGGCCGGCAGCGCCGGAATGGCCGGCGCGATAATACTCGCCAGCAGCACGCCGAGCGCGATCTTCACCGGTACCGGCACGCTGGCGTTCCCAAACAGCGGCGCTGCGGTAATCAGCCCGAGAATGCGGGTCAGCGGCCACAGCAGGCCGGCGATCCACGCATTCATCTCGATGCTGGTAATGGTGATCATGCTTGCTCGAAAAGGCCGACGCGGGCGCGTCAGTTAACCAGGCCGGGAATGCCGGTAAACACCTGGCGCATGTAGTCGAGCATGACCGCCAGCATCCACGGTCCGGCCACGATCAGGGCGACAAAAATGCCGACCAGCTTCGGAATGAAGGACAGGGTCGCTTCATTGATCTGGGTGGCGGCCTGGAAGATGCTGACGATCAGGCCGATGATCAGCGCCACCAGCAGCATGGGCGCGGCCACCATCAGGGTCACTTCCATGGCCGTGCGGCCCATTGTCATTACGCTTTCGGGAGTCATCGGCAGCCTCGCTAGTAGAAACTCTGCGCGAGCGAGCCGAGCAGCAGTTGCCAGCCATCGACCAGCACGAACAGCATCAGCTTGAAGGGCAGCGAAATGACCGCCGGCGACATCATCATCATCCCCATCGACATCAGCACCGACGCCACCACCATGTCGATGATGAGGAAGGGAATGAAGATGGCAAAGCCGATCTGGAACGCGGTTTTCAGTTCACTGGTCACAAACGCTGGAATCAGTATGCGCAGCGGAATGTCTTCCGGTCCCTGCAAGGCGGCCGAGCGCGAAATCTTGACGAACATGGCCAGGTCGGCCTGGCGCGTCTGGCGGATCATGAAGGTTTTCAGCGGCGCCACGGCACGCTCCATGGCGACGTTCATTTCGATCTTGTTTTCCTGCAGCGGCTGGTAGGCATCCACGTAAATCTTGTCGAACACCGGACCCATCACAAACAGGGTCAGGAACAGCGCCAGCCCCACCATGACCTGGTTGGGCGGGGCCGACTGGGTGCCGATCGCCTGGCGCAGCAGCGACAGCACGATGATAATGCGGGTAAAACTGGTCATCATCAGCAGCACCGCCGGAATGAACGACAGCGCCGTCATCAACAGCAGCGTCTGGACCGGCAGCGAGTAGGCGGTGCCGCCGCCCGGCGCCGGCGCGCTGGTGAAGGTCGGGATGCCCGGCGCGGCCACGGCCAGCGCCGGCAGGCCGAGGGCCAGCAGCGCCAGCAGTGGCAAAGCGCGCCGCGCGTGATGCGTCAACAGGTAAGTCCGCTTAGCGTCCATTGCGTTTGTCGATCGTCTGTTTCAGCCATTCGGCAAAGGTGCCGGACGCTGGGCCGTTGGCCAGCACCGCGGGGCCGCCCGGGGTTTCCTGCTTGGGCATGGTGGCCAGCGCGTTGATGCGGCCGGGCGAGGCGCCCACCACGATCCACTGGTCGCCCACTTCGATGACGATGACCCGTTCGCGCCCACCGAGGCTGAGCGCGCCGATGGTGCGCATCTGGGCGGCGCCGGCGGCGGCCTGCGGGCCGAAGCGCTTCATGAACCAGACCATGGCGCCCAAGAGGGCCAGCACCAGGGTCAGGGCGAAAATGGTTTGCAGCAGGTTGCCGGCCGACGGTCCCGCCATCGGACCGGGCGCCGCCGGCACGGCGGTGGCGGCGGGCAGGGTGGCGACAGGCGCCGGGGCAGCAACCACGGGCACGCTTGCCTGCGGCTCGGCGGTGGCGGGAACCGATGCGGCGGGAGCGGAAGCGGAAGCGGCCGGCCCAGGCGCAAGCGGAGCCGATGCAGCCGGAACCGATGCGGCAGCAGGAGCCGACGCGGCCGGCGCAGGCGCAAGCGGCGCCGATGCCGCCGGCGCAGCGGCGCCAGCAGCCTGGGCGGCAACCATCCCCGGCGCCAGGCTGCACGCCAGCGCCACGGCGGCAATCAGGCGCGCCCTCATTTATTGAGTTTTCGAATCCGTTCGGACGGCGTGATGATGTCCGTCAGGCGAATACCGAATTTATCGTTCACCACCACCACCTCGCCCTGGGCGATCAGGCAGCCGTTGACCAGCACATCCATCGGCTCGCCCGCCAGGCCGTCGAGCTCGACCACCGAACCCTGGGCCAGTTGCAGCAGGTTCTTGATGGCGATCTTGGTCCGTCCCAGCTCCACCGTCAGCTGGACCGGGATGTCGAGGATGAAGTCGATATCGTTCGGCGTGTCGGGCTTGGTGCCCTTGTTCGAAAAGTCCTTGAACACGGCCGCGCTGGCTGCCTGGCTTTGCAGGGCTTCGGCTTCCGCCTTGGCCTGCTCGGCAATGGCCGCGCCCCAGTCGTCCATTGCGTCGTCATCGGTAGTATCGGACATAGTGCTCTCCTAAATTATTTGGTGTCCGCATTGGCGAGCAGTTTCTCGACCTTTAGCGCATATTGTCCGTTGAGCACGCCATACGTGCAATCCATCACCGGCACCCCATCGACGGTGGCCTGGATCTGTTCGGGTACGTTGAGGGGGACGATGTCGCCCACCTTGAAATTGAGAATCTCGTCGAACGAGGCGCGCGCCGTGCCCAGCACCGCCACCAGCTCGACTTCGGCGATCTGGATCTGCTGCGTCATCAGGCGGATCCAGCGCTTGTCGACTTCCAGCGCCTCGCCCTGCAGGCTGGAGGTGAGCGTGTCGCGGATCGGTTCGATCATCGAATACGGCATGCAGATGTGGATCTGGCCGCTCACCGAGCCGAGCTCGATGGTGAACGTGGACGATACCACCACCTCGTTCGGGGTGGCGATGTTGGCGAACTGGGTATTCATCTCGGAGCGGATGTACTCGAACTCGACCGGATACACCGGTTCCCACGATTTCGCATACGAATCGAATACGATATCGAGGATGCGCAAGATGATGCGCTGCTCGGTCTGGGTAAAATCGCGCCCCTCGACCCGGGTATGAAAGCGTCCGTCGCCGCCGAACAGATTATCGACCAGCAAAAACACCAGGCCCGGATCGAACACGATCAGGGCCGTGCCGCGCAGCGGCTTCATGTGGACCAGGTTCAGGTTGGTCGGCACCACCAGGTTGCGGATGAATTCGCTGTATTTCGAGACCCGCACCGAACCCACCGACACTTCGGCGCTGCGGCGGATGTAGTTGAACAGCCCGACCCGCAGCAAGCGCGCGAAACGCTCGTTGATGATTTCGAGCGTCGGCATGCGGCCGCGCACGATCCGTTCTTGCGTGGCCAGGTTGTAGGTGCGTACGCCCGTGTTGTCTTCGGGCGCGGAAGCTTCGTCGGCGTCGCCGTTGACGCCCTTGAGCAGCGCATCGACTTCTTCCTGCGAGAGAAAATTATCGGCCATGGAGGATCACTGGATGATGAACTGGGTGAACATGACTTCGTTGACTTCCTGGGGCTCTTCGTTCTCGGAGAACGGCTTCTTGATCGCTTCCATGACTTCCTCGGCCAGCTTGGTCTTGCCTTCGACCGTGGTCAGCTCCGACGACTTCTTGGCCGACAGCAGCAGCAGCACGCGGCTGCGCACCTTCGGCATATTGTTCTTGACCAGGTCGGCCTGTTCCTGGCCGGCCATCTCCAGGGTGATCGACACCTGCAGCATGTGCTCTTCTTCGGCGTCCGGTTGCAGATTGACGGTAAATACTTCGAGCGGGGCGAACACCGGCGGCGCCACCACCTTGGCCTTTTTCTTCTTCTTGGCCGGCTTGGCGCTTTCTTCGGCTTCCTCGCCACCCTTGCTCTGCGTGAAATACCAGCCAGCACCGCCACCGCCCAGCACCAGCACGGCCACGATCGCGCCGATCATGGCCATTTTCTTCGACGGCGGCTTCGCGGCCGCATCAGGGGGGGCTGCAGCTTTCATGTTTGCTTTCGCTTTCAAAGTACCTCAAGACGACGTCGGTGGATCATGCCGTCATTATGTCATTATCGCGAGGAAATGAGCGGGCAGATGCGTGGAAAACAGGGCCGATCGCGGCCCAACTCGTGGCTTGGCATCGACATCCGATGCGCTTTTCATACGCCGCCTTGCGCGCATGGCCGGGAAGGCTAGGCAAATCGACAAGTCCGGATGCCTGGCGTTATCAGGCGAAGGTGTCGACCAGGCCCGGAGCGCCGCCTTGCACCGGCGTCCTGGCGGCCAGGCGCTCGTTGGCGTCGGCCGCGCTGCCGTTGATCACGCCGCCCAGGCCGTCGCTGCCGCCGTTGCCGGCGCTGGCGCGCTCACCCTGGTCCTGGCGCTGCTCCGGCATGCCCGCGTTGACGCTGGCGTTGCCCAGCGAGATGCCGCTCTCGTCCATCATGTCGCGCAGCTTCGGCATGGCGTTTTCCAGCGCCTGGCGTACTTCCAGCTCGCCCGACGAGAACGTCACGCTGGCGTTGTCGCCGCTGATGTTCAGCACCACCTGGACCGGGCCGAGATCGGGCGGGTTCAGGGTGAGGGTGGCGCTTTGTTCCTTGCCGGCCACCATCCAGACGATTTTCTGGCCGATCTGGTTGTCCCAGGCCGGGGTGCCGACCCGTGCCGAGAGCTTGTCGGCGCCGGCGTTGGCCGTCTGCGCCAGGCCGACTGCGGCCTGTTGCAATGGCGCGGCCACCGGCGTCGCTTCGGTCGCGCTGGTGTCGACGGCGCTGATGGCGTCCGGCAGCTCGCGCGCGCCTGGCGCCAGCCTGGCGGCGTCGCTTGGGACGGCGGCCGTTTGCAGCGCCGCCGTTTGCCCCGGTGTCGTCTGGCCCTGGGCGGTGTCGGTGGTGGCGCCGGCGGCGCGCGGCATGGCGCCTTCGAGCAGGGCGCGCAGGTCGCCTTGCGGGGCGGCGTCGGACGCCGTTGTCAGCGCCGGGTCGGTTGGCAGGCCAAGTGCGCCGACTGCGGGCGCGGTGGGGGCGCCGTCGACCGTCGCGAAGCGGCCGGCCGCAGCCATGGCCGGCGCGGTCAACGCGGCCAGCGCGGCCTCCATCGCCAGGCCAGGATCGGCGGCGGCAGTGGTGCTGGCGGCGCGGCTCGACGCCAGCGTGCTCCAGGCCGGGTCGAGAGCGACCGGCGTGGCGGCCGCTTGCGCCGGCTGGGTCAGGCTGGCGACCAGGGCCAGCATGTCGGCCACCGGCAGTTCGGCGCGCGCGGCCGCGGCGGCGGCACTGTCGGCGGCGGCTGCCGCCGCGGCGCTGTCGTCGCTGGCCGGGGCGCTGCCTTTGTCGCCGGATTGCGCCTGGGCGCTGGTGTTGTTCGCTGGCGCCGCCGGGCGGGCCGGCGCGGCGTCCGGCGCAGGCGCTGCGGCCTGCTCGGCTTTGGCGCCCTGTTCCACACGCGGGGCAGGGGCTTTGTCGGCCGGGCGCGGCGCGGCCGCTTTGGCGGCGGCCGCGGCCGGCTGCTGGCTCATGCTCTGGCGCTGCGCGATCTCGCGCGAGAGCGTCTGGCCGAACTGCACCGCCGGTTGCGCGGCGGCGGCATTGCTGCGCGCCGGCGCCGGGTTGGCGTTCAGGGCGGCCAGTTGCTGGGCGATGGGAGAAGTGGACATGGCGGGCGATCGGTTAGTTATTGAGTGGCGGCGGGTGCGTCAACGTTTGTAATACGCCTGGCGGGCGGCGTGTTCGTCCATCTGTTTCTGGTCGCGCTTGTTTTCCAGGCGCAGTGCTTCGGTGGCGGCGCGCTCGCCCAGGGTGCGGTACGACACCCGCTTGCGCTCGCTGGCCTGCCACAAGCCCTTTTCCACCGCGCTCCTGTGGTGCGCGTGCTTGACGATCTCGCGCTGGCCCATGATGGCGTGCTCCAGCTTGCCGATGAAGGCGATGAAATTGGCGTACGCCATCGGCGTGATGCCGTTGCGCTGCGCCGCGTCCAGCTTTTGCGCGTAATCTTCCAGGTAGCCCAGCAGCATTTGCAGCTTTTGTTCGGTTTCCTCGGCCGCCTTGAGCGCCACCCCCAGCCGCTTGGCGGCATCGTCGGTGTCGCGCTGGGCCAGTTCGAGCAGGGTATCGAGGATGGTTTGTTTTGCCATAATGCATCATTATAGGCATCCCGTCCGCTATCCCATCACGAGAACAGAGAGGTCAATTCGGCCAAGCTCTGCGGCATGCCGATGTTGTCGCCGATCTCCTGGCACAGGAAGGCTTCGATCTTGTCGTTCAGGGCGATGGCCTGGTCGAGCACCGGATCGCTGCCGTGGGCGTAGGCGCCGACCGTGATCAGGTCGCGCGAGCGCTCGAAGCGCGAATACAGCTGCTTCAAGCGGCGCGCCGCGTGCTGGTGCTCGGTGGTGGTGATGGTGTGCATGGCGCGGCTGATCGATTGCTCGATGTCGATGGCCGGATAGTGCCCGGACTCGGCCAGGCGCCGGTTGAGCACGAAGTGGCCGTCCAGAATGGCGCGCGCCGAGTCGGCGATCGGGTCCTGCTGGTCGTCGCCCTCGGTCAGCACGGTGTAGAAGGCGGTGATCGAGCCGCCGCCTTGCAGGCCGTTGCCGGCCCGTTCCACCAGCACCGGCAGCTTGGCGAACACCGACGGCGGATAGCCCTTGGTGGCGGGCGGCTCGCCGATGGCCAGGGCGATTTCGCGCTGCGCCATGGCGTAGCGGGTCAGCGAATCCATGATCATGAGCACGTTCTTGCCCTGATCGCGGAAATGTTCGGCAATCGCCGTGGTGTAGGCCGCGCCTTGCAGGCGCATCAGCGGCGGCGTGTCGGCCGGGGCCGCCACGACGGCGGCGCGCGCCAGGCCTTCCGGCCCGAGGATGTGTTCGATGAACTCCTTGACCTCGCGGCCGCGTTCGCCGATCAGGCCGACCACCACCACGTCGGCCTTGGTGTAGCGCGCCATCATTCCCAGCAGTACCGACTTACCGACGCCGGAACCGGCGAACAGGCCCAGGCGCTGGCCACGGCCGACAGTCAGCATGGCGTTGATCGCGCGAATGCCGACGTCGAGCGTTTCCACGATCGGGGCGCGGTCGAGCGGATTGGCGGGGCGCACGTTGATCGGCCCGCTGTCGTCGGTCAGCAGGGGGCCGAGGCCGTCCAGGGGCCGGCCGGCGCCGTCGACCACCCGGCCCAGCAGGCCCATGCCGACCGGCAGATGGCGCGCGCGGTCGCTCGGGCGCCGCCGGGGATGGGCCACCGAACCAGGTCGCGGCAGGGTCGCTTCCACCGGCAGCACCTTGGTGCCGGGCACGATGCCTTCGACATCGCTTTGCGGCATCAGGAACAGGCGGTCGCCGTCGAAACCGACCACTTCGGCCTCGACCCGGTTGCCGGCCGGCATAGGGATGGTGCAGGCGCTGCCGACCGCCAGCTTGAGGCCCACGCATTCCATCACCAGCCCGGCCACGCGGGTGATGCGGCCCGAGACTTGCTGCGGTTCGACGAAGCCGACCAGGGTGCTGCAGTCGCGCAGGTAGGCGGACCAGCGCGCAGTGTGCTTGTCGGGCGTGGCGGCGGGATCGGATTCGCTCATCGGACCAGCCACTCCACCTCGTCCTTGCCGAGCGCGTGCGCCAGGCGCTGCCAGCGCACTTCGGCCTGGGCGTCGATCTGGTTGCTGGCGGTATCGATCTTGCAGCCGCCACGGCCGATCTGGGCGTCGTCGACCAGGCGCCAGCCGCCCTTGTCGAGTTCTTCGCCGATCTGTTCGCGCACCAGGCGCGCATCGTCCGGATTGAGCATGAGCAAGGCCGGCTGTTGCAGTACCGGCAGGTAAGAGATGGCGTCGCGCACCACTGGAATGATCAGCTCGGGCTTGACCTCGAGCGCGATGCGCAGCATGTTCTTGGCCAGGTGCAGGCTAAGCTCCAGCATATCGTTGGCGATGCTCTCGTCGGCCTGCGCCAGCGCCTGGCCGAAGGTGGCGGCGATCGATTGCAGGTTGGCCAGTTCAGCCGCGCTTTCCTCGCGTCCGAGCGCGTGCGCATCGGCATAGCCGGCTTCGTGGCCGGCCGCGTGGCCCGCATCGAAGCCTTCCTGGCGCGCCTGTTCGCGGATGGCGGCGATGTCGTCGTCGGTGGGCCAATCGGGCGCGCTCGGCGCTTGCGGCGGCGCTTCTTGCTCGGGCGAGGTGTCGAGAAACACCGGTTCCGGCTCCGGAACACGGTCGAAGGAATTCATTTCCCAGCGCTGGTACGCGGTTTGCAGTTCTTTTGGAAGGGTAGCCATCAGACGAAGGAATCCTCACCTTTGCCGAGCACGATCTGGCCTTCGTCGGACAGGCGGCGCACGATCTGCAGGATTTGTTTTTGCTGGGTTTCGACTTCGGACAGGCGCACCGGTCCTTTCGATTCGAGGTCTTCGCGCATCATCTCGCCGGCGCGCGCCGACATGTTGCGGAAGATCTTCTCGCGCAGTTCCTGCGAGGCGCCCTTGAGCGCCATGATCAGCATTTCGGACTGCACTTCGCGCAGCAGCAACTGGATGCCGCGGTCGTCGATGTCGATAATGTTGTCGAACACGAACATCTCGTCCATGATCTTCTGGGCCATGTCGTTGTCGTAGTTCTTGATGTTGTCCATCACCGAACCTTCTTGCTCGCCGCTCATGAAGTTGAGGATCTCGGCCGCCGCGCGCACGCCGCCCAGCGACGATTTCTTGATGTTTTCGTTACCCGACAAGAGCTTGGTCAGCACGTCGTTCAGTTCGCGCAGGGCGGCCGGCTGCACGCCGTCCAGGGTGGCGATGCGCAGCACCACGTCGTTGCGCAGGCGGTCGGTGAAATTGCCCAGGATTTCGCACGCCTGGTCGCGTTCGAGGTGGACCAGGATGGTGGCGATGATCTGCGGGTGCTCGTTGCGGATCAGTTCCGACACCGACGAGGCGTCCATCCACTTCAGGCTTTCGATGCCCGACGCATCCTTGCCGCCCAAAATGCGCGACAGCAGCACCGAAGCCTTGTCGTCGCCCAGCGCCTTGGTCAGCACCTGGCGGATGTACTCGTCCGAATCGAGGCCGACCGTGGAAATGAGTTCGGTCTGCTCGCGAAACGAGTCGAGCACCGTGACCACCTGTTCGTGCTGCACGTTCTTCATGGTGGCCATGGCCGCGCCGAGTTTGAGCACCTCGCGCGGGCCGAGGAAGCGCATCACTTCGGCCGCCTCGGATTCGCCGATGGCGAGCATCAGGATGGCTGCCTTCTGGATTCCATTATCATTCATTTGTACCTACCCATGCCTTGATGACGTTTGCGACGATGCGCGGATCTTCCTGCGCCAGTTTCTTGGCCAGCGCCAGGTTGGCCCGGTAGCTGTGGTCCTGCGCCGATTCGGCTTCCGCCTCGGCTTCGGCCTGGGCCGCGGCCACTTGCGCTTCGCTGGCCTCGTCGGCCTTTTCTTCCTCTTCCGCGGTCGGCTCGGGCGGCAATTCGTGGGCCTTGTCGAACTTGGTCATGACCGGGCGCAGCATCGGACGCAGCAGGCGGAAGTACAGGAACGCAATGATAGCGGCAACGAACAGGTACTTGGCGATATCCTTGGCCAGCGGCAGGTTGGCCGGGTCGCGCCACCAGTCGAGCGTCGGCGCCGGCACGTCCGGCTTGTCGACGCCGTCGAACGCGGCATTGGTCACGTTGAGGGTGTCGCCACGGTCCTTGTTGTAGCCCATCGCTTCCTTGACCAGGTCGTTGATCTGGGCCACCTGGGCGGCCGACAGCGGCGTCACCGTGACCTTGCCGGTCCTGGCGTCGACCGAGCGGCGGTGGTTGACCAGCACGCCGACCGTCAGGCGCTTGACCAGGCCCATCGGGCGCTGCTCGTAGCGGATCGTCTTGTCGACTTCAAAATTGGTGGTGGTGTCCTTGCGGGTCGGGCCGCTGACCACGGCCGGGGCCGCGCCTGGCGCGCCGGCGGCGTTCAGGGGCGCGGTGGCCAGGCCCGGGGGCTGGTTGGAGAGCGCGCCCGGCACGCCGGCCGGGTTGACAGTGCCGGGACCGTTCGCTTCCGAGGTCTGCTGGCTGCGGATCGATTGCGGCTCCGGCGGCGAATTCGGCTTGTAGACTTCGGCGGCGGTATCGACCTGGGCGAAATCGATATCGGCGGTCGCTTCGGCGCGCACATTGCCGGGGCCGACCAGCGGCGTAATCAGCGACTCGACCTGCTTGATGATGTTTTTCTGGATCGCTTCGACGTATTTGAGCTGGTTGGGGTCGAGCTTGCGGGCGTTGTTGCTCTTGTCGGGGTCCGACAGCAGGTTGCCGGCCTGGTCGACCACGGTCACGTTCGAGACCGGCAATTCGGACACGCTCGAGGCCAGCAGGTGGACGATGGCGTTGACCTGGGCCTGGTCGATCACGCGCCCGGTTTGCAGGTTCAACAAGACCGAGGCGGTCGGTTTTTGCTGTTCGCGCACGAAGACCGACGGTTTCGGCAGCGCCAGGTGCACGCGCGCCGAGCTGACGGCGGCGATCGACTCGATCGAACGCGCCAGTTCGCCTTCGAGCGAGCGCTGGTAATTGACTTGTTCGTGGAACTGGGACACGCCCAGTTTCTGGTTTTCCATCAGCTCGAAGCCGACCGTGCCGCCCTTCGGCAAGCCTTGCGCGGCCAGCTTGAGACGCACGCCGTGGACCTGGTCCTCGGGCACCATGATCGAGGCGCCGCCGTCCGAGAACTTGTACGGCACCGCCATCTGGTCGAGCGAAGCGGTGATGGCGCCGCCATCCTTGTCGCTGACGTTGGCAAACAGGATACGGTATTCGACGCGCTGGCTCCACATCCAGACGGCCAGCATCAAGGCCAGCACCAGGGCGATGCCGAGACCACGGATGAAATTCTTTCCGAGCGGAGTCTGCAGGAACGTCGGGGGCGGCGTGTCCTGTTGGGGGATATCGACGAGTTCTTCTGCGGTTGCAGCTGCCATGGTGGTGGGTGTCCGACGGGCCGGGGCCCGAAACTGGGTAGGAATTTCCCAAACCTGCGCAAAGGCTGGGGCTCAGACGCCATTATGTGGGGGAGGGCCCCCGCTCAAAGCATCGAACAGAGCGCGCTTTCCGGCCCTGCTCGACGGCCCGGCTCGCCACCAGGGTGCTATTCTGGCACCCTGACTTCGCTGGTATACATATTGCGTATTGTACGCCCGGCGGTCTGAACAGAGGAAACGACATGAATGTGAACGGAATCGGATCGGACCGGATCGAAGCCATGATGGCCCAGCTCAAGGCGGCGGCGACGCGCCCGGCCGGCGGTGTCGGGCCGGCGGTCAAGGTCACGCCCGAGCCGGCCGTCGCCAAGGTCGATTTCGCCGATGCGCTCAAGAATTCCATCGCCCAGGTCAGCGACGCCCAGCTCAAGGCCGGCGAGCAGGGCAAGGCCTTCACCATGGGCGACGACAGGGTCAGCCTGTCGGATGTGATGGTGTCGATGCAGAAAGCCAGTATCGGGTTCCAGGCCACCGTGCAGGTGCGCAATAAGCTGGTGTCGGCGTATCACGAGATCATGAATATGCAGGTGTAAGGTCCGGGCGTGGCGGCGGCTCCCGTCAACGAACCGGATGGCTGGCATGGCTGAACCGGCATCGATATTGAATTTATTGCACGTATTTGGTTTATGCTTGGCGTACCGCAAGCTCGCGGCGATGTCGTGAAAGGTCGATCATGTCCAAGCAGCCCTCCCGCTTGCCTGCGCGCTTGTTCCTTGCCGGCTTATTACTTTCACCCCTCGCAGCCCACGCCTTGACGGCGACTTCCAGCGTGCAAGTCCGCCAGCTCAGCATCGAAGTGATCGATCTGCGTCCCGACGATGGCGTGGCGCCCGTCGTCGAGTTCGGGCGCCCCTACGTCACGTCGCGCGTGGCGTACAGCGTTGATCTGGAAGCAAACGATCCGTTCTTGCAATATGGCTACGGCGCCCTAGAACATACCTGGACGGTCGGCGCCGCGCAGACGTCCACCGAGCCGACCGCGCTGACGGCATCGACGGTCTATCACGGGCCGGCCCTGAGCAACCGGTCCATTCATGCCGGCAATACCTACGGTGTGTCTTTCTCGCTCTCGCCGCACACCGCCGTGCGCTTCAGCGCAGCGGTCGACCTTACCGCCTCGCCGCCCGACGCTACGGCGCTCGCATCGAGCGTGGCCATCTTCAGCGGTCAGCTTGAGGAAGAGCGGTTCATCTATTCAAGTTTCAATTCCTATTACAGTTCAGTCGATAACGGAACCGGTACCAATTTGTTTTCCAGAACCTTGCAGACCGGAGAACATCGCGGCACGGGCGGGTTCACTTTCTGGGCCAACGCCTATGCGGGTATCTACGGCGTGCCGTCGATGCCGGAACCGGCGACGTACGCGATGCTGCTCGCGGGCCTGGGACTGGTGCTCTGGCGCCGGCGTGGCGCAGCCAGTGCCGACGCGTACGGCCCGACATACGCCGGCCGGCTGCCCCTGACTGGCCGCACACGTGCCTAGCGGTTTTGTATATTCACTATGGCCATTGACCTGAGTAACGGCTCGCTCGCGCTCGACGCGGATCGCACGATCGGCGGCGACACCCTGCGCGGCGAGTTTGCATCGCGCCTGGCGTCGAAAAATGACATCGATAAAGGAAATCTGAATGGATGCCATGTCTATTTTACCGACCTGGTTTTATGGGGGCGGAACTTCGGCGGCGCGCTGCGTTTTGAGAATGAACGCCTGCATGTCATCGATCTGGTATGGCGCGACGGCCCGGTGAGCCGCTTGGGTAACGACGCCACGCCGGACGACTTGCTCAAGGAAAAACGTCAACTGAGCAGGATGCTGGCCACGGCATGGGCGCGCGAGGCGACCGATTCCACCACGGGCGTCGATTATTTTCAGTTTTCCTGGGGACTGGTCATGGTCAGGGCAGACCTGCGTTCCACCTTGTGCAGCGTGACGATCGATTATTTTTCGAGAAAGGACGCCTTATCGGGGCCGGGCGGACCATCCTGATGGCCGTCGCCCGGTTCGATCTGGAGCATGTGCTGGTCGACGGGACGATGGTGGCGCCGTTGTCGCGCACGGATTTTCTGGCGGCGATCGACACCGGACGGCTGCGGTGCGATGCGGCGACAAGGCAAGCGGACCGGCCTTCGTACGGCATGCGGGTCACCCTGCACGGCCAGGATTTCTACATGAGCGACTATCAGCGCGACGTTTTCGCTTCGCGTGGGGTTACTTGTCCAGCAGCGCATCGCTGCACGGGATGGCGGTCAACCGGGGCATCGGATGGTCGATCCAGCCGCAGAAAAACCGTTGTAACCGATCGTCTTTCGATTTCTTGCTTGCAATAACTCCTCACATCGCGTTTACTCGTGCTTTTGCGCGGCTTGAGTGCCGGGAAAGCACGATTGCCGATTCATGGATGAGAAACACGAAACCTTCCCGAACGCGCTGGAAGCGCTGATGCTGGTCATCGCGTTGTACATGGCCGAGTACCTGGTGGGTGCGGCGCTGTACGACGTGCGCGGCGCCTTGTCGATGGAACCGCGCGACCTGGGCGGCATGATCATGGTGCTCGGCTATGGCATCGTCTTCACCGGGCTGATGGGCTATAAAAACCTTAGCTATCGCGAACTGTTCCATTCTTCGCGCGCAGGGGGACGACCCGCGCTGTTGGTGCTGTTGCCGGCACTTTCCCTGACGCTGCCATTGCTCTTCATTTCCATGGTCACGCTGGACGCGGCGCTGCTGGCGCTGTTGCCCATGACGTCGCAGGACCGGGCGCTGCTGGCCAGCCTGAATGCCGACAGCGTCACCATGCTCGTGGCCATCTGCCTGCTGGGGCCGGTGCTCGAGGAAATGCTGTTTCGCGGAATTATCCTGCGCAGCTTCCTGGGCCAGTATCCGAAATGGGCCGCCATCCTGGCCTCGGCCGGCCTGTTCGGCTTTGCCCACATGAATATCTATCAATATGTCGGCGCTGTGATCATCGGCGTGTTTCTCGGCTGGCTGTACGAGCGCACCAGGTCGCTGATACCGTGTATCGCGCTGCACGCCGCCTACAATACCGCCTGCGTCACCGTCGACTGGGACGACGCCGGCAGGGCACAGGACAGCTTTCCGCTGTTCGCCCCCTCGACCTGGTTGCTGGCGATGTTGCTGGGCGCTGTAGGGATGACCATCTTGTACCGTATATTGCAGGTGCCGGCAGGGCGGCGCGGCCCGGCCGATCGGTGAATGCCGCCACCGCGGGTTTTCCCGGCACGGCAATGTCGATGATATCGCCCTTTGCCGGATTCATGGCCCGTCCATGATAATGCCCGTTATGATGCCGACTTGATGCCCCGTTCGAGCAGGAGTTACCGATGGAACTTAGAAACAGGCTCGATCAAATCAAGATCGATCTTGCCGCGTATTATGCTTCGGACTTTACGAATGCCGAAGACGATACAAGAGAAAACCAATCGCTGAAGTCAAGGATGCGCGAAGTGATATTCGCTGCCTACGACCAGCATGAGCATGAGCTGTTTAACGATGCGTTCGATGTTCTTTCAAAGAGTACCGGATGCGCGGAGGATTATGCTATTTTCGTCGAGATAACCGATGTGCTGGTCGATAAAAATATGATCACGCTCGATCGATTCCGGGAGCTTTTGCATGGCTCTCCTTGCAACCGATGGTTGTGAGCGCGCCGCCGCAGTGCAGCGGCGCGCTGCTGCCCGCCTGGCGCCTGCCCGGCCCCGGCGAATGACCGATCAATGAAAGGCACCCATGTTCTGGAATCTGGATATAGGGAAGGGCGTGGTCGTGTACGACCAGATTTCCCATCTGCCCGATGCGTTTGACGTGGCCGTGCATGTCGGCTGTCTCAGGGAAGACATGCTGCAAATCCGATTCGGCGATCATCTGTTGCTCGATGTCGGCTGGTATCCTTCGTTCAACGAACAGGGCCGCTTTCTCCTGCTGCTGGTGAAAGATCAGGCATGGGACGAGCCGCTTGAAAAAGCCAGGTTCAAGCATGTGGTCTCGCTCAAACAGCGGATCGTCCGCATCGCCCGCAAGCTTGCTTGCCCACTTTGAAACGGAAACCCATATGTCCACCTGTTTTCGACAACTGCTGCCTGGCGCGCTCCTGACGCTTGCCGCGGCGAGCGCCAGCGCGACCAGCCCTTGCGAGGACCCGGAAGGATGCCTGGACAAGTGGCCGGTCATGATACTTATTTTGATGGAAACACAATTGGCATACTGTCCGGCGTTGGTCTCCCTGACTGACGCTCAAAAAGAGGAACTGGTGCAGGAGAACTTCAAATCCGGAGGCACTCCCGGCTACCTTGCGCGTTTGCGCGCTACCGAACACTATGCCCATCGTCCCGATATCGCCGCCCAGATCAAGGAAAAGCCGGAGCTCATCGAGGAGATGTGCAAGGAATTGATGATCAAGCCAAAGTGAGGAGGGGGGGCCAGCGCCGCCGCCAACCCTCCGCAAGGTCAGTTGCCGCAACCTTCCAGCGCCGGTTCGCCGCAGGCGATCAAGCGCTGCACCGTGGCATTGCGCGGATAATCCGTGTGCGCGCTGGTCGGCAGTTCCAGCAGTCCCAGATACGTGGGCGCGTTCGACACCACCACGTCGATGATCGGATAGGTGGCGCGCGCGGCGAAGGGGCTGTTCACCAGGGTGTACGCCAGCACGTCGTTCGGATCGGTGAACGCCACCACGGTCGGCACATTGGTCGGCTTGCCCACGCCTTGCACGCGGTTGCGCTCGACGAGCGCCTGGATCGGATCGGCCGGAAAGTCATTCGGCCCGCGCGGCGCCATGCTGCCGTCGAGATCCATTTCCGCCAGCCGCAGCAGCGGCAACTGGTTGGCGCGCATGAACACCAGCGAGGTGCGGTTGAACACTTGCAGCGCCGTCACCGACTGCGCCGGCGTGCCGGACAGCCGGAACAGGGCGTCGAAGGTCACTTTGCTGCCCAGGCTGTCCGTGATGAGCACCAGCGGCAGCGGTTCCGGCGGGACCTGGCCGCCGCCCGGCACCAGCGCCGCACCGGTCCCGTTGCCGCCGCCCACCGCTTGCAGGATGGCCGTCTGCATGCGCTGGCTGATGGCCTCGCGCGCCTTGCCCTGGTAAATCACGGCGTCGGACAGGCAATCGTCGAGCAGCTTGTCTTTCAGCGCGCGGTTGAGCGCGGCGCGCTTGTACGGATAGGCGGGCTGGTCCGCCGGGCAGGTGGCGGATTTGTTGCTCTGGTCGTAGCACAGCTCGGCCTTGAGCGGCGTCGTCAGCGGCGACCACAGGAGCGCGTTGATGTTGACCGGGCCGCCCGCCAGCGACAGGCTCTGACGGTACAGCACGATGCCGGTGTCGCCCACATCGCTGCGCGACAGCGCCACCTGGGCCGTGTCGCCGCCCAGGCCGGTAACCAGTTGCTCCACCGACTCCCTGGCCCAGGACTCGTCCTGGGTGCAGATGCCATGCACCAGCAGCACGTCGAGCGCGCGCTCCGGCTTGAGCAGGCTGGCCACGCCCGCAAAGGTCGGCAAGGTGGCCGGGGTGGCGTCGAGCACGGGGGTGCGGTAGGGGCTGGAACAGGCCACCAGGCAGGCCAGGGTGGCTGACAGCACGAGTGTACGTTTCATCATCATTCTCCGAAAAAGTCCGCGGTGAACTTGAAACATACGCCCTCGGGCCAGGCCGTGCCCGGCTATCGGCACGCTGTTGGCCGCCCGTCAATCAGGCTGCTGCCGGGTGGATATTTCTTGGCTCAGCCCAGCCCCGCCAGGCGCGCGTTGCGTTCGCGTTCGAGCTTGGTGATGTACTTCTGCACGCTGGCAAGGCCGCCGCGCGAGATGTCGACGAAGGCGCAGCCGAGACGGCGGTTGGTCTTGTCGTTGAGCAGGGTCAGGTCGACCGAGTTGCGGATCATCAGGGTGGTCTGGACCGCGCCCACGTCCGGCAAGTCGATGCGGCAAGCGGTGTAGCTGTGGCCGATGGTGTTGCCGAGCACCAGCTTGTTGTCGAGAATGGCGATGCCGCCGCAGCTGATATCGGCCAGCGGAAACACATGGGTGCCGCCGCCCAGGTCTTGCGGCAGGCGGATCACCACCGACACCGGGTTGCTGACCGGCGTGATCATGCGGTAGAACTCGCGCCGTTGCAGGCGAATCATGGTTTCCGGGAGCGGCATCACGAAGGCCGGGGTATCCTCGAAGGTGCCGGCCTGCACTGCTTCGGACGAGAACAGGATGCGGATCTTGTCGAGCGACGTCTCGAACATGATCCGGCCGACATTGGCGAAGCGGCGATGCTGCTCGGGGTCGGCCGAGCCGTCCAGGGTGACCGTGTTGTTGTCGGGATCGACATCGAGAATGGCCGAGACGCACACTTCGGTGCCGCGCCGGATGACCATGCGCACCAGCTGGCGCTTCTCGCCGATGCTGCGCAACAGTGCGATGATTTCCTTGCGCGAGGCGACTTCGAAGTCGTGCCAGCTTTCTATATCGGAATCATTGGTTGATTGCATCTTTGTCTGCCGCTTCTTGTGGTCGGTCGATGAAAAGGGCTGCGTCCGGTGGGGCGGGCAGGGGGCCGCCGGTGGCCTGGGCGGCTTCAATATGATATAGCCAGGCCAGCAGTTCCGCAATCGCCCGATACAGGCCGGGCGGGATCTGGCTGTCCAGGTCCACCCCCATCAGCAGCGCCACCAGTTCTTTCGATTCGTGCACGAAGACGCCGGCATCCTTGGCGCGCTCGATGATCTGGGCGGCGATCAGGCCCTTGCCCTTGGCCACCACCTTGGGCGCCGGATCGCCATTGTTGTAGGCCAGCGCGACCGCCGACCGGGCGCGTTTCGGCGGCGCCTCAGCCATTGCCGGGCTCCGCCGTGCGGATCACCAGCGAGGCCAGCGCCGTGCCGGACACGTCCAGCGCCGAGGTCAGTTCGCCGGCGCGCGCGCGCAGGGCTTCGCCCGTGCCTTCGCTGGCGGTGCGCAGTTCGATGTGGACCTTGTCGCCGGTGGTGACGATGGTCGCCTCGATCTCGCCCAGCAGCGGAAAGCGCAGGCGCATGCCGCTGCGCCACACCGGGGCGCTGTCTTCCCCGGCGCCGCGTCCGCGCTGCTCGGGCGCGTCTTTATGGATTTCCCACTGCAAGTCCTGGCCCGGCGCCAGCTGGCCCTGCCAGCTCACGCGCGCCTGTTCGTGGGTCGTCAGTTGCAGGTTGATGAGCTGGGCGCTGGCCAGTTCCGCCGCCGCCGAACCCGGCTTGGCGCCGGGCGTACTCATGCCTTGCTGCATCTGCGGTTCGCGCTGCAGTTCGCTCAAGGGGCGCTTGCCGTCGGCCCATTCGGCCACGTGCGATTCGTAGAACACGCCGCTGCCGCTGATGGTCTGTTCCAGCTTGCGCGCCAGTTCGGCCGCTGGCGGCACGCCGTTTTTCGGGTCGATCAGGGGCGCCGCGCCGGCAATCGCGGGCGGCTTGCCCGAGACCGGATGGCCGATGTCGAGTATGCGCGCGAGCAGTTGTCCGGTATTGCTGATCCTGGCCGGCAGGGTGTTGGCGTCGAGCTTGGGCAGGTCGGCGCTGGCGGTCATGGGCGACTTGCCGAGCAGGGTCGCGGCCAGGCTGGTGGTGCGCCCGGCCATGTTGGCCGATGGCGCGCCCTTGCTTTCCTGCGGCGCCGCTTGCGGCAAAACGGGCGGCGGCACGGGCGCGCGTTCCGGCGTGGCGGCCGCCGGCAGGGCAGCGCCCGGCAAGGGGGTCTGGGGCGTGCCGGCAGGCTGGCCCGGCAACTGGGCCGGCTGGCCGGTGTCCAGGCGGAACTGCGGACGCGGCGTGATGGAAATCAGGGTCATCGGCACTTCGGTGCCGGCTTGCGCCCCCTGGGGCAGGCTCATGCGGGCTTGTTCGCCCGCCACCCTGACCAGAAAGGTGCCGTCGGTGAACCTGGACAGCACCGCCACCTGCATCGACTTGCCGACTTCGGTCGAAAGGACGCGGGTGAGCGCTTCCTGGCGCGCATCGCCGACCCCGGGCGCGGGGCGTGCCGGGTCGATCCTGCCGACTTGCCCCGGTCCGTCGGTACGCGCCAGCATCGCGAGGACGACTAGACGCCGCCGTAGGCGTTATTCAGGCGGCGCGAGGTGCCGCTGCTGTTGATCAGTTGCGACAGCTGCGCCATCCAGGGCGTGGTCAGGTCGCGGATGGTGCGGTCATAGGCCAGCAACTGCTTGATGATCGCCACTTTCTTGACCCGGCTGGCGCCGTCCAGCAAGATCTGCTGGTCGTTGGCCTGCAAGGCGCTGGCGTGCGCGCCGACCCGTTTTTCGAGCAGGCTCAGTTCATCCCACTCGCCGCTTTCGGCCGCGGCCACCATCTGTTCGGACAGGGCCAGCATGGCTTCGTAGGTGGAGAGCACGTCGTCGTTGGTCATCGCGTTGGTCATGGTCATCATTCAGGCGCTCATCAGGTTGGACATGCGGTTGGGCGCCATTTCGGACGCGGGATTGACGGCCGGCGCCGCGCCGATGGCGTTCCAGGTCTCGCGCAGCTCGGTCAGCAAGCCCTGGATTTCGACCATGATCTCGGTATCGTTTTTCAGGTTCGCCGCCAGCAGGCGCGCGCTCATGTATTCGTACAGGGCGTCGAGGTTCTCGGCGATCTGGCCGCCGGCTTTTTTGTCGAGGCTGGCGCGCAGGCCATTGTCGATGATCTGGATGGCTTTCGAGATCGCCTTGCCTTTTTCCGGGATGTTGCCCGACTTCATGTGCATCAGGCCGGTCAGCACCGCCACCAGCGCGCCGTCGAACAGCATGACGATCAGCTTGTGCGGGGATGCCGCCACCACACTCGTTTCCAGGCCGACTTTGGCGTAGCTGCTTGCGCCCCTGTTGGGAGATCCAAACATAATTAATGTCCTCTTTTTGAATGCGACTATCGAAGGCTGTTAAGGGATGCGAGCTGCTGCGCAAGGAAGTTACTGGTCGAACTCATGCCCGAGAGCATCACGTCGAGCGAAGAATATTGCTTGCGCAAGTCTTTTTCGGTCTGGGTCAGGCGCACATTCAGGGCCGTGCGCTGCTTGGCGATATCGGCCAGGCTGGCGTTGATGCCGGCGTTCTTGCCTGCGATGGTGCCCTTGGCATTCGCAAAACTGTCGATCAGCTCGGTGAACTGGGCGCCCACCCCTTTCGAGATGTTCACCGTGCCGCGTTCGCCGATGGCGCCGCCCGTCACCTGGATCTGGATGCCGGAACTGGCCGAGCCGACGTTGCCCGTCAGGTTCTGGCCGCTGCCGGTGGCGGCGGCGCCGCCGATGGTGCCGGCCACGTCGAGGCCGTCGACCAGGGTCGGCGTGCCCAAAAGGCTGTTGGCGCCGCTGCCGGTGATGCTTATTTTCGAGGTCGAGCCGAACTTGTTCGAGGTGATCGTGAAGATCCCGTTGTCCTGCTTGACCAGCACCCCGGTGCCGCTGGTGGCGCTGGCGCTGGTGGCGCCGACCGCGCCGTTGATGATCGACTGCACGTGGCTGGCCAGGCTGGCCGCCGTGTAATTGCCGGCCAGCAGGGTGGCGGTCGAGGTCACGCCGTTGATGGTCAGCGACAACTGGTCGTTCACGCCCTTGGTGATGCTGGTATCGGCGGCGACGCTGCCGGTGGCGCTGCCTTGCGTGGCCAGCTGGCTGATCACCACTGCCTTGGTGCCGACCGTGCTGTTGGTGGTGGAGCCGACGAAGCTGACCAGGCTGTCCGTAGTCGAGCCGACCGTGCTGAGCAGCTTGGAGACGTCGTCCAGGTTGCTGTCCAGCGCTTTTTGCAGCTTGGTGCTGTCGAGCTTGAGGGAGCCGTCGGCCTGGAACGACACGCCCAGCTGGCTCATGCTGCTGATGTCGCCGTCCATGCCCGGCACCGGCGTGAAGAATGTCTTGCGCAGGCTCGATTGCAGGTTGCGCACGGTGGCGTCGCCCAGCAGCACGCCGGCACCCTTGCCTTCGCTGGCCTTGGGCGCCGTGGTCAGGCCGGCGATCGTCGTGTTCAGCTCGTTGTAAGCCTTGATGAAATTGTTGATCGCCGTTTTCGCGCCGCTGCTGTCGCTGGTGATGTTGACGGTGCTGGTGCCGATCTTGAGCGCGCTGATGGTCACGCCCTGGATCGCTTCCGAGACGTTGTTGCTCTGGCTGCTGATGGCCACGCCGTTGATGGTCAGCTTGGTGTTTTGCGCCGCGCTGTTCTGGGTCATGTTCTGGGTGCCGTCGGCGGCGTAGCCGAGCAGGCTGCCGATGGCCGGGTCGCCCGAGACGCCAATGCGCATGCTCGAGGTTTCGCCGGTCTGGGCCGAGGTCAGCACCAGGCGGTTGGGGCTGGCGCTGCCGTCCGAAATGATGGACGCGGTCACGCCCACATTGGCCTTGTTGATGGCGTCGCGGATGCCTTGCAGCGAATTGTTGCTCGCGTCCAGGGTCACGGTGCGCGCCGAGCGCGTGGCGTCCTGGGCGAAGGTGGCGCCGGTGTAGGCGCCGTTGGCCAGGGTGCCGCCCGTGATGCTGCCGAATTCGAAGGTCAGGGTGGTGGCCGCGCCGCTGCCGATGAGGGCGGTGGTGCTGGCCTGGCCGGCCGAGGTGAGGGTTTGCGCCTGCGACAGCTGGCTCACGTTGACGCTGTAACTGCCCTTGATCGTATCCTTGCCGGCGGTCGCGGTCAGGATGGCCGAGTCGGACGACGAGGCGCCGATGGTCTTGAACTTGGTCGGGTCGGCCAGACCCGTGACGGCGGTCTGGAAGCCGTTCAGGGAACCGCTGAGCGAGCCGTAGGCCGCCAGCTTGGCGGTGTACGCCTTTTCCTTGTCCTGCATGGCGACGAAAGGCCGGCTCTCCGCCACCATCAATTTATTGACGATGTCGTTGACGTCGATAGAGCCGCCTGAACTGACGGATGAAATGGCCACGAACGCCTCCTGGTAAAAGCATGAATATACTAAGTTAACGGCATCTTCTATCCATACTTTAGAGGGGTAATCCGGTGCTTGTTCGGTTTATGCCCGGATTGCGCACGATTCAGGCGCTTTTTCGCCAATTCCATCAGGCAACCTGGCTGATCAGCAAACCCTGGACTTTTTCCAGCGCCTTGCCGATTTCGAGCGCTTCGGCGCTGGGCATCTGGCGGATCACTTCCTTGGTGGTCTGGTCGATGATCTTGACCACGGTGCGCTTGCTGTCGGTATCGATCGAAAACTCGATATTGCGCGACAGGGCCTGCATCGCCACGTTGATCTGGCCGACCACCTTGCTCACTTCGGCCGGGTCCGGCTCGGCCGCCTCTTTGGCGGGGTCGGTCTTGCCGGTCGCGGCCAGCGCCGCCGTCCTGACGCTAGTGGTGCTGGTGGCCGCGCCGGCGCCGCCAGCGGCCGTGGCGGCCGGGGCAGCCGGACGGGGCAGAGGAGCGCCTGCCGTGTTCTCCAGGGGACGAAGTTCCATGACCGTATTCCTTTAACGAAAATTCCCCGGCGCGCAAAAAGCGGCCGGGGAGTGCAGCGAAGCGGGGCCGGTTAGCCGCGCAGCAGGGACAACACCCCGTTTGGCAACTGGTTGGCCTGGGCCAGCATGGCCGTGCCTGCCTGTTGGAGAATCTGGCCGCGCGTCAATTTGGCCGTTTCCGACGCGAAATCGGTGTCCTGGATGCGGCTGCGCGAGGCGGACAGGTTTTCCGAGGTCGATTGCAGGTTGGTGACCGCGGTTTCAAAACGCGACTGCAGGGCGCCGAACGATGCGCGCTGGCTGTTGACGTTGGCCAGGGCCGAGTCGAGCACTTTCAGTGCGTCCGATGCACCCTTGGCGGTCGAGACGTCCACAGCGGCCACGGTATTGAGCGTTGCCGCCGTGTTCAGCGTGACTGCGTTCGAACCGGTGCTGCCGATCGAGAAACCCTTGTCCGAGTTCATCGACACATAACCCATCGAGGTCGAGGTGGTGCCGGTCGCCATTGGCACCCCGGCTGCCACCGTGCCGGCCGAGTTGATGGCCGAACCGGTAATCGATGCCGATGCACTGTTGTTGGCGAGGGTGATGTTGTTGCCAGCGGCATTGGTCAGGATCAGGCCGTCGTTGCTGCTGTTCAGTTTGGCGGTAACGCCGGTTTTCGACGACACATCGTTAAATGCGCTCACCGCCGATGCCAGGCCGGAGGCATTCAGGGCCGCGCCGACCGTGAAGGTGACGTTGGCGGGAGCGCTGTTGTCGGATGTGACAGCCAGCGAGTACACGCCGGCGGCGGTCAGGCTGATCGCTTCTTCGGTTTTGGCGTCGGCGGTCACGCCGGTGGTGGCCGAGGCGCCGTTGATGGTGGCGGCCAGCGACTGCGCGGTATCGGTCGCGGTAACGGCGATGTTGGTGGTGGCCAGGCCTTGCAGTGCGAACGAGCCGGCGGTGTAGGCAGTATTGGTGGTGGCGGTGGTCGCTGGCGCCGTGGTCGACACTTCGTTATTGCCGTAGTTATTGGTACGGAAGTTGGCGGTGGTCGCCTGGATGGTCTGGCCGGCATTCGCGCCCACCTGGAAGGTGGCGGTGCCAAAGCTGCCGTCGAGCAGTTTGAGGCCGTTGAATTCCGAGGTCTGGGAGATACGGTCGGCTTCCGACAACAGCTGGCCAACCTCGGCCTGGATCGCTTTGCGGTCGCCGGCGGAGTTGGTGGCGTTCGACGATTGCACCGCCAGTTCACGCACACGCTGCAGGATGTTACCGGTCGATTGCAGGGAGCCTTCCGCCGTTTGCAGCATCGACACACCATCGTTGGCATTGCGCCGGGCCTGGTCCAGGCCGCGGATCTGCGACGTGAAACGTTCGGAAATGGCCAGGCCAGCCGCGTCATCCTTGGCACTGTTGATACGCAAACCGGACGACAGGCGCTGCAGCGACGTCGCCAGCGAGGAGCCCGAAGTGGTCAGGTTGCGTTGTGCGTTGAGGGAGGCGATGTTGGTGTTGATGACGCTCATGGTAGTACTCCTTGCAATTACATTTTATTCATGTTGGCTCTGTGCCGTTCGCCTTGGAGTGCCCCTTTCGTTCCGAGACAATCACACCGCAGTCCTTATATGTAACGGATTGCGGTCTGGAAAGTTTAGGGGGATTTTGGGTGTATATTTTTTGTTTTGGGTCTCAAGGCGTGACGCTGCCCGGCGCTAGACGACAGCGTTTTCCCGAACTTGAGGGCAAAACAAAATCTATTTGGCGCTCATGAGCGAGGCCGGGGAGTCGGAAATCGGGCATTGCGCCGCGATTTTATTGCATGTGAAACAAGAAGTTACTGCCGGGAGGGTCTGCTTGCGGTAAATTCCCCAGCCGGCCGAGAGCCGGCCGGGGATGCAAGGAGCTTGCTACGCTGGCGCTTAACCGCGCAGCAGGGACAACACGCCGTTCGGCAGCGAGTTGGCCTGGGCCAGCATCGCGGTACCTGCCTGCTGCAGGATCTGGCCGCGCGTCAGTTTGGCTGTTTCCGAAGCGAAGTCGGTATCCTGGATCCGGCTGCGCGAAGCAGACAGGTTTTCGGAAGTCGACTGCAGGTTGCTGACTGCGGTTTCGAAGCGCGACTGCAGTGCGCCGAAGGAAGCGCGCTGGCTGTTGACGTTGGCCAGGGCCGAGTCCAGCACTTTCAGCGCATCCGAAGCGCCTTTGGCGGTCGAGACATCGACACCGGACACAGTATTGAGCGTTGCCGCCGTGTTCAACGTGACTGCGTTCGAACCGGTGCTGCCGATCGAGAAACCCTTGTCCGAGTTCATCGCGACATAGCCCATCGAGGTCGACGTGGTGCCGGTCGCCATTGGCACACCGGCTGCTACCGTGCCGGCCGCGTTGATGGCCGAACCGGTAACCGATGCCGACGCACTGTTGTTGGCGATGGTGATGTTGTTACCGGCCGCGTTGGTCAGGACCAGGCCATCGTTGGTGCTGTTCAGCTTGGCGGTAACGCCGGTTTTCGACGACACATCGTTAAATGCGCTCACTGCCGATGCCAGGCCGGAGGCATTGGTCGCTGCGCCGACCGTGAAGGTGACGTTGGCGGCGGTGCTGTTATCGGACGTCACGGCCAGCGCGTAGACGCCGCCGGCAGTCAGGCTGATCGCTTCTTCGGTCTTCGCATCGGCGGTCACGCCGGTGGTGGCCGAGGCGCCGTTGATGGTGGCGGCCAGCGATTGCGCGGTGTCGGTCGCGGTGACGGCGATGTTCTTGGTTGCCAGGCCCTGCAGCGCGAAACTGCCGGCGGTGTAGGCGGTGCTGGTGGTGGCCGTGGTCGCTGGCGCCGTGGTCGACACTTCGTTATTGCCGTAGTTATTGGTACGGAAGTTGGCGGTGGTCGCCTGGATGGTCTGGCCGGCATTCGCGCCGACCTGGAAGGTAGCGGTACCGAAGCTGCCGTCGAGCAGTTTCAAGCCGTTGAATTCCGAGGTCTGGGAGATACGGTCGGCTTCCGACAACAGTTGACCAACCTCAGCCTGGATCGCCTTGCGGTCACCGGCGGAGTTCGTTGCATTCGAGGACTGCACAGCCAGTTCACGCACACGCTGCAGAATATTGCCCGTCGATTGCAGGGAACCCTCAGCCGTTTGCAACATCGACACGCCATCATTGGCATTGCGCTTGGCCTGGTCGAGGCCGCGGATCTGGGACGTGAAGCGTTCCGAAATGGCCAGGCCGGCGGCATCGTCTTTCGCGCTGTTAATACGCAGGCCGGAAGAGAGGCGCTGCAGCGAGGTCGACAGTGCGGAGGCCGAGGTGCCCAGGTTGCGTTGTGCATTCAGCGATGCGACGTTGGTGTTAATGACGCTCATGGTATTACTCCTTGCAGATACTACTTATACATGTTGGCAACTTGCCTTCGCTTTGGTCTGCCCCTTCGGTCCGGGACAATCACACCGCAGTCCTTTTTTGTAACGGGTTACCAGCCGGAAAGTTTAGTGAAATCAGGCAGGTATATTTTTTATTTCACCCCTCAAGCGCAGCGCGATCGCGGCGCTTGACGGCAGGGGGGGACGGAACTTGAGGGTAAAAAGTCGAAATATCCGGCTTTTTTCGGGTCCTTGCGCGGGCCGCGCAGCGCCCAAAGCATGTTGCTTTGATAAACAATGCTGCCTTCCCGTAACGGCAGCGGGAGGGGGAACGGGTGAACGGGTAGAATTCGTCTGATATTGCCAAAAATCATTAACTATGTCGAAACACTCCATGGATCACCGCGCCACTGCGCCCGACCGGACGGTCGAGCGCGTCGACCTGTTTGCCAACATCGCTCTCGGCATCGACTTCCTGCTGCCGCTCGTGGCGGCGCTGAACGGGAAAGGCGACGCCTACCAGGCCGGGCGCTTCCTCGGCGCCAGCGGCTTGGGTGTGCTGATTGCCCTGGTGATCCTGAAAGGCCTGTTGAAAACCCATCCGCCGATCCGCATGGCCGGTGCCAAGCTGGCGATCGGGGTCGTGCTGATCGTGTGGGGCGTGCGCCAGATCAGCGGCATGGAGCGTGACTTGCAAGCCATCCGCGAAGCGGGGCGGCATATGGTGGCGACCATGAGCGGCAAGGATGATGCGGGAGCGGCGCCGGCCCCGGCGGCGAGCGAGGAAGTGCGCAAGGTGGTGGCAGTGATGAACGGCGCGAATGCCTTGCTCAAACGCCAGACGGCGCAGAGCGAAGCATTCAACCAGGAGTTCGAAAAACTCGACATGAGCGGCGCGCTCACGCCGGCCGGCCTGACATCGTACGCGGCGATCGACGCATCGCGCGCCAAGCTGGTGCGTTTCGGCGAGCTGATCGACGAGCGCAACCGCCTGATCCCCGCCGCGCTCAGCGAGGGGCAGACGTATCTGCGCAATGCGGACGTGCCTGAAAAGTACCGCGCTCCCGCCTTGGCCAGGACCGAGAAGATCGGCCAGCAGACGCTCGACATGAATGCGGAATTGTGCGCGGCGCAGAAAGACTTCATCAAGCACATGAGCGCGATGCTCGACTTCTGCGAAACGCAACTGGGCAAGACCGAGATCCATCGGGGCGAGCTGATGTTTGCGGGCGAGCGCGAGCTTCCCACCTACCGCACCCTACTGGAAGCGATCGACAGGACCGCCACCCGCGAAGAAGAGATACTCGCCAAATTCGCTGCCCACACGCAAAAAATGAAAGACGACGCCGCCAAGGCACTCAAGCCGTACTGATGCAACGGCCCACCCCGGCACACCGCCGCCACCCCACACCGGGGTCAGAGCTCTAAACAGAAATATTGTGACATCGGGAGCTGCCCCCTTGCAGGCGGACCTGCGCGCTGCCGCCATCCGTGGGGCGAGATGGACATCGCTGTCGTTTCAACGCTACAAACTGTGAAATGTTTCGAGTCAGAGCTCTGACCCCGGTTGTAGGAAACGATCAGGTTTTTGCGGCAGCAACAAACTCCACGAACGTGTGATCCTCGCCCGCCAGTTCCTCTTCAATGATGGGAACGATGCGCGCCCAGTCGCCGCCGGCCAGACCGGCGCCGATCTTGGGGTAGCCGATCCGCTTGCCCTGGAACTGCTTTTTGACCTCGCTCATCACCCCCGCGATGGCGGCGTAATCGGCCTTATCGCCGTCGCCGCGCCAGTGACATTGCGTGTAGCCGTTGACGATAAAGAACGTTCGTCCATCCCGCTGGATCTGCGCGACCGAGATCGTCCCGAGTTTCCCGGCATCGCCTTTGGCGGTCGACTGGTCGGCCGCGAACGCTTCCGGAAATAGCCGTTTGATCGACAGCGCAATCCCCTTGCCCATCTGGCACTGGCAGTTGCAGCCGTGGACGATGACGTCGAAGCTGCCATCGAGTGCAAGCTGGAGGAGGTCGCCGGTGATTGTCTTCATTGTTTTTCAGGTCGTCGTTGGCGCGGTTCGCGTCGGGCCGCCGATTGTACGCTAATGGCAAACGAGAAATGTTTCGAGTCAGAGCTCTGACCCCCGGCGGAAGAAATCGTCGATCAGGGGCCGCTTCGCCGTTTTGATGGTCAGCTCGCCCGCCGTGCCGGCGAACACCATGCAGTTGCCCGGCGTGTCGCGGTTGATCACGCCCGTGCCTTGCGATACCGCCGTGTTGGCGCCGATCCGGCAGCGGCCGATGATGGCGCTGTTGGGATACAGAATCACGCCTGCGCCGAGCACCGGCGCCACGCCGTGGTTCTTGCCGACCGTGGAATTTTGGTACAGCACCAGATAGTTGCCGTACGTTGCCTTGGCCAGCACGATGCCGACCGAGTGCCCGATAAAGAACACCTCCGGCATCTCGATCTCGTAAAACAGGTCGATGCCGTTGAGCGCCTTGTTGAGCAGGAACAGCCGCGTCGCCACGCCCAGCGCTTCCTCGCTGCGCTCTTCACGCCAGATCGTATTCGACAAAAAGTACAGGTACTGGCAGTACTGGCTCGAATTGAGATGGTTGAATTGCCCCTGCGGCCACATCTTCACCCGGTCGATGCAGGCTTGCAGCCGCGCCATGGCCGTGTCCCAATGGCGCGCGATGATACCTTGCAGCACGGCCGGCTCCATGCCGGGGAAAAACGTGCCGACCTGCTGGCAGGTGTAGGCGATCAGGTGTTCGTGGGCCATGCCGCGCCTACTCCGGTGCCTGGTAGCGCATGTAGACCAGCGCCGGCGCGTCCTCGCCCGCCGCCGGGTCTTCGACCCAGGTCACCTGGCCATCGGCGCTGCTGCTGGCCAGCGGCACGCGCTTGACTTCGCTAAAGCCCGCCTTCTGGTAAAACGCCAGCGCCGGGTTGTCCGAGCGCACCCGCACCCAGGCGTCAGGCAGCCCCAGGCCGGCCCGCGCCCAGTGCAGCAGCGCTTGCAGGGCGGCCGTCATCAGACCCTTGCGGCAGTCGCCGCCGCGCACGATGGCGTCCGCTTCCACGTAGCCCTGGTCCCAGTCGATGAAGCCGAGCCCCACGTGCCCGACCGAGCGGCCGTCGAGGGTGTCGACCATGAACAGGATCTTGCCCGGATCGCGCGCAACCGCCGTGGCCAGCCAGTTGGCGGTGCGCGTTTCGTGCGAGTCGAATTCGGTCAGGAACGATGTGACGAAGCGGTTGCGCCATTCGCTGAGCAGGCTCGCGTCGTTCAGCTTGATGTGGGCGCTGTTTGTTGCGATCGGACGCAGCAGCGCTTCGACCGGCTGCCCCACGGGAATGATCAGGTCGGCCCCGGCGCCGGCCGCCTGCTTGTACGCGGCAAACAGGGCTTGCCCGCTCATGCTGCTTTGCCCGCGAAATACAGGCCGATCTGGCGGCACACTTCGTCGACCAGGGCCAGGTCCATGCGCGAGTGCAGCGGCAAGGACAGGATTTCATTGCCGACCCGGTCGGTCACGCTCAGGTCGCCCGCGCGGCAGTTTTTCCACAGCGAGAACCAGTGCCCCGGCTGCCAGTGGATGCCGGTGTCGACCCCGTTCTCCTTCAAGAATTTGCGCAGGTCGTCGCGGTCGTCGGCCGGTACGCGGATGTAGTACAGAAACGGGTTGACGTCGGCAAAGTCGGTCAGCGGCGTGCGCACTTGTTCGAGGCCGGCCAGCAGGGCGTTGTACTTGATGCAGGCGTCGCGCCGGCTGCTGGCAATCAGTTCCAGCTTGGACAGCTGGGCCAGCCCGATGGCGGCGTGCATATTGAGCATGTGGTAGCGGTAGCCGACCCGTTCGACATCGAAGGTCCAGGCGCGCTGGTTCTGGTACATGACCGAGGCCGGCTGCTGCATGCCGAGCAGGCGCAGTTCGTGCACCATGGCCAGTTCTTCCTTGGTCTTGACGACGATCGTGCCGCCGTCGAGGCAGGTGATGGTTTTGACCGGGTCGTGGCTGAACACGCAGATGTCGGAAAAGCTGCCGACCGGCTTGCCCTTGTACCGGGAGCCGAAGGAGTGCGCGGCGTCGTGGATCACGCGCAGCTTGTGCGTGGCGGCAAATGCGGCAATCTCGTCATGATCGCAGAGGATGCAATCGTAATCCATGACGATGATGGCTTTGGTCTTGGACGTGACGAGGGTGGCGGCCTGTGTCATGTCGATCGCCAGGGTGTCGTCGAGGCAGTCGCAGAAGACGATCTCGGCACCCACCCACGAAATGGCCTGGAAATCGGCCGAGCAGTTGAAGGAGGACACGATCACTTCGTCGCCCGGACCGACGCCGGCGATCAGCAGGGCCACGTGCAGCCCGGCGGTGCCGGTACTGAGGGCGGCGACGTGGCGCTCTTCGGTGCCGAGGATTTCCTTGACCTTGTTTTCGAATCCAGACACATAGCTGCCCATGCCGAGCCAGCCCATTTCGAGCGATTCACGGCTGGCGTCGATTTCTTCTTTTTCGATCAGCGGCTTAAAAACGGGAATCATGGCGTTCCTTCACAAGGAGGTTGTCAGGTAAGGGCGGCCAACAGCGGCCATGCCCGGTCATTGTCGGAGATCGTGCGCGCCGTCCCCGCCGCACAGGCCGGCCAGGGAATCGCCAAGGCCGCATCATCCCAGCGCAGGCCGCGCGCCGAGGCGGGGCGGAAAGGCGTACTCATCTGATACAGGACTTCGGTGCCGGGGTGCAGGCTCTGGAAGCCATGCGCCATGCCGGCGGGAATGTACAACTGGCGCCGGTTCTCGGCCGACAGTTCGGTGTGGAAGGCCTTGCCAAACGTGGCCGAGTCCGGCCGCAGGTCGACGATGGCGTCGAATATCGCGCCGCGCGTGACCCGCACCAGCTTGATTTCTTGATCCGGCGCAATCTGAAAGTGCAAGCCGCGCACGGTGCCGGCCTGCGGGTTCCACGACACGCTTTGCTGCACGAAGCGGCCGACCAGGCCGTGCCGCGCGAACTCATCCTCGCAGACGGTGCGGGCGAACAGGCCGCGCGCGTCTTCGACCGGGTCGATGTCGATGAGAAAAGCGCCGGCCAGCGGTGTCGGGGTGAATCGCATCAGGCCACCACGTGGATGTGCGGGTTGGCCAGCAGGAATTGCCCGCCCCAGCCGCGGATGCCGGCCATCTGGCTCATCAATTCTTCCTTGATGTTCCACGGCAGGATCAAGAGGTAGTCGGGACGCGTTTCGAACACGGCGTCCGGCGCGCGCACCGGAATGCGGCTGCCGGGCAGGAGCCGGCCTTGTTTGGCGGGGTTGCTGTCGACCACGTAATCGATGATGTCGGCGCCGATGCCGCAGTAGTTGAGCAGGGTGTTGCCCTTGGCGGCGGCG
Organism: Massilia mucilaginosa; assembly: GCF_011682145.1. Lineage (GTDB taxonomy): Bacteria > Pseudomonadota > Gammaproteobacteria > Burkholderiales > Burkholderiaceae_D > Telluria_A > Telluria_A mucilaginosa. The sequence continues at coordinate 32,042 of NZ_WHJH01000038.1, forward strand.
CCGTAGGCGGCGATGCGCTTGCCCTGGTCCTTGGCGTCGATCAGGAAGCGTTGCAGCGCGCGTTTGGTGGCGCGCATGCGCTCGCCAAAGCCGGTGTAGGTGTCCAGGCGCATCAGGCCGGCTGCCTGTTCCTGTTCCAGGCACGCGGCGACCTGCGCCGTGGTGGCATGCGCCGCCGCTTGCAGGCAGGCATAGACGCGCAGGCTGCCGCCGTGGGTCGCCAGGTGCTCGATGTCGAACACGCGCAGGCCGGCGCGCGCGAAGATGGGCATCAAGGCCGTCAGGGACAGGTAGGAATAATGTTCGTGGTAAATCGTGTCGAACTGCTGGTCGGCGATCAGGCGCAGCAGGTGCGGGAATTCCAGGGTGACCACAGCCTGCGGTTTCATCACGGCCGGCATGGCGCCGACGAAATCGTGCAAGTCGGGCACGTGGGCCAGCACGTTGTTGCCCAGTAACAGGTCGACCTGTTCGCCCTGCGCCGCCAGCGCGCTGGCGCTGGCGCGGTGGAAGAACAGTTCGCGCGTGTCGACGCCGCGTGCGCGCGCCGCCGCCGCCGTGTTGCCGCTCGGTTCGATGCCGATTGCCGGAATGCCCGCTTGCACGAAGTATTGCAGCAGATAGCCGTCGTTGCTGGCGATTTCCATCACGCGGCTGGTCCCGTCCAGGCCAAGGCGCGCCGTCATCTGGTCCACGTAGGCGCGCGCGTGCGCCAGCCAGCTGCTCGAAAATGAGGAGAAATAGACGTAGTTGGCGTGGAAATGCAGCTCGGCGCGGGTGGCGTCGGCCAGTTGCACCAGCCAGCATCCGGCGCACACCATGGCGTGCAGCGGATAGAACATCTCGCCGTCGGCCGCCTTGTCCGGCGCGACAAAGGCATTCGACACGGGTGAGAGGCCCAGGTCGGCAAAGCTGTGGTGCAGCGCTGCGCCGCAGGCGCGGCATGGGCGGGCGGGCGTGCTCATGCGCAGAAATGCTCCAGTTGCTGTTCGGTAAAGGCGCGCATGTCGGCGGACGCGTGCGCCGCCGCGTACCAGGCGGCCGTCCGGGCGATGCCGGTCGCCAGCGGCCAGCGCACCTGCCAGCCGAGCTCGTGGCGCGCCTTGCTCGAATCGAGGTAGAGCAGGGCGGCTTCCTTGGCGGCATGCTGTTCGCCGTCGAGGCGCCATGCCAGCTGCGGCCAGTGGCTTTGCAAGCCGGTCAGCAAGCTTGCGACCGACAGGTTGTCGGCGGCGTCGGGGCCGAAGTTGTAGGGGCCGGCGCAGGAGGCGTCGCCAGAGAGCAGGCGCGCGGCCAGCAGCAGGTAGCCGTGCAGCGGTTCGAGCACGTGCTGCCAGGGCCGGGTGGCGTTGGGACTTCTGACCGGCAGCGCGCTGCCTTGCCGCATGGCGCGCACGGCGTCGGGAATCAGGCGGTCCGCGCTCCAGTCGCCGCCGCCGATCACGTTGCCGGCGCGCGCGGTGGCGATCAGCGGGCCGCCGCCGGCAAAGAAGCTGCTGCGGTAGCTGTGCGCCACCAGTTCGGCGCCGGCCTTGCTGGCGCTGTACGGGTCATGCCCGCCGAGGCGGTCGTTTTCGCGGTAGCCCCAGGGCCAGTGCTGGTTGTCGTAGCATTTGTCGGTGGTCACCACCAGCGCGGCGCGCGCGCTCGGGCAGGCGCGCAGCGCTTCGAGCACGTGCACGGTGCCCATCACGTTGGTCGACCAGGTCGTTACCGGATCGGCGTAGCTGTGCCGCACCAGCGCCTGGGCCGCCAGGTGCAGCACCAGTTCGGGCGCGGCCTCGACCATGGCGGCGCTCAGGGCGGCCTGGTCGCGCACGTCGCCGATGTGGTGGCGCTCCAACGTGTCGCCCACGCGCGCCAGCTCGAACATGGTCGGCGTACCCGATGGCGCCAGCGCGTAGCCGGTCACGCGCGCGCCCAGCCGCGCCAGAAACAGGCACAGCCAGGCGCCCTTGAAGCCGGTGTGGCCGGTGACGAACACGCGCCGCCCGTGAAAGGCGTGGGTGAGCGCGTCCATGCCGCTCATGGCCACAGCTTCCATGGCGCCGTGCCGGATTGCCACATGTCTTCCAGCAGGTTCTTTTCGCGCAGGGTGTCCATCGGTTGCCAGAAACCGGCGTGTTCGTAGGCCATCAGCTGCTGTTGCGCGGCCAGCGCCTGCATCGGTTCGACTTCCCAGCTGCAACCGTCGCCGTCGATCAGGTCGATCACATCGGGTTGCAGCACGAAGAAGCCGCCGTTGATCCAGCCGCCGTCGCCCTGCGGTTTTTCCATGAAGGCGGTGACGGCGTCGCCCTGGCGTACCAGCGCGCCGTAGCGCCCGGGCGGCTGCACCGCCGCCACCGTGGCCAGGCGGCCGTGGGCGCGGTGAAAGGCGATTTCGGCCGCGATGTCGATGTCGGCCACGCCGTCGCCGTAGGTGAAGCAGAATGGTTTGCCCGGTTCCAGGTATTCGCGTACCCGCTTCAGGCGTCCGCCGGTGAGGGTGTCGGCGCCGGTGTCGACCAGGGTCACGCGCCACGGTTCGGCGTGCCGTTCGTGCACTTCCATCCGGTTGTTCCGCATGTCGAAGGTGACGTCCGACATGTGCAGGAAGTAGTTGGAAAAGAATTCCTTGATCAGGTAACCCTTGTAGCCGACGCAGATGATGAATTCGTTCACGCCGTGGTGCGAGAACACTTTCATGATGTGCCAGAGCATGGGTTTGCCGCCGATTTCGATCATCGGTTTCGGCTTCAGGTGGCTTTCTTCCAGAATTCGCGTGCCGAGCCCGCCTGCCAGGATGACCGCTTTCATGCTGGCGCTCCTTCAGCGCTGTCGCACCAACGCTGCCACATGCCGCGGTAGGCTTCTTCCAGATGGTGCGTGAAGCGCGCCATGTCCATCAGCGGACTGGCGCGGGTGCGTTCGCGCAGGCCTTCGCGCAGGCGGCGCAGGCGCGCCGGGTCGCGCGCCAGGTCGACCGCAATGCGCACGTAAGCCGCTTCGTCTTCGCCGATCAGTTCGTCCAGGCCGCCGTTGTGCAGAATCGTCACGCCCAGGCGCGAGATGAAATTGCTGCCGGCCAGGGTAACGAAAGGCACGCCCATCCACAGGGTGTCGAAGCTGGTGGTGCCGCCGTTGCACGGGAACGGGTCGAGCGCGATGTCGATGCTGTTGTACAGCACGAACTGGTTCTTGCGCTCGTTGGCGATCAGGATCAGGCGCGCCGGGTCGATGCCGAGGCGCGCGAAACGCGCTTGCACGCCCTCGCGCATGCCGGGGTTGTCCAGCCCCAGGATTTCCAGCATCAAACGCGACGCGGGCACCTGCTCGAGGATTGCGGCCCACAGCACGATGGCCGGGTCGCTCACCTTGGCGTAATTGTTGAAGCAGCCGAAGGTGAGGTAGCCGTTGTCGTCGCTCGGCGGATGGTCGATCACGGCCGGGCTGTTGGCATGCGCGGCGTAGCAGCAAAACACTTCCGGCAGGCGCCACAGGGTTTCCACGTTGACGTGCTCGCTCTGGCCGGGCGGCTCGGCCCAGGCATCGGTCAGGCGGTAATCCATGCTGGACAGGCCGGTGGTGGACGGGTAGCCGATGTAGGTCAGCTGCACCGGCGCCGGTTTGCGGGCAAACGCGAGCAGGCGATTGCCCGCGGTGTGGCCGGCCAGGTCGACCAGGATGTCGATGCCGTCGGCGTGGATGCGTTCGGCCAGTTGCTGGTCGGACATGCTGCGGCACGGGATCCAGTGGTCGGCATCGGCGCGGATGCGCGCCGTGAAGTCGTCGTTGACGACGTGGCTGTAGTAGCAGAACACTTCGACCTGCGCCTTGTCGTGGCGCGCCAGGATCGGTTCGATGAAAAACGCCACCGCGTGGCGCCGGAAGTCGGGCGAGACGTAGCCGATTTTCAGGCGCTTGCCAGGGTCACGTCCCGGCGCATGGGTAAAGCGCTCGGCCGCCAGGCCTGGTTCGAACTGGGCGGCGAAGCGCAGGTGGAGCTGGAACAATTGTTCCTGGCTGATGCCGGCCGCGTACTGCATCGACAGCAGCAGGTTGTTGTGGGCCGCCGCGTAGTCGGGGGCGATGGCGATGGCGCGCTCGTACATCTGGCGCGAGGCGTCGGGTTTGCCCTGGTCTTTCAATGCGCTGCCCAGATTGTTGTAGGCTTCGGCGAAACCCTCGCGCAAGCCGATCGCGTGCTCGAAGGCGGCCACCGCTTCGTCGAAGCGGCCCAGTTCCTTGAAGGCCACGCCGAGGTTGTTCCAGGCGTCGGCGAACGCGGGTTTGCGCGCGATGGCTTGCTGGAACGAGGCGATGGCCTCGCCCACGCGGTTCATGTTGGCGAACGCCACGCCCAGGTTGAAGTGGGCGGCGGCGCTGTCGGGCCACATGGCCAGGGTCTTTTCGCACCAGCCCAGCGCCTGCACGTGGCGTTGCAGGTCGGCGTTGGTCAGGGCCAGCATGGCGTACGGGTCGGCGAATTCCGGTTTCAGGTACACCGCGTTCTCGAAGCAGACCAGCGCTTCTTCCTGGCGGAAGTCGGCCTTGTAGGCGATACCCAGGTTGCAGTAGGCTTCGGCGTAGTCGGGCCGCACGGTCACGGCGTGCTCGAAGCATTCGATGGCGTCCCCGATGCTGCGCTGGTCGAGCAGGGCGCCGCCGAGATTGTTGAGCGCTTCGGCGAAGTCGGGCGCCAGCGCCAGCGCGGCCTGGTAGGCGGCGATCGCGTCCTCGGGCCGCCCCAGTTCGCGCAGCGCGATGCCCATGTTGTTGTAGGCCTGGGCAAAGCCGGGATGGAGCGCCAGCGCGCGCTGGTAGCAGGCCAGCGCCTGCTCCAGCGCACCCTGTTGCTGGCGCGTCACACCGAGGTTGTAGTGGGCCGTCGCCAGGTCCGGTTGCAGGGCCAGCGCGGCCTCGAAATGCGCGGCCGACAAGGCCCATTGTTCCTGCTGCTGGTAGAGCGAGCCCAGGTTGTTGTGCACTTCGGCAAAGCCGGGCTGGAGTTCGAGCGCCTTGACGTAGCAGACCCGGGCTTCGTCCAGGTTGCCCATCAGTTTCAGGGTGTCGCCCAGATTGCTGTAGGCCTCGGCATGCTCGGGCCGCAGCGCCAGCACCGCCAGGTAGCTGCCGAGGGCATTGGGCAACTGGCCGCCGTCGCGCAGGGCGTGGCCGAGTTGCAGGTGGGCGTCAATGTTGTCCGGCAGCAGTTTCAGCAGGCGCTCGTAGCTGGCCTGCAGTTCGGGCAGCATGTCCAGGGCGCGGCAGCTTTGGTCGAGCGCGAAGTAATAGGCCGGGCGGCCCGGCTCCTTGTCGATCGCGCGCCCGAGGGCGTCGATGGCCTCGGCGTGGCGTCCGCTTTGCTGGTAAAGCAGGCCGAGCAGGTGCAGGGCCTCGGCCTTGTTGTCGAGTTTGCGGTACAGCGCTTCCGCCTGCGCCAGCCGTCCCGCCCGGTGATGCTCCATGGCGATATCGAGAGGGGAGGGCGGGGCGTAGGAAGCGGTTTTTTTCATGGGACGCGGTCAGTTCCTGAGTGAGCTGGGGACGCTACGGCGGTCAGTCGGCCACCACGACGCGGTTCTTGCCGGTTTGCTTGGCCTGGTACATGGCTTTGTCGGCGCGCCGCACCAGGCTGGCCTGGTCTTCGTTGGGGGTGCGCAGGGCCACCCCGGCGGAAAAGGTGATCAGTACTTTTTCGTTATCGTGCAGGAAGAAATGCTTGGTCAGGTCGCGCTGCAGGCGCGTCATGGTTTGCGAGGCCGCTTCGACCGTGGTTTCGGGCAGCAGGATCAGGAATTCTTCGCCGCCGAAGCGGGCGATCACATCCATCGAGCGGATGGTTTCCTTGACGATCTTGACCAGGTGCTTGAGCGCATTGTCGCCGGCCAGGTGGCCGTAGGTGTCGTTGAGGCGCTTGAAGTCGTCCAGGTCGAGCATGGCGATGCACAGCGGCGTGCCGCGGCGGTCCGAGCGCGCCGTTTCGCGCTCGAAGATATCGTCCAGGCCGCGCCGGTTCAGGCTGCCCGTCAACTGGTCTTCGCGCACCAGTTCGCTCATGTGCTGGAGCTTGGCTTCCAGGGTGTGGATGCGCTGCTCGGCTTCCTGCACTTCCTGGCGCGCCAGCACCATGCGGTCGCGCGACTTGAGCGCTTCGGTCTGCACCAGGCGGGTTTCGCGCAGGACTTCTTCGAGGATGATGTTGAGTTCGGCAATATTGTCGGTGTGGCTGATCTTTTCGGAAAAGCTGCCGATTTTTTCGTGGAAGTCGCCGGTCGTGGTGGCCACCGAACTCAAGCGGTCGATGAAGGTCAGCATCATGTTCTTGACGGTCAGCTTGACGTCCGACAGGCTGTGCTTGAGCTGGCCCTGCTTGTAGATGACTTCCTTGAGGCTGCGGGTGGCGTCTTCCAGCGCGCGCTGGTCGATCGGGCCGGCGATGAGTTCCTGCACCGAATCGATCTGGCCGCGCAGCCAGCTGTCGTCGTCGAGCAGTTCGCTGACGTTTTCGAGCAGCAGCTTGAACAGGCGCAGCAGCAATTCCTGCTGTTCGCCGACGTCGCCGCTTTTAATGTCGATCTGGTAACACAACTGCTTGAGGCGCACGCTCACCTCGTTCAGGGCCTCGTCGCTGGTGGCCACCTTGACCGCCGCGCCCAGCGCTTCGGCTTCGACCATCAGGGCCGGGGCGTCGGCCAGCAGCGAGGCGACCGCCACGCTCAGGGTGCGGCTGAGCAGGTCGCGCAAGACCTTGGCGTCGGGCGCGTCGGACATCGCCGAGAGCGAGGACAGCTCGATGCCGCCGCCCTTGCGGACGTGTTTGTCGAGCAGCTGGTTCAGGTTGCGCGCATAGCCATCCCAGTCGCGCGTCTTGACGGCGCGCGCGAAGCGGCGCCCGAAGTCGGCCAGCTCGCCCGGCGTTTCGCTCAGTTTGGTGGCGAAGTCGCCCAGCACGTTTTCGGCGCCGGTGTCGGGCGCGGCTTCGGGGGCGGCGGCCTCGGGCGCCGCCGCCAGCGTGGCGGCGATGCCGGCGATCTCGTTATAAATTTCGCGGTAGGCTTCCGGGGTCGGCGCGATGCGGCGCGTGGCCAGGCGGCGAAAGGCTTCGCGTGCGATGTCCGCGGGATTCTGGGCGGCGGTGGGCGGAGTTGTTGCCATGGTGGAGCGGTGCCTCAGTCAGGTTTGGCCTTTGATGTGCCAATGATAAGCGAGTTTGTTTCCTGCCATCTCAGGAAAAGAGGCGGGTAAAGCATCTTACTCTAGAGCATTAACTTGGCGAACAGCATTGGAAAAACTTATTCGATCAACTGGTTTTTGATCGCATAGTGCGTCAATTCGGCACTGTTCTTCAGTTTCATCTTGACAAGCAGGCGCGAGCGGTATTCGCTGATGGTCTTCACCGACAGCGACAATTCCTTGGCGATCGCGCCGACCGTCTTGCCCGAGGCGATCATGGTCAGGGTCTGGTATTCGCGGTCCGACAGGGTGTCGTGCAGGGGCGTGTCGTGGTTCTCGCCGACCGCGCTGGCCAGTTCCTGGGCCAGCGCCGCGCTGACGTACTTTTGCCCGGCGGCGACCTGGCGAATGGCGGTGACCAGTTCGCGCGGGGCGCTCTGCTTGGTCAGGTAGCCGGCCGCGCCGGCCTTGAGCGAGCGGATCGCGTACTGGTCTTCGCGGTGCATCGACAGCATCAGCACGGCCAGCTCGGGATGCTCCTTCTTGACCAGCTTGAGCACCTCGATGCCGCTGCGGTCGGGCAGGGAGATGTCGAGCAGCATGACGTGGCACTTGGCCTTGCGCACATGCTTGATCGCGTCGACCCCGTCTTCGGCCTCGCCGGCGACGATGATGTCGGGCGACTCTGCCAGGATTTGTTTCAATCCTTCGCGCACGATCGCATGATCGTCGGCGATGAACACCCGGATGATGGCTTTGTCGGTCATGGTGCTTCTTGTTCGCTTACGTGGTCAAGGTCGGTATCGCCCGCTGCCGCTGCGGCGGCGTCGGCGCTCTGATCCGCCATTATCGTCGCTTTAGCCGAACTGAGCCGGATTTTGATGGTCACCACCGTGCCGCCGCCGGGGGCGTGCGCCAGGGTCATTGTGCCGCCCAGGGCCTGGGCCCGTTCGCTCATGCCGCGCAGGCCGAACGATTGCGGCTTGTGGCGGTCGGCCTGGGCGATGCCGGCGCCGTTGTCGGCGATCGTCAATACAATGTGCTGGCGCAGCAATTGCAGGCGCACCCCGACCCGGCTGGCGTGCGCGTGCTTGGCGATATTCGTCAGCGCTTCCTGGAAAATCCGGAACAGCGCGGTCGCGTGGTCCAGGTGCAGGTCGATCTCCTTGTCGGTGCAGGCAAAGCTGCAGGCGATGCCGTTCTGCTTCTCGAATTCCTTGACCTGCCATTCGAGCGCCGCGACGATGCCGAAGTCGAGCATCGAGGGGCGCAGGTCGAGCGAAATGCGGTGCACCGCGTCGATGGTGCGGTCCACCAGCGAGTCGACATAGGCGGCCCGTTCGGCCAGCTGCGGCTGGTCGGGCGGCAGGCGCTGGGTCAGCATCATCAGGGCCATCTTGATGGCGGTCAGGTTGCCGCCCAGGTCGTCGTGGATTTCGCGCGCGATGCGGGTGCGTTCCTGCTCCTTGACGTGCTCCATGTGCGCCGCCAGTTCGGCCAGGCGGGCGCGCGAGCGCGTCACTTCCAGCTGTTCGAGCTTGCTGGCGGTGATGTTGGTCATCAAGCCTTCCCAGTGCACGCCGCCCGGATGCTCGGGCATGGCGCGCGGGGTCGAGCGCAGGTTGATCCATTTCTGGTCCTTGTATTCGTGGATCCAGACCCGCCCTTCCCAGTTCCAGCCCGACAGGCTGGCGGCCGAGGCATGCATGGCGTCTAGGTAGCTCTTGCGGTCTTCCGGCACGATCAGGTCGATGAAGCGCTGCGGCTCGGCCTGCAGTTCGGCGGCGGACAGGCCGAGCAGGGCGGCGCAGCCGTCGCTGACGTAGGGAAAAGCCACGCGCCCGCCCGCATGCAGCTCGAACTGGTATACCAGTGCCGGGGTGTTGCTGACGAACGCTTTCATGGCATGGGCGATGGTGGGTGGGACGGGACTCATCTGGACTCGGCACAGGAAACAATGCCTGGAATCATACGGGAAAATGGCCGGGGCCGGCAGCATGCGCGTGCGCGGGCGCATCGGGCTTCGGTACAATAGGCCCATGAAAAAGACCCTGTCCGCCCTGATGCTGTGCCTGTCCGTCGCGCTGTGCCATGCGGCCGATCCGCGTTATACGGTGGTGACGGTCGATCCGGCGCGCCAGGACCTGCGCCTGTTCCTCAACGACGAGGCCGGCCAGCCCTTCAAGGGCTTCGCCCGCCTGCAGGAATGGCTGCAGGGGCGCAAGCAGCGCCTGGTGTTCGCGGTCAACGCCGGCATGTACCATCCCGGTTTCGCCCCGGTGGGCCTGCATGTGGAAAACGGCAGGGAGCTGGCGCCGCTCAACCTGGACGAGGGCAGGGGCAATTTTTTCATGAAGCCGAACGGCGTGTTCGTGCTGGGCAAGGGCGGAGCGGCGGTGGTCGAGTCCTCGGCGTATCCGTCGCACGCGGCCAAGGCCGTGGAGGTGCGCCTGGCCACCCAGTCCGGTCCGATGCTGGTGATCGACGGCCAGCTGCATCCGCGCTTCGACCCCGACTCGCCGTCGCGCTACGTGCGCAACGGCGTCGGCGTGGCCGATGGCAAGGCGATTTTTGTGATCAGCAACGTGCCGGTCACCTTCCACGAATTCGCCACCTACTTCCGCGATACCTTGCATTGCAAGAATGCACTCTATCTGGACGGCTCGATCTCGAGCCTGTTTTCGACCGCACTCGGGCGCGCCGATGCCGCCGCGCCGCTGGGGCCGATGCTCGGCGTGGTGGAGTAAGTCCCCCGGCGGGCGGGAAAATCAGGCCTGGCGGGTCTGGCGTGAATGCGCGCGCCGATTGCGGCGCGCGATGCCGCCCACCACCAGCAGGCCGGCCAGCAACATGCCATAGGTTTCCGGTTCAGGCACTGCGGAGGTGAAATGGGTAAATGAGGTATAGGTGCTGGCCGACAGCGTTCCAGTCCCGACTCCCGTTCCCGTGTCGAGCGCGCCGCGCAGGAACTCGCTGCCCGATCCCGTGCGACGATCGAGCGTGGACATGAACTGTTCGTAGCCATAGACCCCGTTGATCTCGCTCGAGAGATAGCCTTCCAGGGTGGCGATGGCGTACGATTGCAGCATCCCTTGTTGCTCGACGCCGGCGTCGGCCTGGGCCGTGAACAGCAGCCTGGTGGACGGCGACAGGGTGAAGTTGAGCTCCTGGCGGGCGTAGACAGTCGAGCTCAGGTCGCGTGGGGCCGGGCTGGCATGCAGGTCGGCACGCATGCTGGTCGGTCCGTTCTGCAAGCTGCCGCTGCCGAAGGTGAACACCCTGTCGAGGCTCTCGAAACCGGACGAATACGTCTTCTCATTGACGCCGGCGAAGTAAGAGTAAGAGTCAAGGCGGCCGCTGGCGCTGGTGCTGGTGAAGGTAATGCTCGGGCTGATGTTGTCGGTCAGGTCCAGGTCGATCAGCTCGAACTTGATATTGTCCAGGCTGGCGGTAGCGTTGCCATAGGCGGCCTGGGCGGGTGCGCAGGCCAGCAGGCCGGCGGCAAACAGGCCGGCGACGATCTTGAGTGGATGGGCAAGCATGGGGTTCTTTCGATGAAAATGGTGCTGCCCGGCCGCTGCGGCCGGGGTGGAATGGTGGGGGCGGGGCCGCTTCATGCCGCCGCGGCCACGGCGGCCTTGCGGCGGCGGCGCGCGACGGCGCCCAGCACGAAGGTGCCGGCCAGTAGCATGGCGTAGGTGGACGGTTCCGGCACAGGGGTGACCGGTCCCCACAGGCGGGTCTCGACCTCGAGCGAGAATTGGCCTTGGCGTGCCTTCGCATCCGATATCAGCGAGCCATACAGATTGACGCTGGCCGAGCCCGAATGGTAGCCGAGGCTGTACTCCTTGTAGAATTGTTTCGGCCGCCCCGCGCCAGCGTCGGCAAAAAGAGCACCTTGCATGCGGACTCGGCTTCCGCTCTGGAAGAAGCGGCCATCGAGTTGCTGCTCGACCTTGCCGACGGCGGTGAAGATCAACTCGGTATTCGGGCTCAGGATGAATTCGGTGACGCGGCTGCCCTGGTTGAGAAAGCTCAGCGGCGTGTCATCGTACGGCACCGTATGGGTCATGCTCGAATGCGCGAGCAGGGCGGTATCGGACAGCGTGCCGCCGGCCGAGCCGGATGCGGTCACGAGCGAGGTGCTTCCCGATGTGCTCAGCTGCTGGATTTGCCCGGCAGCTTCGGTGTAGAGCGAGCGGATGTCGGTGCCGAAGGTGATCGAGGCATCGATGCCATCGTTCAGGTCGAGGTCGACGAGGCGGTACTGGAATTGCTCGATGCTGGCGCTCGCGGTGCTGGTGTTGGCCTGGGCGGGCGCCCAGGCGGCGGCCAGCGCGGCCAGGGTGCACAGGGTGCGTTTGTTGACATATTGATGCATGCTTGCCTTTGGGAGCTAGTGAGTCTGCCGACGGCCGGCAGGATGTTGACTAGAATACATTGCACCGCATCGGTTTAGCATGCTTTTTATGTAACACTGCATGCATGTCATGCCATGACGGCCGACAAGCGCACTTCGAAGCCGCAGCCCTTGCCGCCGAGGCCGGCGACCAGCCGGACGTCGCCGCGCAGGCGCGCGCAAGCTTGCCTGACGATCGCCAGGCCCAGCCCGGAGCCTGGGGCGTCGTGTCCGCGCCCCCGGTAAAAGCGCTCGAACAGGTGCGGGCGCTGGTCTGGCGCAATGCCGGGGCCGTCGTCGGCGATCCACAAAACCAGGTCGGCGCCGTCGCGCCGCAGGCCGACCTGCACGCAGCCGCCGGGCGGCACATAGCGCAGGCTATTCTCGAGCAGGTTGATGACGATCGAGTGAAACGCGGGCAGCTCCACCGGCCAGTCCAGCCGGTCGGGCGCATCGAGCGACAGGTCCATGCGGCGCGCCAGGGCCAGCGTCATTTGCTGCGCCAGCAACTGGCGCACGCTGCCGGCCACATCGACCAGTTCGAGCGTGGCCGGCGCCATCTCGTCGAGGGTGGCCAGTTCGAGCAGTTGGCCGGTCAGGTGCGATGCGCGCGCAATGGCCAGGTTCAGGTGGTCCTGCGCCTGCCGGCGTTCGGCCGGGTCGGCCGCGCGCGCGATGACATGCGCCTGGGTCGAGATCACCGCCATCGGCGTGCGCAGTTCGTGCGCCGCATCCTCGATGAAGGCGCGTTCGCGCTGGACCTTGCTGCGCAACCTGGCCAGCAGTTCGTCGAAGGCCGCCACCAGCGGGCGCAATTCGGCGTAGTGCGGGTCCATCCCGATTGGCGAAAGATCATCGCGCTGGCGCGCACCGATGCGCTCGGCCAGCAGGCGCAAGGGGCGCAAGCCCTGGCGCACGGCCAGCCACAGGGGCAACACCACGCAGGGCAGGGAAATGAGCAGGTAGGGAACCAGGCCCATCCCCAGGCCGCCGAGGGTGGCCGTGCTGGCCGGCTTGGGTTCGGCGATGCGCAGCGACCAGGCGGCGGCGTCATGCCGGTAGATCCAGAAAGCGGCGTTGCCGCTGCCGGCGTGGCCTTGCCGCGCTGCCGGCGGGTCCGATGCGTCCGACGCATACAGCAGGCGGCCCTGGCGGTCCCACAGCGTGAACACCAGGTCGCCCGGCAATATGTTGGCGTCGCGCCGCACCAGGTTGAGCCAGGTCGCGGTGGTGGCGACCGCGCTGGCCACCTGCCGCGGATCGTCCAGGTCGAGCAGCGCGGCGGACAGGGCCGCCCCGACCGTGTGCACGCCCGCGTGGCGGTCGGTGTCCCGCTTGAGCTGGACGTATTCGTAAGCCAGCAGCATGCACCACACCAGGAAAAACGCCATGCCCAGCGCGACCAGCACGCGCCGCACCAAGGTCGGACGCGGCCAGGCCCTCATGGCAGCAGCAGGTAGCCGATGCCGCGCGCGGTATGGATGCGCTCGGCGCCGATCTTGCGCCGCAGGTTGGATATATGCACTTCGATCGCGGCGAAATCGACCGGCTCGCCGAGCGGTTCGAGCCGTTGCGCCAGGGCGCCCTTGGCCACCACCGCGCCCGGTTCGCGCGCCAGCTCCAGCAAGAGCTGGAATTCGCGCGGCGACAGCTTGAGCGCCTGCCCGCCGAGCTGCGCCAGATGGCGGCGCGGCTCGATCGTCAGGGTCCCGATGGTCCATTGCTCGCTGGCCTGGCGCGCATAGCGCCGCAGCACCGCGCGCACGCGCGAGATCAATTCTTCGGTGGCAAAGGGTTTGACGATCACATCGTCGGCGCCGCCGTCCAGGCCGGCGAGCCGGTCCGCCAGGCTTGAGCGCGCCGTCAACACGATCACCGGCACCGCGCTGGCAGCGCCGCGCCAGCGCGCCAGCAGGTCGAAACCGCAGCCATCGGGCAGCGACAGGTCGAGCAGCACGCAGTCGACCGCGGTGCCGTGGAAACACGGGGGCGCGTCGGCGGCGCGGCGCAGCCATTCGCTGCTGATCCCCTCGGCCCGCAGGGCGCCTTGCAGGGCGCGCCCGAAATCGAGATCGTCTTCAATGAGGAGTAGGTGCATGCGCCGATTATACCGAGCGCTACCTTAATGCCAGCCAAAGGCCGCGCCGGCGCCGGTCTTTGGGAATCGCAAAGGTTGGCGTTTGCATAATGCACTTGCCGCCTGCGTCGCCAGGCGCACTTTCGACCAGATCAGCCATGTTTGTTCACTTACCGGAGGCACGATGCCACACGCAATCCCCTTGACCCGCTTTTCGCTACCCAGCCTGCTACCCGGCGCCGCGCTGGCCCTCCTGCTGGCGGGCTGCGGCGGTTCGTCTTCCCAGACTGCCCAGCCTTCCCGGCCCGGCAAGGACGACAATGCCTCCGGGCGCGGCGCGCTGCTGCGCAATGCGCCGACCCGCCTGTTGTCGCTGGACCTGGCCGGCGTCGGCACGCAACTGAACAAATTCGGCCCGGCATTGCTGGAGATGGCCGGTGCACCCCGGTGCGGCATCGATTTTCTGCATATTGCGTACAACACGGTGGGGGCGGCGGGCGAACCGACCACGGCGTCGGCCGCGCTGATGCTCCCCAGCGGCGCCGATGCCGCCTGCAGCGGTGCCCGCCCGCTGGTGCTGTACGGGCATGGCAGCTCGTTCCAGCGCAAGCTGAACATGGCCGACATCACCGACCTCGGCAACGAAGGCGCGGGCCGGGCCAGCACGCCGGCGGCCCTGTACGCCGCACAGGGCTACATCGTGGTCGCGCCCAACTATGCGGGCTACGACAGTTCGGCGTTGAATTACCATCCGCACCATATCGCCGATCAGCAAGCGCAGGACATGATCGACGCCCTCGCCGCCGCGCGCACGGCGCTGGCGCAATTGCCACGGCCGGTGGCCGGGAACGGCAAGCTGTTTATCACCGGCTATTCCGAAGGCGGCTACGCGGCCATGGCCACCCACCGCGCCATGCAGGCGGCCGGCATCACGGTGACGGCGTCGGCGCCGCAAAGCGGCAGCTACGCCGAGAGCCTCGATTACGAGGCGCTCGGAACACCCGGCGCACTGGACGAGCTCGGCGGGTTTTCGCTGGTCACCCAGCTCCAGCTGGTCATGCAGATCACGGCCTGGCAAAAAGCCTACGGCAATCTGTATGCGGCGCCGGCGGAGGTGTATTCCCCCGTCTACGCCGGGGCGATGGAAACGCTGTTGCCGTCGACCGGCATGTTGAACACGCTGGTGGCCGACGGAAAATTTCCGAAGTATTTCCTGAGCAATGAGATGGCCCATTACGCCGGCCTCGACGCCGCGCAGAAGGCCTACTTCGGCACGCCGGCGCAAAGCCTGATGAACGCCGGCTACCTGGGCCGCGTGCTGGCCGACATCGCCGCCAACCCATGCCCGGTGACGTCGGCGCTGGCGCCGCTGGCATGCGCGTCGGCCAATCCGATGCGCGCCGCGTGGCTCAGGAACGACTTGCGCACCTGGACGCCGACGGCGCCGATGCTGCTGTGCGGCGGCAATGGCGATCCGGAAGTCAGTTTCGCGCATACACGCCTGACGCACGCTTACTTTCAAGCCCACGGCGGCACGGCGCAGCTGCTCGACGTGGACTCGCCGGCTGGGGCGAACGACCCGTATGCGCGCCCGAAGACGATCTTTGCGTACATCAAACAGGCGCTGATCGCCAACGGCGACGATCCGGACACAAGCGACAATTACCATGGTTTCGCGGCCAAGGTGGCGTGCGAACTGGCGGCGCGCGATTTCTTCAGCCGCTTTTAGACTTCAGGCGCTTCCGGGCAGGGCCGGCGTCGGACCCGGCAAGGGTGCGCGCCGGGCTGCGGTTTTCCTTGCGAGAAGGGTTGGGAGGATGGCCGGCCGCCCCCGTGCGGCAAACTGTCTCGTTCGGACGTCTCGTTTTGTCTCATTCTGTCTCGTTTTGTCTCGTTTTCGTTCGCCTTTGCGCGCCGAAAAAATGAGACAAAACGAGACAAAACGAGACAAGATGAGACAGCAAAACGAGACAGTTTGCCGCAGGGGGGCGTACCGGCAATACCCTCAGGTGTCCGACGGAATGTTGATTTGACGTAAGCGCGGATGGCCCCGTGCCCGCGCGGCGCGGCTTATCGGCGCCGGGCGCGCCACATGGCGGCGAAACGGCGCAGGAAGCGGGCCGGGCGCGGGCTGTGGCGCCCGCTTTTTGCGCGCTGGCGCCATGCCGCGAACGCGCCGCGCAGGCCCAGCACGCTGCGGCTGGTGCGCCGGTACGCCAGGGTGGCCTTGAGCGCGCCCACCCATCGATCCTTGAAAGCCATGAACACGCCATGCCAGCGCGCGAACCACGCCAGGGTCAGCAGGCTGGGCAGGGTCAGCGCGTACAGCCGCGTGACCGCCGCCGCACCGCCGATCTTGGCCAGCACGATCGTCAGCACGCCGGTGACCATGTGGCCGTTGGCAATGGCGAGCAGGGCCAGCAGTTTCAGCGGAAACAGCAAGATGGCCGGCAGCACGAAGGCGCACAGGGCCGCGTACGGCGGCAGCGCCCGGATGCGCGCGTCGAGTCCGCGCACCAGCGGCCAGGCCGCGATGATGGCGCCGAGCCGTTTGCCGGTATCCCACAGCCATTCTTCCAGCAGCAGGGTCAGCGCCGCCAGGTACAGCAGCGGGGCGAGCAGGCGCGCGCGGGAGCGCTTGGGTTGAGTCATGGTCCTCCCTTTGATTTCATGATACGTGAAAAGATTGCCTGCGCCCAAAACAGGTATCGCCCGGACAGGATGCGCGCGCGCCATTACAATGGACTGCATGAATAAAGCATTTGTCAAAGAATCGGATAACGACGACGAGGAAGCCATTGCGCTCGCGCAAGCCATTCCTGCGGGCGCCAAGAATTACATCACCCCGGCTGGCTACCAGCGCATCAAGGATGAGCTGCTGCAACTGATCGACGTCGAACGGCCCGAGGTGGTCAAGGTGGTGCACTGGGCGGCGTCCAACGGCGACCGCTCTGAAAACGGCGATTACATCTACGGCAAGCGGCGCCTGCGCCAGATCGACGGGCGCATCCGCTTCCTGACCAAGCGCATGGATTCGGCCGCCGTGGTCGATCCCAGCGTCCAGCATGGCAACGACCAGATCTTCTTCGGCGCCACTGTCACCTACTGCAACAGTGCGGGCGAGGAGCACACCGTCACCATCGTCGGCATCGACGAGCTCGATCCGCTGAACGGCAAGATCAGCTGGGTCTCGCCGGTGGCGCGCGCGCTGACCAAGGCGCGCGAGGGCGATGTGATCACCCTGCAGACGCCGCTCGGCCCCGACGAGCTCGAAGTGCTCGGCGTGCGCTATCCGGCCCCCGCCGCGGACTGATTTTTCATTTTTAGCGAGTTGCCGATGTCGATTTCCCATGCCACTTTCAACCACGCACTACGAATACCGCTGGCCGCCGAAGTCCATTCGCGCCCCTCGCTGCGCCTGAACGGCCCCGAAACCTTGACCCACCTGGCGGTGTATGCGCGCCACGGCGACGACGCCGAGGCGCACCAGCTGGCGTCGCAGAACCAGTTGCTGGCCCGCCTGTGCCTGCATTTCGGGGTGGCGCCGCCGCACCCGGAGGCGCGCTATTTCTTCCACGACTTCGGCAGCTTTCGCCTGCAATGGGAGTCGCACACGGAGTTTTCGACCTACACCTTCGCAGAACGGCGCGCGCATCCGGTCGCCGCCGAGCACGCGTTCGATCAGGTGCCGCTGCGCCATGTTCCCGATGAATGGCAGCTGGAACTGGAGGGCAAGGTCATGGCCGCCACCCACGTCACCTTGCAGCAGGTGAGCGCCTCGCTGACCGAGATGCGCCATGTGTTTGCCGGCAACCTGCTGGTCGGCTGCGACAGCCAGAATTTCGCCAAGGTGTGGACCGATTTCGCGATTGCGCCGGACGGCTTCGGCAGGGTGGTGATCCAGGACCTGGGCATGCAGTACCAGCAGGCTGGCCGCCTGGTGCAGCGCGTGCTGGAAATCGAAACCTACCGCATGATGGCGCTGCTCGGCTTGCCGCAGGCGCAGCTGGCGGCGCCGGTGCTCAACGGCATCGAGTCGGAGCTGGCACGGCTGTCGGCCGGCATGAGCGATGGCGGCGACGCGGTATCGGATGCGCTGGCCGACGCGCCCGACAACGAGCGCGAGCTGCTGCACAAGATCACGGTGCTGGCGGCGCGCATGGAAAAGCTGGCGCTGGAAAACAGTTACCGCTTTGCCGCTTCAAAAGCGTATTACCGGCTGGTGCAGGCGCGCATCGACGAATTGCGCGAAACGCGCATTCCGGGCGTGCCGACCATCCGCGAATTCATGGACCGGCGCCTGGCCCCGGCCATGAACACCTGCGAATCGACCGAGCGGCGCCAGCAGGCGCTGGCCGAGCGCATCGGGCGCAGCAACGACCTGCTGCGCACCCGCGTGGGCATCGTGCAGGAGCAGCAGAACCGCCGCATCCTCGAGTCGCTCAACGCCCGCGCGGCCCAGCAGTTGCGCCTGCAGCAGGCGGTCGAGGGCTTGTCGGTGGTGGCGATTTCCTACTATTCGATCGGACTGATCGCGTATGCCGGCAAGGCCATGAAGGCGGCCGGCGTGCCGCTCAATCCCGACCTGCTGACCGGCGCGGCCATGCCGGTGATGCTGGCCATCGTCTGGCTGGGATTGCGGCGCATGCATCACCACGTGAGCCGCTGATTATTCCCGTACCAGGCTGGCGCGTCCCGGCTGCTGGTCGGGGGTTTTGCCGGAGGTGAAGATCCAGGAAGTCTTGGCGACGGCCAGGTCCGACCAGCTCAGGCCGTTGTCGTGCGATTCGCTGCGCATCACCGCGCCAATCGGGCAGGCCGGTGGTTCGCCGCGCCGGACGGCGCTGATGCAGGCTTGCGACACCAGCGGATATTCCAGGGCGAGCACCCTGGCGCGACGGGTGAGGGCGGCGCCCATGCTGTAGGTCAGTTGCTCGCGCATCAGCGTCGCGCTCACCTTGCGCGGCGGCTCGCTCGGGTACCAGATCTTGTCCGGAAACGGAAAATGGGTGAAGCGCTTGCCGCCCTGGTCGAGCAAGCTGATGCCGATATACGGAACGCCATTGGCCAGGCCGGCGCTGTTGCAGACCTGTTCCTGCTGCGGACCTGGCGCGGTCGGCAAGCCCATGATCAAGGACAGCTCCCGGTCCACGCCGATGGCGGCGCGGCCCGGCGCGGCCACGTACGCGACCGAGGCGACCGGCACGAACGGCGGCAGCTTGCCGCCCGACTGGCGCTGCAAGTCTTCCTCATTGGGCAGCGCTCCGGAGAACACGAATTCGGAGCGGTCGGGCAGGCGGCAGCGCAGCACCAGCTGCTTGCCCTGGGCCTGCAGGTCGAGCCGTTGCTGGCGCTTGTCGGCGATGACTGCCGCGCCGGGCCTGGCGGCATCGGGCTGGTCCAGCGCCGAGGCGCCGATGGTAAACAGCCTGGACGAGCTGGTGATGAGCGGCGCACTCCAGCTTTTGCCCTCGTCGGTGGAGCTCGTCTGCGACACGTGCGACAGCGGTGTGCGGTAAAAATCGACATCGGCGTAGTGGCCCCAATGCCAGCGCGTCAGCGCTTCCTCGACCACCCAGGTCCCGCCCAGCACGGCCATGCGCGTATAGCCGGGACGGCTCAGCGCCTGGCGTGCCGATGCGCGCTCGGCCTGCTGTTCCACAGCGTCGTCGTAATGGGGCTTCGCTTCCAGCGCGCTCAGCTTGCCCTGCACGACGGTGCGGTATTGCCCATACGCGGCCCCGCCCGCATGCACGGCGCCGTCCCGCACATGGAAATTGGCGCACATTTCCGCCGGCGTGCCCGAATCGTCGGTGCGGCGCATGGACGTGATGCCCAGTTCGACCGGCGCGGCCCCGTTCGGCCCCAGATAGCGCGTGGCGTACTGCGTGTCGCAGGTTTCAGGACGATAGCCGGAGGGCGATTCGCACGGTCCTTCCATCAGGATGCGGCCGCCCTGCGGCAGCAGGCATTCGAGGCGGTCCTGGGCAAAACCCGGCTGGGCGTGCAGGCCCAGCACCAGCGCGGTCAGGAGGGACGTTTTCATTCGGTGCATTTTTTCGGGCATGGCTGCTCAGGCGGTCTCGGGTCGTTCGCATCGCGGTTGCGATAATTGCTCAGGCTGCGCGCGGAAGGGCGGGCCACGCCGGCTTGCCGCATCAGCGCCAGGCCGGTCTTGAAGAAATAGGGCGCGGTCTCGATGCTGGCCGCCTGCCAGGTGTCGCCGCGGTCGCTTGAGGTGCTGCGCAGCACGGCGCTGACGGGGCACGCTTCGCCGTCGCCGTCGCCTTCGGCGCAGGCGGGCGCGGCTGTCGCGAACAGCGGCACTTCGCGCACCAGCGTGCCCTGACGCAGGACCAGGACGCGGGTCTTGCCCAGCACCGCCAGGCCGCGCTGCGTCAATGCGGCTTCGACGCGGCCTTGTTCAATCTTGTCGGGGTCGCTCATCGAGGGGGGCGCCGTATCCCAGAAGCGCTGTTCGCCGGGCAGGCGCAGGGAAGAGCCGGTACCCGGCTGTCCTTCGTACAGTCCCAGGCGGGCGCACAGGTTCTCCAGATGGCGACCTTGATCGAGAGGCTTGTATTCCAGTGTCTCGCCCGTATCCACCAGCTTCTGTGCGGCGCGCGCGCGGTACGCCACCTTGAAACGGTGCTGGTCGGTGCGGCTGCTGCCGTGGCGCGTGAACACTGCGAGCGGCGCCCAGTCGTGGCGGGCCTGCAGCACGAAGGCGCTACCGTCCGGCAAGTCACATTCGACCGTTTCGGTGCGCTCGACGGCGCTGGCCGTCCCGCTCAGCGCGAGGGCCAGCCAGAACGGCAGCGTGTGAAGAAAACGGCGATATCCCATGGAGTGGCATAAAAAGTTGGCAAGGTTGTAAATACTAACACATGATTGCCGTGTGGAAGCTTTGGATGGATGAGGCATCAAGGAGTTGAATCCGAATCCGCATTGCAGCCGAATAAGCTTGCGTTGCGCTTGTTCCAGCGCCCCCTTTTCGATCACAGGCCACCCCATGCACGATTATCGCCTTGTCCTGCGCCCCTTGAGCGCCTTGCTGCTGGGCGCCTCGGCCCTGGTCCACGCGGGCGAGGCCGCCGAGCCCGTGCCCCAGGTGGTGGTGGCCGCCTCGCGCGTCAGCCAGCTCGGCGTGGCCGACTCGGCCAATGCGGGCCTGGTCACCCGGCAGCAACTGGCGGCGCGCTCGGTGTACCGTCCCGGCGAACTGCTGGAAGCGACGCCCGGCCTGATCGTCAGCCAGCACAGCGGCGAAGGCAAGGCCAACCAGTTCTACCTGCGCGGTTTCAACCTCGACCATGGCACCGACCTGCGCACCACGGTCGACGGCATGCTGGTCAACCAGCGCAGCCACGCCCACGGGCAGGGCTGGACCGACCTGAATTTCCTGATTCCCGAACTGGCCGAGCGGCTGGAATACCGCAAGGGCCCGTATTACGCCGACGAGGGTGACTTCGCCGCCGCCGGCGCGCTGGCGGTGCGCTACGCCGACACGCTGGCGGAAGGCGTCGCCAGTGTCGGCCTGGGCCAGAACGGCTACCGGCGCGTCCTGCTGGCCGACTCGCCCAAGGCGGGCGAAGGCAATCTGCTGTACGCCTTGGAGGCGTTCCATAACGACGGGCCATTTACGCGCGGCGACGATTTCAATAAGCTCAACGGCGTGCTGCGGTACAGCCAGGGCGACGCCGCCAACGGCTTCAAGCTCGCCGCCATGGCTTACCGCGCTGCTTGGCGCGCGAGCGACCAGATTCCCCGGCGCGCAGTGGACGACGGCCGCCTCGGGCGCTTCGACACGGTCGACGCCAGCGACGGCGGTGTTGCGCGCCGCTACAGCGTGTCCGGCGGCTGGCATGCCGCATCCGGGGCGGGCGTGACCAGGGTCAATGCCTCGGTGGTGGCCAACCGGCTCGCACTGTATTCGAACTTCACGTATTTCCTGGACGATCCGGTCAACGGCGACCAGTTCAGCCAGCCGGACCGGCGCGTCACCAGCGCCATCAACGCCGAGCATCGCTGGGGCAGTCACCGGGCCGGCTTTCAGTTCCAGAACGACAATATCCACAACGGCCTGTACGACACCGTCGCGCGCCGGCGCCGCGCCACCACGCGCGAGGATCATCTTGTGGAGACCAGCGCCGCTGTGTTCTACGACAACAGCACGCGCTGGACGCCGATGTTCCGTACGGTGGCCGGGGTGCGCGTCGACCACTATCGCTTCGATGTCGACAGCAATCTGCCTGAGAACAGCGGCCGCGCCAGCGCCCACCGCGCCAGTCCGACCCTGAGTCTGATTGTCGGCCCGTGGAGCAAGACGGAGTTGTATCTGAACGCCGGTACCGGTTTCCACAGCAACGATGCGCGCGGCGCCACCATCCGCACCGATCCGAAAAGCGGCGAAGCCACCGGGCGCGTGACGCCGCTGGTCAAGGCCAGGGGTGTCGAAGTGGGCTTGCGCACCGAAGCGCTGGCGGGATTGCAGAGTTCCTTCTCCCTGTACCAGCTCGATTTTGATTCGGAACTGGTGTTCGTGGGCGACGCCGGCACCACCGAGGCTGGCCGGCCGAGCCGCCGCAGCGGCTTCGAGTTTTCCAGTTACTACAAGCCGAATGCGTACATGACGCTGGACGCCGACGTGGCGTTTGCGCGCGCGCGTTTCAGGAATGCCGATGCGGGCGGACGGCGCATTCCCGGCGCGGTCGAGGGCGTCGCCTCGCTGGCGCTGGCGCTCGATCGCCTGGGGCCGTGGTTCGGCGCCTTGCAGCTGCGCTATTTTGGGCCGCGTCCGCTGATCGAAGACAAGCGCGTGCGCTCGGGCCCGACGACGACCCTGAACGGGCGCATCGGCTACAAGCTGGGCAAGCGCTTCAAGCTCGAACTGGAAGGCTTCAACCTGGCCAACCGGCGCAGTTCGGCGATCGATTACTTTTACGAATCGCGCCTGCGAGGAGAGGACGAGGCGGTCGAGGACATCCATTTTCATCCGACCGAATCGCGCTCGTTCCGGCTGACCCTCGGTGCGGCGTTTTAAGGCGTGCGCGCGGCAAGGCTGATAGACTGTAGGAAAATGCCCTACAGAACAGGAATAGTCCATTAACCAACATCCCAACCGCGCGCTCGGCGACGCCTTGAGCGCACTGCGCATCGCCACGGCCGACCGTCACGCCGTCCTCGACACCGGCATGCCGCTGGCCCTGCCGGACGCCGGCTTGCAGCATTACAGCGACCATTTGCACATGCTGCGGCGCTGGCTGGCGCCGCTGGAGGCGTGGCTGGGGCGTTACGCCGACGGTCCGCAGGGCGAGGCGCGTTTGCCGGCGGTGGCGCGGGTGGCGCTGATCGATGCCGACCTGGCCGATCCGGCGCTGGCCGGGGTGCGTGCCGATGCGCGGCCCGAGGACGCTGGCGTGTGGCCGGATGGCGCCAGCCCGGCCTACCGCTGGGGTGTGACGTACGTGATCGAAGGTTCGCAACTGGGCGGGGCGGTGCTGTACCAGCGCCTGGCGGGGCCGCTGGCGCCGCATCCGCTGCGCTATCTGCGCAGCGGGGCGGAAGGCCCGGGTCCGCGCTGGCGCAGCTTCATGCTGGCGCTGAGGGACAACGTGAAAAGCGAAGGGGAAATTGCCGACGCGTGCCGGGGGGCGTGCGATGCGTTCGACCGGATTCTGGCGATGCGGTAGGGGGTAAGCCCTGCCGACATCCTCAAGACCGTCTTTCCCGCCTCCGCGGGAATGACGGCGTTGAGGGCAGAGGTGAAAAATGCGCTCATGGGACGTATCGGAAACATGCGTCTTTAGGCGAACAAGCTAATTGCGCTCCCGCTCCACCCTGGTCACCCCGACCACGCGGCGCAGATTCCTGATCAAGTGCGCCAGATGCACGCGGTCCTTGATCTGGATCGTAAACCGCAGCTGGGTCATGACGTGTTCTTCATCCTCGTCCATGCCCACATACGAAATGTTCGCATCGGACTCGCCAATCTCGGCCGCCACGCGCGCCAGGATGCCTTTTTCATTATTGATCAGCAGCCTGATCCGGCAATCGAAGCGGCGGTTCAGTTCCCCGCCCCACTGCACGGCGATCCAGCGGTCCGGTTCCTTGCCGCGCAAGCGCTTGGCGCTGGCGCAATCGCTGGTGTGCACGATCAAACCCTGGTCGCGCCGCAACTGGCCGATAATCTGGTCGCCCGGAATCGGCAGGCAGCACGGCGCCAACTGCACCGACACGCCTTCGCTGCCATAAATCGTGACCGGATCGAGCTCGCCCGGCGTGGCGTTCGGATTGGCCGGCAAACTCACCAGGTCGTCATCGACCAGGCCGAAAATATGCCGCGCCACCAGTGCCGCCATGCGCTTGCCGATGCCGATGTCGGCATACAGCTCATCCATCGACTTGGCCGACGATTCGTTGAGCAGCTTCTCGACCGCCGGTTCCGGCAGATCGGGCTGGATGTTCAGGGCGGTCAGGGCCTGCGCCAGCAACTCGCGGCCCAGTTCGACCGACTCGTTCAGGTTGATCGTGCGCAAATGATGGCGGATCGCCGAACGGGCCTTGCCGGTGCGCACAAACGCCAGCCATGTCGGACTTGGCTTGGAATCCGGATTGGTCACGATCTCGACAATGTCGCCGTTGCGCAACTCGGTGCGCAGCGAGGCCGGCTCGTTGTTGATCTTGACCGACACGGTATGGTCGCCGATGCCGGTGTGAATCGTGTAGGCGAAGTCGAGCGCCGTGGCGCCGCGCGGCAGGGCGATGATCTTCGATTTCGGCGTGAACACGTACACCGAGTCCGGAAACAGGTCGACCTTGACGTGCTCCAGGAACTCGGCCGAGTCGCCGGTCTGCTGCTGGATGTCGAGCAGCGACTGCAGCCACGCGTGCGTCTTCTGCTGCAAGTCCGACAGGTTCGCCTCGCCATTCTTGTACAGCCAGTGCGCCGCCACGCCGGACTCGGCGGTGCGATGCATTTCCTGGGTGCGGATCTGGAACTCGACCGGCGTGCCGTACGGGCCGATCAGGGTCGTGTGCAGCGACTGGTAGCCGTTGAGCTTGCGGATCGCGATGTAATCCTTGAACTTGCCCGGCATCGGCTTGTACAGGCCGTGCAGGGTGCCCAGCGCCACGTAACAATTGGCGAAGCTGTCGACCACCACCCGGAAACCGTACACATCGAGCACCTGCGAGAACGACAAATGCTTGCTGCGCATCTTCTTGTAGATGCCGTACAGGGTCTTTTCGCGCCCGTATACTTCGGCCGGCAGTTCGGCCGTGGCGAGCGTGTTCTTGACCGATTCGAGGATCTTCTTGACCACTTCGCGGCGGTTGCCGCGCGCCGCCTTGACCGCTTTGGAGAGGGTGCGGTAACGCACCGGATACAGGTGCGAAAACGCCAGGTCCTGCAATTCGCGGTAAATATTGTTCAGGCCCAGGCGGTGCGCGATCGGCACGTACACTTCCATGGTTTCGGAGGCGATGCGGCGCTTCTTGGCCGGCGTCATGTGCTCGAGCGTGCGCATATTGTGCAGGCGGTCGGCCAGCTTGATGAGAATGACGCGCACGTCCGACGCCATGGCCAGCAGCATCTTGCGGAAGTTTTCCGCCTGCGCTTCGATCAGGGTCTGGAATTCGATTTTTTCAAGCTTGGACAGGCCGTCGACAAGGCTGGCGACGGGGGCGCCGAAGCGCTCGATCAGCTCATCCTTCTTGACGTCCTGGTCTTCCATCACATCGTGCAGCAGCGCGGCCATGATGGCCTGGGCGTCGAGCTTCCAGTCGGCGCAGATTTCCGCCACGGCGATGGGATGGGAAATATACGGTTCGCCCGACTTGCGGACTTGTCCAAGGTGCATCTCGTCGGAAAAACGATACGCTTCCTTGACTTTTTTGAGTTCGGAGGGAGTGAGGTACTCGGAGAGCTTGGCCGATAAGTGCGAGACCGATGCCACGCCCGGAGCGGGTGTGACAGGGACCTCGGCCTCTTGCGCCTTGGTGGCGGCGCGCGAAGACCGGGTCTTGGGTGTGCCTGAGAGTGTCGTATCCGGAGGAATCAGATTCATACGCAAAGTCAATCAGCCGACATGTGAAAAAAGTAAATCAGGATGGCTTGTTGACACCGTTCGGGCACGAAAACACAAATTACATCGGAACCTTTTTCAGCATCTCGATACCGACCTTGCCGGCAGCGATTTCACGCAGGGCGACAACGGTTGGCTTGTCCTTGGCTTCCACCTTGGGAGTGTGGCCTTGCAACAACTGACGCGCGCGATAAGTTGCGGCCAGGGTCAGTTGAAAGCGGTTAGGGATGTGCTTCAAGCAATCTTCAATGGTAATGCGGGCCATGGTTTTTCCTCAATATGACGGTGTGTGCCGTGTCACGATTGTTTCACGATTGTTGCGCATGGATACCCAGTTGGGCAAATAGCGAGGCGTTACGCGCAGCTTGTTGTGCAAAACGGCTGCGTGTCGCTCTGACAATCGCGCTTATCTCTGACAAGGCGACGTTGAACTCTTCATTGATAATAACATACTCGAACTCGGGAGCGTGAGCGATCTCGCCGCCGGCGGCCAGCAGGCGGCGTTCGATGATGTGCGGTTCGTCCTGCCCGCGCTTGTTCAAACGCTCGGACAAGGCGGCGATCGAGGGCGGCAAAATGAAGATCCCGGCGGCCTGGGGAAACTGCTTGCGCACCTGGCGCGCGCCTTGCCAGTCGATTTCCAGAAGGATGTCGGTGCCGGCTTTCATTTCCTTTTCGACCATCAGGCGCGAGGTGCCGTAGTAATTACCGTGCACTTCGGCCCATTCGAGGAATTCCTCGCGGCCGGCGCGTTCGACGAAGTCGTCGGCGGTGGTGAAATGGTACTCGCGGCCATCCTGTTCGCCCGGGCGGGGAGGGCGCGTGGTGGTCGAGATCGACAGCTTGATGCCAGGTTCCTGCGCGAGCAGGGCGTTGACCAGGGTTGATTTACCGGCGCCGGAAGGCGCGGCGACA
The DNA here is from genome assembly GCF_011682145.1 of Massilia mucilaginosa. Classification (GTDB taxonomy): domain Bacteria; phylum Pseudomonadota; class Gammaproteobacteria; order Burkholderiales; family Burkholderiaceae_D; genus Telluria_A; species Telluria_A mucilaginosa. Next base: position 58,677 of record NZ_WHJH01000038.1, read on the forward strand.
ACGAACAGGCTGCCTGAAAAACCGGGGGTAGGAGATGGCATAAGTGTCTTTCTTGAGTACGGGTTGGTGCGTTATTGCGATTATTTACGACGAAAATACGGTGACAAAGTACCAGGGCTGGCGCAGTGTCTTGCTACGCTACCCCTAAAACCGTCGTTCCCGCGAAGGCGGGAACTCAAGTTCGTCACATAGCCATTGGCTGCGCAAGTAACTTGGGTTCCCGCCTGCGCGGGAACGACGTGCTAGCGGGTGGCGACAAGCTAGCGGCGGTGAGGTGTCGGGTAAAAACTACTCCAGATTCTGCACCTGCTCGCGCATCTGTTCGATCAGCAGCTTCAATTCCATCGACGCGTCGGCCAGTTCCTTCACCGACGCCTTGGCGCCCAGGGTATTGGCTTCGCGGTTCAGTTCCTGCATCATGAAATCGAGCCGCTTGCCGACCTGGCCGCCCTTTTTGAGGATATGCCGCGTCTCGGTCAGGTGCGCCGACAAACGCGACAACTCTTCCGACACATCGATCCGGATCCCGTACAAGGTCACTTCCTGGCGAATCCGCTCGAACGCTTCCTGGCGCGTGAGTGTCGACGGCGTGCCATGCCCGGCCAGTCCCAATGCATCCTGCATGCGCTCGACGGCCTTTTGCTGGAACTGCGAGATCACCTGGGGGATGAGCGGCGTGATGCGCTTGACGATGACATCCATGGCATCGATGCGCGAAACGAGCATCGCTTCGAGCGCCGCGCCCTCGCGCCGGCGGCTGTCGACGAACGCCGCCACGGTGGTGGCGGTCAGCGCGGCCACGTCGGCCTGCAGCGACTCCTGGCCAACCTGGGCTTCCTCGACCACACCGGGCCAACGCAGCAGCTCGGCCACCGTCATCAAGGGCGCCGAGACAAAATGCTTGGTCACTTCGTTCTGCAAACGCGCCAGATCGGCCAGCATGGCCGCATTGAGCGCTTGCGAGCCGCCGGCGACCTTGCGCCCGAAAGAGAGGCGTGCCTCGACCTTGCCACGCGTGATGGCGGCCATGATCGCGGCGCGCAGGTCCGGTTCAAGCGCGCGCAACTCGTCGTTGATGCGGAACTGCAGGTCCAGAAAGCGCGAATTAACGCTCTTGATTTCAATTGTAAGGGTGCCCGCCGCGCCTTCGCTGGTGGCCACCGCGTAACCTGTCATGCTAGAAATGCTCAATGGAGTCCCCGGTATTTTTATCTTTTCTTTACAAAGCCGTGATTTATCCACACAATCGCCGTGTTAAGCAAGGAACACACACTGATGGCTGCACAAAATAACGCTCCCCTGCCCGATGGACTTGAAATTGCCGGATATCGCATTGTAAAGAAAATTGCGTCCGGTGGGTTCAGTATTGTATATCTCGCTTACGACGCCGAGGGGAACGCGGTCGCCATCAAAGAGTACCTGCCGAGCTCCCTCGCTTTGCGCCAGCCCGGCGAGCTCGTCCCGGTGATTTCGCCGCCCAACCTGCCCGTTTTCCGCATCGGCCTGAAGTGCTTTTTCGAGGAGGGAAGGGCGCTCGCGCTGATCTCCCACCCGAACGTGGTGCGCGTGCTGAATTTTTTCCGCGCCAACGACACCGTGTACATGGTGATGGGCTACGAATCGGGCCACTCGTTGCAGGAACACATCGCCCGCCTCGGCAGCAAGGGCAGCCGCCTGTCGGAAGCCTTCATCCGCCAGATTTTCCTGGGCGTGTGCGGCGGCCTGCGCGAAGTGCACGCCAACAAGCTGCTGCACCTCGACCTGAAACCGGCCAATATTTACCTGCGCACCGACGGCTCGCCGATCCTGCTCGACTTCGGCGCCGCGCGCCAGACCATCAACGCCGACATTCCCAAACTCACGCCCATGTACACGCCGGGCTTCGCCCCGCCGGACCTGTACTCGAAGACGGCGGCGCTGGGACCATGGTCGGATATTTACAGCATCGGCGCGACCATGTTCGCCTGCATGGCCGGCGCCCCGCCGCAGCCGGCCGACCAGCGCAAGACCGAAGACAAGATGCCGGGCTACTATGCGCGCCTGGAAGGCAGCTTTTCGCCGGCCTTGATCGGCATGGTCAAGAACTGCCTCGACATGGACCCGCTGGCGCGTCCGCAAAGCCTGTTCGCGCTGCAAAAGGAACTGGCGCTGCCGCCGCCCAAGAAGCCGGAAGCGCCGCGCGGCCTGGAGAAGATCGGCGGCCAGGTACGCGGCCTGGTCGACCGTCTGGGTAGTCTCGGCCGCAAAAAAGTCAACGATAAAAACACCTGATCCAGAAAGATATCTATGCAATTTTCCGTTTATCAGGAAAGCCAGCTCGGCGGCCGCAAGGTCAACCAGGACCGGATGGGATACAGCTTCACGCGCGACGCGCTGCTGCTGGTCCTGGCGGACGGCATGGGCGGCCACCTGCGCGGCGAAATGGCCGCGGCCATCACGCTCCAGACCATGTCGAGCATGTTCCAGCAGCACGCCACGCCGTATGTACGCAAGCCGGAGCGCTTTCTGGAAGAGGCGTTTCTCGAAGCGCACGATGAAATCCATCGCTACCGCATCGCCAACAACATGCCCGACACGCCGCGCACCACGGTGGTGGCCTGCCTGATCCAGCACAACACCGCGATCTGGGCCCACTGCGGCGACTCGCGCCTGTACTGGCTGCGGCGCGGGCAGATTTTGGGCCGCACGCGCGACCACTCGCACATCGAGCACCTGATCGCCCAGGGTTTGGCCGATCCGGCCGAACGCGCGACCCACCCGGACCGCAACAAGCTGTATAACTGCATCGGCGCTTCCTCGCTGCCGAAGATCGAAGTCTCGCGCCAGGTCAGCTTGTTGACGGGCGACGTGGTCATGCTGTGCTCCGACGGCTTGTGGTCGATGCTGCCGGACGAAGAGATCGTCCATCGCCTCTCGACCCAGACCATCGTGCGCGCGATTCCCGACATGATCAGCACCGCGATCACCATCGGTGGCGATACCTGCGACAACACGACCGCGCTGGCGATCATGTGGCAAGGTTCGCCCGAAGTGGAAACGGCGGGCGTGAACACCGACGGCAGCGCCGCGGTCATTTCGACCATGATGCTGCCCGAGAACCTGGTCAGCACCACGATCCTGAGCGCCCCGGAGCCGGAACAGCCGCTCGAAATCGACGCCTTCAACGACGACGAGATCGAAAAGGCGATTGCCGAGATCCGCGACGCCATCGAAAAATCATCCCAGGTTTTGAAGTAAGCCTGCTTTTACAAGGTACTACATGACATTTGAATCACGTCCGAGCGGCCGCGCCGTCGACCAGCTGCGCGACATCGTCCTGACGCGCCAGTACACCAAGCATGCCGAAGGATCGGTATTGATCGAGTGCGGCGACACCAAGGTCATTTGCACGGCCAGCATCGAAGAGAAAGTGCCGGGCTTTTTGAAGGGCAAAGGGCAGGGCTGGCTGACGGCCGAATATGGCATGCTGCCGCGTTCGACTCACACGCGCATGGACCGGGAAGCGGCGCGCGGCAAGCAAAGCGGCCGCACGCAAGAGATCCAACGTTTGATCGGCCGCTCGCTGCGCGCCGCGTTCGACCTGGAAGCGTTCGGCGAGCGTACCTTGAATCTGGATTGCGATGTGATCCAGGCCGATGGCGGCACGCGTACGGCGTCGATTACCGGCGCCATGGTGGCCGCGTATGACGCGTTCAGCAAACTGGTGGCCAGCGGTGCGATTCCGAAGGTGCCGGTGAAGAGCTTTGTGGCGGCGATTTCGGTCGGCGTGTACAAGGGCATGCCGGTGCTCGACCTTGACTACGTCGAGGATTCGGGCTGCGACACCGACATGAACGTGGTGATGACCGAAGCCGGGCACTTTATCGAAGTGCAGGGCACGGCCGAAGGCGCGGCGTTCGACCGGGCCGGGATGAACCGTTTGCTGGACCTGGCGCAGGCGGGGATCGCGGACATTATCGCGCTGCAGAAGAAGGCGCTGGGGATTTAAGCGTTCCCGCTACCTTTAAAACCGTCGTTCCCGCGCCAAGGCGGCCCTCGGCGGGAACGACAGGCGGCGGCTACAACACCACCGTAATACTCCTGAACGTCTGCTCTTCCTCCGCCATTTCCTTCACATGCGCTCCGCCGTCATCGCTCAGAATCTGCACCTTGCGGGTCCCGGGAATGGCAAACAGCGCCTCCGGCCGCACATCGTCAAAATCCTCGTGCACCAGTTGCTCCGGCGCGTCCTGCGCCTTGCCCGACCAGCGATACAGCGCAAACTCGCCATGATCTGCCGGCGGGCCCGCCACGATCATGTATGCCAGTCCCACCAGCTCCATGCTGCGAATCGCCAGCCCGCCCAGATCGAGCTCGAAGGCCTCGCCAAACTCGGCCCGCTCGCCCTCGACCACCTTTTCCGGGTTCAGCAAATGCACCACCAGCGCCTTGCCCTCGGGCGCCGGATTGCGCAAGCCAATCAGCAGCGTTCCTTCCGGCGTCGCCGCCAGCCCCTCGATATTGAAAGCGCCATCGGCTTCGGGGGTCTTCCCGGAGGCCTGCGCAATCGGATATTTTTTCAGCTGGCTGGACTCGATCATATCGTCCAGCAGGCCGCTGTAGGCCTGGCCGACCGGTTCCAGGCGCGCCTTTCCTTTGCCATTCGCTTTGCCCGCCTCGGTCGCAAAAAACCGGAAACGGCGCTCCTGCACCTCGCCCTTCTTGTTGCGGCCGTGCGAGGTAATCCAGTAAATCCGAGCGCCGATGGTGGCCGCGCCTTCCAGGTCCGATTCCTTGTTCTTCTTGGTGCCCAAGAACTCCGACAGGTCGACCACCTCCACCGCATCGGCCACGCCGCGCTGGTAGATCTTGAGCTGGTTGCGTTCGTCGTTGGCGACCACGAACAGGTCTTCCCCGAGCGCGGCGGCGGCCGAGGCGTCGCACATGCCGCGATAGGTAAAATGGTCTTCCAGTCTGGGGTGCAGCGCGTCCGCGATCAGGGTGGCGCTGGTGCCTTCTTTGTGCTGTGTCACGTCATTCTCCGGCGTTTGTCAAAACGCCATCATAAATGCTAACGCAGGCGCCGCGCCGCACGCGTGACCAGCCACCCCGCCACCACCGTAAACGTCGCGATGATCCCGGCGATGATCCAGAAGCCGGCCGGGTGGTGCGACAGCGGAATGCCGCCCACGTTCATGCCCAGCATGCCGGCAATGATATTGATCGGCAGCGCGAGCACCGTCACGATCGTCAGGATAAACAGGCTGCGCCCGGTTTCCTCGCTGACGCGGGCGGCGATTTCTTCCTGCAGCAGCTTGATGCGTTCCTGCAGCGACGACATGTCGCTCAGCACCACCGAGAATTCCTCGGTCGCTTCGCGCAGCTCCTGGGTGTCGAGGTCGGCCATCCACGAGGGCGGGCGTTGCAGGAGTCGGAACAGGGCGGCCGGCTCGGGCGCCAGCAGGCGTTGCAGGCGCACCAGCACGCGCCGCATGGCGCCCAGGTCTTCGCGCTTGGCGGTGGGCCGGTCGGCCAGCAGCTTGTCTTCGATGTCGTCGACCCGTTCGACGGCGTCGCGCACGATTTTCACCAGCACGTCGGCCTGGTCGCGCAGCAGGTGGATCAGCAGTTCGACCGAGGAACGTACCGGCTCGCCCTGGCGCACCGCCTGGCGCACGCGCTCGATCGACTGCAAGGGCTTGCGGCGGGCGCTGACGACGACGTTGCGCGCCACGCTGACCCACAGGGTGGAAATGTCGGATTCTTCGAACGAAAAATTGTGCAGCACATCGTTGACCACCGCGATCAGGGTGTCTTCGGCCAGTTCGATGCGGGTCGAGCGCGAGCCGGTGTGCAGCGTTTCGTAGAATTCGTCGGCCAGGTTGGCGTGCGTGGTCAGCCACTTTTCGCTGGCCGCGTTGGACAGGTTGAAGTGCAGCCAGATGAACTGCGAGGGATTGTTGGCCGCGTGGTCGCGCATCCAGGCCAGCGCCGCGGCCGAATCGACCGCCAGCGCTTCCGGCGTGACGCCGAACAGATAGCCCCACACCAGCCCCGAAGGGTCGGAGCCGTAGCTTAGTCCGACTTTTTCCACCTCAAGCAAGGCAGCCCCCGGCGCGCATGTTGGCGTCAAGGTCGAGTTGCGCTGCTGTCGCCATCGGATTTCCACCGTCAATTTGAGATGCCGATATAGTACAGTGTTTGCCCCGCAAAATCCCGCGGATTCCCGTAAAGGCGGCGCCCGGGCCAGCCGGCCGGCCATTGGCGCTAAAATACGCACTTGCGGATGCCGCTGGCATCCATCACCCGCCAGACCTGACTCTTATGACCCAACGCCTCATCCTCGCTTCCAACAACGCCGGCAAACTCAAGGAGTTTGGCGAAATCCTCGCACCCGTCGGCTTTACCCTGCACGCGCAGGGCGAATTCGACGTCCCCGAAGCCGACGAGCCGTTTGCTACTTTTGTGGAAAACGCGCTCGAAAAAGCCCGTCACGCCTCGCGCCTGACCGGTTTGCCGGCGCTGGCCGACGACTCCGGCGTGTGCGTCAATGCCCTGGGCGGCGCGCCCGGCGTATGGTCGGCGCGTTTTGCCGGCGAGCCGAAGTCGGATGCGCGCAACAACGAGAAGCTCATCGCCGACCTGGCCGCTCACGCCGACAAATCGGCGTACTACTACTGCGTGCTGGTGTATGTACGCCACGCCGGCGATCCGCAGCCGGTCATCGCCGACGGCCGCTGGAATGGCGAAATCGTCGCCGAAGCGCGCGGCGCCGGTGGCTTCGGCTACGATCCGCATTTCTGGATTCCTTCGCTGGGCAAGTGCACCGCCGAACTGACGCCGCTTGAAAAGAACGCGCTGTCGCACCGCGGCCAGGCCCTGCGCGCGCTGGTAGAGAAGCTGAAATGATTCCGATCAAAGTCGCGGGCAGCGCCGTCAAGACCGAACCGCGCTCGCCGGCCGCCAGCGCCTTGCAGTACCTGCAGCCGGGCGCCTTGAACCTGGCCGCGCTGCCGCCGCTGTCGCTGTACATTCACTACCCGTGGTGCGTGAAGAAGTGCCCTTACTGCGACTTCAATTCGCACGAGGCGCGCGGCGAGCTGCCGGAAGAAGCGTACCTCGACGCGCTGCGGCTCGACCTGGAGCAGTCGCTGCCGCTGATCTGGGGCCGCAAGATCTACACCATCTTTATTGGCGGCGGCACCCCGAGCCTGATGTCGGCCAAGGGCCTGGACCGGCTGATGTCCGACGTGCGCACCTTGCTGCCGCTGGACGTGGACGCCGAAGTGACGATGGAAGCCAATCCGGGCACCTTCGAAGCGGAGAAGTTCAAGTCGTTCCGGGCCAGCGGCATCAACCGCCTGTCGATCGGCATCCAGAGCTTCAGCGGCAAGCACCTCAAGGCGCTGGGCCGCATCCATGACGACAACGAGGCGAGGCGGGCGGTCGAGATCGCGCATGCGAATTTCGACAATTTCAACCTGGACCTGATGTACGCCTTGCCGACCCAGACCCTGGAAGAGGCGCGGCTCGACCTGGAGACGGCGCTGTCGTTCGCGCCGCCGCATTTGTCGCTGTACCACCTGACGATGGAGCCGAACACGCTGTTCGCCAAGTATCCGCCGGCGCTGCCGGATGACGATGCCAGCGCCGACATGCAGGACATGATCGCGCTCGAAACGGCGGCGGCGGGGTACGGGCATTACGAAGTGTCGGCGTACGCGCAGCCGGGGCGGCGCGCGAAGCACAATGTGAATTACTGGGAGTTCGGCGATTACCTGGGGATTGGCGCCGGCGCGCATTCGAAGATCTCGTTCCCGCACCGGGTGCTGAGGCAGGCGCGCTACAAGCAGCCGAAGGCGTTCATCGAGGCGGCGCGGGCGGGTAATCCGGTGCAGGAAGAGCGCGAGATCGGACGCGCCGATATGGGGTTCGAGTTCATGCTCAACACCCTGCGCCTGACCGAGGGGTTTTCACCGAATCTGTTCGGGGAACGGACCGGGATGGGGATCAATGCGATCGAGCAGACCTTGAATGCGGCCGAGGCCAAGGGGCTGATTTATCGCGATCACAAGATCATTCGGCCCACGGAGCTGGGGCAGCGCTTTTTGAATGATTTGCAGGAAATGTTTTTGGGGGCGTGAGGGTGCCGTTCGCGCTAACCCGTCGTCCCCGCGCCAAGGCGGCCCTCGGCGGGGATCTAAGTTCGTGCTGAAGCCGCTGGCTTAACTATGGACTTGGGTTCCCGCCTTCGCGGGAACGACGAATCAAGCCGCTAGCTTCAATGGCGCCTTGCCCGCCACCCGCTGCTGCGGCCGTCCAGCGCTCGCCGCCAGCTTGAACCCCCCAGCCACATCCGCCAGCCGCGCCGCCTGTTCTTCCAGGCTGCCGGCCGCCGCCGCCGCTTCTTCCACCAGCGCCGCGTTCTGCTGCGTCACCTGATCCATCTGCGCAATCGCTTCGTTGACCTGATCGATGCCGACGCGCTGTTCGTTACTGGCGGCCGTAATCTCGGACATGATGTCGGTCACGCGCGCCACGCTGTCGACCA
>NZ_WHJH01000390.1 GCF_011682145.1 Massilia mucilaginosa
TGCCAGCGGCGAAAACCGTGGATGACGTCGCGGCGCTGCTGCCGTGGAATATGAAGGATTTGCATACCCCCGATTTAACCAGCGGCGTGACTTCCTGAACAGTCTGGGGTTGATGGATCGCTTACGACGTAACTCTGATGGCGACGGTCCGGCAAAGCCGCCGCGAGGCGCCTGGTCAGACCGATCTGAAGGTCGACACCGCGCAGCAGCACCGGCCCGAGATCAGACGACAAACCGCCACCGGCAAAATCG
>NZ_WHJH01000391.1 GCF_011682145.1 Massilia mucilaginosa
GTCATGCTCGACTTCGCGCGCATCGGTCTTGCGACAGGCTTCCTCGTGGTTGGCGAACGCGTGCAGGGTGCGGCGCCGCTCGGACAGCGCAAACACGGTCGACGCGATCGCCGGCGCCGAACTTGCGTAAGCGCTCCATAAACCCCAGACTTGCTGGCTAATCCGAATTTCCGCATTCTTGCTACTTCGATTTGATACCGGAGCAAGCATGGAAAACACGACCGTTTTTTGGGAGAAGCACGTTGCCGCGA
>NZ_WHJH01000392.1 GCF_011682145.1 Massilia mucilaginosa
TTTCTGCGTCATCCGTTCTTGCCTCGATACCCTGCGAAAACAGGGCCACAACATGCTCGCAGTGCTACAGCGCGCATTTGTCGGCGCGCCTATCCCATCAGTTGCATAGCGGCTGAATAGTTACGTTTTTTACAAACCAGACCGCGGTACGCGCTACGAGCACATCAACGGTTTGTTCAGCGAATCAATCAACTGGGAACTGATCGAAATCCATCTGCCGGACATGCTGCGCATCGCGCTATCCATCAGGG
>NZ_WHJH01000393.1 GCF_011682145.1 Massilia mucilaginosa
CACCGGCGCGGCGCGCAGATGCTCGGCGATCTGATCCGCCGTCGGTTGCAGGGCCGCGCTCGCCTCGGCCACCCATGCCAGCAACGTCGCCGGCGAGACGGCCAGGCCGTACAGGTCGGCGATTAACGTAAGCGCGATTTCTACCGCACCTTGACGTTGCCCTAATCGACGGGCAAGCGGCTGTTAAACAGCAGTAAAGTTGAACGGCAACAGATCGGCAATGTCGGCACCGGCCTGGCGCTGCGGCAGT
>NZ_WHJH01000394.1 GCF_011682145.1 Massilia mucilaginosa
CGCGCGCAATAAATATCCTCGTACAACATGCCGGCATCGAGTCCTGGCAGCGAGGTGACGATGAAGCGCGTGTTCTCGCCAAGCGCCATGACCTCGGCCTTGAGAAGCACGCGCCAGGCCTTCGGCCTTGAGAAGCACGCGCCAGGCCTTCGGCCACGAGCGCGCCTTGTAAGTAAATTCATCGAACAGACGCACCGCATTGGGTACCACGTCTTGCGATTGCGCAGCCACCCACCGGTCGATGGCGC
>NZ_WHJH01000395.1 GCF_011682145.1 Massilia mucilaginosa
CGGGCCGCACCAAGTTTGAACATCGGATCGTGGCGCAGACTGTTCGCGTCGTTGCCGTCCTCATAGCCGCAGCCGATTTGGTAGATACGCTGCGTCAGAAGATCATGATACGAATGGCTGACGTAACGTAAGCGCTCCATAAACCCCAGACTTGCTGGCTAATCCGAATTTCCGCATTCTTGCTACTTCGATTTGATACCGGAGCAAGCATGGAAAACACGACCGTTTTTTGGGAGAAGCACGTTGCC
>NZ_WHJH01000396.1 GCF_011682145.1 Massilia mucilaginosa
CAGCCACCCACCGGTCGATGGCGCGAAGTCTGGTCGGCTCGGCCATCGCAAGGAGCTTGGGGTTGCAGGCGAAACCGAAAATGAAGTCCACGTTCGACATGCTGTCGATCAGGCCCATTAATTCAGGGCCACTGAAGTGTCCGTCGCCACGTACGAGAATATGCGTATCGGGGAAGTGCTGACGAATCCGCTTCAAAACGCGCCGCATGATCATCGCGTTCTCTTCGCCAAATGGTCGC
>NZ_WHJH01000397.1 GCF_011682145.1 Massilia mucilaginosa
TCAGAGCAGCTCCGTTTTGCATCCATTCCCGCTCACAGTGTTCGAGCCGATTTTGCCGGTGGCGGTTTGTCGTCTGATCTCGGGCCGGTGCTGCTGCGCGGTGTCGACCTTCAGATCGGTCTGACCAAGCGCCTCGCGGCGGCTTTGCCGGACCGTCGCCATCAGAGTTACGTCAGCCATTCGTATCATGATCTTCTGACGCAGCGTATCTACCAAATCGGCTGCGGCTATGAGGACG
>NZ_WHJH01000398.1 GCF_011682145.1 Massilia mucilaginosa
ATCGGGAGCTACGATCTCGCGCTTTGAACACGCAGCAAGTCGCCAGGATATTTATCGCGTCAGCGAGGCTCTGGTCGAACAGTTCATCGCCAGCTTCGCCAGCCCGCCAAAGAGCTTGATTCTCGATCTGGATCACTCCGAGGATGCATGCTACGGCCAGCAGCCGCTGGCGTTCTACAACCACCACTATGGTTCGACCTGCTACTTGCCGCTGATGATTTTCGACGGCC
>NZ_WHJH01000399.1 GCF_011682145.1 Massilia mucilaginosa
GATTCGTCAGCACTTCCCCGATACGCATATTCTCGTACGTGGCGACGGACACTTCAGTGGCCCTGAATTAATGGGCTTGATCGATGGGATGTCGAACATGGACTTCATTTTCGGTTTCGCCTGCAACCCCAAGCTCCTTGCGATGGCCGAGCCGACCAGACTTCGCGCCATCGACCGGTGGGTGGCTGCGCAATCGCAAGACGTGGTACCCAATGCGGTGCGTCT
>NZ_WHJH01000039.1 GCF_011682145.1 Massilia mucilaginosa
AGTTGCCAGCGGACAAAGAAATGGTTATGCCAGGCGATAACGTGTCGATCACCGTCAAGCTGATCAACCCGATCGCGATGGAAGAAGGCCTGCGTTTCGCCATCCGCGAAGGTGGCCGTACCGTTGGTGCAGGTGTTGTTGCAAAGATTCTCAGCGAAGTAGCTGGTAAGTAATTAGTTAGGGCGGGCCCGGACATGCGTCCGGTGCCCCGCCGAAATCAGTCATTGCCATCAGCGGCCGCACGATGGTATAATTTCTGATTCCACTGAAGTTTTACGTAGGGACGTAGCTCAATTGGCAGAGCGTCGGTCTCCAAAACCGAAGGTTGGGGGTTCGATGCCCTCCGTCCCTGCCACCGTTCTGGTGCAGGGCACCGAAAGTAAAAACGTATGTCTAATCAATCCGTGCAAACCGTCAGTACGTCAAACGACAAGTTTAAAGTCGCGCTGGCAGTGGTTGCCGCGATTGCAGGGGTCGTCGGGTTCTTCTACCTGAAAGGCCAAAGTAAACCAGCTTGGATGTGCGCTGTCGCACTCGCGGCTGGTTTAGTTTTTGCCGTCCTGCTTTTGTGGACTTCGTCCAGTGGCCGTGAATTCCTGAGCTTCGCCAAGGAATCGGTTCGCGAGACCAAAAAAGTCGTCTGGCCCGCTCCCAAAGAAGCAATGCAGATCACCGGTATCGTGTTCGCGTTTGTGACCGTCATGGCGCTGTTCCTGTGGGGCACGGATAAGACGATTGAATTTCTGTTGTACGACGTGATCCTGGGTTGGAAATAAAATGAGCGAAAATGTGCAAGATGATGCGGCCGACGCTTCGGCGGGGGGTGCTGAAGTGCCGGGCGTAGACGTTCCGGCACAAGAGTCTGGCGCAGCCTTGAGCGTGCCAGTCAGCAACAAGCGCTGGTACGTGGTGCATGCTTATTCCGGCATGGAAAAAAGTGTCATGCGTGCCCTGACCGAGCGCGTCGAGCGCGCCGGTATGCAAGATCAGTTCGGCCGCATCCTGGTGCCAGTCGAAGAAGTCGTTGAAGTCAAGAATGGCCAGAAATCGGTTACCGAACGTCGTTTCTTCCCAGGCTATGTGCTGGTTGAAATGGAAATGACGGACGAAACCTGGCACCTGGTCAAGAACACCAGCAAGGTCACCGGCTTTATTGGCGGTAAGTCGAACAAGCCGACGCCGATTCCCGCGCGCGAAATCGACAAGATCATGCAGCAGATGCAAGAAGGCATCGAGAAGCCACGTCCAAAAGTGCTGTACGAAGTGGGCGAGCAGGTACGTATCAAGGATGGTCCGTTCACCGACTTCAACGGCAACGTCGAAGAAGTCAATTACGAGAAATCCAAAGTGCGCGTCTCGGTCACCATCTTCGGTCGTGCAACGCCAGTCGAACTCGAGTTCGGCCAGGTCGAGAAAGTCTAAGCGCCGTCCCCTTGGGGCGTCCCCTTGGGGCGTCCCCTTGGGGCGCCCTCTCGGGGGCGGCAGCGGCAGCAAACGCGTAATCGAGGCGTCGCGGTAGTCGAGCGGAACTCGGTAAGAGGAGCCCTGCCATGATTGTACCGGCGGGGCGCTACTACTCAATCCAAGATAGGAGCCATCATGGCAAAGAAAATCATTGGTTTTATCAAGCTGCAAGTGCCAGCTGGTAAAGCAAACCCATCCCCACCGATTGGCCCAGCACTGGGTCAGCGCGGCCTGAACATCATGGAATTCTGCAAGGCGTTCAACGCCCAGACCCAGGGTCAAGAGCCAGGTATGCCAATTCCGGTCGTGATCACCGCGTTCGCCGACAAGTCCTTCACCTTCGTGATGAAGACGCCTCCAGCGACCTACCTGATCAAGAAATTCGCCGGCATCACCAAAGGTTCGCCAACGCCGCATACCACCAAGGTAGGCAAGCTGACCCGCGCTCAAGCTGAAGAAATCGCTAAAATCAAACAGCCGGATCTGACCGCTGCCGACATGGATGCCGCAGTGCGCATCATCGCCGGTTCCGCTCGTTCGATCGGCATCACGGTGGAGGGTCTGTAATGGCTAAGCTGTCCAAACGCGTTAAAGCAATCAAAGCCAAAGTCGACCGTAACAAGTCCTATGGTTTCGACAATGCAGTCGCTCTGGTGAAAGAATTCGCCACCGCCAAGTTCAATGAGTCGATCGACGTATCGGTTCAGCTGGGCGTGGATCCTAAGAAGTCGGATCAAGTCGTGCGCGGCTCCGTCGTTCTGCCAGCAGGCACCGGCAAAACCGTTCGCGTTGCAGTATTTGCAACCGGCGACAAAGCCGAGCAAGCGAAAGCTGCCGGCGCCGACATCGTTGGTATGGAAGATCTGGCTGAGATGGTTAAAGCCGGCAACATGCCTTTCGATATCGTCATCGCTTCGCCAGATACCATGCGTATCGTTGGTACCCTGGGCCAGATCCTGGGACCACGCGGCCTGATGCCTAACCCGAAAGTCGGCACTGTTACCCCTGACGTCGCTACCGCTGTGAAAAACGCGAAAGCCGGCCAGGTCCAGTACCGTACCGACAAGGCAGGTATCATCCACGCAACGATCGGCCGTAAATCGTTCGCTGACGCTGACCTGAAAGCCAACCTGGTTGCGCTGATCGATGCACTGAACAAGGCCAAGCCAACGTCGTCGAAAGGTGTTTACCTGCGTAAGGTTGCACTGTCGTCGACCATGGGCGCCGGCGTTCGCGTCGACCAGGCTTCGCTGGCAGCTTAATAACTCGTTGGTGCCAGAGCGGACATCGCGCAGCGATGTCCGCTCTGGCACCAAGAAGATATCAAGAATTAAGTCCACGGTGCAAACCGTGGCGACTCTTTGGGATGTCCGGACGCAAGTCCGGGCAGACAATCAAAGACCGTTGGGCCCAAGGCAGCATGCAGGCCGGAGGTTAATACATCACCCAACGCAGATGGTGCACCCGAGCAAGTTTTGTTAGTCCCGCTGCGTGAATTCATCCGCTCAGTTGTACTTCTAAACGTCGGACGCCGTTGTTCGAACCGATGCAAGGCATTTGCCGCGCATCATTTTAGGAGGTTGACCGTGGGTCTCAATCTGAATGACAAAAAGGCCGTCGTCGCCGAAGTTTCCGCAAAAGTAGCAACTGCGCAAACGATCGTCGTGGCCGAATATCGTGGCATCCAGGTTGGTCACTTGACGCAACTTCGTGCCAAAGCGCGTACCCAGGGTGTGTACCTGCGTGTTCTGAAGAACACGCTGGCTCGCAAATCCGTTGAAGGTACGCAGTTTGCTAACCTGGCCGACTCGATGGTCGGTCCGCTGATCTACTCGATCTCGGATGATGCCGTTGCAGCAGCTAAAGTCATCGCTGACTTTGCTAAAACCAACGACAAACTGGTTATTACCGCAGGTAACTACGCAGGCAAACAGCTGGATAAAGCAGCTGTTGTCGCGTTGGCAAGCATTCCTAGCCGTGAAGTTCTCATCTCCCAGATCCTGGGCCTGATGCTGACGCCGGTGTCGAGCTTTGCACGTGGTCTGGCTGCCCTGGCAGCGAAAAAAGGCGAAGGCGCCGCTCCTGCAGAAGAAACTGCAGCAGCAGAAGAAGCCCCAGCAGCAGCGTAATCGTTCGCGATTACCCTTGCACTTTTTTAGTCAATACCAATCTATACAACGTATTAGAGGACATCGCCGCCAAGCGGCCCTGTCCTCAACAAAATAAATGGAGTTTCAAATGGCAATCAGCAAAGACGACATCCTGGCAGCAGTTGGCGAAATGTCCGTAATGGACCTGAACGACCTGGTCAAGGCATTCGAAGAAAAATTCGGCGTATCGGCAGCTGCAGTCGCAGTTGGCGGCGGCGCTGGTGCGGGTCCTGCAGCTGTTGTTGAAGAGCAGACCGAATTCAACCTGGTTCTGGCTGATTTCGGCGCGAACAAAGTTGGCGTCATTAAAGCAGTTCGCGAAATCACCGGCCTGGGCTTGAAAGAAGCTAAAGACCTGGTCGATGGCGCACCAAAAACCGTTAAAGAAGCGATCTCGAAAGCTGACGCTGAAGCCGGCAAGAAAAAGCTGGAAGATGCTGGCGCGAAAGCCGAAATCAAGTAATAGCAATAAAGCCTTATTTGGCGTTCAGTTCTGCGCCGGAGTCAAAGCTTGCGGTCCTCTCCCGAAAGGGGGAGGATGCGGCTTTGGCTCTTTTGTCGTCCCTGTCGTATAAGTAACGCTTAAGCAGCACCCAGTAGTATTCGTATTATCTTCTTATCACCTGGCATAAAGTTCGAGACTTGAGGCCTTTCTAGTGCGCGCCCGGCCCTGGAAATTCCTGAATTCTCATCCTTTCTGTCACTCACGGAGTGTCCATGCACTACTCATTTACTGAGAAGAAACGCATTCGCAAGTCATTCGCGAAGCGCGCCAACGTTCACAACGTTCCTTTCCTTCTGGCTACACAGCTCGAATCCTACGAGAATTTCTTGCAAGCGGATACCATCCCGTCGACCCGCAAGAACGACGGCCTGCAGTCGGCTTTCACCTCGATTTTCCCTATCGTGTCGCACAATGGTTTTGCGCGTCTCGAATTCCTGTCGTATGTCCTGGGTGACCCGGCTTTCGACGTCAAGGAATGCCAACAGCGTGGCCTGACGTTCGCGTCGCCGCTGCGCGCCAAGGTGCGCCTGGTGATTCTGGATAAAGAATCGCCAACCAAGCCTGTGGTTAAGGAAATGAAAGAGCAAGAAGTTTACATGGGCGAATTGCCGCTCATGACGACCACCGGCTCGTTCGTCATCAACGGTACCGAGCGTGTCATCGTCTCGCAGCTGCACCGTTCGCCTGGCGTGTTCTTCGAACACGACCGCGGCAAGACCCACTCGTCGGGCAAGCTGCTGTTCTCGGCACGGATCATTCCGTACCGCGGCTCGTGGCTGGACTTCGAGTTCGACCCGAAGGACATCCTGTTCTTCCGCGTCGACCGCCGCCGCAAGATGCCAGTGACGATCCTGCTGAAGGCCATCGGGATGTCGCACGAACAGATCCTGGCGAACTTCTTCGTATTCGACAATTTCAATCTGCGCTCCGAAGGCGCCGAGATGGAATTCGTTGCCGAACGCCTGCGTGGTGAAGTCGCGCGTTTCGACATCGTGGACAAATCCGGCAAGACCCTGGTGCTGAAAGACAAGCGTATCAACGCCAAGCACGTGCGCGACATCGAAGCGGCCGGCATCAAGCACATTTCCGTGCCTGAAGACTATCTGCTCGGCCGTGTGCTGGCCAAGAACATCGTCGATGCCGACACCGGCGAAGTCATCGCCTCGGCCAACGACGAGCTGACCGAAGACGTCCTCGGCCGCCTGCGCGATGCGTCCGTGAGCGAAATCCAGACCCTGTACACGAACGATCTCGACCAGGGTGGCTACATCTCGCAAACCCTGCGTATCGACGATACCGCCGACCAGATGGCCGCCAAGGTCGCCATCTACCGCATGATGCGTCCAGGCGAGCCGCCAACCGAAGATTCGGTCGAAGCCCTGTTCAACGGCCTGTTCTACAGCCCTGAGCGCTACGACCTGTCGGCCGTGGGCCGCATGAAGTTCAACCGCCGCATCGGCCGTGATGAACTGACCGGCGCCATGACCCTGTCGAACGACGACGTGCTGGCCGTGATCAAGATCTTGGTGGAACTGCGCAATGGCCGCGGCGAAGTCGACGATATCGATCACCTGGGTAACCGCCGCGTACGTTGCGTCGGCGAACTGGCGGAGAATCAATTCCGCGCCGGCCTGGTGCGCGTTGAGCGTGCTGTCAAGGAACGTCTCGGCCAGGCCGAAGCGGACAACCTGATGCCGCACGACCTGATCAACTCGAAGCCGATTTCGGCCGCGATTCGCGAGTTCTTCGGTTCGTCCCAGCTGTCGCAGTTCATGGACCAGACCAACCCGCTGTCGGAAATCACCCACAAGCGCCGCGTTTCCGCGCTCGGACCTGGTGGTCTGACCCGCGAACGCGCCGGCTTCGAAGTGCGCGACGTGCACCCGACCCACTACGGCCGCGTGTGCCCGATCGAAACCCCAGAGGGCCCGAACATTGGTCTGATCAACTCGCTGGCTCTGTTTGCCCGCCTGAACGAATACGGCTTCCTCGAGACGCCGTACCGCAAGGTCGAAAACAGCATGGTCACCGACAAGATCGACTATCTGTCGGCGATCGAAGAAGGCCGCTACATCATCGCTCAGGCGAACGCGACCATCTCGTCCGAAGGCACTTTGTCGGATGAACTGGTGTCCGCGCGTGAAGCCGGCGAAACGATCCTGGTCTCGCCGGAGCGCATCCAGTACATGGACGTCGCCCCAGGCCAGATCGTGTCGGTCGCAGCGTCCCTGATTCCGTTCCTCGAACACGATGATGCGAACCGCGCATTGATGGGTGCCAACATGCAGCGCCAGGCCGTTCCTTGCCTGCGCCCTGAAAAAGCCTTCGTCGGTACCGGTATCGAACGCACCGTGGCAGTCGACTCCGGCACCACCGTGCAAGCGCTGCGTGGCGGCGTGGTCGACTACATCGATGCAGGCCGTGTGGTGATTCGCGTCAACGACGACGAAGCGCTGGCGGGCGAAGTCGGCGTGGACATCTACAACCTGATCAAGTACACCCGTTCCAACCAGAACACCAACATCAACCAGCGTCCGATCGTGCAGGTCGGCGACCGCGTCGCCAAGCGCGACGTGATCGCCGATGGCGCATCGACCGACCTGGGCGAACTGGCCCTGGGTCAGAACATGCTGGTGGCATTCATGCCATGGAACGGTCTGAACTTCGAAGATTCGATCCTGATCTCGGAAAACGTCGTGAAAGACGACCGCTACACCTCGATTCACATCGAAGAGTTGTCGGTTGTGGCACGCGATACCAAGCTCGGCGCCGAAGAAATCACGCGCGACATCTCGAACCTGGCTGAGAACCAGCTGGCTCGTCTGGATGAGTCCGGCATCGTCTACATCGGTGCGGAAGTGCAAGCAGGCGACACCCTGGTCGGTAAAGTGACGCCAAAAGGCGAAACCCAGCTGACCCCGGAAGAGAAGCTGCTGCGCGCGATTTTCGGCGAGAAAGCATCGGACGTCAAAGACACCTCGCTGCGCGTGCCTTCGGGCATGGTCGGCACCGTGATCGACGTGCAAGTGTTTACCCGTGAAGGCATCGTCCGCGACAAGCGCGCCCAGCAGATCATCGATGATGAACTCAAGCGTTTCCGCCTCGACCTGAACGACCAGATGCGTATTGTGGAAGGCGATGCCTTCCAGCGTCTGGAAAAAATGCTGATTGGCAAAGTTGTCAATGGCGGCCCTAAAAAGCTGGCCAAGGGCGTGAAGATCACCAAAGAGTACCTCGACGACCTCGACAAGTACCACTGGTTCGATATCCGTCCCGCCGACGACGATGCCGCCACCGCCCTCGAAGCGATCAAGGAATCGATCGCCGAGAAGCGTCACCAGTTCGACCTGGCCTTCGAAGAGAAGCGCAAGAAGTTGACCCAGGGCGATGAACTGCAACCTGGCGTGCAGAAGATGGTCAAAGTCTACCTGGCCGTCAAGCGCCGCCTGCAGTCGGGCGACAAGATGGCCGGCCGTCACGGTAACAAGGGTGTGGTTTCCCGTATCGTGCCAGTCGAAGACATGCCGTACATGGCGGACGGTACCCCGGCCGATATCGTACTGAACCCGCTGGGCGTGCCGTCACGGATGAACGTCGGTCAGATTCTCGAGACCCACTTGGGTTGGGCAGCCAAGGGCCTGGGCCTGCGCATCGGCGAAATGCTGAAAGCGCAAGCCAAGGTCCAGGAAATGCGCAAGTTCCTGAACCTGATCTACAACGAAACCGGCAAGACGGAAGACCTGGACAACTTCAGCGACGACGAGATCATGACCTTGGCGCAAAACCTGAAGAACGGCGTGCCTTTCGCGACGCCCGTGTTCGACGGTGCGCACGAGTCGGAAATCCATCGCATGCTGGACCTGGCGTATCCTGACCATATCGCGACCAAACTCGGCATGACACCGTCGAAGAACCAGGTCACGATGTACGACGGCCGCACCGGCGAATCGTTCGAGCGCAAGGTAACTGTTGGCTACATGCACGTACTGAAGCTGCACCACCTGGTCGACGACAAGATGCACGCGCGTTCGACCGGTCCTTACTCGCTGGTCACGCAGCAGCCACTGGGCGGTAAAGCCCAGTTCGGTGGCCAGCGTTTCGGTGAGATGGAAGTCTGGGCACTGGAAGCGTACGGCGCATCGTATGTGCTGCAAGAAATGCTGACCGTCAAGTCGGATGACGTGAACGGCCGTACCAAAGTGTACGAAAACCTGGTCAAAGGCGACCATGTGATCGACGCGGGTATGCCGGAATCGTTCAACGTGCTGGTGAAAGAGATTCGTTCGCTGGGTATCGATATCGACCTCGAGCGTAATTAATACTGCCACCTCGTCGTTCCCGCGCAGGGCTAGGCGCCCCCGCGGGAGCCCATAGCACCTCGGATCTGCCGTGCTATGGACCCCCGCCTTCGCGGGGGCGACGGCGCAACGCATTGGTGGATGTAATATAGAAGTTCCATCACCTGGAGTGATACATGAAAGCACTGCTCGATCTATTCAAGCAAGTTCAGCAAAACGAAACGTTCGACGCGATCAAGATTGGTCTGGCGTCGCCTGAAAAAATCCGTTCGTGGTCCTACGGCGAAGTCAAAAAGCCGGAAACCATCAACTATCGTACCTTCAAGCCAGAACGCGACGGTCTGTTCTGCGCCAAGATCTTTGGCCCGATCAAGGATTATGAGTGCCTGTGCGGCAAGTACAAGCGCCTGAAACACCGCGGTGTGATCTGCGAAAAGTGCGGCGTCGAAGTCACCCTGGCCAAGGTGCGCCGTGAGCGCATGGGCCACATCGAGCTCGCTTCGCCAACCGCGCACATCTGGTTCCTGAAGTCCTTGCCGTCGCGTCTGGGCATGGTCCTCGACATGACCTTGCGCGACATCGAACGCGTTCTGTACTTCGAAGCCTACGTGGTCACCGATCCAGGCATGACCCCGCTCAAGAAGTGCCAGATCATGTCGGAAGACGACTACGCCGCCAAGTACGAAGAGTACGGCGACGACTTCACCGCCTTCATGGGCGCCGAAGGTATCCGTGAACTGCTGCGCTCGATCGACATCCACCGCGATGCCGAAGCCCTGCGCGTTGAGCTCAAGGAATCGAAGTCCGAAGCGAAGATCAAGAAATACGCCAAGCGCCTCAAAGTGCTCGAGGCATTCCAGCGTTCGGGCATCAAGCCGGACTGGATGATCATGGAAGTGCTGCCAGTGCTGCCGCCGGAACTGCGTCCGCTGGTGCCGCTCGACGGCGGCCGCTTTGCGACCTCCGACCTGAACGACCTGTATCGCCGCGTCATCAACCGTAATAACCGCCTGAAGCGCCTGATGGAATTGCGCGCGCCGGAAATCATTACGCGTAACGAAAAGCGCATGCTGCAAGAAGCGGTCGATTCGCTGCTGGATAACGGCCGTCGCGGCAAAGCGATGACCGGCGCCAACAAGCGTCCGCTGAAATCGCTGGCCGAAATGATCAAGGGTAAAGGCGGCCGTTTCCGTCAGAACTTGCTGGGCAAGCGCGTCGACTACTCGGGCCGTTCGGTCATCGTGGTCGGTCCCCAGCTCAAACTGCACCAGTGCGGTTTGCCGAAACTGATGGCGCTGGAACTGTTCAAGCCCTTCATTTTCAACAAGCTCGAACTGATGGGTCTGGCAACGACAATCAAGGCCGCCAAGAAGCTGGTCGAGATCCAGGAACCGGTCGTGTGGGACATTCTGGAAGACGTGATCCGCGAACATCCGGTCATGCTCAACCGTGCGCCGACCTTGCACCGCCTTGGTATCCAGGCCTTCGAGCCAGTCCTGATTGAAGGCAAGGCCATCCAGCTGCACCCACTCGTCTGCGCGGCGTTCAACGCCGACTTCGACGGTGACCAGATGGCGGTCCACGTTCCTCTGTCGATCGAAGCGCAGATGGAAGCGCGTACCCTGATGCTGGCGTCGAACAACATCCTGTTCCCGTCGAACGGCGAACCGTCGATCGTGCCGTCCCAGGATATCGTGCTCGGCCTGTACTACGCGACGCGCGAAGCGATCAACGCCAAGAACGAAGGCATGCTGTTTACCGACGTCTCGGAAGTGATCCGCGCCTACGACAACAAGGAAGTCGAACTGACGACCCGCATCACCGTGCGTATCGTCGAGAACCCGAAGGATGCCGAGTCCGGCGAATTCGTGCGCACCGTCACGCGCTACGAAACCACGGTCGGCCGCGCCATCCTGTCCGAAATCCTGCCGAAGGGCCTGCCGTTCTCCGTACTGAACCGCGCCCTGAAGAAGAAAGAGATTTCGAAGCTGATCAACACGTCGTTCCGCAAGTGCGGCCTGCGTGCCACCGTCGTGTTCGCCGACAAGCTGATGCAATCCGGTTTCCGTCTCGCGACGCGCGCCGGTATCTCGATCTGCGTCGACGACATGCTGGTACCGCCACAAAAAGTGACCCTGATTTCCGCCGCGGAGCAGGAAGTCAAGCAGATCGAGCAGCAGTACGCGTCGGGTCTGGTCACCGCTGGCGAGCGTTACAACAAGGTGGTCGACATCTGGGGCAAGACCTCGGACGAAGTCGGCAAGGCCATGATGGACCAGCTCAAAGTGGAAGACGTCATCAAGCGCGACGGCACCAAGTCGACGCAGGAATCGTTCAACGCGATTTACATGATGGCCGACTCGGGCGCGCGCGGTTCGGCAGCCCAGATTCGCCAGTTGGCTGGTATGCGAGGCCTGATGGCCAAGCCGGATGGTTCGATTATCGAAACGCCGATTACCGCGAATTTCCGCGAAGGCTTGAACGTGTTGCAGTACTTCATTTCGACCCACGGCGCTCGTAAAGGTCTGGCCGATACGGCGCTGAAAACGGCGAACTCGGGTTACCTGACCCGCCGTCTGGTCGACGTGACCCAGGATCTGGTTGTGATCGAGGACGATTGCGGCACCACCAACGGCGCGCTGATGAAGGCGATGGTCGAAGGCGGTGAAGTCATCGAGCCGCTGCGCGACCGTATCCTCGGCCGTGTCAACGTGCATGACGTCGTCAATCCTGAAACCCAGGAAACCTTGTACGAAGCCGGCACCCTGCTCGACGAAGACATGGTCGAAGAAATCGAACGCCTGTCGATCGACGAAGTCAAGGTGCGCACGCCACTGACTTGCGACACGCGCTTCGGCCTGTGCGCCAAGTGCTATGGCCGCGACCTCGGCCGCGGCATGCTGGTCAACGCCGGCGAAGCCGTTGGTGTTGTTGCAGCGCAGTCGATTGGTGAGCCGGGTACCCAGCTGACCATGCGTACCTTCCACATTGGTGGTGCGGCATCGCGTGCGGCAGTGGCCTCGTCGGTGGAAGCGAAGTCGAACGGTACCATCCGTTTCACCGCGACCATGCGTTACGTTACCAATGGCAAGGGCGCCCAGATCGTCATTTCCCGTTCCGGTGAAGTGCTGATCACGGACGACCACGGCCGTGAGCGCGAGCGTCATAAAGTGCCGTACGGCGCGACCCTGATCGTCAAGGATGGCATGGTCATCAAGGCCGGTACGGCCCTGGCAACCTGGGATCCGCTGACCCGTCCGATCATTACCGAGTACGCCGGTACGGTTCGCTTCGAGAACGTCGAAGAAGGCGTCACCGTGGCCCGTCAGGTCGATGAAGTGACCGGCCTGGCAACCCTGGTGGCGATCGATGCCAAGCGTCGCGGTTCGCTGACCAAAACGCTGCGTCCGCAAGTGAAGCTGCTCAACGACGTCAACGAAGAAGTCAAGATTGCCGGTACCGAACACTCGGTGGCGATCGGCTTCCAGGTCGGCGCGCTGATCATGGTCAAGGACGGTCAATCGGTATCGGTCGGCGAAGTGCTGGCACGTATCCCGACCGAATCGCAGAAAACGCGCGACATTACCGGTGGTCTGCCACGGGTTGCCGAGCTGTTCGAAGCGCGTTCGCCGAAAGACGCCGGCATGCTGGCGGAAGTCACGGGTACGGTTGCGTTTGGTAAAGAAACCAAGGGCAAGCAGCGTCTGGAAATCACGGACATGGACGGCAACAAGCACGAGTTCCTGATCACCAAGGACAAGCAAGTGCTGGTTCACGACGGCCAGGTAGTGAACAAGGGCGAGATGATCGTGGACGGCCCGGCCGATCCGCAAGACATCCTGCGTCTGCTGGGTATCGAAGCGCTGGCGCGTTACATCGTTGACGAAGTGCAGGACGTGTACCGTCTGCAGGGCGTGAAGATTAACGACAAGCACATCGAAGTGATCGTGCGCCAGATGCTGCGCCGCGTGCAGATCGTGGAAGCGGGCGATGCGAACTACATCGTCGGCGAACAGGTCGAGCGTTCGGAGCTGCTGGACGAGAACGATCGCGTGATCGCTGCCGGCAAGATCCCTGCGACCTACGAAAACGTACTGCTGGGTATTACCAAGGCATCGCTGTCGACCGATTCGTTCATCTCGGCCGCATCGTTCCAGGAAACCACCCGCGTGCTGACGGAAGCGGCGATCATGGGCAAGCGCGACGGTCTGCGCGGCCTGAAAGAGAACGTCATCGTCGGCCGCCTGATTCCTGGCGGTACCGGTCTGGCCTTCCACCGCGCCAAGAAGGAAAAAGAGGCGTGGGAAGTGGAAGAGCGCAAGGCGCTGCTGGATGCTGAAAAAGCCAACATGGCGACCGAGCTGCAAGCCATGGAAGACAACACGGCGGCACAGCACAGCGACGAAGCATAATCTAGCTTAGACGCACACGAAAACGGCACCGAGGAGAAATCCCGGTGCCGTTTTTTTATGCCCATCGGCAGTTCATTCCAGTCAGTCGATTGCAAGCATCCGACCGTCCCACCTTTCAGCACAATCTATTTCCGGTAATCTGAGCAAATGGCAGAAGCGAATCGATCTGACTGTTGGGACAGAGCGGGGGAGCGGAAACGGTGGAAGTGCTTCCTCACAGACCAGCAATGATGCGCTGGTTCAAGCGAGACGGGTCATTCATAGATTTTGCCCATCCACAAAATCTGCGCCATGCGGCACCATGGATTTTGCGGGACGCTATAAAATTGCAAACCATCGGCTGACGCATCCGCCCAGGAATGTGCCGCGTCGAGGAAGTCGCCAATGGTATGGTTCTCCCAGCCATTGGCGCCCGGTCCGTAGGGGGAACTTGGCTGTTCCTTTTCTTTGCGCCGCTCATCCACCCAGTCTGCGCGAAGGGCTTCCAGAAAAGCCAGAAAGGATGGCTCGTCATGGACTTCGTCGGCCATCGTCGACAGTGCGATCTTCATCATCTCATCCCTTTCCGTGCGCTGGCTCCCGGCCGCTTGCCGTCCATTGTATCCGGCTGCGCGTGGCGGCCCTCAACAACGCGGCATCGCGCGGACAGCGCCGCTTCGACTGCCTCCAGCCCCACGTCTTCCGCGATCCGGCAGGCTTGCATGCCTGCGGACATGCGGTCATCCTGGCAGGAAAAATCGCGGAAGCGCAGGCGCGTGTGCTTTCCGAAATAGGCGAACTGGATCACCGGCCGCCTGGCCAGCCAGGCAATCAGGGGCCAGTCGAAATCGGCAAACGCTTGCGCCACGTTGGGTGCCACGATATGGTCCTGCTCCCAGGCCAGAAAAGCGTCGAACAACTGTTCGCGCTTGTGGCGGGGATATCCGGTACCGGCCGCGAACGAGGCATGGCAGTCGGCCAGCAAGTCGGCGAAATGCGCGCCGATCACCGGGCGGATGATCTCGTTGGCGCCATATTGCCGCGTGTAGTTGAAGATGGCGTACGATTCGGCGCAGACTTGGCGGTTAATGCTGCGGAAACGGTCCGCGAACACGGCAACGGCATCGAGCTTCTGCTTGCGCCTGCCGCGAATGCACAGCGACGGCAAGGAAGCGATGCGCGCACCGAGCTTTCCCAATTTGAAATACCCGGTCGCCCACAAGGACCCGTGTGCCGCGATCAAGGCAAAGACATGGCGTTTGCCGGACTCGAGGTAAATGCGGTGATACAGCCTGATGCGCTTATGCAAATCGTGCACCTCTCCCGCCAGCACATAACCTTCGCTCCTCAACCTCTCGTATGCCGCTGCTGTCATCCTGTCCTCGCCTGCTGATAAGTTTTCCGTACTCATCTATACGCAAGCGCCGTGCCACTTCTGCGAATTTTCCAAGTGATTGATTGTTAAGGGATTGCTGACTGCGCATTCACTGCGCCTGTCAACCTCGTGTACACCAAACGACGTGTGGCTATCAACGACGCTTACATCGGATCTGGCCGGCTACCAGCGCGATTGCAGCCGCGACGAGGAAGATCCGGCCGGCATGGACCGCAGCCTGGACCAGCTCTCTGGCGCCGAGATAGTTCATCGTCGTCCGTAACGATGAGCACTGGTCGCAGATCAATCATGGTTGCATTGAGCAGCGGCTGAATGTTAAGGTGCATTATTGTTCCAATAACATTGAAAAGCCGACATTCTGCTTTCATGTGTCAATTCCAGGAATCACAACATGTATGAGCTCGTGCAGCATCAGAAAGAACGTAATCTTGTCTCGGTTTCCCGCAGCGGCATCGATAATTACTCAATAGAAGCATTTGTCCTGGGCGTATCCGACGAGCTAGTATTGCTTCAATACGTCTACGACTTCAATCTTGATGGCTTGATGGTCCTCAGAATCGCTGACATTACTGAGGTCAGGTGCTCCGATACATGTAAATTCCAGCGCGAGCTGCTCGAGCACGAAGGATTGATCCAGCAAATTCCATTCGATATGAGCCTTGATTTGCGTAACTGGAAAACGCTGCTCGCGCAGTTGTCTACCATGTATCCGTTGATGATTCTGGAATGCGAAAAACTGGATGATCCGGACTATATCATCGGCCAAGTTGAAGAGGTCCGCACAACGGCAGTCGCGATGCAGTGGTTTTCCGGCACCGGCCGCTGGGACGACGAATTGGCAAGCCTGGCGTTAGAGGACATCACCTCGTGCCAGGTCGGGACGAATTACATCTCATTCTATCAACGCTATTTCGAGCGCACCGCGCACCGACCATGACCGCGTACCGCTTTCGCCTGCTTCTGTGCCTGTACATCATCCTCTCTGTCGCGGCAATCGTGGCGGCCTGGTACTCCTCCTACCTCATCTCGCCTGCGATGCAGGCGGCATCGGAAGCCGAGCCAGTCGCCTGGGACGTCGCCAATCTGGCACTGTCCATGTCGATAATTGTTCCTTTAGCCATCGGTTCCCTGGCCGGACTGGCCGGCATGTTCCTGTTCAAAGCGTGGGCGCGTACCTTCTCGCTCGTGTTCACGGTGGCCGGCATGGTCATGCTGCCCTTCATGGGAACGTCGGTCCTGTCGTGGCTCGACTACATGCTGGTGGACATGGCCGCAATGGTCTGGGGCGCCATTTTGGCACTGGCCTATTTTTCGCCTGTCAGCAGCCTGTTTTCCGCCGCGCGGCCATCGGCCTGAGCCGTGCCCGTTCGCCCATCTTTCTTAGACCTCCGGTGCCCTCCATGCCACTTCAAATGCCGCTGTATGCCCGGCTTGCCCAATACTTTCTGTTCGCGGTCCTGGCGTATCTGGCTGTCTGGTCGGGATGGACCTTCCTGGCCGATACACACAATGTGATGATGCTGGTTTTCTTCATCTGGCTGTGCGCCACCATCGTCGGCCTGTACCGGCGCGTGGCGTGGGGCCGTTTCTACGTCTCCTGCCTCAGCGTGATGGCGGCACTGCTATTGTCACTGTCGGCCATTCCGCTTTACGAACCGCCGGTGCGGGACACCATTCTTCACCAGATGCTCATGTTGCCGTTGTGGGGAGCGTGGCTGTGCCTCGTCACCCTGGCGATACTCATTCTGACGCCCGCATTCCTGATCGGCATACGCAAAGACTGGTTCCGCAGCGCGTGGTGGTAAGGCACCCGGTACGACAATTCCCCACAATGAATGAACGAGACAACCATGTTTAATCGAGCTGGATGGACCGCATCGGTGGCCCTGATGCTATGCGCGCTGTCCCTCCCTGCGTGGGCCGCGCAGATCACCGTCTTCAAATCCAAGCGCCTCCTGGAATACAAGGTCGATGGCATCACGCGCACCTACAAGATCGGCCTGGGCGGCTCCCCCGTCGGCCACAAGCTGCGCCAGGGCGACCGCAAGACGCCCGAAGGAAGCTACGTCATCACGCATAAAAATCCGCAGAGCCAGTACTACCTCTCGCTCGGCATCAGCTACCCCAACCTGAACGACGCCGCGCGCGCCCGCCAGTCCGGCGTGATCTCGAACGCGCAGTACGCCGCCATCGACGCCGCCATCAGGCAAGGCCGCGCGCCCTCCCAGCACACGCCACTCGGTGGCGACGTTTTCATTCACGGCAAAGGCGCCGGCAGCGACTGGACCCTGGGCTGCGTGGCCCTCGACGACAAGCAGATGCGCGAGCTGTACGACCTGGTGCGCCCGGGCGACAAGGTCGATATTCGCCCTTAGCCCTGTTTCAGCTGGTCGATGAACCAGCGCCCGGCCCGGCCCGGCGGATTGTCCGCCAGATGGATGGCATGCATCGAAAACCCCGGGCCGGCCGTCGCGAACATCTCCAGCTGAATCGTCACCAGCGCGCCGCTGGCAATATCGGCCTCGACCATGTGCAGCGGCATATGTCCCCAGCCCAGCCCGGCGCGCAGGAACGCATGCTTCGCGCCCAGGTCGGCCAGACGCCAGACCTGCGTCGACGCCACCCCGAAATTGCGCCCCGCCGTTAGCGCCGAACGGTCCGTCAGCACCAGCTGGATCTGCTCGGCCGCGGCGGCACGCGGCACCATGCCTTTCAGCGCCGCCAGCGGATGCGTGGGCGCCACCACCGTCACCGCCGGCACACTCAGCAAAAATTCGGACGCGCAGCCGGCCGGAATCTCTGGCAACGAGCCGATCACCGCGACCCGGCAATGGCCATCGAGCAAAGGCTGCAGCACCGCGCCCAGCGCCTCCACGTACAGCCGCAGCGGCGTCGACGGAAACGCCTGGTGAAAGGCCTGCACCGCGCGCGTCAGATGAGCGATCGGATACATCACATCGACCGCTACCGCCAGCTCCGGTTCCAGCCCCTCCGCCAGGCTGCGCGCCTTGGCCTTGAACTCATCCATGCTGTGCGCCGCCGCGCGCGCCAGCTCCAGCAGGGCGCGGCCCGCCTCGGTCAGCTGCGGATAGCGGCCGGTCCGCTCGAACAGCGCAAACCCCACCTGCGCCTCCAGATTGGCCAGGGTGGTGCTCACCACCGACTGGGCGCGCCGCAGCTTGCGCCCGGCGGCGGAAAAACTCCCTTCATCGGCTGCCGCAATGAAGGTGCGCAGCTGGTCCATCGACATCCCGTCAAGCATATATCTACTCCTTGGATACTATCGATCTAATTATATAGGCTTCTTGGATGCTTCAAGGAGGCATAAGATTCACTCATGCACTACCAACCAACACCGGAGAACGCCATGAACATGAATCAACCGCCACTCGAACAAACCTCGGCAGGCCAACGTCAACTGGCAGTGCGTTCCGCAGGCCACAGCCGCGGCGGCATCAACCGGCTGGTCAGCCCCGGCGATATTGGCCAGCTGATCAAGCCGTTCGTCTTCCTCGACCTGTTCCAGCTCGGCGCCAACGGCAGCAACATGGGCATGCACCCGCACTCGGGCATCGCCACCGTCACCGTGGTACTCGACGGCGCCATCGCCTACACCGAAACCACCGGCAGCGAAGGCGTGCTTGCGGCCGGCGGCGTGGAGTGGATGAGCGCCGGCGGCGGCGTGTGGCACGACGGCGGGGCGGTTCCCGGCCAGCCGGTCACCGGCTTCCAGCTCTGGCTGGCGCTGCCGGAAGAAGACGAAAATGGCCCTGCGCAAAGCCAGTACCTGTCGCCCCAGCAAGTGCAGAGCCACGGCCCGGCCCGCGTCATCATCGGCAACTATGGCGACGCCAGCAGCCTGATCCGTCCACGCGCCCCGATCAACTACCTGCACGTGACTCTGGCCGACGGCGAGCAATGGACCTACACGCCGCCCGCCGGCCATGACGTGGCTTGGGTCGCGGTCGCCAGCGGTGCCCTGCGGACGGCAGGCACCGTCGTCAAGCGGGAAGTAGCGGTATTCGAAGAAGGCGAGGGCGCGATCGCGTTCGTGGCCCAGGGCCGCACCGAATTCGTGCTCGGCTCGGCCCCCAGGCATCCGCATGAGCTGGTCATGGGCAACTACTCCGTGCACACCAACGCGCAAGCGCTGGCCCGGGGAGAGAAAGAAATCGCGCGTATCGGCGCCCAGCTGCGCGCGGCAAAACTGATGTAAGCGCTGCATCCAACAATCTGACTATGCAATCGAAAGGATTTACCATGAACACCACCACCAACACGACTTCCGTCATTCCCGTCATCGGCCGCGTGCTGCTGGCAGCGATCTTCCTCTTCAGCGCGCTCGGAAAAATCATGGCGCCGGCGGCCACCATTGGCTACATCGAGGCCATGGGCCTGCCGCTGGCCTCGGCCGGCCTGGTGCTTGCGATTACGGTTGAACTGGTAGGCGGCCTGATGCTTGCGGTCGGCATCAAAACCCGCGCGGTGGCCCTGGGCCTGGCGCTGTTCTCGATCGTGACCGGCCTGGTCTTCCACCATGGGATCAGCGACCAGAACCAGCTGATTCACCTGCTCAAAAACCTGGCGATGGCCGGTGGCTTGCTGCAAGTGGTCGCCTTTGGCGCCGGTGCGTACAGCCTGGATAACAAATCCCCCAGCCTGGTACCGCCGGTGTCAGGTCTGACAAACGGACACGAACTGAGCTGAGAATAGCATTTGCCGCCGGTGTCTGTTCCGCCGGTGTCTCCGCCGGTGTCAGGTCTGACAAACGGACACGAACTGAGCTGAGAATAGCGGCTGGGCTCGTGTCCGAATGTCAGACCTGACACCCTCCGCCGGTGTCAGGTCTGACAAACGGACACGAACTGAGCTGAGAATAGCGGCTGGGCTCGTGTCCGAATGTCAGACCTGACACCGGATGGGAGGTGCTAGAACACCGGTTCGCTAGCGATCGGCTCACGGCGCGCAGGCCGCGCCGGTTTATCCCGCCAACGCTTCTTCTTGCGCTCGAACCGGTCCAGCGCCAGATACATCGCCGGCGTCACGTACAGCGTAATGAGCTGCGAAAACACCAGCCCCCCAACCACCGCCAAGCCAAGTGGCTGGCGCAGCTCGGCGCCCGCGCCCCAGCCCAGCGCAATCGGCAGGGCGCCCATCAGCGCGGCAATGGTCGTCATCATGATCGGCCGAAAGCGCAGCAGGCAGGCCTGGCGCACCGCCAGCTCCGGCGCCATGCCTTCCTCGCGCTGCAAATGCAGGGCGAAGTCGATGATCATGATCGCGTTCTTCTTCACGATCCCGATCAGCAGCAAGATGCCCACCACCGCGATCATGGTCAGCTCCATCCCGAACAGCCATAACGTGAGCAGCGCACCGACCGCCGCCGACGGCAGCCCCGCCAGGATGGTCAGCGGGTGAATATAGCTTTCGTACAGCACCCCGAGCAGGATGTAGATGACCGCGAGCGCGGCCACGATCAGCCACACCTGGCTCGATTGCGCCTCCTGGAACACGGCCGCGTCGCCGCCGTAGCGCGCCACGATCGACGCCGGCAGCTTCATCTCGCGCGCCATCGCGTCGATGGCGCCGGTCGCGTCGCCCAAGGCCACGCCGGGCGCCAGGTTGAACGACAGCGTAATCGCCTGCAGCTGCCCCTGGTGATTGACCGACAGCGGCCCGATGCTGCGCTCCACCGTCGCAAAGCTCGATACGTTCACCAGTTCACCCGCCTTGCTGCGCACCGACAGATGGCCCAGCGCATCCTCGAACTGGCGCTCGGCCTGCGTCGATTCCAGGATCACCGAATAGGTGGCGGCGGCGCCGTAAATGGTCGCCACCTGGCGTTCGCCAAACGCCGAATACAAGGCGCTGCGCAGATCGGCGATCCGCACACCCAGCACGGCCGCCTTGTCGCGGTCCACCTTCAGCCTCGCCTGCAAGCCCTGGTTGCGCGCGTCGCTGGTCACGTCGGCAAAGCGCGCATCGGCCCGCATCCGCTCCAGGAAACCGGCGGCCCATTCATCCGGCCCGCCAGCCCCCACGCTTTGCAAGGTGTACTGATAGCGGCTCTTGCTGGACCGTCCACCGACCTGGAAATTCTGCACCGGCTTGAAGTACACGCCCACGCCGGCGATGCCGCTGGTGGCGCGTTTCAGGCTCTTGACCACCTCGGCCATCGGCGCGCGTTCTCCGCGTGGTTTGAGCAGCAGGAACAAGCTGCCGTTGTTGTCGCCGCTGACCGACGACGACACGTCGCGCACATTCGGATCGGCCTTGACCGCCGCCGCCACCTTCATGTGCAGTGCCAGCATGGCGGACGACGAAATATCCTCCGATGCCTCGGTCGAGACGCGGATCTGGCCCAGGTCTTCCTCCGGCAGCAGCCCCTTGGGAATGGCCGCGTACAGCCCCACCGTCAGCGCCAGGATGGCCAGCGCCGCCAGCAGCACCGCGCCGCGCCGCGCGAGCGCCCGCTCGAGCGAGCCCGCATAGGCGCGCTCCAGGCGCCCGAACAGGCTGGCCTTGTCCGCCACGTGCTGTTCATCGTCGTGCAGCAGGCGGCTCGCGAGCATCGGCACCAGGGTGAGCGACACCAGCGCCGACACCAGCACCGCCAGCGATACCACCACCGCGAATTCGTGGAACAGCAATCCCATCACGCCCGGCATGAAGAAAATCGGCATGAACACCGCCGCCAGCGAGATCGAAATCGACACGATGGTCAGGCTCACCTCGCGCGAGCCGGTAATGGCCCCGTCAAGCGGGTTTTTGCCTGCCTCGACATGGCGCACGATATTTTCAAGCACCACAATCGCATCGTCCACCACCAGCCCCACCGCCAGCGTGATCCCCAGCAGCGATACGTTATTCAGGCTGTAGCCGAGCCAGTGCATCAATAGCAGTGTCCCCAGCAGGGACACGGGAATCGTCAGCGCCGGAATCATCGTCGCCGCGGCGCGCCGCAGGAACAGGAAGATCACCAGGATCACCAGGGCGATGGTCAGCCAGAGCGTGATGTTCACGTCAATCATCGCCTCGCGCACCGATACCGAACGGTCGTTGATGATATTGACCGCGACCGATTGCGGCAGCTGTCCGCGCATGCGATCGAGCGTCCGCTTGGCCGCGTCCACCACCGCCAGGGTATTCGCATCGGGCTGGCGGAACAGCAGCAGCACGATCGAGCGCTCGCCGTTGAAACTGGTGGCCGAGCGCACCGACTGGTAGCTGTCTTCCACAGTGGCCACGTCTTCCAGGCGCACCGGCTGGCCGCCGCGCATGGCTACGATCAGGCCCGCGTAATCGGCCGCCTTGAGCAGTTGCGCGTTACCCTGGATGACCATGGTCTGCGCCGGTCCGTCCAGCACACCGAGCGGCGAATTGGCGTTGGCCGCCTGCAGCGCGGCCGACAGTTCGTCCATCGACAGATCGCGCGCCTTCATGCGGCCCTGATCGGCGCGCACGCGCACGGCAAAACGCTTCTGGCCCAGCACCGTCATCTGCGCCACGCCCGGCAGGCCGGACAAGGCCGGCGCGATCAGGTTCTCGGCGTAGTCGTTCAGCTCCGACAGGTCCATCGACGGCGATGTCATTTCCATCGACAGCACCGCCGCCTCGGCCGGATTGACCTTGCGGTACGAGGGCAGCTCGGTCATCTCGCGCGGCAGTGCGCGCTGCGCCCGCAGCAGCGCTGCCTGCACGTCCACCGCCGCGGCATTGATGTCGATGGCCGGCCCGAACTCCAGCGTCAGCGAGGTCGCGCCCAGGGTGCTGGTGGAGGTCATCAGGCTCACGCCGGCCACCGCCGAAAACTCCTTCTCCAGCGGCAGCGCCACCGACGACGCCATGGTGTCGGGACTGGCCCCCGGCAGGTTGGCCTGCACGTTGATGACCGGCGTGTTGTAGCTCGGCAGCGCGGATACGGGAATGAAGCGGTATGCCAGCAGCCCGGCGATCACCAGGCTGGCCGACAGCAGCACCACCATCACCGGGCGCTCGATGCACAATGCGGAGAGGTTCATCCCTGGCCCGCCTTGATGCGCGCACCGGTCTTAAGATTCTGCTTGCCCTCGGTGACGATGGTCTCGCTACCCGCCAGGCCGCTCACCGCCGCATTCGATCCGAATGCGTGCAGCCGCTTCACAGGCACCTGCTTCACCGTGCGGTCGGCCCCCACCACGTACACGAAGCTGCCGGCGGGACTGGTGATCATCGCCGCTTGCGGAATCACGACCGCGCCGCGCAGCGTGCGCACGGTGACGCGCGCGTCCACATACTGGCCCGGCCACATGGCGGCGTCGCCATTCTCGAAACTCGCCTTGACCCGGATCGCGCCGGCCACCGGGTCGACGCTGTTGTCGATGAAGCTGAGCGTTCCGCTGCGTTTGCCGGCTTCGACCGCCACCGCGCCGCGCTGGTGCGCCGCCAGCAGCTCGCCCACATGCGACTCAGGCAGGGTGAACGCCACCGCAATCGGATCGAGCCGCGTGACCGTGACCAGCAGGGTGCTGACCTGCACCAGGCTGCCCGGATACACGTTGACCGCGCCGACCCGGCCCGCCATCGGCGCGCGGATCGCGTTGAAGCCGGCGTCCACCCGCACGGCGCGCAGCGCCGCCTGGTCCGCCCGCAGCAGAGCGCGCGCGGCATCGACTTCGCTGCGCAGCGTGTCCACGGCGGTGACGGCGATGAACTGCTTTTCCAGCAGTTCCGCGCTGCGCCGGTAACGCTGCTCAAGGCCGGCCAGCGCCGCCTCGTCGCGCATCACCTGCGCCTGCGCGCGTTCCACATTGGCGCGTGCGGCACGGTCGTCGAGCGAAAACAGCAACTGGCCTTCCTTGACGAACTGGCCCTCGCGGATATGCACTTGCTTGACCGTGCTGGTAGTCTGCGCATGCACGTCCACCACGCTCGTTGGCGTCACCGTGCCGGTCGCGCGCAGCACCACCGGCACGTCGCGCACGACGGGCGTGACCGTGTTGACGACGATGTCGGGCGGGGAGGGCGACGCCGTCGCTGTGGCCGATGCGGCGCGGGCGGGCGTGCTCCAGACGCGTGCCGCGCAGGCCACCGCCACCGCGCCGCACAGCATCGCGATCGCGTATTCCTTCTTCATGCGGCCTCCCGCGCGCGCGGCGCCAGGCGGAACAGGCCGAACGCGGAGAGGAGCCCGACCGCGCAAAAGATCATCCACGGCAGCTGGGGCCACTGGCGCGCGCCGGAGAACTCGACCAGCCAGCCGCCGGTCACGTTGCCGATCGCGCCGCCAAGGGCCAGGCTGAGCGAACTAAAACCGAGAAAGGTCCCCAGCGCCTGCGGATTGGCCATGCTGGCGATCAGGTTCTGCATCGTCGGCCGCACCAGGATCGCGCCGATCGAAAACGCCGCCACGCACACCAGGAAGGCCGCAAAGGTATGCGCCAGGGCGATGGCGCCGGCGCCCAGCGCGATGATGGTCACGCCCAGCACCAGGATCTGCTGCGTCGACAGCCACTTTTCCGCCACCCGCAGCAGGTGGTATTGCAGCAGCACCGTCAGGGCGGCGCTGAGCGCGAACATGATGCCCACGCTGTCCTGGTTCCCGCTCAGGCGCTCGGCCAGCAGCGGGAAGCTGATATTGATCTGCACCGCCACGAACCAGTAGCCCATCATCAGGCCTGTGAACAGTAAAAAGGGACGGTCGCGCGTGACCAGCCCGAGACGATGCGCCATTGGACGCGGCGCCTCCGGGCTTGCCAGCGGCGGCAGCATCCACAGGGCGATGCCGCAGTTGAGCGCAAAGCACGCGGCCGCGGCGAGGCATACCATCTGGAAGTCGACATGCAGCAGCGCCACGCCGACCAGCGGGCCGACGGTGCTGGCAATGCCGCTGACCCAGTTACTGAGCGCGTAGTAGCGCGGCCGCGTCTCTTCCGTCGTCAGGGCCGCAATCGCCGCCTGGTAGGGCGCTTCGAACAGCGCGCCGCCCAGCGCCGACACCACCATCGCCACGCACAGCATCACGGCGTCGTCGGCGAAGGCCAGGCTGGCGAAACCGGCGGCGCGCAGCAGCACGCCGAGGCAGATCATGGGCCGCACGCCGAAGCGGTCGGCCAGCATGCCGCCCACCAGCGCGAGGCCCTGCTGCGTTATCTGGCGCAGCGCCAGCGCGCCGCCGACCACGGCCGCCGCCATGCCGGCATTGCTCACGAAGTGCACGCTCACCAGCGGCATCAGCATGGCAAAGCCGACCACCATCAGGAAGGTATACACCAGCAGCGCATTGAGCCCGCGCTTGCGGACCTGGTCGGACAGAACGGTCATGATGCGCGGTACAGGTAGACGGAGGTTGGATCGGCGCTGAATTGCGAGAACGGGAACGGCTCGGCGCATACCGCGGCCACGCCGTCGCCCAGAAAGCGCGGAATGATGCCGCTGCCGGTCTGCGCGTAGACGATCAGCGCAATCCCGCGCCGGCGCGCCGCCATCAGGATCTGGTCGAACGAGCCGTTCGACAGGGTCATGCCGGTGGCGATGATCATGTCGGCCGTCTCCAGGATCGGCAGCATGTCGCGCGCCACTTCCAGACCGCTTTGCGTGCGCTCCATGTTGAAGTCGCACGGCAGGCAAATGCCGCCGTTGCGCGTAATGGCGTCCACCAGCGGGTTGACCACGCCGATCAGGCCCACGCGCTGGCCCGGCGTGATCGACACCAGCGCGGCAATCGCGTTGTCGCGCGCCACCGCCCGCACCGGCGGCGCGCCGGCTGGCAGCGGCATGGCCTGCGCCAGCGCCGACTCGCGCGGCGGGCGCACCGCGTTCAGGTACGCGTCGAGCGCGGCGATGCGCACCGGCAGGCGCGGATCGACCAGCAGGTCGGCCACGCTCGACCCGGCCAGCGCGGGTGCAATCGTCGGGTCGAGCGCATCGCGTTCGATGCAGCAGGCGCCGAACGCCGCGCCCACGCGCAGCACCAGGTAATAGTTGCGATAGGTTTGCTGGGTACCCGGAAAACGCGTGCTTTGCGAAATCCACGACGCGCCGACCACGTGCAGCGATGCCGGCGCCGGTCCATACAGGCCGGCCTGCACGTCTTCGATCAGGCCCGCCACGTTCCACGGCGCGGCCGGCTCCCTGGCGTCGCCCGCAAAACTGATCTCGACCCTGCTCAATGCCCGCTCGGCATACTTGCGCGCATCCAGGCCGTCCGGATCGATGGCCACCACGTGGCCGAGGTAGCAGGCGTTGTCGATCGGCGCGGCCAGCTCCTTGCCGGTCGCATTCGTGATCAGCGCACGCGCCACGTGCGGCGCGCCGGCCACGCTGTCGATGCCGTTCATGGCCTTGACCCGTCCCGCGCCCTGCGGCACCAGGAACTTGATGGCGGCGCTCTGCACGCCGGTGTCCTTGCGCGTGAGGTCGGGCTGGCGGCCGAGCGCCAGGTCGATCTGGGCCGACAGAAACTCGATGCCGGTGACCCGCTCGATCAGCTCCGCAATGTAGTTGCCGCCCGGGCGCGGGTTGATTTCGACGATGCGCGGCCCCTTGCGCGTGATTTTCACTTCGGTGTGGCTGATGCCGTGGTCGAAGCCGACCGCCGCAAGCGCCGCCGTCACCAGTTCGCACACGGCGTCGGTGACGTCGCCGTCCAGCCGCGCCGGGAACATGTGGCCATCCTCGATGAAGTAGGGGAAGCCGGTCAGGCTCTTGTCGGTGACGCCGATGATGGTCGTCTGCCCGCCGAAGGTGCAGGCCTCCACGCTGACTTCCTCGCCTTTCATGTACTCTTCCAGCAGCCAGAGCGGCTCGCGCGCCTGCTCGCGGAAGTTGACCGGGAACGCCTCCAGCGCGCTGAACGCCGCGTGCAGTTCGTCTTCGTCCCCGACCAGCTTGACGAAGGCGCTCGACGCCAGGTCGGACGGCTTGAGGATCAGCGGGTAGCCGATCTCGCGCGCCGCCGCGCGCGCCGCATCCCACGACGTCACCGCGGCAAACGCCGGATTGGGCAGGCCGGCTTTTGCCAGCGCCGCGCGCACCAGGTGCTTGCGGCGCACCATCGCCACGTTGCTGCAGAAGGCCTGCGGCAGCTCCAATGCCTGCGCCACCTGGGCCACGGTGTCGATGTAGTAGTCGCAGATGGTCACCACGCCGTCGAATCCCAGCACGCGGTGCTGGGCGCGCAAAAAGGCGACCAGCGCCGGCACGTCGTTCGTTTCGGTGGTGAGCACATTGGCGGCGTGCGCCAGCACCGGGTGAATCGGTGCCTCGGCGCCATCCAGATAGTGGCCGCGGTTGCGCGTGACGAACGTGTAGGTGTGTCCGGCGCCGGTGATGGTGGCCGGGAAAATACGGCCGGTGCCGCCGACCCAGCTTTCGATCATTAACAGGTGTGCCATGCTTGAATACTCCCTTTTCAGTTGATTGATTCGGTGGCGGCGCGGCGGTTCCAGGCCATCACCGACCAGGGCAGGACGAGGTCCGCGTGCGCGTCGACGTGGGTGGGCGCCAGGTCATGCAGTTCCAGCGCGTTCTCGTGCTGCGCGAAGACCGCGTCCACGTAGCGGTGGCCGGTGTCGGGCGCGATGAACAGCACGTTGCGCTCGGGCCGCAGCTGCGCTTCGCGCGCCGCCGCCAGGTAGCAGCAGCCGCTCGACAGCCCGGCGAAGATGGCGTGCCGGCGCAGCAGGGCGACTGCGCCCGCCAGGCCGTAATCGAAGCCGATCCAGTGAATCTGGTCGTACAGCGCGTGCTGCACGTTGCGAAACGGGATGCCGGTGCCGATGCCGGCGATGATGATGCCCGGGTCTTCGATGTGCGCGCAGCCAAAGGTGACGCTGCCGAAGGGCTGCACGCCGACCAGCTCCACCGCCTCGTCGGTGCGGCGCAGGGCGCGCGCCAGGCCGCCGGTCGAGCAGCCCGAGCCCACGCCGCCGACAATGGTCAGGCCGTCGGTGCCGAGCAGGCGTTCGATCTCGCTGGCGATCGGCTCGTAGCCGGCGTAGTGAATGTCGTCGTGGTACTGCTGCATCCAGTGCACGTGCGGATTGGCCGCGCGGATCTCGCCGATGCGCGCCACACGCAGGCTTTGGTCCATCTTCAGGGTGGCCGACGGCGGCACCTGTTCCACGTTCGCGCCGAGCAGCTGGAGCTGCACCATCAGTGTCTTGTCCACCGTTTTCGAGGCGATGATGTGGCACTGCATGTCGAACTTGTGGCACGCCAGTGCCAGCGCGTAGGCGTAGATGCCGCTTGAGCTGTCGAGCAGCGTATCGCCTCGCTTGACCACGCCCGCCGCCAGCAGGCGCTCCACCGCCACCAGGGTCGAATATACCTTCATCGTCTCGAAGCGGGCGACGTACAGGTTGGGGCCGAGGCGTACGAAGTCCGGCGCCTTGATGGCGTCCGCAATGTGATCGAACATGGTCAGAATCCTGTCTGGACGAAGCGGCTTTGATACCCAAGGCCGCGAAAGAATGACGAAAGTGCGCCCATTTGCGTGGGCCCCGGTTTGTGGATGAACAGGTAGCCCGCCAGGCTGCCCGTGTGTGCGACGAAGATGCCGTCGGCTCCGTAGCGCGCCTGGTTCTTGAGCAGCACGCCCAGGTTGCGCTTGGGGATGGCGTCCTGCCCCAGCACCGCGCTGACCGTGGCGCAGGCGGCAATCGCACCGAGGTCGCCGCGCAAGAAGGCATCGACGGCGTTATCGAGATTGGCGGTGTAGGGCGTGAGCCGTTCCTGGTACAGCGACAGCAGGCGCGCTCCCGTTTTTTCGGTATCGATGCGGTTGCCCTCATCGATATAGCAGGCGTGAAAAGTCGGGGCGCTGCCGAAGCACTGCACCACTTGCTGGCGCCCGCTCAGGTACAGCGCGTACGTCTCCAGAAAGACGCTGTCCGAGCGCTCGATCGCGCGCAGGGTGGCCGATATCGATTCGCCGCACGACGCGATGCCGAAGATGGCGTCGAGACAGCGGATGGTGGCCACGATGTCGGCCGTCGAACTGGCCATGCCTTTCCCTTCCAGCAGTTCCGAATCGTGGCTCCAGGTCCCGGGCGGCAGTTGCCTGCCGTGCCGCGCAAGGTAATGGGCGATGGCTTGCTGGCACTTGGTTTTGGTGGCCAGCGCGTTGTCCGCGCCGGCCCGCTCGCCATGGGTGAAATGCATGCAGCTGTATTTCTTGACCGGCAGCGAGATCAGGCTGATCTGCGCCGCGCCATTCTCGATGTACGGGCCTTGAATCAGCTCGCCCAGGGTGCCGTGGCAGATCCCGCTGCTGATCGTTTCCTGCGTGCTGGCATGCCAGCTGAAGTTGGGGCGCGCCGCCGGTGTGTATCTGCTGTCTGCGAAGTCGATGGAAGGCACGGGATCATGGCTTTCGTGGTGGAGGTCGAGAGAGAGTTACGTGACTGCTTGGCGTTAACGATAATCCATTCTCATTAGCGAGGCAAGCATTTGTTCGGCTTTATGGGATAATGGGTTTTTGCTTCAATAGCCTTGCCATGGAACGTTCTACACGCCAGCGGACAGCGATTCGTACTGTCATCGATGCGGCGGCCCGCCCGCTCACGCCCCAGGAAATTCTCGCCGGGGTACGCGAAACCGTGTCCGAGATCGGTATCGCGACCATTTACCGCAACCTCAAGCTGCTGCTCGACGACGGCACCATCCAGACCGTGAGCCTGCCGGGCGAAAACGCGCGCTACGAAATGAGCCACGCGGCGCACCACCATCACCACCACTTTCATTGCATGCCGTGCGACCGGGTGTTCGATGTGGAAGGCTGCCCTGGGTCGATGGACAGCCTCGCGCCGGCCGGGTTTGTGATCGACCGCCACGAGCTGACCTTGTACGGCGTATGCGCCGACTGCTCGGTGGAGCGCGCCAAGGAGGCGCCAGTGCCCAAGCGCCGGGCGCGCGCGCCGAAGACGCACTGAAAAGTCGATCCACCTCTCCCCTCGTCGTTCCCGCCGAGTGCCGCCTTGGCGCGGGAACGACGTTACGCTTACACCTTGAACTTCCTCCCGCTCCACAGCACCAGCATCACCCCGCCCGCCAGCAGCCACAAATACCCCACCGCGCCGCCAATGCTGCGTGCCACGCCATCGAGCGGCCGGTCCGCCTCGAAGCGCGGAATCCTGTCATGCTCGGTAAAGTTCATTCGCCCCGCACAGCCCTGGCACGCCGTGCCCGGCCGGGCCGCTTCGGCCATTGCGCGCGGCCAGAAGAACGCCCGCAGTTGGTCCGTATACTCGCCGGTGCGCTTGATGAAGCGCTTGTGCCGTTCCACGCCGCTGCCCGCAGCCTGCTGCAGCAAGGTGTCGAACACCATCGCCGGCGACAGCCAGCGCAGCGCGGCGGCCTTGCCCGAAGCGAGATCGTTCTGGCGCACCGACGCCGCGGCGCGCTCGGCCACCTGGCGCTCCACCGCCTGCTGCACCGCGATCTGCTTGGTCGCATACGATACCTTGCCAACCCGCTCCGCCGCCGCCGCATACGCCGGATCGGCGCGCGCCAATGCAACGAACAGCGCATCGCGCTCGGCCGGCTTGAAGTCGTTCGCGCGGCGCAGGTCGTCCAGGTACAGCAGCGGCGACTGCGCTGGATACGCCATGCCGATCAGCAGCGCACCGGCCGCCGGTACGAAGAACGTCAATCCGATCCACACCGACACCAGCCGCAGGTAACTGCCCACCACCCCGATGCGGCTGGCCACCAGCGCCGTCAGCGCCACCCAGAACAGGGTGAAGCCGGCCAGCGCTGCGCCCAGCAGCAGCATGGTGTCCATGGTCTGCACACTCCAGCAGGGCGTGCCCGCCACCAGCAGGGCCAGCACGGTCGCCCCCAGCGTGAACGGCACGCAGACGACGGCGACCACGCTGAACTTGAGCATCACCAGCTGGCGGAACGACGGCAGTTGCGCCGCCATCAGCCGCAGCGCGCCGGAGTCGCGTTCGGCCGCCAGGCGCGAGGCGCCGATGGCGATCAGGGCCAGCGGCAGCACATACACCAGCACGAACGACAGGTCGAAGTCGCCCAGGCTCAGGATGCGCGGGTTGATGAAGTCGAACGAGGCCGCCGGCGGCGCCACATAATCCAGATCGGTCTTGATGTAGAACGGCAGCAGGCGCGACTGGCCGATGGCGATGCCCGCCAGCGGCGACGGCGGCTTGACCGCATACGCGGCGAGGCCATAGCGCATGTAGCCGGCGGCGTCGGACGGGTCCTGCCAGTACGGCAGCACCGCGTCAAGCGGGCGGCTGTAGCGCGCCACGTCGGCCTGCTGCTTCGCCACCTTGGCCGCCGCGTGCACTTTCACCCGGTCGACGGTGGCCTGCTGCGCGTCGGCGTTGGCCTGGCCGTTGACCGCCCCCCAGGCCAGCGCCGCGAACAGCAGCGCGCCGATAATCCATGTGAAGCGCGCCTTGAGCAGCATCGCCAGTTCGAACCGGAACAGTGCGCGCGTCATGGCCGCACCCCTTTCGCTGCGCGCCAGGCGGCAAGGCCGGCCACAGCGCACCATCCCGACAGCAGCAGCAGGGGCGCCGCCGCATTCGCCAGCACGCTGCCGAGTGGCGGCGCGCGGTAGGCAAACGCCGGCACCGCTTCCCAGAATTGCTGGCCGGTTGATTTGCTGGCGTCTTCGTGTTCCGTGTGTCGCATCAAATCTCCATTGAGGCGGTTGACCATCGCGCGCCGGTAGGTTTCGGCCGCTTCGATGAAATGCCTGTGCTGATAAAAGTCGGTGCCGGCGACGGCCGCGCCGGAGGCTTGCAGCGCCACCGTCGGCGTGAATGCGCCCAGCCAGCCGAAGGTACGGTCCTGCTGTTCGACCGAATCGTAGAAGCGCCCCAGCACGCGGTCGAACACCGCATGCGATTCGCGCTCCGACTGGTCGAGCTGCGCGGCGCGCACATTGGTGGCGCCGGCCTTGATCAGGGCCTGGCGCCGCGCTTCCCATTTGTCGGCCCCTTCGTACGCGGGCGACTCGGTTTCAAGATGGCTGCGCACTTCCTGGTACGAGGGCACCGGCGCCAGCACCTGCGCCGCATTGCCGGCGGCGCGCGGCAGCACCACGCACAGCACCAGCCAGAGCACCAGCATGATGGTCAGCGCCGCGCGCGCACTGGGCGCCTTGAGCGACACGGCCAGCGCGATCAGCAGGAACACCAGCAGGTACAGGAAGTTCAGCAGGCTCCAGAGGGCTAGCCGGCCGGCGCCGCCCCAGCCGGCATCGGGCAGGGCCTGCAAGGCGTACGACCCCATCGCCACCACGGGAGCGAGCGCCATGCACACCAGCAGGCCCACCATCACCGCGAAGCGCGACAGCAGCAGCCGTCCCGGCGTGGCGCCGTTACCGAAGGCCATGCGCAGGGTGCCGCGCTGGCGGTCCTGGGCAAAGCCGGCAAAGCCGAGCAGGATCGCGAACATCGGCCCCAGCACTTCGAGCACCTGCGCCACCGAGGCGGCGCTGCGCATGATCGGATCGGCATCCTGGTTGGGGCGGAAAATCATTTCGTTGCGCTTGTGCGCTTCGAGCCAGACCGACAGGCCGACAAACGGCTCGATGCCAGGCGCGAGCACCTGCAGCGGCGACGACGGCTTGACCGCCCACACGCCGAAGTGGGCCGCGCTGTGCGGGTCTTTCTGGCCCTGCGCGACCCAGCGCGCGCGCTCGGATGCGGCGAAGCGCGTGCGTTCGTCGGCCATGCGCGCGGCGCTGTTCATCGACGCGAAAAACACGATCAGCAGCAGCACCGGCGCCAGCATGGCAACCCAGCGCAGGCGCGGTTCGCGCCACAGGCGCTGCGCTTCGGCGCGCAGCAGCGCCGTACGTAAAGTCGCAGGCAAACCCCGGCTCATCGCGCCAGCTCCGCGATGTAGACCTGTTCGAGCGTCGCGTGTTCGGTTGTCTGCGGATCGATCTCGCGTTCGATGCGGCCCGCGTGCAGCACGCCCACGCGGGTAGCGACTTCCTTGATGCGGTACAGGTCATGCGTGGCCATGAGGATGGCGACGCCGCGCTGCGATGCGGCGCGCAGCAGGCCGGACAGCTCGGACGCGGCCAGCGGATCGAGTCCCGAAGTCGGCTCGTCGAGCAGCAGCAGCTTGGCCTCGCGCGCCATGGCGATCGCAATCCCGACCTTCTGACGCATGCCTTTGGAGTAGTTGCGCGCGTGGCGGTCGTGGGCGTCGGCGCGCAGGCCGGCCTCTAGGAGCAGGCGGCGCAGGGTGGCGTCGTCGAGCTCTTTCGACGCCAGCAGCGAAAAGTAGCGCAGGTTTTCCAGTCCGCTCAGTTCCGGATAAATCGCCACCTGTTCGGGCAGATAGGCAATCGAACTGCGCGTGCGGGCCGCGTCGCCGGCCACCGGCTCGCCGCACACATGGATGCTGCCGCCGTCCGGCTGCAGGAAGCCGAGGATCAAATTGAGCGTGGTGGTCTTGCCGGCGCCATTCGGCGCGAGCAGCGCGTACACCTCGCCCGCCTGCAAGGTGAGCGAGAGGCCGTTCAGGGCCACGCGCTCGCCGAAACGGCGCGTGACGTTGTCCATCTGGAGGGCTGGTTTCATCATGTCCATGGGTTGGCTTAACTAAAAGATTGCGAAAGTGTCGAGGACTATACGATAATGAGAACTTATTATCAATAGGAGTCTTGCCGTGAAACTCAGAAAGCTGCCTTGCGCACTGCTTTGCCTGTACAGCCCCCTGGCCGCGTATGCCGACGACGCGCCGCC
Source organism: Massilia mucilaginosa (assembly GCF_011682145.1). Lineage (GTDB taxonomy): Bacteria > Pseudomonadota > Gammaproteobacteria > Burkholderiales > Burkholderiaceae_D > Telluria_A > Telluria_A mucilaginosa. The sequence continues at coordinate 32,915 of NZ_WHJH01000039.1, forward strand.
GCCGATGCAGGTGGTCGTCATCGACAGCGCCCGCGTGCAAGCCGGCAGCGACAGCACGGCCCTGGGCAGCCGCCTCGACCTGACCCTGCGCGAGACGCCGGCCTCGGTCGAGGTGATCGACCGCGCCCTGATCGAGGTACGCGGCGCGCGCAGTCTCGATGAAGCGGTGCGCGGCGCGGTCGGCGTCACCCAGGGCGGCAATGCCACCTCGCCGTCGCAGACCTCGTCGCGCGGCTTCAGCGCGGGTTTTGTCAGCTATCTGTACGACGGCAGCCGCATCGCCGTGCCGACCATGAGCGCGCGTACCCAGGACACATTCAATTTTGAACGCATCGAAGTGCTCAAGGGCCCGGCCTCGCTGATGTCGGGCGACGGCGCGATCGGCGGCGCGATCAATTTCGTGACCAAGCGGCCGGACCGCGCGCAGGCGTCCAGCGAAGCGATGCTCTCCTACGGGAGTTTCAACACCTGGCGCATGGGCGCGGGCCTCAACCGTCCGCTCGGCGAATCGCATGCGCTGCGCATCGATTACAGCCACCAGCAGAGCGACGGCTACATCGAGCGCAACAAGCAGCGCTACGACAGCCTGACCCTGGCCACCACCAGTGCGCTCACGCGCGACATCACGCTCGACCTGAGTCTCGACCTGCTGTCCGATAACGTGAACTCGTACCAGGGTTCGCCCCTGGTTCCGCGCGCGCTGGCGACGGACCCGATCGGCGCGGTCAGCGACGCCGGCGGGCGCGTGATCGACCGCCGCCTCGCCTTCAAGAACTACAACGTCGACGACGCGGTAATGGAGTCCGACAGCGCCTGGGCGCGCGCCAAGCTGACCTGGAAGCTTGCCCCCGAGTGGACCTTGCGTAACGAACTGTCGTATTACACGGCCGACCGCAGCTGGCGCAATGCCGAAAGCTACACCGTCAGCGCGCCGCGCCAGGTGGTGCGCGACCTGGTCGGCGTCACGCACGACCACCAGGTGTTCGGCAACCGGCTCGACCTGTCGTACACCGGCAAGCTGGCCGGCATGAAGCACCGCTTCGCCGCTGGTGCGGAATACAGCAAGACGCGCTTCGCCACCCGGCGCAGTTTTTCGAACGGCGGCGCCGCCGCCAATGCCGCATTGGCGGTCGACCTGTTCGATCCGGTCTACGGCACCTACGAGTCGCTCAGCGCCAACAGCGCGCTGTACACCGGCGCCGGCAACCGCAGCAATTTTTCGACCAGCATTCCGACCGCCTCGCTGTACCTTGAAGATGCGCTCTGGGTGACCGACAAGTGGACCATCGTCGCCGGCCTGCGCCAGGACCGCGTCAAGCTCGCGCGCCGCACGGCGGACCTGAACATCGGCGCGGCCACGGCCTACGCGCAGACCTACGATCCGCGCTCGCTGCGCATCGGTACCGTGTACGCGTTCGACAAGGACCTCTCGCTCTACGCGCAGCACACCAATGCCTCGGCTCCGGTCGGCTCGGGCAACCTGCTGCTGCTGTCCGCCGCGAATGCCGCTTTTGAACTGTCGAAAGGCACGCAGAGCGAAATCGGCATCAAGCAGTCGCTGTTCGGCGGCAGCGTCGACTACACGCTGGCGCTGTACAGGATCGGCCTCGATAACATCCTCTCGCGCGACGCGGCGGTGCCGACCCTGACCGTCAACAGCGGCAAGCAATCGTCGCGCGGGGTGGAGCTGGCGGCGGCCTGGCGCCCGGCGCGCCAGGTGAGCATCAACGGCAACGTGGCCGTGCTGGACGCACAGTTCGACCAGCTGCTCGAAGCGGGCAACGTGTCGCGCGCGGGCAAGCTGCCGCCCAACGTCGCCAAAAAGACCGGCAACCTGTGGGTCGACTACAAGATGGACCAGCTGCCGCTCAAGGTCGGCGCAGCGCTCAATTACACGGGCGAGCGTTTCACCAACAACGCCAACACGATCCGCATGAACGCCTTCACCACGGCCGACGTGTACGCGAGCTGGCGCCTGGGCTCGGGCGAGATGACCCTGCGCGTGCGTAACCTGGGCGACAAGCTGTATGCCGGCTGGAGCGGGGCGAATGTGAACAGCCAGGTCATCCTGGGCGCGCCGCGCAGCGCCGACCTGACCTATCACGCGCGGTTTTAAGCGGGTTTCGGCACCGACGGCATAAAGGAGCGCCGGTTTGCTGTGGCGAAGGCGAAAATCAGGGTAAGATTGCCGTTCTTATCAACTTGCAAACCGGAGTACATCATGAGTTTCGACAATTTTCTGACTCGCCTGAAAACCAAAGCCGGTGAAATGAAAACGGAAGTACTGAAATTCAAGAACAAGGATTTCATGAACGCGGCCATGGCCGGTTCGGCGCTGATCGCCATGGCCGACGGCAGCATCACGTCCGACGAGAAGCAAAAAATGGTCAAGTTCATCGAGACCCACGACGCGCTGTCGGTCTTCACGACCAACGATGTGATCAAGGCTTTCCAGGAACACGTGGGCCAGCTCGAATTCGACAAGGATATCGGCGAATCGAAAGCCTACCAGGCCCTGGGCAAGATGAAATCGAACGGCGAAGCGGCGCGCCTGCTGGTGCGCATGGTGATCGCCATCGCCTCGGCCGACGGCAATTTCGACGCCCGCGAAAAGGCGGTTGCGGTCAAGATCTGCAAGGAACTGGGCGTCCCCCCGTCCGAATTCGAACTGGCATAAACAACGGGGTGGGCGCGCCGCCCACCCCGTGCTTCTTTACTTGGCTGACGCGCGGATCTTGCCGAAGGCGTCGCCGGCTTTCCAGGCCGGCATCTTCGGCGCGTTCGCCACGCGCAGGCCCAGGTTCAGCGTGAACTGCGCCTGCTGCACCATCCCTGCCAGATCCCAGGTCGGATCGTATTCGTCGCCTACCTGATGGTAGCGCGCGCGGTACGACGCCTGCTTGGCCTTCGCGCCCTCGATATCCTTCACGTAGTCCTTGCCGCCTTCGATCGAAAAGGCCGGAATGCCCGCCTTCGCAAAGCTGAAATGGTCGCTGCGGAAGTAGCCGCCGGCCAGGTCGGGCTCCGGCGTGCGCACCCTCAGGCCCATGGCCTTGGCGGTGGCTTCGGCCAGCGCACCCAGTTCCGTGCGTTCGCTGCCCTTGGTGCCGATATCCCTGGCCGCGCCGACGAAATTGAGGCTGTCCAGGTTCAGGTTGGCCGCGGTTTTGTTCGCTGGCCACAGCGGGCTGCTGGCGTAGGCCGCGCTGCCCAGCAAGCCCTGTTCTTCGGCCGCCACCCACAGGAACATCTGGCTGCGCTTGGCCGGCGCGCGCACCGCTTCCTGCGCCATCGCCAACAGGCCCGCGGTGCCGGAGGCATTGTCGACCGCACCGTTGTAGATGGTATCTAGGCCTTCGCCTTGCTTGCCCAGGTGATCCCAGTGGGCGCTGTAGATGACCACTTCGTCCTTGAGCCTCGGATCGGTGCCCGGCACCACGCCGGCCACGTTGAACTGTTCGACCATGCGCACGGCCGCCTTCATGTCGCCCTTGACCTTCGCTTTCAGGGCCACCGGCTTGAAGTTCTTGGTCTCGGCCGCGGTGCGCAGCAGGTCCAGGTCTTCGCCGGCGGCGGCGAACAGGGTGCGCGCGGCGGCTTCGGTCATCCAGCCTTCCATGCTGGCGCCACGCTTGCCCTGCGCCAGCTGGAAGCGTTCGGCGAGCCAGCTGTTCTGCACCACGCTCCAGCCATACGAAGCCGAGGCGTCGGTGTGAATCAGCAGCACGCCAGCGGCGCCCTGGCGCGCGGCTTCCTCGAATTTGTAGGTCCAGCGGCCGTAGTAGGTCAGGCCCTTGCCGTTGAAGCGATTCGGCTCGGCGGCGGTCGGCGCCGGGTCGTTGACCATCATGACCACTACTTTGCCCTTGACGTCCATGCCCTTGTAGTCGTCCCAGCCTTCTTCCGGCGCGGTGATGCCGTAGCCGACGAAGACCAGTTCCGCATCCATCGCGTGCGCGTCTTTCGCGTCGCCCGGCGCCCAGACCCAGTCCTTGCCGAAGGCGAGCGACTGCGCCTTGCCGCCGGCTTCCAGCGCCACGCTGCCCGCCTCCGGCGTGGATTTCACGCCAGCGATCTTGACCGACTGGCGGAAGCTGTCGCCGTTGCCCGGCTTGAGGCCGGCGGCCAGCGCCTGCGCTTCCAGGTAAGCGACGGTCAGGTCGCCGCCGCGCTGGCCGGTACCGCGCCCTTCGAGCAGGTCGCTCGACAGGAACGACATGTGGGCGCGCAGCGGCGCTTCTTTAACGATGGGAGCGGCGGCGCCGGCGGCGCAGGCCGGGAAAGCGACGGCCAGGCTGGTAGCCAAGGCCGTGCCGACGAAGGAGGAAAGCATCTTTTGCATGGGTTCCTAGTGCGGTAAAGGGTGGTAAATACGGCGTCCACGGGGGACGAAGCGAAACATTGTATGCCATTCCGCCGCGCCGTTTGCAAAGGAAATCGCGCCTCGCTAACGCAGTACCAGGGTATCGGTCGCCAGCGTGCGGCCGCTGCGCCGCGCGTCGATGCGGCGCGCCGGAACGGCGTCGGCGGGCAGGCCCGGGATCGACTCCTCGATCATGATGCGCGCGGGGCGCTCGCCGTCCAGTTCCAGCTCGATGGGCAGGCGCCGCTCGCCCATGCCGTGCAAGGTCAGCGTCCAGCCGCCGCCGCGCCGGGCGGCCAGCGCGCGGCCGTCCAGGCGCGCGGCCAGCACGCGCGCCCCTTCGACCCGCAGTGCGATGGTCGGCGCGGCGTTTTTGGAGGTGAGCGCAAAGGCCACCTTGCGCCGTGCCGGGCTGTCTTCATCCTTGAGCATTTCCACCTGCGGAAAGGCGATGCCGCTCCCCGGCGCTTCGGTGGCCGTGCGCGTTTTGCTGCCATCGAGCCAGTACGATTTCCAGGTGACGGCGTCGGCCAGGAAGGTAATGCCGGCCGCTGGCGGTGCCGCTGCTGGCGTGCGCGAATCGGCCGCCAGCGGCACAAGCAGCACGATCGCCGGCAGCAGGCCGAGCGTCGCAATCGCGCCGCGCGCAGGCCGCGACAGGCTGGCGGCCAGCGGCAGGTACAGCGCGCCAACGCCCAGCAGCACGCCGATCAGCGGCCACGCCAGCAGGTAGCTTGCGCCGGGCCTGGCCGCGCTCACGACGATCAGCAGCGCAAGCGCGCCCGCCAGCGACATCGGGACGATGCGCACCACGCCACGGCGCAGCAGCGCCCAGCACACCACCAGGCACAGCGCGCAGGCGACGCGCGTGATGTCCCACACGATGTGCTCGGGGTAGTGCAGCACGCCGGCCAGCGGTACGTTGAAGTACACCCGCTCCGGCGCGGCGATGGCTTCCAGCGGCCTTGCGCCGAAGGCACGCACCAGCGACAGCATCGCCGCGCCGTCGTCAAGCGTGGCGGAAAAGCGCATGCCCGCCAGGCCGAGGGTGCGCAGCGGCGACGGGTCGGCTTCTGGCGCGCGCGAGGAGCCAGCCGTTGCCGCATCCAGGGTCGCCCACGCCGTCACTGCATTGCCATTGGCGCCCTGCGTACCCAGGAGTGTGAGCGGACCCTTGCCGGCGGCGCCGTCGAAGCGCAGCAGCAGGCCGATATGGCGCGCCCGCGGATGCTGTTCCACAAAGGCGCGCGCGCCCAGCGAGCCGGCGTGCTCGCCGTCGGCAATGAGCACGATCAGGTCGTTGCGCAGGGGCGGGCCGTGGCGCAGGGCGCGCAGCGATTCGAGCAGGGCGGCCACGGCGCCGGCGGCGTCCGGCGCATCGGCCACGCTGTCGTAGTGCGTGGCCAGCATCAGCGGCGTGCGGCGCACCAGTGCGCTGCCGCGCACGCGCAGCACGATGTTGTGCACCACCGCCACCGTGAGCCGATCGGCGCCGCCCGTCACGGTGGCGGTCTGCACCTGCGGGTCGAGGCCGAGCGCGCGCAGCTTTTCGAGCAGGTAGTCGCGCGCGCGCAGGTTGGCGTCGCTGGCGATGGGGCGCGGCGTGTGCGCCAGGAAGTCCCTGTGCGCCAGCGCCCGGGTGGCCGAAAAACCGGCCGGCCCGGGATCTTGCGGCGCCGCCGGCGGGGCCGGACGCAGCGCCAGCCAGGCCAGGGAGACGGCCAGCAGCAGGGCGGCGGCCAGTCCCGCCGCGCCGCCCTTGCCGGCAATGAGCCAGTCGATCCGCATCGGCGCGGCCGGGGTAGCGGTCGCGCCGGATTGCATTGCTTAGTCCAGCGTCCAGACGTAGGCGATCTGCGCCCAGGCCGGTTCGGCGACGCCGCCAACCGTGGCCGGCTTGAATTTGCACAGGCTCAGGGCTGCGACGGCCGCCTTGTCGAGCTCACGCGATCCGCTCGATTTGTCGACGCGGGCATCGGTCACCTTGCCATCGACACCGACCAGCAGCGCGAGGTTGACCGTGCCGGTGGCGCCGTCGCGGGCGGCGCGCGCCGGGTAATCCGGCTTGACGCAGGCCGAGGCGTCGGCCAGTACGGCGGTGCGCTTTTCGACGGCCGCGCGGGGCACGGCCGGCACAGTCGGCGGGACCACCGGGTCGGCCGTGCGGGCCGGCGGGGTCGCTGGCGGCAGCGGTGCGTCTTTCTTCAAGACCTCGGCGGCGATGGTGTCCTCGCGCGGCTCGGTCTCCACGCGGAACGGCTCGGGAATCACAAGGCGCGGCTGCACCGGTTCCGGCTCGAATGGCTTTGGCTGCGGCGGCGGTTCGACCGGTTTTTCGGGCGTCACCGTGGTCACCGTGAGCGGCGGCGGGGTGTCGCTCGGCCCCGCTACCCGGTTCATATTGTGGATCAGCGCACCGCCAACGAGGACGTGCAGCGCGGTGACGACGGCCATTTTGGTGAATTTGTTGGTGGCGCCGATGTGCTGTTGAGAGAAATGCATGGTGTGCTCCGTATTGTTGTGTTCACGAAATGGGTCGCATGGTGGAAGGCCGCACTGCTTTACTTCCAGTCCACGGATCAAATATATGCTATGTCCTAGCAATTGAAAAGGGTTTTCGTAGTAATTCTTTTGCTGCGTCCGGAGCGATGCAGGTCATTCTGGTGGTAAATCTTGCCTGTCGGGGCATGGCTCGCGTCGGGGGCCGATGTGTGAAATAATCTGGTAGGCGCGGCGTGCCTGCCGTCTGGTCGCACATATTGATGCGATTCAATGGCAAGGCGGAGTAAGCGGACGCAGCCTTTACCCGTGGAGAGTAAAAGTGCAGACAGAGCAAAAATCGATTCGGGTCTTGCTGGCGGACGACCATCCCATCGTGATGACCGGTTTCGCCATGTCGCTGGCCGGTGTTGGGATGGATGTGGTGGGGCAGGCCAAGACGCCCGATGAAGCCGAAGAGATGTATGCCGCCCTCGATCCGGACGTGCTGGTGCTCGACATCCGCTTCGGTACCGAGTTGACGGGGCTGGACGCGGCCAAGAGCATCCTGGCCAAGTTCCCGCAAGCGCGCATCGTGTTCCTGAGCCAGTTCGACCAGGATAGCCTGATCAAGGAGACCTACCGTCTGGGCGCGCGCGCCTTCGTGACCAAAGATTGCGATCCGGCCGACCTGGCCACGGCGGTCAGCCATGCGCACGAGGGCAAGCTGTACTTCCTGCCGCAGATCGCCGAGCGCCTGGCCAACCTGTCGGTGCGCGGCGACGCGTCGCCGCAGTCGCAGCTCGACCAGCGCGGGCTGGAGATCTTCAAACTGATGGCCGAAGGCCTGACCAACGCCGAAATCGCCGAGAAGCTCAACCTGTCGACCAAGACCATCAGCAATATCAGCCAGTCGGTCAAGGAAAAGCTGGGCGTGCACCGGCAGGCGTATATCACCAAGCTGGCCGTCAAGTACGGCTTGATCGAACCGTAGTGGGAGGTCGCGTGTTCGCAGGCTTGAGGAGATGGGTCGCGACTGCGTGTGCCCGCCCGATCGTTGTGCGCCTGACGGCGGCATCCAGAGCGGACGACGGTGGCAGTGGACGTTTTTCGGCCATTGCGCTGGCCATCGGCCTCACCCTGGCCACCACCGCCAGCGCCGCCGGCGTGATCGGCCCGGCCACCTCCACCGACCCCACTGGTTTCCGCTTCCAGATCGTCACCGCCGACGACTCCGGCGTCACGCGCCGCATCGCCGACGACTTGTACAAGCAGCTGATGCCGATTTTCGGCGGCTTTCGCACCGAACTGGCGCAGCACCGGCGCATGGTGTACGTGGCCATCGGCCCGGTCGCGCTGCGCAATGTGGCCGCGCGCAAGTGCGATTGCGTGGTCATCGCCGCCTTCACCTCCAGCCAGGTGTGGCGCTCCGTCACCGAAAACCTGCAACCCGAGCGTGTGCTGTCGATGACGGCGATTTACGCCGAACCGGCCCCGGTCGACCAGTTGCGCCTGATCGAACTGCTCTACAAACGCCCGGTGCGCGTGGCCGCCATCGTCAGCAGCAATACGGGCTTCCTGAAACCGACGCTGCAAGGCATCGCCGAAATCGAACATTACGACCCCAGTGAGGATATCAACGTGGTCCTGAACCGCATCGGCAAAACCGAGGTCCTGCTGGCCATGCCCGACCGCAGCGTCTACAACACCGAGAACGTGCGCAACATCCTGCTCTCGACCTACCGCCACAACCAGGCGGTGATCGGCTTTTCGGCCGACATGGTCACGGCCGGCGCACTGGCCACCACCTATTCCACCATTGAGCAGATCAACGCCCAGGTGGCCGACGTGGCCAACGAATTCGTCGCCACGGGCGAGCTGGCGCCGCCGCAGTTCCCGCGCTACTTCAGCACCGTCATCAACGAAGGCGTGGCGCGCTCGCTCGACGTGGCGGTCGACGACGCCGCCCGTCACTTCACGCGTCGTCCACCGGTGAGGCGTCAATGAACCTGCGATTCTGGCAAAGCTGGAGCATCGGCACCCGCATGGCCTTCATCACCATGCTGCCGGTGGTGTTCCTGTTCTCGTCGTTCGTGGGCTACTCCTGGTATTCGCACCGCGCCCAGGTGGCGCTCGAACTCGAAGAGCGCGGCCGCATCCTGGCCAAGGCGCTGGCCGAAACCAGCGAATACAACGTCATCTCGGGCAATCTGTCCGACCTGCGCCTGACCATCAATGGCCTGGTCCAGTCGGACAAGAGCATCCACCGCATCGACGTCGTCGACGCCAACCAGAAGGGCGCCATCAACGTCATCTCGCAGGGTTCGGCCATCGGAGAAGATCGCTTTTACGAAGCCCCGATCAAGAAGCAGATGATCTGGATTAACCTGTTCTCGGACAACGGCGTGCCGCACGTCTCGGGCTCCAGCGACACCAAGCCGACCACCGTGCCGACCGAGGTGGTGGGCTATGTGCGGGTGACCATGTCGCCGACCAACATGCTGCACAAGCAGGCGCGCCGCTTCCAGGTCGAACTGGCGATGGCCGCGCTGGCGCTGGTGGTCAGCGGGGCGCTGGCCTACGTGCTGGCGCGCAGCCTGACCATTCCGCTCAAGTCGTCGATCGGCGCGCTGCGCGAAATCCGCGGCGGGAACTATCAGGTGGCGCTGCCCGTCACCACCGGCGGCGAGGTGGGCGAGCTGCAGGAATCGATTACCGAAATGTCGGTGGCGCTGGGCCGCTCGCGCCAGGACCTCGAAAACAAGGTGGCCGAACGCACCAAGGACCTGGTCGAATCGCGCAACGAAGCGCTCAAGGCCGATGCCGACAAGCGCAAGCTGATTCAGAAGGTGAACTCGATCGTGGAAGATGAGCGCAAGAGCATCGCCATCGAAATTCACGACGAACTCAATGCCTCGCTGATCGCCGCGCGCCTGGAGTCGCAAAGTATCCTGCACCTGGCCGGCAAGGTGGAGCAGGGGCCGATGATCGACGAGATCAAGCAGAAGTCGCAAGCCATCACCAAGCTCACGCTCGACCTGTACGCCAGCGGACGGCGCCTGGTGCGGCGCCTGCGTCCCGAGGTGCTCGACATGCTCGGCCTGCACGGCGCGGTGGAAGAAATGATCCGCCACTACGATGCCAGCCACCCCGAGTGCCATTTCCAGTTCCACTCCGACGGCGATTTTTCGGGGCTCGAGAGCGAACTTGCGATTTCCGCCTACCGCATCGTGCAGGAAGCGCTGTCGAATGTGCTCAAGCATGCCGGCGCCACGCACGCGCAGGTGGCCATGACCTTGTCCGAGCAGGACGATACGCTGCACATCGAAATCGCCGACGATGGCGCCGGCTTCAGTACAGCCAGCGCCTCGTCGGGCATCGGCATCATCGGCATGCGCGAAAGGGTGTACGCGCTGGGCGGCACCATCGACTTCAGCTCCGAGCCCGACAAAGGCACCGTGGTCGGCATCGCCCTGCCGATCGCACAAACCGTCTGACCGCTGAATTTTGTTCGCACCTCATTCCCACCGTCTCAACCTCATCGCAAAACACACAATGTCGAACGAATTGAAAACGCCCTACGAACAGGGCAACAAAAACCAGACCACGACCTGGGCTGATTGCATCGCATGGTATGAAGAGCTGGCGCGCCGCTATCCCGGCGTGCTGCATTTTAGCGTCGTCGGCACCTCCGACGCCGGCCTGCCGATCCACGCCGGCGTGGTATCAAGCGACGGCGTGTTCGAGCGCCAGCGCATCAAGGACGAAGGGCGTCCGGTGTTCTTCAACAATAACGGCATCCACCCGGGCGAACCGGAAGGCGTGGACGCCTGCATGGCGCTGGTGCGCGACTTTTGCACCGAGCCGGCGCGCCTGGCCGCGCTGGGCAAGACCGTGTTCCTGTTCGTCCCGCTGTACAACGTCGACGGCAGCATCAACCGCGCCGACACGTCGCGCGTGAACCAGGACGGCCCCGAGCAGTTCGGCTTTCGCGGCAACAGCCGCCACCTCGACCTGAACCGCGACTTCGTCAAGTGCGACAGCCTCACCGCGCAGGTCTTCAACAAGCTGTTCACGGCCTGGGACCCGGACGTGATGGTCGATACCCACACCTCCAACGGCGCCGACTATCCGTACACGATGACCCTGATTCACACCCAGACAGATAAACTCGGCGGCGCGCTCGGCCAGTTTTTGCAGGGCACCATGCTGCCGCATATGTTTGCCGAGATGGCGCGGCGCGGCTGGCCGACCTGCCCGTACGTCAATCCGGTCAAGGACAGCCCGGACCACGGCATTGCCGAATTCCTGGAGACGCCGCGCTTTTCGACCGGCTTCGCGGCGCTGCACCACACCATCGGCTTCATGCCCGAGACGCACATGCTCAAGCCCTTCGCCGACCGCTACGACTCGATGCGCGCGCTGGTCGAAACGGCGCTCGACTTCACGGTGGCGCAGGCGGCCACCATCCAGGCCCTGCGCCGCGCCGCGCGCGACGAAGGCAAGGCCCGGCGCGAGTGGCCGGTGCACTGGTCGATGGATGCCGATAAACCGTCGACCTTTCCGTTTCGTGGCTACGCGGCCAACTACACGCCCAGCACGATCGGCAATTACACGCGCCTGTCGTACGACCGCAATGCGCCGTGGGAACGCGACATCGCCTACTTCAACAGCTTCCCGGCCGATATCGTGGTGGCCACGCCGCGCGCGTACGTGCTGCCGCAAGCCTGGCGCGAAGTCGTCGAACGCCTGCAGTGGAACGGCGTGGCGATGACGCGCATCGAGGCCGACCGCATCCAAGAGGTGCGCTGCTACCGCATCGTCTCGGTCGACTCGCGCGCGAACGCTTACGAAGGCCACATGTTCCATGACGACGTGCAGCTGGAGGCGTTCACCCAGGCCGTGATGCTGCGCGCGGGCGACTGGTTTATTGAGCTGGACCAGGACATGGCGCGCTACGCCATCGAAACGCTGGAGCCGCAGGGCCACGACAGCTTTTTCCGCTGGGGTTTCTTTAACAGTGTGCTGGAGAAGAAGGAAGCGTATTCGGACTACGTGTTCGAAGACCACGCGGCCGAACTGCTGCGCGACGAGCCGGCGTTGAAGGCCAAGTTCGAAGCCTGGAAGGCGGTCAATCCGGCGCTGTTGTCGGACCAGGGCGCGGTGCTCGACTTCATCTTCGCCAACTGCGCGCGCTACGTGGAGCCGGAGTGGCGCCGTTATCCGGTGCTGTCGGTGATGTAAGCCAGCGCCAACATGGGGGAACGCACGCGTTCCCCCGATCGTTTACTGGTTCTTTTCGATCCAGCGATTGACCTTCGCTTCCAGCAGCGACAGCGGCAGGGTGCCGTCTTCCAGCACGATCGCGTGGAATGTCGGCAGGCTGAATTTATCGCCCAACGCCGCTTCCGCGCGGCGCCGCAGTTCGGTGATCTTGAGCGCGCCGATCTTGTAACCGAGCGCCTGCCCCGGCCACACCATGTAACGCTCGGTCTCGCTTCTGGCCATCGACTCCGGATAGCCCAGCGTGTCGCGCATGTACTGGATCGACTGCTCGCGCGTCCAGCCCTTGGCGTGCATGCCGGTATCGACCACCAGCCGCACCGCGCGCAGCATTTCGTCGTTCAGGTGGCCGAAATAGTCCTCCGGCTTGTCGAACAGGCCCATCTCCTTGCCCAGGGTTTCGGCATACAGCGCCCAGCCTTCGGTGTAGGCCGTGTTGCCGCTGAACTTGCGGAATTTCGGCAGGTCCAGCTCCTGCAGCAGGGCGATGTGGAAGTGGTGGCCCGGCTGCCCTTCGTGCAGGAACAGGGTGACCATGCCGGTGCTGCCGTACTGGGTTGGATCGTTCACCACCGACCAGAACACGCCGGGCCGCGAGCCATCCATGGCCGGCGCGGTGTAGTGGTCGGACGCGGTGGCGCGCGACAGCTCCGGTTCCAGGCGCAGGTCCAGCGGCGCCTTCGGCATCAGGGTGAACAAGGCCGGCAGCTTGGTGCGCAGCAGCGCATCGAGCTTGCGGTACACGTCGATGACTTCCTGGTCGGTTTTGAACGGCTTGTATTTGGCCTGCTGCGACACCCATACCGGTAAACCCGCCGCCGGCCCGGTGTAGCCCATCTTCGGCCCCACCACGCCATACTCGCCCTGGATGCGCGCCACTTCGGCCACGCCGATCGCGTGGATTTGCTCCGGCGTGAGATTGGTGGTGGTGCGCACCGCCACGTTCTTTTCGTACCATTCCTTCCCTTCGGGCAGGGCGCTCCAGCCGGTGCTCTGGCGTGCCGCCGGCAGGTAGTCCTCCTCGATGAAGGTGGCCAGGCGCACCAGCGCCGGCGCCAGCCTGGCGTCGATCGCCTTGCGGTAGGCGGCCGTCAGCTGCGCTTTGTCGGCGGTCGAAAAACTGGCCGGCATGTTGCGGATCGGGGTGTAGTAAATGCTCTCTTCGGCCTTGGCGCTGACCAGCTTCTGGTACTGCGGCAGCATCGACACCACCGCCGCGCGCGGCAAGGTCACGTTCACGCGCATCCCTTCGCGCATGTTGGCGATGGCCTGGTCGATCCACGCTGGCAGTTGCGTCAGGCGGTTCAGGTACGCCTTGTACTGCTTCACCGTTTTCAGGGGCTGGGCGGCGTCGCCGCCGGCGTAGTTGGCGATGGTGACCGGCATGCCGTCCATCTGGTTCAGCGGCAGCATCAGTTCCGGCAGGTTGGAAAACGACAGCAGGCTGTTCAACTCGAATTCGAGCACGTCGTAGTTGGTCTGCGAGCGCAGGTCGAGCGCGCGCCGGTCCAGCGCGTGCAGGCGGTTCAGGAAGACGTTGTAGCGCGCGTTCTGGCGCGCCCGTTCTTTGGGGCCGATGCTCATGCCGATCTGGTCGTCGAAGCGGTTGTCGCCGCGTTCGGTCGCGTCGACCGGGTCGAAGCGCGCCACCGCTTCATAGTAGTCGGCGGCGAGCGTCTCGAGCTGCTTTTTGGCCTGGGCCGATACCACGCCCGATACCTTGCCGGCCGGCGGCGCGGCCAGCGCCGCGGCGGGTGCGAAGGTCAGGGCGAGCGCGGTCCACAGCGCGGTCTGGGCAAACATTTTATGCATAATAATTATCCGGTGAAAAATGAACGCGGCAATCAGGATACGCGATTTTTTGGTCGCATACGGCTGGCCGGGGGGCGATAGATTTGCCTGATCGGCAGCACGCGCACGAATGGGAATTTGTATTGTCGTCCTGGCGCGGGCGGGCGTATGATCGACGCCAGACACTGTCTCCCGCCGCGCCGGCAAACTGCAAGAATGCCGGCCGGACCAGGCAAGCCTGCTTCCTGCGCCGCGCGTCGCGCGCCAGTCTCGGGGCCTCTGCCATTCGAGCCGCTCTCCGCTTGTTGCGGGAGCGGCTTTGTTTTTTCAGCGCGCTCAGCGCGCCGCTGGCGCTTCCGTCAGCATGCCGCGCCGCTTGAACCAGATTTCGAGCGGAATCGTCACCAGCGGCGGCACCGCGGCCACCAGGGCGATCAAGGTCGCCCACCATGGCCAGCGCAGGCGCAATGCGGCCAGCACCGTCACCACCACATACACCATGAACGCGCCACCATGCACGGGGCCGAAGATTTTCACACCCAGGTCGGTGGTCTCGGTCGTATATTTGAGGAACATGCCGATCAACAGGCCGGTCCAGGTCAGGCCTTCGATCAGGCAGACGGCGACGAACAGCTTGCCGATGCCGGTGGGTTTGGTTGTGGTCATGCCAGCTCCGCGATGTTTGTAAGATGCGCGAAGCATAGACCACTCCGGTCCATGCGATCAAGCAAGTTTTTGTAGCGGCGCGATCCGGTAAACACAGCGCGTGGCGCCGGCCAGCACATGCTGCTCGCGCGTGACGGTCGCATCAAGCCCGGCGACTTCGGCGAACAGCTGCAGCTCGGAGCGGCAAAAACCCTGGCAGCTGCGCGCCGCCACGCAGATCGGGCAGTGGTCTTCGATCAGCAGCCAGCCCTGCGCGTCGGCCTCGACGCGCGCCATATAGCCTTCGTCGGTGCGTACCGCCGCCAGTTGCGCCAGGCGCTCCTGCACGGTGGCGCCATTGCAGACTTGCCGGTACAGCAGGCGCGCTTCGTTCTCGCGCTGGGCCACCAGTTTGTCGAGCCCCTCTTCGCCGAACAACTGGCGGATCGATCCGATCAGCTGCACCGTCATCTGCGCGTGCGTGTCCGGAAAGCGCCGGTTGCCGGCCTCGGTCAGCACCCAGTCCTGGCGCGGCCGCCCGACCCCGGCCGCATCCTGCTGGCGGCCCTCGATCAAACCGGCCGCGACCAGCTTCTGCACCTGCTGGCGCGCCGCTTCCGGGGTCATCTCCAGCATCTGCGCCAGGCGCGCGGTGGGGCTCGGCCCCTTCGACTTGATGAAGAACAGGATGCGCTCGGCGGGCTTGCCCTCGGCCGAGTTATCCAACGATTTGCTTGCGTAATTCACGGCTCCGCCTTATTATCCAAATGTTTTCTTGCATATTAAGCCAATCCCGAAGTCCTGTCGATCAAAGCACCATGTCCACTGCCATACCTGCCACCGCCTCCTGGGGCGCGCTGTTTTCCGGCCAAAACGGCCTGCTGGCCCTGGCCCTCACCGGGGGCGTGGCGCTGCACGCGATTAACGTCCACATCGTCACCACCGTGCTGCCGTCGGTGGTGCAGGATATCGGTGGCCTGGACTGGTACGCGTGGAACACCACCCTGTTCGTGGTGGCCTCGATCATCGGCGCGGCGCTGTCGGTGCGCCTGCTGGCCGGCGCCGGTCCGCGCGGCGCCTGCCTGGCGGCGCTCGGCATCTTCGCGCTCGGTTCGGCCGCCTGCGCCGGCGCACAATCCATGCCGTGGATGCTGGCCGGGCGCAGCGTGCAGGGCCTGGGCGGCGGCGCCCTGGCCGCCCTGAGCTACTCGCTGATTCGCGTGGTGTTCCCCGCGCCGCTGTGGCCACGCGCGGTAGCGCTGGTGTCGGGCATGTGGGGCGTGGCCACCTTGTGCGGGCCGGCCGTGGGCGGCCTGTTCGCCCAGTCCGGGCACTGGCGCTGGGCCTTCTGGACCCTGCTCCCGGTGGCCCTGCTGCAGGCCATGCTGGTGGCCGTGCGACTCGGTCCGGCAGCCGGCGCAGCCGTCAAGCCGGTGATTCCGGTGGCGCAGATCGCCTTGCTGGCCGCCTCCGTGCTGGCGGTGGCGGCGGGCGGCTTGTCGCGCGCGCTGGTCTGGCAGGGCGCCGGCGTGGCGGCCGGCATCGCGCTCGGTGTGGCGGCGATGATGGTCGAGCGCCGCTCCACGGTGCGCCTGCTGCCGTCCGGGACCTGCGAACTGGCCTCGCCGCTGGGCGCGGTGTACGCCAGCGTCGCCCTGCTCCTGGTCGGCACCACCACCGAAATCTACGTACCCTATTTTTTACAAACCCTGCACGGCTACACGCCGCTGGCCGCCGGCTACCTCACCGCCGCCATGGCGGCCGGCTGGAGCTTCAGTTCCATGCTCTCGTCCGGGCGCCAGGGTAACGCTGCCGTGGCGATGCTGCGGGCCGGGCCGCTGCTGGGCGCCGCCAGCCTGGTGGCGCTGGCGCTGCTGGTGCCGGCCGCCGGCGCCCTCGCGCCCGGCATGCTGATGCTGTTGTATGGCGCGGCGCTGGCCGCTGCCGGCGCCGGCGTGGGCCTCGGCTGGCCGCATCTGCTCACGCGCGTGCTGACCCTGGCGCCGGCGGGCGAGGGCGGTCTGGCCTCGGCGGCGATCACCACCGTGCAGTTGTACGGCATGGCGATCGGCGCGGCGGTGGCGGGACTGGTGGCCAATGCCGCCGGCCTGACCGAGCCGGGAGGCAAGGCCGGCGCGCAATCGGCGGCGCTGTGGCTGTTCGCCAGCTTCGCGCTGGCGCCCGCACTGGCGGCGCTGCTGGCGCGCCGTATCGCCCGCAAACAAGGAGCAGGCGCATGAGCGGTTCGACATCCATCTGGCTGTTCCAGTCGGTGCACGCGGTCGGGCTGTCGGCCTGGCTGTCGATCGCCGTCATCAATAACCTGCAAGCGTTTGCCGGTTCGGCCGGGGCGGTCGGGGCCACCATGTCGATGGCGCCATTGAGGCAGGCGCCGGAGATCGCAACGCCGCTGCTGGCGCGCGCCATCGCTTCGCCCTTGCTGGCGCGCGTTGCCATGTTGATCGTGCTGGCGCTGCAGATCGTCGCCGCCGGCGCTTGCTGGGCTGGCGCGTATGCGCTGGCGATCGGCGGCGACCTGCCGGGCGCCCGTCCCGCACTGAACCTGGCCATGAGCAGCTTTGCCGCCTTCCTGTTCGCGATGCATCTCGGCGGAATGTGGTTCGCCTACTGGATCCGGCAGGAGGGCCTGCAACTGACGCATATCGGTTTGCTGGTGTGGAGCGTGGCCGCCTTTTTGCTGTTTAACCTGCCGCTGGCATAGGGAGCGCGATGCGCGAACAACTCGAAAAACTGCTGGCGTCGGGGCGCGACAACGCGCTGCTGCGCTTCGGCCTGGGCAACGCCTGCCTCAAGGACGGCGACGCCGCCGCCGCCGCCCTGCATTTGCAGCAGGCGACGCAGCAAAACCCGGTTCATTCGGCCGCCTGGAAGCTGCTCGGCAAAGCCCTGCTGGCGCTGGGCCGCGCGGACGACGCCGAAGCCGCATGGAACAAAGGACTGGAGGTCGCCGTCAAGCAGGGCGACATCCAGTCCTCGCGCGAGATGACGGTGTTCCTCAAGCGCTTGCGGCGCTGAGGTTCATCCGCAACCCTATTTGTAGAAGCGCCAGCCCGGCTTGAAGTCGCGCGCGACCTTCTCGTTCTTCAGGCGCGCGCGTACCAGTTCGATCGGCAGCATGCCGCCGTCGAGAATGCGGTCGTGGTACTCCAGCAAGGTCATTTTGCCGCCGTCGACCAGTTCGCGTTTCAGTTCGCGCAGTTGCAGCGCGCCGACCATGTAGCCGGCCTGGTACAGCGGTGGATAGTCGCCGTTGAACGAACGCCGCACCTCGGCGCGCGCGTTGTCCGGCTCATGGCCGACGCGCTGTATCAACATCTCGACCGCCTGCTCGGGCGTGACTTTCCCCATGTGGAAGCCGAGCGAAAACAGGATGCGCGCGGCGCGGTGATTACGCCAGAACATCATGCCGATGCGGTCTTCCGGCGTGACCGCGAAATTGCGCTCGTAGAGCAGCATCTCCCAGTACACGGCCCAGCCTTCGACGTAGAAGGGCGAGTCGAACAGGCGGCGCTGCGGCTGGTAGCGCTCGGCCATGAACAGTTGCAGGTGGTGGCCGGGAATGAGTTCGTGCTGCACGGTCGCGCGCGAAAAATGCGGGTTGTTTCCGCGCATGGACATCATTTTCTGCTCGTGCGTCATGTCGGCCGTGGGGTAGGACACCAGGATCGTGTCGCCGCCCAAAAAGAAGGGGCTGATCAACTGGCTCTCGGGCGAGAGCATGTCCATGCGCCAGCTGCGGCGCGCCACTTCGGGCACCGTCACCAGCTTGTTGGCCGCCATGTAATCGATCGCTTCCTTGGCCAGGCGCCGCACCATGGCCGGCTGCTCGCCCGGCGCCACGTACATGGTTTTCACTTTTTCCATGGCCGCGTGCCAGTCGGTCCCGAACCCCATCTCGGCCGAGGCCTTGCGCAGTTCGGCCTCGCCCCAGGCCAGTTCCTTCTCGGCCAGCGCCATCAGTTCTTCCGGCGTGTACGGGATCATCTCGCGCTGCAGGGCGCTGAGCAGGCCATCGCGTCCGATCGGGTCGCCCGTCACATTGAGCAGCTTGGCCGAGGCCTTGCCGACCAGCCGTTCGTTCAGGCTGGCCGCGTACTCGCTCATGGCCTTGTCCAGGTCCGCGTAGGGCCGCTTGACCCACCAGGTCAGCTGCGGATCGTAGCCTTCGTAATAGCCGTACCAGGCTTTCAGGTCGCGCGCGGTGGTGGCCAGCACCTGCGCCGCGCGGTTGGCCACGTTGCGCGAGGCCATCGGTTTGCGCGCGTTGATGTCGGCTCCGGCCAGCAGCGTCTGGTGCGCCTTGCGCACCGCTACCAGCGCTTGCTGGAGAACCGCCGCGCTGGCCGCGCCGTCCTGCGCCTGCATCACGCGGCGCGCTTCGGCCATGTCGATCAGCGCTCGCGCGAACGGCACCAGGGGCTCGGCTTCGGTAAAGCGCTGGCGCTGGGCCGCCAGTTCGCGCAGCTCGAAATCGATCTGGTTGCGCATCATGACCACGTCGATGCGGTCTTCCACGCCGTAGCTGTCGAACGGCAGCGCGTCGAGCGCCGCGCGCCACTGCGTGAAGAATTCCTGCATCTGGCGCGCGCGCGCCGTGCCGTTGGCCACGGTGTAGAGTTTATCCAGACTGGCGTAATCGAGCTGGTAGCGCTGGATAAACGCCGGCATGGCCTGCTGTGCGATGGCGAAATGCGACAGCGGCGGCGTCAAGGGGGCTGACGTCAAGGACGCTGGCGTCCGGGCGGCGGCGTGCGTGGCCAGGCCGGCCGCGCCCAGCGCCGCCGCCAGCAGCAGGGAGCCGCGCATCAGTACGTGGCCAGCGCGGAAGGCACGCCGTTCTTGAAGGTATAGACAGTGACGGCCGACTGCTTCATGTTGCCCTTGTCGTCGTAGGCGTAGTTACCCACCACGCCCTTGTAGCTGCTGGCGCGCATGGCGCTGGCCACCACCGACGGATCGAGCGAATTGGCCGACTTCATGGCTTGCGCGATGAACATGGTCTGGTCGTAGAACGAGGCCGCATACACGTCCGGCGCCTGCTTGAAGCGCGCCTTGTAGCGGGCCTGGAAGGCCGGGCCGTCGGCCTGCTTTTCCAGGATCGCGCCGCCCTGCGCGCACAGCACATTCTCGCCGACGGCGTCGCCCCCGAGCTTGGCCATTTCGGGGCTGCACAGGGTGTCGCCGCCGAGCAGTTTCGCTTTCAGGCCCAGCGCGCGCATCTGGCGCGCCATCGGTGCGCCCTGGGGCGCGTAGCCGCCGAAGAAAATCGCGTCGACGTTCTTCGATTTGAGCTTGGTCAGGATGGCGGCGAAATCGGTCGCCTTGTCGGTCGTGAACTCGTGGCCCGCGACCACGATGCCGGAGGCCTTGGCCTGCTTGACGAATTCCATGGCGATGCCCTGGCCGAAGGCGGTGCGGTCGTCGATCACGCCAATGGTCTTGAGCTTGAGCTGTTTGGCCGCGTAGCCGGCCATCGAGGCGCCGAGCTGGGTGTCGCTGGCGACGATGCGGAACACGCCCTTGTAGCCGCTCTGCGTGACCTTGGGATTGGTGCCCACGGTGGACATCAGCGCGCCGGCGTCGTCGTACACGCGCGAGGCGGGAATGGCCACGCCGGAGTTGTAGGGGCCGAGCACGAAGCGCACGCCGGCGTCGACCAGTTTTTGCGCCACCACCACGCCGGCTTTCGGATCGCCCTGGTCATCTTCGGACTTGAGTTCGAACTTGATGGCCTTGCCGCCGATGCTGATTTTCCTGGCGTTCAGTTCCTCGAGCGCGAGGCGCACGCCGTTTTCGTTGTCCTTGCCGGCAAAGGCGTTGGCGCCCGAGAGCGGGCCGGTCACGCCGATCTTGACGACCTGCTCCTGCGCCAGCGCGGTCTGGGAAACCAGCAGCAGTGCCGCTGCGGCGAAGGGAATATGTTTACGGTTCGATGCCATGCGTTTGTCTCTCCTCTGGTCTGGACAGCGGCATCATCGCACGATTCGACTGATTTTTATATGCCGTTTTAAGCGGGCAGGCGCTTCGAAATCAGGTCGAGCGGCAGCGCCGTGGTGTACTTGATCTGCTCCATCGAAAACGCCGACGACACCCCGCTGATGTGCGCCGTCTTGATCAGCTTTTTGTAGAAGCGGTCGTAGCCGCCGATGTCGGTGGTGACCACCTTGAGCAGGTAATCGACGTCGCCGCTCATGCGGTGAAACTCCATGACTTCGGGCAGGGCGATGACGGCGGCGGCGAAGCGGGTCAGCCATTTTTCGTCGTGTTCGGTGGTGCGCACGCTCACAAACACAGTGACCGGCAGGCCCACCTTGTCGCGGTTGATGATGCTCACGCGGCTCTGGATATAGCCTTCTTCCTCCAGCCGCTTGACGCGCTTCCAGCACGGGGTGCTGGACAAACCGACCTTCTCGCTCAGGCCGGCGATCGACAGGGTGCCGTCGGCCTGCAAGGCCGCGAGGATGGCGCAATCATACTTATCGAGAGAACTCATTCTGCTTTCTGGTGAAATGTGAGATGAATATGCTAAACGAGTACGAATATGAGCAAACTTTGGCATATTTTCTCACGTTTTAGCCGATAACATATCACGCTAGAACGACATACCCATGACACACCCCTTCAGACGCCATGCATACCGAAATCTACCTTGACGCAAATGCCACATCGGCCGTCCACCCTGCCGCCCTCGCCGCCGCCGCCCAGGCCATGCGCGACTGCTACGGGAACCCCAGCAGCAGCCACGCCACCGGCCTGAAAGCGAAGGCCATGCTCGACGGCGTGCGCGCACTGGCGCGGCGCGTGGTCGGCGCGGGGCAGGGCAGGCTGACGTTTACCAGCGGCGCCACCGAAGGCATCCAGACCGCCGTGCTCTCCG
Source organism: Massilia mucilaginosa (assembly GCF_011682145.1). Lineage (GTDB taxonomy): Bacteria > Pseudomonadota > Gammaproteobacteria > Burkholderiales > Burkholderiaceae_D > Telluria_A > Telluria_A mucilaginosa. Next base: position 54,373 of record NZ_WHJH01000039.1, read on the forward strand.
CCTTGTGCGAGGTGCGCGCGCGCCGCGCCAGGGGCGAAGCGAGCGGCGACCTGCTGCTGTACGGCGCCACCGAACACAAGGCGGTGCCCGAGAGCCTGGCGCACTGGAATACGCTGCTCGGCACCGGCCTCGAACTGCGCGCGCTGCCGGTCGACGGCGACGGGCGCCACCGCCTGGACGTGCTGCGCGAACTGGCGCCGCGCGCCGCCTTCGTGTGCACCATGGCGGCCAACAACGAAAGCGGCGCCGTTTCCGACCTGGCCGCCATCGAAGCGGTATTGAATGAATGCGCACCGGACGCGCTGTGGATGGTCGACAGCGTGCAGGCGCTCGGCAAGCTGCCGCTCGACCTGGCCGCCACCCGCATCGACTATGCGCCCTTCTCGGGCCACAAGCTGTACGCGCCCAAGGGCATCGGCATGCTGTACGTGCGCGAGGGCGCGCCGTACACCGCCCTGATGATGGGCGGCGGGCAGGAATCGGCCCAGCGTTCCGGGACCGAGAACATGAGCGGCATCGCCGCGCTGGGCGCGGTGCTGGCGGCGCTGATTGAGGGCGCGAGCTTTCGCAGCCACGCGCAACTGGTGAACATGCGCGAACGCCTGGCTGCGGCCTTGCGCGAGGCGCTGCCCGGCATCGTGTTCAACGCGCCGTTCGATACCAGCCTGCCGACCACCCTCAATTTTTCGGTGCCCGGTCTCGCCGGCAAGGAACTGCTCGACTTGTTCGACGCCGCCGGCGTGCGCGTCAGCGCGGGGTCGGCCTGTTCGGCGGCCAAGGCCGCGCCCAGCTACGTGCTGGCGGCGATGGGCCTGGCGCCGTGGCGCTGCGCGGCCGCGGTGCGCATGTCGTTCGGGCCGATGGCCGACGACGCCTTCATCGACGCCGCCTGCGAACGCATCGCCCGCTGCGGCGCGGCCCTGCGCGCCAGCTGCCTGGTGCCGTCGGCCATGCCGGCGCAGGATGGCGACGGCGTGATTCAACTCGGCGTCGACGGCGTGATTCAACTCGGCGTCGACGGCGCCTGCACCTGGCTGCTGCTCGACGCCGCCAGCCGCACCTGCGCCATCGTCAATCCACTGGCGCCGCTGGCGGTGCGCATCAACGACTTCGTGCGCTGCCAGGGCTACCGCGTGCGCGCCGTGATCGACACCCATGGCGGCGGTGCCGGCCGCGCGGCCCTGGTGGCGGCGCTGGGCGGCCAGCTGGCCGGCGGCATCAGCCACGAAGCGCTGGGCTGGCCCGCGCTGGACGACCAGGTCACGCTCGATAACGGCCAGATCGCCAGTGCGCTGATGTTCGGCAGCCGCCTGCTGGCGCGGGTCGAACACGGCGTTGGTGCCAGCTACCTGTTCGGCGAACGCTCGGCCGCCGGGCTGGCCGCCGGCGACGTGCGCTTCGCCTTCACCGGTCCGGACGCCGATATCGACCAACTGGCGGAACTGGTGTCGCGCAAGACCATCGTGTGCCGGGCCAGCGATGCCGCAAGCCCGGCCTGCACCACCTTGATGGCGGAACGCGGCGGCGCCAGCGCGGCCGCCAACCCCTTGACGATGCAGCTCGAGGCGCATGGCCTCGAGCGCTTCTTCAACGACCATCCGGACGCGCTGCTGATCGACGTGCGCGAAGCCTACGAACACGCGGCCGCCGACACCAAGCAATGGCACGGCCATGCGGTCGACAGCGTGCCCTTGTCGCGCCTGGCCGACCGCCTCTCGGTCTGGTTGCGCGCCGAAGAGCGCCCGCTGGTGTTCTTCTGCCGCAGCGGCGCGCGCAGCATCAAGGCCGCGCAGTGTCTGCACCGCCTGGGCTATCGCAACGCCTGGCATGTGGCGGGCGGAGTGGCATTGGGCGCGATGCTGCCGCTGGCCGCGTAAAAGGTCGCATGGCTCGGTCACGGTGCAATGCCGTTGATCGAGTGCCCACCGTCTATTCGATGCGCACGGGATCTCCACTATTGGCGCTCGCCATCGTTTGATGCTCCCGGATTACAGGCATGATGGGAGACGCAATATTTTTGTTGGATTGCCGGCAAACTGCCCCAGCTGCCTCCGGCGGACAAGCCAGTAGTGTTCGCTGGCGCACAGTCTTGAACATACTATCGTTATAAGATTGCAACAGCCGTACGACCCGGTCGCAACTCGCTGTCCCGCAGCGTGTTGGCTACTTATGCCCACGCGAGGTCTCTGTTGAACCAAGAAAACACTAAATTAGCCGACACGCTCTACGCCTGGCGCAATGTCCATGACGGCGAACGCCATGCCGGCGACGACGTCCCCCTGCGCTCGGAACTGTTCAGTGCCGCTCAAATGGCGATGCACGGCAAGCATCTGGCCTCTACCCACAAGCTCAGCGAGCGCAGCGGGCCCGATCGCCTGCTCCCGCGCCTGACCGAAAACGCCGCCATCATCACCGACACGTGTTCGGAGCTGACCGCCGCCATCAAGGCGGGGCGACAGATTACGCCGGCCTCCGAATGGCTGCTCGATAATTTCTACCTGGTCGAAGAGCAGATCCGCATCGCCCGGCGCCACCTGCCGAAAGACTATTCCAAGGAGCTGCCGCGCCTGGCCAACGACGAAGCCGACGGCAATCCGCGCGTGTACCAGATCGCGCTGGAGATCATCTCGCACGGCGATGGCCGGGTCGATCCCGAAAGCCTGTCGCGTTTTGTGGACGCCTACCAGGAAGTCGCCACCCTCAAGCTCGGCGAACTGTGGGCCATTCCGATCATGCTGCGTCTCGCGCTGATCGAGAACCTGCGGCGCGTGGCCGCGCGCGTGTACGACAACCGCGCCCAGCGCGACCGCGCCAACACCTGGGCCGACCAGATGGCCGAAACGGCCGAAAAGAATCCGAGCGACCTGATTTTGCTGGTGGCCGACATGGCCCGTTCCGGCCAGCCGATGAACAGCGGTTTTGTGGCCGAACTGGCGCGCCGCCTGCAAGGGCAGAGCCCCGCGTTGACCCTGGCGCTGCAGTGGGTGACCACGCGCCTGGCCGACGCGGGTCTTACCATCGAACAGCAGATCCAGGCCGAAATCGGCCAGCAGGCCGCCGACCAGGTCTCGATCAGCAACAGCATCGGCAGCCTGCGCTTCCTCGGCACCATGGACTGGCAGGAGTTCGTCGAAACCATGAGCGCGGTCGAGCAGACCTTGCGCCAGGACCCGGCCGGCACCTACGGCAAGATGGAATTCGCCACGCGCGACAACTACCGCCACGTGATCGAAAAGCTGGCCAAGCGCAGCGACTTCACCGAAGTGCAGGTCGCGGAAACCGCGCTCGAACTGGCCACGGCCAACCGCTCGCCAGCGGCCGGCGGACTCGATGAACGCACGCGCCACATCGGCTACTACCTGATCGGCAGCGGCCAGGATCAACTCGAAAAGCGCCTGGCCGTGCGCAATCCGCCGATCGAAGCGCTGAACAAGAGCGGACGCGCTTCGCCCCTGTCGACCTATTTGGGCGGCATCGTGGTGCTCACCTTGCTGTTTACCGGCACCGCCATCATCCACGCCCGCGCCGACGGCGTCGACGACTGGATGCTGATCGTGCTGGGCATCCTGGCCCTGCTCGGATCGAGCCAGCTGGCGCTTGCGCTGGTCAACTTCATGGCGACCCAGCTCACGCGCCCGCACCCGCTGCCGCGCATGGACTTCAAGGAAGGCATTCCGACCGATGCGCGCTCGATGGTGGTGGTGCCGACGCTGTTGTACAGCCGCGACAACGTCGCCTCGCTGTGCGAAGCGCTGGAAGTGCGCTATCTGGCCAACCGCGATCCGAACCTGCGCTTTTGCCTGCTGACCGATTTTGTCGACGCGCCCAAGCAGCACATGCCGGGCGACGACGAGCTGGTCGAACAGGCCCGCGCCACCATCGACGAACTCAATGCCAAATACGGCTGCGATGTCGACGAGGAAGTCCTGGGACCCGACGGCGAGCCAACCATGGCGCGCTGCCACCTGCTGCCGTTCCTGCTGCTGCACCGCCCGCGCATGTGGAGCGCCAGCGAAAACGCCTGGATCGGCTTCGAACGCAAACGCGGCAAGCTGGCCGCGCTCAACGCCTTCCTGCGAGGCGGCGCGCGCGACCAGTTCTCGATGGTCGCCGGTTCCACCGACGGCCTGGCCAACGTGCGCTACGTGATCACGCTCGACACCGACACCCAGCTGCCGCGCGACGCCGCGCGCCAGTTCATCGCCACCATGGCGCACCCGCTCAACCGCCCGACCCTCGACAAGGATGGCCGCCGCGTGGTCGAAGGCTACGGCATCCTGCAACCGCGCGTGGCCGCTGCGCTGCCGGGCGACACCGCCTCGCGCTACGAGCACCTGTGCGGCGGCGAACCGGGCATCGACCCGTATACCCGCACCGTCTCCGACGTCTACCAGGACGTGTTCTACGAAGGCTCGTTCGTCGGCAAGGGCATCTACGATGTCGACACCTTCGAAACAGTGCTCGGCAACCGCCTGCCCGACAACCAGATTCTCAGCCACGACCTGCTGGAAGGATGCTACGTGCGCGCCGGCCTGCTGAGCGACGCCCAGCTGTACGAAGAATACCCGGCGCGCTACAGCGACGACGTGAGCCGGCGCCACCGCTGGATCCGCGGCGACTGGCAGCTGGCCGGCTGGCTGCTGCCGCGCGTGCCGGGCGCGAACGGCAAGCGCGAGGCGAATCCTTTGAGCGCGCTGTCGCGCTGGAAGCTGTTCGACAACCTGCGCCGCAGCCTGATCGCCACCACCCTGACGGCCTTGCTGATCTTCAGCTGGGCGTTGATGCCTACCCCGCTGTTCTGGACCCTGGGCGTGCTGTCGGTGATCTTCCTGCCGACCTTCTTCAGCGCCATGTTCGACATCATCGAAAAACCGCACGACGTGCTGTGGGAGCAGCACCTGGCGACCGCCTTCAAGAGCGCGCGCCTGATGTTCGGCCACTCGGCGCTGCAACTGGCCTTCCTGCCGTACGAAGCGTACTTCAGCCTCGACGCCATCGTGCGCGCCTCGTGGCGCATGCTGGTCACGCGCCGCCGCCTGCTGGAATGGCGTCCATCGAGCCTGAACCGCTCCAGCACCGACATGGAGAGCAACTGGAGAAGCATGTGGATTTCGCCGCTGCTGGCCGTGGCCACCGCGCTGATGCTGGCGTACTTCCAGCGCGCCGCGCTGCCGGTCGCCGCACCCGTACTGCTGCTGTGGTTCTTCGCGCCGGTCGTGGCCTGGTGGATCAGCCTTCCGCAAGAACGCGCCGCGACCGCCCTGTCGTCGCCGCAAACCATGTTCCTCGAAACGCTGGCGCGCAAGACCTGGAGCTTCTTCGAGACCTACGTCACGGCGGAAGACAACTGGCTCGCGCCCGACAACATGCAGGAGCACCCGGTCAAGGTGGTTGCGCACCGCACCTCGCCGACCAATATCGGCATGGCGCTGCTGGCCAACCTGACCGCCTGGGACTTCGGCTTCATTACCACCGGGCGCCTGCTCAAGCGCACCCGCGACACGCTCAACACCATGGCGCGCATGGAGCGCTACCACGGTCACTTCTATAACTGGTACGACACGCTGACCCTCAATCCGCTGCATCCGATGTACGTGTCGGCGGTCGACAGCGGCAACCTGGCCGGCCACCTGCTCACGCTGGCGCCGGGGTTGACCGCCTTGGCCGACCAGCCGATCGTCGGCAAGCAGACGCTCGACGGCATTTCCATCACCCTCAACGTGGTGCAGGAACACGCCGGCGAAGCGGGACCGGCCGTCAAGGCGGCGATCGACGCCATGCGCAGCCATTTGTCGGCCGACCGCGTGCGCGAAACCGAAAGCCTGCCGGGCATGGTGGCCGAACTGGGGCGCCTGTCCAGCTGCGCCGACGCCATTCTGGCCGCGATGCATCCGGTCGGTGAGCCGGCCCTGCAAGGCTGGGCCGACAAGCTCGCCGACCAATGCCACAGCGCGCGCGACGAACTGCTGCAATTCGCGCCGTGGATGCGCTCGGCCCAGGAATACGTGGTCGACACCAGCCTGACCCGCATTCCGACCCTGCGCGAGCTGGCCAATTTTGCCCTGACCGGCAGTGCCAGCACCGACCTGGCACCGAGCGAGCGCGAACGCCAGCAAACCCTGACCGACCTGGTGGCAGAGGGCAGCACCCGCGCCGCCCAGCGTATCGAAGACATCAACCGCATGGCGTTTGAAGCGCGCGAGTTCGCGAACATGGACTTCCGCTTCATGTACAACAGCACAACCAACCTGCTGGCGATCGGCTACAACGTCTCCGACCGCCGCCTGGACGCGGCCTGCTACGACTTGCTGGCGTCCGAAGTGCGCCTGTGCAGCTTCGTCGGCATCGCCCAGGGCCAGTTCCCGCAAGAGCACTGGTTCGCGCTGGGCCGCCAGCTGTGCATCATCGGCAACGAGCAACTGCTGCTGTCGTGGAGCGGCTCGATGTTCGAGTACCTGATGCCGCTGCTGGTCATGCCGACCTACCAGAATACTTTGCTCGACCAGACCTACCGTTCGGTCGTCAACGCGCAGATCGAATACGGCAAACAGCGCGACGTGCCGTGGGGGATTTCCGAATCCGGCTACAACACCGTCGACGCCAGCCTCAATTACCAGTACCGTGCCTTCGGCGTGCCGGGTACGGGCATGAAACGCGGCCTGGCCGACGACCTTGTCATCGCGCCGTACGCAACCATGATGAGCCTGATGGTCCATCCGGATGCGGCGGTCGAAAACCTGCAGCGCATGGCCGACCTGGGCTTCATGGGCAAGCATGGCTTCTACGAAGCGATCGACTACACCGCTGCGCGCCTGCCGCGCGGCCAGACCTTTGCCGTGATCCGCTCCTTCATGGCGCACCATCAGGGCATGGGTTTCCTCGCGCTCAGCTACCTCCTGCACGACCGTCCGATGCAGCGCCGTTTCGAGTCCGACCCGCTGTTCCAGGCCACCATGCTGGTGCTGCAGGAGCGCGTGCCGCGCGCCGGCGCGTTTTACTCCAACACCGCCGAACTGGCCGCCATGCGCGCCCCGGCGCAGGAAGTATCGACCGCCGCCACCCGCATCATCGCCCAGACCACCACGGTGCAGCCGGAAGTGCAGCTGCTCTCGAATGGCCGCTACCATGTGATGGTCACCAGCGCCGGCGGCAGCTACAGCCGCTGGAAAGACCTGGCCGTGACGCGCTGGCGCGAAGATGGCACCTCCGACAACTGGGGTAACTTCTGCTACGTGCGCGATGTGGACAGCGGCCATTTCTGGTCGACCGCCTACCAGCCGACCCTGGTCGAGCCGCAATCGTATGAAGTCATCTTCTCGGAAGGGCGCGCCGAATTCCGCCGCCACGACCGGGGCCTGGACCTGTACACCGAAATCGTGGTCTCGCCGGAAGACGACATCGAGATGCGGCGTACCCGCATCACCAACAAGTCGAACGTCAAGCGCACCATCGAGTTCACCAGCTACGCCGAAGTGGTCATGGCGCCGGCCGCCGCCGACAATGCGCACCCGGCATTCAGCAAACTGTTCGTGCAGACCGAAATCCTGCGCAACGAGAATGCGATCCTGTGCACCCGCCGTCCGCGCGCCAAGGACGAGCAGATGCCATGGATGTTCAACCTGATGACGGTGCACGACGGCGCGCTGCTGGACGTGTCTTTCGAGACCAGCCGCAGCGAATTCCTCGGCCGCGCCAACAGCACGGTGGCCCCGCGCGCCATGCTCGAACCCCAGCCGCTGGGCGGCAGCGAAGGCTCGGTGCTCGATCCGGTAGTCGCGATCCGCTACAAGGTCACGCTCGAACCCGACCAGATGGTGGTGCTCGATGTCGTGACCGGCATGACCGACACGCGCGAACAAGCGGTGCACCTGATCGACAAATACCAGGACCGCCATCTGGCCGACCGCGTGTTCGAACTGGCATGGACCCACAGCCAGGTCGTGCTGCGTCAATTGAACGCCACCGAATCGGACGCGCAGCTTTACAGCCGCCTGGCCAGCACGGTGATCTATCCGAATGCCTCGCTGCGCGCCGACGCCGGCATCCTGATCCGCAACCAGCGCGGCCAGTCGGGCCTGTGGGCGTATGCCATTTCGGGCGACCTGCCGATCGTACTGATGCAGATCAAGGACCCGGCCAACATCGACCTGGCGCGCCAGATGGTGCAGGCGCACGCCTACTGGCGCCTCAAGGGGCTGGTGGTCGACCTGGTCATCTGGTACGAAGACCAGTCGGGTTACCGCCAGCTGCTGCACGACCAGATCATGGGCCTGATCGCTTCCGGCATCGACGCGCAGGCGATCGACCGTCCGGGCGGCATCTTCGTGCGCCTGCTCGACCAGATCGCGCAGGAAGACCGGGTGCTGATGCAGTCGGTGGCGCGCGCCATCATTTCGGACAGCAGCGGCACCTTGGCCGACCAGGTCAAGCGCGCCACCCCGGTGGCGCCGAAACTGCCGCTGCTGGCGGTCGAATCGCGCAACGAGGAATACCAGCCAAGGGCCGATATTCCAGTGGTCACGCGCGACCTGATCCTGCACAACGGGCTGGGCGGCTTCAGCGCCGACGGCACCGAATACGTCATCCGCACCGATGCGCAGAACCGCACCCCGGCGCCGTGGGTCAACGTGCTGGCCAACCCGAACTTCGGCAGCGTTGTGTCGGAGAGCGGCCAGGCTTACACCTGGAGCGAAAACGCGCACGAATTCCGCCTCACGCCGTGGGCCAACGACCCGGTGTCGGACAGCAGCGGCGAGACCTTCTATATCCGCGACGAGCAGACCGGCCGCTTCTGGTCGCCGACCGCGCTGCCGGTGCGCGCCGCCGGTGAATACATCACGCGCCACGGCTTCGGCTACAGCGTGTTCGAGCACAGCGAAGAGGGCATTCGCACCGAACTGTCCACCTTCGTCGCGCTCGACGCCTCGATCAAGTACTCGGTCATCAAGATCCGCAACGACAGCACCGTGACGCGCCGCCTGTCGGCCACCGGCTACGTGGAGTGGGTGCTGGGCGACCTGCGCGCCAAGTCGGCGATGCACGTCACCACCGAGCAGGATCCGATGAGCGGCGCGATCTTTGCGCGCAATGCCTACAACACCGAGTTCACGGGCCGCGTGGGATTCTTCCACGTCGACGCGCAGCAAAAGTCGTTCACCGCCGACCGTAACGAATTCATCGGCCGCAACCGCACCCTGGCCAGTCCAGCGGCGATGGGACGCGCGCGCCTGTCCGGCAAGATCGGCGCCGCGCTCGATCCGTGCGCCGCGCTGCAGGTGATGGTGGAACTGCAACCGGGCCAGGAACGCGAGCTGGTGTTCATGCTCGGTGTCGGTGGCCGCCGCAATGCGGACGCCAGCGGGCTGGTACAGAAATACAGCGGCAGCGCCGCCGCCGCGGCCTCGCTGGCGATGGTGCGCAAGCACTGGGACCACACGCTCGGCGCGATCCAGGTGCAAACCCCGGATCCATCGATGGACGTGATCGCCAACGGCTGGCTGATGTACCAGACCATCGCCTGCCGCCTGTGGGCGCGCAGCGGCTACTACCAGTCCGGCGGCGCCTTCGGCTTCCGCGACCAGCTGCAGGATGCGATGTCGATGATCCACACCGAACCGCACCTGCTGCGCGAGCACCTGCTCATGTGCGCCGCCCACCAGTTCGTGGAAGGCGACGTGCAGCACTGGTGGCATCCGCCATCGGACCGCGGCGTGCGCACGCACTGTTCGGACGACTATCTGTGGCTGCCGCTGGCGGCGCACCGCTACGTCATCGGCACGGGCGACCGCAGCGTGCTGACCGAACCGGCGCCATTCCTCGAAGGGCGCCCGCTCAAGCAGGAGGAAGAGTCCTACTACGACATGCCGGGGCGTTCGAGCCAGACCGGCGACCTGTACGAGCACTGCGTGCGGGCCATCAAGCGCGGCCTGCGCTTCGGCGAACATGGCTTGCCGCTGATCGGCACCTGCGACTGGAACGACGGCATGGACCGGGTCGGCAACGAAGGCAAGGGCGAGAGCGTGTGGCTGGCCTTCTTCCTGTACGAAGTGCTGCAGCGCTTCTCGGAAGTGGCGGTGGTGTACGGCGACCACGCGTTTGCCGACACCTGCAAAACCGAGGCTGCCACGCTGGCGGCCAACGTCGAAGCGCACGCGTGGGACGGCAAGTGGTACCGCCGCGCCTACTTCGACGACGGCACGCCGCTCGGATCGCACACCAACGACGAATGCCAGATCGATTCGATCTCGCAGAGCTGGGGCGTGATTTCGGGCGCGGCCAATCCGGAGCGCACGGCGTCGGCCATGAAGGCGGTCGACGAGCGCCTGGTGCGGCGCGACTACGGCCTGGTGCAGCTGCTCGATCCGCCGTTCGACGACGGCGTGCTCAATCCCGGCTACATCCGCGGCTACGTGCCGGGTGTGCGCGAAAACGGCGGGCAGTACACGCACGCCGCGATCTGGACCGCGATGGCGTTCGCCAAGATGGGCGACACCGAGCGCGCCTGGGAGCTGCTGCGCATGATCAATCCGGTGCAGCATGGCAGTACGCCGGAGAGCGCGGCCCTGTACAAGGTCGAGCCATACGTGGTGGCGGCCGACGTGTACGCGGTCTCGCCGCACATCGGCCGTGGCGGGTGGAGCTGGTACACCGGTTCGTCGGGCTGGATGTATCGCCTGATCGTCGAATCGCTGCTGGGCGTGAGCCTGGCTGGCGACAAGCTGACCATGACGCCGCACCTGCCAGGCGACTGGCCTGGTTTCAAGCTGCAGTACCGCTATCGCGAGACGGTGTATGCGATTTCGGTGCAGGCCGGCGAGTTCGATGCGATGACGGTCGACGGCGTGGCGCAGGAAGTGAATGTGATTCAGATGGTCGATGACGGCCGTCCGCACACGGTGCAATTGCAGGTGCGCCGCCAGGGCTAAGCCGCGCTTCAAAAAACCGCCGTGGGGGGGGGGGGGGGGGGGGGGGGGCGGGGGGGGGGGCGGCGGGGGGGGGGGGGGGGGGGGGGGGGGGGGGGGGGGGGGGGGGGGGGGGGGGTTGCGGTTGACGTGGAAGTTGAAGTTGCGGCTATGGGGTTCTCACCTGACTGACTGGCAGAGCGCGGCCGCAAGCGACGCAGGAGCGCGCGAC
>NZ_WHJH01000003.1 GCF_011682145.1 Massilia mucilaginosa
AGTCTGGAGGGGATCGTGGGAGGTCAATGGCAAGAGAAAGGGCATCTGAGAACATAGTTCCAGAAGTTAACACTTCTGGGATTTGTTTACAAGAAGCGACAGTCAAGAGCTTAACTTAACGGCATTAGGGTTAGAGGGTACTTAATGAAAAAGATAGAACTGATCCGCAAGCTATCGGAGCTTGATCGACGCGGCGTGTATGTCATGGCCCGACGCGACATCGAGAAGTTGTTTCCAGAAGAGGGCGAGAAGGCGATGGAGAAATCCTTGCAGCGGATGGTCGCCGACGGCTTGCTGCAGCGCGTCGCCAAGGGGCTCTACCTGAACCCGGCCGCGACGAGCAAGAATCGCTGGGTCGCCGAGGAGATCGCCAAGGCGCTGCGCCCAGGCTGCCTCTCGTATGTCAGCCTGGAGTCGGTCCTGTCCGAGTACGGGGTCATCTCGCAAATTCCGATCAGCCGCATGACCGTGATGACAACCGGCAAGAGCGGCGTGGTCGATACCCCTTTTGCTACGATCGAGTTCACCCATACCAAACGTGGCGTCGCGCAAATCATCGAACGCACAATTCTGGTCAAGAGCCGGCCACTTCGAATTGCCACCAGGCAAGCAGCCATCCGCGACCTCTTGCGCGTCGGGCGTAACGCCAACATGATCGATCACAACGCGCTTGAAGACGAGTCGCAAGGAGAAGGCGCATGAGCATCGACAGGAAGGATTTCGGCGAGCTGGTCAACTTGGTCATGGCCAACCCGGGACTGTCGGCCATGAGGCCGGTGGTAGAGAAGGAACTGCTGCACTACGAAATCTTCCAGGCACTCGACGCCGAGGGCCTTCTCAACGATCTGGTGTTCCAGGGAGGCACCTCACTGCGACTGTGCCGCGGGTCGGATCGTTTCAGTGAGGACCTCGACTTCGCCGGGGGCGTGAACTTCAACGCCGCGAGCATGCAGAAGATCATGGAGTGCGTTGAGAAGCGCATCGGTGCGCGCTTCGGATTGACAGTCGTGGTCAGCAACAAGCCGGCGACCGGTCGGGATCGACTCGGCCAGGATCCGCCACCGGGACATCTGGAACCTGGCCTGGATGGCGACGCGTGCCGCCCGGCTCGCTCCGGAGCTGGTAGTCGCCAAGATCAATGATTACGGCGTGCTGGACTACCCCGGGCTGCTGGAGCGCGCAATCGAGCAGATCCCGCAGATCGTCAAGAGCGAGGCATTCAAGGCTCAGTTGATGCGCTTCATCGATTCGTCGACGATCGCCAGGACGCTGAGCGTCGCCGGCTACGACGATTACCTGGCGTCGTCGGTCGGTGGCTTGTTCGGCCAGATGCAGAGTGCCGTGAACGCCATGCCCCCAACGTCTTGAGCGTCGCGCAAGGATCGCCGCTAAACCGAACGACGCGATTCGCACGCCACTTCACACGCAGCGCATATTGAACGCATACACGCTCCCTACACTGGCGCCATCACCAATCGGGAGCTTCCATGCAAAAAACACTGTTGTACAAGATACTCGCCATCCTGGCGCTCACTGTGCTGATCTGCCTGCCTTTGGCGATGATCCAGAGCACCATCCGCGAACGCAGCGACTTCCGCGCCGAGGCGGTCGCCAGCATCGCCGCCGATTCGGTGCGCGAACAGTCGATCGTCGGCCCGGTCATGGTCATTCCCTACACCGACGAGTTCGATGTCACGGTTCCCGCCGCCACCGATGCCACCAAATCGGAAACCGTGAAACGCTCGGTCAGCCGCGTGCACCTGGTGTTCCCGAACCAGCTCAACGTCGAGGGCAAGTTCGATACCGATTACCGCTATCGCGGCATTCACCGGGTGCTGTTCTACAGCGGCCAGCACAAGCTGACCGGCGACTTCGACCTGCCGCTGAAATCGGCGCTGCCACGCGCTAACTCGCTCTCGCGCATCACGCTCGGCCAGGTCAGCATCGCCGTCGGTATCGAAGATGTGCGCGGGATTCGGAATATCCCCACCATCGCCTGGGGCAAGCAGTCGATCGAATTCCAGCAGGGCACCGGTTCCATCGCCCTCGGCAGCGGCCTGCATGCCGACCTGCCGGCCATGGACCTCGAACAGAGCGCGCGCGTTCCCTTCGCGTTCAACCTCGGCCTGGACGGCATCGAACGCCAGCATTTTTCGCCGGTCGGACGCAACAACCAGATCAGCCTGACGTCGAAGTGGCCGCATCCTCAGTTCGCCGGTAACTTCTTGCCGTCGACCAAGGACCGCGTCATCAACGATGATGGCTTCAAGGCCAATTGGGCGATCTCGTCCTTGTCGACTGCCGCCCAGCAGCAGTTGCTCGCCCTGCAAAACGGGGCGGCCAACGCCGATGCCGTGCCGGCCGGGCAAGTCGCCGCGGCCCGCGCGGCGGTGCAGGTGGACCGCTTCAGCGTGGCCTTCATCGAACCGGTGAATGTGTATTCGCTGGCCGAGCGCGCCACCAAGTATGGCTTGCTGTTCGTGGCGCTGACCTTTGCCGCTTTCTTCATCTTCGAAATCCTCAAGCGCCTGCCGATCCACCCGGTGCAATATCTGCTGGTCGGGATGGCGCTGGTGCTGTTCTTCCTGCTGCTGGTGGGCCTGTCGGAACATATCCAGTTCGTCATCGCGTATGCCATCGCCAGCACGGCGTGCATCTTGCTGCTGGGTTTCTATCTGAGTTTCGTGCTGCGCAACTGGCAGCGCGGACTGGGCTTCGGCGTGGCGCTGACCGTGCTCTACGGTGCGCTGTATGGCTTGCTGGTGTCGGAGAATAATGCGCTGGTGCTGGGAAGTATCCTGCTGTTCGCGGTGCTCGGCGCGATCATGGTGGCCACCCGCAAGGTGGACTGGTACCAGGTCGGCAAGGCCGACGCGGAGCCGGTCACGGTGGTGTCCTGACCTGCGAGCCTGCGCGCCGCCGGGCCCGCATTGCGCGGGTCCGGCGGCATCGACGCTTAGTCTTTCGAGCCGGTGGTCCAGCGCAGGCCGAAGCCGAAGCGGCGGTCCATCAGTTCGTGCGCGCTTTCGCGGCCGACCTGCGAGAAGTACTCGGCCAGCTTGGTCACCTGCATGCTGCCGCCCCGGTTTTCGATCATGGCGATGGCGCACATCATCTGGTTGCCGCCCTGGTCGAGCCGTACTTCGATCGGCGCCTGGTCGGGCATGTTGATGGTCACCACGCCGTCGGTGGCGGCCCAGTTCGGCGCGCCGTCGTAGATGAAGGCGAAGATCAGGGCGCGCTTCATGTCGTTGAAGTGGTCGCCGTTGATGGTCAGGTTTTCACCGTCGCTCGATTGCCCGGTGCGGTCGTCGGCCGCCAGGCGCATGTACGGCGGACGGTCGAAGTCGCCCCAGGCGTTGCCCAGCGCCTGCACCAGGCCCGGACGGCCGTCGGCCAGTTCGTACATGCAGCCCAGGTCGAGGTCGATGCCCTTGTTGCCGCCGCCGCCGGTCAGGCGCGCGAAAAAGCCCTGCTTCGGCGCGGCCCCGGCGGCAGCGCCACGGTTCCAGTTCAGGTTGACGTGGATGCGGCCGAAACCCTGGCTGCCGCCGCGCTTGTCGAGCGAGACCTTGTCGCCGCGCTTGTCGAGCGTGACTTTCGACAGCGACACCGGTTTTTGTGGCGCCGGCGCGGGTGGCGGCGGCGGTGGTGGCGGAGTCGGCGCCGCTGGCGGCGGCGTTGGCGCCGACGCTGGCGCCGCCTCGGTCCCGCCAAAGTGCTTGAGCAGGGACGACAGTCCGCCGTTGAAGCCCTGGCCGACGGCGCCGAAGCGCCAGATGCCGTCTTTACGATAGATTTCGCCGACGATGACGGCTTTTTCATCCTGGAAGTCGGCGCCCGACCAGGGGAACTGCACGGCCTCGCCGAGCTTGATGCTGCTCGCGCCCACGCTGCGCATGGTGCCGTTGCCGTCGATGGCGGCCACGAACACCAGCTTGGCGATCGAGGCCGGCAAGGCGTCCAGGTTGACGGCGAAGCTGGCGGCGCGCCCGGCCAGGGTCATCTTGATTTCATTGGCGGGGGTGGCCAGCTGGTTGTAGTACACCATGTAGCGATCGTCCGAGAGCTTGTCGCTGCCGTCCAGGCCGAAGCAGGAGATGTCGACCACCAGCCCGGCCGTGTCGATGTCGACCATGACGGTGAAGGGGGCGGAGAGGCCCATGTCGGCCAGCTTGCCTTTTTGTCCGCGCGAAAAATTTGTCACGTTGTGGTCCTTTTCACTCAAGTGATGGTCAGAGTTCCCGTGGGATTGCCGGGCTCATCGGTGGGAGGTCGTGATGAGCGCCAAATACTTTCGATTGTTCGATGGTGCGTTCGGCCCAAGCGCGGTGGGTGGCCACTTCGCACATCGAATCATGCATCTTGAACACGGCCGGCGCATCGACATCGAGGATCGCGCGGGCGGCCTCCAGGTCATTCGGCTTGACCCGGTAATGCTGCTCGATCAGGGTGATCTGGCTCGGGTGGATGGCGGTCTTGCCGACCATGCCGTGCGCCAGGTCTTCCATGACTTCCTGGTCCAGCAGTTCGGGCAGGTCGAGGTGTTCGAACACCGGCGCGGTGAGCACGAAGCCGTACGGGCGGAAGGTGGTCACCAGGCGCGCCATGACCGGCCCCAGCGGGGTGCGGTACAAGGTCATGGTGCGCGGACGGCGCAGGCCCAGGAGCGCCAGCAGGTCGTTGCCGCCGATGCGCAGCGCCAGGATGCGGTGACGCACGCCGGGCGCTTCGAGCATCTTGCGAAATTGCCGCATTTCCCAGTCGTTGAACACTTCGGCCGTTTCCAGGGTCGGCATCAGCATATGGTCGGTGTTGCGGATCTGCTTGAAGTAGGCATCGAAGTTGGTGCGCGTCGCTTTCGGGATCACGAAGCCGGTCAGCTTGTCGGCGCCCGGCATGGCCAGCACGCGCGCCATCACTTCCGGATTGCGCACGCGCACGAAGCGCTCGGCCATGCCGTCGCTGCGCATATTGGCCAGCACCACCGACAAATTGAACAGCGCCCAGCTCAGGTCGGCATCGGCGACCGCGTCCTCGGTGCAGAAAATCAGCGAGCGCACGTGCCCCATGCGCTCGCCATTCGCCACGTCCATCAGGTATTTGTGATTCGCCGGCACATACAGCGACGCTCCCATCGACTTAACCATCCAATGCACTCCTGATCAATGAAACGGCGTGATACGGCAACGTAGCGTCGACGATCACGGGAATTGCTTTTTCCTGCGCCAGCAGGGCCAGATGCGCCACGTCGGGCGCGCCGGCGTCGCGCAGGATCAACAGGCGCGGGCTACGGCGCAGCAACACGCGGGTCGCTTCGCCGATGCCGGGCTTGATCATGTTGACGTCGGTAATGCCATGTTGTTCGAGCGCGGCCAGCATGTAGGCGCGCGAGACGGCGCCGGCAGCTTCGCGGTCGACCGCCCGGGCGTCCGGCGTGCCGTCGGCGGCGGCGATGTCCAGCGCGGCCGCCACCAGGCCGTCGGCGAAACTTTGCGACTGGTCGTGCGCTTCGAACTGCTGATAGTACACGCAGCCGTGGAAGTCCCCGGGTCCGATTGCCTCGTTCAGGATCGAACGGCTGATCAGGCCGGAGACGGTGGCGTTCAGTATGCTCGACGGAATCAGGTAGTCGTCGCAGGAGGCGGCGCAGGCAGCGCTGCCGGCCAGGTCGGACAGCACGTACAGGCCGCCGTCGATCGCGCTGCCGCGGCGCGTGTTGAATTCGTCGATGGCGCTTGATAACTCGCGCGAGATCACGCCCTTGCCGGTCCAGCCGTCGATGAAGACGATCGATTCAGGGGCGTGGCCCTGCGCCAGGATATGTTCGAGCGCAACCTGGTCGATGCCGCGGTCGCGGATGATCGAGACCGAATAGTGGGTGCTGGCGCGCCCGAACACCTTGGGCAGCAGGCTGTTCAAGACCACGCCGACCGGGGTGCCGGCGCGCGCCAGCGAGACCAGGGTGACCGGCCCGCTACGGCGCTGGGCGATCAGCCCGGCCAGGGTCAGGCAGTCGCGCGCCATGCGCGCCGTGTTGCCGGCGCAGGCTTCGCGAAACACCGCCAGGTAGCGTTCCGACGGCAAGGATTCGGGCGAGAGCATTTCGCTGTAGTGGCGCTGGCCTGACTGGATCAGGAATTCTTTTTCCGGGACATCGACGAAGTCCTGCATCGCCAGCGGCTTGAGCAGGAAGCTGACGTCTTCCGAACGGTAACTGCCAGAAAAATTCATAGGGTCTCCAGGGTCAGGCCGGCGAGCTGGGTATGGCTCGGCGTGATGGCGTAGTCGCAGGCGGCCATGAAGCGCGCGTCGGACTTGCTGTCGCCCATGCCGAAGGTGAGGATATCGCCATGTTCGGCGCGCAGGCGCGCGCTCACGTGCGCCACCGCATGCGCCTTGTTCAGCGCTTTCGGCAAAATCGCCAGGTTGTTGCCGTTGCGATGGATGAAGTAGTCGCGATTGCCGGCATCGATCCACGGCTGGACCACCTCGCGTTCGATCGGTTCCAGGTTGGCCGCGATTTTTTGCGGGTCCTTGACCACCAGATAGAAGGGCGTCTCGAAATCCTCGATCAGGCGGGCGCGGTTGCCGAAACCGGTGCGCTCGGCCCAGGCGTCGATCAAGCCGGCCAGTTCTTGCAGGCCGGGCAGGGCGGCCTGCATGGCGCTGCGCATGTGTTCCAGCCATTCCTGGTCGACCGAGCCGTCCGGCAGCAGGACGATCCCGCCGTAGTCGAGCACGGCGTAGCTGTGGAAGTCGATGCCCACGCGCTGGAACGCATTGACGTTGCGCGCCGTGGTGGGGATCATCGTCATGCCATCCTGGGCGAAGGCCAGGAAGGCGCGCTGGCCCGGCGTGGTGTACGAGATCGGGCTGCCATCCTTGAGGAAGGCGGCCGCTTCGATCGGCGTACCGCGGCCCTCGCACTTTTCCAGCGACTGGAACAGGGTGTCGTCCAGGTCGGCGAACAGGAATTTCTCAAACTTCTTCAATATGGGTCTCGGTCTTAAAGTGGAAAAGACGCGCGCTGAGCGTGTCCGCAAGGCCCCGCAGCGCCTCGGTGGGGGCGGTTTCGTGGCAAATGACTACGTGCCGGTACTGGCCGGGGGTGACGTTATACAGGAAATTGGCCACGCCTTCGCCGTAATTGTCCGGGAACGTGAGCGCGGCCCCGACCGCGCCCCAGGTCAGGATCGGCGAGCGCGTGGTCGATTGCACAACAACGTCCACGCCCAGCTGTTCCAGGGCGGCGCCGAGCAGGTAGGACGGGTGCATGAATTCGCCGGTGCCGAGCACCAGCACCGTTTCGCCCGGCTTGACATCGCTTGCGATCCGTTCGGCCAGGCCGGCCGGCACGGTGAGCGCGCGGTGCAGGCCGTAGCGGCCGAAGTCGCCGCTGGCGCCACGGTCGGCGCAGGGGTCGAACAATTGCGCCGGGGCGCTGGCGCTGGCCAGCTGGCCGGGTGTGAAGCGGTACTCGCCGCTGACCGGCGCGCCCATCGTCACCGGCAGGCCGAAGCGCGCCGACAGGGCTTGCGTGGCGGCCGCGCCCATGAAGTTGGTAATCGTCGCCAGGTGCACGTGGGCGATGCCGGGATTGAGCTTGCGGCAGGCGTCGCTCAGGTTCAGGAAGGTGTTGCCGGTGCTCGCTTCATCGTCGACCAGGACCAGGGCCTTGGCACTGAGCAGCAGTTCGCGCGTGTGCGCGTCCGGCGGCATGTGCAGGAACTGGCGCGGGGCGTGGCTGTGCGCTTCCTCGAATTCGATGATGGGGGCGTCGCCGACCCGGTAGCGCGAGGTGTGCAGGAACAAGCCTTGGCGGCCGGGATGGGCCGCCAGCCAGGCTTCGAACACGCCCTGGCCCAGGCCGATGGCGGTTTCGGCCATGGCGATGAAGACCACCGGGCCGGGCAGTTCGGGCACGGTGTCGGCCAGGCTCTGGTGCACGGTGCGCATCATGCTTGGCGTGACCGGCCAGTGCTTGCCCAGCACTTTGCTCAGGAACAGGAAGCCGCGCTTGGCGTTGGCGCGCGCGGCAAAACCCATCACCTCATCCAGGGCAAAGGCGCTGTCGTGGATGTCGAGTTCGAGCTCGCCGGTGGGCAGGCTCAGGCGGTGGCGTTCGGGCTCTTGCATCATGCTCACAGCAGGTCCACCGAGTGCAGCTCGGCCGGGGAGCTCAGTTCGGCCACGCGGATGCCGTCGCGCACCGGCGCCACTACTACCTTGTCGAAACCGTCGGCAAAGCCCTTCAGGGCGATATACGGCAGGTTGGGGCCGGCCACGCAGGCCATGCCGATGCCGCCCGACATGCGCGGATTGATTTCGAGCAGGTGCAGCTTGCCGTCGCCTTCGCGGAACTGGACGTTGAAGGCGCCGTTCAGGCCATGGATGCGGGTCAGTTCGGCGGTCGCTTCGAGGATGTCGGCGCGCATGTCGATCAGCTGGCCGCGCCCGGCCGTCATCGGCTTCTTGCGCGCCACGGCGGTCACCAGGCGGCCCTTGTCGCCCACGCAGTCGACGCTGTATTCATGGCCGTCCAGGTAGGCCATCAGCAGCATGGTGCGGAACTCGCCCAGCTCGGCCAGGCCGCGCCGCATGTCTTCGTAGCCGATGTGATATTCGGCGCCGGCCAGCAGCAGGGCGGCGCTGCTGCGCTCTTCGTCGAGGATGGCGAAACCGAGGCCGTACACCGAGCGCGAGGGCTTGACGCACAGCTTCGGATAGCGGGCGCGCAGTTCGGCATAGCCGGCGTCGAACTGGGCGATGTTTTCGAACACGCGGAATTCGGCCACCGGGGCGCCGGGCAAGTTGGTGGTGGCGTAGAAACGCGCCTTGTCGTGGATCAGTTCGAGCTGTTCCTGGGTGGCGGCGCTGAGCACGCGCGTGCCCTGCGCTTCAAAGCGCGCGTGGGCGCTGGCCAGTTCGGTCGACAGGCGGCCGGGGATGAAGATGTCCACCCGCTGCTCGCGGCAAAATGCCAGGCACCAGTCGATGTATTGCTCGTTGTCGAGGCCGGTCGGCTCGACGAAGAAGTCGTGCGCCACGCGCCCGGCCAGGGCGTGCGGATTGGCATTGCTGTAGATGAGGTGGAAACGGCCTTCCAGATCGGCTTCACGGATGAGGCCAATCGCCGCGTACACGGACGAAAACGTCCTGTTGAACCAGACACGCATGAGTTGCTTTCTTATTGAATCGGAATTGTTGTTATTGTTGCTGTCGTGCTAGGCGAGCAGGCTGTGTTGTTTTGCCAGTTTGATCCAGCCTGGGTATTCTGCCATGAGCAAGTCGTACAACTCGGAATCCGAATGTTCGTCGGGCGATTCGACCGAAAAGAAGTCGGCGTTGTCGATCAGGCGGCCGGACAGTTCGTCGAGTTTTTCGAGGAAGGGGAAGTCGGTGGGCCCGACGTGGAAAAAGCGCTTTTTCGACTTCCTGCCCCGGCCGATCCCCATGAATTGCCAGAAGATCGGTTCCTGGCTGGCCCAGCGCAGCTGTTTTTCGGTCAGCGCTTCGTCGGAGGTGGAGCCGTCGGTGACGAACATGACGTACACCGGCAACTGCGCCGACACCTTGCTGTGGCGTTCGCCGCCGTTGGCGTCCGGGAAATAGAAACGGCGCACCGCTTCCATCGCCTTGCCGTAGTTGGTGCCGCCTTCGAGCGGATGGGCCTGGACCACGTCGCGGACATAGGTCAGGGCATTGCCGAGGTTCATGGGCGCCGGCTGGTGGATGCCGGTTCCGAACAGGAACACGTCGATTTCGCCATCGTCGTCGAACTTGCAGCCCAGGGCCAGCACGCGGTCGGCGAACTGCTGCACCAGGCCCTTGCGGTAGAGCGTCCCCATGGAGGCGGAAATATCGAGCACCAGCGCGACCTTGGCGCGGTGGTCGGCCAGGCCGGCTTTTTCCAGCGAGACGGTGGCGTGCTTGACCAGGCTGACCAGGTGCGGCGCGCTGCTGGCGATGCGCTTTTCGAGCGAGATGCGGCCCGGGGCAGGGGCGGGCGCGGCTGCCGGAGCCGGGGCGGCGACGGCGCCGCCGAAGTGCGCCACCAGCGCGTCGAGGCCGCCGTTGAAGCCCTGGCCGACCGCCATGAAGCGCCACTGGCCGTCTTTGCGGTACAGCTTGCCCAGCATGATGGCGCGTTCCTGGGCAAAATCCTTTCCGGAAAAGGCGAAGCGGGCTTGTTCCGCGCCGCCGGCGAGCAGGCGCAGGTAGCCGCTGCTCAATTGCGACAGGGTGCCGTCGCCGTCCACGCTGGCGGTGATGGCCAGCTGGTCGATATTGGCCGGCAGCCGGCCCGTATCGATGGAAAAACCGCTCAGGTCGCCGGGGATGCTGGCCAGCTCGGCGCCGCCGCAGGGCGTGCGCGGCTGGTTGAAGAAGGTCATGTACGACTCATCGAGCAGCTTGCCGTCGGCGCCGAGGCCGAAGCAGGCGAAGTCGAGGCGCAGGCCGCTGGCGGAGAGGCCGATCTCGATGCGGCCGTTGGGGGCGATGCCGGCCAGTGGCAAGCGCTGCCCGCGTGATAAGTTTTCCATGGTGTCCGTTATGGGCTAAAAGGATGAGCCGGGTTAAGGCGCCGAGGTTTTTATCGACGCCATGAACACCGTCGTTCCCGCGCAGGCGGGAACGACGGGTCTGGCAATGTCAGAGACGACGGGGTGGGGGCGCAAATATGCTTGCACATACATACGCCCCCTCCACACGTCACAACGCCCGCAAGGCGCCGCTCTGAAGCTGCGATCCTTGCGGGCGCAAACCTGCGGGTCGTGCGGGTCTGGCTTTACGCGTCGACGCCGAACGACTTGGCCAGAGGCCCCAGGCCGCCAGCGAAGCCCTGGCCGATCGCCTTGAACTTCCACTCGGCGCCGGCGCGATAGAGCTCGCCGAAGATCATGGCCGTTTCGGTCGAGCCGTCCTCGGACAGGTCGTAACGCGCCAGTTCCTTGTCGCCGTCGGCGTTCAGGCAGCGGATGTAGGCCTTGCCGACCATGCCGAAGTTCTGCTTGCGCGCTTCGGCTTCGTGAATGGTCACGCAGAACGAGATCTTGTCGATGTCGGCCGGTACCGCGCTCAGGTCGACATTGACCTTCTCGTCGTCGCCTTCGCCGGCGCCCGAGGTGTTGTCACCGGCGTGCACCACCGAACCATCGCTCGACTTGAGGTTGTTGTAAAAAATGAAATCCGCATCGGCGCGAACTTTACCGTCAGCCTTGAGCATGAAAGCGCTGCCGTCGAGGTCGAACGCGCTGCCGTCGGTCGCGCGCGGGTCCCAGCCGAGGCCGATAACGACCTTGGTCAGTCCCGGAGCTTCCTTGCTCAGGTTGACGTTGCCGCCTTTTTGCAAACTGATTGCCATGTAGAACTCCTTGTAACGGGTTGAGGGACACTCTCACGCCAGCATCCTGGCGATCGATAACAAAATTACAGTGTTGCAATTTCCGGTCGTAATATACAACGTGCCAGCCGCACTGTATATGGGCGCACTTGATTGGGAGGCAAGCGCTAAATTTTGTTTTTGAGGTTTTCGCGTCACGCCGCTCTGGGCGTTGCTGGACAGAAATCACCGCTGGCCATAAACTGGCGAGGTTACCTCCATGCGTTGCCAAACAGTCCATGACCCCAGATCTTGCTATCCGCCGTTCCATCCGCAAGGTCTCGCATGCCGACTTTGCCGCCTATCCTATCTGGGAATGGGCGATCGACGAGGAAGTCAACCTGGGCAATGGCGAGTCGTTCGTGCGCCCGACCAGCCTGGACGCGGTGCCGCTCGACCCTCTCGGGCACTATATCGTGGCGGCCAACACCACCCTGAGCGATGGCGTGATCCTGCCGTCCTGCGTCGAGGTGAGCACGCGCGGCAAGAAGCAGCATGTCGAGCCGATGTTCGTGTTCCTGCTGGACCGCCACCTCGATTTCGCCGGGGTCGAGACCACCGCGCTGCTCAGCCGGTATACCAAGCGCGTGAATATCTATCCGGTGCGCTGGGAAATGGCGGTGCCGATGGCGGGCGAGACGCGCCTGCGCAGCGGCAAGGTGCGGCGCGGGCTGTGGGAGCGCCTGGCGCAGTTCTGGGCCCGCCTGCGCCTGGGCTCGGGCGGACAGCCGCTGGCGCGCTAGCGCTAAGTAACGCAAACGCAAACGCAAACGCAAACGCATTTTCGAGCCACCGACCGCAAGACCGTCTCCCCCGCGCAGGCGGGGGAGACGGCTAAAAGATCGGCGCAACTCGCCGGCGCTATCGGCTTCGGCGCGCTTCGCACGCGAAAAAACACGCAGAAAAACGTTGCGTCGACACCCCTTGCATTCCCCTGTCCTCGCTTGCGTACAACACATCGACATACCTCCAACTAAGTTGTTGCGTCAAGCCTTTTTGCGTGCTATCCTAGCCGGCTTCGGTATGGATTCGTGTGTTTTTGAATCTGTCCTTTACTTGGTAGTTAAACAGTCAGCCCCGCCCAATCGCAGGTGGGAATGGAGAAAAAATGAGCCTAGGCCTTCTCGGTCGCAAGGTTGGAATGATGCGCATCTTTACGGATGAAGGGGACTCGATCCCTGTCACCGTTCTGGACGTGTCGAACAACCGTGTCGCACAAATCAAAACCCCTGAAACAGATGGTTATTCCGCTGTCCAGGTCGCATTCGGTCAACGTCGCGCTTCCCGCGTGACCAAAGCTGTTGCGGGTCACCACGCTAAAGCCGGCGTCGAAGCTGGCACCATGTTGCGCGAATTCCGCGTCGACGCTGGTAAAGCAGCCGAACTGAAAGCTGGCGATGTTGTTGCCGCTTCCCTGTTCGAAGTCGGTCAGAAGATCGACGTCCAGGGCGTTACGATCGGTAAGGGTTACGCCGGCGTCATCAAGCGTTACCACTTCGCTTCCGGTCGCGCAACGCACGGTAACTCGCGTTCGCACAACGTTCCAGGTTCCATCGGTATGGCGCAGGATCCAGGTCGTGTTTTCCCTGGTAAGCGCATGACCGGTCACCTCGGTGACGTGAATCGTACCGTACAGAATCTCGAAATCGCCCGTATCGATGCCGACCGTCAGCTGTTGCTGGTCAAAGGCGCCGTACCAGGTGCGAAAAATGGCCAGGTGATCGTTTCGCCAGCTATTAAATCCAAAGTTCAGAAGGGAGCTTAATTATGGAACTCAAGCTTCTGAATGAGCAAGGTCAAGCAGGTTCGAACGTCGCCGCAGCCGATACCGTTTTCGGTCGTGACTACAACGAAGCGCTGATCCACCAGATCGTCGTCGCCTACGCTGCCAACGCACGTGGCGGTAACCGCAAGCAGAAAGATCGTGAAGAAGTTCACCACACGACCAAGAAGCCATGGCGCCAAAAAGGTACCGGCCGCGCGCGTGCTGGTATGTCGTCCTCGCCACTGTGGCGCGGCGGCGGTCGGATTTTCCCGAACTCGCCTGACGAAAACTTCACCCACAAAGTGAACAAGAAGATGTATCGCGCAGGTATCTGCTCGATCCTGTCGCAACTGGCCCGCGAAGAGCGCCTGGTTGTGGTTGAAGGCATGAACATCGATGCTCCTAAAACCAAGCTGCTGTCGCAAAAGCTGCAGGGCATGGGTCTGGAATCGGTCCTGATCATCGCTGACAACCTCGCGGATAACCAGAACCTGTTGCTGGCATCGCGCAATCTGCCGAACGTGCTCGTCGTTGAGCCGCATCAGGCCGATCCGATGTCGCTGGTGTTCTACAAAAAAATCGTGGTCACCAAAGCGGCACTGGCCAAGATCGAGGAGATGTTCGCATGAGCGGCGTAATCAAATTTTCCGAAGAGCGCCTGATGAAGGTGCTCCAGGCGCCGGTCATTTCCGAGAAGGCCACCATGGTCGCGGAAAAGAACGAGCAGATCGTGTTCCGCGTATTGCCGGATGCGACCAAGCCTGAAATCAAGGCAGCCGTTGAACTGTTGTTCAAGGTTGAAGTGCTGTCGGTGCAGACAGCCAATCGCCAAGGTAAGCAAAAGCGTTCGGGCCGTTTCAATGGCCGTCGCAACCATACCAAGCGTGCTTTCGTGTGCCTGAAGCCTGGCCAGGAAATCAACTTCTCCGAGGAGGCTAAATAATGGCACTCGTAAAGATGAAACCAACCTCGCCAGGCCGTCGCGGCATGGTGAAGGTTGTGAACCCGGACCTGTACAAAGGTCGTCCGTTCGCAGCCCTGGTTGAAAAGAAATCGAAAACTGCCGGCCGTAACAACAACGGCCACATCACCACCCGCCACATCGGCGGTGGTCATAAGCAGCACTATCGCCTGATCGACTTCAAGCGTCAGAAGGATGGTATTCCGGCAAAGGTCGAGCGTATCGAATACGATCCAAACCGTACCGCGAACATCGCCCTGCTGTGCTATGCAGACGGTGAGCGCCAGTACATCATCGCTACCAAGGGCATGTCCGTTGGCGATTCGGTGATGAACGGTTCGGAAGCGCCTATCAAGTCGGGCAACTGCCTGCCTATCCGTAACATCCCAGTCGGCACCGTGATGCATTGCGTCGAGATGCTGCCAGGTAAAGGTGCCCAGATGGCACGTACCGCCGGCGCTGGTGTGGTTCTGATGGCGCGTGAAGGTACCTACGCTCAAGTGCGTCTGCGCTCGGGTGAAGTACGCCGCGTGCACATCGAATGCCGTGCAACGGTTGGCGAAGTCGGTAATGCCGAGCACAGCCTGCGCAAGATCGGTAAAGCTGGCGCGATGCGCTGGCGCGGTGTTCGTCCTACCGTTCGCGGTGTGGTCATGAACCCGGTCGATCACCCGCACGGTGGTGGTGAAGGTAAAACCGCAGCTGGTCGTCATCCAGTGTCGCCTTGGGGCCAACAGACGAAGGGTAAGAAGACGCGCCGTAACAAGCGTACGACTTCGATGATCGTCTCGCGCCGCGGCAAGAAATAAGGATAAGACATGACACGTTCATTGAAAAAAGGGCCGTTTATCGACGCCCACCTGGTGAAAAAAGTCGAAACCGCGCAAGCGAACAAAGACAAAAAGCCAGTCAAAACCTGGTCGCGCCGTTCGACGATCTCGCCAGACTTCATCGGCCTGACGATCGCAGTGCATAACGGCAAGCTCCACGTGCCGGTATACATCTCCGAGAACATGGTTGGTCACAAGCTCGGCGAATTCGCACTGACCCGTACGTTCAAGGGCCATGCCGCTGACAAGAAGGCGAAGAAATAATGGAAACCAAAGCTATCCTCAAAGGTGTGCGCCTGTCCGACCAAAAAGGTCGTCTGGTTGCCGATCTGATCCGTGGCAAGAAAGTTGACGCAGCACTCAACATCTTGCAGTTCAGCCCGAAAAAAGGTGCAACGATCATCAAGAAGGTTCTGGAGTCCGCCATTGCGAACGCCGAGCACAATGATGGCGCTGACATCGACGAGCTGAAGGTCGTCCAGATCTACGTTGAAAAGGGTCCTATCCTGAAGCGCTTCACTGCACGCGCTAAAGGCCGGGGTGATCGCATCTCAAAACAATCCTGTCACATCTACGTGACTGTCGGCAACTAAGGGGTCACGATGGGACAGAAGATTCATCCAACAGGCTTTCGCCTGTCAGTAACCCGTAACTGGGCATCGCGTTGGTACGCGGGCAATGGTAACTTTGCCCAAATGCTGAACGAAGATCTCAAGGCACGTGCGTTCCTGAAAAAGAAACTGAAGAACGCTTCGGTTGGCCGCATCGTGATCGAGCGTCCTGCCAAGAACGCGCGCTTCACGATCTACAGCTCGCGTCCAGGCGTGGTCATTGGTAAAAAAGGCGAAGACATCGAAGTACTGAAGTCGGCACTGACCAAGATCATGGGCGTTCCTGTGCACGTGAACATCGAAGAAATCCGCAAGCCGGAAATCGACTCGCAGCTGATCGCGGACTCGATCTCGCAGCAGCTGGAAAAGCGTATCATGTTCCGCCGCGCGATGAAGCGCGCCATGCAAAACGCCATGCGTCTGGGTGCCCTGGGCATCAAGATCATGTCGTCGGGCCGTCTGAACGGCATCGAAATCGCACGTAAAGAGTGGTACCGCGAAGGCCGCGTGCCTCTGCACACCCTGCGCGCCGATATCGACTATGGCACCAGCGAAGCAGCAACGACCTACGGCATCATCGGCGTCAAGGTCTGGGTATACAAGGGTGACCGCGCGCCGAACGGCGACGCACCAGTCATCGATACCCCGGCTGACGAGAAGAAGAGCCGCGGTCCGCGCCGTGACGATGGCAAGCCAGCAGGCCGTCCGCGTCCAGCCGGTGCTCCAGGCCGTCCAGGTTCAACCCCAACTGGCGCTCCAGTCGTCCGTGCTCGTCCTGCAGTCGCAGTGAAGAAGCCGGAAGCGGCTGCTGCTGCACCAGCTGAGAAAGCAGGAGAATAATCATGCTGCAACCAGCACGCAGGAAGTATCGTAAAGAGCAGAAAGGCCGTAACACCGGCATTTCGCACACCCGCGGCACCGCTGTCTCGTTCGGTGAATTCGGTCTGAAGGCAGTTGCCCGCGGCCGTATCACAGCACGTCAGATCGAAGCAGCTCGTCGTGCCATGACCCGTCACATCAAGCGCGGTGGTCGTATTTGGATCCGTATTTTCCCGGACAAGCCAATTTCGAACAAGCCAGCTGAAGTCCGTATGGGTAACGGTAAAGGTAACCCGGAGTACTACGTCGCTGAAATTCAGCCAGGCAAGGTACTGTACGAAATGGACGGCGTCGACGAGACGCTGGCCCGGGAAGCGTTCCGTCTGGCCGCCGCCAAACTGCCACTGGCGACGACGTTTGTCATCCGCCAAGTCGGCCAATAAAAGGAGTCGTATATGAAAGCAACAGAACTCCGCGGCAAAGACCAGGCAGCTCTTCAGAAAGAGCTGAATGATTTGTTGAAGGCACAGTTCGGCATGCGCATGCAAATCGCAACGCAGCAGCTGAGCAACACTTCGCAACTCAAGAAGGTACGCCGCGACATCGCGCGTGTGAAGACTGTCATGAACTCGAAGGAAGCCAAATGACCGAAACTACTAAAGTCGCCCTGAAGCGCACCTTGGTCGGTAAAGTGGTTTCCGACAAGATGGACAAGACTGTTACCGTCCTGATCGAGCGTCACGTCAAGCACCCGCTGTACGGCAAGATCATCATGCGTTCGAACAAGTACCACGCGCATGACGAAACCAACTCGGTCAAGACCGGTGATACGGTCGAGATTCAAGAAGGTCGCCCGATCTCGAAGACCAAGGCTTGGACTGTTACGCGTGTCGTGCAAGCGGCGCAGGTAATCTAAAAGTCTAGCTAGTTGCGGGACAGGGCGTGGTTTACCGCTTTCGCCCTGTCCTCAACTGATCAGATTGGTTGCGGGACAGGGCGGGGTTTACCGCTTTCGCCCTGTCCTCAACTGATCAGATTGGTTGCGGGACAGGGCGGGGTTTATCGCTTTCGCCCTGTCCTCAACTGACTAGAGCCAGGCAGCAGCAGAAGTACCAGTAGTGCCGGATGGGGGTGTCGCATTTTTGTGCGGCAGCCAGCTTCCGGATAAAAGTTCTTGCGGGCCCGCCAGTATTGTGTGATACTAGCGGGCTTCGTTCATGTAACGCCGCATTTATCAGTCACCCCGGTGGCAGCGGCCTGCAACGAAAGTTTTTGGAAAGTCCATCACCCAATCAATCGACCCAGCAGGGGAGGTTGGCGGGACCAAGACTGACCGCAGGCCCACATTGTGGGGATTCTTCGGCTTAAGTTGGGAAAGAGAATACTATGATTCAAACTGAAAGCCGGCTCGAAGTAGCCGACAATACCGGTGCCAAGGAAGTCATGTGCATCAAGGTATTGGGCGGTTCCAAGCGCCGTTATGCTGGCATTGGCGACGTGATCAAAGTAACCGTCAAGGTTGCTGCGCCACGCGGCCGTGTCAAAAAAGGTGAAATTTATAACGCTGTGGTTGTGCGTACCGCTAAAGGTGTGCGCCGCCAAGACGGCTCCCTGGTGAAGTTCGACGGCAATGCTGCTGTTTTGCTCAACGCCAAGCTCGAGCCGATCGGTACCCGTATTTTTGGACCAGTCACGCGCGAACTGCGCACTGAAAAGTTCATGAAGATCGTGTCCCTGGCACCTGAAGTCCTGTAAGGAGTCGTAATGGATAAGATTCGTAAAAACGACGAAGTCATCGTTCTGACCGGGAAAGACAAGGGCAAACGCGGTGTTGTTCAGCAACGTATCGATGCTGAGCATGTCGTGGTTGAAGGCGTCAACGTCGCTAAAAAAGCGACCAAGCCGAACCCAATGACCGGTGTAACTGGTGGTATCGTCGACAAGACAATGCCGATTCACGTGTCCAACGTTGCATTGTTCAATGCAGCGACTGGCAAGGCAGACCGCGTGGGCTTCAAAGACGTAGACGGCAAGAAAGTCCGCGTTTTCAAGTCCTCCGGCGAAGTAGTGAAGGTTTAAGACATCATGGCCCGTCTCCAAGCATTTTATAAAGATAAGGTCGTTGCCGACCTGGTCGCCAAATTTGGCTACAAATCGGCAATGGAAGTCCCGCGCCTGACCAAGATCACCCTGAACATGGGTGTTGGTGAAGCCATCGCCGACAAGAAGGTTCTCGAGCACGCTGTCGCCGACCTGACCAAGATCGCCGGCCAGAAGCCAGTGACCACCAAGTCGCGCAAAGCGATCGCGGGTTTCAAAATCCGTGAAGGCTATCCAATCGGTACCATGGTCACCCTGCGCGGTGCCCGTATGTACGAATTCCTGGATCGCTTCATCACCGTGGCCCTGCCGCGCGTGCGTGACTTCCGTGGCGTCAATGGCCGTTCGTTCGATGGCCGTGGCAACTACAACATCGGTGTCAAGGAACAGATCATTTTCCCTGAAATCGAGTACGACAAGATTGACGCGTTGCGCGGTATGAATATCAGCATCACGACAACCGCCAAGACCGACGACGAAGCGAAAGCTCTGCTCGCCGCCTTTAAATTTCCGTTCAGAAACTGAGATCATGGCAAAACTAGCACTGATTAACCGCGAACAGAAGCGTGCAGACCTGGTGGAGAAATTCGCCCCGAAGCGTGCCGCTCTGAAAGCCATCATCGACGACCAGTCGAAGTCGGAAGAAGAACGTTATGAAGCCCGTCTGAAGTTGCAGGCTCTGCCGCGCAACTCGGCCCCGACCCGCCAGCGTAACCGCTGCGCCGTGACCGGCCGTCCACGTGGCACATTCCGTAAATTCGGTCTGGCCCGTATCAAGCTCCGTGAATTTGCCATGCGTGGTGAGATTCCGGGTATGACTAAAGCAAGCTGGTAATAGGAGAATAAGCAATGAGTATGAGCGATCCTATCGCCGATATGCTGACCCGCATTCGCAACGCACAAGGTGTTCAAAAGACGACCGTGGCCATGCCATCGTCGAAAGTTAAAGTAGCGATTGCTGTCGTCCTCAAGGACGAGGGTTACATTGAAGATTTCGCCGTCACCGCAGCTGGTGGCAAGGCGGAACTGAAGATCGGTTTGAAGTATTACGTTGGCCGTCCGGTCATCGAGCGTTTAGAGCGTGTGTCCCGTCCGGGCCTGCGCGTCTACAAAGGCAAAGATGACATCCCTACCGTGATGAATGGCCTGGGTGTGGCGATCGTGTCGACCCCGCAAGGCGTCATGACGGACCGCAAAGCACGCGCCACCGGTGTCGGCGGCGAAGTTATTTGCTACGTGGCTTAAGGAGTATCGACAATGTCCCGAGTAGCTAAAATGCCGATCGCTGTCCCAGCTGGCGCCGATGTGGCGATCACTGCAGCAGCGATCACCGTCAAGGGCCCGTTGGGCACCATGACCCAGGCCCTGAACGGCCTGGTAAAAGTAGAAAACAAAGATGGCACGCTGAGCTTCGACGTCGTCGACGACAGCCGTGAGTCGAACGCGATGTCCGGCACCTTGCGTGCCCTGGTCAACAATATGGTGACCGGCGTGACCAAAGGCTTCGAGAAGAAGCTGTCCCTGGTGGGCGTGGGCTACAAAGCCCAGGCCGCCGGCGACAAGCTCAATCTGTCGCTGGGTTTCTCGCACCCTGTTGTGCACTCGATGCCAGCAGGCGTGACTTGCGCCACCCCAACCCCGACCGAAATCATCATCAAGGGTATCGATCGTCAACAGGTTGGTCAGGTCGCTGCAGAAGTGCGCGCTTACCGCTCCCCTGAGCCTTACAAAGGCAAGGGCGTCCGCTATGTGGACGAAGTGGTTAAGCTTAAAGAAACCAAGAAGAAATAATAGGGCTGACCATGGACAAGAAAGAATCACGTCTGCGTCGTGGACGCCAGACCCGCATCAAGATCGCGGAACTGAAAGTAAATCGTCTGTCGGTACATCGTACCAACCAGCACATTTACGCCAACCTGATCAGCCCGGACGCGAAAATCCTGGTCTCGGCGTCCACCGCCGAAGCCGAAGTTCGCGCCGAGCTGGCAGGCAAGTCCGGCAAGGGTGGCAATGCCGCCGCTGCCGCCTTGATTGGCAAGCGCGTCGCCGAGAAAGCACTGAAAGCAGGGATTACCGAAGTTGCGTTCGACCGCTCCGGTTTCCGTTACCACGGCCGTGTGAAGGCGTTGGCAGAAGCCGCGCGTGAAGCCGGTCTGAAGTTCTAAGGAAGAATCGTCATGGCAAAAATGCAAGCGAAAATGCAAAGCGACAAGCCGGATGATGGCATGCGCGAAAAGATGATCGCGATCAACCGCGTGACCAAAGTGGTCAAGGGTGGTCGTATCATGGGTTTTGCAGCACTGACCGTTGTGGGCGACGGCGATGGCCGTATCGGCATGGGCAAGGGCAAATCGAAAGAAGTGCCAGTTGGCGTGCAGAAGGCAATGGAAGAAGCCCGTCGTAACCTGATCAAGGTTCCTCTGAAGAACGGTACTTTGCACCACACAGTTACCGGCCGTCACGGCGCATCGAAAGTAATGATGATGCCAGCCAAGCCAGGTACCGGCGTGATCGCGGGTGGCGCCATGCGCGCTATCTTCGAAGTAATGGGCGTAACCGATGTCGTGGCGAAATCCACGGGCTCGTCGAACCCTTACAACCTGGTCCGCGCTACCCTGGACGGTCTGTCGAAAATGAGTACTGCAAGCGACATCGCCGCCAAGCGCGGCAAGTCGGTTGAAGACATTCTGGCTTAAGGCGGACAAAATGACACAAGCTACCAAAACAGTCAAAGTTCAGTTGGTCATGGGCCTGATCGGCACGCGCGAATCGCATCGCGCCACCGTTCGCGGTCTGGGTCTGCGTCGCGTCAACTCGGTTTCCGAGCTGGAAGACACCCCTTCGGTGCGCGGCATGATCAACAAAGTTTCGTACCTCGTTAAAGTTGTTTCGTAAGCCTTCGGGCTTATGAACGGAGAAAACAATGGAATTGAATACAATTCAACCAGCTGAAGGCGCCAAGCATTACAAGCGCCGCGTAGGCCGTGGTATTGGTTCGGGCATCGGTAAAACCGCTGGCCGTGGCCACAAAGGTCAGAAGTCGCGTTCGGGCGGTTTCCACAAGGTCGGCTTCGAAGGCGGTCAGATGCCTCTGCAGCGCCGTTTGCCTAAGCGTGGTTTCAAATCGCTGAAC
This sequence comes from Massilia mucilaginosa, assembly GCF_011682145.1. GTDB lineage: Bacteria > Pseudomonadota > Gammaproteobacteria > Burkholderiales > Burkholderiaceae_D > Telluria_A > Telluria_A mucilaginosa. Next base: position 21,606 of record NZ_WHJH01000003.1, read on the forward strand.
GCAACGTTCAAGGCTGAAGTGCGTCTGTCCGACTTGAACAACCTGGCGGTCGGCGATGTCGACATCCTGGTGCTCAAGCAAGCAGGCGTTCTGCAAGTGCTGGCGCGCGATGTGCGCGTGATCCTGTCCGGCGAGATCACCAAAGCGGTGAACCTCAAGGGCTTGAAAGTAACGGCAGGCGCGAAAGCGGCCATCGAAGCAGCTGGCGGCACGGTAGCGTAAGTTGCAGGCTAACAGCTTGATCGGAGCATAAATTGGCGACTAATTCACAACTTGGTAAAAGTGCGGCAGCCGGTTTCCCATGGAGTCGGCTCTGGTTTTTGCTTGGCGCGTTGGTCGTGTATCGTCTGGGTACCCATATCCCTGTTCCAGGGATTAACCCGGATGTACTGGCTGAGACGTTCAGCAGGAATCAAGGCGGCATCCTGGGCATGTTCAACATGTTCTCGGGTGGCGCGCTGGAGCGTGCAGCAGTCTTCGCTCTCGGTATTACGCCGTACATTTCGGCTTCGATCATCATGCAGCTGGCCGGCCTCGCAATTCCGGCCGTCGAGGCATTGAAGAAAGAAGGCGAGTCCGGACGCCGCAAGATCACCCAGTACACGCGCTACTTCACGGTCGTGCTGGCACTGGTGCAGGCAACCTTCATCGCCGTCGGCCTCGAAGCATTGCCGGGCCTGGTGATCGATCCTGGCATGGCCTTCCGTTTCGTGGCGGTTGTTTCGCTGCTGACCGGTACCATGTTCCTGATGTGGCTGGGCGAGCAGATTACCGAGCGTGGCCTGGGCAACGGCATTTCGATCATTATCTTTGCGGGTATTGCCGCTGGTTTGCCATCGGCGCTGAGTAGCTTGTTCTCGCTCGTGTCGAACGGTGCCATCAGCAGCCTGTCGGCGATTTTCATCATCCTGCTGGTCGGATTCGTTACTTTTGGTGTGGTATTTGTCGAACGTGGCCAGCGCAAGATCCTGGTCAACTATGCGAAGCGCCAGGTTGGCAACAAAGTCATGGGTGGTCAGACCAGCCATTTGCCTTTGAAGCTGAACATGGCCGGCGTGATCCCGCCGATCTTCGCATCGTCGATCATCTTGTTCCCGGCCACCATCGTGGACTGGTTCACGAAAGGCAAAGATTCCAGCACACCGGTAGTCGGTTTCCTGAAAGACTTGGCAGCATCGATGGGGCCAGGCGAGCCTATCCATGCTCTGTTGTATGCAGTGGCAATCGTGTTTTTCTGTTTCTTCTATACGGCGCTGGTCTTTAACAGCAAGGAAACAGCGGATAACCTGAAGAAGAGCGGTGCCTTCGTGCCGGGGATTCGTCCCGGCGACCAGACGGCGCGTTATATCGACAAGATCCTGATGCGCTTGACACTGGCCGGAGCGGTGTACATCACTTTAGTGTGCTTGTTGCCGGAATTTATGCAGGCCCGTTGGAAAGTGCCATTCTATTTTGGCGGTACTTCCCTGTTGATTATTGTGGTTGTCACCATGGACTTCATGGCTCAAGTACAAAACTACGTCATGTCGCAGCAATATGAATCGCTGCTGCGCAAGGCAAATTTCAAGGGCGGAATTCCGACGCGCTAACCGGCGGTTACCGCGAACCAGGAGTGTACAGACCGAATGGCAAAAGACGACGTCATACAAATGCAGGGCGAGATTCTTGAGAATCTCCCTAATGCAACGTTTCGAGTAAAGCTGGAAAACGGGCACGTGGTGCTCGGACACATTTCGGGTAAAATGCGGATGAACTACATCCGCATCCTGCCCGGCGACAAAGTCACGGTGGAGTTGACGCCGTATGACTTGAGCCGGGCCCGCATTGTGTTCCGGACCAAGTAAATTTAAGTAATCAATCCGAACATAAGAGAGTGCAAATATGAAAGTTCTCGCATCAGTCAAGCGGATCTGCCGCAACTGCAAGATCATCAAGCGCAAAGGCGTCGTCCGCGTAATCTGCGTGGAACCGCGTCACAAGCAGCGTCAAGGTTAATTTAACGTTATTTATTGAGGAATAACGAATGGCACGTATTGCAGGGGTTAATATCCCCAATCATCAGCACACCGTAATCGGCCTCACGGCTATCTACGGTGTTGGCCGCCCACGCGCACAGAAGATCTGCGCTGAAACGGGTGTTGCGACCAACAAAAAGGTCAAGGACCTGGACGACAGCGAACTGGAAAAACTGCGTGATGCCGTCGGCACTTTCGTAGTCGAAGGCGATCTGCGTCGTGAACTGTCCATGAACATCAAGCGTTTGATGGATCTGGGCTGCTACCGCGGTATGCGTCACCGTAAGGGTCTGCCTTGCCGCGGCCAGCGTACACGCACCAATGCCCGTACTCGCAAGGGTCCGCGCAAGGCCGCACAATCGCTTAAGAAATAATAGGACAACACCATGGCTAAGCAACAAAGCAGCGCCGCAGCAGCGCGCGTTCGCAAAAAAGTTAAAAAGAACGTCGCTGAAGGCATCGCACATGTCCACGCATCGTTCAACAACACCATCATCACGATCACCGATCGCCAGGGCAATGCCCTGTCGTGGGCGACGTCCGGCGGTGCTGGCTTCAAGGGTTCGCGTAAATCGACCCCGTTCGCAGCGCAGGTTGCGGCAGAAGCAGCAGGCAAGGTCGCTGTCGAATGCGGCGTGAAGAACCTCGAAGTACGTATCAAGGGCCCAGGTCCTGGTCGTGAATCGGCTGTTCGCGCTTTGAACAACCTGGGTATCAAGATCACCGAAATCCAGGACGTGACGCCAGTGCCGCACAACGGCTGCCGTCCACCAAAGCGTCGTCGTATCTGATACGGCCCGCTGGCGACCGGAACCTCGTTTCCGGCCGTTTGTTGTAAATTAGTCGTTGATGATCGCCGGCGCAGTCCCCGAATAGGGTATACTGCCCGGCTGTTGTCGCCTGTCGCGGTCTTTTCGCACAGGTTTCTTGTCAGCCACCGTCTGGCGCATTGCGTACGGACTAGCGCCTGGCCAGCATCACAGGATGCCGCCGGGGCGTCATTATTCTAAAGGAAACATTGTGGCACGTTATATCGGACCTAAAGCAAAACTGTCCCGCCGTGAAGGTACGGACCTGTTCCTCAAGAGCGCACGTCGCTCGCTCGATTCGAAATGCAAACTGGACGTCAAGCCAGGCCAGCACGGTGTCAAATCCGGTGCTCGTACCTCGGACTACGGCAACCAGCTGCGCGAAAAGCAAAAAGTCAAGCGTATGTACGGCGTTCTCGAGCGTCAGTTCCGCCGCTACTTCGCTGAAGCAAACCGTCGCAAGGGCAACACCGGCGAAGCGCTGCTGCGTTTGCTGGAAGCGCGTCTCGACAACGTCTGCTACCGCATGGGCTTCGGCTCGACCCGCGCTGAAGCGCGTCAGCTGGTCAGCCACAAAGCGTTCACCGTCAACGGTAACGTTGTGAACATCGCTTCGTACGCTGTCAAGACCGGCGACGTCATCGCCGTTCGCGAAAAGTCGAAAAAGCAAGTGCGTATCGTTGAAGCCCTGTCGCTGGCTGAACAAGTTGGTATGCCTAGCTGGGTTTCGGTTGACTCGAAGAAAATGGAAGGCACCTTCCGTTCGTTCCCAGAGCGTAACGAAATCGCTAACGACGTCAACGAATCGCTGATCGTCGAACTGTATTCGCGTTAATACTCGGCTCGATTGCGCGGCTGTCAAGCCGCGCAATGACCCGATTCCCCGCCCGCTCCCTGGAGTGGGCGTTTTCACTAATGCCATCAGCCTTATCGGTGTAATGAGCCGAGGGTATTGAAAAGGACATTTCATGCAAAACAGTCTGTTGAAGCCACGTATTATCGATGTTGAAACGCTCGGTGCCGGTCACGCCAAAGTCGTGATGGAGCCGTTCGAGCGTGGCTATGGCCACACATTGGGTAATGCGTTGCGCCGCGTACTGCTGTCGTCGATGGTCGGCTATGCGCCAACCGAAGTGACGATCGCCGGCGTCGTCCATGAGTATTCGTCGCTGGACGGCGTGCAAGAAGACGTGGTCGACCTGTTGCTGAACCTGAAGGGCGTGGTCTTCAAAGTCCACAACCGCGATTCCGTCACGCTGACCCTGAAAAAGGAAGGCGAAGGCGCGATCCTGGCTTCCGACATCGACCTGCCGCATGACGTCGAACTGATCAATCCGGACCACGTGATTGCCCACCTGACCGCTGGCGGCAAGCTGGACATGCAGATCAAGGTCGAAAAAGGCCGTGGCTATGTGCCGGGCAACGTCCGTCGCCTGTCGGAAGACACCAACAAGACGATCGGCCGCATCATTCTGGACGCGTCGTTCTCGCCGGTGCGCCGCGTGTCGTACTTCGTCGAATCGGCCCGCGTCGAACAGCGTACCGACCTCGACAAGCTGGTGATCAACATCGAAACCAATGGCGTGATCACGCCGGAAGAAGCGATCCGTCAATCGGCGCGCGTCCTGGTCGATCAACTGAACGTGTTCGCGGCGCTGGAAGGCACCGAAGCGGCTGCCGAAGCGCCTTCGCGCGCACCGCTGGTCGATCCGATCCTGCTGCGTCCGGTCGACGACCTGGAACTGACCGTGCGTTCGGCCAACTGCCTGAAAGCGGAAAACATCTACTACATCGGCGACCTGATCCAGCGTTCGGAAAACGAACTGCTCAAGACGCCGAACCTGGGCCGCAAGTCCCTGAACGAAATCAAGGAAGTGCTGGCATCGCGCGGCTTGACCTTGGGCATGAAGCTCGAAAACTGGCCACCAGCCGGCCTCGAGAAGTAATTTGCAGCACCGTCCGGGACAGGGGTTCCGGGCGTATCAATCCATACCAACCGGCCCGCGCTGAAAGGCGATCGAAGAGCTGGATTTAAACAACTCGAAAGGAATTACCATGCGTCACCGTCACGGCCTTCGCAAGCTGAATCGTACTTCGTCCCACCGTCTGGCAATGCTGCGCAACATGACCGTTTCCCTGCTGCGTCATGAAGCCATCAAAACCACCGTGCCAAAAGCCAAGGAACTGCGCCGCGTTGTCGAGCCAATCCTGACGATGGGCAAGACCGACACCCTGGCAAACAAGCGTCTGGCATTCGCCCGCCTGCGCGACCGCGAAATGGTGTTGAAGCTGTTCGCCGAACTCGGCCCACGCTACGCAAACCGCAACGGCGGCTACCTGCGTATCCTGAAAATGGGTTTCCGCGTTGGCGACAATGCACCAATGGCTTACGTTGAACTGATGGACCGTCCAGAAGTCACCGAAGTTGAAGACGCACCAACCGCTGAGTAATCGGCGCGGTACGTAAAAAAGCCAGGCTTTGCCTGGCTTTTTTTACGTCCGCACGCCGGCGGGAGCCTATGCATCGCCCAAAAAAGCGATGAATGTATGCATTCTAGGTGGAAATATCACAAGAAAAAAGCATAACAAGAGATGCTAAATACTTATCCAAAAGTCGGGTATTTACATAAAGATAATACTTTACTGCAAGACTTTGAGCCTCTACACTGTTGCCTCCCAGAATTTATACATACAAATAGGAGACAACATTGAATACAACAAAACGGATCGTGTGCGTGGCGATTCTTGCAGCCTTCGCCGGGTGCGGCGGCGGATCCGGCAATAACAACGTCGTCGGGACGCTTGGCGACGCCATGCAGCCCGGTGCCGCCACGCCGCCGGAGGCCGCTACGCCAGCCGTGCCCGAGGTGACGCCAGGCGCCCCCGTGCCCCCGGTTAGCGGCACGCCCCCGGTCGATAACGTGCCCCCGGTGGGCGATACGCTTCCACCCGGCACCGTCATTCCCGATGGCTACCTGCCCCCGGTCAGCGGCGTGCAGCCAGGCGCCAGCGCGCCCGAGGCTGCCGTACCGCCGGCAGTGAGCGTGCCTCCGGTCGTCGTGCCGCCAGCGGTCGTCGCGCCGCCAGTTGCCGTCGCGCCGCCAGCCGTCGTCGTGCCGCCAGCGGCCGTGGTGCCGCCAGCGGTCGTGGTGCCCCCGGTGGTCGTGCCGCCGGTGGCCATACCGCCAACGGTCGGCGTGCCTCCTGTCGTGAGCGTGCCGCCGGTGATCGTCCCGCCGGCGCCGGCCCTTGCTTTCCCTGAACCAAACTCGGCCATATACGACCGCGGCACGGCGCTCGCTTTCTACGACACTACCGCCAATGGCCAGCCGCGTGCCGTACGCAAAGACCTGCAAGGGCCGTTCGGCGCAATGGTCCAGTTCGTTCAGAGCCACGTTGTCAACCCGACCGGCAACGAAGCGGCGAATTTGCCGCGTCTGACCACCGAGCGCGATGCACTGCTCCTGATTACCCCCGACCCCGCTTTGGGCAATGTGGAAACCCTGCAACTGACCGTGACGGTGGATGGCGCCGCCAGGCCGCTGCTGGCCATGCGCGCGCCGCAGGCTTTGTTCACGGCCGACCGCCCCGGCACCGACGAGCGTCACGACGTGGTGTACTCGCACAAGGCCTGGTCGGTCGTGCTGCCCTGGAACTGGGTCAAGCCGGGCATGACCTTGAGCGTCCGTGACGACAAGGGCCGCACCGGCACGCTCGGCGCTGCCGCGATCGACTTCGCCGCACCTGCCGAACTTGTCATCGCCAGCATCCAGCTCGGCATGCTCGCCGACCCGCCGGCCAGCAGCGGCCACTACATGCTGACCGATGCCGCCGCCGCCGCCACCGACTACTTCCAGACGGTCCCGGTATCGAAGCTGACCGTGGCCGCCTACGAGCCGGTCAAGCTGACCCGCGTCATGGTCTCGAGCGGCGTCATCTACGATGTGGCCAGCGCCACCAGCGGCGACGTCTACGGCGGCGACATGCGTGCCGATACGGCCAAGTCCACCTTCAGTACCGGCATCAACATGGCGAACTGGGGCGTTACCAGCTCGAATATGCAAAGCCAGAAACAGCCGCACATCACCCAGGCGGCGACCATCCATCATGCGCGCGGCAAGTACACCAACGGCCTCGTCACTCACGGCCTGAGCGGCGGCAATGGGATCCTGACCCTGATCGACTCGGTGGGTAACGAATTCAGCCATGAGATCGGCCATCATTACGGGCTCGGCCACTATCCTGGCCAGGTCGGCGCCAACTGTTTCGATTGCGCGCATCACCATGACAGCGGCTGGGGTTTCATTGCCAACCGCAACCATATGCGCGCCAACCTGAACTGGGGCAGCAAGAGCCTGGGCGACGGCAGCAACGGCGTTCCCAATTTTGCCAAGCTGTACCCGTTCGGATGGGACTCGATGGCCGGCGGCTTTTCGTCGAGCAGCATGTCGCGCTACACCCACTACACCGGCTACAGCACCAGGCACAAGATCCAGCCGGCGCTGAACAAAGCGGTGTTCTCCGCGGACTCGCCGACCGGCTACCGCAAGTGGAATGCCACCATCCGTGCCATGGAGAACACTGCGCCGGCGCTGCCAAGTTCGACTACCGAGTGGTACAACACGAGCGACGGCAAATTTGCGCCACCACGCAAGCATGGCGTGCCGGTCTGGACCATTCTCGGCGGCTACGACCCGGTCGCCGCAGTCGGTCTGCTCTACCCGGCCGCCCGCGGCAACTGGGGCAACACCTTCGACCTGCCGCAGCCGGTCGCGAATGCCAGTGCGCGCCAATGCTGGCTGAGCGTCGACTATGCCGCCGCGCCGAGCAAGAAGATTACGCTGGCGCCCAACCGGATGGGCGTCAACGCCAACAAACTGCACGTCCAGCTGGCCCAGGATGAGCAGCCGACCCAGGCGAAGCTGTTCTGCCAGGAACCGGGCGCGACAGCCAAGGAACTGTCCGCGATCGCCATTCCCGGCAATCTTGCCGCCATGGCGCCGGCAGTGCGGGTCGGGCGCGAGTTCGGCTACGCGGCGCTGCGCAAGGCTGAAATGCCGCGCTTCCAGACGGCACTGCTGGCATTGTCCGGAAGCAAAGTACTGGCACTCGACACCAGCACGGCCCTGTTATTCGACAGTTATGCGGACAACTTTGCCAACGAATTGAGCAGCGCAGCACGGGCCCAGCTCGAACGCTATCAGGCCCAGAACGATGTCGCGCGCCGCCTGAACCGCTGGATGTTTGCGTACGCCGCCAAGCTGGAGCAGAAGGATCCCGCGGCCCAAAGCGCCTTGCTCGCACTGATCGAGAAACTGGGATTGAAAAGCACGCCGCAGATGCCGGCCGGCCAGTTGATCAAGAACGGAAGCAATTGCCTGAAGACTGAAACGGTCGGCAACGCATTGCAACTGACTATTTCGAATGCGGCCGGCTGCAGCGGTCAGCAAACCGAAAGCTGGGTGCAGGACGCCGCCGGCCGCATCCGTAGCGGGGCCAGGCTCGACCAGTGCCTGACCGACATGGGCGGCAGCAATCGCGTGACCCTGTCGACCTGCAGCCCGCGTGCCGACAACCAGGTATGGGATACCACCGTGGCGGGGGCGGTCAAGCGCGGTACCCGCTGTTTCGACCTGGCCAATGGCTTCCTGACCAACGGCCGTGGCAACCTCATCACTTATGGATGTACCGGCAACGCCAATCAGAAGTGGACGGGGCTGACCATGAGCGAGAACTTGCTGTTGCCGCTCACCGATGCGGCGAACGTGAAAAACTTGCCGTCCAGGTAAGGCGCCGGCGCGGCCTTCCTGGTCGTGAGGGGCGGAAAATCCGGCCCTTATCCGCCCTGGATGAAATCTTCCGCTACCTGCCCGATGTCGGGATAAATCCATTCCGCCTCGATGCAGTCGGCCGCGTGCTGGCCGATGAAACGCACCAGCTCGCGCGCCGCATACGGCAGGCGCCGGTCGCGCGGGGCCACCAGGTACCAGTTGCTTTCCAGCGGAAAACCGTCGACATCGAGCACCGCAAGCCGCTCGCGTCCCTCCTGCAAGGTGTGCTCGGAAATCACCGACAAGCCCAGTCCAGAGGCGACGCTGAGGCGGATCGCTTCGTTGCTCTCGATTTCCATGCTTTTCTCCAATCCCAGCCCGCGTCCGGACAGCCACGCTTCGAACATCATGCGCGTGGCCGAACCGGGCTCGCGCATCAGGAAGCGCTCGCCGGCCAGGCGCGCGAACGGCAGCCTGGCCACGCCGGCCGCCCAGTGCCCCAACGGCGCAATCAGTTGCAATGGGTTCTTGAGCATGCGCGCGCTGCGCACCGACGGGCCGCTCGGCGGATGGCTGAACAGATACAAGTCGTCTTCGCGCTTGTCGAAACGTTCCAGCACCCTGGCCCGGTTGGCCACACTCAGACGCACCTCGACGTTCGGATAGCTGGCCGCAAACGGTCCGAGCAGGCGCGGCAGCACATATTTGGCCGTGGTGACCACGCAGATCCGCGCATGCCCGGCGTGACCGCCCCGGGCGCGCTCCAGGAACCCGGCGAAGTCGTCGAAACGGTCGAGCACATCGCAGGCGGCCCGGTACAGCTCGCGTCCGGCCAGGGTCGGCTCCATGCGCGCGGTGCCGCTCTCGAACAGGGGCTCGCCGACCGCTTCGGCCAGCCGTTTGAGCTGCAGCGATACGGTCGGCTGGGTCAGGTGCAGCACGCGCGCCGCCGCCGAGACACTGGCGCAGCGCACCACCTCCACATACACCTGCAACAGCCGGAAACTCAGGTGCCGCACATTCATTGACGATTCTCTATGGGCAGTGGTTGAACAATTTATTATCCAATATACGTAACTTTCGGCAAACTCGCCATCCTGTCTTTGCCGGAGTGCACATGTTAGATATCGTCATTGCTTTTTTCGCGCTCGGGCTGGCCGCCGGGCTGGTCAAGTCGGACCTGAAAGTCCCGGTGGCGATCTACGACACCCTGGCGATCCTGCTGATGCTGGTGCTCGGCCTGAAAGGCGGGATGGCCTTGCACGGCGCCTTGAGCGCGGCCCTGCTGCCGGAACTGCTGGCGGTCGCCGCGCTCGGCCTGGTGCTGCCGGTCGTGTGCTATCCGCTGCTGCGGCGGCTGGTGCGGCTCTCCGCCGACGATGCCAGCAGCGTCGCGGCCCACTACGGCTCGGTCAGCGCCGGCACCTTTGCCGTCGTGGTGGCCATGGCCGAACGCGCCGGCCTGGCGCTGGCGCCGCAGACCACCTTGTACCTGGTGATGCTGGAGCTACCCGCGATCGTGCTGATGCTGCTGTGGCAGCGCCATCTGAGCGGCCGCGACGGTGGCACGCGGGTGCTGTGGGAAGCGCTCACCAGCCGCGGCGTGCTGCTCCTCGGCGGCGGCGTGCTGATCGGCTATCTGTATGGCCCGGTGGGGCTGGCGCCCCTGAAGCCGGTGCTGATCGACGGCTTCAAGACCATGCTCTCGCTGTACTTGCTGGAAATGGGCCTGTGCACCGCGCGCAGCTTCGCGGCGTCATCGCCGCTGCGCCACTGGCGCCTGATGCTGTTCGCCGCGCTGGCCCCGTTCGCGCTGGCCTGGGGCGGGATCGCCGTCGCGCTGATGCTGCAACTGCCGGAAGGCAGCGCCCTGGTGCTGGCCGCGCTGGCCGCCAGCGCCTCGTACATCGCCGCGCCGGCCGCGATCCGCAGCGCCATTCCGCATGCCGACCTGGGACTGGCCACCTTGGCCACCTTGGGCATCACGTTCCCCGTCAATGTGCTCGCCGGCCTGCCTGTCTATCAGCGCTGGGTGCACTATGTTTACTGATCCGGCATGTGTGAACGCCCGCCTTGAACAGAGGTGGTAATTGAATAGATTTGTTGCCCCGACGATGCGTACAATCCGTCCTGGCAATATTCCTATTATTTCTAAAATTCTAAAAATGAAAAAAATACTCTCGTTAGCGCTTCTGCCGATCTTCGTTGCCTGTGGCGGCGGTGGGTCGGACTCGTCCGGTTCCGGATCAACTACGCTGCCGGTTGCGAATCCAGCGGAGATCAACGTCGCTGAAGCGGTCAAGAACTTTTTGAGTACGACCAAGACCACGTCGAATATTCCGTCCACCGGCACGGACGGCGGCACGGCGGCGTTGATCGTTCGTACGGAAGAGGCGCATCCCTTCGTGACCAATGGCGTTTCCGTGCCAACGACGTCGGCGAAGGTGGTGCAGTTCCAGCGCAGCGGCACCAACGGCAAGTTGGCGTATCAGACTATTTGGAAACTGCACTTCGACGCCCAGTTCAAACCTGTCGGCGTGGCGATCGGCGACCAATTTGCGCGCTACAACGAATGCATGACGGTGAAAACGAAGAACGATCTGCCAGTGTTGAGCAGTGGTTCCGGAACCTATTTTTCCGGTGCGAAGACCATGAGCTACGATGAAACATTCAGAGCGGCCAAGTATGCCCACTACTGCGATCCGTCGCTCGATTCGAACAACGACGTCGAGTGGTCCGTGCTGAAGTCGGGAGACAAGCTGTACGCTTGCACCACATTCCCACGGCTCTCCACCGCACCGCGCACGCGCATCTGCCAACAGTCCAATGCTGCGGGCGTGCTCGGGACATCGATCCTGGCGACGGTATACGACATCAACAACCAGCCTGTTGCCGATTACAAGTTGTAGGAAAAACGCCAGCAGTCGCTTCGCGTCTTGCCGATCGGTCAGGCGCTACGCGATTGCGGCGCGCTTGACCGATTGATCGGCCTTGTTCGGGAATGGAAACTGCGCGCCGACTGGCAACTTTCCCGGCGGCGCGCAATGCACCTCTCTCCTGACGCGCGGCCGCTTCCGCGATGCGCAAACCGGCTACCGTCGGCTGCCGGCTGTGTGACCCATCGCAGACGGGAACTCTTCCCCGGGTGTACTATTCTGCTTCGCATCCCGCTAAGGAAGTCATGTTTGCCTTTTCGTTGAAAGCGCCGGCCCAGGCCTTCGCGCTGTTTCTGCTTGCCCTCGCATTCCTGTTCGCCGCCCCCGCGCGCGCGGAAGAAGACTACCTCGCGCCCGAAGTCGCCTTCAAGTTCTCGGCGCGCATGGTCGACCCGCAAACCATCGCCGTCACCTACGACATCGCCGACGGCTACTATATGTACCGCGAGCGCTTCAAATTCACGGCCGCCAACGCCACCCTCGGCGCCCCGGTCATCCCGGCCGGCAAGATCAAGTTCGACGAAACCTTCCAGAAGGACGTCGAAAGCTACCGCAAGAGCGTCACCATCACCATCCCGGTCGAGTCGTCCGGCATGTTCACTTTGACCGCTTCCTCGCAGGGCTGCGCCGACGCCGGCCTGTGCTACGCGCCGCAGGACGCGGTCGCGCGCCTGGTCGGTTCCGGCGGCTCGTCGCCCGTGCCCGGCATGAAGCCCGGCATTGCCATCCCCGGCGCCACCCAGCCGATGCAGGACAGCGGCAACCCGGCCATCCTCGACCGGCCCGCCGGCGCACCTGCCAGCGCCACCTTCACACCGGCCCCGGCCAGCGGCGACGGCGCCGCGCTGCTCGGCGGCGGCAAGCTGTGGCTGATCATTCCAGCCTTCATCGTGCTCGGTCTCGGGCTGTCGTTTACCCCCTGCGTGCTGCCGATGGTGCCGATCCTGGCGTCCATCATCGTCGGCGAAGGCAAGGGCACCACGCGCGCGCGCGGCTTCATCCTGGCGCTGGCCTATTCGCTGGGCATGGCCCTGGTCTACACCGCGCTCGGCGTGGCCGCCGGCCTGATGGGCGAAGGCCTGGCCGCCGAGCTGCAAAAACCGTGGATCCTGATCGGCGTCGGCATCATGATCGTCGGCCTGTCGCTGTCGATGTTCGGCGTCTACGAGCTGCAAGTGCCCACTTTCCTGCAAAGCCGCCTGGCCAGCGCGTCCGACCGCCAGTCGGCCGGCAAGCTCGCCGGCGTGTTCGTCATGGGCGCCATTTCGGCCCTGATCGTCGGCCCCTGCGTGGCGGCCCCGCTGGCCGGCGCGCTGACCTTCATCTTCCAGACCCGCGACGGCGTCATCGGCGGCGTGGCCCTGTTCTCGCTGGCGGTGGGCATGAGCATTCCGCTGCTGCTGGTCGGCCTGTCGGCCGGTTCCCTGCTGCCGCGTACCGGCGGCTGGATGAACAAGGTCAAGAAATTCTTCGGCGTGAGCATGCTCGGCATGGCCTTGTGGATCACCTCGCCAGTGCTGGCGCCGCTGCTGCAAATGCTGCTGTGGAGCGCGCTGCTGCTCGGCTACGGCGTCTATCTCTTGCGCGATACCCGCCACTGGGGTGCGATGGCGCTCGGGGCCGCCTTCGCCATCCTCGGCGCGGTGCAGCTGGTTGGCCTGGCCACCGGCGGGCGCGATCCACTCGCGCCGCTGGCCCATCTGGGCGTGGGCGGGCAGCAGCATGGCCTGGCGTTCACGCGCATCAAGACCGTGGCCCAGCTCGACGCCGCGCTGGCGCAAAACGCCGGCAAGACCGCGATGCTCGATTTTTATGCCGACTGGTGTGTGTCCTGCAAGGAGATGGAAAAACTGACCTTCGTCGACGCGCGCGTCAAGCAGCAACTGGCGGGAAGCTTGCTGCTGCAGGTGGACGTGACCGCCAACGATGCCGACGACAAAGCCATGCTCAAGCGCTTCGGCCTGTTCGGGCCGCCGGGGATCATCCTGTTCGACAAGAGCGGCCGGGAAATCGCCGGCAGCCGCGTCATCGGCTATCAGAATGCGGACAAGTTCACGGTCTCGCTGAACAAGCTGAACTGATCCGCACCGGCCCGGCGCCGCTTACGGCAGCTTGAAGTCGTCGTGTTCGGGCGTGCCGCCGAGCAGTTCGTCGAGACGGCCGCGCAGGCTGCGCGCCATCTCGCTGCCCTTGGCCTTGAGCACCGCTTCCAGGTATTGCAGGCGCAGCGCGCGGAAGTCGGCCACGTTGCTGCACTTTTCAACCTTGAGCTGCAGCATGATGCCGCGCAGGCCGATGGTGCTCTTGATGGTCTGGTTGTAAAAATCGTACAGGTGACGGAAACGCGTGGCATCGTCGAGCTGGCTTTCGGCCAGCGCCTGCGGCGATTGCAGGGGGGAGCTGGCCACCTGCGGCAACGGCGCCGGCGCCGGTACCGGAGTGTCGTCGTGCAGATCGGCTTCCAGGTGGGCGCCCTCGACCCCGGCCGCGCGCCGGGCCAGCTGGCGCGCCCGCGCCGACATCGGCAGCTTCGATGACGGCCCCGCCAGATCCGGTTCCGGTTCGGACCCGCTGGCGAGGAAGATATAGCCCTCTTGCAGCAATTCCTTGACGCTGTCCCCGGTCACGCCCACGCCGGCAAAATTGCGCAGCAGGTCGTCGAGCGAATGGCGGCCGTCGATCATCACCAGCAAGGTGCGCAGGCGCGACGCCAGCTGGTGCTTGCGCGTGGAAATTTCCTCTCGACCCTTGTCGGTCTTGTCGTACACCATTGTGCCCATGCTGCCCCCGGATTGTGGTTTTTAGTGCCGCAGCCGGAAACTGGTTTTGGATTGCCGCGCGGATAGATTTTCCTCAGGATACACCACGTTACACTTTGTGAGAATGCCGCAGCGCCTTTATTTGAGGCAGCCGGCAACAATTGCGGTGTAAGTACAACATTGTTAAAAAACAAGCCCTCCGCGCCGGGCTGGCGCGGAGGGCTCGATTAGCGCTTGCGTGCCTCAAACGGCCGCGTGGGTGGCGCCTCAGGCAGGGCGTTTGTGCTTGCCATGATGGCCGCGCCGCATGCCTTGCTCGTCAAACACCTTCTTTTGTTCCGGCGTCAAGGTCGCATAGAAGGTGTTCAGCGCGGCCAGCCGGGTTTCCATGCTGGCCACATGCTGTTTGGCCATCTCCAGCTGCTGTTCCATGCGCTCCGGCGCGCTCTTGCCGGCCCACTGGCCGCGTTCGCCACGGGCAGGGCGCTCGCCCGGCTTGCTGGCGGCGCTCCAGGCGGCCCAGGCCGGTTCCTGTTCCGCCGTCAGCTTGAGCTGATCGTGCAGGCGCGCCTGGCGCTGGGCCATGTGGGCCTGGCGCTTGGCCATGTGCGCCGCGCGCTCGCCCTGATGGCGCTCCACGCTGGCCGCTTTCGGGTTGCTCTCCTGTGCATGCACGGCAACGGCGGCGCCGCCCATGCCCAGTACGGCCAGGCTGATCACGAGGGTGTTGCGGACGGTAGTGAGTACGTTCATGGCGTTTCCTTTGGGTGAAATGTGCGGGGTGCAACTGCATCATCTGCCCTGCATGTTTCCATGCCGTTTCCGCTGCCCATGAGTTTGTATCTATTTGTATCGCCCTCATGCCAATATACATGACGATACAAAACCGCTATCCGGGGCCGCCCTAAGTGGGGATAATTGCGGGCATGGATACTCCTTCTACCATTCTCATCGTCGACGACGACCGCGACATCCGCTCGCTGCTGGCCGATTACCTCGAATCGAACGGCTACCGGGCCCTGGCCGCCGCCGACGGCACCGCCATGTGGAAGACGCTCGACGAAGCGCGTCCCGACCTGATCGTGCTCGACCTGAACCTGCCGGGCGACGACGGCCTGACCCTGTGCCGCAAGCTGCGCGCCAATTCGACCCTGCCGGTGATCATGCTGACCGCCCGCAACGAGCCGCTCGACCGCATCCTGGGCCTGGAAATGGGCGCCGACGATTACCTGCCCAAGCCGTTCGAGCCGCGCGAGCTGCTGGCGCGCATCCGCAGCGTGCTGCGCCGCAGCCACGCGATGCCGTCCAACGCCCCGTCCGACAATGCCCAGCAGATGCGCTTTTCCGGCTGGACGCTCGACCTGACCGCGCGCCACCTGCTCAACCCGGAAGGCATCGTGATCATGCTCTCCGGCGCCGAATTCCGCCTGCTGCGCGTGTTCCTCGAGCATCCCAACCGCGTGCTCAACCGCGACCAGCTGCTCAACCTGACCCAGGGCCGCGACGCCGACCCGTTCGACCGCTCGATCGACATCCAGATCAGCCGCCTGCGCCAGAAGCTCGGCGAAGACGCGCGCCTGCCGCAGATCATCAAGACAGTGCGCAACGGCGGCTATGTGCTGGCCGGCCAGGTGACGGTGGAGCCGGGCACGTGAAGGCCTTCTTCGGTTCGATGACCGGGCGCGTGTTCCTCACGCTGCTGCTCGGCGTCGTGATCACGGCCGTGCTGACCCAGCTGCTGGCCGAAAACGAACGCCAGCGGGTCATCGAAGCCTTCCGCGACCAGCACGCCATGGACCGCGCCGAGCAACTCATCACCGCCACCGAAACCGTGCCCGCCTCGGCCCGCCTGGCCTACCTGGCGGCGGCCAACCGCCCCGGCATCCAGCTGGTCGTCATCAACGACGAGCTGCCGGTCAAGCCGGCGCCCTCGCCCTTCACGGCGGCCCTGGGGGTGCGCATGGGGCCGCAGTACCAGCTGGCCACTATCGCGGCCCGGCCCGCCGCCTGCGACGTGCCGCGCATCCAGAACAGCATGTTCGGCCCGACCGAGTCGCAATGGAAGGGCGTGTGCGAGAGCATCAACGTGCGCCTGCGCGATGGCGAACTGCTGCGCCTCCTGGTGCTGCCGCCGCCGGCCTCCCTCATCGCCCAGGAAACCGACTACCGCATGATCATCGGCATGTTCCTGGTCAGCATCGCCTTCCTCGCGTATCTGGTGGCGCGCATGACCACCCGTCCGCTCAAGCAGCTGGCGCAGGCCGCCAAGGACCTCGGCAACGACATCAACCACCCGCCGCTGCAATTGTCCGGCGCGAGCGAGATCCGCCAGGCCAGCGCGGCCTTCAACGCCATGCAGGCGCGCATCCGCCAGTACATTTTCCAGCGCACCCAGATGCTGGCCGCCATCACCCACGACCTGCAAACACCGCTCACGCGCATGCGCCTGCGCCTCGAAAAAGTCGGCGACGGCGAGCTGCGCGACCGCCTCGTGGGCGACCTGTCGGCCATGCAGGAAATGGTGCGCGAAGGCCTCGACCTGGCGCGCAGCACCGACACCACCGAAGCGATGCAGGCGCTCGACCTCGATTCCCTGCTCGATTCGGTCAGCTGCGACGCCACCGACGCCGGCCAGCAGGTGGTGGTGCACGGCCACGCCGGCATGGCCTTGCTGGGACGGCCGATGGCGCTGCGGCGCTGCCTGGTGAACCTGATCGACAACGCCGTCAAGTACGGCCAGCGCGCCGATGTGACGGTGGAGGCGGGCGCGGGCGCTGCGCGCATCCGCGTGCGCGACAACGGTCCCGGCATCGCCCCGGGCGAGCTGGCGCGCGTGTTCGAACCGTTCTACCGGGTCGAAACCTCGCGCTCGCGCGAATCCGGCGGCACCGGGCTGGGTTTGACCATCGCCCGCAACATCGCCGAGCAGCACGGCGGCAGCATCGCGCTGATCAACCATCCGGAGGGCGGGCTGGAAGTGAGCCTGGTCCTGCCGGAGTATTACGCCGGCACCTAGGATGGCTAGCCCGCCGGCGCGGCATCGCCTTCGCCTCAATGAATTGAACCGATCATAAGCCGCCCGCAGTGGCGACCAGGGAAACGCATGAAAAAGAAGAGCATCGTCATCATCGCCGGCCTCGCCGGCCTCGCCGTCCTCATCGGCGCGCTCGCGTGGTATCCGGGCCGTGATGACAAAGCCGCCGGCGCCGGCCAGGCCGGCAAGGGCGGAGCGGGTCCCAACGGCGGCGCCCAGCCGCCGGCCATTGTCAACGTCATCGCGCCGCAGCGCCAGGATGTGCCGGTGGTGTTGCAGGCCAATGCCAGCGTGACGCCGGTCAGCACGGTCGACCTGCATCCGCAGACGACCAGCACGATCCGCAAGGTGCATATCAAGGAAGGCCAGTTCGTCAAGGCCGGTGAACTGATGTTTTCGCTCGACGACCGCAGCGAGCGCGCCAATATCGACAAGGCGCGCGCCCAGATGGCGCGCGACGCCGCCAGCGCCGCCGACCTGGAACGCCAGTACAAGCGCAGCGAGGAACTGTTCGCGCAAAAGTTCATCGCCCAGAGCGCGGTCGATACCCTGAAAAGCCAGCTCGATTCGGCGCGCGCGCTGGTCGGCGCCGGCCAGGCCGCGCTCCAGGCCGAGCAGGTCAACGCCAGCTACAGCGCGATCCGCGCGCCGATGGCGGGCCGGGTCGGCGCCATCAACGTGTTCCCGGGCAGCCTGGTGCAACTGGCCACCTCGCTCACCACCATCACCCAGCTCGACCCGATCAACATCGCCTTCAACGTGCCCGAAAGCGCGCTGGGCGACCTGCTGGCGGCCCAGAGAAACGGCGCGGTCACGGTCGACGCGCTGGCCGGCCCGAACGCCAGGGCGGTCAGCGGCAAGCTCAGTTTCATCGACAACACGGTCGATCCGCTGGCCGGCTCGATCAAGGTCAAGGCCCTGTTCGACAACAAGGATGCCAGCCTGTGGCCGGGCCAGTACGTCAGCGCGCGCGTAACGGTGCAGACCATCAAGAACGCGGTGGTGATTCCGCAGGCGGCCATCATCAGCAATACCCGCGGCACTTTCGTGTACGTGATGGGCGCCGACCAGAGCGCGCAACAGATGCCGGTCGTGCGCCTGCATGCGTTTGGCCTGAACGCGGCCGTCTCGGGCCTGAACGGCGACGAAAAAGTCATCACCGAGGGCAAGCAGAACCTGCGTCCGGGCGCGAAGGTCAGGCTGGCCGACGCCGCCGCGCCGAAAGCTGGCGCGACCACCACCAGCACCACCACGGTGGCGGCCCAATGAATTTGTCCGAACTGTGCATCCGCCGTCCCGTGATGGTGGTGCTGCTCTCGCTGAGCATGATTCTGGTGGGCGTGCTGTCGTACCTGGCCATTCCGGTCGCGGCGCTGCCCAGCTATAACACCCCGGTCATCAACGTCCAGGCCAACCTGTCCGGCGCCAGCCCGGAAACCATGGCGTCCTCGGTCGCGCTGCCGCTCGAAAAGCAGTTCTCGACCATCGCCGGCATCAACCTGATCACCTCGACCAGCACCCAGGGCCAGACCTCGCTGACCTTGGAGTTCGACCCCAGCATCGACGTCAACGTGGCCGCCATCGATGTGCAGGCCGCGCTGCTCGGCGCCCAGCGCCAGCTGCCGCAGGAGATGACCGAGCTGCCGTCCTACCGCAAGGTCAACCCGGCCGACGCCCCGGTGCTGTTCATGGCCATGACGTCGCCGTCGATGAATTTGTCGGAACTGAACGACTACGCCGAAAACCTGGTCGCCCCGAGCCTGTCGACCCTGCCCGGCGTGGCCCAGGTGACCGTCAACGGCCAGAAGCGCTTCGCGGTGCGGGTGCGCGCCAAGTCCGACCTGATGAACGCGCGTAACCTGTCGATGGACGAACTGGCGCTGGCGCTGCGCGCCGCCAACTCGAACGCGCCGCTCGGCGTGCTCGATGGCCCGAGCCAGACCATGACCATCCAGGGCAATGCGCAATTGATGAACGCGGCCGCGTTTGCCGACCTGATCGTCGCCACCCGCAACGGCGAACCGGTGCGCCTGAAAGACGTGGCCTCGGTCGAAGACAGCTACCAGTCGGTCAAGGCGGCCGGTAGCTACAACGGCGAGCGCTCGATCGTGCTGCTGGTGCAGCGCCAGCCCAACGCCAACACGGTGCAGGTGGTCGACGCCGTGCGCCAGCTGCTGCCGCGCTTCCAGGCCCAGTTGCCCGCCTCGATCAAGATCACCCTCGTCAACGACCGTTCGGTGTCGATCCGCGAAGCCATCCACGACGTCAACCTGACCCTGGCCGGCACTGTGGCGCTGGTGGTGCTGGTGATCTTCCTGTTCCTGCACCGCGCCGCCGCCACTTTCATCCCGGCCGTGACCATGCCGATTTCGCTGCTGGGCGCCCTGTCGCTGCTGTACGCCTTCGGCTACAGCCTGGATAACGTGTCCCTGCTCGGCATCACCCTGGCCGTGGGCCTGGTGGTCGACGACGCCATCGTGGTGCTGGAAAATATCGTGCGCCACATCGAGATGGGCAAAAAACCCGTCGACGCCGCCCTGATCGGCTCGCGCGAAATGGGCTTTACCATCGTCTCGATTTCGATTTCGCTGGTGGCCGTGTTCATCCCGATCTTCTTCATGCCGGGCGTGATTGGCCTGTTGTTCCACGAATTCGCGGTGGTGGTCGGGCTGTCGGTGCTGGTGTCGGCGCTGGTGTCGCTGACCCTGGTGCCGATGCTGGCCAGCCGCCTGCTGCCGCCCCACTCGGAGGAAGAGGGTGGCGAGAAGAGCTTCATCGGACGCCACTTCGAAGCCGGTTTCGCGCGCGTGCGCGACGGCTATGCCAGGTCGCTCGACCTGGCGCTGGCGCACCGCTTCATCGTGCTGGGGGTCGCCGTCGGCACCTTTGTCCTGACGATCGTCATGTACACCACCATCCCCAAGGGTTTCTTCCCCGAGGAAGACCTGGGCCAGCTGCGCATGACCATCGAAGCGGCGGAAGACACCTCGACCGACGCCATGCTGATCCTGCAAGAGAAAGTGGTGGCCGTGATCCGCGCCGACCCGAGCGTGCAGGATGTGACCTCGTTTACCGGCGGCGGCAATACCGGGCGCGGTTTCATCGCCTTGAAACCGCGCGACGTGCGCGTGAAGATGCCGCAGGTGGTCGAGCGCTTGCGCAAAGCCACGCGCCAGGTGGCCGGCGTGTCGGTGTTTCTCTCGCCGATCCAGAACTTGCAGCTGGGCGGGCGGCCAAGCAAGAGCCGCTACCAGTACACCCTGCAAAGCGTCAGTTCCGACGCGCTGGGCGACTGGGCCAACAAATACCTCGAGCGCATGCGCGCCGACCCGAGCTTTCGCGATGTCACCAGCGATTCGCAGAACCGCGGCCTGCAGGCGACCCTGAAGATCGACCGCGACAAGGCCAACGCCATGGGCGTGCAGATCGCCGACGTGCGTACCGCCCTGTACGCGGCCTTCGGCGAGCGCCAGGTCTCGACCATCTATGCGGCCGCCGCCAGCTACAACGTGATCCTCGAAGCCGAGCTGGCCGACCGCCAGTCCGAAGACGCCCTGGGACGGGTGTCGGTGCGCAGCAAGGGCGGCCAGCTGGTGCAGTTGTCGAGCTTTGCCACGGTCGAACGCACGGTTGGCCCGACCTCGGTCAACCACCAGGGCCAGCTGCAGGCGATCACGCTCTCGTTCAACCTGCCCGCCGACGTGCCGCTGGGCGTGGCCACCGGCAAGATCGACCGGATGGGCGTGGACATGAAGCTGCCGGCCTCGGTCATCACCAAGTACGGCGGCGACGCCGCGGTGTTCCAGGATTCGCAGTCGAGCCAGATCATCCTGATCGTGGCCGCGCTGGGCGTGATCTACGTCCTGCTGGGCGTGCTGTACGAGAGCTTCATCCACCCGCTGACCATCCTGGCGGGCCTGCCCTCGGCCGCCGTGGGGGCGCTGCTGACCCTGCGCATCTTCGGGCTGGACCTGACCATGATCGCCATCATCGGCATCCTGATGCTGATCGGGATCGTGAAAAAGAACGCCATCATGATGATCGACTTCGCCCTGCATGCGCAGCGCAAGGAGGGCTTGAGTCCCGCCGAAGCGATCCGCGAAGCCTGCATCCTGCGCCTGCGCCCGATCCTGATGAC
Organism: Massilia mucilaginosa; assembly: GCF_011682145.1. GTDB lineage: Bacteria > Pseudomonadota > Gammaproteobacteria > Burkholderiales > Burkholderiaceae_D > Telluria_A > Telluria_A mucilaginosa. The sequence continues at coordinate 43,068 of NZ_WHJH01000003.1, forward strand.
CACCCTGGCCGCGCTGATGGGCGCGCTGCCGATCGCGCTCGGCCTGGGCGCCGGCGCCGAACTGCGCCAGCCGCTCGGCCTGGCCGTGGTCGGCGGCTTGCTGTTTTCGCAAGTCATCACGCTCTACATCACCCCGGTGATCTACCTGTTCCTCGACAAGTACAGCGGCAGCGGTCCGATGACCGACGAGCAGCTGGCCAATGTCGAGAAAACACACTGATATTTCCACAAGGAATTTAGTTGACTGGAAACAACACGACGATTTGACCGCCTGCCACCATGGAAGCTATGCATCTTCATTGACAGGCGGTCACCATGAAACGTTACAGCGTCACCCTTATCGGCATGGGCCCGCGCGGCCTGTCCCTGCTCGAGCGCATCGCCGCCTTCGCGCGCGCCCACAACACCCCCCTGCAAGTGAACCTGATCGACCCGGGCGAGTGCGGTCCGGGCGTGCACTCGCCGAGCCAGCCGCAGCACCTCCTGATCAATACCGTGGCCAGCCAGGTCACGATTTTCCCCTTCCGCGAGGCGGTCGAGCTCGCGCCCGTGTGCGCCACGCCCTCGCTCACCGAATGGGCCCACGCCGAAGGCTACCGCCGCTTCGGCGACCAGTTCGTGCAGGTCGAGCCAGGGGACGAGGACGGCGCCGCGATCACGCCGCTCGACTACCTGCCGCGCTATCTGCTGGGGCGCTACCTGGTCTGGGCCTACGACACCATCCGCGCGGCGCTGCCGCCGACAGTGAGCCTGACCCATCTGCGGCACCGCGCCATCGACATGTTCCAGATGCCCGACAGCAGCTTCATGGTGGAGCTCGACAGCGGTTTTTCGGTCAACAGCGATTTCGTCTTCATGACGACCGGCCACAGCCGCAATAACCTGACCGACGAAGAAGCCTGGTGCCACAAGTTTGCCCAGGACCATGCGCGCTACAACGGCAAGCTGGCCTTCATCCGCCATGTGTATCCGCTCGACAAACTGGTCGGCATCGCCAGCGACGCCCGGGTCGCGATCGAAGGGCTGGGCCTGACCGCGCACGATGTGGTCTCGCAGCTGACGGTGGGCCGGGGCGGGCGTTTCGAGCCCTCCGGCAGCGGCCTGCGCTACATCGCGTCGGGGCGCGAGCCGGCGCTGCTGCTGTTTTCGCGCAAATGCCTGCCGGCGGCGGCGCGCGGCATCAACCAGAAAGGCTTGAACGGACGCCACCAGACGCGCTTTTTCACGCGCGACGCGCTGCGCGCCCTGCGCCAGCAAGCCCAGCGCGAGCGCGGCAGCCCCCAGCTCGACTTCGACCGCGAACTGCTGCCGCTGCTGACCCGCGAAATGGGCTACGCCTGGCGCGGCGCGCTGGCCGAAGCGAAGGGCGCGCCGCTACCCGATCCCTTGAACTACGAGCTTGGCGCCGAGGAACGGGCCGCCATCGACGCCATGCTGTTTCCCCTGCAGGGGCGCCACTTCGACACGGCCGACGACTTTGCCACCTTTTTCACCTGCATGATCGCCGACGACCTGTCTGAAGCGCGCCGGGGCAACCTGGGCAGCCCGATCAAGGCCGCCGCCGACGTGCTGCGCGACGCCCGCACCGTGCTGCAAGACATGATCGAGCATGGCGGCCTGAGCGCCGCGTCGCACCGCAAGTTCCTCAGCGTCTATAACCCGGCGATCAACCGGGTCAGCTTCGGCCCGCCGAGCCAGCGCAACGAACAGTTGCTGGCGCTGCTCGAAGCCGGCGTGCTGAGCGTTGCCGCCGGTCCCAACGCGGCCGTGCGCATCGACGAAGACCGCTCCCAGTTCGCCCTGCACACGCGCTTTGCCTCGGGCGCGGCGATCCAGCATGTCGACGCGCTGATCGTGGCGCGGCTCGATGTGTTCTCGCCCGAAACCGACGACAGCCCCTTGACCCGCAACCTGCTCAAGCGCGGCACCATCCGCCCTTATTACAATGGCACCTTCCATCCGGGCGGGGTGGACATCGACCAGGCCAACCATCCGCTCGACAGCGCGGCGCGCCCGGTGGCCAACCTGTGGGCGCTCGGCTTCCTGGTGGAAGGGCCGCATTACTACACGCACGCCTTGCCGCGCCCGCACATGCACTCGCGCCAGGTGCTCGACGCCGAGCGCTGCGTGCGCGAACTGTTCGCGCAACTGGCCGAGCGCGACAGTGCCCGGCGCCAGCAGCGTCCGCGCGTGTTCGCCGGCGCCGAGCGGGTCACCAGCTGAGGCCGGGGAGGGTCGTATTGTTGCAGCATTGATACATATAGTAACAACCATCAAGACACTCATCTTGTAAGCTGCACAGGGTGAGCTTGCCAATGCGCAAAAACCACAAAACGTATAGACTTCGGCTCCTGAGCCGCATTTTGCTGGCGCCGTCCCTGGAAAGTTGTTTACATTTTGCGCGACCATTCCCACCATTCGACCGAGAACAGCGGCTACTGCGAGCATTGCGGTCAGCCCTTGCCCGGTTATGCGGTGCCAAGTTACGAGGTCAAGCGCTTCAATTCGGTGGGTGTGGCCGTCACCCTGGCCTTGCACGTGCTGCTGGTGCTGCTGTGGGTGTTGAAGCCGCAGGAAGAGAAAAAGGCGCCGCCGCCGAATTCGGGCGGGGAAGTCACTTACGTCACGCCGCTGCCCGAGAACAAGCCCAAGCCGCAGCCGAAGCAACAGCCGAAAACCACGCCCAAGCCGGCCACCGAGGCGCGGCCCAAGCCGCCGACCGTGGCCAGGGTCCAGCGTTTGCCCGACACCATCACCATCCCGAATGAAAAGCCGGTCAAGCAAGCCGACGTTCCCGAGCCGCCCAAGCCGGTGCGCCCGACTGCGGTGGCGCCCGAGACCGACATGGCGGCCGCGATCGAAGCGCGGCGCCGCGCGCGCGGCCAGACCGAGAGCGAGCAGCCGGCCGAGGAAAGCGCGGCCGAGCGCGGCATGCGCATCGCCAAGGCGAATATCGCCGCGGCCAACGGGCGCAGCATGGGCGACGACCGCAACGATACGGGCGGCGTGTTCGAGGTGAAAAAGAATGCGATGACGGCCACGGTCAAGTTCCGCGGCTGGAATCCGAGCTTCAAGCGGCGCTGGCTGCAGGAAGTCACGGTCGAGATCGGCAACGAGCGGGATATCGAGACGGCCGTGATCAAGAAGATGATCGAGATTATCCGCAAGGAAAAGACCGGCGACTTCGAATGGGATTCGCACCGCTTGCAGCGCGTGGTGAAGATGAGCGCGCGGGTGGAGGATACGGCGGAACTGGCCGATTTCTTGCAGAAGGAAATGTTTCCGGAAAACCGGCGCGGGCGCTGACTGCGAGCACAAACCGTCGTTCCCGGCAAGGGGGGCGCCGAGGCCGGGAACGACGATCCGGAGGCTAAGTTTCGCCCCTGGCCTTGAGCAGGCGCGCAATATCGAGCGCAAAGTAGGTCAGCACGCCATCGGCGCCGGCGCGCTTGAACGCCATCATCGCTTCCATCATCACCTTGTCGTGCTCGAGCCAGCCGTTCTGCACGGCCGCCTTGATCATGGCGTACTCGCCGCTGACCTGGTAAGCGAAGGTCGGTACCTTGAACTCGTCCTTCACGCGGCGCACGATGTCCAGGTAGGGCATGCCCGGCTTGACCATGACCATGTCGGCCCCTTCGGCGATATCGAGCGCCACTTCGCGCAGCGCTTCGTTGCCGTTGGCCGGGTCCATCTGGTAGGTGAATTTGTCGCTTTTGCCGAGCGACGCCGCCGAGCTGACCGCCTCGCGGAACGGCCCGTAGAACGCCGACGCATACTTGGCCGAATACGCCATGATGCGGGTGTGGATGTAGCCCCGCTCCTCGAACGCGCCGCGCAAGGCGCCGATGCGCCCGTCCATCATGTCCGACGGCGCCACCACGTCCACGCCGGCCTCGGCGTGGCACAGGGCCTGGCGGATCAGCATGGCGGTGGTGACGTCGTTGAGCACGTAGCCGTTCTCGTCGATCAAGCCATCCTGGCCGTGGCTGGTGTACGGGTCGAGCGCGATGTCGGTCAGCACGCCCAGTTCCGGGAAGCCTTGTTTCAGGGCGCGCACGGCGCGCGGAATCAGGCCGTCCGGGTTGGTCGCTTCGATCCCGTCCGCCGTTTTCAGGGACGCATCGATCGATGGAAACAGGGCCAGCACCGGAATGCCGAGCTTGACGCACTCGCCGGCCACCTCCAGCAGCAGGTCGACCGACAGGCGCTCGATCCCTGGCATTGCCGAGATCGGCTGGCGCTGGTTGACGCCGTCGACGATGAAGACCGGATAAATCAGGTCGGAGGAGGTGATCGTGTTTTCGCGCACCATGGCGCGGGAAAACGGATCGCGCCGCATGCGGCGCATGCGCGTGGCGGGGAACTGCACTGGAATGGTGGACATCGTTTTTTTCCGAGTGAACAAAAAATCAGGTGATCGACGCGCTCAGTCGTCGCTGTCGACCGGGTCGACCAGCGGCGTGTCCGGATCGGTTTCGATCGGGGTCAGGCCCAGCAGGTCGATGATCTTGTCGTTGGCTTCCTCGATGCCGACGCGCTTGAGCGCCGAAAACAGTTGCACCGTGAAGGGGAAGCCTTCGCCATCTTCATCGACGTAGCTTTCGAGCATCATGCGCGCCTGGCGCAGGGCATTCGTCGATTCGTTGCGGTTGAGCTTGTCGGCCTTGGTCAGGATGCAGTGGATCGGTTTGCCGGTCGGGGCGAACCACTCGAGCATCTGCACGTCCAGTTCGGTGAACGGACGGCGCGAATCCATGATCAGCACCAGCGCGGCCAGCTGGTCGCGGCGCTGGACGTAGTCGCCCAGCAGCTTTTGCCAGTGCAGCTTGGCCGAACCGGACACTTCGGCATAGCCGTAGCCGGGCAGGTCGACCAGCAGCGCCTCGATTTCCTCGACGATGGTGGCATCCTTGCGGTGTTGCCCGACGTGCGCGCCACCGATCGAAAAATAATTAATGTGCTGGGTGCGGCCCGGCGTTTTGGAGGCGAACGCGAGGCCTTTCTGATTTGTCAGAATGTTAATAGCGGTCGACTTTCCCGCGTTGGAACGCCCGGCGAAGGCGATTTCCGGTGCCTGCGTATTAGGCAGGTCGCGCAGTTGGTTGACGGTCGTGAAGAAGCGGGCTTGCCAGAGTTTGGACATGGGATGGGCAGAAAATGCAACAAGAGGGGCGATAACGCGAGAAAGCTATTGTACAATAAGGGGTTACGAATTGTTGTCACGCAAAAGCCATGGCGAGCACACAAGATCGTTTGCACTACATTAGAACCGAATTCCTGGGGTCTGTTTCACCCGGAATTTTCAACAAAACCAATTTTCGACTTGTCTCAGGGTGTTTGAATGAATCGTGCGTTTTTACCGGCCGCCGGAGCGGCGTTTGTGAAATCCTTGCTGGTGGCTACCTTTGCCGTGTCGGGCCTCGTGTCCGCCGCCACGCCGGCAGCCGCCCCAGCCAAGGCCGACGCCGCTAAAGGCGCTACCCTGTACGACAACGGCGACGCCGCGCGCGGCTTGCCCGCCTGCGTGTCGTGCCACGGCGCGGCCGGCAATTCGACCATCGCCGCCAATCCGAAGCTGTCGGCCCAGTTCGACGCCTACACGCACAAGCAATTGATGGATTTCACCACGCCGAACCGCGTCAATCCGGTCATGACGAGCTTCGCCAAGATGCTCTCGGACGATGAAAAGAAAAACATCGCCGCCTATCTGGCGACGCAAACCCCGAAACCGGGCGCGGCCAAGAACAAGGATACCGTCCTGCTGGGCAAGCAAATCTACCGCGGCGGCATTCCGGGCACCGGCGTGGCCGCCTGCGCCAGCTGCCACGGCGCCAACGGCAACGGCATGCCGGCGCAATTCCCGCGCCTGTCCGGCCAGCACCAGGACTACACGGTCAGCCAGCTGCAAGCCTTCAAGAGCGGCGCGCGTAAAAACAGCGTGCAGATGACGACCCTGGCCAAGCGCATGTCCGACGACGAAATGAAAGCCGTCGCCGATTACATCGCCGGCTTGAAGTAAGCGAAGTACAGCGCAGCGAAAGATATCGAAGCGAAACGCGCGCCGCACGGTGCGCGTTTTGCCAGGGAAGGTCGAAAGGGCGGCGGCGCGCAAGCGGGCTGCCCTTTTTGTTGGTATCCTCGCGGGTTGAGCCTATTCCAGTAGGCGGGGGGAAGCATATGGCGATGCCGGCCATGCGCGGGCAAGGCGCGAGGAGGCCGCATGGCTAGCCATGCAACGACGAGAAACGCCGCCCCCGTTTGGCAGGCACGCCAGGTGCGACTCCTGCCTACTGGAATAGGCTCGAAGTCGTGCCTGCACATAGGGATCTGTAGAGAATGAGCACCACCGGAATCGTAGTAAACACGCGCCGTCCCTTCCTCGACGAGGCGGTCGAGCTGGTCTCGTCGATGCGCTTTGCCATCAGCTTGCTGACCATCATTTCGATTGCCGCGATGATCGGCACGGTGCTCACGCAAAACCAGCCGATGCCCAACTACGTCAACCAGTTCGGTCCGTTCTGGTTCGATGTCTTCGACAAGCTCGGCCTGTACGCCGTGTATTCGGCCTGGTGGTTCCTGCTGATCCTGGTGTTCCTGATCCTCTCGACCGCCCTGTGCATCGTGCGCAATGCGCCGAAAATGATCAAGGACATGCGCAGCTGGCGCGAGAATGTGCGCGAAACCTCGCTGCGCAATTTCCACCACAAGGCCGAGTGGACGGCGCAGCTCTCGCGCGCCGAACTGGCGGCCCAGAGCGCCGCCCGCCTGGTCGACGCCGGCTATTCGGCCAAGATCGTGGAAAAGGACAATGGCACCCTGGTCGCGGCCAAGAAGGGCGCGGCCAACAAGTTCGGCTACATCTTCGCGCACAGCTCGATCATCATCATCCTGGTCGGCGGCATGCTCGACTCGGATATCCCGATCCAGTTCCAGGAGTGGTTCCTGGGCAAGACGCCCTTCGTCGGCGGCGGCCTGATCTCCGAGATTCCCGAAAAGCACCGGCTCAGCCTCGCCAATCCGACCTACCGCGGCAACACCCTCATTCCCGAGGGCCAGTCGAGCGATATCGCGGTCATTCCGCGCCCGCAGGGCTCGCTCCTGCAGCCGCTGCCGTTCACGATCCAGTTAAAGCGCTTCAATATCGATTTCTACTCGACCGGCATGCCCAAGCTGTTCGCCAGCGAAGTGGTGATACGCGACCATGAAACCGGCAAGACTTTCCCGGCCACCATCAAGGTCAACGAACCGCTGATCTACAAGGGCGTGGCGGTGTACCAGTCGAGCTTCGAAGATGGCGGCAGCAAGCTCAAGCTGGTCGGCTACCCGATGAGCGGCACCGACCAGGCCTCGTTTACGATGGATGGCGAAGTCAACGCGTCGACCCCGCTCAAGCGCGGCGCCGACGAATACACGGTCGAGTGGAGCGCGTTTCGCCCGTTCAACGTCGAAAACACGGCCGGCAACCAGGATCCGCGCGCGGTCACCAAGGGCCAGAGCCTGAACGACCAGTTCGCCGCCAAGCTCGACAAGAATTCCGGTTCGGCCGGCAAGAACGCCGACAACAAGAACCTGAAAAACGTCGGTCCGAGCGTGCAGTACAAGCTGCGCGACAAGACCGGCCAGGCGCGCGAATACCAGAATTACATGCAGCCGGTGACCATCGACGGGGTCCAGGTGTTCCTGGCCGGCGTGCGCGCCTCGCCCAACGATCCGTTCAGCTACCTGCGCATTCCCTCGGACGAGGCGCACACGGTCAAGGAATGGATGCGCCTGCGCGCCGCCCTGGCCGACCCGGCCCTGCGCGAGCTGGCAGCCGAACGCTACGCGCGGCGCGCCATGCCGGCTACCGGCAACAGCCCGGCCGCCACCCTGGCGCGCCAGTTGCAGGAGTCTTCCTCGAAGAGCCTGGCCATCTTCGCCGGCGACGGCAAGCAGGGCGGTTACGCGGCGGTCTCGCGCTTCCTCGAAAAGATTCCCGCCGCCGAGCAGGAAAAGGCCGCCAACATCTTCATGAAGATCCTCAACGGCACCCTGTGGGAGCTGTGGCAGGCCGCGCGCGAAAAAGAGGGCCTGGCGCCGGTGGCCGGCGACGAGACTCAGGCGCGCTTCCTGCAACTGGCGACCAACGCCCTGTCCGACAGCTTCTTCTACGGCGCCCCGGTCTACCTGCAGCTCGACGAGTTTGTCGAAGTCAAGGCCTCGGTGCTGCAGGTGACGCGCTCGCCGGGCAAGGCCGTGGTCTACCTCGGCTGCGTATTCCTGGTGCTGGGCGTGTTCGCCATGTTTTACATCCGCGAAAGGCGCCTGTGGATCTGGGTGCGCGGCGGCGACGCCGGCGCTCCCGCGCACGCCTTGATGGCGATGAGCACGCAACGCAAGACGCTTGATTTCGAGCATGAATTTAACGATCTGAAAGCCAAGCTGCCGCAGTTGGCGTAAGCTGTGCCGACAGCGTATCAGCAGGACTGGAGAACATGATGCAAGCTAAACAAATCCCGCAAGGCGCACCAGCGCAGACTTACCAGCAAGCGCCCGGCTACTTCAAGCGGCTCGACCCGGTCGACTGGATCTTCGCCGCCGTGCTGCTGGGCGCGGCGCTGTTCGCGCTCAACCGCTACGGCGCCTACATGGACATTTACGAAAAGGTGATCCTGGTGCTGAGCGCGCCCACCTTCGCCGCGCTCGGCTGGCACTGGAAACCGGTGCGCTGGCTGATGCCGCTGGTGGCCTTGCTGTCGTTCTTCGCCATCGCGATGTACGACCACGACCTTGCCATGGCAAACAAGAAGTTTTTCCTGAAATACATGCTGTCGAGTCAATCCGCGATTTTGTGGATGAGCGCCCTGTTCCTTTTCTCGACCGTGTTCTACTGGGTCGGACTGGCCAGCCGCGCCAATTTCGGCTTCTCGGTCGGCTCCAAGCTGTGCTGGGCCGCCGTGGTGCTGGGCTGGACCGGCATGATGGTGCGCTGGTACGAGTCCTACCTGATCGGTCCCGACGTCGGCCATATCCCGGTGTCGAACCTGTATGAAGTGTTCATCCTGTTCTCGATGATCACCGCCATGTTCTATCTGTACTACGAGAAACACTACGCCACGCGCCAGCTGGGCGCCTTCGTGCTGCCGGTGATCGCCGCCGCGGTCACCTTCCTGATGTGGTATGCCGATTCGCGCGACGCCGCCGACATCCAGCCGCTGGTGCCGGCCCTGCAGAGCTGGTGGATGAAAATCCACGTGCCGGCCAACTTCATCGGCTACGGCACCTTCGCGCTGGCGGCCATGGTCGGTTCGGCCTACCTGATCAAGTCGCACGGCTACCTGGAAGACCGCCTGCCGTCGCTGGAAGTGCTCGACGACGTCATGTACAAGTCGATCTCGGTCGGTTTCGCCTTCTTCACGGTGGCCACCATCCTGGGCGCCCTGTGGGCGGCCGAAGCCTGGGGCGGCTACTGGTCATGGGATCCGAAGGAAACCTGGGCCCTGATCGTCTGGCTCAACTACGCGGCCTGGCTGCACATGCGCCTGATGACCGGCCTGCGCGGCCGCGTGGCGGCCTGGTGGGCGCTGATCGGCCTCTTGGTGACCACCTTCGCGTTCTTGGGCGTGAACATGTTCCTGTCCGGCCTGCATTCTTACGGCAAACTTTAATGACGAAACTGTAATGCGGCGGCGCGGCAAGTTGGTGTAAGGTAGCTCCACCCTATCTGACTTGCCGGAGCCGCCCATGCTGATCAAACGTCCTCCCAACGGCATCGACTTGCCGTTCTCATCCGAAATCACACCGCAGGCGGTGTACGAATCGCGCCGCCGCTTCATCGCGCAAATGTCGCTCGGCGCGGCCGCCGGCGGCGCCCTGTGGGACATGGCCAACCGCGAAGCTTTCGCCGCGCCGGCTAGCGCGCCGTCCCAGAAGCTGGCCAGCAAACTCAATCCGGCCTATTCCGCGCTCGACAAGCAGACCCCGTTTAAGGATGCCTCGACCTACAACAACTTCTACGAATTCGGCCTCGACAAGTCCGATCCGGCCCAGAACGCCCATACCCTCAAGACGCGTCCGTGGACGGTGACCATCGAAGGCGAAGTCAAAAAACCGATGACGCTCGATATCGACGCGCTGCTCAAGCTGGCGCCCCTCGAAGAGCGCGTCTACCGGCTGCGCTGCGTGGAAGGCTGGTCGATGGTGATTCCCTGGGTCGGCTATTCGCTGTCCGAGCTGATCAAGAAGGTCGAGCCGACCGGCAACGCCAAATACGTCGAATTCGTCACCCTGGCCGACAAGGCCCAGATGCCGGGCGTGGGCAGCCGCGTGCTGAACTGGCCGTATGTGGAGGGCTTGCGCATCGATGAAGCCAATCACCCGCTGACCTTGCTTACCCTCGGCATGTACGGGCAGACCCTGCCGAACCAGAATGGCGCGCCGGTGCGCCTGGTGGTGCCCTGGAAATACGGTTTCAAGTCGGCCAAGTCGATCGTCAAGATCCGCTTCGTCAAGGACCAGCCGCGTACGGCGTGGAATGTGTCGGCGCCGTCCGAGTACGGCTTCTATTCCAACGTCAATCCCGAGGTCGACCACCCGCGCTGGTCGCAGGCCAGCGAGCGCCGCATCGGCGAAGACGGCTTCTTCCAGAAAAAACGCAAGACCCTGATGTTCAACGGCTATGACGTCGGCTCGCTGTACAGCGGACTCGACCTGAAAAAGAATTTCTGAACCGATGGCGTTCAATCCCGGTCCGAAGCAACTGTTAGCGATCAAGTCCGCGCTGTTCGCGCTGGCGCTGCTGCCGCTGGCGCGCATGGTGTACCTGACCGTCAGCGGGCAGCTGGTCGAGCCGCTCGAATTCATCACGCGCGGCAGCGGCGACTGGGTGCTGTACATGCTGTGCATCACCCTGGCAATCACGCCCCTGCGCCGCCTGACGGGCTGGAACTGGCTGGTCAAGCTGCGCCGCATGGCCGGCCTGTTCACCTTTTTCTACGGCTTCCTGCATTTCCTGACCTTTTTGTGGTTCGATCATTTTTTCGATGTTGCGGAAATGTTCCGGGATGTCATCAAACGGCCTTTCATCACGGTCGGCTTCATCGCCTTTGTGCTGCTCATTCCGCTGGCCGTCACCAGCACCAACGGCATGATCAAGCGCCTCGGCGGCAAGCGCTGGCAGTGGCTGCACCGGCTCATCTATGTCATCGCGCCGCTGGCGATCCTGCATTTCTGGTGGATGAAGGCGGGCAAGAACAACTTCACCGAACCGCTGATTACGGGCGCCATCGTCGCGCTACTGCTGGGCCTGCGGGTTTTTTGGAGTCGCCAGAAGGCTGCCGCGCGCGTTTGAGGCAGCGCAAAGGCAGGGCAGGGGCGCTGGCTAGAATGCCCCATGACTACTCAACAACACGACCGTGGCTACCGTGCCCTGTTCGCGCACCCGGAAATGGTGCGCGAGCTGATCACCGGCTTTACTCCCTTCAAGCTGCTTGAAGGAGTCGCCCTGTCGGCCTTCCAACGGGTCAATGCGGATTACGTGAGCGAGCGGCCGTCGGCGCGCCATGGCGACGTGGTCTGGCGCGTCCGGGTCGGCGCTCAATTGATGGACGTGGTCATCCTGCTCGAATTCCAGTCGGGCGTGGACCGCTGCATGGCGCTGCGCATGCAGACCTACGTTGGCTTGCTGTGCCAGGATCTGGTCAAGCGCCATGAATTGTCACCGGGATTGCTGTTGCCGCCGGTGCTGCCGCTGGTGTTCTACAACGGCGTGCCGACCTGGAGCGCGCCCAAGGAGTTGGCCGAGTTGCTGACGGCGCCGCCCGCCGAGCTGGCGGCCTTGCAGCCATCGCAGCGCTACGCGCTGATCGACCAGTGGCGCCTGGACCGGGCGGCGCTCGACGCCAATGATGATTTGCTGGCGCTGCTGTTCCGGATTGAACTTTCGCGGTTCCCCGATGTCTTAAAGACGCATGTGCCGGCGCTGAAAACCTGGTTCAGGACAACACCCCTGACCAGCCTGCGAACCTCGGTCTGGGCATGGTGGAAAGCGCTGCTGGAGCGTAAAACGCACAATACGCAATTGTTTAACCTGGATAGTGCAGAGGAGGGTGACATCGATGTGGACTTAGCAACATTAACCTGGGACGAGCAGATGCAAATAATGGCCGAGCAAAGAGCACTCGTGCAGATTGAGAAGGCCACGCAAGAAGCGACGGCGCGAGCCATGGCGGAAGGCAGGGCGGAAGGGAAGGCGGAAGGCAGGGCGGAAGGACTGATCGCTTTCCGCGATATTCTCAAAAACATGTTGCGCATCAAGTTCGGTGAGGTGCCGCCCTTGGTTGCGCAGCGTATTGACCAATCCGCGCAAGCGGAACTTGAACACTGGATCGAGCGCAGCATCACCGCGCCGACCCTGGCGGCGCTGTTCGGTGACGACGCGGCGCCCGTCCAGGCAGGCCGCACCTGAGTTACTTGAGCATGGATTCGAGCGCGAACAGCTCGGCCGGCTCTTCGCGCCGGCGCACCAGGTGCACCGTCTCGCCGTCGACCATGACTTCGGCGGCGCGGCCGCGCGTGTTGTAGTTCGACGCCATCGTAAAGCCATAAGCGCCGGCCTGCATGATCGCCAGCAGGTCGCCCTGCTCCACGCTCAGGCTACGCTCGCGCGCCAGCCAGTCGCCCGACTCGCACACCGGCCCGACCACGTCGTAGCTCAGCGCCGGCGCGCTGCCCGCGCGCACCTGCTGCACATCCATCCAGGCCTGGTACAGCGCCGGGCGCATCAGGTCGTTCATGGCGGCATCGACGATGCAGAAATTCTTTTCGGCGCCCGGTTTCAGGAACTCGACGCTTGTCAGCAGCACCCCGGTGTCGCCCACGATGGCGCGGCCCGGTTCGAAGATCACCTTGAGCGGCGCGCCGCCATGGCTGGCCGCGCGCCAGGCATCGATGCGCGCGAACACGCGTCCCAGGTAGTCGGCCACGGGCACCGGCGCGGTGTCGCCGGCGGCGCCGTAGTTGATGCCGATGCCGCCGCCCATGTCGAGGTGCTCGAGCACGATGCCTTCGGCGCCGAGCGCGTCGACCAGTTCGATCAGCTTGTCGAGCGCTTCGAGCAGCGGCGCGTCGTCCAGCAGCTGCGAACCGATGTGGCAATCGATGCCGACCGGGGTCAGGTGCGGCAGGGCGGCCGCAGTGCGGTAGGTGGCCAGCGCATCGTCGAAGGCCACGCCGAACTTGTTCGCTTTCAGGCCGGTGGCGATGTACGGATGGGTCTTGGCGTCCACGTTCGGATTCACGCGCAGCGACACGCGCGCCTGTTTGCCCATCGCGCCGGCCACCTCGTTCAAGCGGTGCAGCTCGGGAATCGACTCGACGTTAAAGCACAGGATGTCGTGCGACAGCGCCAGGCGCATTTCGTCGACCGTCTTGCCGACGCCCGAAAAGATCACCTTGGCCGGATCGCCGCCGGCGGCGATCACGCGCAGCAATTCGCCGCCCGAGACGATGTCGAAACCGGCGCCGCGGCGCGCCAGCAGGTCGAGGATGGCCAGGTTCGAATTGGCTTTCATCGCATAGCAGACCAGCGCATCGCGCCCGGCGCAGGCGTCGGCGAAGGCGTCGAAGTTCTCCAGCAATGCCGCTTTCGAATACACATAGGTCGGCGTGCCGAACTCCTCGGCGATGCGGGACAGGGGGGTGCTTTCGGCGTGCAGGACGCCGTCCAGATGAAAGAAATGCGGCATGGATTTAGATGGGAAGCGTTATTGGGCGGCTGGGATGGATGCAGGCGGCGGCGGTGTGACGGCGGCGGGTACGGCAGGCTTGGCGGGCGGCTTGGGCAGGTACAGCGGACCGGTCTGGCCGCAGCCTCCCAGCAAGCCAAAGACCACGGCGGCGATGCCGATATTGAGCGCGGATGAAGACTTCACGATTAGAATCACGGTTTGATTGGCAGACCCTGGAGTGTAGCATGAGCGAAAAAGAATTTTTGGACCTGGCCGAAACGACCTTGAACACGATCGAAGAAGCGATGGACCGGCTGAACGACGAGGATGTCATCGATGTCGAATGCAAGCGCAGCGGCAATGTGCTGGAGATCGAATTCATCGACAACGGCAGCAAGATCATCGTCAACAGCCAGGCGCCGATGCAGGAACTGTGGGTGGCGGCCAAGTCGGGCGGCTTCCATTACAAGCGGGTCGATGGCGCCTGGATCAACACGCGCGACGGCAGCGAGCTGTTCGCCGCGCTCTCCGAGCTGGCCAGCGCCCAGGGCGGCGCCAGGGTCACGCTGGTGTAAAACCGGACAACCGGGGTCAGACCCCAACCAGCAACACCGGGGTCTGACCCCGTCCGTCCGGTTTTACACCGGTTTCACCTGCGTCAGAACAGCTCGTTCTTGACCGCGTCCTTGACCTTTTCCTCGGCCGGCGTGCCGCGCGCGCCGATGTCGAGGCTCTGCACTCCCGTGCCGGGCGGGTTCTCGGCATAGTAATAGTCGTCGCCCGCCATCACCAGCCCCTCGGGCACGACCCGCTCCTCGTTCGGCACGCCCTTGAGCGCCTTCTGCATGAAGTTGATCCAGATCGGCAGGGCCAGCCCGCCGCCGGTTTCCTTGTTGCCCAGGTTCTTGGGCTGGTCGTAGCCGATCCAGGCGATCCCCACCAGTTTCGGCGTGTAGCCGGCGAACCAGGCGTCGATCGAATCGTTGGTGGTGCCGGTTTTACCCGACACATCGGTGCGCTTGAGCGCCAGCGCCTTGGTGGCGGTGCCGTAGCGCACCACGTCCTTGAGCATGCTGTCGACCAGGAAGGCATTGCGCGCATCGATCACCCGGTTCTCCTCATTGCCCGCCTTGTCCGGCGTGGCTTGCGACAGGATCTTGCCGTTGCTGTCGGTAACCTTCGAAATCAGGTAGGGGCTGACCCGGAAACCGCCGTTGGCGAACACCGCGTAGGCGCCGGCCAGCTGCAGCGGCGTGGTCGAGCCGGAACCGAGCGCCAGGGTCAGGTAGGGCGGGTTCTTGTCGGCCTCGAAGCCGAAACGGGTGGCGTATTCCTGGCCGTACTTGGCGCCGATCTTGTTGAGGATGCGGATCGATATCATGTTCTTCGACTTGGTCAGCCCGCGCCGCATGGTCATCGGTCCTTCGTACTTGCTGTCGTAGTTCTTCGGCTCCCAGGCCTGGCCGCCGGTCTGGCCGGCGTCGAACGAGATCGGGGCGTCGTTGATGATGGTGGCCGGCGACAGGCCGCGCTCGAGCGAGGCCGAGTAGATGAAGGGCTTGAACGAGGAACCGGGCTGGCGCCAGGCTTGCGTGACGTGGTTGAACTTGTTGCGGTTGTAGTCGAAACCGCCCACCAGCGCGCGGATCGCGCCATCGGTGGTGTCGGCCGCCACGAACGCCGATTCGATCTCCGGCATCTGCGTGACCGACCAGGCCGTCCCGCCGTCCTGGCTGATGCGGATCACCGCGCCGCGCTTGACCCGCCGGTTGGCCGGCGCCTTGGCTGACAACCAGTTCTGGGCGAACGCCAGCCCGGTACCGCTGATCTTGACTTCCTCGCCCGACGCGGTCACCGCCGTGATCCCGGTGGGCGTCGCCTGCAGCACCATGGCGGCGATGATGTCATCGCTGTCGGGATGCTCGGCCAGCTCGTTTTCGATCGCTTCGTCGGCTTCTTCCTTGGACTTGGGAATGTCGATATACGCTTCCGGACCGCGGTAGGGGTGGCGCTTCTCGTAATCCATCACGCCGCGCCGCAGGGCCAGGTAAGCCGCATCCTGGTCGGCCTTGGTGACGGTGGTAAACACGTTCAGGCCGCGCGTATAGGTTTCTTCCTTGAATTGCTCGTACACCAGCTGGCGCGCCATTTCGGCCACGTACTCGGCATGCACGCCGAACTCGCTGCTGTCGGACTTGATGCGCAGGGTTTCGGTCTTGGCCGTTTCGAACTGGGCCGGGGTGATGTAGCCCAGCATGTGCATGCGCTGCAAAATGTACTGCTGGCGCGTGCGCGCGCGTTTCGGGTTGACCACCGGGTTGTAGGCCGACGGCGCCTTGGGCAGGCCGGCCAGCATGGCCGCTTCGGCCACGGTGATGTCTTTCAGGTTCTTGCCGAAATAGATCTGGGCGGCCGAGGCGAAACCGTAGGCGCGCTGGCCCAGGTAGATCTGGTTCATGTAGACCTCGAGAATCTGGTCCTTGGTCAGGCTCTGCTCGATCTTCCAGGCCAGCAGCACTTCATACGCCTTGCGCTTGAGCGTCTGCTCGCTGGAAAGGAAGAAATTGCGCGCCACCTGCTGGGTGATGGTCGAGGCGCCCTGCTTGGCGCCGCCGGTGGCGTTGTGCAAGGCCGCGCGCAGGATGCCGGTGTAGTCGACCCCGCCGTGCTGGTAGAAGCGGTCGTCCTCGATCGCCAGCACCGCCTTCTTCATGACCTCGGGAATGTCCTTGATGTGCACCAGGTTGCGGCGCTCTTCGCCGAACTCGCCGATGAGCACATTATCGGCCGAAAAAATCCGCAAAGGCATCTTCGGGCGGTAGTCGGTCAGGGTGTCGAGCTGCGGCAGATTCGGGTACGCCATGGCCAGCGCGAAGACCACGATCAGCAAGCCCACCAGGGCCGTGCCGACCAGGCTGCCGAGGACAATTAACAACAGTCGCTTGGGCGAGCGCTTGCGCGCGGGGGAGGTGTTGCTGGCGTCCGTTTTGGAAGGGCTCATGCGGGTCGAATCTTTCGCTTTTATGGGTGCCCCTCATTATAATGCACCGCCACTGCCTGCGGCAGCCCGCCGAGTACTTGCCTTTAGGAACATTTGTACCCCTCCGACAACTGTGATGACGAGCCGTTCACAGAGTGTCGCATTCCAAGCTACAGGCATAAAATTTCAAAACAGAAATACCTTTACATGGGATCACGCTTATTGCTACGATTTAATGTACTGCCTTATGTATGGATGCTAAATGGCGGTTTTATCACAAATTCCCCGCGTCGGGCACTGTCATATTTGGTTCTGCAAGGCCCGTTTTGCAGCGTAAGCATTGATTATAGGTAGGTAAGGGAGTACGGTCTTGATGGTCAATTTAGGTTCCTTGTTCGGTCAATCCAGCCCGCCTTTGCTCGGCCTGGACATCAGCACGTCGGGCGTGCGCCTGGTGGAGCTGGTCGTGGTCGGCAAAAACGAGCTGCGTCTCGAACGCTATGCGTCCGAACCGTTCCCACGAGGGGCGGTTGTCGACGGCAATATCGAAAATATCGAGCAGGTCTCGGAGGCGGTGCGCCGCGTCTGGAAGAAAAGCGGCACCCGCGTCAAGCTGGTCGCGCTCGGCATGCCGCCGGCCTCGGTGATCACCAAAAAGATCATCCTGCCGGCCGGCATGTCGGAAGACCAGCTCGAGGTCCAGGTCGAGTCTGAAGCAAGCCAGTATATCCCCTTCGCGCTCGACGAGGTCAGCCTCGACTTCGACGTGATCGGACCGGCCGCCAATTCGGCCGACGACATCGACGTCATGCTGGCCGCCTCGCGCAAGGAAAAGGTCGAGGACCGCGTGGCGATCGCCGAAGCGGCCGGCCTGACCGCCGTGGTGATGGACATCGAATCGTACGCCGCCCGTGCCGCGCTCGAACGCGTGACTTCCCAGATGAAGGGTTCCGAAGGCCAGATCGTGGCGCTGTTCCAGATCGGCGCCCAGGTCACGCATATTTCGGTCATGCTCAACGGCGAGACCATCTATGAGCGCGAACAACCCTTCGGCGGCAACCAGCTGACCCAGGATATCGTGCGCTCGTACGGCTTGTCCTTCGACGAAGCCGACGCCAAGAAGAAAGCGGGCGACCTGCCCGACAACTTCCAGGCCGACCTGCTCGCCCCGTTCCTGGAAAACGCGGCGCTCGAAGTGACCCGCGCGATCCAGTTCTTCTACACGTCCACGCCCTACACGCGGATCGACCAGCTGTTCCTGGCCGGCGGCTGCGCGCTCATTCCCGGCCTGCTTGACATCGTGGCCAGCCGCACCAAGATTTCCAGCGCCGTGGTATCGCCCTTCAAGGGCATGTCGCTGGGTCCGTCCGTGCGCGAGCAGCAGCTGCGCAGCGAGGCTCCCGCCTATCTTGTCGCCTGCGGGCTGGCACTGCGGAGGTTTGGCTGATGATTAAAATTAACCTGCTTCCCCACCGGGAAGAAAAGCGCAAGCAAAAGAAGAGTGCCTTCGTCGCCCTGATGGCCTTGTCGGCCGTGCTCGGCGTGCTGGTCGTGATCGCCGTCGGCGGTTACAACGCGCGCCGCATCTCGATCCAGGAAGAACGCAACGGCGTGTTTACCGCGGCCATTGTCGAACTCGACAAGAAGATCGCCGAAATCGCCAACCTGAAACAGGAAATCGAAGCGCTCAAGGCACGCCAGCAGGCGGTCGAAGACTTGCAGGGCGAGCGCAACCAGCCGGTCTACCTGCTCGACGAACTGGTCCGGCAGACGCCGCAAGGGGTGTACCTCAAGTCCTTCAAGCAGGACGGCCAGCGCGTCACCGTGGGCGGCTTCGCCCAGTCGCAGGAACGGGTGGCCGAATTGCTGCGCAATATCGCCGGCAATTCGCCATGGCTCGAACGTCCCGACCTGACCGAGGTGCGCGCGGCGCAACTGGCGCAGAGTAAAACCGGCAAGAAAGTCGTCGAGTTTACGCTGAACCTGTACATCAAGCGCCAGCGCGAGAAGGAAGAAGCGCTCAAGCCGGGCCAGAAACCGGCCGCCGGCGCTACTGCCGCCACCGGCTCACCGGCTCCCGCGACAGCGGCCCCCTAGCCAGATCGGATTGAAAGAATGACTAAAGACTTCAAATCGCTGGGTGGCTCGCTCAGCTCCCAGTTCCAGAACCTGGGCGAGCGCCCGCCGGGACAGTGGCCGATCGCGCCGCGCATCCTGTGCGGCATCGCCGTCATGGCGGCGGTCGTCACGGCCGGCCACTTCCTCTACTGGAGCACCCAGTTCGAAGAGTACGACGCGCTGGCCGCCAAAGAACTGACCTTGCAGGCCGAGTACAAGACCAAGATCGCCCAGGCCATCAACCTCGACGCCCTGATCGCCCAGAAAGCCCAGGTCGACCAGTACGTCGAACGCCTGCAGAAGCAATTGCCGAGCAAGGCTGAAATGGCGGCCCTGCTGTCGGACATCAACCAGGCCGGCGTCGGCCGCGGCCTGTCGTTCGACCTGTTCAAGCCGGGCCAGGTGGTGGTGCGCGATTACTACGCCGAACTGCCGATCGATATCCGGGTGGCCGGGACTTACCATGACATCGGGGCGTTTGCCAGCGACATGGCCAACCTGCCGCGCATCGTCACGCTCAACAATATGTCGCTGTCGGCCAACAAGGATGGCGGCCTGGTGCTCGAAGCGGTCGCCAAGACCTTCCGCTACCTCGATCCCGAAGAAGCCAATGCGCAGCGCAAGATCCGCTCGGACCGCGACAAGCTGGCCAAGGGTAAAGGGGGTGCCAAATGAGCGCCAAACGCAACTGCCTCGCGCTGCTGATCGGCGCCGGCCTGCTGGCCGGCTGCGGCGACAGCGACGTCCAGGAAGTGAACCAGTGGATGGAGCAGACCAAGAAGGAAACCAAGGTCGATGTGAAGCCGCTGACCGAGCCGACCACCTTCGTCCCGTTTGCCTACAGCACCGTCGGCCAGGTTGACCCTTACGATCCGAACAAGCTGCTGGCCGAGCTGGCCCGCACCTCGGGCGCCAACAACCCGCTCAAGCCGGACGACAGCCGGCCCAAGGAAGTCCTCGAGGCGTTCCCGCTCGACACCATGTCCATGGTGGGCAGCATGAAATCGAAAGGCGTCATGTATGCGCTGGTACAGATCGACAAGACCATGTACCACGTCAAGCCAGGCGACCGGGTGGGCCAGAATTTCGGCATCATCACCGGCGTGAGCGATGAAGCAATCAGTATCAAGGAAACGGTCCAGGATGCCGGCGGCGAATGGATCGAACGTCCCACCAAGCTAGAGTTGCAGGAAAGTAAGGAGAAGAAATGATCGCACTGAGAATGAATGGCACCGCGCTGATGGGCACGGTGATCCGCATGGGCGCATTATTGGCTCTGGCCTTCGGCGCCAATAGCGCCCTGGCCCAAGAGAACGCGATCGAATCGATCACGGCCAACCAGCAGGGCTCGAACGTGGTGGTGAACGTGGCGATGAAAAACGCCCCGACCAAGCTGCCGATCGGTTTCTCGATCACCAATCCGACCCGCATCGCCCTCGATTTCGGGGCCACCGTGAATGCCACCGGCAAGACGGCCCAGGACGTGAACCTGGCCGACGTGCGCGGCATTAACGTGGTCCAGGCCGGCGCCCGTACGCGCCTGGTGCTGAACCTGAAGCGTCCGCTGAACTACGCCACCGCCATCGATGGCAAGTCGATCATCGTCACCATCGACGGTTCCGGCGGTGTGGCCCAGGCCGTCGACAGCGCCGGCCAGCCGGTCCTGAACGGCGTCTCGTCCTCCTCGGCACCGCTGCCGGTGCCGCAGGGCGCCAAGCGCCAGGTCTTGCGCGACCTCGATTTCCGCCGCGGCGCCAACGGCGAAGGCCGGGTCGTGGTCGACCTGCCGAACAGCCAGGTCGCGGTCGATGTGCGCCAGGTCGGCAACACGGTGGTGGTCGATTTCATGAAGACCGGCTTGCCGGAAACCTTGCGCCGGCGCCTCGACGTGACCGATTTCGGCACGCCGGTGTCGCAGGTCACCACGGTCACCCAGGGCGACAATGTGCGCATGACGGTGGAAGCGCGCGGCCTGTGGGAACAGACCGTGTACCAGAGCGATACCCAGCTGGTGATCGACGTCAAGCCGATCAAGGAAGACGCCAACAAGCTGACCCAGGGCACCCAGGGTTACCGCGGCGAGAAAATCTCGTTCAACTTCCAGAACGTGGAAGTGCGCGCCGCGCTGCAGGCCATCGCCGACATCTCGGGCCTGAACATCATCACCAGCGATTCGGTCAGCGGCAACCTGACCCTGCGCCTGAAAGAAGTGCCATGGGACCAGGCGCTCGACGTGGTGCTGCAAGCGAAGGGCCTGGACATGCGCAAGAACGGCTCGGTCCTGTGGATCGCCCCCAAGGATGAACTGCTGACCAAGGAAAAGCTGGAACTCGAACAGCGCGCCCAGATCGCCGATCTCGAGCCGCTCAAGTCGGAAATCTTCCAGCTCAACTACCAGAAAGCCGAAGCCTTCCGCACCGTGTTCGGCATCAACGCCGACGGCTCGGCCAAGGAGGAAGGCGACAACAGCCGCTCGCGCATCCTGTCGAAACGCGGCAGCGCCGTGATCGATCCACGCACCAACCAGCTGTTCATTACCGACATCGCCTCGAAGCTGGAAGACTTGCGCAAGCTGATCCAGAAAACCGACGTCGCCTCGAAGCAAGTGCTGATCGAAGCGCGCCTGGTGGAAGCCAATGACGGCTTCAGCCGCAACCTGGGCGCCAAAATCGGCTTTGCCGACCTGCGCACCCTGCGTGGCGGCGATTCCGGCTACGCTTACCGCGGCAACGAGCGGGTCGCCATCGGCGGCAACCTGGTCGGCATCGGCCAGGTCACCGGCCAGACCCCGGACAAGGGCGACGGCTACACCAATACCACCATGCTGAACCTGCCTGCGGCCAACATCGCCGGCAACCCGGCCGCCTCGCTGGCCGCCAGCCTGTTCTCGGCCGCCTCGAACCGTTTCCTGAACCTGGAGCTGTCGGCGCTGGAAGCGGACGGCAAGGGCAAGGTCATCTCGAGCCCGCGCGTGGTTACCGAAGACAAGAACGTGGCCGTGATCGAGCAGGGTATCGAACTGCCGTACGAAAAAGCCACCAGCAGCGGCGCCACCTCGATCGAGTGGAAAAAAGCCAACCTGCGCCTCGAAGTGACCCCGCAGATCACGCCTGACGGCAACGTCGTGCTGGAAGTGAACGTCAACAAGGATACCAAGGGCGATGAAACGCGCGCGGGCTTTGCGATCAACACCCAGCACGTCCAAACCAAGGTGATGGTCGAAAACGGCGGTACGGTCGTGCTGGGCGGAATTTACCAGCAATCCGAAACCAATAATGTGACCAAGGTGCCGTTTCTGGGCGACTTGCCGGTGCTCGGCAATCTGTTCAAGTCCACCTCGCGCCAAAGTACCAAGACCGAACTGCTGGTCTTCATCACCCCGAAAATCGTCGCAGATCGCCTGTCGACGCGCTAACACCAGAATACATTTAATCAGGAATTAACATGCTGCCCACATATTTACAACGCGCTTTTGCGAATCCGGTTCGCGTGCTGACCTGCGTCTCCATGGCCACGGCCCTGGTGGCCTGCGGCGGCGGCGGAGGCAATCCTGGCGGAACCAGCTCGGTCACGCCCGGCACCCCGACCCCGACCCCGACCCCGACTCCGACCCCGACCCCGACACCGGTGGTGCCGGCCGAGCCGAAAATGACCGTGCAGCTGGTCGACGCCGCCGGTGTTCCAATCAGCACCCTGTCGGGTGGCCAGGCTGGCCAGGTGAAAGTCACCTTGCTCGACGCCAAGGGCAATGTCGCCCCGAATGAAGTCGTGAAATTCACCACCGACGACACCTTGCTGCAGTTCACGCCAGTATCGAGCACGGCACTGACCGACGCATCGGGCGTGGCGGTCATTACCGTCAAACCGGCCAGCGTCACGGCGGCCGGCGCGGTCAACATCGCCGTTGTGGCAACTGCTGGCGGCAAAGCGGTCAATGGCGGGATCAACCTGGCCGTTGGCGCGGCCCCGCTGACGCTCGGCACGATCAAGTTTGTGCCGGAACGCAACGGCGAGATCCTGCCGGCCTTCGGCACCGCCCTGCTGCAGATTCCTATCACCACCGGCAACGTGGCAGCGACCACCGCACCGGGCCTGACCATCAATTCCCTGTGCAGCAACGACGGTACCGCCACCCTGGTGCCGGGCGCGCTGGACAAAGGCGTGCAGTCGGTCACCTACACCAACAGAGGTTGCCTGCGCGAGACCGATACCATCACCGTATCGCTCGGCAATTTCAACCAGACGGTCAAAATCAACGTGGGCAAGGCCAATATCGGCACCATCCAGTTCGTCGGTTCGGACCTGGCGAACAACGCCATCGTCCTGCGCGGCTCGGGCGGCCTGGGACGCAAGGAATCGTCGATCCTGACCTTCCGCGTGCTCGACCAGAACAGCATCGGCTTGCCTGGCGTTGACGTCACCTTCACCGCGACCACCACCACCGGCGGCCTGATCGTTCAACCGGCCAAGGCCACTTCCGACGCCACCGGCAACGTCACCACCACCGTCGCATCGGGCACGATTCCGACGCCGGTACGCGTAGTTGCCCAGGCAACGCGCAACGGCACCACCATCAGCGGCCTGTCCGACAGCCTGATCATCTCGACCGGCCTGCCGATCCAGAAATCGATGTCGCTCAGCGCAGATAGCTACAATATCGACGGCCTCGGCTACGATTCGGCCATCGCCAAGGTCACCGTCCTGATGGCCGACCAGTACGGCAATCCGATCTCGGACAACACCGCTGTCAGTTTCGTCACCGAAGGCGGCGCGATCGCCACGCCGGACGAAGGCGGTTGCAAAACCAAGGGCGGCGGTTGCACGGTCGACCTCAAGAGCCAGGCTTTCCGTCCGGTCAACGGGCGCGTCACCGTGCTGGCCTATGTCCAGGGTATTGAAGACTTTGTCGACGAAAATGGTGATGGCGTGTACAGCTGCAAACAGCCGATTCTTGCCAACAAGGACGACCCGACTCCGTACCGTCCGCTGGTCGACAGCTGCACGCCTACCACCGGCGAACGCTTCAGCGACCAGGGCGATCCGTTCCTCAATACCGGCAACCATGCAATCATCCGCGGCAACCCGGGCGGCAACACGCTTCAACGCGACAAAGACCCTGCAAAAGACCGGAAATACACCAGCTCGCTGGGCGATCTGCCGTTCCCTTACAATCGCACCGCATACAGCGTCGACGGTAACCAACAGTGGGGCTTGAACTACATCTGGCGCGAGACCGAAATCGTCTTCAGCGGCGACGAGCCAACCTTCATTCGCCAGTTCGCCAATACCGACGGCACCCTGCGCGACTGGACCGCGGCCGATGGCCCGGTCAATATCATCGCCGGTCTGAGCGGCGAGAATTGCACAAACCAGGTCGTGTATTTCCGCATCGTCGATGTTAACAACAATCCGCTTCCAAGCGGCACCACGGTCACGGCTGGCGATGCCGACAAGGTCCAGCCGCAATCCGTGTCGCCGAATGTGATCCCGGCCACCAACCGCCTCGGCGGAACCCAGCACTGGGTCAACATCAAGAAGGAAACGAACTGCGTCGGAGGTGAATTTTCAATCAAGACCACCACCCCACGCGGCAAGTCGGTGTCCTCGTTCTTGTTCAAGTCGGGTTGAAGTCGGAGAATATCTTCCTGGTAGGGCTGATGGGGGCGGGAAAAACCACCATCGGCCGTATTCTTGCCAGGAAGCTAGGTAAGCGCTTTGTCGATTCCGACCACGAGATCGAGGCCCGCACCGGTGCCACGATCCCGTGGATTTTCGAAATCGAAGGCGAGGCGAGTTTTCGTCGCCGTGAGGCCGAGGTCATCCGTGACCTGACGGCGCAGGACGGCCTCGTCCTCGCCACCGGCGGCGGGGCCGTGCTCGACCCCGCCAGCCGTGCCTATCTGAAACAACGTGGCCGCGTGGTCTACCTGCGCGCCAGCGTCAACAGCATCATGCTGCGCACCACCCACGACAAAAGCCGGCCGCTGCTGCAAACGGCCGACCCCCGCAAGAAACTCGAAGAATTGACGGCCCAGCGCGAGCCGCTGTACCGCGAGATTGCCGACCTGGTGATCGACACGGGCCGACCTAACGTACAATCGATGGTCCAAACAATTCTGACGCAACTGTCCGCGCTCGGCCCAGCCGCCGCGAGAACAGCGCGTGGGTCCAATATGCCACCATCACAAGCCTCACAAGCATCCCCAGTACCGAATACCGAACCATCCCGGATCTTCCTCAACGTCGACCTGGGCGAACGCAGCTACCCGATCACCATCGGCGCCGGCCTGCTGTCCGACCCGGCGCTGCTCGAGCGCCATATCGCCGGGCGCAAGGTCGCCATCGTGACCAATACCACGGTGGCTCCGCTGTACCTCGAGCGCGTGGCCGCGCCGCTGCGCGCCAGCGGGCGCGATGTGCTCGAAATCGTCCTGCCCGACGGCGAACAGTTCAAGAGCTGGGACAGCCTGATGACCATCTTCGACGCCCTGCTCGAACACAAGTGCGACCGCAAGACCACCATGGTGGCCCTGGGCGGCGGCGTGATCGGCGACCTGACCGGCTATGCCGCCGCCAGCTACATGCGCGGCGTGCCGTTCGTGCAGATGCCGACCACCCTGCTGTCGCAGGTCGACTCCTCGGTCGGCGGCAAGACCGGCATCAACCACCCGCTCGGCAAGAACATGATCGGCGCCTTTTACCAGCCGCGCGCCGTGCTGGCCGATACCGCCTCGCTCGACACGCTGGCCCCGCGCGAACTGTCGGCCGGCCTGGCCGAGGTGATCAAGCACGGCGCCATCATCGACGCCGCATTTTTCGACTGGATCGAAGCGAACATCGGCAAGCTGATGGCGCGCGACCCGGCCGCGCTGGCGCACGCCATTTCGCGTTCCTGCGAAATCAAGGCCGACGTGGTGCGCCAGGATGAACGCGAGGGCGGACTGCGCGCCATCCTCAACTTCGGCCACACCTTCGGCCACGCGATCGAGGCGGGCATGGGCTACGGCGCCTGGCTGCACGGTGAAGCGGTCGGCTGCGGCATGGTGATGGCGGCCGACCTGTCGCACCGTCTGGGACTGGTCGACGCGGCCACCGTGGCGCGCATGCGCGCCCTGGTCGCGGCCGCCGGCCTGCCGACCGTCGCGCCCGACCTCGGCACCGAACGCTGGCTCGAACTGATGGAAGTCGACAAGAAGAACGAAGGCGGCGCCATCAAGTTCATCCTGATGAAGCCGCTGGGCAGTCCGAGCATCACCAGCGCCCCGCGCGAGCAACTGCTGGCCACCCTGGCCGCCTGCGTCGGCTGACATGAACCCCGACGCCCACCTCGCCCCGTACGCCGTGCATTCGGAGACGGCGCGCGGCCGGCGCCATCCCGAAACCTCGCACGCCTCGCGCAGCCAGTTCCAGCGCGACCGCGACCGCATCATCCACTGCTCGGCCTTCCGCCGGCTCGAATACAAGACCCAGGTCTTCCTCAATCACGAGGGCGACATGTTCCGCACGCGCCTGACGCACAGCCTGGAAGTGGCGCAGGTCGGCCGCTCCATGGCGCGCAACCTGCGCCTGAACGAAGACCTGGTCGAAGCGCTCGCGCTGGCGCACGACCTGGGCCACACGCCGTTCGGCCATGTCGGCCAGGATGTGCTCGACGAATGCATGAAGGAGCACGGCGGCTTCGAGCACAACCTGCAAAGCCTGCGCGTGGTCGACCAACTCGAAGAGCACTACGGCGCCTTCGATGGCCTGAACCTGATGTTCGATACGCGCGAGGGCATCCTCAAGCACTGCTCGCTGGCCAACGCCAAACTGCTCGGCCCCGTGGCGCAGCGCTTCATCGACCGCACCCAGCCCTCGCTGGAAGCGCAGCTGACCAACCTGGCCGACGAAATCGCCTACAACAGCCACGATATCGACGACGGCCTGCGCTCGGGCCTGATCACGATTGCGCAGCTGGAGGAAGTCGACTTTTTCGCGCGCCGCTGGCACGATGTGCAGAAGGCGTATCCGGGCCTGTCGGGCCGGCGCGCCATTTACGAAACCCTGCGCCGCCTGATCACCGTGCTGGCCGACGATTTGATTGAAACCTCCAGCGTGCTGCTGGCCGAAGCGGCGCCGGCCGACCTTGACGCGGTGCGCGCCAGCGGCCCGCTGATCCGCTTTTCCGACCCGATGCGCAAGGATGCGACGGAGCTCAAGCGCTTCCTGCGCGCCAATCTGTACCGCCACTTCAAGGTGAACCGGATGCGCGTGAAGGCCAGCCGCATCGTGCGCGAACTGTTCGACGCCTTCATGGCCGAACCGGTGCTGCTGCCGCCCGATTATCAGTTCGCTGGCGGCGACGTCACGCGCCAGGCGCGCAAGATCGCCGACTATATCGCCGGCATGACGGACCGCTACGCGATCCGCGAACACCGGCGCATTTTCTCGCTCGAGGATTTGTAGTCAGAACAGGGAGGGCGCGCTCAGGTCGAGCAGCAGCTTCTTGACCGGCGCCGGCAGCGGAGCGCTGTCGATGCGTGCCAGGTCCCACCACAGGTAGGGCGTATTCAATGGCGCACGCTGCGACAGCGTCACCTGGAACGGCGCGATATGCAGGCGGTAGTGCGTGAACACGTGCACCAGCGGCAGCAGCGCATGAATCTCTTCAACCTCACCGAGGGCACTGGCCGCCGGCGCCACCGCGTCGATGGCCAGCACGCCGCGCACGGCATGGCCGTCCACTTCCGGCAGCGACATCAGCCCGCCCCAGATGCCCGTCTGCGCGCGCTGTTCGAGCAGCACCTGGCCGCCTTCGATGACGACCAGCAGGGCCGCCTGTTTTTCGGGGATGGTTTTCTTCGGTTTGCGCACCGGCAGTTCGGCCGTGCGGCCGGTGGCGTAGGCCACGCAGCGCTCCTGCAAGGGACAGCGTGCGCAATCGGGCTTGCTGCGCGTGCAGAGGGTCGCTCCCAGGTCCATCAAGCCTTGCGTATATGACTCGATGCCCGATTCGATGCCGTCAGCCGGCAGCAACGCTTGCGCGCGCCGCCACAAGCCATCTTCGACCGCCTTTACGCCCGGGAATTCATCGATGCCGAACACGCGCGCGAACACGCGCTTGACGTTACCGTCCAAAATGGCGGCGCGGGTGCCGCTGGAAAATGCGGAAATCGCCGCCGCCGTGGAACGCCCGATACCCGGCAAGTCGGCCAGCAGCGCCGGGTCGCTCGGGAAGATGCCGCCGTATTCGTCGAGCACGCGCTTGGCGCAGGCGTGCAGGTTGCGCGCGCGCGTGTAGTAGCCAAGGCCGCTCCACTGCGCCATCACATCCTCGGATGGCGCCGCTGCCAGGTCGTGCAGGGTAGGGAAGCGTTCCAGGAAGCGCGCATAGTACGCCAGCACCGCGGCCACCTGCGTTTGCTGCAGCATGATCTCGGACAGCCAGATGCGGTAAGCATCGCGCGTGTTCTGCCACGGCAGGGCGTGGCGTCCGTGCGACTTCTGCCAGTCGATGACGGCAGCGGAAAACGAGGGGTCTTCCAGCTGCCCGAACTCGGTCAGTCTCTTCACGCAGCCGCTTCGAATGCTTGCGCGGTGCTGCGCTGCATGGCTGTGTCCACGTTGCCCGCCAGGTCGGTCAGGCGGCCCTTGACCTTCTCCAGCGCGAACTGGCTCGCTTCGAACGATTCGATCTTCGTTTCCAGGCTGTCGGTGGCATCGTGGATGCGCTGGATCGAGGCCAGGCGGTGCTTGAGCTGGTCCTTGTGCTGGCGGATCTGCGCCTCCAGCGGCGACATGATCACCTTCAGCCACGCTTCGACATCGGCGTTGGCGGCGCGGTAGCTGCGCCGCACGCGCGAGGCGATCGAATCGAAGAAGCGCTCGATCACGGCGTCGCGGCTGGTGATGAGCAAGGTGGTGGTGCCGAACTGCTTGACGTACACCTCTTCGATGGCGTCGATCTCCTTGCGGTACTTGTCGAGCGAGAGCGTCATCGGCACCGCCAGGCTCAGGCCATGTTCGGCAGCGAATTTTCGGTACATCATTTCCATCATCTCGCTGATCTCGGCGATCTTGCGGTTCGAGATGTCCAGATTGCCGCGCGCCTGGTCGAAGAAGTGCTTGACCGGGCCGCGGATGCCGGTGGTGACGAAGCGCGACGCGGCCATCGCTTCGCGCACGGCGGCGATTTCCTTGTGCACGATGTCCATGCCGAGCGTGGTGTAGAGCTCCGTCGACAGGCGCGCGAACACGGCGCGCGTGCCCTGCAGCTTGAACAGGCTGCCGTCGAATTCCTTCTTCTCGACTTCGACGCGGCGCATCATGTGGGCGATCACGCCCTGGTTCTTGCCGCGCAGGCTTTTCAATTCCTGCAGCTGCTCGACGATGTCGCGGATGCGCGCGCCGATGGTGGCCTGCTGGGTGCCGACCACCGCGTTCAAGTCGTCCGAAAGCTGCTTGCGGATGATGTCCTGCTTGGCCGGAATGAGTTCGTTGAACAGGGCCGCTTCCAGCGCGCCGAGGCGGCTCTTCTCCAGCAGCGCCATGTCGCCGTTGATCTTGCCGACCAGGGCTTTCTGGGCCGATACCGGGAACACCTGGCGCGGTTCGAGGGCCAGCATGTGCGCCACGGTGGTCTGCTGGCGTTCGATCTCGGCGTCGTTCTCCTCCTCGGTCTTGAGCTCATCCCACATCGCGTCGATCTTGTTCATGACCACGATGCGGCCGGCGCCGGCGCCGATGTGCGTGCGCCAGACTTCGATGTCGCTCTTGGTCACGCCGGTTTCGGCGGCCAGGATGAACAGCACCGCGTGCGCGTTCGGAATCAGGTTCAGGGTCAGTTCCGGCTCGGTGCCGATCGCGTTCAGGCCAGGCGTGTCGAGGATGACCAGGCCTTGCTTGAGCAGCGGGTGAGGGAAGTTGATGATCGCATGGCGCCACAGCGAAATTTCGATCATGCCGTTGTCGTCGAGCGTGGCGGCGACGTCCGGATCGGTTTCGTCGAACAGGCCGTAGCGCTTCGCTTCCTCGACCTTGACGTGCTTGGTCATGCTGACCTGCTTGAAGGTCTCGTGCATTTCCTCGCCGGCGTCGAGCGAGAGCGGCAGCACGGTCCAGGCGGCCGGGTCGTCGCGGTAATCGCTGGTCGACAGGTTGCTGGCGCGCGTTTCGATCGGCAACAGGCGGATGCAGGGCGGGAACGCCGGGTCGTACATCAGCTCGGTCGGGCACATGGTGGTGCGCCCGGCCGCCGACGGCAGGATGCGCTGGCCGTAATCGGCAAAGAAAATCGCATTGATCAGTTCGGATTTGCCGCGCGAAAACTCCGCCACGAACGCCACCGACAGCCGGTCGTCGGCCAGGCGCGCCAGCGCGCGCGCAATGCGCTGCTCCGTTGCCGCGTCGGTCAGTTCGGCCGCATTGACCCACATCTGATACTTTTCCAGCGCCATCGCCACGTCCTGACGCCACGCGCTGTACTGCTCAAAATCTTGCACCATTATGCTCACATTGCCCTCGCGTACAGGTTCTTGCGAATCCTGCTCGATTGTCATTTTTGACAATTTACACAATAAAAAGTCGACCGCTGTCCCTGCTTGATCTGACGAATCTCTGCCCCACAGTTGCGGCAAGGCACTCCAGCACGATCATAGACGAAATATGTCTGTTGGAAATAGCCCGATTGCCCATTTACAGCAATAAAGTCACGTAAAGTGCTGCCCCCTTGCACAATAGCCTCAGACAGGATAAGGCGGATGGCCTCGGCCAGCCGCTTGTAGCGTTCGCGGCCGATGCGCGCCGCCGGCGTTTTCGGGTTGATTCCGGCCCGAAACAGGCTCTCGCACGCGTAGATATTGCCTACGCCGACGACAATATCGCCCGCCAGCAACACCTGTTTGATCGGCGCCGAGCGCTTGCGCGTCTCGCGGTACAGCAATTCGCCCGAAAAACCGTCGCCCAAAGGCTCGACGCCGAGGCCGCGCAGCAGCACATGCTGGTCGAGTTCGCCGTCATCGCCGGGATGCCACAGCACCGCCCCGAAGCGGCGCGGATCGTTCATGCGCAGCACTTGCGGGCCGGCGTCGCTGGCCACGACCAGGTCGAAATGGTCGTGTTTTTTCACTTCCGTGTCCAGCGGCAGCACGCGCAGGTGGCCGGACATGCCCAGATGAATGATCAGGGTGCCATGATCGAAGGCGATCAGCAAGTATTTACCGCGCCGCCCGGTGTGCAAAATGCGCTGCCCGGCCAGCAGTTCGGACAGGCCCGGCGGGAACGGCCAGCGCAAGCCTTCCCGGCGCGTCAGCACGTGCTCGACGAGGCGGCCGTCGATATGGGGCGCGACGCCGCGCCGGGTGACTTCTACTTCGGGCAGTTCAGGCATATGTGATCAGAAAATTCGTGTTTGTGGCGCGGCGGTCCCGTACGCGAAGCGTGGGTTGGGCGTAGAATCGGACATCAGCTGTCACTCTGGAACCACCTTGAAAAACGCTTTCGTCATTGTAACCCTGTCCGGACTGCTCTCGGCGTGCGCCGTGGCGCCCACGCCTCAGACCGAGGCCCCGGCAAGCGCCCCCGCGCCCACCCCGGCAGCGGCCGTTGCCGAGGCCCCCATGCCATCGTCCGCCGAGGTGATGGCCGAAGGCGAGCGCGCCTCCGCGC
Source organism: Massilia mucilaginosa (assembly GCF_011682145.1). Classification (GTDB taxonomy): domain Bacteria; phylum Pseudomonadota; class Gammaproteobacteria; order Burkholderiales; family Burkholderiaceae_D; genus Telluria_A; species Telluria_A mucilaginosa. The sequence continues at coordinate 74,520 of NZ_WHJH01000003.1, forward strand.
CGGACGAGCCGGCCCCCGACCTCAAGCTGCCCAAGGTCGTGTTGACCAAGGACATGCTCTACAAGCTGATGAAAGCCGAATTCGAGTTTCGCGGCGGCGCCTGGCAGGGGCCGTACATGACCATGCTGGGCCTGGCCCAGCAGACGCGCGACCCGCGCCTGGCGCAGCGCGCCGCCGAAATGGCCCAGGCCGCTCAGCAGGGCAGCGAATCGCTGGCCGCGATCCGCCTGTGGCGCGAACTGGCGCCCGAGTCCGACGAAGCGACCCAGTACTACATTGCCGCCTCGGTGATGGCCGAAGACCTCGGCGAAGCCGGCGCGCTGTTCGCCGCGCGCCTGCGCGACGCGCCGCCGGCCAGCCGCGGCCTGGTCATGTACCAGATCCAGCAATTGCTCACGCGCGCGCGCGACAAGGCCGCCGCCGGGGCGCTGCTCGAACGCCTGCTGGCGCCCTACAGCGGCATGAGCGAAGCGCGCGTGGTCCTGGCCCAGTCGGCCTACACGCGCGGCGCCGGCGAGGTGGCGCTGGGCCATGCGCAGGAAGCGCTGCGCATCAAGCCCGATTCCGAGATCGCCGTCTTGACCCTGGCCCAGGTCAGCGGCGAGCAGGCCGACGTGGCCGCCTTGCTGGCAAAATTCCTCGCCGCCAATCCGGGGGCGCGCGAAGTGCGCGCCGCCCACGCCCGCATCCTCGTGACGCAAAAGCAGTACGAAGCGGCGCGCAAGGAATTCGTGGCCCTGCTCAAGGAACAGCCCGACAATCCGGGCACGCTGTACGCGCTGGGCATCCTGTCGATGCAGCTGAACGACCCGGCCTCGGCCGAAACCTACCTGTCCGGCTTCGTCGCCCTGCTCGACAAGAACCCGAGCGACGAGCGCGATCCGGCCAAGGTGCTGATGATGCTCTCGCAACTGGCCGAAGAGCGCGGCGATGTTCCCGCCGCCCGCGCCTGGCTCGACAAGATCGACCAGGAAGACGCGCCGACCTGGTTCGCGGCGCAGCTGCGTAGCGCCCAGCTGATGGGCAAGCAGGGCGACCTGGCGGGCGCGCGCGCCTACCTGGCCGCCCTCAAGACCGACGAACCGGCCCAGCAGGTGCCGCAGCAGGTACAAATTGTGCTGGTGCAATCCCAGGTCCTGCGCGACGCCGGCAAGATGGATGAGGCGTACGCCGTGATGGAGCAGGGCGCCGCGCGCTTCCCGAGCAATCCCGACCTGCTGTACGACTTTGCCCTGCTGGCCGAAAAAATGGGCAAGGTCGAGGTGATGGAAAAGAACCTGCGCCAGGTCATGCAGCTCGCGCCCGACAACCACCACGCCTACAACGCGCTGGGCTACTCGCTGGCCGAGCGCAATGTGCGCCTGGACGAAGCGCTGGCGCTGATCGACAAGGCCCTCAAAATGGCCCCGGCCGATCCCTTCATCATGGACAGCATGGGCTGGGTCCAGTACCGCCTGGGCAACCTGGACGAAGCCGAGGCCCACCTGCGCCGCGCCTACGCCCTGCGCAACGATGTCGAAATCGCCGTGCACCTGGGCGAAGTGCTGTGGCACAAGGGCCAGAAATCCGACGCCCAGCAGCTGTGGCGCGAAGCGCGCGCCAAGGATCCCAAGAACGACACGCTCAAGAGCACGCTTGCACGGCTGCAGCTCAAGCTGTGATGGGTCATAATGCCGCGCATCTTCCTCACGCCGCCCCACTGCCATGATGCTTAAAAACCGCTTCCTCGTGCTGGCTTGCGCCGCGCTCCTGTCCGCCTGCGCCACGCCGGACGCCAACCTGTCCAGGGAAGGCGTGGCCGCCTACCGCGACGCGATTGAACTGGGTGGCCGCCTGACCGTGAACTACCAGAAGGACGGCCAGACCGAGACCCTGACCGGCAAGTTCAACTGGAACCAGACCCCGGCCGCGGTCAACGTCAGCCTGGCTTCGCCGCTGGGCCAGACCATCGCCACGATCTCCGTCACGCCCGAGTCGGCCACCCTGACCCAGGGCGACCGCGCGCCGCGCGTGGCGCGCGACATCGACAGCCTGACCGCGCAAGCGCTGGGCTGGTCGCTGCCGGTCTCGGGCCTGCGCGACTGGCTGCAAGGCTACGCCACCGGCGCCGACGGCCAGCGCTTCGCCGCCTCGCCGGCCGCCAACACGGTCACCACCGCCGACGGCTGGCGCCTGACCTACGTGAGCTGGCAAGATACAGCCGGCGCCGGGGCGGCCAAGCCGATGCCGAAACGCATCGACGTCGCCCGCGTGGCCAGCGCCACCGTGGAAGCGATGGAAATTCGCATCGTGATCGACCCGCAAGGCTGATATGCGCGCAAGGTTCCTGCATGACTGCCCGGCCCCGGCCAAGCTCAATCTGTTCCTGCACGTGAACGGGCGCCGCGCCGACGGCTACCACCTGCTGCAGACCGTGTTCCAGATGGTCGACCATGGCGACCTGCTGCACTTCGACCTGCGCGCGGACGGGCGCATCCGCCGCACCACCGAGGTGCCCGGCGTGCCGGAAGAGAGCGACCTGATCGTGCGTGCGCTGGTGCTGCTGCAAGCGGCCTGCGAAGAGCGCCACGGCCACCCGCCGCCCGGCATCGACGTCGCCATCGACAAGCGCCTGCCGATGGGTGGCGGGCTCGGCGGCGGCTCCTCGGACGCCGCCACCGCGCTGATGGTCGCCAACGCCCTGTGGCAAGCGGGACTCACCCGCGAAGAACTGATGGCGCTGGCGCTGCCGCTGGGTGCCGACATCCCGTTTTTCATTTTTGGCCAGACCGCGTTTGCCGAAGGCGTGGGCGAGGCGCTGCAAGCGGTGGAGGCCCCGGATTGCTGGTATCTGGTGATCGAACCAGGGGTCGCTGTACCGACCGCAGCAATATTTTGCTCAGAACAGTTGACAAGGGACACGGCGCCGGTCAGAATAACGGACTTTTCCAGACACACCATGAAACACACAGTGTTCAAGGGGTTCGGAAAAAATGATTTGCAAGCAGTGGCAGTGAGTTTGTTCCCGCCGGTAGCACAGGCGATCGACTGGCTCTCGGCTCACGGTGATGCCAGGATGACTGGCTCGGGAGCGTGTGTGTTTTGCGCGTTTTCCAGCGAAACGGAAGCTGATACGGTACTTCAACAAGTGCCAGGCGTCTGGAAAGCATGGAAAGCAAAAGCGCTGATGCATCATCCTCTCAACACGGTGTTGCAAGTTAGTGCGGTTATAGAATAGAATTTGGCCTGGCGTTGTGTTTGACGATAAAATGTCAAGTGTGACGACAAGCAGTCAGTTGCGTAGGGGAATCGCCAAGCTGGTTAAGGCACTGGATTTTGATTCCAGCATACCAAGGTTCGAATCCTTGTTCCCCTGCCATTCGTTTTGCCTGGTCTGTCGATGCGAAGTGCGCGTCCAGCAGGCGGACTCGGTGGCCTCGCTCTCGCGAGTCACTTGTTAGCTTAGCGTCAGCCGGCCGGTTCTGTCCGGCGACATCATTCAAAGAAATCAACGCTTACCTCTTGGGACTCCCATGGCTTACGAAAACCTGATGGTTTTTACCGGCAACGCTAACCCTGCGCTGGCTGAAGGAGTCGCAAAAAATCTCGGCATCCCTCTCGGCAAAGCAGTCGTCTCCAAGTTCTCGGATGGCGAAGTCATGGTCGAGATCAACGAGAATGTCCGCGGTAAAGACGTTTTTGTCCTGCAATCGACCTGCGCACCGACCAACGACAGCCTGATGGAAATCATCCTGATGGTCGACGCCCTCAAGCGCGCGTCCGCCGGCCGCATCACCGCCGCCATCCCTTACTTTGGTTATGCCCGCCAGGACCGCCGTCCGCGTTCGGCGCGCGTGGCCATCTCGGCCAAAGTCGTGGCCAACATGCTGGAAAAAGCCGGTGTCGAACGCGTCCTGATCATGGATCTGCACGCAGACCAGATCCAGGGCTTCTTCGATATCCCGGTTGACAATATTTACGCATCCCCGATCCTGCTGGGCGACCTGCAAAAACGCAATTACGACGACCTGCTGGTGGTCTCGCCGGACGTCGGCGGCGTGGTGCGCGCGCGCGCCCTGGCAAAACGCCTCGGCTGCGACCTGGCCATCATCGACAAGCGCCGCCCGAAGGCGAACGTGTCGGAAGTGATGAACATCATCGGTGAAGTCGAAGGCCGTAACTGCGTCATCATGGATGACATGGTCGATACCGCCGGCACCCTGACCAAGGCCGCCGAAGTGCTCAAGGAGCGCGGCGCCAAGAAAGTGGTAGCGTATTGCACACACCCGGTGCTGTCCGGTCCCGCGATCGACCGCATTTCGGCCTCGCCGCTGGACGAACTGGTTGTGACCGACACGATTCCCCTGTCGGCCGCCGGCTTGGCGTGCGACAAGATTCGCCAGCTGACCTGCGCACCGCTGCTCGCTGAAACGTTCAAGCGGATCAGCAAGGGCGATTCGGTGATGTCCCTGTTTATCGACTAAATCAGTCAGCGGAAATACCCGAGGCGCAGGGTGGCAAGGCGGGAGCACGCAGCTCCCGGCCTCGCCACCCTGAAGTCTATTTCAGTACCCATTTTTCCGGCCACGCCAGCGTGGCCGTTTTCGAGTGCCCCTGGTCGCGGGGGCGCTCACACCGCAGGGCGATCAAGCCCCGCACTTTTTGGAGTTTCACATGAAAGTTATCGCATTCAATCGCAATCTGCAGGGGTCCGGAGCGAGCCGCCGCCTGCGTATCGCTGGTCAAACCCCAGGTATCATCTACGGTGGCGCTGAAGCCCCTGTCATGATTCAACTGGACGGCAACGCGCTGTACCACGCACTGAAAAAAGAAGCGTTCCACGGTTCGGTCCTGGAAATGGAAATCGACGGCAAGACCCAGCCAGTGCTGCTGCGCGACTTCCAGATGCACGCATTTAAGCAATTGGTCCTGCACGCTGACTTCCAGCGCGTCGATGCCAACAGCAAGCTGCACAAGAAAATCGCCCTGCACTTCGTGAACGCCGACGTCTCGCCAGCAGTCAAACTGCACGGCGCCATCGTGTCGCACGTGCTGCAAGAGTTGGAAGTATCGTGCCTGGCAACCGACCTGCCAGAGTTCATCACCGTTGACCTGACCAACATCGACGTTGGTCACTCGATCCACGTTGCCGACCTGGTCCTGCCAAAAGGCGTGTCCGCGATCACCCACGGCAAGAACCCAACCGTTGCCACCGCTGCTGTTCCAGCTGGCCACGTGTCGGCTGAAGCTGACGCCGCCGCCGCCGCCGCCGAAGCGGCACCTGCTGCCGCTCCTGCCAAAGGCAAGGGCAAGAAGTAATCATTCGCGCGCCGCGCAAGCGGCTTGTTGAAGAAGAACCCGCTTGGCCTCGCGTCCAGCGGGTTTTTTATCGTCTATTATCCTTGCATTCCATTTTGAAAATGTAGAACACCATGCCCATTCGCCTGATCGTCGGCCTCGGCAACCCCGGCCCCGAGTACGAACAGACCCGCCACAACGCCGGTTTCTGGCTGGTTGACCAGCTCGCCAACAGCCTGCCCGGCTGCCGCCTGCAACGCGAGTCGCGCTTCAATGCCTTCGTGGCGAAAAGCGCGATCGCCGGCCAGGAAGTCTTTTTGCTCGAACCGCAAACCTTCATGAACCTGTCCGGGCAATCGGTGGGCGCGCTGGCGCGTTTCTACAAAATCGTTCCCGACGAGGTGCTGGTCGTGCACGACGAGCTCGACCTGGCGCCCGGCGTGGTCAAGATGAAAAAGGGCGGCTCCAGCGGCGGGCACAACGGCCTCAAGAGCATCACCGCCTCGCTCGGCACCCAGGATTACTGGCGCTTGCGCATCGGCATCGGCCATCCGCGTACCCTCGGTTCGCAGCAGCCGGTGGCCGACTTCGTGCTGCACCGGCCGCGCAAGGAAGAGCAGATCCTGATCGAGGAGACCATCGACAAGAGCCTGCGCATCCTGCCGCTGGCGGTCGAAGGCAAGTTCGATATCGCGACGATGCAGCTGCATACCGCGTAAAGCCGGGTTTTAGCCGGCTTTGACCATGATCCGGCTGCGCAGGTCGCGCTGCATGCGCTCGAGCGGCGCACGCATGCGCTGGTAGTCGGCCGGCGTGCAGGTCCGGCTGGCATGGCGAAAACGCAGGCTGCGCGTGACCAGCACCCGGTTGCCCAGGCGCGCGTAGCTGGCCTGGTACGACAGGCCGGCCTCGTTCACCGACAGCGCCTTCGGCAGCGCCAGAATGCGGATGCCGGGCGCGAAGGTGATCACGGTCTCGTCGGCGCTATCGAGCGCGGGACAGATGAAGTCCTGGGTGCGCCTTGTTTCCTCCGCCATGGCCTCGACCGACTCGCTCGTTCCGCCCCAGAAATTGAAGCTGCTTGCCACGCCGGCCGGCCCCGGCAGGTCGGCCAGATTGTCGCTCACGCCCGCAAAACCCATCCGGTATTCGTCGCCCGCGCCATCGAGCAGGCCGACATCGAAACTGCCGTCGCCGTGTTGGCCCAGCGCTTGCAGCATGCGCTCGACGAAGCGCGCGCGCTCGGCCGGCGCGGTGTCGCGCACCGCCTGGCGGTACGCTTCGGCCAGCGCGCCGCCGGCCGTGCGCACCACGTCCAGAATGCCGCGCCCGTTCCGCCCGACCTCGACGCGCGCCAGCATGCGGTTGACCTCGGGCTGCATCGAGGGCGTATGCGCCAGCTTGCCGGTCGCGGCCAGCAGCACCGGTTTGCCGAGCAGGGCGGAAGGCAGATAGCCGGCCTCGGCCGCATCCGAACTGGCATCGAGAAACAGCCCGAGCGCCGGAATATAGGTGATCACATGATTGAGGATGCCCAGGGTGGGCGCGTCCGGCAGGCGGTAGGCATTGCCGCTGTTGACCAGCGCGGCGCTGCTGTCGATGCCAGCCGCGCCGAGCAGCGCTTCGAGCAGGATCGCGTGATCCTTGGCGTCGCCGTAGCGGTTCTCGAGCACGGTGGCGGCCGGATGCGGCAGCACGCCGCCGGCGCCGATGGGCACGGCCACGTAACGGATCTGACGGCGCACCCATTCCGACAGCGCCAGCGCTTTCGCGCGCGGGGTGTCGAGGCCGGCCGTCACTTCCCGCGCCAGCGCGGCGATGGTCGGGGTGACTGCCGCCTGCGCCCTGGCGCGGGCATGATGGGCGCGCGCCAGGGCGGCGTAGTTGGGAAAGGTCGACACCGCCAGCCGCTTGCCGTAATCGAGATAGCTGACCGAGTCCGACTCGATGCGCCGGTTCGGGCCGCTGACATATTTCCACTGGTATACCTGGCGCCCCGATGCGCTGCTTGCCGGCACCTGTGCGAAGCCGGCCGCATCGGCATACAAGGTCATCGACGCCGGCATGTCGTAGATCAGGTGAAACTGCTTGCTCGCGTAAAACTGCGATGAGGACAAATCCTCGAAGTGCCCGGGAAACAAGGCGCGCTTGCGCGTGAGCACGTAGCGGATGGCCACCTGGTCGCCCACCGCGACCTCGGAAAAGGTGACGATTTTCAGGCGCGCATCCTGGAACATGGGCGCGTCGCTCGCGGCCGGGTCTGGCTGGTCATTGAGCTGTTGCGGCGGCGCCGCGATGCGCCGGCCGTCCGGCTTGATGGTGAAGGCCTCCACCTCGCCCAGTTCGTCCAGGCCGGTGTTGTAGCTGATCACGTACTGGCTGTGCGCCTGCACCGCGCGCGCCAGGACGATGGTCTTGACGTTGTCGACCGTGAGGCGGTAGCTGCCGTCGGTCTCGACCACATAATGCTGGAGGTATTTGTCGATGACGATCGCGGGATCGGTGCCGGTATCGGCGCTGGCGGCGGCGCTGGTGTTGGCAAGAAGGAGGAGGGCGCTCAATACTGCGGCAAGGCAAGTGGGCATGAAGGGCTCCGGATGAGGCATCAGCGGACCATGTTACGCAGGCGCTTTCGGCCGGATTTGAGCTGCCGCAATCGTGCTCGGGCGGCCGGGCTGCTGTCATGATGCAGAGTGGTGCATCCGCATGAGCGCGTCGCCGTGTCGAATCGCGGTTGGGAACAGCAGAATATTCAGCCAGCGATGCTCTCGACCCACATTATTTCTTGTGGATGATGCTCCCGGATTGCCGATAGCGCGTCGGCCATTGTCGCTTCGTCCGCCTGCGCAAGAGAATCATCGAAGCGGGAGAGATTGCGGTATTCCGGCATCTGATACTCCGCTGTTGACAACGCATCGGCACCACACCGGATGTCGATACGAGAATGGTCAGCGAACGTCAAGATTTCCCGCAAGCCTTGTGTGCTTATCGCCAGGCAGACCATCGTTTTCTCAGCATTTCTCTTGGATACAAGCCTGACATGTTCTCACGAAAAGCCGCGCGTGCGCAGAATGCGGAACGGCGGAGGAATCGGGGCTCCTCCGCTGACGACAGCGTCGCAACGCAGACCCGGATCCACAAGCGTGGACGGCTTGCCCGGATCATGGAGGGGGATGGGAGTCGTCGCTTGTACTTCAGGTCGCGCTGCGACTTGCCGCACCGGCCCACTTGTCGCCATAATCGCACCATGCACGCACTTTCCTTCCACGCCGGCCCGCACGCGCTGGCCCATATCCGCCAGCACGGCCTGCGCGCGCGCGACATTGCCGTCGTTCCGGCCGCCGCCGGCGGTCCCAAGGGCCTGATTTTCCAGTCGCTCGACCAATGGCTGTTCGGCGACTGGTTCGCGCAAGCGCCGCGCGAGCGCGCCCTGATCGGCGCCTCGATCGGGGCCTGGCGCATGGCCGCCGCCTGCCGGGCCGACCCGGTCGCCGCCTTCGCCAGGCTGGGCGAGCTGTACTGCGGCCAGCGCTACACCGCCAAGCCGTCACCAAAGGAAATCGACAGCGTCTGCCGCAAGCTCCTGCACGAACTGGTCGGCGGCCACGAAGCGCAAGTGACCGCTCACCCTCACCACCGCCTGCATGTCATCGCGGCGCGCGGGCGGGGTTCACTGGCCGCGCCGGCGCACCGGCGTGCCGAAGCCACCGGTTTCGCCGCCGCCGCGCTGCTCAACCTGGCATCGCGCGCCAGCCTGGCGCGCATGGCGGAACGGGTCATCGTCAGCGACGCGCGCGGCGCCCCGGCCTGGATGGCGCCCGGCTTCGACAGCTTCACCACCCATTTCGCCACCCTCGACAGCAGCAATCTGGCCGACGCCCTGCTGGCCTCCGGCACCCTGCCGATGCTGATGCAGCCGGTGCGCAATATCGCCGGCGCCCCGCCCGGCGCCTACTGGGATGGCGGGCTGGTCGACTATCACCTGGCGCTGCCGTACTCCAATCTGGCGCCTGGCGACATCGTGCTGTACCCGCACTTCAGCGAGCACATCGTGCCGGGCTGGCTGGACAAGGCAATGCCATGGCGGCGCATGGCGCGCGGTCCCCAGTGCGGCTGGCTCGACAACGTGCTGCTGGTCGCGCCGACCCCGCATTTCCTCAGCACCCTGCCGCGCGGCAAGCTACTGGATCGCAAGGACTTCAGCTATTACGGCCTCGACCATGACGCGCGCATCCGAAACTGGCAGCAGGCAATCGGCCAGGGCCAGCGCCTGCGCGACGAGTTTGCCGCGTTCGTCGCGCGGCCGGACCTGTCGCGCATTCGGGCGTTCTGAATGGCGGCGTGATCAAAGGCATCTGCTGGAACGACGACGGCGCATGACGCAATCCGGATGCCGTTCTGGCCGGGGACTCACATATTCATTGTCAATCCCAACGTTTCCTGGTATCTACGCCAAGCCGGGATTGAGGATCAGTACGCCAAAACAGGCGTAGCCGAACAAGGCAGGGCAACGCAGCTTTTGGAGAAGGGTGTCGCGGAGGGTTACAATAGCCGTATTCTTTGACAAAACTCGCATAAAATTCAGCCATCGCGCTGCATTTGTGGGAGTTTTGTTGCCATTCATAGTAGTGACGGTGGTTGACGTAAAAGTCTTGCCTGGCGTGTTACGCCACGATCTGCATCCGCCTAACTTATTGATAATTAAAGGTTTTTCATGAGTCTCCAATGCGGCATCGTCGGCCTGCCCAACGTCGGCAAGTCCACCCTCTTCAACGCGCTGACCAAGGCCGGTATTCCGGCCGAAAACTATCCGTTCTGCACGATCGAGCCGAACGTCGGCGTGGTCGAGGTGCCGGACCCGCGCATGGCTGCGCTGTCCGATATCGTCAAGCCGGAACGCATGGTCAACGCCATCGTCGAATTCGTCGACATCGCCGGCCTGGTCGCCGGTGCGTCGAAGGGCGAGGGCCTGGGCAACCAGTTCCTGTCGCACATTCGCGAAACCGACGCCATCGTCAACGTGGTGCGCTGCTTCGAAGACGACAACGTGATTCACGTGGCCGGCAAGGTCAGCCCGCTGGACGACATCGAAGTCATCCAGACCGAGCTGGCGCTGGCCGACATGGGCACCGTCGAAAAAGCCATCCACCGCGAGAACAAGAAAGCCCGTTCCGGCGACAAGGATGCCGCCAAGCTGGTCGCGCTGATGGAACGCATGATGCCGTTCCTGAACGACGCCAAGCCGGTGCGCGCGATGGGCCTGGACGCCGACGAGATGCTGCTGATCAAGCCGCTGTGCCTGATCACCGCCAAGCCGGCCATGTACGTGGCCAACGTGTCCGACACGGGCTTCGTCAACAACCCGCTGCTCGACCAGCTGACCGCCTACGCCAAGTCGCAGAACGCGCCGATCGTGGCCATCTGCGCCGCCATCGAAGCCGAAATCGCCGACCTCGACGATGCCGACAAAGGTGCTTTCCTGGCCGATATGGGCATGCAAGAGCCGGGCCTTGACCGCCTGATCCGCGCCGCCTACAAGCTGCTCGGCCTGCAGACCTACTTCACCGCCGGCGTGAAAGAAGTACGCGCCTGGACCATCCACGTGGGCGACACCGCGCCGCAAGCGGCCGGCGTGATCCACACCGACTTCGAGCGCGGCTTCATCCGCGCCCAAACCATCGCCTACGACGATTACGTCGCCTACAAGGGCGAAGCGGGCTCCAAGGAAGCGGGCAAGATGCGCGCCGAGGGCAAGGAATATGTGGTCAAGGATGGCGATGTGCTGAACTTCCTGTTCAACGTCTAAGTCTAATCGGACAAGGCGCGGATAGCGGCGCCATCCGGTCACAAGAACCCCGTTCATCGATCGCGATGGCGGGGTTTTTTGCCGCTGATGTCGAGATGGCTGTCCGTCCCCGACAAATACTGACGACCAGAAAGGAAGTGTCCAAGTGAGCGAGTACCAATATTACGAATTCCGTGCGGTCGACCGGCCTTTGAGCCGGGACGAGATGGCCGAGCTGCGTTTGATATCCACGCGCGCGACTATTTCGCCAGCCGGTTTTGTGAATGAATACCACTGGGGCGATCTGAAAGGCGACCCGCAAGAATGGATGCGGCGCTATTTCGACGCCTTTGTGTACTCCGCCAATTGGCGTACTTGCCGTCTCGTACTGCGCCTCCCGTCCAAGACCCTGCGTCGCTCCGACGTGGCGCCGTTCCAGACGCAAACCTCGCTGAACTGCGAAGAAACCAGGTCCGGCCTGGTCATCGACTGGTCGCTGGAGGAGGGCGGCGACGACGAGCGCTTCTGCATGGAGGACGGCCCAGGCTGGATGGATCGCCTTCTGCCCGTGCGCGACGAATTATTGCGTGGCGACCTGCGCGCCTTGTATCTCGGTTGGCTCGCCGGCGTGAGCATGGGCGATGACGATGACGACGCGCTGGAACCGGCTGTTCCCGCGGGCTTGTCCCGGCTGACTGCCGCGCAGCAGGCATTGGCCGCGTTCCTGGAAATCGATCCGGACCTGCTCGCCGCGGCGGCGGCGGGGAGCGCCGGGCAGGATGCGGGACTCGACGACGACAGCGTTGAAGCGTGGATCGCAGGCTTGCCGAAGAAGGAGATGCGCCTTGTCTTCAACATGCTGTTGCACGGCGAGTCGCAGCAGGCGGAGCGCCGGGTCAAGTCGGCCTTTCGGGTATGGCGCAACGAGAGTGGCTCTGGCGAGCCAGGCAATCCCGGACAACGCAGCGTCGCCGATCTGCGGGTTCTGGCAAAGCAGGCCGAAGCAGTTCGCATGAAACAGCAAGCGGACGAGCAATTGCGGCGCAACGAGGCCGCCCGCAAACAGCGCGACGCCTATCTGCACAGCGTCGCCGACAATGCTGAACAATGCTGGAGCGACATGGAACAGAAGGCGCTACGGGCAACAGCATCCTCGTACGACGCTGTCAAACGCACGATGGCCGATCTTGCCGATGCGTATGCTTTACGCGGCAACATGGACGACTACCATCGTTTGCTGCGCGCCTTCGTGGACCGCCATGGCAAGCGCGCCCCGTTGATGCAGCGCCTGATGTCGGCCGGACTGTGGTCCCGGCCGACACGCTGACTTCGCAAGTTCATTCCGGCCGGCATCGCCGCGCATCCTTCGCCCCTTCCCAAGCCACAGCATCGCGTCCTGTTCCCCATAGCCCGATGCTGTGACGCGCGTCATGGGCGCGCAAAAGTAACAACCTACAATCAATAATCTATTTGCAACAGCAGCAACAGCAACACCGGTCCGGCGCCGTTGGCGGGCGGCGGCAGGCACGATCACGTGGCGGCGAACGGAAGCGACGACGATGGTAATTGCGGACACCCCCCTGGACAAGGACGCGGCCTGCGCGGCGGCCCAGTCCGACGTGGCCTACAGCCAGCTGGTCGCGCGCATCCGCCTGGTGCTGACCGTCTGCGCCGTCCTGGTCGCCATCCTCGACCACGCCGGCCCCGGTCCGGCCAACCTCACCGCGCTGATGGTCCTGTCGGCCTACGCGCTGTTGTGCGCGGCGGTTTACCTGTGTCCCCGGTGCCAGCCGCGCTGGACCCGCGGCAAGCTGCGCCACCGGCTCGACGTGGCGGTGTCGGCGGCGGTGGTGGCCGCGGTCGGCCAGGCCGACATCTTCCCGCTGGTGTTCCTGTTTTTCGCCATCGTGGTCGCATCGCTGCGCTACGGCCTGGCCGAAGGCGTGCGCGTGACCATCGCCACGGTCCTGCTGTACTACCTGGCGGCCATCATCACGCTGCCCGAGGTGGCGCCGGGGCGCGTGCTGCTGCGCGCCGTGGTGCTGCTCGCGTTCGGGCGCGTGATCGCGCAACTGGGCGAATTGCATATCCTGGCGGCGCGCCGCCAGGCCTTGCTGCGCGAATTGAACCAGGTGGCCAACCCGCGCTTCGGCATCGAGCGCAGCATGACCGCCGCGCTGGAGCGGGTGCGCGCCTTCTTCATGGCCGACAGCTGCCTGATGCTGCTCGACGACCCGGATAGCGGCGTGCATACCCTGCGCACGGTGCGGGCCGGCGGCCCCGCGGTGGCCCCCGCCATCGCGGTCGCCCCCGCCCTGGCGCGCGCCATGCTGCCCGCGGCGCGCACCGGCGTGTTGCTGTACGTGCGCGCGTGGCGCTGCTGGCGCGCGTTCGGCGCTTCCGCCCTCAGCCACGCCGGCGACAGCGCCGCCTGGACCGGGTACGCTCCCGCCAGCCTGCGCGAACAGGCCGAGCTGCTGGGCGCGGCCTCCTTCATCAGCGCCCCGGTCAGCTTCGGGCGCGGCAAGGGCCGCCTCATCGTGGCCGCCGCCACGCGCCACCTGGGCCGCGGCGACGCCCTGTTTTTGGAGCGCATCGCCGAGCAGGGCCTGCACGCCATCGACCGCATCGACCTGCTCGACCGCATCGCCTCCGACGCCGCCGCGCTCGAGCGCAAGAAGATCGCGCTCGACCTGCACGACAGCGCAATCCAGTCCTACATCGGCCTGCAGCTCGGCCTGGTGGCGCTGTGCCGCAAGGCCTCCCCCGGCAACCCGCTCGCGGCCGATCTCGACCGGCTGGTGAGCATGGCGGCCGACGTCATCGCCCAGCTGCGCGACGACGCCCAGCGCGCCTGCGCCGCACCCGGCGCCGACGACGCCATGTTCCTGGCCGCGCTGCGGCGCCAGGCGGCGCAGGCAGCGGCCGCCTACGGCGTCGAGATCCGCATCGACGCCGCGCCCGGCCTGGCGCTGGGCGACCGGCTCGGCGCGGAAGTGCTGCAGATCGTGCGCGAAGGCATCAGCAACGTGTGCCGCCACAGCGGCGCCGCCACGGCCACCGTGGCCCTGCGCTGCACCGGCGCCATCCTGCGCATCGACATCATCAACCCGCACGACGGCACTGCGCCGCCGGCGTTCCAGCCGCGTTCTCTGAGCGAGCGCGCCGGCGCTCTCGGCGGCGCCGCCGTGGTCCACCACGACAGCGCCGGCGAGACCATTGTCACCGTGGAGATCCCATTATGAAAAGCGAAGCGCACGATACCGTTAAAGTGATGCTGGTCGAAGACCACCAGACCATGCTGTGGGGCCTGCATACCCTGGTCGACGCCGAACGCCCGCGCATGGCCGTGGTGGGCACGGCGCGCACCTGCGACGAGGCGCTGGCGGGCGCCGCGCAACTGGCGCCGGACGTGATCCTGCTCGACCTCGACCTCGACCTGGCCGGGGTGTCCACCGTCGAATTGCTGCCCGAGCTGCTCGCCAACGGCGTCTCGCGCGCGCTGGTGCTGACCGCCGCGCACGATCCCGAACTGCTCGACCTGGCGGTGCGGCGCGGCGCGCGCGGCATCCTGCACAAGGAAGTCACGGCCGAACAAGTCATCAAGGCCATCGCCAAGATCCAGCGCGGCGAACTGTGGTTCGACGCCGGCACCATGGACCGCGTGTTCGGCCAGATGCTGGGCTGGCGCCGCGCGCTGCGCCCCGATCCGCCGGCCGAAAAACACGCCGCCCTGACCGCGCGCGAACGCGCCATCGTCAGCGCCGCCGTCGAACACAGCGGCAGCGCCAACCACGAGGTGGCGCAGCGCCTGTTCATTTCCGAGCACACCTTGCGCAACCATCTCAGTTCGATCTACCGCAAGCTCGATGTGCCCAACCGGCTCGGCATGTACGTGTACGCGATCCGCCATGGCCTGGTCGAACCCGGCAAAACCCGCAAACCCGGCCAGCCCCAGGAGCGCGTCACTGGGCACTGAGCACCGGCATGATGGTGCGCACGATGATGATCATCGCCGGTCCCAGCACCACCATGATGATCGCCGGGAAAATGAACAGCGCCAGTGGAATGAGCATCTTGGTCGGCACCTTGGCCGCGTGTTCTTCGGCGCGCACCTGGCGCTTGTGGCGCAGGTCTTCCGAAAACACCCGCAGCGATTCGCCGATGCTGGTGCCGAATTTATCCGACTGCGCCAGCATGGTGGCGAAGGTGCCGACTTCCTCGATGCCGGTGCGCAGCGCCAGGTTGCGCAGCGACTGCGCGCGGCTGGCGCCGGCCCGCATCTCCAGGTTGGTCAGGTGCAGTTCCTCGGCCAGGGCGCGGCTGCTCATGGCCATTTCGTCGGCCACCCGGATCAGGGCCGCGTCCAGTCCCAGGCCCGCTTCCACGCATACCAGCATCAGGTCGGCGGCATCGGGAAAGCGCTCGAAAATCTCGCGCTTGCGTTCGCGCAGGCGCAGCCACAGCGCCAGGTTCGGCAGATGGCACCCAAGCAGCGCCGCGATCCCCAGGTTCATCAGCACCGTCATCTCGTCCATGCTGGTAAAAGCGCGCAGCAGCAGCCAGGTGGCGCCCGCGAACACCAGCGGCAGAACGGTCTTGAGGCCGAAGTAGATCAGGCGCGCATCGGCATGGCGGATGCCGGCGTTGATGAAGCGCAGGCGCAGGGGCGAGCTTTCCCAGTCGCCGGCCGGCGCCAGCACGCGTGCGAACGGGCCGACCGCCTGCGCCACCGTGGCGCTCCAGTCGGTTGCCGCGGCCGGGTTGCCGATGGCGTCGAGGCGCCGCAGCAGGCGGCTCGGTACAAGCAGCATGAACAGGCCGGCGACGGCGGCGGTAACGGCCAGGCAAACCAGGGCAGCGAGCACGAACATGATGGTCTCCTCCAGATAAGAATCAGATACGGATACGGATGATGTGACGCAGCAGCAGGACGCCGAGCGCCATCGAGAACAGCATGCCGCGCACCAGGTTCTGGCCGAGCGGGTCGGTCCACAAGGGCGCCATGAACGCCGGATTGAACACGCTCATGAGGCCACCGATGGCGAACGGCAGCAGCGACAGCAGCCAGGCCGACATGCGCCCCTCGGCCGAGAGCACGCGCACATGCCAGAACAGCTTGAGGCGCTGGCGGATCAGGCGGCTCAGGTTGCCCAGCACTTCGGTCAGGTTGCCGCCCGAATCGCGCTGGATCAGCACCGCCACCACGAAGTAGCGCAGGTCGGTGACCGGCGCGCGCACGCTCAGGTTGCCCAGCGCCTGTTCCAGCGAGACGCCGAAGTTGATCTCGTCGTGCACCAGCCGGAATTCGCCGGCGATCGGGTCGGCCATCTCTTCGCCGATCATCTGCAGGCCGGCCCCGAAGGCGTGGCCGGCGCGCAGGGCCCGCGCCAGCAGGTCGAGCGCGTCGGGCAGCTGCTGTTCGAGCCTGGTCAGGCGCCGCCGGCGGCGTCGCTGCACGTAGGCCAGCGGCAGCCAGGCCAGCAGGCCGGCGGCCATGGTGCCGGCCAGGAAGGGCTGGTGCAGCAGCGCCGTCACCAGCAGGAAACCGGCCGCCCCCAGCGCCGCGCAGGCCAGCAGCAGCTTGGCGACAGTCCAGTTCAGGTTCGCTTGCAGCAGGTAGCGGTCCAGCTGGTGGGCGCGCGGCAGGCGCAGCAAAAAGCGCTGGAACGGCGCCAGCTCGCTCATCATGCGCTCGCGCAGCAGGTGCGACTGGGCCGAGCCGTCGCCGGCCGCCGACAGGGCGTTCAGGCGTTGTTCGATCTTCCTGGCCTGCGGTCCTTTGTAGGTCTTCCAGATCAGGTACAGGCCTTCGAGCAGCAGCACCACCGCGATGAAAACCATCACCGACAGCAGCGGCGACAAGGGGCCATGGGCTTGAGAGAACATGCTGGCCTCCTATTGGTAGCGGCGGGTGCTGTCGAACATGGCGTCGGGCAGGGTCACGCCAAAGGCGCGCAGGCGCTCGCTGAACTTGGGACGCACGCCGCTGGCCTGGAAGTAGCCTTCGACCGCGCCATCGGCGGCCACGCCGGTCTGGCGGAAGGCAAAGATTTCCTGCATGGTGATGATGTCGCCTTCCATGCCGGTGATCTCCTGGATGCTGGTGATCTTGCGCCGGCCGTCGATCAGGCGCAGGCCCTGGACCACGACCGTGATGGCCGAGGCGATCTGCTGGCGCGCCGCCTTGTGCGGCAGGTTCAGGTTGGCCATGCCGATCATGTTCTCCAGGCGCGAGAGCGCGTCGCGCGGGTTGTTGGCGTGGATCGTGGTGAGCGAGCCGTCGTGGCCCGTGTTCATCGCCTGCAGCATGTCGACCGCCTCGGCCCCGCGCACCTCGCCGATGATGATCCGGTCCGGGCGCATGCGCAGCGCATTGCGCACCAGCGCGCGCTGGGTGATTTCGCCCTTGCCTTCGATGTTGGCCGGGCGCGTCTCCATGCGCACCACGTGCGGCTGCTGCAGTTGCAGTTCGGCCGCGTCTTCGATGGTGACGATGCGTTCGGCCGGCGGAATGAAGCCGGACAAAATGTTGAGCAGGGTGGTCTTGCCAGCCCCGGTGCCGCCGGCGATGATCATGTTGACCTTGGACTTGCACAGGCCTTCGAGCACGGTCGCCATGTCGGGCGTGAGGCTGTGCAGGTCGTGGATCAGGTTCTCCATTTTCAAGGGAATGTGGGCGAAGCGGCGGATCGACATCATCGGGCCGTCCAGCGCCACCGGCGCGATCACCGCGTTTACGCGTGAGCCGTCGGGCAGGCGCGCGTCGACCATCGGGCTCGACTCGTCGATGCGGCGCCCCACCAGCGAAACGATCTTGTCGATGATGCGCAGCAGGTGCTTTTCGTCGGTGAAGCGCACCGTGCTCAGTTCCAGCCGGCCCTTGCGTTCCACGAAAATGCGGTTGTAGCTGTTGACCAGGATGTCGGAGACGGTCGGATCGGCCATCAGCAGTTCGAGCGGGCCGAAGCCGAGCATCTCGTGCTGGATGTCGCGGATCAGCGAGCGCCGTTCCG
This sequence comes from Massilia mucilaginosa, assembly GCF_011682145.1. GTDB lineage: Bacteria > Pseudomonadota > Gammaproteobacteria > Burkholderiales > Burkholderiaceae_D > Telluria_A > Telluria_A mucilaginosa. The sequence goes on from NZ_WHJH01000003.1 coordinate 92,598, forward strand.
CTTCGTTGATGGCGGCCTGCTCCTCGTCGAGCAGGCGTTCGGCCATCACCGCGATTTCGGCGCGCAGCATCGGCCCCGGCAGCGCTTCGAGCGCGGCCAGGTCGAACTTGTCGAGCAGTTTCAGGTGAATCCGCCCCTTGATGGCGTGGTAGTCGTCGCTCGCACCGGGCGGCGCCACGCGCAGGTCGGCCTGGCTGTCGATGGCATTGAGTTGTTCACGGAAGGACATGGGATTCTCCAGGATGAGGCCGGGACGAACGGCCGAACAGGCGTCCGAACAGGCGTCCGAACAGGCGGGCCGGCAGGCGCGAAGGCGAACGGCCCTGCGGGCTGCGCGCGGCTGGCGGGCGCGCCGTGAGCGCCTCGGCCAGGTCGGCCACGTCGTGCAGCACCGGGTTGGCGCGCGCGCTGATCGTCAACGGCTCGCCATGGTCGATGGCGGCCGTGATCTGCCGGTACGAGTTGGACACCGTGTGGATTGCGAACTTGCCCAGCGCCCGCTCCACGTCCGCCACGCCGATCTGGCCCTTGCGCTCGAAGCGGTTGAGGATCGGTTCGATCTTGTCGGCGCTGTAATCGAGCGACTTGAAAATGGCCAGCATCTTCTTGGCGTTGCGGATCGAGGTCAGGCCGGCCTGCAATACCGGGTAGATGCGGTGCGCGCGGTCGAGCGCCTTGATGCCCAGGGTGGTGACCGGGCGTCCGATATCGAGCACCACGTAGTCGTAGTGCTGCACCGCCAGCGCCAGCACCGCATCCACATGGGCGACGCTGATCTCGGCCGCCTGCGCATGGTCCTCGGGCGCGGCCAGGATGCTGAAGTTGGGCGCCACCTTGACCGTGCTGGCCGCCAGGAACGAGGCGTCCAGGCGCGCAATGGCGCGCGCCACGTCGGCCAGGGTCGAGGGCGCGCGGCCTTCGTGCACGAAGGCGAGGGCGTCGCCGAACTGCAGGTTCAGGTCGACCAGCAGCACGGAACTGGAGCGTGCCAGCTGCAAGCTCATGCTGGTGGCCAGGAAGGTCGCGCCGCTGCCGCCCTTGCAGGCGATGAAGGCGAGCACCTTGCCTTCGCTGTGCGCGCGGGCGCCGCGCAGCTTGGCGCCGACCCGCCCGAGGGCCGCTTCCAGTTCGGCCGGCGCGAGCGGCGCGGGCAGCACCTCGCGCACCCCGGCGCGCATGGCGTTGATCAGAAAATCGGGCGAGCAGGCGGGGCACAGCAGCACCACCGCCATGGCCGGATGGCGGCCGGTGACGGTGGCGATGGCGGCCAGGCCGGCGCTATCCGCACAGCCGTCGACCAGCAGCAGGTCAGGCTGTTCGCGTTCGGCCAGCGCCGCCAGGTCGGCGGCGCCGCCGTTGGTGGCGCTGAGCGCGTGCGCGCCGGCCTGCAGCAGCTGGCCGATCTCGGTGAGGCGGGTTTTGTCGGGCGATACGAGGGCGACTTTCATGGCGGGATCCTCAGGTTGCGGTTATTGGCAAATCAGCGCGTTGTTGGGGTCGCGCCGCATCATTTCGCGCGGCAGGTAGGTGCTGAAGGTGGGCAGCGCGCGCGCCGGCACCAGCGCCCCGGGCAGGGGCGAGAGCCAGCGGTAGTGCAGGCTGGTGATGGTGACCGTCACGCCGGCGCAGCTGGCGGCGTCGCAGCCGGCCGGCTCCCACGCCAGCGCCACCGCGCCGATCTCGGGCACCATCATGCGCATCTTCTGCAGCACCTGGCCGTCGTTGGCCGGGTCGGCGCACACCACCGCGTAGCGCGCGCCGGCGCGCGTGGCCTCGGTGGCCGCGTTCCAGGTAAACAGCATGCGCGCCATGTCGGTCGCGCCGAGCAGGAACATGAAGAAGATCACCAGCACGAAGGCCAGTTCGATCGTGGTCGCGCCGCCTTGGGCGGCGCATCTCCGGGTCGGTTTCATAATGGGCTGCGCATGGTGGCGCTGATGTCGTTGAAGGTAATGGCCGAGAACCTGGTGCCGAACATGTTCGCCACCATCGGCCGGAACTGGTAGCCCGACACGCGGATCGTGACGGTGTTCATCAGCGGATCGCTGCCGGCCGTCTGCCAGGTCGGCGCGGGCACGTTGGCGGCGGTCAGGGCCGGGTCGAGCAGGGCGCCGCTGCCGGCCACGTTCCCGTACAGGATCAGGTTGCGCGCCTCGGCCGCATGGGTGCCGGGCGTTTGCACCGACAGGTAGCGCACCGCGTCGCGCACGGTCTTGGCGGTGCTGTTGTAGCGGTACACGGCGCGTCCGAGTTCGGCGCACAGCAGCGAGACGATCAGCAGCAGCGGCAGCACGAACGCGAATTCGACCAGCGCCACGCCTTGTTGACGGTGTCTCATGGCGCTCACCTGACCAGTACCGGCACCAGCGGCCCGCTGGCGCCGCCCGGCGTGCCGCCCGGTGCGCAGGGCGAGGTCGCGATTCCCGCCAGGCCGCGGAACTCCAGCCTGGCCGGGTCGTTGGGGCCGCTCAGTGGATGCAGCATGAGCATGCACACGAAATCGATCACCTGGGACGCGCCATTGATCACCGGGACGATCACCAGGCGCCGGTTGCTGCCGTACTGGCGATGCTCGCCGGCTGCGCCCGGCGTGGCCAGCTTTTGAAAGCTGTTCAGGCGGTTGTTGTCGCCAAAGGCGATCAGCGATCCGGTCTTGATATTGGTGCCGGTGTCGGCCAGCGAGGCCCAGGCGGCGCGTTTGGTGACGTAGTTCTGCGCGCTGGCGTGCGAGCCGGGCGCCGGGGTGCCGTCAAAGGCGTTCTGCGGCACCGCATTCTTCCAGTTGGCGCTGGTGTACGAATAGCCGCTCTGGTCGGGGTGGTTCAGGCTGGGCGAGTCGCTGTTCTTGTAGACCCCGAAGCGGTAGTTCCATGGGCGGTCGACGCTGGTCTGCGCGCCCGGCGTGCCGAGCGTGTCGCCCAGGCGCGTGCCGCAGTAGCCTCCCTCGGCCAGTTCGGCGGCCGTTTCGCTGGCGCTGTTGCTGCCATCGAGGTTGTACCAGCCCATTTCGCCGGCCGATGCCGCCGCGCCGCCCTTGTCGAACACGGTGACCCATTCGCCGATCATGAAGCCATAGTTGTTCGCGGCCGTGCCGCCCACCCTGGCCTTGACCGCCACCGGGATCGGGCAGGTACTCTGCGCGCTGCCGCGCGTGGCGACCGCGCCGGCCAGCACCGCGCGCGCGGCCGGATTGGCGGCGCTGTTGCCGGTAAAGGCCCCGAGCGCGTGCAGGAGCCACATTCTCACGCCATTCTGGCGGTGCTCGCACTGCGCGTAGCGCGCGCCGGCGGGCGTGGTGGTGGGCGTGTAGGCGGCGTCGCGGAAGCTGATGCCGGTGTCGGAAAACTGGCCCTGGCCGTCCCAGTTGGCCGACTGCAGGTTGACCCGGTTCAGGTTGGCGGCGGTGGTGCCGGCGCGGCGCGCCCGCGCCAGCGATCCGGACTGGCCGTCGAGCTCCTGGGCTGCCGCCAGCGCGCAGCTGTCCATGGCGGTTTGCAGCTCGGTCTTGACGATGAACAGGCGCCCCAGGTCGAAGGCGATGGCGACAAACCCCAGCAGGAAAAACAGCAGGAAGCTGACCGTCAGGATCACGGCGCCAAGCTGGCGCTGGTGAACGGCGTATCGAGTGTGCGGGATCATGGTTTTCATCCAAAAAATGACGGGCCGCGGGCAGGCCGTGGCCCGTCGGCTGGGCTTAGGCGCAGGAGGTGCCGGTCAGGCAGTTGGCGACGCGGGTGATGAAGCCGTCGAAGCTGGTGCCGGTCAGGTTGCGCAGCGCGACCACCAGGATGATCGAGACGACCGCGATGATCAGCGCGTATTCGACCACCTGGGCGCCTTCATCGTCGCGCAGAAAAGAGCGGATGCCGCTTGCGGTGTTGAGCATGGCGTTCATGGTAGGAACCTTTAAGTAGAGTTGGGAGGAGCGGGCGCGGGTGGCGCTCAGGCGCAGGTGCCGCCGGACAGGCAGGTGCCGACGCGGGTGATGAAGCCGTTGAAGTCGGTGCCGGTCAGATTGCGCAGCGCCACCACCAGGATGATCGAGACGACCGCGATGATCAGCGCGTACTCGACGACCTGGGCGCCTTCGTCGTCGCGGGCGAAGGACTGGACCGACTGGCTTATCGTTTTCAAAAAAGTGTTCATTTTGTGACCCTTTCGATTGAGATGGATGGGCAAACATGCCCGCCCCTGCGGGCGGGGTACTGCGCCGGCAGCGGCCCCGTGGCCGCTGCCGGATGCTTCACCGGGCGGCGGGGCCGCCGGCGTTGATCACCGTGATGACGGGTGGTGGCGTCTTGAAGCTGTCGTGGTAGCGCGCCATGGCTTCGCGCGCGGCCTGGCCGTCGATGCCGGCCGCGCGGTCAAGCCTGGCGCCGGCCTGCGGGTCGGCCGTCATGGCGCTGCGCGCCTGGCGCACGGCGTCGCCGAAGCGCGCATCGTAGGCGGGGGCGCTGGCGCAGCCGGCCAGCGCGGCCAGTGCGGTGGAGAAGATCAGTTTGTGCATGGCGCTCTCCTTATTTGCGGTTGGCGGGGGCGGGTTTGCCCTCTGCCTTGCCTTCGGTCTTGCCCATGAAAATCAGGTCGGCGCGGTTGGCCGGCACGTGGTTGTCGGTCGGCGCCGGCAGTGCGCCGGCCGGCTTGACCAGGCGCGGCGTGATGATGAAAATGAGCTCGGTCTGGTCCTTCTGGAACTCGGTCGAGCGAAACAGCGCGCCCAGCACCGGAATGTCGCCCAGCCCGGGAAAACGCGACAGGGTTTCGGTCACGTTGTTGCGGATCAGGCCAGCGATGGCGAAGCTCTGGCCATCGTTCAACTGCACGGTGGTATCGACCCGGCGCGTGGTGATCGACGGCAGCACCGAGGTCACGCCGCCGTTGGTGGTGAAGGGCGAACCGCTCTGCGCCAGCTCCGACACTTCCGAGACCAGTTTGAGGTTGATGCGCGAGCCGCCCAGCACCGTCGGCGAAAATTTCAGGCCGACCCCGAATTCCTTTTCTTCCAGGGTGACGTTGGCGCCGCCGGCCTCGCGCGCCTGGGCCACCGGGATGAAGATCTTGCCGCCCGACAGAAAACTGGCCGACTGGCCGCTGATGGCCATGATGTTCGGCTCGGCCAGCACCCGCACCAGGCCATCCTTTTTCTGCGCATCGACGCCGAACAGGGTGGCGCCGCGCGCGCCCGCCGCCAGCCTGGCGCCGGCGGCCGTGTTGCCGCCGCGGACGGCGGCGTCGGCGACGATGCCGAGCGCGGCGCCTGAGCCAACTGAGCCGCCGTGGCTGAAGCTGCCGGCCAGCGCCGGCGCGCCGCCCAGGATGCCCGAGATGACCCGTGAACTCAGGCCGTCGGCCGAGGCCACCATGCGGGCGAAGTCGACCCCGAACTTGTCGAGCAGGGTCTTGCTCACTTCGGCGATTTTCACTTCCAGCATGACTTGCTGGGGCGAGGTCACGCGCAGCAGGTTCAGCACGCGCTTGCCGCCGCCGTAGGCGCCGGCCACGCGCAGCGCTTCGTCGAGCTGGCCGGCGTCGCGCACGCTGCCGGTCAGTACGATGGCGTTTTCGGCGCTCTTGACGACGATGCCGCTTTCCTCGGGCATCAGCTCGGCCAGCTTGGCTTGCAGGGTGGCCGGATCGATCGCCACCACGATGTCGCGCAGGGTGCACACGCCGCTCGTATCCTGCAGGATCAGGCTGGTGGCGCCGGCTTTTTTACCGAGCAGGAACAGGTCGATCGGGCTGAGCAGAAGTACCTCGATGTCGGCCACGCTGTCCGCGTCCGCCGTGTCGCCGCCCGCCGCCGGAGCGGCCTGGGCAGGCTGCTTGCTGTCGCGCTGGCCGCTGGCCACGATGCGGACCGCCGGCGCCGCCAGGGGAATCACCGACGATTTGCCGAGCATCACCTGGACCGCTGGTGCCACCACCACCGACTTGCAATGTTTGCTGCCGCTGGCGCCGGCCGCCGCCGTCGCGCCGTGGGGGGCGGCAACCATGCCGGCTGTCGCGACGCACAGGGCCGCCATGCGAATGTGCTTGTTCATGAGTCAGGTCTCCGTGGCTGTTCAAAAGCAGTTCACTGCCAGCACGCCGTGCTGGATCACTTCCACGCAATGGGCGCGCCGGGCTGGCTGGGCGGCGACCTGCGCGGTGCGCGGCTGGCGCACTGCCGGGGCTGGGGCCGGCAGGGGCGCGGCCGCCTTCTTGGCGCCGAACAGCTCGTCCTTGGTGATGCCGGCGGTGGCCACCGTCTTCTGGTCGACCTGGTTGCGCAGCACCAGCGACAGGGTGCCGACGCTGCGCGCCAGGTCCAGCTTCTCGGCGTCGTCCAGGGTCAGTTCCAGGGTGACCGCGCTGACCACCTTCGGCTTGGTGTCGTCGCGCCCGGCTTCCTGGGCGACCGCCAGCACCAGCACCCGCTCCAGCACCGTCTTGCTGATCTGCTTGCCTTCTTCGGTGCCGGATTTTTCCTGCTGCGCATTGACCATCACGTCGACGTAGTTGCCGGGCAAGGCAAAGCCGGCCACGCCCACCACATCGTTGACGCGCACCGTCATGGCCCGCTTGCCCTCGGCGATGACAGCCGACAAGCCGCCCTTGGTGCCCAGCGGCGCCAGCTTGCCGTCGAGCAGCGGTTCGCCGCGCAAGATGCTGACCCGGGCGATGCGGTCCTGCAATTCGGCGGCGCTGTTGAAGGCGCCGGGCGGAGTGGCGCCGGCCGGCCAGTCGATGTGGGACAGCATTTCGGCGTTGATCTTGCTGCCCGGTTCGATGTCGACTGCCGCCACCACGACTTTGTTGACGGTGACGCCGCCCTGGCGCGATACCCAGCCGGCGGCATACACGGCCGCGACCAGCCCGATGACGAGGGCGAATGCGATCAGCCCGAGTGCCTTGAGGTTTTTCATGGTGATGTCTTTCGCGGTATTGTTGGCTGAGGGTTGGCCGGGAGTCAGACCAGATTGAACTGCGCGGCGAGCAGGTAGCAGGCGGTGCCGATGGCGATGCTGATGCCGTAGGCGAGCTTGCCGACCGAGGGCATGGCGCCTGGCGCCAGTTGCGGCTTGCCGCTGGCAATGGCGGACCAGAACATGCCGCGCATGGCGTCGCCGGCGTTGGCCAGCATCCGTCCCATGACCCGTTTGCGCAGGCCGAAGACGAGAGCGGCGACACCGGCCGTGAGCACGCAAAACAGCAGTGCCTGCAAGGTGGCGTGAAAGCCGAGGAAAGCGCCCACCATCGCCATCAGCTTGACGTCGCCGGCGCCCATCACGCCCATCCCGTACATCGGCAGCATGGCGCAAAAGCCGAGCAACATGCCGGCCGGCGCCCAGGCCCAGCCGGCGTTCCACACGGGCGGCACGATGCTGTTGTAGACCAGCGCGAAGACGATGCCGCCGGCCGTGATCAGGTTGGGAATGCGGAAGGTGCGGTAGTCGGCCACCGCCGCCGCCAGCAGCAGGGCCAGCAGCACCCCGGTACGCGGGTCGGTGACCAGCATGCCGAGCAGTTCGAAGAAGTAGGCTGTTTCGTTCATGGTGATGGGGCGCTCATGTTGGTGGGACAGTTGTCGGGGATCCGCAAGGCCGGGTGGCGTTTGCGTGATCGATGAGACGAGTATATTTAGACGGGCCCGGCTGCAAATCGGCCGGATGTCCTGTTCGGCATGGGAGGGAACGCCTGATTTGCGCCGGGCGCGGGTAGTACGAATGTCATGCGCCGTGGCGGCCACCGCGTGCTGTTTAAGGTGTAACATTGCAAAATTGGCAGCGGGGCGTCGGCGTCCATTCTTGATTGGAGGTAAGTAATGGCAATATCAGGCAAGCTGGCACTCGCCCTGGCGATCGTGGCGGCGGGAATGACACCGGCGCTGGCCGATGAGGACGTCAAGTGCGGCATGTGCGAAGAATGGAACCAGCCGCAGCAGCCGTTCCAGATCATCGGCAACACCTATTACGTCGGGCCGCGCGGCTTGTCGGCGGTGCTGATCACCAGCGACCAGGGCCATATCCTGCTCGACGGCGCGCTGCCGCAGTCGGCCGCGCTGATTATCGGCAACATCAAGACACTCGGATTTCGCATCGAAGATGTGAAGCTGATTGTCAATTCCCATGCGCACGACGACCATGCGGGCGGCATTGCCAGATTGCAGCGCGCCAGCGGCGCCACCGTGGCCGCCAGCGCAGCGGGAGCGCAGGCGCTGCGCGCCGGCCTGGTCGGGCCGGACGATCCCCAGTACAAGGCCAACGGCCCGGACCGCTTTCCCAAGGTGGCGCAGGTGACCGAGGTGGCCGACGGCGCCATCCTGCGGGTCGGCCCGCTGGCCATCCAGGCCCACATGACGCCCGGCCACACCCCCGGCGGCACCACGTGGACGTGGCAATCGTGCGAGCCGAAGCGCTGCCTCGACGTGGTCTATGCCGACAGCCTCAATCCCATTTCGCAGGATGGTTTCCGCTTCTCGGGCAGCGCCACGATGCCGGAACGGGTGCGCGCGTTCCGGGCCAGCATCGACAAGGTCGCGGCCCTCAAGTGCGACGTGCTCATTTCGGTGCATCCGGTTTTCTCGAGCCTGATGGAAAAGCACGCCTTGCGCAGTGCCGCCGAGAATACGTTCATCGACCCGGGCGCGTGCCGCGCGTACGCCGCCAATGCCGGCCAACGGCTCAACCGGCGCCTGGCCAGCGAAGCGTCGCATTGACACGCCCTTCATGATCGCGCGGGTCGCCATGGTTGGCTTGCATCTGCTGCTGGTGGTGGGCGTGACGTTTGCCTGCGCAGGCAGCGCAGGCGGGGCGTCGTGGCAGCGCGCGCTGCTGATCCTTCCCGCGCTGGTCAGCCTGGCGCCGCTGCCGTTGGCAATGCTGGCGGACGTGAAGGGCAATGCGAAAATGGCGAGGACACTGCTGCTCAGTGTTGCGCTGTCGCTGCCTGTGAGCATCGTTCTGTCGCTTCTGTTGCTGCTGTCCAGGCGCCTCGACAATGCCGGATGGCATTGAGCCAGCGTGAGCTTGTCGTCCGCTCCGCTTTTCCCCTTTTCTTCCGCTGCGCCAGTCGCGGCTGTTTTATCGCTGGTACTGCCGCACAGAAGGCATGGACACATTACTATACAAGCGTATAATAATTCGCATGAACCGCCCATCCCAAAAAATCGATGCCCAGCTGATCGCCTCCGGCATGGTCTTGCTGCCGCAGACCGGCTGCGCCGGCCTGTCGGTGCGCAAACTGGTCGACCACGCCGGCGTGAACCTCGGCATGTTTCATTACCACTTCAAGAACAAGGATAATTTCCTGCGCGTGCTGTTGCAGCACATGTACGAGGAAATGTTCGCCGCCCTCACGCTGCGCGCGAAGGCGTCCCAGGGCGGCGCCCGCAGCCTCGATGGCGCCCTGCGCGTGCTGGCCGGCTTCGCCAGCCGCCACCGCCACCTGCTCTTGATGCTGTTGTCCGAAGCGATGCGCGGCGAAGCGCTGCCGGTGGCCTTCCTGCGCGAGAACCTGCCGCGCCACATCGCGGTGCTGGCGCAACTGCTGCGCCAGGGCCAGGCCGAGGGCGACATCATCGACGCCCCGGCCGTGCAGTTGCTGCCTTTCGTGCTCGGCGCGATCGCCGGTCCCCTGTTCGCCGGCGGCGCGCTCGAACGCCTGCCCGCCGCCCCGCCCGAACTGGCGGCGCTGGCGCGGCAGGCGCTGTTGTCCGATCAAGCCATCGGCCTGCGCATCGACCTGGCCATGCGCGCCATCCTCAGCGCGACGAAGGAGCCTGCTCCACCATGAAACCGCCACTGTCCCTGCGCGCGCGCGTCTGCGCCACCATCGTGCCGCTTGCCCTGTGCGCGGCCTGCGGCCCTGCGCCCGACGACGCCTTTCCCGGCTACGCCGAAGGCGAGTACGTGCGCCTGTCGGCACCCCTGGCCGGCACCCTGACCGCGGTGCACCTGCGCCGCGGCGACCGGGTCAAGGCCGGCGCCCCGGCCTACGTGCTGGAACAGGCCAGCGAAACGGCGGCGCGCCAGGAAGCGCAAAGCCGGGTCGGACGCGCCGAAGCGCTGCTGGCCGACTTGCGCAAGGGTGCGCGCAGCGATGACCTGGCGGCGCTGGCGGCGGCGCTGCGCGAAGCCGAAGCGGCGCTGGCGCTGTCGCAGGCGAACCTGGAGCGCGAGCGCAAGCTGGTGGCCGACAAATTCATCGCGCGCGCCCGGCTCGACCAGTCGGCGGCGGCGCTGGCGGCCGACCGCGCCCGCGTGGAACAGGCACGCGCGCGCCTGCGCAGCGCCGGCACCAGCGCCCGCAGCGACCAGGTGGCGGCCGCCGAAAAAGAAGTCGAGGCGGCGCGCGCGCAACTGGCGCAGGCCCAGTGGAAGGTCGACCAGAAAGCCCAGGCCACGCCGGTGGGCGGCATGGTCAGCGATGTGGCCTACCGCAGCGGCGAATGGGTGCCGGCCGGCGCGCCCATCGTCACCGTGCTGCCGCCGGCGAACATCAAGGCGCGCTTCTTCATTCCCGAAACAGAACTGGGCAAGATCCGCGTGGGGCAGGGCGCCGTCATCGCCTGCGATGGCTGCGCCGGGCCGCTCAAGGGCCGCATCACCTTCATCGCGCCCGAGGCCGAATACACCTCGCCCCTCATCTACAGCAAGGAAAACCGCGCCGCGCTGGTGTTCATGGTGGAAGCCTCGCTTGATGCGGGACAGGCCGAACTCCATCCCGGCCAGCCGCTGACGGTGCGCACGGAGCGCCAGTGAGCTCGCCCGCCATCGTCATCGACGTGCAGGGCCTGACCAAGTCCTACGGCGGGCGCATGGTGGTCGACCATGTCGATATCCGCGTCGAGCGCGGCCGCATCTACGGCTTCCTGGGTCCGAACGGCAGCGGCAAGACCACCACCATCCGCATGCTGTGCGGCCTGCTCACGCCCGACGAGGGGCAGGGCCGCTGCCTCGGCTACGACATCCGCACCGAAGCGCGCCAGATCAAGAAGCAGGTCGGCTACATGACCCAGAAATTCGGCCTGTACGACGACTTGAGCATCGAAGAAAACCTCGACTTCGTGGCCCGCGTGTACCAGGTCGCCAGGCGGCGCGAGCGCATCGCCGATACGCTCGAACGGCTTGGCCTGGCCAGCCGCCGCGCGCAGCTGGCCGGCTCGCTCTCGGGCGGCTGGAAGCAGCGGCTGGCGCTGGCGGCCTGCCTGATCCACGACCCGCAACTGCTGCTGCTGGACGAACCGACGGCCGGGGTCGACCCGTCCGCGCGGCGCGCATTCTGGGACCAGATCCACGACCTGGCCGCCGCCGGCATGACGGTGCTGGTCTCGACCCACTACATGGATGAAGCGGAGCGCTGCCACCAGCTGGCCTACATCGCCTACGGCAAGCTGCTCGCGCGCGGCAGCGTGGCCGAGGTGATCGCCGCGGCCGGCCTGCGCACCTGGTCGCTCACCGGCCCGGACTTGAACAGCGCCGCCCACAGCCTGCGCGGCGCGCCCGGCATCCGCACGGTGGCGCCGTTCGGCATGACCTTGCATGTGAGCGCCAACTCGGCCGAGGCGCTGGCACAGGCGCTGGCGCCGCCGGCACTGGCGCGGCTGGCCGCCACGCCGATCGACACCAGCCTGGAAGACGTCTTCATCGCGCTGATGCAGGACGCGCAGGATAACTTCGGCGGAGCGGCGCCATGAACTGGCGGCGCATGCTGGCGGTGCTGCTCAAGGAACTGCGCCAGGTGGGGCGCGACCGGCTCACCTTCGGCATGATGGTCGGCATTCCGATCATGCAGCTGATCCTGTTCGGCTTTGCCATCAACAGCGACGTGCGCCACCTGCCGCTGGCCGTGGCCGACCTGGACCGCAGCGTGTTCTCGCGGCGCCTGGTGGCGGCGCTGGAGACGTCGCAATACTTCCGCACGGTGCGCCATGTGCGCGGCGCGGACGAGGGCGACGCGCTGCTGGCGCGCGGCGAGGTGCAGTTCGTGCTGGTGGTGCCGGGCGACTTTTCGCGCAAGCTGGTGCGCGGCGAGCGTCCGGCGATCCTGCTCGCCGCCGATGCCACCGATCCGGCCGCCACCGGCAACGCGCTGGGGTCGGTCAATGCGATCGCGGCGCGCGCCATCGGCTCGGAGCTGCGCGGACCGCTGGCGCGCCTGCGGCCGATTGAGGCGCCGTACGAGATCCGCAGCCAGCGCCGCTACAATCCGGAAGGGCTGACCCGCTACAACATCGTGCCCGGGCTGATGGGCGTGATCCTGACCATGACGATGGTGATGATGACGGCGCTGGCCATGACGCGCGAGCGCGAACGCGGCACCATGGAAAACCTGCTGGCCACGCCGGTGTCGCCGCTCGAAGTCATGATCGGCAAAATCGTGCCGTACATCCTGATCGGTTACATCCAGGTGGGCGTGATTTTGCTGGCCTCCTGGCTGGTCTTCGATGTGCCGATGGTGGGCAGCCTGGCGCTGTTATCAAGCGCACTGGTGCTCTTCATCGCCGCCAACCTGGCGATCGGCTTCACGTTTTCGACCATCGCGCGCAACCAGATGCAGGCGATGCAGCTGACCTTCTTTTTCTTCCTGCCGTCGATGCTGCTGACCGGGTTCATGTTTCCGTTCCGGGGCATGCCGGGATGGGCGCAGGCGATCGGCGAAGTGCTGCCGCTGACGCACTTCTTGCGCATCACACGCGGGATCATGTTGAAGGGGAACGGGCTGGCGGAGGTGCTGCCGCATGCATGGCCGATCGCGCTGGCGATGGGCGTGGCGGGGACGGTGGCGATGCTGCGCTATCGTCAGACCCTGGACTAACATTGAACTCCGTCATTCCCGCCAATTGAACTGACAGAAATGACGGAGCCGCGGCTTCGGGAGCCGGGCAGCGCTGGATGGCTCTGGCGATGCTGCGCTTACATCAGGTAGCCGGAATTGTCCCCGCTCATCAAGGGGTTGAACGGCACGTCATCCGCGTCGACATAGTGCATTTTGCCGATCAGGCGCAAGCCGTTGGCGAGCGACACCTGCGACAGGTCGCCGTTGACCGCGTACTGGTAGGCTAATTCGTAACCAATGGCGATGTTGTCTGACCCGGCCAACTGTTCCATGAACAAGGAAGGGCGCAGCATCCAGCTTTCCAGCCCGGCATCGGCGGCGCGCGCCTGGTCGAACTTGGTGACAAGGGCGAGGAAGTCGAAAATGTGGACTTTTCCCTCGACGAGTTCGCCTCCCACGCGAGGGCGGTGGTCCGGCGTTCCTTCGATGACCACCTGCAGCCGTTCGACACTCTGGACGGCGGGATCGACATACCAGTCCTGCATGACGATATATTCGTCGGCGCCGACCGCCAGTATCAGGTCATTGTCGGCTTTGCTCAACGCTAGGTCGGCATACACAATCCCGTGCCCGAGCGAGATCGCCTTGGCCATGTTCTGCGTCGGCGCAATGGTGTCGATCCCATCGCCCCGATTGAACAGGACAATGCCGCCCTCGTCCACATGGATGGTGTCGTTTCCGGTGCCGCCAATGAACATCGTATGCCCGTATCCTGGCAAATTATTACTGACCAGCACGTCATCGCCGCTACCGCCGTGCAACAAGTTGTCACCGGCGCCGTCGCTCAGGTAGTCGTTGCCGGCCCCGCCCTGCAGAATGTCCTTGCCTTCAGCGCCGTCCAGCCTGTTGTCGCCATCCGTGCCCGTCAAGACATTGTTTTCGGAATTGCCCATGCCCACCTCGGCATTGCCGGTCAGGACCAGCACTTCGATGTTGTCAGGCAAGGTGTAGTTCACCGATGACAGGACCTCATCGCGTCCCCCGGTGGACACTTCGATCAGCGTGTCGCCGGCGTCATCGACACGGTAGTGGTCGTCCCCCATGCCGCCGGCCAGTGTGTCGGCGCCGCCTCCGCCGTCAAGCAGGTCGTTGCCGCCCGATCCGTTCAACTGGTCGGCGCCCAGTCCACCCAGCAGCTGGTCGTTGGCCTCCATGCCGCTCAGCAGGTCGGCATCGTCGCCACCTGTCAGCGCCAGCTGGGGGTCGGCTGATATCTTGAGATAGAAAGCGGGCCGATTGTTCAGGAATACGCCTGCGCTGTCCGCCGCGGTCAGCGTCAGGGGCAGGGTGCCGACATCGGCCAAGGTGGGGGTGCCGCTGAGACGATTCGTGATGGGATCGAACGTCAGCCAGGCCGGCAAGGGTGTGCCGCGGGGATCCTTGCTGACAGAATAGGTCAGCGCGCCTCCCTCCGGATCGGTGAAGGCCCGGGCTGGGATGGCGTAGTCGAACAGTACGCCCTGGCCCACCACCAGCGTACCGAGCGCCTGGGTCGGCACCGGCGCATAATTGACGTTGGTGACCGTGACCGTGAAATCGCGATACGCCGACATGCCGCCGGCGTCGGTGGCGGTCGACCTGAGCTTGTAGACGCCGCTGTCGGACGCCCCGGGGCTCACTTGCACCTTGTTCGAACCAGGAGTGAAACGCATGAAGCCAGGTACGGCGCTGCCGTCGGCCATGCCTAGCTCCGAGCGCAGCACCTGGCCGTTGTCGGCGAATGCCGGCGCCACATGGGTCACGCTGCCGCCTTCGCGGACGGTCAGGTTGCTGCCTGGCGATGTCAGCGTGGGCGCAAGGTTCTTTGGGGTGATCGCCAGACGAAACACCTGGCTGACCGTGTGGCCGTCGATGTCGGTGGCCGAGAGGCGCAGCGCATACGTGGTCATTGCGGGCGGCGGCGTGCCTTGCAGGGTCGCGCTGGCCGCGTCGAAGCTGAGCCAGGACGGCAGCGGCCTGCCGTCCGCCAGGCTCAAAGCCAGGGTCAGCGCATCGCCGGCATCGCGGTCACTGAAGGTCGCGGCCGGGATCACCATCTTGAAAGGCTGGCTTACCCCGCGCAGCTGGTCGGGAAAGGGCAGCGCCAGGACCGGTGCATGGTCGATCAGCCCGTCGTAGGTGCGGGTGCTGCCATCGGCAAATTCGAAGCGGCGCAGCGGCCCGAGGGCGTTCGGCACGGTGCCATCGAAAGCGGCCAGCAGCAGCGCGTCGCCGGCCGTGCCGTAGGCGATTTCAAGATCGGCGCCGATCTGGGTGATGCGCAGATCGGCCGGCGCAATGCCCTCCCCGAAACGCACGACGTTGCCAGGACGGTAAACCGCTTCGCGCCGGTCGACCAGGGTGTCCCGTCCGTCGCCCAAATTGAAGACATACGTATCGTTGCCCGCGCCTCCCCGCAGGGTGTCGTTGCCCACGCCCCCGACCAGGGTGTCGTCACCCGCGCCACCGCCAAGGACATCGTCCCCCCCATGGCCGTCCATCAGGTCCGCATCGGCGCTCCCATCGAGTTGATTGTTGCTGGCATCGCCGTGAATGACGGTCGGATTCATAAGGGCTTTCAAAAGGAAGTGGAACTAATGTTTTAAGGAAAACATTGTAAGGTGTCAACACTTCTAAATTCGAGAAAGGGTGAGCGGTCAAGGAGGGAGCAATGACGCGGGGGACTTGCCTGGCGGCCCCGTCCACATCGTTACTGGAGCCGACTTACAACAGGAGGTGCTGCCGCATGCTTGGCCGATTGCCGGCAATCGGATTGTGCGGCGCCAGCACCATGTTGCGGTACCGGCAACCCTGCCCAGACCGCGGTTTTACAATTTAGCCGGCGCTCGGGCGCGGCTTGCGGCGGCGCCGGATCAGCGCGCCGATGCCGATCACGCCGCCCAGGGCGATGCCGGCCACCGGCAGCGGCACGGGGCTCGATGCCTTCGGCGGCGGCGTACTGGTGTCGCGCAGCGCTTCGGGGAAGGGGCGCGCTCCGACCGGGACGATTTTCCAGTCGGCCTGGTTGGGCGGGGTGCGCTTCATGTATTCGCTGAACGAAAACACCGGGTTCGATCCCATCACGCGGCTCGACGGAATCTGCGGAATGCGCACCAGCACCAGCGCCTCGATATCGCCCTGCAACTGCTTTTCGTACGCCGTCAGCTTGCGCGCCTTGCCCTTGGTCGCGCCGACCAGTTGCAGCAGGTCGTTGCCGGCCGCCTCGAACGCCACCGCCGGATACAGGCGCACCTGTTCTTCGGTCAGGTAATCGTAGATCTTGCGCCCGCTGGCCAGGCTCATGTCCTTGGCCGACAGGTAGGCGTAGGCGCCGAGCGCCTTGAGGTTGCTGGTCGGTCCGCGCTGCGGGATGTTCCAGCCCAGGCCCTTGAACACGTCCAGGCTGATGCCGGTGCAGTTGGCCTTGGCATGCTGGTAGGTGAAGTCGTGGCGGTAGAAGTGGTTGAACACGCGCTGCACGCCGCCCTGGTAGGCCGCCGCCGTGCGCGCGTTGCTCAGGACCGCCACCAGCATGTACGAGGGCCGGTAATACTGCTGGCCGCTGTTGAGGTCCATCAGGTAGTTATCCATCGGGACGGGCGCGGCGATGATGCCTTTTTCGCTGACCGAATCGAGGTTGTAGAAGTTATTGACGATCCAGTCCGACCATTCGCCCTGGCGGCCAAGATAGCCGGTGGCGACCGCGAAGTGGCCGCCGTAGGCTTCGTCGTCGTCGCCCTGGGCGCCGTTGAGCACCACGCCGATCACCGGCTTTTCCTGCCACTGGCGGGCCTGGCCGGGTTTGCGCTCCCACAGCAGGCGCGTCGAGAACGGGCTCGATGCGCCGCCGCCTTCGGCGCGCACGTAGCTGGCGAAGCTTTCGTCCTTGCCCAGCGGCTGCGCGCGCATCTTGCTCTGGTCGATCGCGAAGTCCTTGGGCCAGACCGTGCGCGCGACGAACGACGACTTGCCGTCCGCTTCAATGTAGGTGCCGCGCATGCGCACCTCGCGCTGGGCGAAGAAGGCGGTGGTCTTGGGATCCCAGTACGACAGGTTGCTGGCCAGTTTGGGCGCCAGCGCCAGGCTTGTTACGGCATCGTCGGTGCTGCGCACATGGGCGCCGTCCGCCAGAATGCGGGCGTCGTCGAGGATGTGCGGGGCGCCCAGCCACACCAGGCCAGGCAGCGCCAGCTGGTCCTTGGCGCCGTCCGGCGCCCATTCCCTGGTGCCGCGCACGATATCGCCGCCGCGCTTGAAGCTCGATACCGGCTGCGACGGCAGCGGCACCGCCAGCACTTCGTTCTGGAAATACCACAAGCCTTGCTTGACCGTGACGCAGTCCGGGCAGTTGCCATTGCTGAGCCGAAATTGCATGGCCGGCAACAGCCCGAGTCGTTCTCCGGCGAGGGCGCTTTTCAGGCCTGCCGGTTCGGTTGCCTGCGCGCCTGCCGACATCAGCAGCACCCCGGCACCGAGTAAAGAACGGGTTTTCAACATAAGTTGTCCTTGAGCGTTAATGGGTAAAACCGCAAGCTTGCAAATCTACACGGGTTGCGTGACATCGGCATGATTTAGACTGCTTCAAGGCAAGAAAAAGGGCAAGAAAGACACATTTTTGTCTTTTTATTGTGATCACGGAAGCAAGTAGCCGACGTGGGTTTCATTGTCGCCAACGCAGCACATGGTCGCTGGCGCGGCCGGCAGCGCAGGCGGGAAGGAGAAGACGGCGCATGAGTCGGGCTGTGTCGAACAGGGAGGCACTTGCGAGGGCGCTAATGTACACCATCCTTGCCCGAATGGCGCCAGCGGACGGAAACTGAGATAGACTTGGCTTTTCTCCAACCTTCATTACTGCGTAAACACGATGGCGATCCTGTCCGAACTGGTTCTGTACCCGATCAAATCCTGCGCCGGCATCTCCGTGCGCGAAGCCACGCTGACGCGTTCCGGCCTGTCGGTCGATGCGGTGTACGACCGCGAATGGATGCTCATCGACGAGCACGGACAGTTCCTCACGCAGCGCGAGCATCCGCGCATGGCGCTGATCGTGCCGCGCCTGCTGTCCGACACGCTCGAACTGCGCGCACCGGGCATGCTGCGCCTCGAAATCCCGCTCGGCCTGCCCGACCCCGACCACGAAATCACGCGCGAAGTGACGGTCTGGGAAGACACCGTACTGGCCTACGACTGCGACGAAACCACCGCCACCTGGTTCTCGAAAGCGATCGGCGCCCCGTGCCGGCTGGTGCGTTTCCACGCCACCGCCACCCGTTTTTCGAGCACCAAATGGACCGGCGGATCGGCCGAGCCGACCCTGTTCTCGGACGGCTATCCGATCCTGGTGGTGGGCCAGGCCTCGCTCGACGACCTGAATGAAAAAATGCGGGCGGCCGGGCGCGATGCGCTGCCCATGAACCGCTTCCGCCCGAATCTCGTCATTCGCGGCATCGACGCTTTCGAGGAGGACTACGCCGACCACTTCGCGCTGGGCGCGGCGCGCCTGAAACCGGTCAAGCCATGCTCGCGCTGCCCGATTCCGGCCGTCGACCAGGCCAGCGGCGAGCCGGGTCCCGATCCGCTCGATATCCTGCGCACCTACCGCAGCAAGGCGGTCATGGACGACAAAATCTGTTTTGGCATGAATGCGATTGTGACCGAGGGTGACGGCGAGCGTCTGCAGGTTGGCCAGCCGGTGACCATGACACTGGCATTCTGAGCCCGCGCCGGCGCCGCGCACGGACAGTGTAAATACGACACGCCGTATTTTTTCGTTTTCAAGGCGGGCCGGATGGCGTAAGGTGGCAGTATTGTCGAGGTCGACAGGAAAAAGGTGGGAACCGTATGCATGACCCCGGCGCTCCGGCGCGCGATGTGGAAGCCGAAAACGAGTCCTTGCGCGCGCGCCTGGACTATCTGGTGGAGCAGGCCGAGCGCAATCACGAGATCATGTGCCGGCACCAGGCGTTCGACCTCGAGATCGTCGGCTCCGACAGCTTCCAGGCGCTGATCGGCACCATCTTCCGCAGCCTGCCGGCGATTGCCGGTCTCGATATCGTCACCCTCAGCCTGGTCGACGAAGACGCCGACATCCGTACCGTGATGGACAAGTTGGGCGTGGACTTCAACACGTTTCCGCACATGATTTTCGTGGACGCGGTAGCGGCGCTGGGCTTCGTGCCGTCGCGCAGCGAGGTGTTCACCGGCCCGCCCAAGCCGATGCTGGGGCCTTACCATCCGGCCGTGCACCAGCCGATGTTCCCCAACCAGCCGCCCGGCCTGCAAAGCATCGCGCTGGTGCCGCTGCTGCGCAACAAGCGCCTGATCGGCAGCCTGAATCTGGGCAGCCTGGATGCCACGCGCTTCACGCCGGCCATGGCCACCGACTTCATCGAGCACATGGCGTCGATCATCGCGATCTGCCTTGAGAACGTGATCAGCAACGAGATGCTCAAGTATATCGGGCTGACCGATTCGCTGACCGGGGTGTACAACCGGCGCTACATCGACCGCCGCCTGCTCGAAGAAATCGGCCGCGCGCGGCGCCAGGCGTACCGCATTTCGTGCCTGTACATCGACATCGACCATTTCAAGCAGGTCAACGACACCAGCGGGCACCAGGGCGGCGATGAAGTGCTGCGCGAAGTGGCCGCGCGCATCAAGGCGGAACTGCGCATCTCGGATGCGCTGGGGCGCTTCGGCGGCGAGGAATTCGTGGTGCTGCTGATCGACGCGGACCAGGGCAGCGCGACCCAGGTGGCGCAGCGGATCCTGCACAGCATCGCCGGCACGCCGTTCATGTTGACGGGCGGAGAAAGCCTGACGATCTCGGTGTCGATCGGCGTGGCCACGCTCGACGATTTCGAGCGCGATCACGCGATTGAAGGCGTGGCGCAGGCGCTGGTGGCGCATGCCGATTCGGCGCTGTACAAGGCCAAGGAGCGCGGGCGCAACCGGGTGGTGTCGTTTACCTGAACGACCCGCCGGCCCTTAGTGGCGCAAGCGTTCCTCGGCGCGGTTCACCGCTTCCGCCGACCCGCGCAGCACCACCACATCGCCCACTTCCAGCTGCGTGTGCGGCGTCACATCGAGCCGCTCCTTGCCGCGCCGGACCGTGGTCACGTCGGCCCCCAGCTCGGCCAATTCCAGCTGGTCGATGCGCTTGCCGACCGACGCCGCGTCTTCGCGCAAGATCACCGAATGCAGCCGCACGAACAAATGCTCCGGATCGTCGCTGGCGTCGTTGGTGCCATGAAAATACCCGCGCAGCGACGCGTAGCGCTCGTCGCGCGCGCTCTGCACCCGGTGCACCACGCGCCGCAGCGGCACGCCCATCATCACCAGCGCGTGCGAGGCGAGCATCAGGCTGCCCTCCAGCGATTCCGGCACCACTTCGGCCGCACCGGCCTTTTTCAGCACATCGAGATCGGTATCGTCATAACTGCGCACGATCACCGGCAAGGTCGGCGCCAGTTCGTGCACCAGGTGCAGCACCTTGATCGCCGAGGCCGTGCTGGCATACGTGATCACCAGCGCGCTGGCGCGGTAAATCCCGGCCGCCACCAGGCTTTCGCGGCGCGCCGCGTCGCCGTACGACACATGCGCGCCGGCCGCTTGCGCCTCCTGCACCCGCTCCGGGTCGAGGTCGAGCGCCTGGTAGGCCACTTTTTCCTCGGTCAGCAAGGTGGCCAGGGTCTGGCCGCTGCGCCCGAAGCCGGCGATGATGACGTGCTTCTGGGTCGACATGGTACGGCTGGCGATCTGGGTCAACTGGAGCGACTGCATCATCCACTCGTTGGACGAGACCTTCATCACGATATGGTCCGACTTGGAGATGATGAACGGCGCCACCAGCATCGACAGCACCATCGAGGCGAGCACCAGCTGGATGATGAAGTCGTCGATCAGGCGCGCGCCCGAGGTCAGGTTGAGCAGCACGAAGCCGAATTCGCCCGCCTGCGCCAGCGCCAGACCCGTGCGCATCGATACGCCGTCGGACGCGCCGAACAGCTTGGCCAGCACCGCGATCAGCGCGAACTTGAGCAGTACCGGCAGCACCAGCAGGAGCAGCACCAGCCACCAGTTTTCCAGCACCAGGCCGATATTGAGCAGCATGCCGACGGTGATGAAAAACAGTCCGAGCAGCACGTCCCGGAATGGCTTGATGTCTTCTTCCACCTGGTGCTTGTACTGGGTTTCGGAGATCAGCATGCCGGCCACAAAAGCCCCCAGCGCCAGCGACAGGCCGGCATGCTCGGTGATCCAGGCCGCGCCCAGGGTAATGAGGAGCAGGTTGAGCATGAACAGCTCCTGCGAGCGGCGCTTGACGACGATGGTAAACCACGTGCGCATGATCTTCTGGCCGATGAACAGCAGCAGCACCAGCACGATCACCGCTTTCACGCCGGCCCAGGCCAGCGTTTCGGCCAGTTCTTCCGGGGGTTTACCGAGCGAAGGAATCAGGATCAGGAGCGGCACCACCGCCAGATCCTGGAACAGCAGGATGCCGATGATCTTGCGGCCATGCTGGCTTTCGAGTTCGAGCCGCTCGGTCAGCATCTTGACCACGATCGCGGTCGACGACATGGCCAGCGCGCCGCCCAGCGCAAAGGAAGCCTGCCAGGTGATTTTGAGCCCGGGCAGCTGGGTCGCCAGCAGCCAGCCGAACAGCATGGTGGCCACGATGGTCAGCACCACCTGGGCCATCCCCAGGCCGAACACGATGCGCCGCATCGCCATCAGCTGCGAGAGCGAAAATTCGAGCCCGATCGAGAACATCAGGAACACCACGCCGAATTCGGCCAGGGTTTCGGTGGTCTTGCTGTTTTCGGCCAGGCCCAGGGCATGGGGGCCGATCAGGATGCCGACCGCGAGGTAACCGAGCATCGGCGGCAGGTGCATCATGCGGAAAGCGACCACGCCCAGTACAGCGCTGCCCAAGAGGAGGAGGGTAAGTTCTAGTCCTGAAAACATGCGGTGCCGTGTAAAGGTATGGTAAAGGCCGAGCGAAAACACGGAGCGGCGACGATTTCTGCGTCTGGCAAGTTTTTTGCTTTCGCAATTCGTTTATACTTCTGCCATGAGTGTAACCCATGAAAAAACAATGCTGAAAGCTTTTGACAAAAACCTCACGCAACGCGCCATGCAACTGGCCCGCGAGACCTTGGCAATCGAAGCGGACGCCATCCGCGCCCTGCACGCGCGCCTGGAGACCGACGACAGCGTCGGCCAGGCCGTCGGCCTCTTGATGGAGTGCGGCGGGCGCGTGGTCGTCTCCGGCATGGGCAAGTCGGGCCATATCGCGCGCAAGATCGCCGCCACCCTGGCCTCGACCGGCACCCCGGCCATGTTCGTGCATCCGGGCGAAGCGGCCCACGGCGACCTTGGCATGGTCACCGCGCAGGATGCCTTCATCGCCATCTCCAACTCCGGCGAAACCGCCGAACTGATGTCGATCCTGCCGATCATCAAGCGCATGGGCGCGCCGCTGATCGCCATGACCGGCAATCCGCAATCGAGCCTGGCGCTGCTGGCCGACGTGCACCTCGACGTCTCGGTGGCCAAGGAAGCCTGTCCGCTCAACCTGGCGCCGACCGCCAGCACCACCGTCACCCTGGCGCTGGGCGACGCGCTGGCCGTGGCCCTGCTCGACGCGCACGGCTTCAAGGAAGAAGACTTCGCCCGCTCGCATCCGGGCGGCGCGCTGGGACGGCGCCTGCTGACCCACGTGCGCGACGTCATGCGCAGCGGCGACGCCGTGCCGCAAGTGCGCGCCGACGTCTCGCTCTCGGTGGCCCTGCTCGAAATCACCCAGAAGGGCATGGGCATGACCGCCATCGTCGACGAGGCAGGCCATCCGATCGGCGTATTTACCGACGGCGACCTGCGCCGCCTCATCGAGCGCGTCCAGGATTTTACCAAGATCACCATCCGCGACGTGATGCACGCCGACCCGCGCCGCGTCGGTCCCGACCAGCTGGCGGTCGATGCGGTGGCGATCATGGAAGAATTCCGCATCAATCAAATGCTGGTGGTCGACGCCGACGGCAAGCTGGTTGGCGCCCTGCACATCCACGACCTGACCCGCGCGAAGGTGATCTGATGACCAATCCGGCAAACCAGCTGGCCCACATGCAACGCGCCGCCGCCGTCAAGGTCATGATTTTCGACGTCGACGGCGTGCTCACCGACGGCAGCCTGACCTACGGCCCCGATGGCGAAGCGACCAAGACCTTCAATGTGCTCGACGGCCTGGGCATCCAGCTGCTGCAAAAGAGCGGCGTGGCCACCGCCATCATCAGCGCGCGCCAGTCGCCGATCGTGGTGCGGCGCGCGGCCGACCTGGGCATCATGCACGTCCACCAGGGCATCCACGACAAGCGCGTGGCGTTTGCCAAGCTGCTCGAAGCGACCGGCGTCAGCGCCGCGCAGTGCGGCTACATCGGCGACGACGTGATCGACCTGCCACTGCTGCTGCAGGTCGGCTTTGCCGTGACCGTGCCGACCGGGCACCCGGAAGTGCAGTACCGCGCCCATTACGTCACCAAGGCCGGCGGCGGGCGCGGCGCCGTGCGCGAAGTGTGCGACATGGTCATGCGCGCGCAGGGCACCTACGACGCGGCGCTGGCGCCGTACTTCGCCTGATGCATATCACAGGAGACCACCATGCATAAGCGCACCGCACACCGCTGGCGCCTGACCGCGATCATGGTGGTCGGGACCTTCTTCGCCTTCGGCACCTTCTGGCTGGTCCAGCTGGCGCAAAACGGCGACACGTCGGTCGATCCGAACAGCTTCAAGAATGAACCCGACTACATCGTCGAACAATTCAGCTTCGTGCGCATGACGCCCGAGGGCAAGCCGCGCTACCTGGTGTCCGGCGCCAAACTCACGCACCGTCCGATCGACGACACCTCCGACGTCGAGCTGCCGGTGCTGCAGGGCGTCGCGCCCGGCCAGCCGGTCACCACCATCACCTCGCAGCGCGCACGCATCCGCCACGCCCAGAACCAGGCCGACCTGCTTGGCGACGTCAATGTGGTGCGGCCCGCATCGCCCACCAACCGCGCGATGCAGCTCAAGACCGAAGCGCTGACGGTGTACACCGACGAAGACCGCATGACCTCCGACCAGCCGGTCGAGGTCACGCTGGGCAGCTCCACCATCAGGGGCACCGGCATGGACGCCAACAACGCCACGGGCGAACTCAAATTCGCCAGCCGCGGGCAGATCGTCTACCCACCGAAAGCGGCGCGCGCTGCGCCAACCACACCAGGCAAACCACAATGAAAAAATTCCTAGCCTTCGCCCTGCTCGGCCTGGCCGCGGCAACCGCGTCCGCCGAAAAGGCCGATGCCGCCAAACAGGCGGTGATCGGTTACGATTCCCTCGAAACCAATGAAGTGACCCAGGTCACGATCCTGACCGGGAACGTGGTCGTCACCAAGGGCACGCTGATCCTCAAGTCGGACCGCGCCACCATCAAGGAAACCCCGGAAGGCGACATGTTCGTGACCCTGACCGCCAGTGCCGGCAAGGCCGCCACGTTCCGCCAGAAGCGCGACGGCGGCCCGGACCTGTGGATCGAAGGCCAGGCCCAGCGCATCGAATACGATGAACGCAACGATCTGATGAAGCTGTTCTCGAACGCCAGGATCCGCCAGCTCGAAGGCAGCAAGGCCACCAATGAAATCGAGAGCGAGTTCATTTCCTACGACAGCCGCAAAGAAGTTTTCTTGGCGCGCAACGACGCCAGCGGCACCAACAAGCCGGGCCAGGGCCGCGGCACCATGATCATCGCCCCGCGCAAGCCGCGCGCCACGCCGGCCACGCCGGCGCCGGGTGCGCCTGTTACGCCGGCGCCGGCACCAGCGCCTGCGCCCACCACCACGCCAGCGGTGCTCACCCAATGATCGAACCGAAAAATTGCGGCAGCAGGCTGATCGTGCGCGGGCTGCAGAAAAGTTACGGCAAGCGCCTGGTGGTGCGCGACGTCTCGCTGCAGGTCGACTGCGGCGAAGTGGTCGGCCTGCTCGGCCCGAATGGCGCCGGCAAGACCACCTCGTTCTACATGATCGTCGGCCTGGTGCCGTCGGACGCGGGCACGATCGACATCAGCGGGGTCGATATTTCGAGCCTGCCGATTCACCGCCGTGCCACGCTCGGCCTGTCGTACCTGCCGCAGGAAGCGTCGGTGTTCCGCAAGTTGACCGTGGAAGAAAACATCCGCGCCGTGCTGGAGCTGCAAAAGGTCGACGGCAAGTCGCTCACCAAGGCGCAGATCAACGAACGCCTCGATACCCTGCTGGCCGACCTGCAGATCGAAAAACTGCGCGAGAACCAGGCCATGTCGCTGTCCGGCGGCGAGCGGCGCCGGGTCGAGATCGCGCGCGCGCTGGCGACCAACCCGCGCTTCGTGCTGCTCGACGAACCGTTCGCCGGGGTCGACCCGATCGCCGTCATCGAGATCCAGCGCATCGTGCGCTTCCTCAAGCAGCGCGGCATCGGCGTCCTGATCACCGACCATAACGTGCGCGAAACGCTGGGTATCTGCGACCGCGCCTATATTATCAACCAGGGCGCGGTGCTGGCCTCGGGTCGTCCCGACGATATCATCGCGGATGAATCCGTGCGTCGGGTCTACCTGGGCGAACACTTCCGGATGTAGGCATGAAACAGTCCCTTCAACTACGCACTTCCCAGCACCTCGCGCTCACGCCCCAGTTGCAGCAGTCGATCCGGCTGCTGCAGCTGTCGACCCTCGAACTGCACCAGGAACTGGAGCAGCTGTTAAGCGACAATCCGCTGCTCGAACGGCTCGACGACCCGCTCGATCATTCGGTGCGCCTGCTGGGCGATGGCGCCATCAGCAGCACCTCGACGCCGACCGAAGCGGCGCCCGAGCCGGGCGCGCAGGATGCGCCGGCGGCGGCCGAGGGCGACGGCTTCGAAGGCGGCGAAGCGGACAGCCCGGCCAGCAGCGACAACGATGGCGAGTGGGGCGACCTCGGTCGCGCCAAGACGTCCGACGACGAGGACTCGCGCCCGCAGCTCGAAGCATCAGGCACCACCTTGCGCGAGCACCTGATGGAGCAGATGCGCGTGACCGTGCTCGAAGCGCGCGACCGGGCGCTGGTCGAACTGATCGTCGACGCCATCGACGACAACGGCTACCTGACCGAGTCGCTCGAAGAAATCCACGAGCGCATGCCGCCCGAGCTGGAGATCGAAATTGAAGAACTGCGCACCGCGCTGTCGCTGCTGCAAAGCTTCGACCCGAGCGGGGTGTGCGCGCGCAATGCGTCCGAATGCCTGGCGCTGCAGATCCGGCGCATGCCTGGGGTGCCGATGGTGACGCGGCGCATGGCGCTGACCATCGTCGAAAACCATCTGACCTGGTTCGCCCAGCGCGAATTCAACAAGCTGAAAAAAGCGCTCGACTGCGACGATGAAGACCTGCGCGAAGCGCAGACCGTGATCCGCCAGTGCAATCCGCATCCGGGTGCCGAGTTCGCGTCCGACGTGTCCGACTATGTGGTACCGGACGTGATCGTGCGCAAAGCGAAGAATGGCTGGTCGGTGATGCTCAATAACGACGTGATGCCGCGCCTGCGCGTGAACAGCATGTACGCCGCGCTGCTCAAGCAGGGCAAGGGCGAAGGTCAGATGGGTGCGCAGCTGCAGGAAGCCAAATGGCTGATCAAGAACATGCGCCAGCGTTTCGACACCATCTTGCGCGTGGCCGAAGCGATCGTCGAACGGCAGCGCAATTTCTTCTCGCACGGCGCGGTGGCGATGCGCCCGCTGGTGCTGCGCGAAATCGCCGACACGCTCGGCCTGCACGAAAGTACGATCTCGCGCGTGACCACGCAAAAGTACATGATGACGCCGCACGGCATGTTCGAGCTGAAGTATTTTTTCGGCAGCCACGTGGCCACCGAAGCGGGCGGGGAAGCCTCGTCGACGGCGATTCGCGCGCTGATCGTGCAGCTGACCAGCGCCGAAGATCCGAAGAGTCCTCTGTCGGACAGCAAGATTGCCGACATGCTGGGCGAGCAGGGCATGGTGATTGCGCGCCGCACGGTCGCCAAATACCGTGAAGCGCTCAAGATTCCGCCGGTCGCCCTGCGCAAGTGCCTGTAGGCCACCCCCACCTGTATCCCCCACCCGGTGTCAGGTCTGACATTCGGACACGGCCTGAACATTACATGCCGATCGCTTGCTATTACAGCAGGGCTCGTGTCCGAATGTCAGACCTGACACCGGCCTTGACACCGGCCTCCGGGCGGACGCCCGGCCGACACCGGCCCGGGCGGGCGGTTTTGCGCAGTGCTTACAAGAACTGCGGGTAGTCGCGCACGAGCGATTTTTCCAGTTGTTCGACGTTGCCGAACAGGTCGAGCTCTCCGCCGTTCGAGATGCGTCGTCCCGCATCCCAGCTGCGCCAGGCGCGCACGGTGTCCTCGTTTCTGTAAAGTGCCATTCCCAAGCCGCCGTAGGCCGACGCCATCGCCGGATTGGCCTGGAGCGCCTTGGCGTACAGCGCAGCGGCTTCGCGATACCGGCCCAGCTCTTTGAGGTTATCGGCTTCAAACAGCATCAGCACGTGCTGCTTGCGCGTGGTGTGCTTGCGCAGGTCCTGCAGCGTGGCGTTGGCCGCTTCCAGTTCCGCCCTGGTCTTGTTGTCGCCCATGATCGCGCCCAGCCGGATCAACTCCGGGTTGGCCTTCATCAGCGCGCGCTGCTCCGCCGTGCGTGCGATCGAATCGCCCCCCGAAAATGCCCATTCGTTCAACCCCAGCATGGCGTCCAGCAGCCGGTTGTCGGCGAACGCCTGGGCGGTTTCGCGCTCGGCCGCCTGCCTGGCCGCGGGCGTCGGCGGTGCCGCGCTGATTGCCGCCTTGTCGAGCACCTGGTCGATCTCGTCGCCCTGCGGCGCACGCGGCTTGTATGCGGCGAGACTGTAGGTCGCCGGCGCGCTTTGCTTGACGGCGCTGATCGTGTAGGTACGCGTTTCGCTGTAGCCTTCGATCTGCTTGTGGTACGTGACCAGGCTGGCCGGCAAGCGTTGTTGGGCGGAGAGCCGCGCCAGCACGCGCGGATGGGTGCCGAAAGTGCGCAGCACGCGTGCGAACATGGCAGCGTCGCCGGCGCTGACACTGGTGCCGCCGGCGCCGATACTGGCCAGGCGAACGCCGTCGACGGCCAATACCGTGGCGCCGCCTTCGGTCGACTCGGTCAGCGTGCGCGCCGCCACCTCCAGCGACAGATTGTTTTCCAGCTCGATCAGGCCGTAGGTCGGCGTGAAGCTGCCCTTCTTTTTGATGGCGAGCAGGCGATAGCCGATGGTGTCGAACAGCGAATAGGCCACATAGCTGCGGCTTGCCTCGTCGATTTGATAACGGCGCCGCGTGACCAGGTCGACAATCGTCGTTTCCTTCTTGTCTTGCACGGTCAGATAGCGTTCGCCCTGCGTGATCTTGAATGCATGCGTCTCGTTCGGTATCGGTACGCCGCCGCGCTTGGCGCCGGTGTAGTTGACGGCGACATGCAGGTCGAAGGTCATGGCGGCGCACGCCGGCGCGCCAGCGGCGGCCAGGGTGCCCAGCATCGCCAGGCGCAGCAGGGAAGTGGAGGTGTATCGCGTGAACATGGTGGCCCGATATGGTGGTGATAGACGGGCCATTATACGAGGAAGGAATTGTCGTAACGCTATCTTTTAGCAGGCAGCTGGCGCCTGCGCGCAGGGTAGCGCAGCCCTATACCGCCGGTATCGGAGCGCCATCCTTCGTGCGCGCCGGCCGTCCGCCACCCTCGCGCCGGCTCAAAAATATTCGGGATGGTCGCGCAGCAGCTGCTGCTCGTGCTGGTTCACCGGCTTGAACAAGTCCAGCGCCGGCGCCATGCGCCGTCCCGCGTCCCAGCTGCGCCAGGCCCGCGCCATCTCGTAGCCCCGGTACAGGGCGTCGCCCATATCCTTGTAGGCCCCGGCAAGCGCCGGATTGACGCGCAGGACGCTGACGTACAAGGGCAGCGCGCCGCGCACGTCGCCCAGCTTGCCGCGCATATTGGCTTCGAACAGCATCACGATGTGCTGCTTGCGCGTGGTGGATTTGCGCAGTTCCTGCATCTTCGCGACCGCCGTTTCCAGCTCCGCCCTGGTCTTGTAGCGTATCGCGCGATAGGCCTGGATCGCCGGATCGGCGCGAAACAGGGCTGCCTGTTCCGCGCCCGGCTTCATCTGCACGCCGCTGGTGAAGCTCCATTCGGCCATGCCGAGCATGGCGTCGAAGATGCGCTTGTCGGCGAAGGCTTGCGCAATCTCGGCCTCGAACGCCTGCCTGGCTGCCGCCGTCGGCGGCGCCGCATGCGCCTGCGCCTTGTCGAGCAGCTGGTCGATGTCGTTACCCTGCGCGGTGCGCGCCGTGTACGGCTTGAGGTCGTAGCCGGCCGGGGCGCTTTGCTTGAGCGCGCTGATGGTATAGGTGCGCGCCTCGCTGAAGCCGATGCGCTTGTGATGCATGACGAAGCCGGCCGGCACCCGCTTTTCGCCCGACAGGCGCGCCAGCACCAGCGGATGGCCGCCGAAACGGTAGCGCAGCATGCGCTCGAACTGGGCCGCGTCGGCGGCGCTGATGCCGGTGCCGCCGGCCGGGATCCGCGCCAGCGGGTTGCCGTCGACCGCCAGCACGGTGGCGCCGGCCTCGTTCGATTCGGACAGCTTGCGGCCTGCTGCCGTGAGCGACAAATTGTGTTCGTCGAAGACCGGATCGAACACCGGCCCCACGCCGGCCTTGCGCAGGTTTTCGCCCAAGAACGCGCGGTTGAGCAGTTCCGAGGTCCGGAAGCCGACGCCGTCGAACAGCGAATAGTCGACATAGCTGGCGCTGGCCAGGTCGACCTGGTAGCGGCGCCGCTGCGCAAAATCGTAGATCATCGATTCGTCCGCCGTGCTCACCGACAGATAGCGTTCGCCCAGCACCACCTTGTATTGCTTGATCTCGTCCGGCGGCGGGTTGTCGCCATGCGTGGCCACGGTGTATTTGGTGGCCACGCTCATGTCGAAACTGAGGACGGCCAGCGCCGGCGCGGCGCTGGCGCACAGGGCGCCGGCAAGCGCCAGGCGCAGCAGGAAAGTGGGGGCGGTTCGCTTGAACATGATCGGCTCGGATAAATGGCGGGGAGACGATTTTAGGTGAAACCGCTTGCCGCAAAAACATGATCCGGTTTTTGCTAATTTTCGATCCCGCCGGTATCGCGAGCTTATACCGCGAAGAATATACCGGGTATTTTCCCTTGAATCTTTCCCGCTTTGTGCTTACCTTGTGCTATGCCAAATAACTGATACACTTGGTTCTACACGAGAGAGAGTTGCTCGGGTACAAAACGAAGGAGTTGAATACCATTAAATCCATTAATCGATTGGCAATTTTGCGGACGTAGCAGAATCATCGTCCGTGCGGTAATACAGCTGTTCCTCTGCGCTGCCAAGCGTACGAACCGATAGTAACAAGAAGTGCCATTATCATTAGGAGTGTGTGTATGAATCTCACAATCAGTGGACATCATCTTGAAGTAACGCCAGCCATCCGTGAATACGTACAGAGCAAGCTTGAGCGCGTAAGGCGCCATTTCGATCAAGTGATCGATATCGCAGTCATCCTCACCGTCGATAATCTGACTGAAAAAGAAAAGCGTCAAAAGGCCGAGATCAACCTGCGCCTGTCGGGCAAAACCGTGTATGTCGAAAGCCTGTCGCACGATCTCTACGCCGCCATCGATACCCTGGTCGACAAACTGGATCGCCAGGTCATGAAGTACAAAACCAAAGTCCAGGACCACAATCACCAGGCCATCAAGCACATGCCTGAAGAAATGCCTGAAGACATGCCTGAAGAAGAGACGCCGTCGGCCGCATAAGCAGGCCCCGTCCCATTCTCAAAGGGCGCCCGCGTGGCGCCCTTTTTGCATCCATGCGCGATAAAATAGCGCTCCTTTTCTTCTTCCGGCCAGCCCCATGAGCGAATTCGTCCAGACCCGCATTGCCAATCGTACCGGCGTGATTACCCTCGACCGTCCCAAGGCCCTCAATTCGCTGTCGCTGGCGATGGTGCGCGACCTGGCCGAGGTCCTGAGCGCATGGCGCAACGACGCCGCCATCGACGCCGTGGTCATTGGCAGCAGCAGCGACAAGGCGCTGTGCGCCGGCGGCGATATCCGCTTTTTCCACGATTGCGGCCATGCCACGCCAATGGGCGGCAGCGCGCTGCTGGAAGATTTTTTCACCGAAGAGTACGCGCTCAATCACCTGATTCATTTTTATCCCAAGCCGTATATCGCGCTGATGGATGGCGTGGTCATGGGCGGCGGCATGGGCATTGCGCAGGGCGGGCCGGAATGCCGCATCCGCATCGTCACCGAAAAAACCAAGATGGCCATGCCCGAGGTGAATATCGGCCTGTTTCCGGATGTCGGCGGCAGCTATTTCCTGTCGCGCGCGCCGGGGCAGCTGGGCCAGTACCTGGGCCTGACCGGCCTGACCATCGGCGCGGCCGACGCCTTGTATGTCGGGCTGGCCGACCTGTTCGTGCCGCAGGCGCAGATGGGCGCGCTCAGGGAACTGATCGACGCCACCCCGGGCGCCGCCCTGCGCGCGGCGATTGCGGCCTTCGCGGCGCCGTTCGCCCTCGATGCGGGTGCGTCCACCTTGCAGGCGCAGCGCGATGGCATCGACCGCCATTTCGGCGCCGCCTCGGTGGCGGCCGTCATGGCCTCGCTCGAAGGTGACGACGGCGAGTTCGCGCAAAAGGCGCTGGCCGCGATGCGCCAGCGCTCCCCGCTGATGATGTGCGTCACGCGCGAACTGCTGCTGCGCGGCGCGGCGCTCGATGTCGCCGCCTGCCTGCGCATGGAACGCACGGTGGTGCGCCATAACTTCGAACATGGCGAAGTGCTCGAAGGCGTGCGCGCGCTGGTGATCGACAAGGACAATGCGCCCAGGTGGAACCCGGCCAGTCTCGATCAGGTCGACGCGCCGATGGTCGAGCGCTTCTTCGCGCCGGTGTGGCCGGCGGCGGCGCATCCGCTGCGGCACCTTGCCTGAGCTGGTGCAATCGCCATGGCGTATGACTTCGTGGTCGGCTGGCGCAGCAAGCGTCCCGGCTCGTCCGAGCATGTGGGGGCGATCGATTATCGCGACATGACGGCGCTGGCGGCGCTGATGCTGCGCAGCGATTCATTCTTTCTCGGGCGGCTGACCGACATCTACCAGGACCAGTCATTTTCGAACGGCGAAGTGCGGCAGGCGCTCACGCAGCTGCTGCCGCTCATGTGCGAGCAGCTCTCGCCTGACGAGCGAGCCTTGCTCGACAAGCTGATCGCGGTGCTGTGCTTTGCCGGCCAAAAGGAGGACGGCCTGCATGCGCTGGCGGACTGATTCCGCAGACACGCAAACGCAGCGTGGCCGCCATGGCGTATGACCTTGTCGCCGGCCCCGGCAGCGAGCAAGGCGCGGCGCCCGAATGCGCCGCCAGCATCGACTTCCACGACCTGCCGGCCTTGTCGCGCCTGAGGCAGCGCGCCTGAGGCGACGCGCCTGAGGCGACGCACCGATTGCGGCTTCCTCGAACGGATTTCGCATCTGTGCGAGGACCAGGCGTTCGACCACGGCGAGGTCGAACGCGCTCTCGCCATCCTGCTGCCGCTGCTGCGCGCCAGCCTGCATCCGGACGAACGCGCCTTGCTGCACAAGCTGACCGGCGTGCTGTCGTTTGCCAGCCGCACCCGGCAGGGCCTGTACGGCATCTGCGACTGACACACATGATGCTTGACCTTATGTGACAACTGTCGCATACTTGCCCCATTAGTCACAATGTGGAGCATCACCATGTCAGCCATTCCCTCGGTTTCAGAACTCAGCCTGCTTAAAGTTCTCTGGAAGGACCAGCCCCTGAGCGCGCGCGAGCTGCACGAGCGCGCCGTGGCGGAACTGGAGTGGTCGTTTTCCTCGACCCGCAAGACGCTCGAACGCATGCTCGACAAGCAGATGGTGGCGCAAGACATGCAGCACGGCGTTCAGGTCTACCGCGCGCAG
Organism: Massilia mucilaginosa; assembly: GCF_011682145.1. Lineage (GTDB taxonomy): Bacteria > Pseudomonadota > Gammaproteobacteria > Burkholderiales > Burkholderiaceae_D > Telluria_A > Telluria_A mucilaginosa. Next base: position 125,485 of record NZ_WHJH01000003.1, read on the forward strand.
CTCGACAAAGTCGCCACCCTGGCCGCCTTCGCCCACGATTTCGGGCGCCGCGTGATGGAAATCGACGCGCCGCTGCCGGTCAATATGTTCACCGGCAGTAAACTGGTCGACCGGCAGGAACTGGCCGAACTCGAACAGATGCTGCAGGACTGGCCAGACGCGAAAGACTGAGCATGCTGAACGCGATCGCCTTTTCCTTCCTCAAAGCGAGCATCACCTGCGGCATTGCCGCCGCCGTCATCGTGGCGCTGCTCGCGCTGGCCACGCGCGTGTGGCCGGTGCTGGCCGGGCACCGCTCGGTGTGGCTCTGGTCGCAGAGTGCCATCGCCGGCGCCTTCGTGGTGGCGCTGCTGCCCCAAAGCGCCGATTACAGCGTGGTGCCTGCCATCGAGATCGCGCGTCCCGCGGCGGCCGCCGCGCAGCCATCCGTGCAGCCGCAGCGCGATGCGTACGAAGCCGACGGCCTTGATGACGACATCGACCCGCTCGAACTGCTGGCGCAAGCCTGGCTGGCGCTGTACGTGGCTGGCCTGCTGGCCGCCGGCACGCGCTGGGTGCACGCGCAGCGCGGCCTGCGCGCCTTGCTCGATCATGCCCGTCCGCTCGATGCGACGGCACTGGCGCAGCACGCCGGCTTCGATGCCGAACCGGTGGCGGACCTGTTGCGGCGCGGCCTGCGCGTGTGCGAAACCGATGCGTCCATCTCGCCCATGCTGGCCGGCCTGGCGCGTCCCCACCTTTTGCTGCCGCGCCATCTGCGCAGCTTCAGCGACGAGCAGCAGCGCCTGATCGTCGCCCACGAACTGACCCACTGGAAGCGCCATGATCCGCTGTGGCTGCACGCCAGCATGCTGCTGCAAACGCTGTTCTGGTTCAATCCCCTGCTGGCGGTGCTGACCCGGCGCCTGAACTGGGCGCAGGAACTGGGGTGCGACCACGCCGTGCTCGATGGCCGTCCGGCGCAGCAGCGCAAGCAGTATGCGGCCGCGCTGGTGGCCCAGCTCAAGGTGCAGCAGGAAAGCCTGGGCGCCAGTATCGCCTTCGGTCACGGAAGTCCCGCCTCGCTGCGCACCCGGGTGGGCCTGATCCGCGAGCAGGGCTTGCGCGCCCCCGGCTTGCCGGGCAAGGCCGCGGTGGCCGCCGCGCTGGCATCGGTGCTGGGCGCGAGCCTGTTGCTGCAGCCGGCGTTTGCGTGGCGCGCAGCGGAACCCGGCGTTAGCGCGCCGTCGGCGACGGTGGCGGCGCCCGCCGCCAGCGCGCCGCGGCAGCAGTGGCAAATGCCGCTCGAGCGCGTGCGTGTGACCAGCTTTTACGGCGCCGCGCGCAAGAACCTGGAAGGCGGCCATCACGGCATCGACTTCGCCGCCCGCACCGGTACGCCGATCCTGGCCGCCGCCGGCGGCACGGTGGTGGCATCGACCGCGCAGTACGAGGGCGGTCCGCAGTATGGCGATGTGGTCCTGATCGAACACGCCGACGGCGTGCGCTCGCTGTACGCGCACCTGAGCGTGCGCTCGGTCAAGCCGGGGCAGGTGGTGCGCGCCGGCGAGACCATCGGCCTGGCTGGCGAGACCGGCAAGGTCACCGGTCCGCACCTGCATCTGGAAGCGTTCAGGGATGGTGAGCGCATCGATCCGCAGCAGATGTTGACAAGCCTCGACGCGCTCGCGACCTCCCGGGCGCTGCGCAAGCGTCCCGCCAGACTCTAGATAATCCCCCGTTCAGGCGCGGTTTTCCGTGCGGCGCAGCAGCGCCGTGCGAGCGCGCTCGTCCCTCCACAACACCGAAGGAAACCCATGCAGATCCGTCCGTATGCCTGCGCCTGCGCGCTCGCTTTTTCTTTACCGGCGCTGGCCGAAGAAGTCCTTCCCAAGATCGAAATAGCGGGCGCGCGCTACGACCAGCGCAGCGAAGAAACCGCCGCCAGCCTGGTAGTCGGGCGCACAGAGCTGATGCGCCACGGCGACCGCTCGCTCGGCGACGCCCTCAGGCGCGTACCCGGCATCACCATCGGCGACGGCGGCGGGCGCACCAGCGACATTCGCCTTCGCGGCCTGGGCAACGGCTACACGCAAGTGCTGCTTAACGGCGTGGCCGCGCCGAGCGGCTTCTCGCTCGAATCGCTGGCGCCGGAATTGATCGAACGGGTCGAGATCGTGCGCGGCGCGTCGGCGGCGACCAGCATGCAGGCCATCGCGGGCAGCGTGAACATCGTGCTGCGCAAGTCGGCCACGCGCCGGCAATCGACCATCAAGGCGGGGCTGGACACGCAGCACGGCCGGCGCGCGCCCAGCCTGAGCGGGGAAGTGAGCGGCAAGAGCGATGCCTTCTCGTACTCGGTGCCGGTCAGCCTGTCGTATGCGCCCGTGCCGGCGCCATCGCGCGAGGAAGAGACGGCTCCCGGCCTGCGCCGCAGCACACGCCTGAACGAAGTCAATACCGCGCGCCTGGCCAGCCTGTCGCCGCGCGCCAACTGGAAGCTTGCCAATGGCGACACGGTTGGCTTGCAGGCCTTTATCAGCAACAGCCGGAGCGCGACCGACGCCTGGGCCAGCGAAACGACCCACATCGGCGCGCCGACCCTGCACCCGCAACGCGCCGCCGTATTGAACATGGCGGCAGTGTGGCTGCGTACCGACCTGGAATGGGCGCGCAGCCTGGGCGAGGGCGCGCGCATCGAAGCCAAGGGCGGCATCCACCGCAGCCGGCGCGAGTCGGACTTCGAGTTCGGCGACATGATCAACGGACGGCGCGGGCCCGCGCTGAACCTCGTCACCTCTGACCTGCGCGAGGGCGGCTACCATCTGGGCGCCACCTGGACGCGGCCTTTGGGCCGTGGCCACGTGCTCAGTGCCGGCTGGGATGGGGCCCACACCACGCGCAGCCAGACCCGCGTGGGCAACGAGCGCGATGCCGTCGACGAGGCGCCGCAACTGAGCGACAACCGCTATCGCGGCGTCATCAACCGCTTCGGCGCATTCGCGCAGGATGGCTGGGAAATCAACTCCGCATGGTCGCTCTCCATCGGCGCGCGCTGGGAAACGCTGCGCACCTCGGTGGCCGAAGCCGGCGTGGCGGCGGTCAGCCAGCGCAGCGCGATTCCCGCGCCAGTGCTGCAGGCGCTGTACAAGCCGGCCGCCGGCCACCAGCTGCGCGCGGGGCTGGCGCGCACTTACAAGGCGCCGACCATGGCCAGGCTGATCCCGCGCCGCTACACGGCCGACAACAACAACAGCGCCACCAATCCGCACAGCGAAGGCAACCCCGCGCTGCGGCCCGAAAAAGCCTGGGGGCTCGATATCGGCTACGACCGCCAGGTCGGCAAGGATGGCTTGCTGGCGGCCAGCGCGTATGTGCGCAAGATCGATGACGTGACGGTCACGCGCCTGTTCCAGGATGGGACCGAGTGGGTATCGACGCCGGCCAACCAGGGCAGGGCGAGCGCGCGTGGCATCGCGCTGGAAGCGAAGCTGCCGCTGCCCGGCTTTGCGCAGGCATCGTTGAACGGCAACATGGCGCGCAACTGGTCGCGCATCGACAAGGTGGCGGGGCCGGATAACCGGCTGGCGGAGCAGTCGCCCTTGATGGCCAGCGTGGGCATCGATGTGCGCACCGGTTTTCTCGCCCAACTCGCGTTCGGCGCCAGCTTCACCTATGGGCGCGGTGCGCGCACGCGCTACGCGCCCGAATGGCGCGAATCGAACGGCGGCACGCGCCTGCTCGATATGTATGTCTTGTGGGGAGCGGGCAAGCAGACGCGCTTGCGCTTGGGGCTGACCGATGTGCTGGACCGGCCGCGTGTATCGGAATCGTATTACGGCAGCCGCAGTACCCGGCGCGAGCTGATGCCCGGCACCACGCTGCGCATCACGTTCGAACATGATTTCGAGCGGCCCAAGTGAGCCGATGAAGCCGGCCCGCGATGAAGCCGGCCCGATAACTCAGGACTGTTCGCGGTGCCGCAGTACGACGCGTTCGGTCGGGCTGAAGTAGGCGGCGAGGCGTTCGGCCATGTACACCGAGCGATGCTGACCGCCCGTGCATCCCAGTGCCACGGTCAGGTAGCTGCGGTTGTCGGTCTTGAACGACGGCAGCCACTTTTCGACGAAGGCGCGGATGTCTTCCAGCAGATCGGCCGCGCTGGGCTGGGCGTCGAGGAAGGCGATCACCGGCGCGTCCATGCCGGTGAGCGGGCGCAGGGTCAGGTCGTAGTAGGGGTTCGGCAGGGCGCGCACGTCGAACACAAAGTCGGCGTCGAGCGGCACGCCCAGTTTGAAGGCGAACGATTCGAAGAACAGCGTCAGCGGCGCGCGCTCGATCTCGACCAGTTCCTTGATCCATGCGCGCAGCTTGTTGGCCGACAGGTCGGACGTGTCGATCACGTGGCCAAGCTGCTCGATGGCCGACAGACGCTCGCGCTCTTCGAGAATGCACTCGATCAGGGTGCGGCGCGAGGCCGGGTTTTCGTCGGGGCGCAGCTGGTGCGACAGCGGATGGCTGCGCCGCGTTTCGGAAAAGCGCGCCACCAGCGAGTGCGTGTTCGAGGTCAGGAACATGACTTTGATGTCGTGTCCCTGGTCCTTCAGCAGGCGGATGTTGGCGGGCAGTTCGACCAGCGACTGGGCGCTGCGCGCGTCGACCGCGACGGCGGCGCAGGCCGTGCCGTCGGCGATAAGGGCGTCGATCAGGCTCGGTAACAAGGCTGGCGGAAGATTGTCGACACAGTAGTAGCCTGCGTCTTCAAGGACATTGAGGGCGACCGATTTGCCCGATCCGGAAATACCTGTGATGAGTACGATGCGCATAGGTCCGATGATACCCCAAGCGGGTGGGGTTTGCTTAGCCACTACGTATCATTCTCCTTAGGCAACAGAGATTTTACAACGGTCGTCTGCGCTAGTGTCCCAAGTCAGAAATTCGTTGATGATTAAATATGGCGAAATCGCACCGAGACAAGGAACAAAGCGCAGACAGGCAAATGCCTGGCGAGCATTTGTGACGCGGTATCGGCGCGATTATCGCCATATTTATTCAACGAATTTCTGACTCGGGACGCTAGCTATCCATTCAATCAGGCACGAAGGCCCCCGTGGGCGTGAACCGCATGAGCGGAACGGCGACGCGGGCCCCAAACCCTGCATCCGCACTCTACCTTGCAGCAGTGGGAGTCGTCTTGCTCATGTACCTGGCGGTTGCGTTGGCGAATGCGTCCACGCTGGCATCCTGCCGGACGCCACAGCCTCCGCCGACGTAGCAGGGGCTTAGTCTGAACTCATTGCCTGGTGTAGCAGGGAATTCACGGAGCACCGCTCCGTGCCTGCGCAACGGTGTGCCCTTGCAAGGGCACACTCCGTAAACAGGCTTAGTCCGAACTCATTGCCTGGTGTAGCAGGGAATTCACGGAGCACCGCTCCGTGCCTGCGCAACGGTGTGCCCTTGCAAGGGCACACTCCGTAAACAGGCTTAGTCCGAACTCATTGCCTGACGCTGGCGTTCCATGAATTCCTGGAGCGTGTCGATGCCGCGTAGTTGAAGGATCGTATTGCGCACTGCGGCTTCCAGCAGCACCGCGATGTTGCGACCAGCGGCCACGGGGATCACGACTTTGCGGATCGGCAGCCCAAGTACATCTTCGGTCGGGAACAGGAACGGCAGGCGCTCGACTTCCTCTTCCAGCGCGCTGCGACGTACCAGATGAACGATCAATTTCAAGCGCATCTTGCGTCGCACCGCCGTCTCGCCGAAGATCGCTTTGATATCGAGCAGTCCCAGTCCGCGCACTTCCAGCAGGTTTTGCAGCAGCGCCGGGCAGCGGCCTTCGATCATGTTCGGGGCGATGCGCGAGAACTCCACCGCGTCGTCTGCCACCAGGCCATGGCTGCGCGAAATGAGCTCCAGTCCCAGCTCGCTCTTGCCCAGGCCCGAGTCGCCGGTAATCAAGACGCCCACGCCCAGCACGTCCATGAACACGCCATGCATGATGATCCGCTGCGCCAGTTTCTTGGACAGGTACACGCGCAAGAAGTCGATCACCTGCGCGGCCGGCAGCGGCGTGGAAAACAGCGGAATATTCTGCTCGTCGCAGATGGCCAGGATATCGGGCGGGGTATCGAGCCCCTGCGCGATGATCAGCGCCGGCGGCCCGCCCGAAATCAGCTCGCCAATCACGTGGCTGCGCGAACCGGATTTGAGGCGGTGGTAATAGGTCAGCTCCTGATGCCCGAACACCTGGATGCGGCCCGGATGAATCAGATTCAGGTGGCCGACCTGGTCGGCGGCGGAGGCGACATCGCCTGAAATGAGGCGTTCGCCGCCCGGAAAGCCGGCGAACCAGCCCAGCTGAAGACTTTCGCGATTGTCGTCGTACAGCCGTTGGATGGTCAGCGGAGTTTGCAGCATGAACGGGTCTTCAGAAAAGTGAGGGCGCCAACGCGCCCGGCACTCGGAAGTTTAACCCAGCGCTTGCAGACTTGGTTGCCAATTGATGATGCGCGAGTGAACCGATTTCGGGTCGGGATCGGTCGCCAGCGCTGTGCGGAATCCGTCGTCCGAAAACATCTCGGCGATCTCGGACAAAATCTCGAGGTGCTGCTGGGTCACGTGATCGGGAATGAGCAGGAAGAACAGCAGGTTGACCGGCTGGCCATCGGGCGATTCGAACGGAATCGGTTCCAGCAGGCGCACGAACGCGGCCAGCGGCGACTTGAGGCTCTTGCTGCCCTTGATGCGGCCGTGCGGCACAGCCACGCCATGGCCGAGGCCGGTAGAGCCGAGGCGCTCGCGCGCAAACAGGTTGTCGGAGACGGTCGAGCGGGCGATTCCGCAGTTGTTCTCGAAGATCAGCCCGGCCTGCTCGAAAGCGCGCTTTTTGCTGGAGACTTCGAGATCAAGCAACACGTTCTCGAGCGATAAAATTTTGCTAAGATTTGTCATAACGCTGAGTATTGATGCGATGCACAAGGGTGCTTGCGAGCCAGAATTATAGGCCTGTTTGCCAGCTGTGTAATCGGAATTCGTCGTCGATTCATGTCAGGCCTGCATTGACATATCGCAAATTGAATAGCGATTCATGCAAGACGGGAAAACTGCTCCCGGGCCGGGTATCCGAAAATTTGAATTTCCGGTACGAAATTGAGAATTTTGCACACAAATGCCGGTCCTTCATGCAGTTCGCCATTTTTCCTGTGCTTGCTGCCCGTTTTTTCAGCGCTCGGGAACGCATCCGCGCTTGTTGTTCAATTATAAAGTTGGGGGCTTTTACATGTCGCCCGAAAAGCACACTCGTTCCCTTGTCGACCAAGGTATTCCCACACAGCAAACCCGTCAAGCGTGCGCGCTGAGGGAAAACGCGCTCCTTGCGCTGCCTCAAACTCACTGGCGCGCAGTGCGCAGATTGGGTGGACGGCCCGAGCTGAAGTTGCTGCGCCATGGGTTGATGTCCAGTCCGCCGCGGCGCGTGTAGCGCGCGTAGACGGCCAGTTTTTGCGGTGCGCACTGGCGCAGGATGTCGGTAAAAATGCGCTCGACACATTGCTCGTGGAATTCATTGTGCTCGCGAAAGCCGATCAGGTATTTCAGCAAGCCGCCCTGTTCGATCTGCGGTCCGACGTAATGGATCTGTACGCTGGCCCAGTCCGGCTGGCCGGTGACCAGGCAGTTCGACTTGAGCAGGTGCGAAACGAGTTTTTCTTCGACCGGCGCGCCGTCTTTGGCGGCGCTGAGCAGCGCGGGCGAGGGCGAGTAGTTGTCGATCTCGACGTCCAGGCGGTCCAGCAGCATGCCATCGAGTTCGCCCATCTTGACGGTGCCGAAGTCGTGCGGCTCGGTCAGGGCGATGTGGACCGGCGCGCCGAAGCCGCCCGCGAGGTCTTCGCGCAGCAGGGCCAGCAAGGCGTCGCTGTTGGACAAGCGCGTCTGGTTGAACGAATTGAGGTACAGCTTGAAGGATTTCGATTCGACGATGTTGGGCGAATCGGCCGGTACCGTGATCGTGGCGATCGCCACCTGCGGCTTGCCGCGCATGTTCAGCCAGGAGATTTCGTAGGCGTTCCAGATGTCGACGCCGAAGAAGGGCAGGGTGCCGGTGAGCTGGAGTTCATCGCGCTTGCCCTGGCGCGGGATCGGGAACAGCAGATCCGGCGCGTACTGGGTCTGGTAGGCGGAGGTTTTGCCCAGGGGGGACAGATCGGCGGTGTTGGTCATATATAGTCAGTCAAAATCAACCCCGTCGCTCCCGCCAGCGCGGGAGCGACGGAGCTTAGGTCGGCGAGGGCACGTCCATCACCCCAAAAACATCTTATACACCGGATTGGCACTCTCATCCCAATACCGGTATCCGAGCGTGGTGAGGAACTGGCGGAATTCTTCCATTTCCTCCACCGGCACCTGCAGCCCCACCAGAATGCGCCCCACATCACCGCCTTGATTACGGTAATGGAACAGCGAGATATTCCAGTTCGGCGCCATGCTGTCCAGGAAGCGCATCAGCGCGCCCGGACGCTCGGGGAATTCGAAACGATACAGCAGTTCGTCATGGGCCAACGCACTCTTGCCTCCCACCAAATGGCGGATGTGCAGCTTGGCCAGTTCATCGTGCGTCAGGTCCAGCGTCTTGAAGTCGCTCTGCTCGAAGGTCCGCGCCAGCACGCCGGACTCGCCGCGGCTGGCGATCTGCACGCCCACGAACACATGCGCCTGCGTCGCATCGCTGACCCGGTAATTGAACTCGGTCACATTGCGCGGCCCGATCAGCGCGCAGAAGCGCTTGAAGCTGCCGCGCTGCTCGGGAATGGTCACGGCGAACACCGCTTCGCGCGCTTCGCCCAGTTCCGCGCGCTCGGCCACAAAACGCAGGCGGTCGAAGTTCATGTTGGCGCCGCAGGCAATCGCCACCAGCGTTTCGCTGCGCACCGGGTTCTTGCTCATCGCCGAACGCTCGATATACGCCTTGGCCCCGGCCACCGCCAGCGCGCCGGACGGCTCGAGAATTGAGCGCGTATCCTGGAACACGTCCTTGATCGCCGCGCAGATCGCATCGGTATCGACCAGGATGATCTCGTCCACATACAGCTGCGCCAGGCGGAAGGTCTCTTCGCCCACCAGGCGCACCGCGGTGCCGTCGGCGAACAGGCCGACGTCCGGCAGGGTCACGCGCTCGCCGGCTTTCAGGCTGCGCGCCATCGCGTCCGAATCGGTCGACTGCACGCCGATGATCTTGATGTCCGGGCGGATCTGCTTGACGTACGCGGCCACGCCGCCGATCAGGCCACCGCCGCCGATGGCCACAAAAATGGCATGGATCGGGCCCGAATGCTGGCGCAAAATCTCCATGCCCACCGTGCCCTGGCCGGCAATGACGTCCGGATCGTCGAACGGATGCACGAAGGCGAGCTTCTGTTCTTTTTCGAGCGTGAGCGCGAAGTTATAGGCGTCGGTGTACGACTCGCCGTGCAAAATCACTTCCACGTTGGCGCCGCCGAAGGCCTTGACCGCATCGACCTTCACGCTCGGCGTGGTGGTCGGCATGACGATCACCGCGCGGCAGCCGGTCTTGGCGGCCGACAGCGCCACGCCCTGCGCATGGTTGCCGGCCGAGGCGCAGATCACGCCGCGCTTGAGCTGCGCCGGCGCCAGGTTGGCCATCTTGTTGTACGCGCCCCGCAGCTTGAAACTGAACACGCTCTGCATGTCTTCACGCTTGAAGTAAATGCGGTTCTCCATCCGCTGCGACAGGATCGGCGCGAATTCGAGCGGCGTTTCGGTGGCGACGTCATAGACGCGGGCGGTCAGGATTTTCTTGAGGTAGTCGATAGTCATAGTCTGCAAACAAAGTGATTCTGGGCCGGAAAATCCGGAACGCGATGCTGTTGACGCTGGACTGTGTGGTCGGCGGATGACCGAGGCGTGCAGTGCGATGCGCGTCTCCGGGTGACGGGCTCGGCGTATCGTGTCGGTACAATCATTTTTCCTCATTATAATGGACGGCTTCAGCAGTCATCAAAGTGTCTCCATGATCGAATCCGCTGTCCTCTGGCTGCTCAAATTGCTGGCCGCTCCCGCTGTCGGGCTCAGCTCGGTCTTCGTGATTGCGTTCGTGTCCGCCACGCTGGTGCCGCTCGGGTCCGAGCCGGCCGTGTTTGCCGTCATCAAGGCCAATCCGGCCATGTTCTGGCCGGCCATCCTGGTGGCGACCCTGGGCAACACGCTCGGGGGCGCGCTCGACTATTTCATCGGCTACCGCGCCAAGGTGGCGTTTGCCAAAGAGCGCAAGTCGCGCTGGTTCGCCTGGCTGGCGCGCTACGGCGCCAAGACCATGCTGCTGTCGTGGGTGCCCGGGATTGGCGATCCGCTGTGCACACTCGGCGGCTGGCTGCATTTGCCGTTCTGGCCAAGTCTTGGCTATATGGCGATCGGCAAATTCATGCGCTACCTGACCATGACGGCCGCGCTGCTGTATGTGCCGGACAGCTTCTGGAAGAAGCTGGCTGAGATGGTGAACAATTTCTGGCACATGCTGTTCTGACGCCTACAAGCTCGTTTCCAGCACAATCCGCAGCACCGCCGCCGACGATGCGCGCCCCGCGCGCGTGTTGCGCCCGTCGGCGTCGGCATAGTCGCTGCCGCTGCGGCGGTCACGGTGCAGCGCATTGGCCACCGACAGGCGCAGCTGCGTCCTGGCATCCATTTTCCACACCCCGTACACATCGAGCAGGCGCACCGGCCCCGTCTCGCTGCGCAGGTGGCGGCTCATTCGCGTCGCCCCGCCGTACTGCACATTCAGGTTCATCCCCGCCGTGTACTGCGCCCCGATACGCGCATCGACGCCAAGATTGGCCGTGATGCGTGCCTGGTCGCCCAAGCGGTTGCTTGGTCCCGGCACCGCGTCCAGGCGCGACCAGTTGCGCGCGGCGTTGGCGCGCAAGTCCATGTCCGGCGCCGACGGCAGCACGCTGCGCAGCGGGAAGCGGGCGTCGAATTCGAGTCCCGCCACCTTGGCCTTGCCGTTGTTGAACGGCGTCGAAATCCAGTCGCCGTTTTCCTGGTACAGGGTTTGCACCGTCACCGCGTCGATCCGGCGCGCATAGGCCGACACGCTGGCCACGCCGTTCTTGCCGAAATAGGTTTCATACGCCGTGTCGACACCCCACGCCAGTTCGGGCTTGAGCGCAGGGTTGCCGCGCACGTCGGGATTGGTCGGGCCGTTGGCGTTGTTGACCGTGTACCGGCGCGGCACCAGGTTGCGCACCGTCGGCGCCTTGTAGGTGCGCGAGAGCGAAACGCGCAGTTGGTCCTTGCCGCCCAACTTCCACAGCAGCTGCGTGATGGGGCTGAGCACCGACGACGTGCTGCTCACCTCATCGAGTGCGCGGCCACGGGTAGCCGTGTGCAGCCCTTCCCAGCGCAGGCCGAGGTAAGCCTGCAGGCGCGGCGACACCGTCCATTCATCCTGCGCGAACAGCGCAAGCCTGCCGACCACCGCGCGGTAGTCTTCATCGAGCTGCGACGGAGACTCGCCGGCCAGCGTGCTGTCGGTCTGGCGCCGCGATTCGGTGCGCTGGGTGCGCCCGCCTTCCCAGCCGATGCCCACGGCGTGGCCCGGCATCAGCGGCGCCAGGTATTTGCCGCTCAGGAGGGCGCTGTTGTCGACCGCGTCCGAGAGCACCTTGCGCGCCAGCGTCCCGGACTGGCCCGCGCCCCGGAACAGATAGTCGGTGTCGCGCTTGTTGTGCGTGAGCCCCGCCTTGACGGTCAGCTTGCCCTCGGCCCCGACGTTGCGCGCCAGGGTGAGATCGCTGCGCGCCGACGCGGTGTCGGACCTGGTGCCGTAATCGTTGACCGGATACGCGGTGCTGGCGCCCGAGACGGTGGTTTCAATCGCGTTGCCGTTGTTGGAGTTGCGCGACAGGTCGATGAAGGTCTGCCACGCCAGGCTGGCGCCGTCCGCCAGGGTCCAGTTCAGGCGCGGGGTCAGGTTCAGGCGCGTGTTGCGGAACGAGGCCCACTCGCGCAGTTCGCGCCGCGCCAGCGCAGCCTTGTCCGCATCGTCGAGCGTCTCGAACGTCATGTAGGTATTGTCGCTGGTGGTGCGCGTCATCTCGGCCGCCAGCGAATAGGCCAGGTCGCCGGCGCGCTCGCCCCATTGCAGCGATGCCGACGGGTCGCTCCGTCCCGGCAGCAGGCCCGTCCCGAGCTTCACGTCGCGCTGCTTGCGCGCGTTGCCCTTCTTGAGGATCACATTGATGGTCCCGGCAATGGCTTGCGAGCCCAGTTCCGCCGTGGCCGTGCGCAAAATATCGATCCGTTCGATCATCGCCGGGGCGATGCTGTCGATCGAAAAACCGGCCGCCACCGGGTCGCCGTTGACCAGCAATTGGGTATAGCCGGCGCCCAGCCCGCGCATGCGGATTTCGCCGCCGCTGAGCGACACGCCGGGCTGGCGCTTGAGCACCGCCGACAGCGAGGTGTCGCCGTACTGCGCTATGTCGTCGCGCCCCACCACGATGCGCGCGGCGGTATCGTCGCGCCGCACGTTGGCGCTGCCGGCGCCCTTGATTTCCACCTGGGCAATGGCGCCGCCCGCATCCTGGGCGTGCACGGCGTGACTGAAGGAAGACAGCAGGGCGATCGCCTGCGCCGACAAAACGAGAGAGTATTTCATGAACGGCCAAGTGGTTGAGAGGGACGCCGATTGTGTCCGCTCGCCCAGCCGCGCAACACCGGTAAGTGACGAGTCGCCGGAACTGGATGACGAAGGCCGCAGCATGGCAGAAAAATGGCCCGTTTGCGCTGGTATACTTTGCATCGATGATCACCGCACAGAACCAGTCCCCGCAAACCAGCCTGCCCAAGGCCTTCGTCACGATCGTCGTCATCTGGACGGTGCTGTGCGCCATCGGCGCGGTCGGCAACCACAGCGACGACCTGCAACGCGCCGGCTATACCGGTTCCTACCTGCGCATGTTCTGGCTGTGGTGGCGCGAACACCTGCTGCTGATGGCGATGAGCTTTGCCTGCTACGCCTTTTTCAGCGCCCGCCCGGCGCTGCTGGCCAGCGTGCCACGGATACTGGCGGCCTACCTGCTGGCGGCAATCGTCATGACGCCGCTCGAACTGCTCCATGGCCGCCTGCTCACGCTTTACGATCAGGGCCAGCTCTCCGGCGTAGCGGCGGTTATCGACGCCGCGCTGGCGCGCTCCGGATTCTGGCAGTTCATGGCGCTGGTATGGGTCACGTTTACCTTCGTGGCGGTGGTGGCCGCATGCAGCTGGCGCGAAGGGCGCCGGCGCGAGCAGGCCTGGATGCGCGCCCACAGCGACAATCTGAACCTGCGCCTCGAACTTGAGCAGCAACGCCTGCTGGCCCTGCGCGGCCAGCTCGAACCGCATTTTCTCTTCAACGCCCTGAACGCCATCAGCGCGCTGGTGCGCTCCGACGACAAGCGGGTGGCGCTGGACGGCATCAACCACCTGAGCGCGCTGCTGCGCTACGCGCTCGAAGCCAGCGCGCGCGATCATGTCGGCCTGCGCGAGGAGCGCCAGTTCCTGGACGATTACCTGGCCTTGCAGCGCCTGCGCTACGGCGCCCGCCTGCACGTGCGCATCGACGGCGACAGCGAGGCCGTGCTGGCCGCCGACATCCCGCCGCTGCTGCTGCAGCCGCTGATCGAAAACGCGCTGCGCCATGGCCTCGACTGCCACGACCGCCCGAGCGACATCCGCGTCGCTTTTGCCGCCGACAGCAAAAGCCTGGCGATCCACGTGTCCAACCCCGCCAGCGACGTGCGCTCGGCCAATCCCGGCCTTGGCCTCGGCCTGCGCCACGTGCGCGAACGCCTGCACCTGGCGTATGGCGACAACGCCTCGCTGCAAACGGGCCTGCAAGACGGCCGCTTCGTGGTCGATATCCGCATGCCGCTGCACGCGCCGGACCAATGACGGTGCGCGCACTGATCGTCGACGACGAGGAACCCGGCCGCATCAACCTGCGCTACGCGCTGGCCGAGCACGCGCGCTGGCAGGTCGCCGGCGAGTGCGCCAGCGCGTCGGCGGCCCGGGCCATCATCGACGCGCAGGATGTCGACGTGGTCTTCCTCGATATCCAGATGCCGGGCGACTCCGGCCTGGTGCTGGCGCGCGCGCTGGCCGCCCTGGCCAATCCGCCGCTGGTCATTTTCGTCACCGCGCATAACGCCTTTGCGCTCGACGCGTTCGAGGTGCACGCCCTCGATTACCTGCTCAAGCCCGTGAACGACGCGCGCCTGGCCGCGGCGCTTGCGCGCGCCGAAGCGATGCTCGACCTGCGCCAGCGGCCGGCCTACGGCGCCGCGCTGCGCGCCTGGGCCGACCCCGGCGCGCCGGACCAGTACTGGCGGCAGGTGAGCGTGCGCTCGGTCGGCCGCATCGAGTGCATCGAGCTGGCCGACGTCGACTGGATCGAAACCTGCGGTAATTACGTCAACCTGCACCTGGCCACGCGCAGCGTGATGCACCGGCTGCCCCTGAGCCGCCTGCTGCGCCACCTCGACCCGGCCCGCTTCTTGCGCGTGCACCGCAGCGCCGTGGTGCGCATCGGCCAGGCCGCCAATCTGGAGGTGGTGGGCGACGGCGCCTGGCGCCTGACCCTGCGCTCCGGCGCGCAGGTTCCCGTGAGCGAGCGCCATGTGGACGCCCTGCGCGCGGCGATGGGCGAACGCTGACCGGGCATGATTCCGCATATCGTCTCGGTGATCGTGACTTTCACCAAATTTCGTTTTGCCAAAGTTGATCAAAAATATCAAAACTATTGTCAATTTCTCAAATCGCCATCGTTTTGTTTGTGCCCATTGCCCTTGCCGCCTATGCAAAAGCGATGGGGGTTCCTGCGTGGTGCAGCGCAATACGCTAGAATGAACTCCCTTAGGGTCAGTCCACATAGTCCACCAATACATGAACGCCCCCGCACAAATCCAAGCACTCCTGGCCGAAACGCCAAATGGTCACGCCGCGACCCGCCTGCGCGAAATCCCTTATAACTACACCTCGTTTTCGGATCGTGAGATCGTGATCCGCCTGCTGGGCGAGTCGTCCTGGGAACTGCTCGACGAATTGCGCGGCTCGCGCCAGACCGGGCGCTCGGCGCGCATGCTGTACGAAGTACTGGGCGATATCTGGGTGGTGCGGCGCAATCCGTACCTGCAGGACGACATGCTGGACAACCCGAAACGGCGCCAGGAACTGATCGACGCGCTGCATCACCGCCTGGCCGAAGTCGACAAGCGCCGCACCAGCGTCGATGCGGAGGGCGGCGGCGACCCCACCGGCGAAGTGGCGCGCGCGCGCAGCGCCAACGTGGAAAAGCTGCTCAAGGCGGCGTCGAAAGCGGTCGAAGACTTCGGCAACGAGTTCCGCCAGACCTGGGATCTGCGCAAGCGCACCACCAAGGTACTGGGCCGCTACACCGAAAAGCACAACATCTGCTTCGACGGCATGAAGCGGGTCGCCCACGTGACCGACGCCACCGACTGGCGCGTCGAATACCCGTTCGTGGTGCTCACGCCCGACACCGAAGATGAAATGGCGGGCCTGGTCAAGGGCTGCATCGAACTCGGACTGACCATCATCCCGCGCGGCGGAGGAACCGGCTATACCGGCGGCGCCATCCCGCTCACGCCCATGTCGGCCGTCATCAACACCGAAAAGCTGGTCACCCTGGGCGAGGTCGAAATGACCATGCTGCCCGGCGTGGACCATGAATACGCGACCATCCATTCGGGCGCCGGCGTGGTCACCAAACGCGTTTCCGACGCCGCCGAAAAGGCCGGCTTCGTGTTCGCGGTCGATCCAACATCGGCCGAAGCGTCCTGCATCGGCGGCAACGTCGCCATGAACGCCGGCGGCAAGAAGGCCGTCCTGTGGGGCACCGCGCTCGACAACCTGGCTTCGTGGAAGATGGTCGACCCCAACGGCGACTGGCTGGAAGTGACGCGCATCGGCCACAACCTGTCGAAGATCCACGACGCCCCGACCGCCACCTTCAAGCTCGAATGGACCCACCCGAACGCGCGCGGCGAAGCGAAAGATGCGCCGTTCAAGACCGAGATGCTGGTCATCGAAGGCAAGCGCTTCCGCAAGGAAGGCCTGGGCAAGGACGTCACCGACAAATTCCTGTCCGGCCTGCCGGGCATCCAGAAAGAAGGCTGCGATGGCCTGATCACGTCGGCGCGCTGGATCCTGCACAAGATGCCGAAGTACGCGCGCACCGTCTGCCTCGAATTCTTCGGCCAGGCGCGCGATGCGATTCCATCGATCGTCGAAATCAAGGATTACCTCGACGGCTTGCCGGCCAAGGGCGGCGCCTCGTTCGCCACCATCCGCCTGGCGGGCCTGGAGCATCTGGACGAGCGCTATCTGCGCGCGGTCGGCTACGCCACCAAATCGAAACGCGGCGTGCTGCCGAAAATGGCGCTGTTCGGCGACATCGTCGGCGACGACGAAAACGCGGTGGCGCAAGCCGCCTCGGAAGTGGTGCGCATCGCGAACACCCGCGTGGGCGAAGGCTTTGTCGCCGTCAGCCCGGAAGCGCGCAAGAAGTTCTGGCTCGACCGCGCCCGCACGGCGGCCATTGCGCGCCACACCAACGCCTTCAAGATCAACGAAGACGTGGTCATTCCGCTGAACCGCATGGGCGAGTACACCGACGGCATCGAGCGCATCAACATCGAACTGTCGATCAAGAACAAGCTGCAACTGACCGACGAACTGCGCGCGTTTTTCGCCGCCGGCAATCTGCCGGTCGGTAAAAGCGACGACGCCTC
Organism: Massilia mucilaginosa; assembly: GCF_011682145.1. Taxonomy (GTDB): domain Bacteria; phylum Pseudomonadota; class Gammaproteobacteria; order Burkholderiales; family Burkholderiaceae_D; genus Telluria_A; species Telluria_A mucilaginosa. Next base: position 142,278 of record NZ_WHJH01000003.1, read on the forward strand.
GGGCGAGTCGATCGGCGACGAAGAAATGCTGGGCGACCGCGTGCAGCAGGCGAACGAACTGCTCGGCGCGGTGCACGCGCGCTGGACCTGGCTGCTGGCGCAACTCGACCAGCCGCTGGCCGGCGCGCGCGACGCCTTGCGCGCCATCGGCATGGAGCGTCTCGACGTCGTGTTCGACGAGCGCCTGGCGCAGCAGCCCGGCGCCACCCTGTTCGACGTGGTGCAGGACCGCACCGTGCGCGTCTCGTGGAAGCAGGAGATCCGCGCGCAACTGCGCCAGATCTTCAACGGCGCCGCCTACAAGCTGATTCTCGACGAGTCGACCGCGATTCATCAAAAGGTGCTGCGTTCGCGCGTGTTCGTCGCGCTGCACATGCACGCCGGCGACGGCAACGTGCACACCAACCTGCCGGTCAACTCCGACGACTACGCCATGCTGCAGGACGCCCACGAAGCCGTGGGCCGCATCATGAAGCTGGCGCGTTCGCTGGACGGCGTGATCTCGGGCGAGCATGGCATCGGCATCACCAAGCTGGAATTTTTGACCGAAGACGAAATCGGCGAATTCCGCGACTACAAGCTGCGCATCGATCCGGAAGGCCGCTTCAACAAGGGCAAGCTGCTCAACCTGCCCGAGTTCGGGGCCGACCTGCGCAACGCCTATACGCCGTCGTTCGGCCTGATGGGCCACGAATCGCTGATCATGCAGCAGAGCGACATCGGCGAGATCGCCAACAGCATCAAGGACTGCCTGCGCTGCGGTAAATGCAAACCGGTTTGCACCACCCACGTGCCGCGCGCCAACCTGCTGTATTCGCCGCGCGACAAGATCCTGGCGACGTCCTCGCTGATCGAAGCGTTCCTGTACGAAGAACAGACCCGGCGCGGCGTCTCGATCAAGCACTGGGAAGAATTCGAAGACGTGGCCGACCACTGCACCGTGTGCCACAAGTGCGTCACGCCATGCCCGGTCAACATCGACTTCGGCGACGTGTCGATGAACATGCGTAACCTGCTGCGCAAGATGGACAAGAAGACCTTCCGCCCGGCCAATGCGGCGGCGATGTTCTTCCTCAACGCCACCGACCCGGTGACCATCAACGCCACGCGCCAGGTCATGGCCGGCTGGGGTTTCAAGGCGCAGCGCCTGGGCCACAACGTGCTGAAGAAGTTTGCCAGGAAGCAGACCCGCGCACCGCTGCCGACCACCGGCAAGACGCCCGTGCGCGAGCAGGTGATCCACTTCATCAACAAGAAAATGCCGGGCAACCTGCCCAAGAAAACCGCGCGCGCGCTGCTCGACATCGAAGACGACAAGATCATCCCGATCATCCGCAACCCCAAGGTGACCACGGCCGATACCGAAGCCGTGTTCTACTTCCCCGGCTGCGGGTCGGAGCGCCTGTTCTCGCAAGTGGGCCTGGCCACGCAGGCCATGCTGTGGGAAGTCGGCGTGCAAACCGTGCTGCCGCCGGGCTACCTGTGCTGCGGCTATCCGCAGCGCGGCGCCGGCCAGTACGACAAGGCCGACAAGATGATGACCGATAACCGCGTGCTGTTCCACCGCATGGCCAACACGCTCAATTATCTCGACATCAAGACCGTGCTGGTTTCGTGCGGCACCTGCTACGACCAGTTGGCGACCTATGAGTTCGACAAGATCTTCCCTGGCTGCCGCATCATGGACATTCACGAGTACCTGCTCGAAAAGGACATGAAGCTCGAAGGCGTCAGCGGTACGCGCTACATGTACCACGAGCCTTGCCACAATCCGATGAAGCTGCAGGATTCGGTCAAGACCGTCAATGCGCTGGTGTCGACGGTGGACAACGTCAAGATCGAAAAGAACGACCGCTGCTGCGGCGAATCCGGCACCTTCGGCGTATCGCGTCCCGACATCGCCACCCAGGTGCGCTTCCGCAAGGAAGGCGAGATGGAGAAGGGCGCCGACAAGCTGCGCGCCGATGGTTTTACCGGCGACGTCAAGATCCTGACCAGCTGCCCATCGTGCCTGCAAGGCCTGTCGCGCTACAACGACGATGCCGGCACCACCGCCGACTACATCGTCGTCGAAATGGCGCGCCACAAGCTGGGCGAAAACTGGCTGCCCGAATACGTGGCCCGTGCCAACAACGGCGGCATCGAGAGGGTGCTGGTATGAGCGCCGTCAACGGCTGCGAACTGTGCCAACTGGCGGTCGAACCGATCTGGCGCGACGACAAGCTGTCGGTCATCCTGGTCGACGACGCCGCCTATCCGGGCTTCTGCCGCGTGATCTGGAACGATCACGTGAAAGAGATGACCGACCTGGCGCCGAGCGACCGCGCGCTGTTCATGGACGCGGTCTGGCATGTGGAACTGGCGCTGCGCGATGTCTTGAAGCCGGCGAAAATCAACGTCGCCAGCCTTGGCAACATGACGCCGCACCTGCACTGGCACGTCATTCCGCGCTACGCCGACGATGCGCACTTCCCCAATCCGGTGTGGACGGTGGCGGTGCGCGCGACCGACGAACCGACCCTGGCGGAGCGCCGCGCGCTGCTGCCGAAACTGGCGGACGATATCGTCCGCCGCATGGAAAAATCAGCATGAACCCGACCGCACTGACCGTCCACCAGAAATCGCGCGTGCTCGATATCGCCTTTGAAGACGGCAGCAGTTTTTCGATTCCGTTCGAGCTGCTGCGCGTGTACTCGCCGTCGGCCGAAGTGCGCGGCCACGGCCAGGGGCAGGAAGTGCTCCAGCTGGGCAAACGCAATGTGGGCGTCACGGCGCTCGAACCGGTGGGTAACTACGCGGTGCAGCCGACCTTCTCGGACGGCCACAACACCGGCTTGTTTTCGTGGGATTACCTGTACAAGCTCGGTAACGAGCAGGCGACCCTGTGGGCCGATTACATGGCGCGCCTGCACGCAGCGGGCTTCGAAGGCGAGGCGGGCCGCGAACCGGGCGCCGTGCTGCCTGGCGCAGCCACAGCGCACAAGGGCTGCGGGCACAAGCACTAAAAAGCAGACTTGCAACTGGCCGATATCGTTGTTCTTGGCGCGCTGATAGCTAATTGTGGATACGGTTTGCGAAAAATCCGGCAGCGGCGTAGTGTTGTGTTAACTTTGCTGCGGAGGTAACGACATGGCCGTTAACATCACGTTTCGGACTCAGTTGCTCGGAGGCGTCGCTGAGTTTTGCCATAGCAGCAAATTGCCATTTCTTGCCAACTCATTGCATTTGGTTGAGCTTGTGGTTCTTCTGGCGCGATATATGGAAGAGGGCGTCAAGCTCGTTCCCAAAGTCTATTTGACCGATGACATGAAGCTGTTGAGTGCAATGCTTCCGGGCGGCGAACGCATGAAGATCGGAAGCACGAGCAGAGACGTCGACGGACTCAAGACCGCCATAAAGAAATGTGCTCCGCTTGCGGCTGGCGGGTGGATGATTTACATCGAGGACCTGGCTGGAACGATCGAATACGGCGTTTTCAAGGATTCCGGAAATCCCATTGCGGTGCTGGTCGATCAGGTTTTGATGAGCGAGAACAATCCATTCTCGGTTGTAAAGGTTTTTCAAGTTGCTGATGAGTGTGTGGAAATTCGTTCGAATCAGGGGGCTTTTCATTATGTGTTCCTGAATCATCGCAAAGAAGACGCCGCGCCACCCTTGCAATTTCTCGACGAGTTGGTCCTGGCGATTGTGGCCAGGACGGACTCTAACGTTCGCGAGGCGGCGCACGGCTATGTCACCCGCCTGTTGTTTGACACTCTCCGAAAATCACACGGTTGCATCATTGCGGTCACGGACCTTGAGCAGCCGCCTGGCTTCCTGGCCGAAGACGGCGTCATTTTCGACGAGCCAATCGATTTCCCGGCATTAATCAACGAATTCAAAAAAGATCCTGCCCAACAGTCAAGACTTGAAAGCAAAGGCTATTTGCTTCAGGGGATGCTCAACTCCGACGGGATCATTCTGTTCGACAGCAGCGGGCGTCTGCTTGGCTATAATTGTTTTGTCAAGCTGGAGCCCGAGGCGACAGCCGCTGCCGGTGTTGTTCAAGGAGGAGCGCGTCGACGCGCTTTTCGCAGTCTTAGTGCAAAAGTTGGACACGACCTTCGTGCAGCGTTCATGCAGTCGCAAGACGGATGGTCCGAATTTAATGGGAGCGAACATGGATAATATGACGGTTTGGCAGCAAGAAAATGGAACGCTTCCCGCGGAGGCGAAATCGCCCGTCCAAATTTCGGATTATGCATTGCAGTTGAGTACGAAGGATAAGGCTCAACTGGTTGCCGCGTTCGAATCGCGCCACTACGAAATGGCGGTCAGCTATTTGTGGGGAAAGACCATTACCGCTCTGAAAAAAGAGCTGGCCACCGTTGGCGTGCGCCTGTTGGGGGAAATGCTCGGAAAACTGGACGTCGATGAAGATGACGACGTGGATGATATCCTGACTGTCAAGGATACGATACGTCTGGCGGAAGAGTTGGGAATTGTTTCCCCCACCGATGGTCTTCGACTCAGGCATACGTACGAACTGATAACGCACTTTTCCCAGATGGATTCTTTGGAAAGCGATTCGGAAGACATTGATGAATCGGAAGCGATATCTTCGCTAAAAGCCTGTGTGAAAGGCGTGTTGGGACGTCCGAAAATAGAAGTCGCAAAAAAATTCGTGGATTTTCGCAAGGCGTTGGAAGGGGCGACGCTGGTTGATGAGGATCCGCACGTCGTCATGCTGAAGAGTTCGCCGTATTTTTTCTATAAGCTCACGATCAGTGTGCTCATGAGCGCAGCGAAGAAAAATGCGGGCGGAAATTTGGACCATGCCCTTGCAAATATCAATGTGGTGGTGCCGGCTATCTGGCCAAGTTTGCGCGATACGGAAAAATGGCAAATCGGGCGGACTTACGCGGAAGCGTATGCGGATGGCAAAACCACGGTTGTGAGCGGTTTGAAGAGCGCGCTGCTGAAGGTGAAGGGTTTCGATTTCGTCCCTGAAAATCTTCGCAGCGACGCGTTTGTGAAAGCCGCCGATGCAATCATAAAAGCCCATGAAGGGCTCAATAACTTTTATAACGAAGCGTCACCAGTAAAGAATTTGGCGAAGCTGGGTACGACGATTCCGACTCCTGCGCTACCTGCTTGCATTACCGCTTTGCTTTGCGTTGTATTGGGCAACTCGTACGGCGTCGCCTGGGCCGCTGCGGAAGAAGCGTCCCAGATGCTAAACCGCCTGACCCAGGAGCGTTGGTCCTATTATCTGAACAGTGTTTTTGCGGGTGATATCCGTGTGATTGGAAAATTGACGTCTGACAAGCCATTGAAACGTTGGATAGATTTCGCCGAGCAGCATGGTTTCCGGGATATAGAATTGAAAGATGCTACGGTGAGTCAACTGGTACGAGCGTCGTCCGAGAAGGACGTGAGTAAGACCGCGCGGATTGCTGCTCGGTTAATGAACGAGTACTACGGTCGTACGCCGCCTTGAAGCGCCATGGCGCTCGAACCGCTGCGGAGCTACGCGGTGCGGCCGATCTTCTCGGACATGCATGACACCGGCTTGTTTTCGTGGGATCAGCTGTACAAGCCCGCTAACGAGCACGCGCACAAGGGCTGCGGACACCATCCCGATTTTTCCTTCCATCGCCGATGCGAACCGTGACCGTATCGCCATCAGCGCCAGCGCTGACAACATGGACGGTCACTTTGCCGGCCGTGAGCGACTGTCCTGCGCCCAGCGTCGCCGGCAGCCGGTCCGATCACCTTGATCGGTCCATTGCCGCTCCCCGCCGCGGTGTCGATCAAATAGACCAGCGCGCCTTCCCGGGCCATGCCGGTGTCATACCCGGTGGCCCGGCGACTTTCGATCATGAGGGCGGTGCTGGCGCCGGTCGGTACCAGCACCGCCTTCATGCCGTCCGCTTTCTTGATGGGGCTGAGCGCCGTGGTTTGTTCGCCCAGGACGGCCAGCGCAGCGGCCAGCAACTGCTGACCAATCTGGCCCAGGGCGAGAACCTGAGCATCCGCCAGCTCTACCTGCGCATCGCGAGTGGGCGCGGTCGATGGCTTCAACATCATGCCGCCATCGCCTGCGCCGGCACGCCGGCCGACTGCATCGCGCCGGCACGGGCGTAGATCGCGGCGGCTACCGGGGAATTCAATTCGACCACCAGGCGGCGCCGTTCGGCCGGCGCCAGCTGCTCGTTGATCTGCTTGAAAATCTCCAGCGGTCCGAGCTCCTGCGCCTTGAGCTGCACGCCCAGCGCATCGACCATCGGATACTCCGCCAGCTTGGCGATGACGTCGTCGACATCCATGCCCGCGTGGATGACGATCAGCTGCGGTTCGAGCCGCGACCAGGTGTCGACGGTCAGTTTGAGCTTGCGCCTGGTGTTGTCGAGCAGTGCCACCTGCACGGCGTCGCGCCAGGCCACGTGGTTGATCTCGAGCGCGTGGTCGAGCTGCTGGCCGTGCAGGGTATCGGCGGCGCCCTGCGCGGCGGCGTGCGACTTGATTTCGGCCAGGGTTGGTGCGGCTTTGAGCTGGTGATCCATGCGCGCCGAATGCACGCGCTCGAACAGCACGATCAGGTTGTTGACGTCGAGCGCTCGCCCTTCGGCCGTGGAGGCAAACGCTTCGACCGCCGACCGCCACGCCGGATTTTGCTTCGGTTCGACCGTCAGGGTGGCCAGGCGCATGGGGCGCGCACCGGGCGCGCCGCTCAGCACCCCCATGGTGCCGCTGCCCGAGAGCTTGAAGAATTCGACGAACGGGCGCATGCCGCGCTGCAGGCCCACCAGGCCGACGATCTTGTTGTCGGGGTGCTGGCCGATGATGTACACGCGGTCGTTTTCGTCGGACGCGAAGGTGCCGATCAGTTTCATGCGGTGGTTGGTCATGCCCGACCACAGTTTTTTCATCTCGGCGTAGGCCTCGGCATCTTCTTCGCCGATGTATTCACGTCCCAGCGGCTGTACGCGCAGGCGCACGCGTGCCGTTTGCTCGACCAGATACGGTGCATACAGCTTGAAATCGCCGGCCAGCCTGCTGACTTGACTGCGCTGCAGGTAGAAGTAACCAGCCGCCACGGCGCCGGCCACGATCGCCAGCACCGCAATAATCATCAGAAAAGTAAACATGCTCATTGGCTAACAAAACAGGGGGAGACAGGGTAACACCAATCATCCCCCAAAAACCGCCAGCGGCCCAGCGCTCAGCTTGATTATTGCGCAATTACAACATTAACCTTGGCCTCGCGCAGTACACGGGCCAGCGCCTCGGGCGGTTTGGCGTCGGTGAACAGCACGTCGATCTGCGAGGCATGGGCCATGCGCATCAGGGCCTGGCGGCCGAACTTGTCGTGGTCGGCCACCAGCCACACGGCGCGCGACTGTTCGATGATGGCCTGCGCCACCTTGACTTCGCGCGGGTCGAAGTCGCGCAGGGTGCCATCGGGCTCGATGCTCGAAATGCCGATGATGCCGATATCGACCTTGAACTGGCGGATGAAATCGATGGTGGTCTCGCCGACGATGCCGCGGTCGCGCCCGCGCACCACGCCGCCGGCCAGAATGACTTCGCAGCCCGGGCTGTCGCACAGGATGGACGCCACATTGAGGTTGTTGGTGACCACGTGCAGTCCCTGGTGATGCACCAGGGCGCGCGCCACTTCTTCGGTGGTGGTGCCTATATTGATCAACAGCGAACAGTGCGACGGCACTTGCGCCGCCACCGCGCTGGCGATGCGGCGCTTGGCGTCCACGTTGAGCACCTGGCGGTCGCTGTAGTCGATGTTCTGGACCGACGAGGGCAGGCCCACGCCGCCGTGGTAGCGTGCCAGCAGGCCCGCTTCTTCCATCAGCTTGACATCGCGCCGCACGGTTTGCGGCGTGACTTCCAGCTGCTGCGCGAGCGCTTCGAGCGATACCGTCACCTGCTGGCGCACGGCGTCGAGGATACGGCGCTGGCGTGGATTGAGCGTCATGTGGGCTCCTGTAAAAGCGCCAAATTTATCACAAACGAACTAAAACGAAAACAAACACATAAATTGTTGTTTCATTTTTTTCGTTCTTGTCGTATTGTTTATCTTTGCAGTGAATTCAACATCCCCAATTGAAGCGAGAGCGGCATGGACAAGGCGGGCAATATCGCGTGTGATGTACTGGTGGTCGGCGGCGGCGTCAATGGCGCCGGCATCGCCCGTGACGCAGCGGGGCGCGGCCTGTCCGTGGTCCTGTGCGAGAAGGACGACCTGGCCTCGCACACCTCGTCGGCGGCCACCAAGCTGATTCACGGCGGCCTGCGTTATCTGGAGCAGTACGAATTCGGCCTGGTGCGCAAGGCGCTGATCGAACGCGAAGTGCTGCTGCGCGCCGCCCCGCACATCATGTGGCCGATGCGCTTCGTCACCCCGGTCGACAAGGGCCAGCGCCCGGCCTGGATGATCCGCGCAGGCCTGTTCCTGTACGATCACCTGGCGCGGCGCGAGCTGCTGCCCGGTTCCGAGGGCATCGACCTGCGCCGCCATGCGGCCGGCGCGCCGCTCAAGCCGGACTTTACGCGCGGCTTCGTGTATTCCGACGGCTGGGTCGACGATGCGCGCCTGGTGGTGCTCAACGCGATCGACGCCGCCAGCAAAGGCGCGCACGTGTTTACCCGCACCGCCTGCGAGTCGGCGCGGCGCCAGGGCGAGCGCTGGGAAGCGCGTCTGCGGCGCGCCGACGGTTCGGCCATGGATGTCAGCGCGCGCTGCATCGTCAACGCCGCCGGACCATGGGCCTCGCGCTTTCTGCAGGGGACCAACCCGGGGCCGGCCGACAAATCGGTGCGCCTCATCAAAGGCAGCCATATCGTCGTGCGGAGCCTGTACGAGCATCCGTATGCCTACATCTTCCAGCACCCGGACGGGCGCGTGGTGTTCGCCATTCCGTACGAGCAGGACTTCACCCTGATCGGCACCACCGACCTCGAATACCATGGCGACGCCGGCAAGGTCGAAATCGACCAGGCCGAAATCGACTACCTGTGCGCGCTGTCGAGCCGTTACTTCAGTAAATCCATCACGCCGGCCGACGTGGTGTGGAGCTACTCCGGCGTGCGCCCGCTGCTCGACGACGAGTCGAGCGACGCCTCCGACGTCACGCGCGACTACACCTTCGAGCTCGATGACAAGGGCGCGCCGATGCTCTCCATCTTCGGCGGCAAGATCACCACCTTCCGCAAGCTGGCCGAGCAAGCCGTCGACCTGATCGCACCAAGGCTGGGCAACAGCCACGGGCCATGGACCGTCGACGCCTGCCTGCCCGGCGGCGACGTGCACGGTCCGCTGCCGGACAACCGCAGCGTGCTCGAATTCGACCGTTTCGTGGCCGGCCTGCAGGAGCAGTACGCGTGGCTGCCGGCGCCGCTGGTGGCACGCTACGCGCGCGCCTACGGCACCCGCATCCACCTGGTGATCGACCAGCGCAGCAGCATCGCCGCCATGGGCGCGCAGATCGTGCCCGGCCTGTACGAAGCCGAAGCGGTGTACTGGATCGATCATGAATGGGCCACCACGGCAACCGACATGCTGTGGCGCCGTTCCAAACTGGGCTTGCATCTGCCCGCCGATGCGGCCATCGCAGTCGATGCCTGGATCACCGAATTCCGCAAGTAGAACAAGCAAATACAAGCAAATCCCGCGACAGGGATGCAGTAAAAGACGAGAAAAGGGGCCTCGAAAAACCGTAGCGAGCGGTGCCAGTTTTGTCCGAGAAGCGCAGCCGTACGAAAGTACGGTGAGCATCGCAGGGCGAAAATGGCGCCGCGCAGCAGGTTAGTCGAGGCCCCGACAATAGGAGACGAAATGCAGCTGTCATTGGAAAACGTGAGCACGAAGTACGGGGCGCAGGATCACCTGTACCCGATGTCGCTCGAACTGGTACCCGGTACCATCAACGTCCTGCTGGGCACCACGCAGGCCGGCAAGACCTCGCTGATGCGGGTCATGGCGGGCCTGGACCGGCCCACGCACGGCAAGGTGATCGCCGGCGGCAAGGACGTGACCGGCCTGCCGGTGCGCCAGCGCGACCTGGCGATGGTGTACCAGCAGTTCATCAACTATCCGTCGTTTACGATATTTGACAACATCGCGTCGCCGCTGCGCATCAAGCGCGTGCCCGAGGCCGAGATCCGCACCCGTGTGACGAGCATGGCCGAGCGCCTGCACATCTCGGCGCACCTCGACAAGCTGCCGGCGCAGCTGTCCGGCGGCCAGCAGCAGCGCACCGCGCTGGCGCGCGCGCTGATCAAGGAATCGGCCCTGCTGCTGCTCGACGAGCCGCTGGTCAACCTCGATTACAAGCTGCGCGAAGAATTGCGCAAGGAGCTCGGCGCCCTGTTCGCGGAAGGCAAAACCACCGTCGTCTACGCCACCACCGAGCCGCTCGAAGCCTTGCAGCTGGGCGGCCACACGGTGCTGCTGCACGAAGGACGCCTGCTGCAGCATGGCGCCACGCTCGATGTGTTCAACGCACCCAATTCGGTCCAGAGCGCGCGCACCTTCAGCGACCCGCCGATCAACCTGGTGACGGCCAGCGTCGGCCCTGACGGCATGGCACTGGTGGCGGGCGACCTGGCGATTCCCCTGAACGAGGCCCAGCGCCGCCAGGCCGCGCAGCATGGCGAGGTGGTGCTCGGCCTGCGCGCCCACAGCCTGCGCCTGGCGCCTCTGCACGCCGACGATTTTCCGATCCAGTGCCAGGTCGAACTGGCCGAAATCAGCGGCTCGGAAACCTATGTCCACTTGCAGCGCGGCCCGATCGGGCTGGTGGCGCAACTGACCGGCGTGCATAACCTCGACCTCGGCGTGCCGTGCACCGTGTACCTGCGTCCGGATGACTTGTTCGTGTTCGCACCCGGCGGCGCCTTGCTGTTCGCGCCCCCGCAGATCCAGGAGGCAGTGTAATGGCCCGCATCGAACTGCCCGACCTGGCGCATGCCTACAAACCGAACCCGCAGAAGCCTGAAGACTACGCCCTGCGCCCCATGAACCTGACCTGGGACGACGGCGGCGCCTATGCGCTGCTTGGTCCATCCGGCTGCGGCAAGACAACGCTGCTCAACATCATCTCGGGCCTGGTGCGCCCGTCGCACGGACGCGTGATTTTCGACGGCAAGGATGTCACCGACCTGCCGCCCGAAGCGCGCAACATCGCGCAGGTGTTCCAGTTCCCCGTCATCTACGACACCATGACGGTGTTCGACAACCTGGCTTTCCCGCTGCGTAACCGCGGCTGGAAAGAAGCCGAGGTACGCAAACGCGTCGAACACATCGCGGGCATGCTGGAACTGTCCAGCGAGCTGAAACAGCGCGCCAGCGGCCTGGCGGTCGACGCCAAGCAAAAGATTTCGCTCGGCCGCGGCCTGGTGCGACCCGATGTGGCGGCGGTGCTGTTCGACGAGCCGCTCACGGTGATCGACCCGCACCTCAAGTGGCTGCTGCGCCGCAAGCTCAAGGAAATCCATCACGAACTCAAACTCTCGCTGATCTACGTCACGCACGACCAGGTCGAAGCGCTGACCTTCGCCGACAAGGTGGTCGTGATGACCCAGGGCGAAGTGGTGCAGACCGGCAGTGCGCAGGAACTGTTCGAGGAACCGGCGCACACCTTCGTGGGCTACTTCATCGGCAACCCCGGCATGAACCTGCTGGCCTGCCCGGTGCGCGACGGCCGCGCCTACCCCGGCGCCGACGGCGTCAACCTGCCCGCAAGCGCTCAAACCGCACTGGCCGGGGGCGCGGCCATCACCATCGGCATCCGTCCCGAATTCGTCGAATGCGCAGCCGTGCAGGGAGCCGACACCGTGGCCGCCACGGTGGCCAGCGTGCGCAACATGGGCACGCACTTCATGGCCGATTTTGCCGTGGGCAGCCATACCGTGACGGCCAAGCTGCGCAGCGCGCCGGCGCGTGCCGGCGAAGCGGTGTGGCTGCGCTTTCCGCCCGAGCGCACTCTTTACTACGTCAACGACAAGCGGGTGGCCTGACATGAAAACCTATAACAACCGCGCCTGGCTGCTGGTGCTCCCGGTGATCATCTGCGTGGCCTTTTCGGCCGTGCTGCCCTTGATGACCATCGTGAACTACTCGGTGCAGGATATTCTGAGCCCGACCAACAGCGTGTTCGTCGGCACCGAATGGTTCAAGATGATCATGCGCGACAGCGAGCTGCATGGCGCGCTGGTGCGCCAGCTGGGCTTTTCGATGGCGGTGCTGCTGATCCAGCTCCCGCTCGGTATCCTGATCGCGCTGACCATGCCGGCCAGCGGCTGGCGCGCCTCGCTGGCGCTGGTGCTGATCGCCTTGCCGCTCCTGATTCCCTGGAACGTGGTCGGCACCATCTGGCAGATTTTCGGCCGCGACGACATCGGCTTGATGGGCAATACCATCAACCGCATGGGCATCAGCTACAACTACACCGGCAGCGTGGTTGACGCCTGGGTGACGGTGCTGGTGATGGATGTGTGGCACTGGACGCCGCTGGTGGTGCTGCTGGCCTACGCCGGCCTGCGCTCGATCCCCGACGCCTATTACCAGGCGGCGCGCATCGACGGCGCCTCGCGCTTTGCCGTGTTCCGCTACATCGAACTGCCCAAGATGCGCAATGTGCTGATGATCGGCGTGCTGCTGCGCTTCATGGACAGCTTCATGATCTACACCGAACCGTTCGTGCTGACCGGCGGCGGGCCTGGCAACGCCACCACCTTCCTGTCGCAGTACCTGACGCAAAAAGCCGTGGGCCAGTTCGACCTGGGTCCGGCCGCCGCGTTCTCCTTGATTTACTTCCTCATCATCCTGCTGTTCTGCTTTGTGCTCTATAGCTGGATGCAACGTCTTGGCACGGGAGAGTCCAAATGAAGCGCATGTCCACACCGCTGCTGGTGTTCTACCTGGTGCTGGCGATGCTGCCCATCTACTGGATGCTGAACATGTCGTTCAAGACCAACGAAGAAATCACCGGGGCGCTCACCTTGTTCCCGCGCGAGTTCACCTTGGCGAACTACCGCACCATCTTCACCGATCCGTCGTGGTACAGCGGCTACATCAACTCCATGATCTACGTGATGATGAACATGGTGATGTCGGTGGCGGTGGCGTTGCCGGCCGCGTATGCGTTCTCGCGCTATTCCTTCATCGGCGACAAGCATCTGTTTTTCTGGCTGCTGACCAACCGCATGACGCCGCCGGCGGTGTTCCTCCTGCCGTTCTTCCAGCTCTATTCCACGGTCGGCCTGATGGATACCCACCTGGCCGTGGCGCTGGTTCACATGCTGTTCAACGTGCCGCTGGCGGTGTGGATCCTGGAAGGCTTCATGTCCGGCATTCCGAAAGAGATCGACGAGACGGCCTACATCGACGGCTACAGCTTCCCGCGCTTCTTCTTCAAGATCTTCCTGCCGCTGATCAAATCGGGCGTGGGCGTGACCGCCTTCTTCTGCTTCATGTTCAGCTGGGTCGAACTGCTGCTGGCGCGTACCTTGACGTCGGTGGACGCCAAGCCGATCACCGCCATCATGACGCGCACCGTCTCGGCCGGCGGCATGGACTGGGGCGTGCTGGCCGCGGCCGGCGTGCTGACCATCGTGCCGGGCGCGCTGGTGATCTGGTTCGTCCGCAATCATATTGCCAAGGGCTTTGCCATGGGGAGGGTGTGAGATGGAAAACCTGTTTTCATGGATGGCGTGGACCGCGCCGGTGGCGATTTTTTTCAGCTGCATCGGCCTGATGCTGGCCGGGATGACGATCTGGCAGGTACGTTCGCCGTCGATCGAGCGGCGCGGTTTTCTGCCGATGGCGACCACGCGCGGCGACCGTTTGTTTATTGGCCTCTTGACGGCCGCCTATGTTAACCTCGCATGGGCGGGCCTCTCCGATCTGCATCAGGGCTTCGGCGCGGCGATCGGTTTTGTGGTGTTGTTGATTGTGATGCGCTGGGGCTGACCTGCTAGCTGCGCACAGGTGGGGTACTTTCTTAACGATGTACATATAAAAAAAGGCGGAGACATGAAACTGAAAATGACACTGATGGCGGCTGCATTGCTGGCCACGGCGAGCGCTTGGGCCGACACCAAGCAGGCCGAAAAATGGATTGGCCAGGAATTCCAGCCGTCCTCGCTGTCGAAGCAGCAGCAGATGGACGAAATGAAGTGGTTCATCGACGCCGCCGCCAAGCTCAAGGCCAAGGGCATCAAGGAAATCAGCGTGGTCTCCGAAACCATCGATACCCACGTCTACGAATCGAAGGTGCTGGCCAAGGCCTTCGAAGAAATCACCGGCATCAAGGTCAAGCACGACATCATCCAGGAAGGCGACGTGGTCGAGAAGTTGCAGACCTCCATGCAGTCGGGTAAGAGTATTTACGACGGCTGGGTCTCGGACTCGGACCTGATCGGCACCCATTACCGCTACGGCGCGATCATGCCGCTGTCGGACTACATGGCCGGCGAGGGCAAGCCGTTCACCAATCCGGGCCTGGACCTGAAGGACTTCATCGGATCGAGTTTTACCACCGCGCCGGACGGCAAGCTGTATCAGCTGCCCGACCAGCAGTTCGCCAACCTGTACTGGTTCCGCGCCGACTGGTTCGCGCGCAAGGACCTGAAAGACAAGTTCAAGGCCAAGTACGGCTACGAGCTCGGTGTGCCGCAGAACTGGTCGGCGTATGAAGACATCGCCGAATTCTTCACCAACGATGTGAAGAACATCGACGGCAAGAAGGTGTTCGGCCATATGGACTACGGCAAAAAGGATCCGTCGCTGGGCTGGCGTTTCACCGATGCCTGGCTGTCGATGGCTGGCGCCGCCGACAAGGGCATTCCGAACGGCCTGCCGGTCGACGAATGGGGCATCCGCGTCGCGGCCGACAAGTGCACGCCGGTCGGTGCGGCGGTTGCGCGCGGCGGGGCCACCAATTCGCCAGCCTCGGTGTTCGCGCTGACCAAGTATGTCGACTGGATGAAGAAGTACGCACCGCCGCAGGCGGGCGGGATGACCTTCTCCGAATCCGGCCCGGTGCCGGCGCAGGGTGAAGTGGCGCAGCAGATTTTCTGGTACACGGCGTTTACCGCCTCGATGATGAAACCGGGCCTGCCGGTGGTGCAGGCCGACGGCAAGCCGAAATGGCGCATGGCGCCGTCGCCGCACGGTCCGTACTGGAAAGAGGGCATGCAGAACGGTTACCAGGACGTGGGTGCGTGGACGTTCTTCAAATCGACCCCGCCGGACCGGCGCGCGGCGGCGTGGCTGTATGCGCAGTTCGTCACGTCCAAGACGGTGTCGCTCAAGAAGTCGATCACCGGCCTGACCTTCATTCGCGAGTCGGATATCAAGCACGAGTACTTTACCAAGAACGCGGATAAATACGGCGGCTTGATCGAGTTCTACCGCAGCCCGGCGCGGGTGGCGTGGAGCCCGACCGGGAACAACGTGGCCGACTATCCGAAGATGGCGCAGCTGTGGTGGAAGAACGTGGCCACCGCGGTCAGCGGCGAAAAGACCCCGCAGGCGGCGATGGATAACCTGGCCGAGGAAATGGATTCGGTCATGGCGCGTTTGCAGCGCGCCGGGATGCAGCATTGCCCGCCGAAGCTCAATCCCAAGGTCGATCCGGCCACGTATTTGAGCGACAAGGCCGCGCCGTGGAAGAAGCTGGCCAACGAGAAGCCGAAGGGCGAGACGATTGCGTATGACGTCTTGCTGCAGGCGTGGAAGGAAGGGCGGGCGCGTTAGGAGGTAAGCTACGTCCGTTTTTCCTCGAACCTCAAAACCGTCATCCCCGCGCAGGCGGGGATCCAAGTTCGTGCCGTAGCGTCTGAGCTAACAACTTGGGTTCCCGCCTTCGCGGGAACGACGGATCTACTAGCGACCCAGCATGACCAAATTCATTCTCGCCATCGACCAGGGCACCACCAGTTCGCGCGCGATCCTGTTCGATCGCGCCGGTCTCATTCACGGCGCGGCGCAGCAGGAGTTCCGCCAGTTCTTCCCCCAGCCCGGCTGGGTCGAACACGACGCCAACGACATCTGGCAATCCCAACGCGCCGTCATCGACGAGGTCCTGCGCACCAACAAGGTAGCGCCCACCGACATCGCCGCCATCGGCATCACCAACCAGCGCGAAACGACCGTCCTGTGGGACCGCGCCACCGGCGAACCGGTGGCCCCCGCCATCGTCTGGCAGGACCGCCGCAGCACGCCCTGCTGCGAAGCCCTGCGCGCCGCCGGCCACGAAGTGCTGTTCCAGCAAAAAACCGGCCTGGTGCTGGACGCTTACTTCTCCGGCCCCAAACTCAAATGGCTGCTCGATAACGTCCCCGGCGCGCGCGCCCGTGCCGACAAAGGCGAGCTGGCCTTCGGCACCGTCGACAGCTGGCTCATCTTCAAGATGAGCGGCAAGCACTTGACCGACCCCAGCAACGCCGCGCGCACCCTGATGTTCAACATCCACACGGGGCAGTGGGACGATGAACTGCTGGCCCTGCTCGACATTCCCGCCGGCCTGTTGCCGGCAATCGTCCCCAGCAGCGGCATCGCCGCCCACACCGATGCCAGCCTGTTCGGCGTGGCCCTGCCGATCGCGGGCATTGCCGGCGACCAGCAGGCCGCCACCTTCGGCCAGGCTTGCCACAGCCCCGGCATGGCCAAGAATACCTACGGCACCGGCTGCTTCATGCTGATGCACACCGGCCAGGCCGCCACCATCTCGCAGAACAAGCTGATCAGCACAATCGGCTGGACCTTGCCGGGCCAGACCGCGAATCGGACCGACTACCTGCTCGAAGGCAGCGTCTTCATGGCCGGGGCCGCCATCCAGTGGCTGCGCGACGGCCTCGGCATCATCGCACACGCGGACCAGGTCGAAGAGCTGGCGCTGGCCGTGCCCGACAACGGCGGGGTGCTGTTCGTGCCCGCCTTCGCCGGTCTCGGCGCGCCGCACTGGGACGCTTACGCGCGCGGCACCATGGTCGGCATGACGCGCGGCACCAACAAGTCGCACATCGCGCGCGCCACCCTGGAAAGCATCGCCCTGCAAAGCGCCGACGTGCTCGAAGCCATGCAGGCCGACGCCGCCATGCCGCTGACCCAGCTGCGGGTCGACGGCGGCTGCGCCCGCAACAACCTGTTGATGCAGTTCCAGGCCGATATCCTGGGCGTGCCGGTGGTGCGCCCGGTGGTGACCGAAACCACGGCCCTCGGCGCGGCTTTCCTGGCCGGGCTGGCGGTCGGCTTCTGGGCTTCGCAGGAAGAAATCGCCGCCCAGTGGCAGATGGAGCGCCGCTTCGATCCCGCCATGGCGGCGGACGAGCGGGTGCAGCGCATGGGCGAATGGCGGCGCGCGGTGGAGCGCTCGCGCGCCTGGAGCCAATAGGAAACGCATCGCTTGCCGCATAGCGTGCCGCTGCCGTTCGTCGCTTGTATAATGCACGCAGACAAACGGCAGCCCTACTATGACAAACAGCACACATTTCGGTTACAAAACGGTCTCCGAGGACGACAAGGTCCACGAAGTGGCCAAGGTGTTCCATTCGGTCGCATCCAAGTACGATGTGATGAACGACCTGATGTCGGGCGGCCTGCACCGGCTGTGGAAGACCTTCACCATCGCCAACGCGGGCGTGCGCCCCGGCTTCAAGGTGCTCGATATCGCCGGCGGCACGGGCGACCTGGCCAAGGCCTTCGCCAAACAGGCCGGCAAGACCGGCGAAGTCTGGCTCACCGACATCAACGAATCGATGCTGCGCGTCGGCCGCGACCGCCTGCTCGACAAGGGCCTGATCACGCCGACCCTGCTGTGCGACGCCGAAAAGCTGCCGTTCCCCGACAATTACTTCGACCGTGTCAGCGTGGCTTTTGGTTTGCGCAACATGACCCACAAGGACCAGGCGCTGGCCGAAATGCGGCGCGTGCTGAAACCGGGCGGCAAGCTGCTGGTGCTGGAATTTTCCAAGGTCGCCGCGCCCCTGCAAAAGCCCTACGACGTGTATTCGTTCTCGGTGCTGCCGTGGCTGGGCCAGAAAATCGCCGGCGACGCCGAGAGCTACCGCTACCTGGCCGAATCGATCCGCATGCATCCGGACCAGGAAACCCTCAAGACCATGATGGAAACGGCCGGCCTGGAGCGGGTCCAGTATTTCAATTTGACGGCCGGGGTGGCGGCGTTGCACACCGGTATCAAGTTTTAGGAATAGTTCGATGAAAAAATTTGTTGCAAGCATGCTTTTCGCCGCGTCGGCGCTGTCCGCGTCGGCGCTGCCCGGCATGGCCAGCGCCCAGCAGGCTCCGGCCGCTGCCGCGCCTGCCACCGCCCCGGCGTCGGAATTGCCGCCCACGGTCTACATCGGCGGTGCGGTCATGCTGTTCGGCCTGGCCGGTTTCTTTGGTTTCCGCATCATCCGGCGCCGCGACGCGGCGGCCAAGCCGGCGCCGGCCCCGGTCAGCGCCAAGCCGGCCATGCCGCCCGGCGTCGACACCGGCGCCTTGCTGCGCCAGGCCAAGGCGACTTTCATCCGCATGCAAAAGACCTGGGACAAGGCCGACGCCAACGACCTGCGCCAGTTCACCACGCCCCAGGTGTACGCCGAACTGCAGCCGCAAATGCAGGCGCCCGGCGCCAGCGTCACCGAAGTGGTGGCGATCGAGTCCGAATTGCTGGGCGTGGAAACGGTCGGCGACAGCTACCGCGCCACGGTCCGCTTCAGCGGCCAGATCCGCACGGCCCCCGGCGCCGCGCCCGAAGCGCTGGCCGAGGTGTGGAATATGTCCAAGCCGGTCAAGGGCGGCGGCGACTGGAAGCTGGCCGGCATCGGGCAGCTTTCCTGATTATTCTTGCTCAAAGTAACAGTGCCGCCGGAAAAGTGCCCGCCGAACTGGTAAGATCAAAACCGCCTTGTTCCCCGGCGGTTTTGTTTTTTAAGCGTGCCCACATGTCACAACCGAACTCCTTGTCTCCCCACTCCGCGCTGATGGCGCCCGCCATCGCCGCAATCAATCACTTGCTGGCGCAGGAAGCGTGGGCCAGGGATGCGCTGGCGCCGCACAGCGGCAAGCTCGCCTGCATCGACGCCAGCGGCATTGCGCTGCGCCTGCTGGTCACGCGCGACGGCATGGTCGAGGCCGCTCCAGCCGGGACGGAAGAGGGCGCCAACGTCACCATCCGCATCAAGCTGGCCGACCTGCCGCTGATCGCGCAGAACCGCGAGCGTGCCTTTTCTTACGTCAAGATCGAGGGCGACGCCGAATTCGCCAACACGATTTCGCAGCTGAGCAAGGGCTTGCGCTGGGAAGCCGAGCACGACCTCGAACGCCTGCTCGGCCCGATCGCCGCCAACCGCCTCGCCGGCGGCGCCCGCAGCGTGTTCGACGGCGCGCGCGCCTTGCACGGCAAGGTGACCGAGAACCTGGCCGAGTACTTTCTCGAAGAGCAGCCGCTGCTGGTGCGGCCGAGCGCCGTCGAGGCCTTCGGCGCAGAGGTGAACCGCCTGCGCGACGATGTCGAACGCACCGCCAAGCGCCTCGCGCGGCTCGAACAAAAGCTGGCGCCCGCTGGCGCCGCACCGGATGCCATCAATGCTTCCGGGCAACAGAAATTGGATAGCTAATGGTATTGAAATTCCTGCGCCTGCTGAAAATTCTCCGGGTCGCGGTCAAGTATGGCCTCGACGAAATCGCCATCTCGGGCTTGAAAGTGCCGCGCACGGCCAAGCTGATCGACAATGTGATCTTCTGGCGCGATATTTCCGCCCCGCGCGGCGTGCGCCTGCGCATGGCGCTGGAAGAACTGGGGCCGATTTTTGTGAAGTTCGGCCAGGTGCTCTCGACCCGGCGCGACCTGATGCCGTTCGACATCGCCGACGAGCTGACCCACCTGCAAGACCGGGTGCCGCCGTTCAGCTCCGACCTGGCGATCGCCCAGATCACGCGCTCCTTGCGCGCCCACCCGGACGAACTGTTCGCCAGTTTCGACCGCACCCCGGTGGCGTCCGCCTCGATCGCCCAGGTCCACTTCGCCACCTTAAAAGACGGCAAGGAAGTCGCCGTCAAGGTGCTGCGCCCCGGCATGAAAAAGTCGATCGATGAAGACGTGGCGCTGATGCACATCGCCGCCGAGTGGATCGGGCGCATCTGGGCCGACAGCAAGCGCCTGAAACCGCGCGAGGTGGTCGCCGAGTTCGACAAATACCTGCACGACGAACTCGACCTGATGCGCGAGGCCGCCAACGCCAGCCAGCTGCGCCGCAACTTCGCCGGCTCGAACCTGCTGATGGTGCCCGAGATGTACTGGGATTACTGCGCCAGCAGCGTGATCGTGATGGAACGCATGCACGGCATTCCGGTCTCGCAGATCGACCGCCTGGCGGCCGAGGGCGTGGACCTGAAAAAACTGTCGAGCGACGGCGTCGAGATTTTCTTCACCCAGGTGTTCCGCGACGGCTTTTTCCACGCGGACATGCACCCGGGGAATATTCTGGTCTCGGTGGCGCCGCAAACCTTCGGGCGCTACATCGCGCTCGACTTCGGCATCGTCGGCACCCTGAACGACTTCGACAAGGATTACCTGTCGCAAAACTTCCTGGCCTTCTTCCGGCGCGACTACAAGCGCGTGGCCGAAGCCCACATCGAATCGGGCTGGGCGCCGCGCGAAACCCGCGTCGACGAGCTCGAATCGGCCGTGCGCGCCTGCTGCGAACCGATCTTCGACCGCCCGCTCAAGGATATTTCTTTCGGCCAGATCCTGCTGCGCCTGTTTCAGACCTCGCGCCGCTTCAACGTCGAAGTCCAGCCGCAACTGGTGCTGCTGCAAAAGACCCTGCTCAATATCGAAGGCCTGGGGCGCCAGCTCGATCCCGACCTCGACCTCTGGAAAACCGCCAAGCCCTATCTGGAGCGCTGGATGGGCGAGCAGGTCGGGGTGCGCGGCATGGTCGAGCGCCTGAAAGCCGAGGCGCCGCGCTACACCCACATCCTGCCGCAACTGCCGCGCCTGGTTCACCGCGCGCTGCAGCAAGCCGCCGAGCCGTCCACCGTCAACCAGGACCTGCTCAAACTGCTGGTGCTCGAACAGCAGCGCACCAACCGCCTGCTCTCGCTGGCGCTGGGCGGCGCCGCCCTGATCGTGGCCGGCGCCACGGTGGCGCTGGTGTACGGGCGCTGGACCCATCTGTTCTGATCATGAATGACTTCGCCAGCCGCGATCCGCAATCGCCCGCCTTCTGGGACGAACGCTTCGCGCGCGGCTTCACGCCCTGGGACCGGGGCGGGGTGCCGGCCGCGCTGCGCACTTTTGTGGAGCACTGCGCGCGCCCGCTGCGCACCCTGATTCCCGGCTGCGGCGCCGCTTACGAACTGGCCTACCTGTGCGAGGCCGGCTGGGACGCCACCGCGATCGACTTTGCGCCGGGCGCGGTGGCCACGGCCAAAGCGGCGCTGGGGCCGTGGAGCGGGCGCGTGCGCGAGGCCGATTTTTTCACGTATGCCCCGCAACATCCGCTGGAATTGATTTACGAGCGCGCTTTCCTG
The DNA here is from genome assembly GCF_011682145.1 of Massilia mucilaginosa. Lineage (GTDB taxonomy): Bacteria > Pseudomonadota > Gammaproteobacteria > Burkholderiales > Burkholderiaceae_D > Telluria_A > Telluria_A mucilaginosa. The sequence continues at coordinate 163,825 of NZ_WHJH01000003.1, forward strand.
TGCGCCCTGCCGCGCGCCATGTGGCCGCGGGTGGCCGCGCGCTGGGCCGAGCTGCTGGCGCCGGGCGCCTTGCTGGCGGGATTTTTCTTTTTTGACGATGCGGCCAAGGGGCCGCCGTTCGGGATCAGCGAGGGCGCGCTCGATGCGCTGCTGACGCCGTCATTTATCTGCGTGGAAGATGCTGCCGTGGAGGATTCGATTGCCGTGTTCGCCGGCAAGGAGCGCTGGAAGGTGTGGCAACGCAGCTGAGCCGTTCCCCCTGAAAGGGAACGGCGGGGATGCACGCGCGCGGCGCGCATCCCGTCCTGGCGCGATTACTTCGATGCCGCCGGGGTGGCCGCTGCCGGTTCTGCCGCAGGCGCTGCTCCGTGATCGTGGCCGTCGTGGGCCGCCGGTGCCGCCGGTGCCTGCGGCGGCGCGGTTGGAACGGCCGGAGCCGCTGGCGCCGCCGACGGGGCGCTACCGCTCATGACAGGCGCGGACGGATCGGCCTTGATCTCGATCTTGGCGTCGGCCTTGAGCTTGTCGAGGTAGTTTTTCATGTTGCTGCGCTGTTGCTGCTGCTTGATCTGGTCCTTGACCTGCTCGAACGGCGGCGGTGCGATCGGGCGCGAATCTTCCAGCATGATCACGTGGTAGCCGAACTGCGACTTGACCGGCTCCTCGGTGAACTTGCCTTTTTCCAGCTTGGCCACGGCCGCGCCGAACTCGGGCACCATGCTGGCCGGATTGAACCAGCCCAGGTCGCCGCCGTTGACTTTCGAGCCCGGATCCATCGACTTGTCCTTGGCCAGGCCGGCGAAGGCCTTGGCATCTTTTTTCAGCTTGGCGATGATGGCTTTTGCGTCAGCCTCTTCCTTGACCAGGATATGGCGCGCCTTGTATTCGGTGCCGCCGGCCGAGGTGACCATCTTGTCGTAGTCGGCCTTGACCATGGCGTCGGTGACCGGATTGGCTTTCATCCAGTCCTGGATGAAGGCGTTGGCCGTCATCGACTGCTTGATCAGTTCCAGCTGGCGCGTCACGTCCTCGCTCTTGTCCAGGCCCTTCTTGATGCCTTCGTTGGCCACCAGGGTCTGCATGGCCAGGTTGTCGATAATGGCCTTGCGCAGTTCCGGGGTGTCCGGCTGGCCCTGGGCGGTGCGTTCCTTGACCATCATCTCGACCGTGGCGGTCGAAATCGCGGTGCCGTTGACGGTGGCGGCAACGCCGGCCGCAGGCGCGGCGGTCGATGCCGCCGGCGTCGCGGGAGTGGTCCCTGCCTTGGTGGCATCTTTTGGACCGCAGGCGGCCAGAGCCAGCGCCGAGGCAGCGCCGATGAGCAGAACACGAGACTTAATCAACATCGTTCAATTTCCTTTTTCAAGTTAGCCCGGCGCATGCCGCGCAGCAGGCACGCATCTTACCATCCCCGTGGCTGGGCATTTATGCTTGCGATCTTGAAAAAAGCTTATAATTCAGGGTTTTGACGATTTTTGCGGAGTATTCAATGCCGATTTACGCCTACCGCTGCGATGAATGCGGTTTTGCCAAGGATGTATTGCAGAAGATCTCCGACCCGGTGTTGACGGTCTGTCTGTCCTGCGGCAAGCCTTCTTTCAAGAAGCAATTAACCGCCGCCGGCTTCCAGCTCAAGGGAACCGGCTGGTATGCCACCGATTTCCGCGGCGGCGCCGCGCCGTCGACCGGAACCGCCAGCGGCCCGGCCGAGGGCGGCACACCCGCGTCGGCCGCGCCCGCCACTCCCGCGGCCGAGTCGTCCGCGGCGGCGGCTCCAGCCAAGCCGGCGGCCACCCCCGGCAGCGGCACGACCTGAGCCAAGGGACGCCGCGCGCGTCCCGCCAATCACCGAGAGCCGAATGCGTAAATATTTCATTACCGGATTACTGGTCCTGGTCCCGCTGGCGATCACCTTGTGGGTCCTGAACCTGGTCATCAGCACGATGGACCAGTCGCTGCTGCTGGTGCCCGAGCGCTGGCAGCCGCACACTTTGTTCGGGCGCGAGATTCCGGGCCTGGGCACGATCCTGACGATCGCCATCGTGTTCCTGACCGGCTTGCTGGCCAATAACCTGGTCGGCAACTACCTGGTGCGCCTGTGGGAACGCCTGCTGCACCGCATTCCCGTGGTCAGCTCGCTCTACGGCAGCGTCAAGCAAGTCTCGGACACCCTGTTTTCATCGTCCGGCAACGCCTTTCGCAAGGCCGTGCTGCTGCCGTATCCGCATGCCGACAGCTGGACCATCGGTTTTCTGACCGGGGTGCCGGGCGGCGACGTCAAGAACCACCTGGTGGGCGACTTCGTCAGCGTGTACGTGCCGACCACGCCCAACCCGACTTCCGGCTTTTTCCTGATGATGGAACGCAGCAAGGTGGTCGAACTCGACATGACGGTCGACGCGGCCCTCAAATACATCGTCTCGATGGGCGTCGTCGCCCCCGAGCATTTGCCAACCAAAGAGTAAGAGTGCGGTTGTTGCCGCGCCCCTTGAATAACCAACCTAGACTGAAAACACTATGTCCTCCATGCGTACAAACTACTGCGGCCTTGTCACTGAAGAACTGCTGGGCCAAACCGTCAGCCTGTGCGGCTGGGTTCACCGCCGCCGCGACCACGGGCAACTGATTTTCATCGACCTGCGCGACCGCGAAGGCCTGGTGCAGGTAGTCTGCAATCCGGAGCAGGCGGAGATGTTCAAGGTCGCCGAAGCGGTGCGTAACGAATACTGCCTGCGCGTGACCGGTGTGGTCACCGCCCGGATCGGCAACACGGCCAACAGCAACCTCAAGTCGGGCAAGATCGAGATCGTCGCCAGCGCGGTCGAAGTGCTCAACGCCTCGGTGCCGGTGCCGTTCCAGCTGGACGACGACAACCTGTCGGAAACCACCCGCCTGACCCACCGCGTGCTCGACCTGCGCCGTCCGCAGATGCAGAACAACCTGCGCCTGCGCTACAAGGTGACGATGGAAGTGCGCAAGTATCTCGACAACCTCGGCTTCATCGACATCGAAACGCCGATGCTGACCAAGTCGACCCCGGAAGGCGCGCGCGACTACCTGGTGCCGTCGCGCGTCAACGCCGGCAGCTTCTTCGCGCTGCCGCAGTCGCCGCAGCTGTTCAAGCAGCTGCTGATGGTCGCCAACTTCGACCGCTACTACCAGATCACCAAGTGCTTCCGCGACGAAGACCTGCGCGCCGACCGCCAGCCTGAATTCACCCAGATCGACTGCGAAACCTCGTTCCTGACCGAACAGGAAATCCGCGACCTGTTCGAAGACATGATCCGCATCGTCTTCAAGAACACGCTCGACATCGACCTGCCGAACCCGTTCCCGGTGATGGACTTCGCCACCGCGATGGGCCTGTACGGTTCGGACAAGCCGGACATGCGCGTGAAGATGGAATTTACCGACCTGACCGAACTCATGAAGTCGGTCGAGTTCAAGGTGTTCAACGGCGCAGCCAACATGAAGGGCGGCCGCGTGGTGGCCTTGCGCGTACCACAGGGTGGCAACATGGCGCGTTCGGAAATCGACGCCTACACCCAGTTCGTGGCCATTTATGGCGCCAAGGGCCTGGCCTACATCAAGGTCAACAAGAAAGCCGATGGTGCCGAGGGCCTGCAGTCGCCGATCGTCAAGTTCCTGCCGCCTGAGGTACTGGCGGCCATCGTCGAGCAGACCGGCGCCGAAGACGGCGACCTGATCTTCTTTGGCGCGGACAAAGAGAAAGTCGTCAACGACGCCATCGGCGCGCTGCGCGTGAAAATCGGCCACTCCGACTTCGGCAAGAAAGCCGGCCTGTTCGACGACGTCTGGAAGCCATTGTGGGTGGTCGACTTCCCGATGTTCGACTACGACGAAGAAGCCGATCGCTGGACCGCGACCCACCATCCGTTCACGGCGCCGAAAGACGGCCACGAAGACATGCTCGAAACCAACCCTGGCGCCTGTATCGCCAAAGCTTACGACATGGTCTTGAACGGCTGGGAACTGGGTGGCGGTTCGATCCGTATCCACCGTGAAGAAGTGCAGAGCAAGGTGTTCCGCGCACTGAAGATCGATGCCGAAGAAGCCCAGCTCAAATTCGGCTTCCTGCTCGACGCGCTGCAATACGGCGCGCCGCCGCACGGTGGCCTGGCTTTCGGCCTGGACCGCATCGTGACGATGATGACCGGTTCCGATTCGATCCGCGACGTGATCGCCTTCCCGAAAACCCAGCGCGCCCAGTGCCTGCTGACCAACGCCCCGTCCGAAGTCGACGAGAAGCAACTGCGCGAACTGCACATCCGCTTGCGCAACGCCGAACCGAAGATCGTTTAAACTGAAAAGCACGGTTCGCCGTGCTTTTTTTTGGTCCCGATCCTGGCCTTGGTTTTCCTACCTGATTCATGCCCATAAAAATCCCGGAATCCGTCCTCGTCGTCATCCACACGCCCGCGCTGGAGGTGCTGCTCATCGAGCGCGCCGACAAGCCGGGATTCTGGCAGTCCGTCACCGGTTCGCTCGACGCGCCAGATGAAGCGCTGCCCGCTACCGCCGCGCGCGAACTGTTCGAGGAAACCGGGATCGTGGCCGATGGCGAGCGCATCGCGCTGTGCGATTGGCAGCTGTCGAATGTGTATGAGATTTATCCGGTCTGGCGCCACCGCTACGCGCCTGGCGTGACGCACAACACCGAACATGTGTTCAGCGTGTGCGTGCCGCGCGAGACGCCCATTGTGCTGAGCGCGCGCGAGCATCTGCGGCATGTCTGGCTGCCGCATGTCGAGGCAGCCGACCGCTGTTTTTCATCGTCCAACGCGGAAGCGATTTTGCAACTGCCGCGCCGGGTCGACGTAACCGACTGACCGGCAGGGCGCCGGCCAGTTTTCGTCTCTGCCTGTTTACAGCAGCGGTGGCGTGGCTACGCCGACCAAGCCAATATCCGTCGCGGACGCGGCCATGCTGCCGAACGCCGCGCCGGCCGGTACCGATGTACTGTCCGCCGCCAGTTCGGCATTGATCCTTGCCAGATCCCAGCTGGCGCCATCGGCGAAGACGATGTGCTGCAGCGGATTGTAGGGATTCGGCGTTGCCGTCTCGGACAGGAAGTTGGAGACCGTCAGTTGATCGCTGCCGCCGACGATCTTGATGAGCAAAGTGGTACCTGACTTGCTCAATTGCAGATCGCTGCCGCTGATGCCAGCGTCAAATTGCAGCGTGTTCAACTTTCCCTCTGCGCCAAGCTTGGTTCTCAACAAGCTATCCTGGCCATCGCCCCTGCCGAACATATAGGTATCGCTGCCGGCGCCGCCAGTGATCTGGTCGTCGCCTGCGCCGCCGCGGATGGTGTCGTCCCCACCCTTGCCGTCGATGATATCGTTACCGGCCAGGCCGTTGATGACGTCGGCCTTCAGGGTGGCGTCGATCAGGCCGGTGGCAGCGCTGCCTGCGAGCAGCGTCGCTTCGATGGCCGCCAGGTTCCAGCTGGTGCCATCGGCAAAGCGGATCTGCTGCAGCGGGTTATACGCATTCTCGGTGTTGTCTTCGTACAGGAACGAGTTCACCGAGAGCGAGTCCGACGAGCCCGCGATCTTCACCGTCAAGACCCCATTGCTGCTGGTCAGGCTGATGTCGCCGGGCAGAATGCCTGCCTTGAATTGCAAGGTATCGATCTTGCCGGCGGCCCAGTCATTGAGCGAACCAAGCACGTCGGCACCATCGCCGCGCCCGAACAGATAGGTGTCGCTGCCTTCGCAGCCGTTAACCGTATCGTTGCCGGCGCCGCCGTCGAGCGTATCGTCGCCGCGTTTGCCGCTCAGGCTATCCGCCCCGGCAAGCCCGGTAATGGTATCGGCAGCGAAGGTGCCGCTGATTTCCTCGGCACCGTTGGTGCCGGCGAGCAGCAGGTTTTGGATTGCCGACAGGTTCCATACCGTGCCATCGGCGAAACGAATTTCCTGCAAGGGGTTGGTGCCGCTGGCCGGGTTGTCCTGGCTGAGGTATTCTTCGACACGGATCTGGCCGGTTCCGCCCTTGATCTTGATGAGCAGCGCGCTGAAGGAGGTTGCCAGTGTAATGTCGGCCGGCGCAATCCCGGCCTTGAACTGCAGCGCATCGATCTTGCCGGCGAGCTCATTATAGGCAGGCATGAGCTTATCGGCGCCGTCGCCGCTGCCATACACATAGATGTCGTTGCCGCCACCGCCACTGAGCGTGTCGTTGCCCAGGCCGCCTTCGATGGTATCGTTGCCCGCGTTCCCGGACAGGAAATCCGCTCCGCCCAGGCCGAACATGGCGTTCGCATTGACGGTACCGAAGACCCGGTCCGCGCCCGCGCTGCCGCCATACAGCTGCGACTCGATCTGGGCCATGTTCCAGCTGGTCCCGTCGGCAAAACGGATCAGCTGAAGCGGACTGAGTTCGGTCGCGGTGCCATTGCTGGGCATGAACGATTCCACGGTAATCTGATCGGTACTCCCCTTGATCTTGGCGATCAGGCCGCTGTAAGGCGAGGCTTCGAGCAGCACATCGCCGGGCAGAACGCCGGGTTTGAACTGTAAGGTATCAACGTCGCTGCCATCGGTGACGGTGATCCGGTCCTGGCCATCGCCCTTGCCGAACAAGAAGGTATCGCCGCCGTTGCCGCCGTTGAGGATGTCCTTGCCGCTGCCCCCGTCGAGGGTGTCGTTGCCAGCCATGCCATCGAGTCTGTCGGCGCCGCCGGCGCCGCTGAGGAAGTCATCGCCGCTGGTACCGCCGATGGTGTCGTTGCCTTCGGTCGCCGCGCTCAGTTTGGCAAGAATGGCGGCCGCATCCCACGTGGTGCCGTCGGCGAAGCGGATTTGCTGCAGCGGGTTGTACGGGTTGTTAACGTTGTCGTCAGCTAAGAACATCTTCACCATGACCTTGTCGGTCGTGCCCTTGATGCTCACGTCCAGCGTTTCCATCCTGCGACTCAGCAGAATGTCGCCGGGAACAATGCCCGCCTTCAACTGCAGTACATTGAGCGCGCCTGGCGCATCCTGGCCGAGCACGCCGATCTGATCCTGGCCGTCGCCTCTGCCGAACAGATAGGTATCGTTGCCTTCGCCGCCATGCAGGGCGTCGTTCCCCGTGCCGCCATCGAGCGTATCGTCGCCGCCCTTGCCGTTGATCCAGTCGTCGCCGCCCTGTCCCGTGATCAGGTCTGCCTTGACCGTCCCATCGAGACGGTCTGCGTCGGCCGTGCCCGCGTATATGGCAGCCTGGATGGCCGCCAGATTCCAACGCGTGCCATCGGCAAACCTGAACTCTCGCACCGGATTGGAGGCGTTGCTGGAATCGTCCCGGAGCAGGAAGTCCAGGATCGACACCTGATCGGCCGTGTCCCTGATTTTGATGACCAAGCTGCTGTAGACTGAGGAAGTCAGGAGCAGGTCGGACGGCAGCACACCCGGCTTGAACTGCAGCGCACCCGGGCGGACCGGCGTACTGCCGCGTTCCAGCCAGATGCTGTCGCTGCCGTCGCCTCTGCCGAACAGATACACATCGTCGCCAAAGCCGCCGTTGAGGGTATCGTTGCCCTGGCCGCCATCGAACTCGTTGTTGCCCAGCCCGCCCTGCAGCAGATCGTTGCCGAGACCGCCGTCCAGGCGGTCGTCGCCGTCGCCTCCGTCGAGCGTATCGTCGTCGAGACCGCCGGCCAGGAGGTCGTCGCCATCGCCACCGCTGAGCGTATCGGCACCGTGCGCGCCGTCGAGAGTGTCGTTGCCAGCCAGGCCGTCGAGCCTGTCGGCGCCGCCCAGACCATTGATCAGGTCAGCACCGCCGGTGCCGCTGATGGTGTCGTTGCCCTCGGTTGGGCCGTTCAGTTTGGCCAGGATGGTAGCGCCGTCCCACGCCGTACCGTCATCGAAACGGATTTGCTGCAGCGGATTGAAGGCATTCCCGATATCGTCCTTGTTCAGGAAGAAGGTGACCGTAATTTTGTCGGTACTGCCTTTCAAGGTAATGATCAGGTCGCTAGCATTGCGGCTCAGGATCACTTCGCCAGGAACGATGCCGGCCTTGAATTGCAAGATGTTGAGTTTGCCTGGTGCCGCGTCTTCCTCCGTGCGGATATCATCCTGGCCGTCGCCTCTGCCGAACAGATAGGTATCGTTGCCGAGGCCGCCATGGACGACGTCGTTGCCCAAGCCACCATCGATGGTGTCGTCGCCGCCTTTGCCGTCGATCCAGTCGTTGCCGGCCTGGCCAGTGATCAGTTCGCCTTTTACCGTGCCGATGAGGTGGTCGGCGTCCTTGGTTCCCGCGTACAAGGCTGCTTGAATGGCGGCCAGGTTCCAGCTTGTGCCGTTGGCAAATCGGACTTCCTGCACCGGATTGTATGGGGAGGCCGGGTCGTCATTGCTCAGGAAGCTGTTGATCGTCACCTGGTCCGCACTATCCCTGAGTTTGAACACCACGCCGCCATAGCCGACCGGGGCTGGGGTAACGACGACATCGCCCGGCAAGACGCCCTGCTTGAACTGGAGTATGCCTAGGCGCCCCGTTTCCAGGGTCATGCCGCCCGAGATGGTGTCCTGGGCGTCGCCCTTGCCGAACAGGTACACGTCCTTGCCGAAACCGCTGTCGAGCGTGTCGTTGCCGGCGCCGCCGTCGAGCGTGTCGTCGCCGTTGTTACCATACAGACGGTCATTGCCGTCGTTGCCCAGCAGCAGATCGTTATCGAGTCCGCCTTCAACGATATCGTTGCCTGCGCCGCCATCGAGCGTGTCGGCGCCTTGCGCGCCATCGAGGCGATCGTCGTCTATGCCGCCGTCGAGCTTGTCGTTGCCGTCGTTGCCCGACAAGCTGTCGTTGCCTGCGCCACCGAACAACTGGTCGTTGCCGAGACCGCCGATCAGGGTATCGGTGCCGGCTCCGCCCTCGATGGTGTCGTCGCCGCCTCTGCCGTCGAGCACGTCATTGCCGCCCAAGCCGCCGATCGCATCGCCCAGGTAGGTGCCGCCGCGCACATCGGCGCCGTCGGTGCCGGCATACAGGCGGGCCTGGATCTCGGCCAGGTTCCAGGTGGTGCCGTCGGCGAAGACAATCTGTTGCAGGGGATTGGCGCTGTTGGTGGTATTGCTTCCGTAGAAGAAGCCGTCGGCCCGGAACTGGTCGCTGCCGCCGACGATGTTGATCAGCAGGGAGGTACCCGTCATGTCGAAGGCAAGTTCGGACGGCAGCACGCCTTCCTTCAGGCGCAGGGTGTTAACTTCGCTCATCGGGCGGACATCGGTCATGTACACGATGTCGCGCCCGTCGCCGCGGCCGAACAGATAGCTGTCGTCGCCCAGGCCCCCATTGAGAAAATCGTTGCCGGCGCCGCCGTGGAGGATGTCGTTGCCGGCGAAGCCGAACAGCTGGTCGTTGCCGCCCAGGCTGTTCAGGGTGTCATCGGCAGCGCTGCCGTTGAGGGTGTCGTTGCCGGCCGTGCCGTCGAATACAGTGGTCATTGTGGTGATTACACCGTTGTTTGTCGTGATATTGAGGGGCATGACGTCTTTCTGGCAGGGGGAAGGTCGACTGTTCGGTCCGGATTTGCTTGCACAGACTCAGTGTGAAACTTGCTATCACTCTAATATTATGTACATACGGAAATAGTATCATGTGGGCAATGCCGACCGCGTTCAAATTTGAGAAACTAATGAAAGAAACAACCTATCCAGTAGCAGCAAGAAACGGATATGCAAACGCGAAAAGATTCGTTTGCATTCTTCCTGGTTCGCGCTAGGCTGGGCTGATGAAAAACGACCTCCCCGAACCGGCCGGCTGCCGCGCGCCGCACTGGAACCTTGGCCCGGTGATCGAGCAATTGCGCGTCTCGCGCGAAGCCACGCATAACATCCGCCACCACGGGCGGGTGCGCGAGCTGCCCTCGCGCGAGGCGCTCACCGTGATCGTGGGCGGCCTGTCGGCGGCGCTGTTCCCGACCCATTACGGACGCCCCAACCTGACCGACGACAGCATCGACTACTTTGTCGGCGATACCCTCACCACCACCCTGAACCGGCTGGTCGAACAGGTGCGCCGCGGCCTGCTGTTCGCGGCCGAGCCCGAAGAAGCCAGCGAAGAAGAGCTGGTGCGCAAGGCGGCCGCCATCACGCGCGACTTCGCCTCCGCCCTGCCGGACATCCGCGCGCTGCTGGTGTCGGACATGCAGGCCGCGCTGGCGGGCGACCCGGCCGCCACCTCGGTGGCCGAAATCATGCTGTGCTACCCCGGCACCATCGCCATCCTGTACCACCGCTTCGCGCACCGCCTGCACCAGCTGGGCGTGCCGTTCCTGGCGCGCCTGGTGTCGGACATCGGCCACTCGCTGACCGGGATCGACATCCATCCGGGCGCGCGCATCGGCGCCAGCTTCTTCATCGATCACGGCACCGGCGTGGTGATCGGCGAGACCGCCATCATCGGCCAGCGCGTGCGCCTTTACCAGGCGGTCACACTGGGCGCCAAGCGCTTCCCTGCCGATGAAAACGGGGTCCTGATCAAGGGCGTGGCGCGCCACCCGATCGTCGAGGACGACGTGGTGATTTATGCGGGGGCGACGATTCTGGGACGGATCACCATTGGCGCCGGATCGACTATCGGCGGCAATGTGTGGCTGACCGACAGCGTGGCGCCGGGCAGCACGGTGTCGCAGGCGCAGATGCGCAGCGACTGAACGGTAGCACCGGCCATTGCGGCCGGCGCTACGCTGCTTACATTACCAAGCCGGCGCGGGGCCGGCCGTATCCATCCCGATCAGACTGAGTGCGACCTCGGGCGCTGCGCTGGCAGGAAAGGGCGAAGGGAATCTGCTGTCTTCCACCAGCTCGGCCCTGATGCGCGCGATGGTCCACAACTCGCCAGTGCCAAAAGCAATCTCGTCGAGCTGCATTGGCAGCGGGAAGGGGACGCTATCCTGGATGAAATCGTTGACCGTGATCTGGTCGCTGCTATTGCGGATCCTGATGATCAGCGCCGTGCCGGATGCGCTGAAGTGCAAGTCGCTGCTGCCGATATTGGCGTCGAAGCGCAGTGTGTCGATGGCCGCGTCGGCGCCGGTGGAGAGCATGGTGTCCTTGCCATCGCCGCGCCCGAACAGCACCGTGTCGGCGCCAGTGCTGCCGGTGATCAGATCGTCGCCGGCGCCGCCGCGGATGGTGTCGCGCCCGCCCTTGCCATCGATGACGTCGGCGCCGCCCTGGCCGGTGAGCAGGTTGTTGCCGCCGTCCCCGTTGATTGTATCGGCGCCATCCGTGCCTGCATACAGCCGCGCAGTGATGGCCTGCGTATTCCATAGTGTGCCGTCGGCGAAGGCAATTTGCTGCAGCGGAGCGAAGGCGCTATAACTGGCGTCGAGTTCGGAAAACGAGGCGACCGTCACCTGGTCGCTCGTGCCCGCGATGCCGATCACGAGCGCCTGGCCTGCGCTGTTGAGGATGATGTCGGACGGCAGAATCCCTTCCTTGAACTGCAAGGTGTCGACTTTGCCCTGGGTGGCGTCGAGCGAGGCGGAGATGGTATCGCTGCCGTCGCCCTTGCCGAACACATAGGTGTCGCTGCCCGTACCGCCCTTGATCGTATCGTTGCCCAGGCCGCCTTCGAGGGTGTCGTTGCCGGCGTTGCCGCGCAGGATGTCGTTGCCGTCCAGGCCGCGCATGGTGTTGCCGTTGACGGTACCGAGCAATTCGTCCGCGCCCGCGCTGCCGCCGTGGAGCATCGCTTCGATGGCGGCCAGGTTCCAGGAGGTGCCGTCGGCAAAGCGGATCTCCTGCAGCGCGTTGAGGGTGGTGACGGTATCGTCGGCGGGAAAGAACTGCTCGATCTGGACCGGGCCGTCGCTGCCGGCCACGCGCACCAGCAGGGCGTTGTAGCTGCTTGTGCTCAACGTGACGTCGCCAGGAAGCACGCCAGGCTTGAACTGGAGCACGTCGACGCCGTCGCCGCCGGACGCGGTAATGCGGTCCCAGCCATCGCCCTTGCCGTACAGGTAGGTATCGCTGCCGGCGCCGCCGTTGACGGTGTCGTTGCCCGTGCCGCCATCGATGGTATCGTTCCCGCTGAAGCCGTTGAGCCTGTCGTTGCCGCCCAGGCCGCTGATCAGGTCGGCGCCGGTGGCGCCGCTGATGGTGTCGTTGCCCTCGGTCGCGGCGAGCTGTTTCGCAAGAATGGCGGCGCTGTCCCAGATCGTGCCGTCGTCGAAGCGGATTTGCTGGAGCGGATTGAAGGCGTTGTTGATATCGGCGCCGTTGAAGAAGAAGCTGGCCGTGACTTTGTCGGTGCTGCCCTTGAAGGTGATCACCAGGTCGGACAGATTGAAGGCCAGGATCACGTCGTCCGGGACGATGCCGGCCTTGAATTGCAGAATATTGAGTTTGCCCACGGCCTTGTCCTCGGTCGCGCGGATGTCGTCCTGGCCGTCGCCTTTGCCGAACAGATAGGTATCGTTGCCGACGCCGCCAAGGATGACATCGTTGCCCAGGCCGCCATCGATGGTGTCGTCGCCGCTCTTGCCGTCGAGCCAGTCGTTGCCTGCCTGTCCCGCGATCAGCTCGCCCTTGACGGTGCCCAGCAGGTGGTCGGCCTGGGCGCTGCCGGCGTACAGGGCGGCCTGGATGGCGGCCAGGTTCCAGCTGCTGCCGTCGGCAAACTTGAAGCTTTGCACGGGGTTGTAGGGCAGGGACGGGTCGTCCTGGGACAGGAAACCGTTGATGGTCAGCTGGTCCAGCGAATCGCGGATCTTGACGATCACGCCGCCGTAGCCGACCGCTGCCGGGGTGACGATGATATCTCCCGGCAGCACGCCCTCCTTGAACTGGAGCGTGCCCAGGCGGCCCGCTTCCAGGGTCTGGCCCATCGAGATCGTGTCCTGGCCATCGCCCTTGCCGAACAAGACCACATCGTTCCCGAAGCCACCCGTCAGGCTGTCGTTGCCGCTGCCGCCGTCGAGCGTATCGTCGCCGTCGTTGCCCTTGAGGTCGTCGTTACCGGCGCCGCCCAGCAGCAGGTCGTTGTCGAGACCGCCGAGCAGGATGTCGTTGCTGGCGCCGCCGTCGAGCGTATCGCTGCCTTGTCCGCCATCGAGCCGGTCATCGCTCGCGCCGCCATCGAGTTTGTCATTGCCTTCGTTGCCAGTCAGGCTATCGTTGCCATCGCCGCCGGCCAGTACGTCGTTGCCGAGCCCGCCAATCAAGGTATCCGCATCGGCGCCGCCATCGATGCTGTCGTCGCCGTCCTTGCCGTCGAGCACGTCATTGCCGCCCAGGCCGCCGATCACATCGGCCAGATAGGTGCCGCCGCGCACGTCGGCGCCCTGGGTGCCGGCGTACAGCTTGGCCTGGATCTCGGGCAGGTTCCAGGTGTTGCCGTCGGCGAAGATAATCTGTTGCAGCGGATTGGCGCTGTTGCTGGTGTTGTTTCCGTACAGGAAACCATCCACGCGGAACTGGTCGCTGGTGCCGATGATATTGATCAGCAGGGAAGTACCGCTCATGTCGAACGCCAGGTCGGACGGCAACACGCCTTCCTTCAGGCGCAGGGTATTGACTTCGGTCATCGGACGCACATCGCTCATGTACACCCTGTCGCGGCCGTCGCCACGGCCGAACAGGTAGCTATCGTTACCCAGGCCGCCGTTGAGGATGTCGCTGCCGGTGCCGCCGTCGAGGATGTCGTCGCCGCCCAGTCCGGACAGGCTGTCGTTGCCGGCCAGGCCGATCAGTGTGTCATTGGCTGCGCTGCCGTCGAGCGTGTCGTTGCCGGTGCTGCCGGTCGCTGCGCTTGTGAGAAGGGGGCTGGTCGTGCTGGTATTGATGGGCATGGATATCTTTCTGGCGGTGGGAAGCGCACGATGTCGGTGCGGGATGTTTGCACAACATCAGAAAGTAGCCAGTATGAATTGCTGTCTCTCCAACATTGTGTGATCACAGAAAGAATATCATGTGAACAACAATGCAAAAGTTCAAATTTGAGAAAAAACGTGCGATAACATGCGACGGCGGTTCGCGCGCATGGAAAGATGCTAGAGGGCGTGCGCCGCTTTCAGTCTGTGCAATATCCCGCCTTGACCGGCGCTTGCGCAAGGTCGCCACGCGCTGCGCCTGCCCGCCCGCGAGCTGCATGGGCAGGCGCCGGCATAGTCTTCCAGGCCCACTTCTTGCGGCAGGCGTTCCAGCGCGGCGGCGCTGCCGCGCCCGCACCCGCACCCTGGCCCAACGCGATGTTCTGGCCCACCGTCAGCCAGGGGAACAGGCGCGGCTCCTGGAAGATGACGCCGATGTCGCGGTGCACGCCCGCCTGCGCCACGCCAGCGAGCAGCACCTGGCCCCATATGCGCGGCCCAGTCCAGCCCCGCCGCGATCGGCAGCAGGGCGCCGGCACCACCAGGCCGAGCGGCACGCGCAGCACCAGGCGGCGCGCTGGCGCCGGCAGGCCGAGGGAATGGGTCGTCATGGCTTACGCGCGTGCGATGACGGCTTGGACCAAGCGCGTGCCGGCCAGGTCGGCGATGACTTTGTCGAGGTCCGTGCCCGGCTTGACTAGCGCTTCGTCGCGCAGGATCCGGGCCGCCAGTTGCAGCGCCCTGAGGTGTTCCGCCGACGCTTGCGGCTTGCTGAAATCGCTGCGCAGCTGGATCTGCAAGAGCGCTGCCGGCAGCGATACCCTGGCTTCTTCGGCGAGGATCCTGGCGGCCTCGCTCTGGTTGGCGCGGCGCTGTTCTTATTCCTTTCCGAGGCTGCGGCGCTGCCGTCGGGCGTCTGCCTGGCGCACGCGCTCGAGCAGTGCGTCGAGTGGGACCAGGCCATGTTCATCCGGCTGCAGATCGCGCGCGCTGACGTCGCCGATGCTGCGTAACTGGGTTGGATCGATGTAGAGGCGATCGCCCCGGACAGTTGCATCCGCCCACGAAACTTTGCCGTCCTTCTCGCTGACGACGATCGGCCAGGAGGCGACGCGAAAAGTCGGGCCCCATTCGCCGATGTGCGATCTGAAGTGCCGGACCGGACCGGCCTCACCAAGCAGCACCTTGTCGACGCTCACTTCCATGATCTGGCAACCGGGCGAATTGTGGATGCACACCCTCCCGGCATCCGGTGTGCACGTGGGTGGACAGTCATCTGCCCCGAACGGCAACAAGGTGATTTTCTGCACATGGCCGGTGAGGACCACATCCTGCGCCGCCGCGTTAATGAATGCGCAGGGCAGGAACAGTGCGAGAAGAAATGATTTTACTTGGCGCATTGCGACTCTCTATGTTGTTTGACACTCCAATAAAGTCCATCATGGTAGCGGATGCGATTCCCATGGCGCCGGGCTGCTCGTCCCTCGTCTTGCATCTGATTCATGCATGGAATTCTTGCCAGCCTGGCAAACCGTCGTCTGGCGTATCGGGAGATGGGAAATAGAATTCGATATTGAACTTTTCCGCGAGTTGACGCCCCACGATTTTGGCGTGCTCGGCTTCTGGCCAGCGGAGAACGAAGCCCTTCACTAGCAGAATATCGCCGTCACTCGGGATGACTCCCAGGTTGATGGCTTCCAGCTTGCCGTTTTCCCTGACGATGCAATCGAGTCCAAGGAACCAGCCGTCCGAATCGCCGCCCCAGAGGGCCTGGATGCAGACCGGCGGGGCGTCCAGGGCCTCCAGTCTGTCGCACAGGCGTTCGTAGCTGACAGCTTCGCGCGCAGCAAGCAGTTCCAGTCTTGCACTTTCCGCCAACGCGGGGCCGACGCGCTGACGTTCCGCTTCGCAGTAGGCCAGGTCCCAGGGCACGGCGATGCCGCCTTCAATCAGGCGGCCGATGACGCAGAGATCGAAAACGGTATCGAAAGCAGCGCAGTTCTCGGTGAATTTCCATTTCCATCCACAGGCGAGCAGCCAGCGCCCCTTGAACGCGTCGTGCAGCAGGCGCACTGCTGCGTGGTGATCCAGCCCGGGGGATTGAGCAAGCACGGAGCGCAACGCAACGCTGGGCAAGGTACCGGCCAACATGCTGGAAGCGATCGTATCGGATGTGGGAGGCGTGGACATCTTGGGTTGTTTTCTTGTAAACCGTCGGCGTAAGGATTTTTTGATGCCATATGGTATTCCACGCCGGATCAGCGCGCTTGGGCCGGTGCGACCATGCGCTGGCAGAACCGCTGCACCGTGGGTCCGCACAGCATCACGATCGTGAACGCGGCCGGCCATGCGGCCAGGAACGCCCGCATCCAGCGCGCCGTATAGTCCGGACCAAACCCGAGATTGAGCCACGTTACCCATCCTGTCATGAGAAACGACATCAGTGCCGACATCACGACGCTGAACAGCAGCCGTGTCTTGAATTGATTGGACATAGGGTTCGCCTTGAAGTTCCAGAAGTCGATCAGCGTAATCAATTGCGAATCGATATACTAGACCGACAACATCAATCTGTAATTCCAAAAATGACATCATGATGCTCGACGATCTGTCCCTGTTCGTCGCCATCGTCGAGGCAGGCAGCCTGGCGACGGCGGCCGGCGCCATGCAACTGCCGGCCGCGACGGTGACGCGGCGATTGCAGGCGCTGGAGCGTGCGCTCGGTTACAAATTGCTCAACCGCAGTGCGCGCCGCATGCAGCTCACGGCCGAAGGTGCGCAATACTACGAACAGTGCCGCCCGCTGATCCATGCGCTGCGCCAGGCCACCCAGCGCCTCGATGCCACCCTGGGCGCCATTTCCGGCAATATTCGCGTGCTCGCTCCCGTGCATCTGGCGCAGGGCTACTTCCGGCAGGCGTGGTCGGGCTTCCTGCGGTCCTATCCCGAGGTGACGCTCGAGGTGGAGATGTCGAACGAGCTTGTCGACGTGGTCGGCAGCGGCGCCGACCTGGCGATCCGCGTGGGCGAGCAGCAAGATTCCAGCCTGAACCAGAAACTCCTCGCCAGCACCGACCTGATGCTGGTCGCCTCGCCGGCCTACCTGCGGGCGGCCGGCGTGCCGCACACGCCAGGCGAGCTGGAAGCGCATGCGCGCATCGTCGGCCGTCCGCTCACGCGCTGGAAACTGCGCGATCCGGCCGACAGCCTGGAGGTCGTGGTGCAGGGCGCGCCGCGCTTCCAGGCCAACCAGATGGACCTGGCGCTGTCGATGACGCTCGACGGCCTGGGCATCATGCTATGCCCCGGCACCATGGGCCGCCAACACGTGGCCGCCGGCGCGCTGGTGGTGGTCCTGCCCGGCTGGAGCACCGAGCGGCGTCACATTTATGCGGCCTGGTCGCAGCAGCGCTACCTGCCGGCGCGGGTGCGCGCCTTGCTCGATCACCTGAGCGAGTTTTGCGCCATCCATCCGCTGTGAGCGCCCAGCGAGCGCGCACGATAGGCTTCCTTCTGAAGAACATTCACCGAAGGGGTTAGAATGTTCCCATGAAGATTCGTGTCGCTACCTATAATATCCACAAAGGCGTGTCCTCCATCCGGAGCACACCACGCGTGCTGGCCCTGAAGAAGGCGATTGCCCAATTCGATGCGGAGGTCGTGTTCCTGCAGGAAGTGCAGGGCAAGCACGACCGCAACTCGGCCAAGTTCGGCGACGAGAGCCGCGGACACCGCCATTGGCCCGAGCGTGCCCAGCACGAATATTTCGCGGGCGACTCGCATCATTCTGCCTACGGCATGAACGCCGTCTACGATCACGGTCACCACGGCAACGCCTTGCTGTCGGCCTACCCGATCGGCGGCACGCACAACCATGACGTGTCGGACCATGCCTATGAACAGCGCGGTATCCTGCATTGCATCCTCGACACGCCCAAATGCCAGGTGCACTGCTACGTGGTCCACCTGGGGCTGTTCGAATCGGGACGCGGACGGCAGACCCAGGCGCTGATCGACTGCGTCAAGGCCTCGGCGCCGAATGGCGAGCCGGTCATCATCGCGGGCGACTTCAACGACTGGCGCAACACCCTCAGCGACAAGCTGCGCAATGAACTGGGCGTGGTCGAAGTGTTCGACGAACTCGGTGCGCGTTCGCGCCTGGGCGACCTGGTGCGCAGCTTTTCGGGACGCGAAAAAGCGGTCACGCCGGCGCGCACCTTTCCCGCCGCGCTGCCGTTTTTCCGCCTCGATCGCATCTATGTGCGCGGCTTCAAGGTGGACGCGGCCGAGGTCTTGCATGGTACCTTATGGGCGAAATTATCCGATCACGCCCCGATTGTGGCCAATCTCAAGCTGGCCTGAGGCTCTGCAACCAACCTGAAGCACTATGCGCTCGGTCCATTACACCGCCCACAACGACATCGCCCTGCTCGAAACCGGACTGGCATTCTTCCCCGCGTTGATTGCGGCAATTGATGCGGCGCAGTACGACATTTACTTCGAAACCTATATTTTTGCGGACGATGCCACCGGCCGCTCGGTGGCGGACGCCCTGTGCCGCGCCGGGCAGCGCGGCGTCAAGGTGCGCGTGGTCACCGACTGGTGGGGCACCGGGCACGCGCAGTCGACCCGCCTCGGCATCGCCTTTGCCGCCGCCAACGTGCGTTTTCGCGCCTTCAATGCCTGGTTCAAGCGCGGCGTGGCCCGCACCCACCGCAAGATCGTCGTGGTCGACCGCGAAGTGGCGTTTGTGGGCGGCATCAACGTCAACGACGACTGGTTTTGCGATTACGATCCGGGCAAGCGCCTGCCGGCGCCGCGCTGGGACTTTGCGGTGCAGGTGCGCGGCCCGCTGGTGGCCGCCATCCACCACGAAATGCAGACCCAATGGGCGCGCGTGGGCCATCTGGGCCTGATGAAGCGGATCGGCCTGTTCCGCGAAATGCGCAAGGACCAGTCGCTCGAAGGCGACAAGCCGATGCAGGCCGCCTTCGTGGTGCGCGACAGCTTGCGCAACCGCCACACCATCCAGCGCGCTTACCTGCATGCCATCGGCCACGCCAAGAAAAGCGTGCTGCTGGTCAATCCCTACTTTGCCCCCGGACATAAATTCCGCAAGGCGCTGGCCATCGCGGCCGAGCGCGGGGTCGAGGTGAAGTTGCTGATCGGCGTGGGCGAAATCAAGCTGCAAGACATGGTGGCGCGCTCGTTTTATCCGAAACTGCTCGACAGCGGGGTCGAAGTCTACGAATACCGCAAGACCCAGCTGCACGCCAAGGTAGCGGTGGTGGACGACGACTGGTCGACGGTCGGGTCGAGCAATTGCGATGGCTTGTCCTTGTTCTTGAACCAGGAAGCCAATGTGGTCGTCAAAGACCATGAATTCGCCCGCTCGATGCGCGAACACATCCGGCGCGGGATTGCGGACGGCGTCATGATTTGCCGGGAAGATTTTGAACACGTGGGATGGGTACGGCGCAGCGGTTACGAGGTGGCGTATTTCTTCTATAAAATGGCGATGCGGATTTTCGCTATAGGATATGCCTGATGGACAATGTACGAATAGATAAATGGTTATGGGCGGCGCGTTTCTTCAAGACGCGTTCGCTGGCGACGGACGCGGTCGATACGGGCAAGGTGCGCCTAGACGGCGAGCGCATCAAGCCGGCGCGCACGGTCAAGCTGGAGGACAAGCTCGCCATCGACAATGGCGCCGAGACGTGGGAAGTGCGGGTCCTGCGCATTTCGGACGTGCGCGGCGGTGCGCCGGTCGCGCGCACCTTGTACGAAGAGACGCAAGAGAGCGTGAGCAAGCGCGAGAACGATGCCGAGGCACGCAAGCTGTACCGCGAGCCGGGGACCACCATCAAGGGCCGGCCGACCAAGCGCGACCGGCGCGCGATCAGCAAGGCGGGGGAGTAGCCAGCCTTGTCGCCGCCGGCGGCGTCCCGTGCAAGCGGGACCGCATGCGGTCCCGCCATCCCCGGAGCGCAGCCTCGCGGCCGTCACCGGGTGTGTGCTATTTCCAGGTAAACGAGAAGACGTTTCCGTTCTGCGTATAGCTCAGGCTGGCCGACTCGTATTCAGGGATGTTCCTTGCATGAGGCGCGCCATCCTTCCAATAGAAGTGAAGCGAGCCGTTCGGGGATTCATATTCGCCGTTCGGTTTCCTGACGAAGATTGCGGTGACGATGGGCTTGGTGTCGATATCGCTCTCTTTCATCGTGGCGAATGCGCGCGGGATGTTCGGATCGGCTCCCTCCTCCGGTTCGGGGTTCGGTTGGATGACCGAGCCGAAGCCTGCGCTTTGAAGCGTCATGCTACGGCCCTGGCCGGTGCCGTCGCGGAACTCGAATAACAGGGCGTGCTGTCCGACTTTATTGAGCACGATAAAGGCGCTCATGCCGTCGATATCGATATTGCCCGTGTCGGCAGTCAGCTCTTTCGATGGGCTCCCGAAATTCGCACGATAGAACGCCACGACTTTGCATGCGGAGCCGACTTTCACTGAATTCAATTTGTCATTGAGGGGGCGGTAGCTGCGATAAATATCTACTTGTGCACCAAGCGTGGACAGATAAGCCTTGCCGTCAAAATTCCGGCCCTCGTAGAAAATAACCTGGTCGGGGCCGGGGGAAGTGAGCGTAGTTTCTGTCAATGACATAGTTTATCCTTGATAAAGTAACTTCATTTACCCTGTTTGCTCACCATGCGCCTTAGGGGCGACGCGCACGGTGCGGCGGCGTGATGTCCTTGTCCATCGCAACATTGCCAACAAAAAACCGACTCGGTCCGTCGGCTTGAAGCGTCGTTGGTGACATTTTGGCAAGCCCTGCGAATATTGCTTTGTGTGCAATATTACCCCTAATCCAATGGCGAAAAACCATCACAATGACGAGCTATCGCTGTCTGGCGAAGCTGTGCTTTGAACGTAGGCGCGGAGGCAGGTCGACTGCGCCGCTGGTTAGGACAATCCCGCTGGCTTGGGTCCGTCCGGTTCCACCAGATTTTTGCCGCCAAGCTGCATGAAGTGCACGGTCGCGCAAAAAACGGCATGTCGCCTGCCTGCATTGACGGTCGGCAACGCGCACCAAGCGCCTGGAAAATTCGCAGTTTTGCTGCATCGCAGCAATAGACCCCCACCTCTAAGTTCCCGTTTGACATTTGCTTTGTAGTGGATAATAGTACGAGCGTTCGGATTTATATTCAGCGGGTCGCATTTTTAACTACCAACGGGACCATCTATTAACACTTCAGTCAAATTCATGCGCAAGGGCGAGCTCACGCGGGCCGCCATCCTCGACGTCGCGCTCGACCTCGCCAGCCGCGACGGTCTCGAAGGGCTGACGATCGGTTTGCTCGCGGACAAAATGAACATGAGCAAGTCCGGCGTGTTCGCGCACTTCGGTTCGCGTGAAGACTTGCAGATGGAAGTGCTCAAGCTGTATCACCACCGGTTCGAGCAGGAAGTGTTTTTCCCGAGCGTCAAGGAGCCGCGCGGCATTTCGCGCCTCAAGGCCATGAATGCCCGCTGGATCAAGCGCGTCAGCGTCGAAATCGCTTCCGGCTGCATCTATATCAGCGGCGCGGTCGAATACGACGACCGTCCCGGCCCGATTCGCGAAGAACTGGTGTCGATGGTGCGTGCGTGGCAGGGAGCACTGCTAAGATGTGTGGAGCAGACCATCGAATGCGGCGACCTCAAGCCTGATACCGATGCCAACCAGATGGTCTACGAGATGTACGGCCTGATTCTGGCGCTGCACCACGATGCGCGTTTCCTGCGTCGTCCGGGCAGCGTCGATCGCGCGCGCAGCGGCTTCGAGCGCCTGATCATGAATTACCAGAATCCGTCCAGGAATCAACCGAATCAAGCGTCATAACCGAATCAAATCGCAGTAATCGAATCAAGTACCGAGTCATCACCTTGCCGGGTCCAGCAGTCGCTGGCCTGGTCATCAACCATACGTTCGTCAGGAGAAAATCATGGGTCAATACGTCGCGCCAATTCGGGATATGCAGTTCGTGCTGCACGAGTTCCTCAATGTATCCGACGAATTGAAGCAGTTGCCGAAATTCGAAGATGTCGACGCCGACATCATCAATCAGGTGCTGGAAGAGGGTGCCAAGTTCACGCAGGACGTGCTGTTCCCGCTGAACCACTCGGGCGACCGCGAAGGCTGCCACTATGATGCGGCGACCAAGTCGGTGACCACGCCAAAAGGCTTCAAGGAAGCCTACAAGCAGTACGTCGAAGGCGGCTGGGCCGCGCTCGCGTGCGACCCGGAATACGGCGGCCAGGGCTTGCCGGTCGTGCTGAACAACTCGTTCTACGAAATGCTCAACTCCTCCAACCAGGCCTGGTCGATGTACCCGGGCCTGTCGCACGGCGCCTACGAGTGCCTGCTGGAGCACGGCACCGAAGAACAGAAAAAAACCTATCTGCCGAAACTGGTCTCGGGCGAATGGACCGGCACCATGTGCCTGACCGAATCGCACTGCGGCACCGACCTGGGCATGCTGCGCTCCAAGGCGCTGCCGCAGGACGACGGTTCGTGGCTGATCACCGGCTCGAAGATCTTCATCTCGGCCGGCGAACATGACGTCGCCGAAAACATCCTGCACCTGGTGCTGGCCCGCGTGCCGGACGCACCGGAAGGCTCGAAAGGCATCTCGCTGTTCCTGGTACCGAAGTTCCTGCCGAACGCGGACGGCACTCTGGGCGAGCGCAATCCGATTTTCTGCGGCGCGATCGAAGAAAAGATGGGCATCCACGGTAACTCGACCTGCCAGATGAACCTGGACGGCGCCAAGGGCTGGATCATCGGCCAGCCGAACAAGGGCCTCAACGCCATGTTCGTGTTCATGAACGCGGCCCGCCTGGGCGTGGGCATGCAGTCGCTCGGCCTGACCGAAGTGGCGTACCAGAACGCGCTGGTGTATGCGAAGGACCGCATCCAGATGCGCAGCCTGTCGGGCGTCAAAGCCCCTGAAAAGCAAGCCGACCCGATCATCGTGCACGCCGACGTGCGCCGCATGCTGCTCACCGCCAAGGCCTACGCCGAAGGCGCGCGCGCATTCACGTCCTACGCCGCGCTGCAGATCGACCGCGAACTGCATCACCCTGACGAAGAAGTGCGCAAAGAAGCGGCCGACGAAGTCGCGCTGCTCACCCCAATCATCAAGGCCTTCATCACCGACAACGGCTGGATCGCGACCTCGGAAGCGATGCAGGTCTACGGCGGCCACGGCTACATCTCCGAGTGGGGCATGGAGCAGTACGTGCGCGACGCCCGCATCAACCTGATTTACGAAGGCACCAACACGATCCAGTCGCTCGACCTGCTGGGCCGCAAGGTCCTGATGGACAACGGCGCCAAGCTGCGCAAGTTCGGCGAGAAGATCAAGAACTTCGTCGAAGAAAACGGCACCGACGAAGCGCTGTCGGAATTCGTCACGCCGCTGGGCGACCTGGGCGACAAGGTCACCAAGCTGACCATGGAAATCGGCATGAAGGCCTTCCAGAATCCGGATGAAGTGGGCGCGGCGGCGGTTCCTTACCTGCGCGTTGTCGGTCACCTGATCTACAGCTACTTCTTCGCGCAGATGGCGAAGATCGCGCTGGCCAAGGAAGACTCGGGCGACAACTTCTACAAAGCCAAGCTGGCGACCGCGCGTTTCTACTTCGCGCGCCTGCAGCCGGAAACCGCAATGCTGATCCGCCAGGCGCGTTCCGGCTCGGCCAACCTGATGGCGCTCGACGCCGACTTGTTCTAATACGCCAAGTGCTCCCCGCTCTCCCGTCGTCCCCGCCGAGTGCCACCTTGGTGCGGGGACGACGCTAGTGGCAGCGGGATGCGCAGTCAGTACATTGAAAAACAAAGGAAAGCCATGACCAATTTCATCGTTAAAAAAGTCGCCGTGCTCGGCGCCGGCGTGATGGGTGCGCAGATCGCCGCCCACTGCGTCAACGCCAAGGTACCGGTCGTCCTGTTCGACCTGCCGGCCAAAGACGGCAACAAGAACGGCATCGTCCAGCGCGCCATCGACAACCTGAAAAAACTCAGCCCTGCGCCACTCGGCAACAAGGACGACGCTGCGCTGATCGAAATCGCCAACTACGAAGACAACCTCGAACTGCTGGCCGGCTGCGACCTGATTATCGAAGCCATCGCCGAGCGCATGGACTGGAAGCACGACCTGTACAAGAAGGTCGCACCGCACATCGCGCCGAACGCGATCTTCGCTTCGAACACGTCGGGCCTGTCGATCACCACCCTGTCCGACGGCTTCGACGCCGAACTGAAAGCGCGCTTCTGCGGCGTGCACTTCTTCAACCCGCCGCGCTACATGCACCTGGTCGAAATCATCCCGACCGAGTCGACCAGGCCCGAAATCGTCGACCAGCTCGAAGGCTTCCTGACCACCACCCTGGGCAAGGGCGTCGTGCGCGCCAAGGACACCCCTAACTTCATCGCCAACCGCGTCGGTATCTTCGGCATGCTGGCGATCATCCACGAAGCCGAAAAATTCGGCCTGACCGTGGACGTGGTCGACGACCTGACCGGCGCCAAGCTCGGTCGCGCCAAGTCGGGCACCTTCCGTACCGCCGACGTGGTCGGGCTGGACACGATGGGCCATGTGATCAAGACCATGCAGGACAACCTGGCCGACGATCCGTTCTTCTCCGTCTACAAAACCCCGGAGGTGCTGGCCAAGCTGGTCGCCGCCGGTGCGCTCGGCCAGAAAGCCGGCGCCGGTTTCTACAAAAAAGTCGGCAAGGAGATCTTGCGCTTCGACTTCGCCACCGGTGCCTACGTCGCCGGCGGCGGCAAGGCTGCCGACATCGTCGCCCGCATCCTGAAAGAAAAGGATCCGGTCAAGAAGATGAAAGCGCTGCGCGAGTCGACCAACCCGCAAGGCCAGTTCCTGTGGGCGATCTTCCGCGACGCCTTCCACTACATCGCCGTGCATCTCGGTTCGATCGCCGATAACGCGCGCGACGTCGACTTCGCGATGCGCTGGGGCTTCGGCTGGAACGTCGGTCCTTTCGAAACCTGGCAGGCATCGGGCTGGACCCAGATCGCCAACTGGGTCAAGGAAGACATCGACGCCGGCACCGCACTGTGCTCGGCTCCGCTGCCGGCATGGGTGTTCGAAGGCCAGGTCGCCGAGAAGGGCGTGCACACGCCTGAAGGTTCGTTCTCCGCATCGAAAAACGCTTACGTGCCGCGTTCCACGCTGGCCGTGTACGAGCGCCAGCCGTTCCGCGCACCGGTGCTGGGCGCCGGCGCTGTCGACGGCAAGACCGCCGGCGTGACCTTCCACGAAGACGACTCGGTGCGCATCTGGCACCAGAACGACGACGTGCTGATCATCTCGCTCAAGACCAAGATGCACGTCATCGGCGAAGGCGTGATCAACGGCCTGAAAATGGCGCAAGCCGAGGCTGAGAAAAACTTCAAGGGCCTGGTCATCTGGAATACCGACGCAGCCGAAGGCGGTGCCTTCTCGGCCGGCGCCGACCTGCAAGCCGCACTGCCGCTGTTCATGCAAGGCGGGGCCAAGGCCATGGAGCCGGGTATCGCGCTGCTGCAGGATACCTTCATGGCGATGAAATATTCGAGCATTCCGGTGGTCGCCGCGGTGGCGGGCCTGGCACTGGGCGGCGGCTGCGAAATGGCGCTGCACGCGTCCAAGCGCGTCGCTTCGATCGAATCGTACATCGGCCTCGTTGAAGTCGGCGTGGGCCTGATTCCCGCCGGCGGCGGCCTGAAAGAAGCGGCTGCGCGCGCTTCCGGCGAAGCCAAGGGTTCGGACGTCCTGCACTTCCTGAAAACCGGCTTCACCAACGCGGCAACGGCCAACGTGTCGAAATCGGCGCTGGAAGCCAAAGCGATGGGCTATCTGAAAGAAGACGACGTCATCGTCTTCAACCCGTACGAACTGCTGCACGTGGCGAAAGTCGAAGCGCGCGCCATGTTCGACGCCGGCTACCGTCCTCCGATGAAGAAGACGATCACCGCGACCGGCCGCTACGGCTGGGCGACCATCCGCGCGCAGCTGGTCAACATGCGCGACGGCGGCTTCATCTCCGCGCACGACTACAAGCTGGGCGACATGATCGCCGAGATCGTGAGCGGTGGCGACATCGACCAGGGCAGCCAGTTGAGCGAGCAGTGGTTCCTCGACATGGAGCGCAAGGCATTCCTCGAACTGCTGAACCATCCGAAATCCCAGGAACGGATCATGGGCATGATGCAGACCGGTAAACCGGTCCGCAACTGATCGGCCAATGTCGATCCTTAACCTGGCGTTCCGATGTTTACTGCGAGTGAGGCCGAGCATGGTGTATGACCGTATCAAGCAGCAAATGATGGACACGCTGCCGTTTGTGCAGCTGCTGGGAATCCGGATCGATGCGATCGGCAACGGCACCTCCGAGGTGTCGATGCCGGCCGACCCGAAACTGAACAACCACCTCGGCACGCAGCACGCCGGGGCCCTGTTTACGCTGGCCGAAACGGCCTCCGGCGCGGCCATGGCGGGCGCGTTCGCCGACCTGATTCTCGGTCTGCGGCCGGTGGCCAAGGAGTCGCGCATCCAGTACCAGAAAGTGGCCAAGGGCGCGACGCGCGCCAGCGGCCGCGTTCCGGGCGATGTGGCGGCGCTCAAGGCCACTTTGACAGCGGAAGGCAAGGTGGCGTTTCCGGTGGAAGTCGACGTGTTCGACGAACACGGCACCCTGGCGGCGCAGGTACAGGTTGACTGGTATTTGTCCGAAAAACGATAGGGAACCTCAAAAACCTACTGCGCGGCGCAATTTTCGCCCTGCGATGCTCACCGTACCTTCGTACGGCTGCGCTTCTCGGACGAAACTTGCACCGCTCGCTACGGTTTTTCGAGGCCCCCGGTGATCAGTGCATCCCCATTTCGAACCACAGAATTTTTGAGAGAACACTATGAGCAAACAACTTCAAGACGCCTACATCGTCTCCGCAACCCGCACCCCGATCGGCAAGGCGCCGCGCGGCATGTTCAAGTCCATGCGTCCGGACGACCTGCTGGTGCGCGTGCTGCAAAACGCCATGGCGCAGGCACCCGGCCTCGATCCGGCGCTGATCAACGACGCCATCATCGGCTGCTCGTTCCCGGAAGCCGAACAAGGCTTCAACATCGCCCGTATGTCGGTGCTGCTGGCCGGCCTGCCTAAAACCGTCGGCGGCGTGACCGTCAACCGTTACTGCGCCTCGGGCATCACCGCGATCGCCATGGCGGCCGACCGCATCCGCGTCGGCGAAGCCGATGTGATGATCGCCGGCGGCGTCGAATCGATGTCGATGGTGCCGATGATGGGCCACCACCCATCGATGAACATGAATATGTTCACCGACGAAAACGTCGGCATGGCCTACGGCATGGGCCTGACCGCGGAAAACGTGGCCAAGCAGTGGAAAGTGACGCGCGAACAGCAGGACGCGTTCTCGGTCGAGTCGCACCGCCGCGCCATCGCCGCGCAGCAGGCCGGCTTCTTCAAGGACGAGACCACCCCGGTCGAGATCATCACGCGCACCCCGAACCTGGCCACCGGCCAGGTCGACATCAAGACCCGCACGGTCGATACCGACGAAGGCGCGCGCGCCGATTCGACCATCGAATCGCTCGGCAAACTCAAGCCGGTGTTCGCGGCCAAGGGTTCCGTCACCGCCGCCAACAGCTCGCAGATGTCGGACGGCGCCGGTGCGCTGCTGATCGTCAGCGAAAAAATCCTGCGCGAGCATAACCTGACCCCGCTGGCCAAGTTCTCCTCGTTCGCGGTGCGCGGCGTGCCGCCTGAAATCATGGGCATCGGCCCGAAGGTGGCCATTCCCGCCGCCTGCGCCGCCGCCGGCATCACCCAGGATCAACTGGACTGGATCGAACTGAACGAAGCCTTCGCCGCGCAGGCGCTGGCGGTCATCGGCGACCTGGGCCTCGATCCGGCCAAGGTCAACCCGATGGGCGGCGCGATTGCGCTGGGCCACCCGCTGGGCGCGACCGGTGCGATCCGCGCCGCGACCGTGGTGCACGCACTGCGCCGCAATAACCTGAAGTACGGCATGGTCACCATGTGCGTCGGTACCGGCATGGGCGCGGCAGGCATTTTCGAACGCGTGTAAGCGTCGGTTAAACTATCGTTATCGAGGGCGCTGTGGATTATCCCCGGCGCCCTTTTCACTTTTTGGAGAATGCATGGATATTTTGACGAGCAAGGCCGAGGGCATCCTGACGATCGAATTCAACCGCGTCGAGCGCAAGAACGCGATCACCGGCGTGATGTACCAGGCCATGGCCGACGCCCTGGTCGACGCCGAAACCGACGACGCGGTGCGCGCGATCCTCATCGTGGGCAAGCCCGAGATTTTCACGGCCGGGAACGACCTGGACGACTTCATGAAAAATTCGGCCCCGGTCGACGGCGTGCCGGCCGACATGCGCCCGGTGTTCCAGTTCATGCGCGCGCTCTCCGGCAGCACCAAGCCGGTGGTGGCGGCGGTGTCGGGTGCGGCGGTCGGCATCGGCACCACCTTGCTGATGCACTGCGACCTGGTCTACGCTGCCGACAACGCCAAGTTCTCGATGCCGTTCTCGCAGCTCGGACTGTGCCCGGAATTCGCATCGAGCCTGCTGCTGCCGCAGCTGGCCGGTTTTCCGCGCGCGGCCGAAAAGCTGCTGCTCGGCGAAGCGTTCCTGGCGCAGGAAGCCTACGACATGGGCCTGGTGTCGAAAGTGCTGCCATTGGAAGAACTGCGTCCGTACGCGGCGCGCCAGGCCGCCAAGCTGGTGGCGCTGCCGGCCGCCTCGATCCGCGCGACCAAGTCGCTGATGAAGCGCTCGCGCAATGCGGCCATCACCGAGACCATGGGCGCCGAAAACGCCTTGTTCGGCGCCATGCTGCTCGCGCCCGAAGCGAAGGAAGCGTTCACCGCGTTCTTTGAAAAGCGCAAGCCGGATTTTTCGAAGTTTGCGTGATACCTTGTTTTGACAGCGCGCCTGCGCCGTTGACTGTCACAGAAGTCGGGATTTTTCTCGCATAAGTCGGGATTTTTTCGCATAAGTTGAACAAAAGTTATTCATGGGGAACTTTTTTTGCATTAGTTCAAGTATGCGGAGCAAAGACAATCCGCGCCACTAACCACGCCTGAGCCGTGTTGTTGGAAAAGACATCAAACGTTGATGCCCCGAGCTGCTTGCCAATGACCTGGCGCCCAACAGCAGCTCGTTTTTGTGCACCATCTGGTGCTGGATCCACGCCGGTGAGCACCTGCAGGTTGACCTGGGCGCCGGCCAGGCGCCAGCCACCAGCTGGTGCGCATCATCACCAGGTGCAGGCCAATGCGGCGATTGCGCGCGGCGCGCCGCCGGCAGTCCACCATACGAAGAGTAGAGCTACCGTGGCCAGTTAGATGTATAAGGGCTGGTACTATTGAAAACAAAGGTCCCGTTCATAGCACCTAGATATCCCAAATCTCCCCGTTGAAAAGCTGTTCGTCTATCTCGGGCGGATTCTTCTTGACCGCAGGATGGTTGGCGAACGCTTGGCGGATGGTTCGGACGGAGTCGTACGCCTCGATCACGATGTCCCGCTGCTTCCGGAATATTTCCTGGTCGAACGCGTCGGCATTCACCTTGTGCGCCGGCGCTTGGCGGAGCTTCCGGACTTTCTTGAAGCTGGCGATCATGGCTTTCATGGGGCCTTCGTCGGCTGCTCGGAACAGCTTGGCGAACCACGCTTCCAGTATCTGCACCGTTCCCTTGGGCTTGACCACGATCTTGCCATCGGCGCGTACCTCGTCGGTTTCGATTTCCACGTCGTTGCCGAAGAAGGCCTTGTCAATGTTGTCGGACATCATTTTGTCCAGGAGCAGGATGAAGTCGTTGAATTCCGCGACCGTCGGTCGGAGGAGAAATCCGAACTCCTTGGGGCGGTCCTCGCTGAACGAATTCCGGAACAGCGGGGGGCGTTTCATGAGCGCGCACATCTCATTTATCGTTTGCAATTCCATCACGAACGCTTCGAAGATCGAGATCCGCGTTCCCCAAGAACCCTCGATGGAAGACGCATAGTAATCGGGGTGGAGCTTGATGTTCCCGGAGACCTCCTTGGCATGCCATACCCGCTGGTGTTCCGGGCTGAGTTTCGAGAGGTAACGCAGGAAGACCGCCACGTACCGGTTCAGGTCGTCGTCGTACGCGAAGCCGAAGGTTTCGAGAAGTATCTGGTCGTGTTCGGCCATCTTTCCGGATTCGTAGTATGCATCTTCGATGCAGATCTGGCCGTGGATAAAGTCCGTGCTGTACGAGTAACGCGGATCGTTCCGGTAGTGTTCCAGGACCGACAGGTCGAACGTCCTGTAGTCGAGCTGCCCCCCGCCCTTGGCCAGCTCCAGCTCGTATGGGGCCTGCGCGTAGCCGGAGAGGCGAGGTGAACTTGCCAGCTTGCTGGGATGCGGGTAAAGGCAAGTATGGGACGGGTACTCGGCGGAATCGAAGACTTCAAGCACCTTCGCCGTCGGCATTTTGGAAAAGGGCTTGATGTGGGTGTTGCCGTGGAAGTTGGCGGTCAGGACCTCGTTCTCTATCCCCTTGCGCAGGACGGAGCGGAACTCGGGCGTATCCACGTCGAAAAAACCTTTTAACGCGTAGATCGGCATGCCGTTGAAATCTCCGGATTCGAAGTATTTCCGTTCCACGGCTTCGTAGATTTGGTCGATCATTTTTCAGTCCTGGTTAGATGCGAAAGTCGCGTGCGGTAGTCGCGGCATCCAATGATACCCGCCGCGCGCGGCAAGACTCCAGCATTCCCAATCTGATTCTTTAGCGCTGCTGCGCGGTGTGCCAGCCCTGGATCGAGAGGCGCGACCACTTGAGTTCGATTCAATGCTCCATATCGCGCGAATACCGCATCTACTTCGTCGTCGGTCGCGAATTCGCCACGGTCCGCAGCGGCAATGGCTAGCTGGAGATCGTCGATCTGCGGGACCCGCCATCCGGTGTACTCTCTCAGCGCATCTTCGGTAATCGAGGAGAGCGACTGTCCGGGGACCTTCGAGAGCGCGGAGACGGTGGCCCCGAAGTCGTCGGGCAGGCGCGCGCTTACGGTAGCTGTTTTCATACTGGTTGTCTTACAATGTACTACAGGAAACTATAAGCACGGCCCTATTAATTGCAAGGCCGGACTCAGCCAACATTCACAGCCGGAGCCGCACCGCATGAATTTCCCCTTGGGGCACCGCCCGCTCGGAAAACGGCCGAACGTCCGCAATGAGATAGCGAGGATCAAGCGCGATCCCCTGGAGCCTTGGTTCGAAGGGTTGGGACACGACTTGAATCCGGTAATCAGTACCGGGTACAGACATATCCCGCTACCGCGACGCGTACCACCTCTACTTCCTCTCGGCACGACGCTTCCTAACGAACATGTCGGTCGTCGCGCGCTACATGGCTTCGGCGCACTCCGCCAGGAAATACCGGGTGGCTTACACGCCCCACGAGCGGAAGATTGCCGACAAGTACCGGGAGATAGCGCCATATACCGAACTGGAAATCATCAACTGCTTGATCCATGCAAGGATACTGCTGGACCGCGTAGCCGCCATGTCGAGCCGTCACCCGCCGCGCATAACGCTGCCGAAAGGTGGCTTGAAAAGGAAATGCGGTTGAGCTATTCTCCACATACGGGCCGTCTGGGCCTGACCTGCCGCCGGGTCAAAGCAGACGTAGCAAAAAATCTAATCGATCCTTCAATCGAAGGTCGGTGTGTAATCGGTGGACACCGGCCATTTATTGATTGGAGTTTCGTTATGTCGTCCCTTCCCTTCGTCAAAGCGTCTGTCGCGTCTGTCAAAAATGCACTGCGCGATGAATTTCCCACTGTAGGTTCTGCCCATCTGAGTGAAGCATTAGCCGCGTCACTTGGTTTCGGCACCCACGCAGCATTGTTGGCCGCATTGCCTAAATTTGAGGCTGATCCGGACTTTGTACTACTCGATGACGAAAAGTTCGATGCCAAATTATTAGCGCTGGGTCATCAGGCGGACATTGAATTTAGTTTTGAACTGCTGGATCTTCCTGTTCTGCTCATCACGACATGCAAACGGGCCTACGAGATCGAATATAAGAGTTCGCGGGATAGAGCGTGGCGCAATTTGATTACTTGCGCCGTTAATGAAGGACTGCGTCGGCGCCTGTTTAGTTTGCGGGCGCATGACAATCGCTGGCCCGGCTGGACTGAACAGCGCGACCAAAGCACGGTCCGCGGGATTGTCTTCGATTTCGAACTGCCAGGCGGGCTTCCTGCAAAAGCGTATGTCGCTGACGCAGGATTTTCAGAGCTGGCCATAAACGTGGCAGTGTTGCCGACGGAACGCGCAGAGAGTTGGGTGCGCTCATATGACGCCGGATTTTCCGCTGGAGACGCTTTTGCGGCGAGCTGGCTGGAAAGGGAGCGGGGTGCGTGGATTCAATCATCGACCACCAGTTTCAAGTGCAGGAAGGCGCTTCTAAGTCAGCTCGCCTCAATTGATGTGAGGCCCGCCGGCTTCGGGGACCGAGGCCGCGTGATCATGTAGAGGACACGTGACGAAGACGGTGCTGGATCCCAGCACCGTCTTCGTCGCATTCAGTCATCGCAGTCGCCCCCATGTCGCGAAGCATTCTGAAAAATCTTGTAGTTCCGAGCGGAGATACTAAGCTCACGTTGCGATTGGAAATGATTTGACGAGCTAGCATCCAGCGACGCCGGCTGCCAGAGGTGACCAGGCGCGCGTGGAAATTTTTCCCCATGGTTGCAATCCTTTATAAGGCACGACAATGAACGAAAATACCCATGATGAAAATCCAGTTGGATCCCCCGGATACCATGCCCTCGATGCTGTTCGATTGCATGGCCGGCTCTACCATGCATACCAGAATTGCGTGGGTTTTCGCACTTTGAAAGTGGCTTTTGTCCCACCTGTTCTGCACTGGTACAACTACCTACTTTGGATCACCACCGTAGTGCCGCCCTTCATCCTCTTTACGCTACTTTATCTTGACTGGAGATTCGCATGGCTAAACCCATTTATACAGGGGGTGGTGATGTACGTCTGTGTCCGCCCAATCGTCAATAAATGCTTAAGGATGGGGCTTCCAGAAGACTATCGTTCGGTCGGTATCACTGGGAGCGGTACTTCTCAGCCGAGTTACCTTCATTCTTCCTTGCTGCGTCTCAAGTGGTTCCAGGACAAAATCTTTGCAACTGAAAAGCCGACAAAAGCCCAGATAGAATCATGTATTTCGTTTATTGAACTCGTTGAAAAGGACTTGCCGACAACAGGTGTCGCGTACTTTCGGCACCCAATCGCCCTTCTGTTGCTAGGCATAGTGGTCTATCTCGTGAATGCGAAAGTCGGGTCAATGATCACACTCGCCATCGTGAGCTTCGAAAGGCTTTCAATTTTGATCGGAATTTCTGTGGCTTGGATCTTCGGGATGGGATGGTTAGTCTTCTCGTTGAAGCATGCAAGGGCAGAAACTCGCTGGATTTTCTTGCGCTATTTGCGTTGGACAGCGCTTTCCATGAGCATGGAAGATGAGTCAAAACCATCGAGCGCTACTTTGATCTCGGTGGCGGCGTAGCCAGCCAAAGTCGAGACAACCAATTCGTAATCATTACTAGAGCAGTGAAATCCGTATCGGCGGGCATGGATTGTCATGCTTACGCCTGGTATAAGACGCAAGCAACCGAAATGGAGATCGTGTTGAAGAAGACGGAAATACTTGAGGTGTTCGCGCGTGCCGTTCCTTCGGATCAGCACATGCTTCAGATGTTCGCCGCTGCCGCAACAAAAGGCGTGGCTTTGCCATACACGGAAGGTCTCTGTGAAGCGTTGGCATGCATAGATTTTGCCGTACCTGGGTATGCAGCGGAGATGATTTCTCGAATTGCAAGTGTAAAAGGCATAGGTGAGTCACAGTACGAAAGTCTGGTCCAAATAGCTTCAGAAATATATGCAACGTGCGGAGCAGTTCAATCGGCCGATGCAGACGAATTTGGCTCTCCCCTTTTTACCCATGAGCCACGGCTAAAAAAAGGGAAGAATCCGGAGTTCGAAGCGTGTGCGGAAGGCTTATGGTATGCAGTTGAGGTAAAGGCCCCGTAACTGTTCAGCCTCTATGACAGGTAGGGAAAAGGCCTGAAATTTTGCTGAAAAATTAAGCGAATAAAGGCGTTTTTGCACATTTTTTAAGCAAAATTTGCTGATTTTTGATAGTCCTTCATAGGGGCTGAACAGTTACAAGGCCCCTAGCTTGGTAGCCCACGGTCGGCGTCGAGCGGTCGCAAATTGGCAACTCACGGCTCGATTGCCAGAGGGCGTTGTTCAACCCGTCGAGGCACCGATGCTACCGCGGGATAACCCAGTAAAAGACTTTCTAATTTCCGCAAACGAGAAATTCACTGCATATGAGGAGCTTCGTCCCGATGCCGTTCGGATCCTGACAGTTGTCTGGGACGATCATGTCCAAGAAGTACTCGCGGCGCTCCTAAACCCGATGTCTGGACTGCTGACAGAAAATTCGTTTCACAAGGATCCTAACGGAGAGGCAGTAAGATTTCCGATGGTCGATGCGATCCTCCTGTGCCGGTACCAAATTCAGCTTCATGCATTGATGAGGGATCAGCCACTGATCGATAATGAGCTGCCGTTCGGTTACCATCACTACGAGTTTCCGCCTAAGGCCTTGATTCAGAATCCGCATGGACGGCGGTTCCCGCCTGAGCTTCTGCATCCGTTGAACGCGACAAGGATAGATGACTGTCTTGGCGCGGAATACAGCCCCAACATCGATATTGTGATGTGGGTCTAGAGGTTAGGTTGTTCTGTCGAAAGTCTAGTAAAGACTTTTTGGAGGTCTGAGGTGTACTGTCAATAGCGGACACTCTTGTTTCAGGCCGCCTGTCGCTGTTTGCTGAATTTTTCGGCAAACAGCGCTGGCGGAACATTGCCGAGGCCCGAGTGGCGCCGCTGGCGGTTATAGAAGCTTTCGATATATTCCTGAATGGCCGCTTTAGCGTC
The DNA here is from genome assembly GCF_011682145.1 of Massilia mucilaginosa. Lineage (GTDB taxonomy): Bacteria > Pseudomonadota > Gammaproteobacteria > Burkholderiales > Burkholderiaceae_D > Telluria_A > Telluria_A mucilaginosa. The sequence continues at coordinate 198,760 of NZ_WHJH01000003.1, forward strand.
GGCCCTTGTCGCGTAGCGCTGGTGATGTACCAGCTCGTTTTTCAGGCTGCCCCAGAAGCTTTCCATCGGCGCATTGTCGTAGCAATTCCCCCTGCGCGACATGGAGGACTGCATGCCGAATTGCTTCACCAGTTTTTGATAGTCGTGAGCGCAGTACTGGGTGCCACGGTCGGAGTGGTGGATCAGCCCAGGCGCGGGGCGCTTGTTGCGCACGGCCTTCCAGAGCGCCGTTGCCGTCAGCGTTTGCGTCATGCGTTCGTCCATCGCGTAGCCCACCAGCTCGCAGGTGAAGACGTCCTTGATACCGGCCAGGTAGAGCCAGCCCTCGCCGGTGGCGACATACGTAATATCAGTCACCCAGGCTTCATTCGGCCGGGTTGGCGCGAAGGTCTGGTTCAGCAAATTCTCGGCCACGGGCAAGGTCATGGTTTGAATTGGTGGTGGCCTTGAATTTGCGCTTCTGCTTGCAGCGCAAGGCGAGCTCGCGGCGCAGTCGCACAATGCGGTCCCGGCCTGCTGGAAAGCCCTGCGCTTCCAGTTCCGGCTGCATGCGCAGCGGCCCGTAGGTCTGGCGGCTTTGCGCATGGACGGCCTCGATGGCGACCTTCAGGCGCGCATCATCCTGCGCCCGCTGCGACAACTTGCCCTGCGTCCATGCATAGAAGCCGCTGCGCGAAACCTCAAAGACGCGGCACAGAACGGTGACGGGATACTCGAGTCGTAGTTGTTTCATGACCGCGTACTTGGCAGCGACTCCCGCGCAAAGTACGCTGCCGCCTTTTTTACGATATCGCGCTCCATACGCGCCTCTGCGAGCTCCTTGCGCAGCTTGGTGACCTCGGCCTCGAGCTCCGGTGCGTATTCCGGCGAACGTGACCGGTCATTCCGGGGAACGTGACCGCTGCGCATGAGATGGCGTTACGCGGTCAAATTCTAATCCCTGCGGTCACGATGGGTCGATATTTTTCTCCTTTTTAGCCGCTTTTGGCCGTTGGGCGCGTAGGGAATCACCGGTCAGCGTGAAGCGGTGGTTGCGCTGCATGACGCGGTCCAGGATGGCGTCGGCGATGGTGGCGTCGCCGATCCAGGCATGCCAGTGTTCGACCGGCAATTGGCTGGTGATGATGGTGGCCTTGTTGCCTGCGCGGTCGTCGATGATCTCCAGCAGATCCGAGCGCGTCATGCCGTCAATGGTCCCCATGCCCCAATCGTCCAGGACCAACACGTCAGTCTTGGCCAGTTGCAGCAGCCATTTGCCGAAGGCGCCACTGCCGTGCCGGATGCGCAGTTCTTCCTGCAAGCGGGGTACACGCTGATAGATCGCGGAGTATCCACGCCGGCAGGCGTACTGCGCCAATGCGCAGGCCAGCCACGACTTGCCGGCGCCGGTTGGGCCGGTGACCAGGACGCTGTGGCCGGCGCTGACCCAGTCACACAGGGCCAGACTCATCACCTCGCGCCGGTCGATGCCACGGCCAGCACGCGCGTCGATGTCCTCGATCGCGGCCTGTCCATATTTGAGGTGCGCGTTCTTGAGTAGTCGCACCAGCTTGCGGTCATTGCGGGCGTGGACCTCGCGGTCGACCAACAGCGCCACGCGCTCTTCGAAGCTCAACGCGGTCATGCCGGGTTGGGCCAGTTGTTCTTCCAATCCTGCTGCCAGGCCATCCAGTTTCAGGGTGCGCAGTTGCGCCAGGGTGGTGTGCATCATCATCGCCATCTTCCTTATTATTTATATTGTTTATATTGTTTATTGGTAGTAGTCGGGGCCGCGCAGGTGCACGTGTTCTGGGCTGACCCATTCGTCGGCTACCACGGGCACGCTTTGGTCGCGGTTGTTTTTCAGGATGTCGTTCACGTGGCGGTACTGGCAGGCGCCGATCTGCAGGGCCAGCATGCAAGCCGCTTCGAGGCGCACCTTGCCATAGCGCTTGGCCAGCGACAGCAGGCCAAGGCAGGCGCGGTAGCCGTGCTCTGGATGCCTGTTCTCGGCCATCAGCCGCGTCACCTCCTCGGCGGTCGCCGGGCCGATGCTCTCGCCCCGGTGGATCAGGCGCTGCGGCGTCCATTCCATGTGCGCGCGGTGCGCGGCCGGCATGTGCGCGGGCGTGGTTGTAAAGCCGCCGACGCGGGTGTTGCGGGCGTGGCTGGCGACCCGCTGGCCACGATGCAGAAGCTCGACCACGGCTGTGGTGATGCGTGCTTCCAGTACTTGACCGACCAAGGTTTGCGGCACGCTGTAGCGGTGGCGCTCGACCTCCACGTGATAGTCGATGTGGACCTTGACGGTCTTGAATCGAGCCATCTCGTAACGCTGTAGCGGGAGAGCCCACAAGGCTGGCGCATCGATCTCGGCGAAGGTGCTGGCACGGCTGCCAGGCAGCTTTTGGAAGGGCTTGTCGTTGAGCCGCGCGAGCAACGGCGCCATAGCCTGATTGACCTCGTGCACGCTGCCGAACTGCTGGTGGCGCAGACGCGCCATGATCCAGCGCTCGACGATCTGCACCGCCGATTCGGCCTTTGCCTTATCCTGTGGATGGTAAGGGCGTGCCGGCAGGATCGAGGTGCCGTAGTGGCGCCCGAAGTCGAGCACGGTGTCGTTGCCGCGCGGTTCATAGCGGTTGGCGTGCGAGATCATCGCCTTCGGGTTATCGGGAACGATGAGCTGCGTGACGCCGCCATAGAAGCTCAGCGCGCGTGCCGTCGACTCAAGCCAGTCGGCCATCGTTTCGCGCGGCGTGGCGCAGGCGTAGGTGTAGCTCGACGCCCCCATCGAAGCGACGAAGATGTGGGCACGTCCGCCGTCGGTGAGCGCGATGGTGGGGCCTGCGTAGTCGATGAACAGCTTTTCACCGGCGCGGTGCACCTGCCGCATCGACCGCTTGAGTTGCTTGGCGAAGCGGCGGTAGTTTTCGCAGTATTGCGAGTACGCGTAGGTCTGACAGTCCGCGTAGTCGGCGCGATGCTCCTCCCACAGCAGCATCAATGTCATGCCTTTGCGACGCAGCTCCTGGTGCAAGCGGCCATAGTCGGGTTGCACATAGTCTCGTGCCTTTTGGGAGCCGACCAGCAGACGCCGCTCCAGCGCCGCCTCGTCCATGCCTTGCACTGTGGGCCAGTCCAAGCCCGCCGCAGCTGCCAGGCCCGCGTACTTTGTGACCACACCTTTCGACAGCCCCAGCGCGTCGGCGATCTGCTGGTGCGACAGTTTGGCATCAAGCTTGAGCCGTAGTACGTCCTTAATCTTACGCATATTGATCCTTGGTGCGGGCACGCTGTTTCCAGTCAAAAAGCTGGGAGCGTACCCGTTAGGTTGCAAAATGCGTAACACCATTACTGCGCTGTACGACGCCATTCCGGCATCGTGACCAGTGATTCCGGTATCGTGACCGCTGATTCCGGAAGATGCTCGAAATCGGTCACGTTCGCCCGGAATGGGTGGTCACGTTCAAACGGAATGACTGGTCACGATGCCGGAATCACTGGTCACGTTCGTCCGGAATACCCACTCCGGAACGGAACGGCTGCCAGGGGCCACCTTGGGCGACGTGCCATGCCTCGCCGCCGCAACCCAGTTGGCCAACGTTCCTTTGGGAATCGTCAGGCGCAATGAGGCGTCTTCCAACGTGAGGCCCTGCGTCAGAACCAGTTTCACGGCTTCTTCCCGAAGCTCCGGGGTGTATGTTTTTGAGCGTGTCATAAAATTTCTCCAGTTGATGAAGTTTACCAAACCAGAGTGTCCGAAAAAGTCAGGTTACCTCAGTTTGTCGCGTCCAGTGCTGCCGTAAGTGCGTTGAGTTTTGCGGCAGCCTTCATGTCTTTTGCTAGTCGAGCGGAGTCCTTCCGCGCCACGGCCAACTGGGCGGATTGGAGCCTGAAAGCTACTAGCAGCCCCCAGACGGTAAAAAGTCCGATGAGGGGATTCAATGTCCCGCCCATGTAGTCACCGAATTGCCCCCATGTGGCTTGGTCCCCAACGCCTTGGCTACCGAACGTATGGAAGTATGCGTACGCGGTAACACCGAATGCGGTCACCAGCACCGTAAAGATCATCGGCGGCACACTCTTCAACGCGAAGTTATAAATGAATCGCCCCGGGTTTGAAGGAGGCTCCAACATTTGAGAAAATGGAGCCACCATGAAAAAATCGAAATACTCTCCTGAAGTGATGGAACGCGCCGTGCGCATGGTCGAAGAGGCTGGCAGCCAGTACGAGTCGCAGTGGGCGGCCATCACATCCATCGCAGCCAAGATTGGCTGTACTGCGGAAACGCTCCGTCGCTGGGTCCGCCGGCACGAGCGGGACACTGGCCGACGAGAGGGTGTCACCACGTCCGAAACGGAGCGGGTCAAAGCGCTGGAACGCGAGGTGCGCGAGTTGCGCAAGGCCAACGAGATCTTGCGGCTGGCCAGCGCGTTTTTTGCCCAGGCGGAGCTCGACCGCCGCTTCAAATCGTGAGAGGTTTTATCGACCAGAACCGCCACGCTTACGGGGTCGAGTCGATCTGCAACGTGTTGCAGGTTGCCCCGTCCGGCTACTGGCGTTATGCCGCGCAGCGACGTAACCCTGACTTGCGCTGCCGGCGTGCCAAGATCGATGAGGCACTTGCACCTGAAATTGAGCGCGTCTGGAATGCCAATATGCAGGTCTACGGGGCCGACAAAGTCTGGCGGCAATTGCGCCGCGAAGGAACCGACGTTGCTCGATGCACGGTTGAGCGATTGATGCGCCGTGCTGGACTGCGAGGCGTGATGCGGGGAAAAGTAGTTCGGACCACGATCGGCAATGCCGCGGCACCATGCCCGCTGGACCGCGTCAATCGTCAGTTCAAGGCACAACGGCCGAACCAACTCTGGGTGAGCGATTTTACTTATGTTTCGACTTGGCAGGGCTTCGTCTACGTGGCCTTCGTGATCGACGTGTTCGCACGGCGAATCGTGGGCTGGCGCGTGAGCAGCTCGATGCGTACCGACTTCGTCCTGGATGCCTTGGAACAGGCCCTTTATGATCGTCAGCCTGAACGGGATGACTCGTTGATTCACCATAGCGACCGTGGTTCGCAATACGTCTCTATCCGCTACAGTGAGCGCCTTGCTGAAGCTGGCGTTGAACCGTCTGTGGGAAGCAAGGGCGACAGCTATGACAACGCCCTGGCCGAGACCATTAACGGCTTGTACAAGGCAGAACTGATCCACCGCCGTGCTCCTTGGAAGACGCGCGAAGCCGTTGAACTGGCAACGCTGGAATGGGTATCTTGGTTCAACCACCACCGGCTGCTAGAACCACTAGGCTACATTCCGCCGGCTGAAGCTGAGGCAAACTACTTTCGACAACTTTCCGAGCAGGCCATGACGGTCTGACTCACGCCAAAAGGCCTCCCATAATTTCGGGGCGATTCAAAAGAGTCATTGTCGGCATTTAGTTGCTAAAAACACCATGGCAGTACAAATTGCAGCGGTAGGGGGCAAACCATAGCGATCTTCACCTCACAGGACCGCGCTCTCGCTCTTTGCACACCGCGCGTTACAAAAACATGTTGATATGTATCACTTCCGCAACAAACTGCATGATAAAAAAGAATTTTGAGAAAAATTGTGCGATCAGTAACGAATGGCTTTAATATCATATTGCCAATTACTCCCACCTTTGGGTAAATGTTTTTATAGGACAAATAGGAAATTATATGCATGATTGTCGATTTAGAATTCGAGCTGCATTGGCAGTTGCGTTGATTTGCGCAAGTTCTTTTTCTTGTGCGGCTGAAGTGCTGGATCCGGACGGTGCCCTTGCATCTTTCGTAAAACGACCATCGTTGACGATTAACGACTCGACACAGTGGTCGACCGCAATTAGCACCTTAGTGGGCTCTTACATTACCAAAGAGAACGGGGTGATAATGCTGCAAGGGAAGGGGATAGGAACGACCACTCCAGCCTTGCAAGTTGATCTAAAGGATGGCGAGGTGTACCGAGCGCTGATCAGCCAAAAGCAGACCGTCGGACTAGATATTGTTGCATTTTTTAAATTCAACAGAAGCAAGGAATTTCTTAACGAGTTGGTCATTACTGATTTGATTTCCGCTACGGATCCAACACTGAAACTGGATTCGTGCATTGCTAATCGTCCGGCTGCACTTGCTAGTTCTAAGTATTGGTGCATTACAGCCATTACATTGTCCAAAATAACTACGCGTAAGTATAAGAAAACAAATAACACGGCAAAAGGCACGTACACTATCGCTACGGCCGAAGGTACCTTTCAAACCGACAATAACGTCGGGGGAGTGGAGAAAATTGCGAGCATCAGCGTCTACGGTCCCATTTTGAATGGCGTATTAGCTCCGGTTGATCAACCTGTAGTGATTGCTCCGGCAGTTATCAACAAATCGTTTACTGGTCCAAAAACTGCTGCCAAGATAGATTCAAAGCTTTTTGTACCAAAAATTAACGAACTAGAAGGTGCAAAATTAATCGTGCCTGGAGTTTCTCGTTAAACTGGTTCAGATATCAGCTGGCTTCGCGGCGATTTGTATAGCGGTGAGTATGATATCTTATTCAAATTCACCGGAATCCCGCGACTGATTCCTCGATCGGCTCATGAATAATTGAGATGAGACATTGCGATGACAAAATTTTTCAGAACCGCTCTAGGTGGAATCTGGCTTTCTTTTCTATTGATTAGCTCGGGATGCACGAGTAATCAAATTGCCAGCAAAACCTGCAGCAATTTGCATACAGAAATTTGCGCTGGTAAAATAGTAGCACCACAGGCTTCCATTGAGAATATTCGCTCCGGTGTTCGGGTTGCAATAGACGCTATCTATTCTTTGCGATTTGAAAAAACGCTCAACGAATTTTACATAAAGAATGCAAAATCCGGACCGCATTCTGCTGCCTGGGTTGGATTTGATGCTGAAACCGTTGCAAACCAACTTAGGACAAGTATCAAAAATGTTGAAATCGTGACCTATGGCGGTCTTTGGGCTTTTGTGCTGCGCTTCGGCCCAGCACAGAATATAGCTTATGACGGTGATGGCAATGGACCGATTCGCCTTAATGAATGGGCTCTTCCGCGATCCATTCCATCACTCGGAAACACAGTTGGACATGAAGTGGCACATAAGGTAGGACTAACACATCCAAGCAGTAGCATCAATAGAGCTGTGGCCAATTGTGAACCACCCTATGTCATAGGTGCATTAATCGAAAAATTAGCCCAGGAAAATACTCTTCCGGACCTCGAAATTACGTGCAATTCCCTCTAGGGAAGTGCTGATTTATTCACTTTTCGAATATTCGCCCCCTTTAGAATCAAAGGGTTACACGCAAAATTCTTGAAAATATTGAATAAATCAGCGCTTCCCTAGTGTTGCCGTTCAGTAATGGCGGCAAGCTTATACAGACCTGAGGGATGAGTGCCAAAAAATAGGCAATCTGAATAATCCCGACTTATGTGAGATTTCGTTGAATAATCCCGACTTATGTGAGATTCAGTCCCAGCTTATGTGGGATTTTTCTTGTTAAGTTATTGATTTAGGTGATTTCCGATCCCGACTTCTGTGAGACTCAACGTGCGCGGCCTGGCAAGGCAGGCGCCGCATAAAGTTATAAAAAATCTCACATTTCAATCGACTAATATTGCCAAATAGACTATTCTTATCAAACGGCTGAGCTAGCGTAGCGCGGCCGATCGGGGAGCGCTGCGAATCGCGCTCCGGCTTTCGGATAAGACGGTGTCGGGTGGACGCGTCATGCATCCACCGTCACGTTGAGGAAGCGCTGTTCATGAAGATTGTCGTCGATTCCAAGCACCTGGCAGCCGATATTGCAGTGGCACTGGACAATGCGGGGCGCGAGCACCTGGTCATCGTCGCCAAAAGCACCTGGTCGATTCCCGAACCTGGAGAACGTGCACGCCCGCTGCCGCCGCAGCCGCTGGTCCAGGCCGATATCTATGCCGGCCAGCCCGGCGCCAGCGCCATGCTGTACGGCGCCGACTTTGCGCGCTTCAAGGCGCGCTGCGATGTCCTGTTCAACGCCAGCGCGCATGCGCCCGATAACCTGCCGGTACCCGAACTGCTCGTGGCATGGCAAGTTGGCGCGCTGCGCAAAGGCTTGCGTGTCCTCGGGCCGCGCACCTGGCGCAGCAAGATGGGCTTGCTGTCGCTGAGCAAACCGGAAGCGTTTACGACCCAGCCGCTGCACTATGGCTTTGCCTTCGGGGGAACCCGTATTTTCCAGAAAGAGCAGGCCGAAGCCGTGTACGAAAGCTATCCGGATAACCCGGCCGGAATCGGCTGGGCCGGAGCGCGCACGCGCGCGCAGCTCGACGGCGCGCCTGCCGCGCAACTCGAAGCGATGGATGACCCGCTCCGCAGCGCCCAGGGAAAGCATGCCGCCGCCGCCTTTTCCGCCATCGGACGCCACTGGCCGCCGCGCAAGCAATATGGCGGTACCTACGATGCTGCCTGGCGGCGCGACGTGTTCCCCCTGCTGCCGGAAGATTTCGACGAACGCTTTCACCAGTGCGCCCCCGAGGACCAGCAGATGGCCTACCCCGAGGGCGGCGAGCCGGTCGTCTTGCGCAACATGATGCGCGGCCGTCCCGATGTGCGTTTTGCGCTGCCGCGCATGAAACAGCAAACGGTGCGCGTACTGCGCACCGACTACAGCAGCAGCGTACTCGAAGCGCTTGCCGACACGCTGTATTTTGAACCGGACGAACAACGCTTTTCCGTGGTCTGGCGGATCAGCACCCCACTCAAGCGGCGCTTGCAGGAAATCGACACGGTGGCGGTCGGCCCGGTCGACCCCGGCTGGTGGCAAGAAAAATCGCTGGGCCTGGGAGCTGGCTGCGGCGGCTGCGGCGCTGCCGCGGCGGATGCCGGCGCGATGCCGGCATGAAGCTGTGGCCCCTTTCCCCCGCTACCGGCACGGACCAGTCAACGACGGCGCCCTGGATGCCGCTGCGGGTCGTCGCGCGCGCGATGTGCTGTGCGGTCGGCCACACGGCGCCGGCGGCCAGCGCCGCCATCAACGCCCGCATTAACCACTTTCGCGAAACCGGATTCGTGGCGCGGGGCGGCGCGCCGATCACCGGCGGCGCGCTGTACGAGGTCGGCGCCTGGGGCGCCGAGCGCCTCGGCCTGATGCTGCGCACGGTGCTTGCCGAAGCGATGGCCGGGCAGCCTGGCATCGATACGCGCACGGTGGCGATCCTGGTGCTGGGCGCCGAACCGGGGCGGCCCGGCATGTCCGGCAATTGCCTCGCCGAGGCCCTGGCCGCGATCCTGGAAGAGATGCGCGGCGAAGGCCGCCAGTTTCATGCGCGCGGCGCATTGTGCGTCGACGGCAAGGGCGGCGTCGGCAAGGCGCTGGCGCAGGCGTCGCTGTCGATGGCGCAGCGCGACGGGCCGGCGTATGTGTTGCTGGCGGCGGTCGATAGCTTGCTCGATGCCGGGGCGATCGAGCACTACCTGGACCAGGAACGGCTGGCCACCAAAAGCAATGCCGACGGATTCATTCCGGCCGAGGGCGCCGCCGCTGTCTTGCTCAGCCGGGCGGAGGCGGCTGCGCCAGCCTTGTGGATCGACGCGCTTGCCAGCACCGAGGAAGCCTGGCGTTTCGGCGCCGATACGCCGGTACGCGCCCGCGCGCTCACGGACGCCATGCGCAACGCGGCGCAGGCCGCCGGCTGCGAGATCGCGGCGCTCGACTTTCATGCCAGCGGCATGACCGGCGAGGGCTGGTATGCCAGGGAAGTGAGCATGGCGCTGGCGCGCTGCATGGAACGCAAGAAGGCGCAGTTCCCGCACCTGATGGTGGCGCGCAGCGTCGGCGAAACCGGCGCCGCCAGTGCCCTGCTGACGCTGGCCTGGCTGGCTGCGCTGATGGGGCATCCGACGCACAGCCCCGGCCGCGCCGGACTACTGCATTTTGCCGGCGATGACGGCCGCCGTACGGCCATGGTGGTGCGCTACCGCGCGGCGCCGCCCGCCTCTTAGACAGGAACACCATGCAGACCCACGTCTACGCCAATAATGAAGAAATCGCCTGCAAGGCCGTCGGCAACGATGGCGTGTCGCCGCAGGCCTTTCCCGATACCTGCTGGAGCCCGCCGGGTCCCCCGGCCGGCCCGGTGGCCATTCCCTATCCGAACACCTGTTTCGCCGGCAGTATCACGAATGGCACCCGCACGGTGTTCATTGGCGGGCAGGAAATTGCAATCGAGGATCACTCTTTCTTCGCGACCAGTACCGGCAATGAAGCGGCCACCGAGGCCTTCGGCCAAGGCGTGGCGACCGCTGTCATCACGGGCAAGGCGTATTTTACGCAGTGGTCTTTCGACGTGGTGTTCGAAGGCTTCGGGGTGCCGCGGCATACCGACCTGGTCAGCCATAACCATGGCTCGCAGCCTGGCAATACGGCGGTGTTTCCGTACTTGTCGCGCGGATTCTGGGAATCGTTTCCCTGCAAGAAGGAAGAGGATGCCATTGAACGTGCATGCGGGCCCGAAGCGGACATGTCGGAGACCAAGCGCGAGATCAGAAGCAGAAGCCCGCTGCTCGATCTTCTGAGGCGCAAGAAAAACACCGGTGTTCGAACCGGCAAACGCGAAGAAGCGGACAGCTGGCACTGGACGGACGACCATTGCGATGGCCTGCAGCTGCCGGTCGGGACAAGGCCGGGTGCGGTGGCCTACATCAAGGAGATGGAAGAGATCATGGCGGCGCTGCCCAAGGAAATCGATGCCATGAATCTGATCAAAGCCGAGCTGGAAGGCATGGTCGCCGATGCGGCCGCCTGGGCCGCCGGCAAGTGGGCTGCCAAGGCCGCAGTCAAGCAGGCCATCGGCAGCGCGGTGCCGCTGGCCGGAAACGTTGCGATGGCGGCGTGGTCGGTGTACGACGTCGTCGAATCGGTCGGCGATGTTACAGAAATCAAAAAGGTAGCCGATGAGGCCCTGGAACAACTGAAGGAGCTCGAGAAACGGCTTCCCGATATGAACAGGCTGCGCGACGAGTTCGACAAATTCAAGCAGCTCAGTCCCAAGCAACAGGAAGACGCCGCCGTCAAGCTGGCCGCCGAGGCCCAGAGCTTGCTGGCGATGTTGAATGAATGCGTGCGCGCGCGCAAGTGCCATCTGGTGCCGTTCGAAAATGCGACAGGAATCCCGCCCAACGAACTTAAGAGTCATGAGCCTGTGAAAAAAGGCGGCTGCTGTTTTGGACAGACCGGGCACCATTTGCTTCCAGAGAAATCTCTGGCAGGTACTTGTTTGCAGTATAAGCACGCGGCGGCGCCCACGGTCTGCGCCGAAGGCACCAACCAGAACGCCGGCAGCCACCAGCAGGTGCATGTCGACCTGGCGAAGGAGCACGCCGCCCTGGTGTTGTCTGCGCTCCCCGGCACCATCGCTGCCGACGGCAGCATGAGCATGAGCGATGCCCTGGATGCGGCAGCCAGATCTCATCAAGCGGCATTTCCGTTTTCGAAGTGTTCGTTCGACTGCATTCGCGCTCAACTTGCGGCTTACTACGACAAAGTGTGTGGCGCCAATGACAGGCCCAAGATGGTCAATGCACAGGGTAAACTTGCCACGCCTCCCGGCGTCGTGGGCGGCGATGTCAATTAATGAAGAGGAGTTGGCTGTGACTGTATTTCTGGACAAGAAGCGCTGGACCGAAGTGTTCTCCGGCTTTGTTATCTCCAGCGTGGCGCTGCTCGACCGGCGTGCCTTGCATTTTTGTGCGCGTCAGCGCATGTCGATCGAAGAATCGTCGCACTTGTTCGATCACGATATTGCGACCCGCCTGATCGTCCTGTACACCGACCGCGAGGCGGGGAGCAATTGCGGATTTCGCCAGTTGACCGGGATGGCCCATTCCGTGGTGGGCGTCTCGCGCCCGCCGTTCCCGCGACCGAGCGGCATGGTCTGCGCCATGAACATGGATGGCGATGTGTATCCGCGCGGCGGCGGCGTGGAAGGGCCGATGGAGCATATCGATCCGGGCAAGTGGCCAAGCACGCTCAGGCTCAAGTGCATTCGCGGCTATACCTTCGCTGTCGGCGTAGGAAGACGCGTCTACAAACGCGTCGACTCCGGGACGTGGCTGGCCGTCGACGCAGGACTGCCCAGGCCCGATGAAGTGACGACCAGGATGGGATTCGAGGATATCGATGCGTTTTCCGAATCGGACATGTATGCCGTCGGCGGACACGGCGACGTATGGCATTTCGATGGCCAGGCCTGGAAGCAGATGGGTTTCCCGAGCAATGTGCAACTGGCGACCGTGACGTGCGCGGGGGATGGCAATGTGTACATTTCCGGCGAAGGGGGCAGTTTGTGGCTTGGACAAAAGTCGACTTGGAAATCCGTCTACCGGGGGACATCGACAGTGCCATGGAATGACGTACGCTGGTTCCAGGACAAGCTCTGGCTGGCCTCGAACTACCAGTTTTATCAGTGGGACGGCAGCGCGATGGCGCGCGCCAGCCACGAGGGCGAAGCGGTACCCATGTATGGCCGCATGGATGTGCACGACGGCTTGCTGGTCATTGCCAGCCAGGACTCGGTGCGCACTTTCGATGGCGCCGCCTGGCGCCATCTGGTTGAACCGTATGACGAATGAGCGGGAGCGCGCCACCATGCCTGCTCACCTCATTCCTGGCGCGATCCCCCCTCTGGTCCGCCGCCATGCCGAAGACGCGGCATTTTACTGGAACCGGCATGACGCATCTGCCGACTCCCCCCGGCTCGGCCTGGCCGCGCTGGGCAGCTTCAGCCAGCTGCTGGTCGCTCATCTGGAGGGGCTGGCCGTTGCCGGTGCGCACGCCTGGCCGCACTGCCACGCCGCCCTGGAGCGCTGGAAAAAGCCGGCCGAGGCCTTCGTCTGCGCGTATGTCGCGTTTGCCATGGCCGAGCCGGCGTACAGCGAGGCCCTGCTCAAGCAGCTGCGCGCGCATCCGGACCAGTTGTTGCGCGGCGTTGTCAGTGCCCTGGCCTGGCTGCCCGCGGCCGACGCCGGCCGCGTGATCGCGCAATGGACCGGCACGGACAGCGACAGCGTCATGCAGGTTGCCGCCTTGCGCGCCATCGCCCTCATCGGGGGCGAGGCGGCGCTGGTCATGGCCCGGCCGCTGGCCATCTTTCTGGCCGATCCAGACCCGCATGTGCGCGCGGCGGCCTGCCGCGCCGCCGCCGCTTTGCCTGGCGCGAGCGGCCATTGGGACGGCGTGCACGCGCTGCTGGACGATCCGGTCGCGGCGGTACGCGCGGAAGCGGCGATCGCGATCGGCAGCCTGGCCGGGCATGCGCGGCCAGGCGCGGCCTGGCCCTTCCTGCCCATCCTGTGGCACTGCGTGGCCACGCAGGCCGAGCTGGCCGCCGGCGCCAGCGGCTGGTACCGCATGCAAGCGCAGCGGCGGCTGGAGCGCTGGGTACAACAGCTGGCCTTGCTCCAGCCTCCCGGCGCGGTATGCGCGGCCGCCCTGGCGGCGCTGCCGGCGCGTGTCCGCCTGTGCTTCGTGGCCTGGCACGGCGATCCGTGCCATCTGCCGCTCGTCATCGAACACATGGATATGCCCGGGCTGGAGCGCTACGCCGGCTGGGTGTGGCAGACCATGACCGGTGTCGATCTGGTCGCCTCCGGCTTGGGTGGGTCCGAGCCGGAGCGCGACCAGCCCACGCCGCGCGTGAGCGGCGTGGGCACGGACGCCGATTTCGGCCTGGCGCTGCCGGACGTGGCGGCAGTGCGGCACCATCCGTCCGGCGGGCTGTCGCATGGGCTGCGCTATCTGGCTGGCGCCGTGTTGACGCCGGCGCGTGCGCGCGAGCTGCTGCGCGATGCCCCGCAGGCGCTACGCAGCATTGCCGCAGCCAGCCTGCAGCAGAGTCATCCCGGACTGCGGGTGCACGTGCGGGCCAGCGCTCTGGTCCAGCAAGCCTGCATCGCCCGGATCGACGCCATGCTCGCGGGCGCAGCGGTACGCTGAGCGACCTGCGGCTGACCGGGCGCAGCGCTGCCTACGGCCAGCCAATCGTCGGCCCATTCTGGATCGAGCGCACCAGGATCGGCGCCACGTGCTGGATCTTGTGCCAGTCAAAGTAATAGCGGTCCATGGTGGCCGGCGAGGCGATGTGGCGCTTGACGCCATTGTCGATCAGGTACACCGCCGCATCGCCCTGCGCCTGGGCCAGCACGGCCCCATGGCTGAGCGCGACGCCGGTGTCGATATTGTTCAGATGCGGGTCTTGCAAGATGCCGTTCCAGTCGCGGAACAGGTTGTTGTACGTGAGCGGATCGGGAATGTGCCGCTTCCTGCCCTGATCGATGAGATAGACGTGCGGTGCGCCGGGCATTTGCATCCGCAGTCCGTTGAGATCGTTTCTGATAGCCATGATATTCCCCCTGATGGGTTGCGCCGCAAACGTGTTGCCAGCTCCTCGCCACCCACCGCGCCGTTGCGGCAAGGCGGTGCGCTTGCTTGAGGCAAGGAAACGCCAGGCGCCGCGTCCGCGCGCACAGCACGCCGGCTGCCGCTCTGCCGCTCTGCCGCTGCGCCTGTCCGGCCAGACTACAAGCCGCCCGCCGTGGGGCGCTTGTGTCCGCTCAAGCGCCGGCTTGCTCTGGCGCCGGTGGCGCGCTCCGTTTCCCCGATGCAGCAACATGCTCCTCGATAAATACCTGCGGTAAGGAAAAATTGACGGGTTACAATCTGACGGTGTGGCGTCGACGCCATCGTCGTACGCTGATCATTTCAGAGGAAACCCGCATGTCCACCCCCGTTGCACGCTGCCTGGCGCTTGCCTGTGCTTTTACCGTCCTGCCTGCCGTTGCAGCCTGTCCCGACTACATCACGGCCGCCAATCCGCCGACCTTGGCCGGCCCGATCAAAAAGCCTTTCGCCAACCTCGGCAACCTGGTCCTGACGGGGAGGTACGCGCCCTGGCACATGGCGCACGACGCCATCGTCAAGGTGGGAACGCCGGCTGGCATGAGCGCCAAATTCGACTACGACGGCGCGCTGCACAAGGACCTCGAAGGCGAGCGCGTGCATGCGTATCTGTACGGGACCGGCATGAGCGGCTGGCAGTATGTGGGCAATTACCTGACCGACAGCGACGGCAAGATCGACGTACCGCTGGGCACGCAGCCGGTGGGCGAGTATGTCGTGCGCTTCGTGGTGGAAGGGGACCTGAGCGGCACCAGCGGCTACCTGAGCGTGGTCGACCCCGGGCGCGACACGATTGTCTTCGATATCGACGGCACCCTGACCACCAGCGACTTCGAGGCGTATGCCGATTACGTGGGCGTGAGGAACGCCAGGCCGTACCGGTACGCCCCGGAGATGGTCAATGCCTACCGCGACAAGGGCTACCAGTTGATCTTTCTGAGCGCGCGGCCGTACTGGGTGACCAAGGATGGACGCGCGTGGCTGGAGCTGCACAATATCGCGCCCTGGCATTATCACAGCAATCCCTACAGCGGTGGCCCGGTGCCGCCCGATACCCAGAAGTTCAAAGGCGATTACGTGCGCCATTTGCGCGATGCGGTCGGTCTCAATATCGTGCGCGTGTACGGCAATGCCCTCACCGATATCGGGGCGTATGCGGACGCCGGCATGGCCAAGGCCGATACCTATATCATCGGGCCGCATGCCGGTGTCGCCGGCACCCGGCCGCTTCACGGCGAGTATGCGGAGCACTACCGCCTCTTGGTCAGGCCGGCGCCGCTGGCGCGCTGCCGGGCCGATGCGACCCTTCCCGCGCCATCCTGACCGTGGCTTGGGCGGGCCGCCTCGCCGGCAGTTACCTGGCGGCTTTGCGGCGGCGGGCGCACAAGCCCACCATCGCCAGCCCGGCCAGCAGCATGGCGTAGGTTTCCGGCTCGGGCACTGCCGAAATGACCTCTGCTACGTTGTTGGTGTCAAACTCGAGATGGCCATAGCCATCGGTGCTACCTGACGCCAGATAGGCGGAAACAGTGTACGTTTTCGTGCCGGTCAAGCGCGCGTAATAGGACTGGTAGAACGTCATTTCTTCACCGGGAGTCTGGCCTTCCTGGTCACCCAGCCTGCCCTTCAGGCTGAAATACGCCCATCCCCGCGAGTCGATGGCCGGATTGGATACGTCGTTGCTGACGGTGCCGATCGCGGAAATGATCATCCCCGTGTTCGGGCTCAGCCTGAATCTGTCGAGGTGGGAGGTGCCGGCCTGCATGGTGCCCCTGGTCGGCGCCGTGGCGTTGGCGAACGTTGTCGAACGCCAGTTGGCTGCGTCCGTACTGGTGCTCGCGGTGCCGCCAGCGTGGCTCGCCGAGGTGGTACCCAGGGTGCCGATGCTCTGGGACGTGACTTTCCCGGTTTGCGCGTCGGTGAAGTAGCTGAAGCTGCTATCGGAGTGTTCCGTAAAAAAAATGCTCGGGGAGATGTTGTCGGTCAGGTCCAGGTCGACCAGTTGGTAGGAGAACTGTGAAATGGAGGCGGACGTGCTGATCGATTGCGCATGGGCGGAGCCGGTTGCGATCGCCGCAGCGGCGAGGACGCAATAAGCGAGCCTGGAAGAGGTGTTGGACATGGGGGTGCTTTCGCGAGAGGGCTGCCGGGTATCGGCTGGCTCGCCTCAGTATAAACCTGTCAATCATGACATATTGTTAATAACGTATATGCATAGGGGATTTTGTTGTTTTTTTGGTCAATAAGATCGTTGTCGAGCATTTATTCGGGAACATGTTTTACCGGGCGCATGGCGCCGGCGCCGACAGCGGGGGTATCCGTACACGCGATACAACACTCATCCTTGTTTTTTGAACATCGCAGTCAAAAAGGTGACAATGTCATTTTAGAAATGCTCACGGCAGGGTAATGTTGGCAAGACACAATCGTAAAGTTTGTGTCGTCGTCATCTGACTATCCCCTCATCCTGCGGAGACCTTCATGCTGAAACCCGTTGCGCGTTGCATTGCGATTGCCTGTGCTTGTTCCGCTTTGCCTGCCGTTGCCGCCTGTCCCGATTACACCACCGCAGCCAATCCGCCGGCTTTTTCCGGGCCGGCGAAGAAAACGTTTTCGAAGTTCGGCAATACCATCCTGGCCGGCTTGTACAAGCCCTGGCACATGGCGCACGACACCATCGTCAAGGCCGGAACGGCGGCGACCATCACCGGCAAGTTCGATTACGACGCCGTGCTGCACAAGGACCTGGAAGGCGAGCGGGTGCACGCGTATCTGTACGGGACCGGCATGAGCGGCTGGCAGTACGTCGGCAACTTCGTGACCGACAGCGACGGCAAGGTCAACGTGCCGCTGGGCGTGCGCCCGGTCGGCGACTATGTGGTGCGCTTTGTTGTTGAAGGCGACTTGAGCGGCACCACCGGCTACCTGAGCGTGGTTGACGCCGGGCGCGACGCGGTGCTGTTCGACATCGACGGCACGCTCACCATCAACGACTTCGAAGCCTATGCCGATTACGTCGGCGTCAAGACCGCCACCGCGTATTACTACGCGCCGCAGGTGGTCAACGCCTACCGCGAGAAGGGCTACCAGGTGATCTTTTTGACGGCGCGCCCGTACTGGGTTACCAAGGATGGCCTGGAGTGGCTCGATATTCAAAAGGTCGGGCGCTGGCACTATCATTCCAACCCGTACGGCGACGGTCCGATTCCGCCCGATACGCAAAAATTCAAGACCGATTACGTGCGCCACCTGCGCGATGTGGTGGGCCTGAACATCGTGCGCGCCTACGGTAACGCGACCACCGATATCGCGGCGTATGCCGACGGCGGGATCGCCAAGGCCAATACCTACATCATCGGCCCCAACGCGGGCGCCTCCGGCACCCAGCCGATCCACGGCGAGTACGGGTCGCACTTGTCGTTCGTGGTGACGCCGACGCCGGTGGCCAGTTGCCGCCGCTGATGCAGCAGGCGTGAGTGATCCGGCGCCATGCCGGGAGGCTAAGGAGCAACGTGGTCCTTGGTCGTGGCGCCAGCGTTGGCGAATACCTCGCTGCTGAGGAAGTCGATCAGCGCGCGCAGCTTCGGCGACAGATGCTTGCTTGATGGCCACAACACCTGAAATACCCCATTGTGACGGGTGTGCTCCGCCAGCACGGCGTGCAGGCGGCCATCGGCGAGTGCCGCGCCAACGGCGAAGTCGGGCAGGCAGGCGATGCCCATTCCCTGTTCGGCAAAGTACATCAGGGTGTCGATCGTGCTGCATTCGAGCACCGTCGGCAGGCCGGCGCCGACCAGCTGTTCCCACCCGCCGACCGGCCACGGCTCGATCTTGCCGGTGCTGGGGAACTTGTACAGCAGGCAGCGCTGGCGCGCCAGGTCGGCCGGCAGCAACGGCCAGCCATGCCGGCGCAGGTAGTCGGGCGAGGCCACCAGTTGCAAATGGAAGGTGCCCA
Organism: Massilia mucilaginosa; assembly: GCF_011682145.1. Lineage (GTDB taxonomy): Bacteria > Pseudomonadota > Gammaproteobacteria > Burkholderiales > Burkholderiaceae_D > Telluria_A > Telluria_A mucilaginosa. The sequence continues at coordinate 217,172 of NZ_WHJH01000003.1, forward strand.
GCTTGCGGCTCATCAGTCGCGAATCGGCGGTCTCGCCCACGCGTACCACCGCGTCGAAGCCTTCTTCGATCAGGTCGACGCGGCGGTCGGTGCAATCGATATCGAGCTCGATGTCCGGATAGCGCCGCGCAAACGCCACCAACACCGGATTGAGCAAGCCGCCCACCAGGGGCAGGCTGATCTTCAGGCGTCCGCGCGGCGCCATCCTGGTGCTGGACAACGCCTGCTCGGCTTGTTCGATCTCGAGCAAAATGCGGCGGCAACTTTCAAGGAATAGCGCGCCTTCGGCGGTCAGGGCGATACTGCGGGTACTGCGATGAAACAGGCGCACGCCCACGCGCGATTCCAGGCGCGCGATGCTTTTGCCGATGGCCGAGGCCGACACGCCCAGCATGCGCCCTGCCGCGACAAAGCTGCGCGCCTCGGCCGCCTGCACGAAGGCGGCGATTCCTCCCAAATGATCCATGCTGTTCGATTCCCGATGCCCGATGCCCGATTGCGGATGGTGAAGTCCGTTATGAGCGGAACTGTAGCCCATTTTTCTTCAGTTCGTACAAGGCTAAGCTGGATTTCCCTCGTTAACAAGGAAATCCCATGGTCGATTCCCCGCATACTTTCACTCATGCCGACACGGCAATGCCGGCGCGCCTCGATGCCGTGATCGAACGTGCCCTGGCCGAACGGCGCCTGGTCGGCGCCGTGGTCCTGGTCGCCCAAGGCGCTCGCCTGATCTACCGCAACGCCGCCGGGATGGCCGACCGCGAGCAGGGCCGGCCGATGGCGCCCGATACCCTGTTCCGCCTTGCCTCCGTGTCCAAGCCGATCGTCTCGGCGGCCGCGCTGGTGCTGGTCGCGCAGGGGCGCCTCGACCTCGATGCGCCGGTGGCCGCCTACCTGCCTTACTTCCAGCCGACCCTGGCGGACGGCGCGCCGGCCGTCATTACCATCGCCCAACTGATGACCCATACCGCCGGCCTGGGCTATCGCTTCTTCCAGGAAGAGGACGGTCCCTACGCGCGCGCCCAGGTCTCCGACGGCATGGATGACAGCGGCCTCACCCTGCGCGAGAACCTGGTGCGGCTGGCCAGCGTTCCGCTGTTGTACCCGCCGGGTACGCAATGGCGCTATTCGCTGGCGACCGATGTGCTGGGCGCGGTGATCGAGCAGGCCTGCGCGATGCCGCTGGCGCAGGCGGTTGCGGCACTGGTGTGCGAACCGCTGGCCATGCGCGACACGGGTTTTGGCGTGGCCGACCCGCAGCGGCTGGCGCAAGCCTACGCCAACGCCAGTCCGGCACCGCGCCTTCTGCGCGGTGCCGAGCGGCTTCCCTTCATCGACGGCAGTGCGGGTTTTCGGCTGGCGCCGGGACGCGCGCTGGACGCCGGCGCCTATCCGTCCGGCGGCGCCGGCATGGTGGGCTCGGCGCCCGACCTGCTGCGTTTGCTGGAAATGCTGCGATGCGGCGGAGCGCCGCTGCTGCCGCCAGCGCTGGTGCGGCAAATGACCGGCAACCGGATTGGCGAGCTGCCGATGGCATACTGGCCTGGACGCGGCTTCGGCCTGGGCGTGACCGTGCTGAAAGACGCGCGCGCGGCCGCCAGCCCCGAGTCGCCCGGCACCTGGCGCATGGGTGGCACCTACGGCCACTCGTGGTTCGTCGATCCGCGGCGCGCGTTGAGCGTGGTTGCGTTCACCAACACCGCGCTCGAAGGCATGTCGGGCGCGTTCGTCGACCAGCTGTGCCAGGCGGTCTACGGCAGCACGGACAGCGCCGCCGGGGTGCGGCCATGAAGGGCCCGCATCCCATTTTCTTCCTCGCCCTTGGCCTGTTCGGCCTGTACTGCATCGAGTTCGGCGTGGTGGGGATCCTGCCACTGGTGATCGAGCGTTTCCACGTGTCGGCCGCGCGGGCCGGGCTGCTGGTCGGCCTGTTCGCCCTGGTGGTCGCGCTGGGCGGGCCGCTGCTGGTGCTGCTCGCTTCCCGATTCGACCGCAAGCGTTTGCTCGCCGGGGCGCTGCTGCTGTTCGCCGTCGTCAGCGCCCTGTGCGCCTACGCGCCGACGTTCGACACGCTGCTGGCGCTGCGCATGCTGGCGGCGCTGCTGCACCCGGTCTACTTTTCGTTGGCGATGGTCGCCGCGGTCGCCATGTATCCCCCGCGCGAGGCCACCCGTGCCAGTGCGCGCGCCTTCATCGGCACCAGCATGGGCATGGTCTTGGGCATACCGCTGACCGCCTGGATTGCCGCCGCTGTCGGCTATGAGGCATCGTTCCTGTTCTGCGCCGCCGTGAACCTGGCTGCGGGCGCGGGACTGCTGGTGTGGCTGCCGCGCACGCACGGCGGCGCCATGCTCTCCTACGGCGCGCAATTGCGCATCCTGCGCAAGCCTGCGCTCTGGCTCAATATCGGCGCTGCCACGATGGTGTTTGCCGCCATGTTCTCGGTGTATGCCTACACGGCGCACTTGCTCAAACGCGCCGGCATGGACGGCAACACGATCAGCCTGATGCTGCTGGTGTTCGGGCTGGGCGGTTTGTCGGGCAATGCGCTGGCGGGACGCCTGCTGGCAAAACGCCTGGTCGCGACCGTACTGCTGCAGCCGCTGGTGCTGGCTGTGGCGTATGCCGCCTTGTATTTTTCCGGTACCGCCAGCGTGGCGGGGATGGCGGCGATCATGCTGTTCTGGGGAGCCGCGCATACCAGTGGCCTGGTCGTGACACAGGTATGGCTGAGTTCGGCGGCGCCGGAAGCGCCGGCGTTTGCGGCTGGCTTGTATATCGCCTTCATCAACCTGGGCGTGACCATCGGTTCCGTCGCCGGCGGCGTGTTCATCGCGCATGCCGGCATGCGCGGGAGTTTGTTGAGTGGTGTGCTGTTCGCGCTGCTGGCGATGCTGCTGGCAGGACTGAAGGTAGTGTTGTACGGCGGCGCGGGCGCCCGGCGCCGCGTCATCGCTGAGGAGGAGAGCGGCGCGGCGGCGTAGTTGTCCCTGTCGTGCCATACGCCGTCGTCCCTCACGTACCTGGTTGAACCAGCGGCCAGCGTTGCGCATCAGTGAGCGGAGATGGCCTTTTCGTTAATATTGCATCGGCTGCATCATGCGTGGCATACTGGTAACCATTGGAAATCATTTCTTGGATGGGAAAGGCATGGGAGCGACGATGTTGAAGAAACCCCTGGCCTGCGCGAGCATGGCACTGGCGTGCGTGGCGTGCGTGGCGTGCACCGTTCCGGCGGCGCGCACCACCGACAATACCAGTCATGGAGCCGCCAGCCTGGTCAGCGGGAACACGATGTTTGTGACGAACCGCTTCGGCCCGAGCGCGATTTACTTCGACCCTTCCGGACGGGTTCGCCACACTGCCGGCAGCACCTTGTCGGAAGGCTCCTGGCGTGCCGACAAGGATCAGATTTGCACCACTGTCGATCCCACGCCGGAGCGGGTGACGCCCGAATATTGCCTCGATCTGGCAGGCAAAAAGCTGGGCACGGAATGGACCGGAAACGATCCGAAAAACGGCAAGCTGGTGTTCCTGATCACGCCAGGGGAAAAGAGCGCACGCCATTAATCGGCCTTCGCCGTGAACGCTGCCGGTATCGGGCGGCTGCCAGCGCTGGCGCGGCGTCAGTCGGCAGCGGCGTAGTCGTCCTGCTCCTGCCACAGGCCGTCGTCCCACCAGTGTTCGGCCAGGACAATGGCGACCTCGTACGCGTCGTCGTCATCATGGCGATAGATGTCGATGCCCAGGGACGCGGCCATGGCCTGGTCGAAGGCATGAAACGCGCGCAGCAGCGCTTCATTGGCGTTCGGCGGATAGACCGCGAAGCAGACCAGCCGGTCGCCTTCATCGATCGCCAGCAACTGGCGCGCCAGCACCCGGCCGGCGGCATCGCGCGCATACACCACCTGCTTGTTGGCGTCGAGCAGGCAGGCCACAGCGGAATAGTCGCACAAGCCGCCCAGGCCGAGGCAACTGCCCACGTGAGTGCCAAGCATCAGGATGTCGAGCGGATCGCTTGCCACCGTCAGTCGCGCGCCGGGCAGGCCGTCGACGTCCACGCATAGCGCGCCGCCTTGCCACGCCAGCGCGTCGATGCGCGGATGACGCGCGAACCAGGCGCGGTTAAGCGAGTGCTCAAGGTAGGCACCGGCGCGGCCCTCGGCCTGCTCGCGCAGAAAGCGCCGCAATCCCTTGCGGTTAGTGTCGATCCCGGCCGCCAGGCGCACCGCGTGGCTGGCCGCGCCGGATCGGTCATGCAGCTTGAACGGCTGGTCGATACTGCGCAGGATTGCCTGCTCCAGCGCCGCCAGCAGCACGTGCGGCATACGCGACATGGCGAGGTGGCAGTGACGCGCGATCTGCGCCTCGCTCAAGACCACCTTGCCTTCGAAGTGCTCGCGCAGGCGCCGTGGCACCGGGCTTTGCACGCCGCAGTCGAGGCACAGCCGGTACAGCATGCGGCAGGCGTCGTCCGGCGCCAGCTCGGTCCAGCGCGTGGAAAACCAGACCGTATGCGCGCTCTCGGACAGGAACTGGCGGCGGCGTTCCCATGCGATGTATCCCAGCAGCCGCGCGACGCGCATCAGGCTCTGTGGTGCCAAACTAAAGCTGCGCATGGTGAATGCGGGCCAGCATCGCGCGAGGCTGGCCAGGCCGCGTCCGATCATCCTGCCATCGTCCTCGCGCCGGCAGGCCCTTTCCACCGTCAGCCAGGTGCGCTCGCCAGCGGCGGCCAGTTGCCGCCAGCCTTCCACGGGAAAGGCGTCGGCCATGCTGGAAAGCGGAAACCCGATGTCGGTGTCCGCTGAAAACGGCGGGCTGCACAGCCGCCGCAGCAAGGGCGCCAGGTGCGCCACGCTATCACGCAAGGTGTCGCCATCGTCCCAACGGCTCGCATAGTCGCTCGTCAGGCGCACATATTTTTCTTGCCACACTCCCGACAGGGCGATCAGGTCGGCGTGCCAGGTCGGAAAAATCGCAAGGTGGGCACGCCAGCGTTTGTCATTCTGTTTTTCTGTCTGATCGTCGTCGTACCACACCGTGCTGGTGAAGATTGACAGCCAGGTGTCGGCCACGCCGGCGCTGAGCTTTTCCCAGCAGGTGTCGCGCAGCACCTGCGCCAGTCCAGGTGCGTGTGCGCAGTCTTCCCAGAGACGCAGATTGCGGTAATCGCCATCCGGACCAAGCGTGACGCGCATGCGGACAATATCGCTGACACGAAAGTCCGGGCACGCTTTGCCCGCTCTCAGCCTGGACCTCAACTCGTGCGGGCGAAGAGGAGTGACCCTCTGACTGGCCAGCAGGCAGCCTTCCAGGCTGTAGGCCACGCTCACCTTGCGCTGAAGGTTATCGAGCACGGCGTCGAGGTAGGCGGCGAAACGCTCGTCGTCCGCGTCAAGCGCATCGATCGCGGCCAGTTGGCTTTGATCCAGAACGCCCGGCGCCAGCAGGTACGCGCGCTGTTTCAGCACTGCCGTCAAGAAGACGATCTGGCGCGGCGGCGCCAGCGTGAGCGCCAGCGCGGCCCAGGCATGCTCGTGCGGGGCCAGTGCGCACAGGGTTGCGGGCACGATCAATGCGGGCCCGTGCGGCACGCCGCCGAGCCCACGCCAGAGCTGCAGCCAGGCCAGCAGCTCGCTCAATGGACGCGTGCGCAGCCGCCACAGGAAGGCGCGGCGGAAGGCCTCCGGGACAGCCGGCCACTGGCCCGCTCCCTGCGCCAGCAAGCTTGCCACGGTTGGCACCCGATCCGCAGCCCCAGCAAGTGCGAGCGGCGCGCCGTCGGCGCCGGGAAGCGGCAGGCGCGCGTGGTCGTGGCGCGCCAGAAAACCGTCGAACAGGCGGTCGTCCGCCAGCCAGGCGGCCAGGTCGAGCACCGGTGCCGCCTGTTTGGGCGGCTGGAATTTGGTGCCGCGAAAGGCGCGCGGGTGGGCGGCGGTGGCGATCGGGCGCGCGGCCGGCGTGACGCGCCGCGGCATCGGCGCGGCTTGGTCGCCGGACTCGGACAGCGTGGCCCGGAACACGCGCCACAGGGCCGGCCACGCGGCGCCCAGCTCGCGCGCCGCGCGGACCTGCCGCCAGTCGGCCAGCAAGGTGTCGCGCTGCGGATACAGGCCGGCGGGCAGCTCGGCCAGCGCCATGCGGCGCAGCGCCGGTGCCTGCGCGCCGTCGGACGCATCGGCGACCCACGCAAACAGGCCGTCGGCGCCGCGCATCAGAGCGAGAAGGAGGGGACGTTCAAGCGATTGCGTATCAGGCGGCATGGAGACGCGTTCTTTCGTTACCTGGACAGGATCAATCCTGGTCGCCCTGCGCAGGCGGCTTCTTTTTGCCGGTGATCATGGCAAGGATCAGGTTTTCACGATGCTGCAAGCTGGTAAACACCACGCCCGACACGTGTAGCACCACTAGTCCGACCAGGGTCCAGGCAAGCGCCACGTGCAGCCGCACCGGCCAGGCATAACCCCACAGCAGGTCGGTGCCGAGCGCCCAGCCGCTGACGGCCAGCAGGCCCACGCAGGAGAGCAGGGCGATCACCATCGCCCCGCCGAGCGGATTGTGGCCCAGGTGGCGCGCGGCGCGGCCCTGCGCCACCGCGCGCAGGTAGGCGACGGTGGGGCCGGGCGCGCGCACGAAGTGGGAAAAGCGGGCGTAGCGATTGCCGGCGAAGCCCCACAGCAGGCGCGCGGCCACGATGGCGGCCGAGGCGTAGCCGATGAGCTCGTGCGCCCCGTCGATCCGCTCGCTGGTCGCCCAGGCCGCGACGATGCTTGCGACCAGCGACCAGTGCAGCAGGCGCACCGGCACATCCCAGATTTTTTGCGAGGCTTTGCTCAGATTACTTCTCTTCGACGCGGGCAAAGGTCACCGGGTCGAAAAACGCTTCGATGCGCTTGCCTTGCGGGTCCTTGGCATACACTTCGTAGCAGCTCGGGGTCTGTTCCATGCGGCGAATCACCCAGCCTTCCTTGGTCAGTTTTTCGTGCAGTTCGGTGTGCGGTTTCCACTCCGCTTTTGGGCGGGTGGTGCATTTCACGTCGCCGTGCGCCCAGGCGCCGTTGACGGCGAAGGCGAGGACGAGCGGTACCAGTTTGGCGAAGGTCGAAGTCATGTCGTTTCCTTGTTTATTGAAAAATCGGATGAAAAATCAGATGAAAAATCAGGTCGCCGCCCAGCGGCGCAGCAGGTTGTGGTAAATCCCGGTCAGCTTGAGCAGGTTGCGGTCGTCCGCCGCCAGGCCGGGGGTCAGGTTCTGGATCGTCTGGTCCAGGTCGAACAGCAAGGTGCGCTCGGCCTCGTCGCCGACCAGGCTCTCGATCCAGAAAAACGAGGCAACCCGCGCCCCGCGCGTGACCGGCGTGACCCGGTGCAGGCTCGAGGCCGGATACAGCACCATGTCGCCGGCGCCCAGTTTAACGGTCTGGACGCCGAATTCGGTATCGATTTCCAGCTCGCCGCCGTCGTATTCATCCGGCTCGGCCAGGAACAGGGTGGCGGCCAGGTCGCTGCGCAGGCTCAGATGGGTGCCGGGAATCTGCATCACAGCACTATCAACGTGCGTGCCATAGGTTTCGCCGACACTGTAGCGATTGAATTTTGGCGGATAGATCTTGCGCGGCAGGGCGGCGGCGATGAACAGCGGCGTATTGCCCAGCGTGCGCAGGATATGGTTGCCGAGGCTGACGGCCACTTCGGCCCCGTCGTCGATCTGGGCATTGTTCTTGGCCGAGCGCGCCAGGGTGCCGGCGGTGGCCGCGCCATCGCGCCACTCGGCCTTGTCGAGGTAGGCGCGACACTGCCGAACTTCGTCCTTGGAGAGGACCGCGTCGAGGGTGGTCAGCATGGCGCGTCCTGGCGGCGCAGAAGGGTGCCGCTGTCGATCTCGGCCACCGTGGCGCAGCCGGCCAGGGCCATGCACACTTCGAGTTCTTCGCGCAGCAGCTTGAGCATGTGCGCCACGCCGAGCGCGCCGGCCACGCTGAGCGCGTACATCTGCAGGCGCCCGACCAGCACCGCGTCGGCGCCCAGGGCCAGCGCCTTGAACACGTCGGCCCCGGAGCGGATGCCGCCGTCGAACAGCAGCGGAAACGCCGGGCCAACGGCGGCGCGGATGGCCGGCAGCACGTCCAGGCTGGCCGGGGCGCCGTCGAGGGTGCGCCCGCCGTGGTTCGATACCACCAGCCCGGCCACGCCGATGGCGCGCAGGGCAACGGCGTCGTCGGGATGCAGCACGCCCTTGACCAGCACCGGCAGGGTGGTCTGGCCCAGCAGCCAGCGCAGGTCGTCCCAGGTCGGGGCGCTGCTCATGATGCCCTGGAAGATGCGGCTCTGTTCGGGCGCGAGGGCGGGCGTGGCGGCCGGGGCGTAGCCGCGCAGGTTGGCCGCCACGCAGTCGGCCGGCATGCGGAAACCCGCATCCAGGGCGCGCTTGCTGGGCACCTGGATCGGGGCGTCGAGCGTGACCACGATGGCCGTGTAGCCGGCCTGCGCGGCGCGCGCGAGCAGGTCTTGCGTGTCTTCGCGGCGTAATTGGAAGTACAGCTGGAACCAGCGCTGCGGACCGGCACCGCGCGCCACGTCTTCCAGGGTGCAGGACGAGAGCGTGCTGCTGACCAGGCAACTGTCGACCGCGTGGGCCGCGCGCGCGCTTTGCAGTTCGCCGGCGCCGTGCGCCAGGTTCTGGAAGGCGACCGGCGCCAGGAACACCGGATGGGCGAACTGCTGCCCGGCCACGGTAACGCGGGTGTGGCCGGCGCCGACGTCGCAGAGCAGGCGCGGATAGATATCCCAGCGCGCGAAGGCGGCCAGGTTGGCGGCTACGGTCAGGTCGCGCCCGCTGCCGCCGGCCACGTAATCGTAGCTGGGCGCGGCCATGAAGCGCTGCGCCAGCAATTCATAATCGGCGGCGCAGCCGATGTCGGCGGGGATCTTGCCAAGAGGCGGCTGGGCGCCTGGGAGTGGTGGTGTCATCATCAAATGAAAAATGCCGGGGGGTACCCGGCATTGTAGCGAACTTGCGTGCCGCTCAAGCGACTTGACGCGGCGCGCGCTGACAGTTCTTACAGTTCGTAGTTCAGCGCCACGCGAACAGCGCGTGCGTCACCCTTGTACAGGAAGGCGCCCGAGCGGTACACGGCGGTGAAGTAGTCCTTGTTGCCGACGTTGAGCACGTTCAGGCGCAGGTCCAGCTTCTTCGAGAAGCGGTAGGTGGCAAACGCGTCATACACGGTGAACGACGGCACCGGCTGCGCGCACTGGTTGCCGGCGGTGTAGCCGGCAGCGGTGTCGGGCTGGCCGCCGCAACGGCCGCTCTCGTAACGGGCCACGGCGCCGAACGAGAAGGTGTCGGTCAGCTGGTACTTGGCCTGGGCCGAGAACGACTTTTCGGCGAAGTTGGCCAGTTCGCGGCCGATGCCCACAGGCGAGGCCGAACCGGTGATTTTCGACTTCATGATGGCCGCGCCGACCTGGGTTGACAGGGCTTCGGTGATGTTGCCGGTCAGGCCGAATTCGATACCCTGCACCTTGTTCTTGCCGGTGTTGAAGGTGCCGACGGTGTCGTAGTTCGCGCCTTCCATCACATCCTTCTTCTTGGTCTGGAAGATGGCGGCGGTGGCCAGCAGTTTGTCGTCAAGCAGGTTCCACTTGGTGCCCAGTTCCAGGTTGATCGAGGTTTCCGGCTTGGCGCCGGCGATCTTGTTCTGGTACAGCACTGCGCCGCCGTAGCCGCTGTTGGTGCCCGAATCGGCTTCGCCGCCGTTGATGTCCTGCGAGCTCGCCGCGCTGCCGTAGACGATCAGTTTCGGCAGGACCTTGAAGCTCACGCCGGCGTGGCCGTTGACCAGGGTGTCGGTGTAGCTGTATTCGCCCGTGACCAGGTTGGTGGCCGGGGTGCGGCGCGCCAGCGACAGGTCGAAGCGGTCGGCGCGGATGCCGGCAAAGGCGGTCACGCGGTCGCTCAGGTCGACCGTGTCCATCGCGGTCAGCGAGAAGGTCTTGACTTGCCAGTCCTGGTTCCAGCTGTTGCGGGTGCTGCTGCGGCCGGCGAAGTTGGTCAGGTCGGCCACCGGTACGCCATTGACGTTGAAGCAGCGCGCATTGTTCGGGCCGACGGCGGCCGCGCTGCGGCAGTTGAAGGCGCCGGTATTGGCGACCGTGAAGTTACCCGAGACGACTTGATGGTCGGTGTATTCGGCGCCGAAGATGAATTCGTGCTTCATGCCCATGATCTGCTTGTCCCAGCGCAGGTTGCTCTGGTGGGCGAAATACTCGACATCCTGCCAGCCGGTGTGGCCGCCATCGAGCGCGGCGCTGACGAACGACGTGGTGTTGGCGACGCTGTTGCCGACATAACGCGTGCCGCTCGACGCGCCGGTGGTGACGTAGGCATTGTTCGACTGGCCGTAGCGGGTCAGGCTGGTCAGGGTCAGGTCGGGGGCGAGTTTCCAGTTGACGCGCGCGGTCATGGTGTCCACGTCCGAGCTCAGGAAGTCGTTCGACTGGGCGTACACCGGCACGTTGGTGGCAGGGACGCGGTTCGGCACGGCGCCGACCAGGAAGTGGCCCAGGTCGGGCAGCTTATCGTCGGTGCGCAAGCCGTAGTAGTCGAGCGTGACGGCCAGGTCCTTGTTGACTTCCCACAGGCCGGAAACGGCGATGCCCTTGCGGGTGCGGCTCGATGGCTTACGGTCAGGCACGTCTTCGTCGCCGTACAGCACGTTGGCGCGCAGGGCGAAGTTGTCGCCGAAGCCTTTGTTGAAATCGGCGGTGACGCGTTTGTGGCTGTCGGTGCCCACGCCCACGGTGACGCGCTGGAAGTCCTTGTCCAGGGTCGCTTGCTTGGTGATCGCGTTGATCGCGCCGCCGGCGGTGCCGCGGCCGGCGAAGCTCGAGTTCGGGCCTTTCGAGATTTCGAGCTGCTCGATGGCGAAGCTTTCGCGGGTGGTCATGCCCGGATCGCGCAAGCCGTCGACGAAGACGTCGCTGCGCGCTTCCTGGCCGCGGATGATGTAGCGGTCGCCGAAGGCATTGCCGTTTTCGCCGGTGCCGAGGGTGATGCCTGGCTGGGCGCTGAGAATTTGTTTGAGTTCGGTCATGCCCGAATCGTCGATCGCGGCCTTGGTGATCACCGAGATGGTCTGCGGCGTTTCAGCCAGCGGACGGGTGTGGCGCGAATCGCCCGAGGTCTTGGCCTTGTACGGCGCGCCGACTTCGGCGTTCGGGTTCGGGTCGAGATACTTGCCGTAGACAACGACGTCCGGCAAGGTCTTGCTATCTTTTTCCGATGGCGCGGCTGGCGAGGTTTGCGCATGGGCGGCAAACGGCATCATCAGCAGGGCGCTGGAAATGCCCATGGCGAGACTGGTTTTCTTCATTGAATTGAACGTCATGTCGCTCTTGCTACGAAGACTTTTTGGCTGTTGCGATTGCTGTTGCTTCAAGATTAACTCCTCAGATAGATATGCCGATTATAGCCAAATCTCACAGGAGCGTAAACGTTAATCAATCTCATTTGCATTTACGGCAACAGCATTTCTGTTGCGCAAATGATGCATTGCGGGGAGTGGAGGGGGGCGAAGGCGAATAAAGAATGGTTTGATTGCACAAGGACTAGAATTGCATCTTTCAATTCTTGCAACGTTGACTAACCTGCTCGGCGTGGCGCTGTTTGTCCCGGGATTTCCTCGATGTTTTTTGCCAATCTCAACGTATTTACCTTGTTGTTCGCCTGCGCGTTTTACCTCGCGCTGTGGCTTCTGAACACGACGACCTCAGTGCTGCTCGTTCCCCGCAGCGGCATGGCGGCGATGACGCTGGCCGGCTGCGCGGGCGTGGCCCTGCTGCTCACGGCGATCTGGGTCAGGAAGGGAATGGCGCCCAGCGCGCCGGGCAAGCTTTACTGGGCCGGCCAGGCGCTGGTCGCGATCGCCAATGTGGCGCTGGCCGGTGGCATGCGCCTGTCGCTGCACGCGGCCACGATCAGCAAGGAGGAAGAGGTCTGGTTCACGATGGTCATGCTGTATTACCAAGGGCCATCCGCCGTCGTGCTCGCTGCGGTGGGGCTGGTCATGGTGATCGTTGCCGCCGAAAAGCGCCAGGGATGGCGCTGATCGGCGGCGCCAGCCTCAGGCGGCGAGCGCTTCGGGGAATCCGCGCGCAGCCCCGTCCAGCCGCCTATTTTTTGTAGTAGCCCGCTGAAATGACGATGTCCTCGACTTTTTCAAAATACGCCGACTTGGCTTGCATTTCCTTGGTTACCGGATTGACCCATTTGTAGTCGACCCAGCCGTTGCCCGGATTGGCGGCTTTGGTCATGATTTCCTTCATGAAGTACTTGTCGTCGGCATCTTTCAACTCGATGATATTCTTGCCCGCCATCTTGGGATTGGCGCCGTGCGCCAGTACCTTGGCCTTGGTGTCCCACACGCTCAGATACAAGTCCTTGCTGACGAACTGGCCCCTGGTATTGGCCACCTCGGCAATCAGCTTGTCCTTGCCGTTGGCCTTGAAGAAGGCCACGCCCTGCTTCACCAGCGCACTCGCTTCCTCGGCCGTTCCGGCGTCCGCCGCCAGCGCATTGGCCGCGAATGCCAGGGAAGCGGCGACGCCGATTACACCTTTGATCAACATTGTCATCAACTTACTCCTTCAAGCGTGGGAGGAACATGTGTCGGCAAGCATCCTGATGGTGTACCCGCCGCTGGCGAAAGTCAATCGCGACGGTTGCCCGGCGTATCCTGTCCCGCCTCTGCTGGTTCAGGTCGATCCGGCCGCTGCCCGCCACATCGAAGACCATATCGCACCAGCCTGAGCCGATTGTCGGACGCGCGCCACAGTCATGCCATCGTCACATTTCATCGTTACATTTTTACATTTCTTCCTTCGCGAACCAGCCATGCGGTGATCACCGCCGGCGTCACCCTGGAGTCATGATGAAACCGACACTGCTCGCCGCCAGCCTCGCGCTGGCCCTGTTTGCCAGCGCACCCGCCCAGGCATGGCAACAAGAAACGCACCGCCGCATCGTGCTCGATGCGATCACCTTCATGAAGAACAATCCATCCTCCACCAACTACGCCAAGCTGGCCGCCGGTGTCGCCAAAGCCGGCTACACGATGGACCAGTTCGCCCAAGCCGTGGGCCAGGGCGCCTACGACGTCGATGATTTTGCCGACACCTACCTGTGCGGCGCCACCACCGGCAGTTGCCAGATGGCGCCGGTATGGGGCCTGGGCTCCTCGCTGGCCAACTACACCTCGTACTGGCACTTCCAGAACCACACGGGTGGACGCGATGTGCACGGCAACGCCTTCGGCGGCTACAACTACGCCAGATTGACCCACCGCGGCGATATCGACAAGCTGGCCGCCGGCTGGCTGGTGGGCGACTATCTGGACGATGGCGCCGGCGGCCTGAAAGGCTGGTTCGGCGACAGCAGCAAGTACAACAGCTTCGGCGTGACCGAAGCGAACTACCGCATGGGCGGGACCTCCACCAGCAAGCAGTACGCCGACTTCGAATCGATGCCGTTCCAGCCGATCGACAACCTCGGGCAGTACTGGTGGCAGCAGTTCCTGGCGCGTCCGACCGCGCAGTCGCTCGGCTTCGTGCTGCACACCACCGACCTGGTCCAGCCGCACCACACCTGGGGCACCTCCGGCAATGGCCACTCGGGCTGGGAACAGTGGGTCGGCGACTACTACGACCGCGAACAGTTGAACGATGCCGCGCTGGTGCGCGGCGCGCTGGCCAGCTTTACCCCGCTCGCACCGGGCGCGGCCGATATCCGCGCGCTGCTGACCCAGGGCGGCAGTTATTCGTACGCCAACGGCGGCATCGTGCTGTCGTCGACCGATCACGCCGACCGCCGCGCGGTGGCGCGCGCCATGGTGCCGCATTCGATCGCCATGGTGGTGCACGTACTTAACCGCGCCGCCGAGCGGCTGGCGATTTGAAGCCGGCGCCGTTTGCGCGCCTGCTGCGCGCGCTGGCCGGCGCCGCCTGGGTGGCGTGCGCCTGGCCCGCCGCGGCTGCCCCGCTCCAGGCAGGGCCGCTCCAGGCTGCGCCGGCCAGCGTGCCGGCGGCGCGCATCGACGGTGCGCCGCTGCTCGCGTTCAGTGTCGAGAGCAGCTGGCGCATGGCGCGCGCCGGCGATCCGGACGCGCAGCGCAGCGCCACGCTCGATGTCCTCATCGCCAACCGCCTGCTGGCCGGGGAGGCGCGCAAGCGCTTTGGCGAAGCGGCGCTGTGGGCCGGCCAGCGGGTCGGCTTCGCGCGCGAGGTGAGCATCGACGACCAGCTGGTGAGCACCTTGCGCAGCCTGTACGGCAAGGAGATGGAACAGGATTTGCAGCAACTGCCCGGCGCCGGCCTCGACAGCCTGCTGCGGCCCGCGCCGCCATTGGGCGACGCCGAGCTCGACGCGGTATTCGGCAAGCCCGGTGCGCTGCGGCTCGACGACAGCCTGGGCGAGGCGCAGCTGGCGCAGGCAGGCAAGCTGGTGCTGCTGCGCTTCGGCAAACCGGGCGGTGGCGAAGGCAGCATCAGCCTGGCCGATGTGGCGCGGCGCCAGAACGTCCAGGGCAGGGTGGCGCTGTTCGCGCGCCAGCGGGACTTCATGCAGCAGCAGGCCAGGCTGCAGGTCGCCTCGTGGTACGTGCTGGACTGGAGCGCGCGCCGCTTCGGCGCCGCGTCCGTGGCCGACCTGCGCCGGGTGCTGGCCGACCAGGCCGATGTACAGGCGCTGATGCGCCTGCACGGCATGGGCGACGACCAGCATGCCGGCAGCGGCCTGCTCGATACCCTGGCCGCGCAGGTCGGCGCCGGGCAGGTGCGTGCCTACTACGCGCGCCACCGCGAGGATTTCGTGCGCATCGAACGGGTGCGAGCGCGCCATATCCGCCTGCCCGATGAAGCGGCGGCGCGCAAGGTGGCGGCCGCGCTGGCCGGCGGCGCCGATTTTGCCGACCTGGCGCGGCGCCACTCGATCGCGCCCGACGCCGCCGCCGGCGGAGCGCTCGGCTGGGTGCAGCATGACAGCAAACCCGCAGGCAAACCCGGCTGGCTGGCGCATCTGCTGTTCACCCAGGCGCCAGGCCAGGTCTCGGCGCCGGTGCGCACCCCGGCCGGCCCCGGCCGTGATGCGCCATGGGAAATCGTGCTGGTCGAGGAACGGGTGCAAGGCTACCAGGCGGCCGATTCGGAATCGGTGCGCTACGTGGCCAGCCGCGCGGTGGCGCGCGAGATGGCAGCGGCGCAGTTGGCGGCGCTGCGGTCTGAACTGCTGCGCAAGGCGCGCATCGAGATCACCAGGGCCGGGATGGCAGGGGCGGGGCCGGCATGAAGGGCGGCGCCCTGCTCGCGGCGCTGGTGGTCGCCGCTGCCGCCTCCCTGCTGGCGCGCCCGCCTGGCGCGGCACCGTCCGCGGCTGCGCCACCGGACGCGGCTGCGGCCGGGCCGCCTGCCGCGGCCCAGCCCGCCCGCACCGTCCAGGCGGCGGGGCCGGGATGGTTCGGCGAGGTGGCGCGCGCCGCGCCCGTCACGGCAGCCGACAGCATGGCCGCTGCGCGCCTGCATGGCGACCCGCGCACGCCGCCGCTGGCGCCACCGGCGGCTGCTTGGGCGGGACCGAGCCCCGCCCAATTGGCCGACCGCCACGCGTACCGGGCCTACGAAGCGGGCCAGGATGCGCGCGTCATGGCCGCCTTCGCCAGCGCCGCGCAGCGCGAAGTGCCGCGCTTGCAGGCTGACGTCGAGCGTGCCCGCGCCAGCGGGATTCCGGCGGCGCAGATCGCCAGGGTCGAAGAGAAGATCCGGCGCCTGGAACAGCTGCGCCGCGAGATCGCCGAGCCCGCAGCCGCAATACCCAACTGAGCGCTGGGCAAGGCGCGGCACGCCCTTGCGCACGTTTGAGCCAGCGCAAAGGCGGGGCAGGGGTGCTGGCTAAGATGCGCCATGACTGCTCATCACGACCTCGGCTACCGCGCCTTGTTTGCCCACCCGGAAATGGTGCGCGAACTGATCACGGGCTTTACTTCCTTCACCCTGCTTGACGGCGTCGCCCTGTCGGCCCTCGAACGGGTCAATGCGGACTATGTGAGCGAGCGGCCGTCGGCGCGCCAGGGCGACGTCGTCTGGCGCGTGCGGCTCGGCGAGCAGGTCCACGACGTGGTCATCCTGCTCGAATTCCAGTCCGGCGTGGACCACTGCATGGCGCTGCGCATGCAGACCTACGTCGGCTTGCTGTGCCAGGACCTGGTCAAGCGCCATGAACTGTCACCACAATTGCGTTTGCCGCCGGTGCTGCCGCTGGTGTTCTACAACGGCGCGCCGCCCTGGAACGCGCCCCGCGATCTGAGCGGGTTGCTGATCGCGCCGACCGCCGAGCTGGCGCCCTTGCAGCCGTCCCAGCGCTACGCGCTGATCGACCAGCGCCGCCTGGACCGGGCGGCGCTCGACGCGAATGGCGATTTGCTGGCGCTGCTGTTCCGGATTGAACTTTCGTCGTTCCCCGATGTCTTAACGACGCATGTGCCGGCGCTGAAGACCTGGTTCAGGGACACGCCCCTGACCAGCCTGCGGACCTCGGTCTGGGCGTGGTGGAAAGCGCTGCTGGCGCGTAAGACTGACAATACCCAATTGTTTAACCTGGATACTGCAGAGGAGGGTGACATGGACGTCGACCTGTCAACATTGACCTGGGACGAGCAGATGCAAGAGGTGGGCTATCAAAAAGCCCTGGCTCATTTTGAGAAAATCACGGAGAAGGCGAAGGAAGCAGTCAAGGAAGAAGGCAGGAAGGAAGGCATGGCTGACGGCCAGGTCATCGCCCTGCGCAAGATGATCGGCGCCCTGCTGCGCAATCGCTTCGGCGACTTGCCGACGCCGGCGGCGCAGCGTATCTCCCAGGCCGCGAAGGACGAGCTTGAACTATGGTTCGCGCGCAGTCTCGACGCGCCCGGTCTGGCGGCTGTGTTTGGTGACGACAAGACGCCTGGCTAGACGCGCTTGCGCGAACATCGGCGTCATTGGTGCATTGGTGGAAGGCGTGGTAATCTGAAAAAGGCATCAGCGATACACGCGCTTGCGCGCGCTGTTCCTTACCTTGCGGCACTCTCCGAGCCATCTCACCAACGGCGCCGTGCGCGGCTCCAGAAAGGAAGCCACGCATGAGCAACGCCTTCTTGAAGGGGATCGACGTCTCGCATTTCCAGGGCAAGATCGACTGGCCCACGGTCGCGCAGCAGGGCATTGCGTTTGCCTACGCCAAGGCCAGTGAAGGCGGCAGCGTCACCGATCCCCTGTTCAGCGCCAACTACCCGGCCATGCGCGCCGCCGGCATCGCGCGCGGGGCGTATCACTTCCTGCATGCGGATGTGGATGCGGGCGAGCAGGCGCGCCATTTCCTGAGCGTGCTCGGTCCGGTGCAAGCAGGCGACCTGCCACCCATGCTCGATGTCGAAACCGCCTGCGGCATGCAATGCGCGGCCATCGACAGCGCTGCGCTGTCATGGCTGAGCGAGGTCCAACAGGCGCTCGGCTGCACACCGCTGATCTATTCCTCGCTCTCGTTCTGGAACAGCAACCTGGCCGGCAGCGCCGCGCTGTGCGCCTATCCGCTCTGGATCGCCGAGTACACCAGCGCCGCCGCGCCCGTCCTGCCGCACGGCGTGAGCGGCTACGCCATCTGGCAGCACGCGCAAACCGGCAAGGTGGACGGTATTGCCGGCGCGGTCGACCTGGACCTGTTCAACGGCACCGCCCAGGCGCTGGCGCAGCTGGGCCGGCCAGCCTCCTGAGCGCTTCGCCAGCGTTACAGCGGCGCGCGCACGATCGCGCCTTTTTTCCAGATTGCCATCACTGCGCTGCTCAGGTTGATGCCTTCGTGATCATCTTCCGAGAACGGCTTGTTGTAGGTGGCAATCGCGCCCGGCACCGTGGTGCCCAGCCGTTCCAGCGCGGCCTTGATCTTGGCGCCGTCGGTGCTGTTGGCCTGGCGGATGGCGGCGGCCAGCAGCAGGATCGAGTCGTGCCCGCCGGCCACGGCGGTCGGGTTGGTCATGCGCGCGCGCTTGTACTGGCTGCGGTAGGCCGCTTCGAATTCGCGCCCGGCCGTCGAGGTGGCGCCTTCCACGAAGGTCTGCGGCGAGATCGCTCCCTCGGCATGGGCGGCGGCCACGTTGAGGAAGGAATCGGTGGCGTTGGCCCATGAGCCGATGATCGGCAGCTGCATGCCCAGCTTGGCGCCGCTGGCGGCGATATGGCCCTGCTCGGTGCCGATGCCGTACACCAGGAGCACGGTCGCACCCGCTTCCCTGGCCTTGGCCAGCTGGGCCGACATATCGGCGTCGCCGATCTTGAAGCTGCCAACCGACACCGCTTTCACATCATGGGTGAGCAACTGCTTGACCATGTCGTCGTGCCCGCCGGTGCCGTAGGGCGTGGTGTCGTGCAGCAGCGCGATTTTCTTGTGGCCCTTCTTGACCGCATAGTCGACCATCATCTGCGCCTGCAAGGTGTCCGACGCTTGCACGCGGAAGGTGAAATTGCCTTCCGGCGCGTTCTGGAAAGCCTTGGTCAGTTTGGTGCCGGCCGAGGCCGGCACGATATTCGGCAGCTTGGCTTTCTGCATCGCCGGCTGGTAGGCCAGCACCACGCCCGTGTTCACGCCGCAGGAACAGGCCACCACGCCCTTGGCCAGCAGCGACTGCATGTTCTTCTCCGCCAGTTCGGGTTTGCTTTCGTCGTTCAGCTCGACCAGTTCCAGATTGCGCCCCATCACGCCGCCCCGGGCATTGATGTTGGCCACCGCGAGGCGCTGGCCGTCGCGTACCGCCAGGCCCAGCGGGGCCGAGCCGCCCGTCAGCGGCAACAGCGCGCCGATCTTGATGGTGTCGGCCGCGAACGTGGCGCTGGCGAGGCACAGCGTGGCCGCTGCGAATCCGATATGGCTAAGTTTCATGCGTGATCCTTTTCCTTCTGTTCTGTAAGGGGCAAACTGCTGAGGGGGACTCCGGATACGGCCGCGCAGCATCATGGTCGCGCGCCCAACGTTGCGCAAATTAATAGCGTTCTTGGCAAGGGCGCTTTAGTTTAAGGCAAATTTGCGTTGATGCAACAATTGAACTGTTGTATTTGCGTCAGCCCACGACACACGGCGGCGCTTGCCATGCACTTTGCATGCGAATGGCTGCTAGCGGGTACGATATGGCCCCCGGCAGTAAACCGGCTGCACTAACCGGCTGTACTATTTATCATGCAACTACACCAGGAGACCATCTTGTCCTTTCTTGAAAACCATTTCAAACTCAAGGAGCACGGAACCGACGTCCGCACCGAGCTGCTGGCCGGGCTGACCACGTTCCTGACGATGGCCTACATCATCTTCGTCAACCCCTCGATCCTCGGCAGCGCCGGCATGCCGACCGATGCCGTGTTCGTGGCCACCTGCCTGGCCGCCGCCATCGGCAGCCTGATCATGGGCCTGTACGCCAACTATCCGATCGCGCTGGCGCCGGGGATGGGCTTGAACGCCTATTTCGCCTTCATCGTGGTCAAGCAGATGGGCTTGTCGTGGGAGGTGGCGCTGGGCGCGGTGTTCATTTCCGGCTGCCTGTTCTTGCTGGTGAGCCTGTTTCGCCTGCGCGAAATGATCATCAACGGCATTCCGGCCTCGATCCGGATCGCCATCGCGGTGGGGATCGGCCTGTTCCTCGGCCTGATCGCGCTGCACAATGCCGGCATCGTGGTGGCCAACAAGGACACCATGGTCACCATGGGCGACTTGCATTCGGCCCCGGCCTTGCTGGCGATCATCGGATTTTTCGCCATCGTCGCGCTCGACAAACTCAAGGTCAAAGGCGCGATCCTGATCGGCATCCTGCTGGTCACCTTGCTCAGTTTTTTCTTCGCCGGTAACAAGTTCGGCGGCCTGGTGTCGGTCCCGCCGTCGCTGGCGCCCACCCTGTTCAAGCTCGACATCATGGGTGCGCTCTCGGTCGGGATCTTGAACGTGGTGCTGGTGTTCTTCCTGGTCGAACTGTTCGACGCCACCGGCACCCTGATGGGCGTGGCCAGCCGCGCCGGCCTGCTGGTCGACGGCAAGATGGCGCGCATGAACAAGGCCCTGATGGCCGACAGCTGCGCCATCGTGGCCGGGGCCGCCCTGGGCACCTCGAGCACCACGGCCTACATCGAAAGCGCGGCCGGGGTCCAGGCCGGCGGACGCACCGGCCTGACCGCGGTGGCGGTCGCCATCCTGTTCCTCGGCTGCCTGTTCCTGTCGCCGCTGGCGGCGGTGGTGCCGGCCTACGCCACCGCCCCGGCGCTGCTGTACGTGGCCTGCCTGATGCTGCGCGAACTGGGCGAGATCGACTGGAACGACACCACCGAAAGCGTGCCCGCCGCGATCACCGCGCTGGCCATGCCGTTCACGTATTCGATCGCCACCGGCGTGGCTTTCGGTTTCATTTCCTACGCCGTGCTCAAGCTGCTGACCGGGCGCGCGCGCGACGTCAAGGCGGCCGTGTGGGTGATCGCGGCATTGTTCCTGTTCAAATTCATCTACCTCGGCGCAGGCTGAAAGATTGTGTGTTTGTCCAGCTTGCGACAGGCACGCAACACTTCCGCGGGGCGATAGCACGCCCGATTGCGTTTGGTCTTGACCCAGCGCAAGGCAGGCAGGAATATGTTCTTGTGTTGTGACTGCCTGTCACCGAAAGGACACTGCCTTGACCTTGCTGCGCCATCTCTCGATCCAGAAAAAACTCATGCTGAGCATGGCAGCCTGCCTGCTGTTGTTCGTTGTCATTTCCTCCACCCTGAGCGTCACCATGACCAGCCGCGCGATCCGCGAACGGGTCGTCGGGCAGGAACTGCCGTCGCTGGTGGGCGAGATCCGCAACGACGTGCTGCGCCAGATTTCGGTGCCGCTGGGCGCCTCGCTGGCGCTGGCCAACAACACCTACATTCACGCCTGGGAAGGCGAGGGCCTGCCCGAGACCGGCATCGATGCCTGGAAGGCCTACGCCGGGAGCGTCAAGGCCAAGAACAAGGCCGTCACCGTATTCTGGGTCTCGAAGGCGACCGGCAAGTACATGAGCGAGCAGGGCCTGACCCGCACCGTGGACAAGGAGGGCGGCAACGACCAGTGGTTCCACGGCTTCCTGGCCGAAGGCAAGCCCTACTCCCTGGTGCTGAACAAGGAAGGCGCGTCCGACATCATGTTGTTCATCAATGTGCGTGCCGACGCCGGGCCGGGCAAGCTGGGCGTGGCCGGAGTCGGCCTGTCGGTGGCGGCGCTGGCCGACACCATCCGCGCCTACAAGGTCGGCCAGACCGGGTTCGTGTCGCTGGTCAGTGCCAACGGCACCGTGCTGGTGCACCGCGACGCCGCCCTGGCCGACGGCAAGCACTTCCTCAAGGACTTGCCCGGCTATAGCGAACAACTGGGCAAGACCCTGCTGGGCGGCGCGCGCTTCGCGCATGCCGCCGGCACCGGCGCGGGCGGCGCGCGCATCCTGGCCTCGTCGTATGTGCCGGAACTGAACATGTATGTGGTGGCCGAAGTGCCGCAAGCCGAAGTGCTGGGCAACGTCGCGCGCGACGCCACCATTTCGGCCCTGGCGGCGGCCCTGGTCGGCGGCGGCATCGGCCTGTTCGGCATCTTCCTGATCAGCCGCGCGATCGCCGGCCCGGTGGCGCGCGCTAGCGCCATGCTGAGCGATATCGCCAGCGGCAATGGCGACCTGAGCCGGCGGATGCCGGTCGAGAGCGGCGACGAGGTGGGCGAACTGGCCGACGCCTTCAACCGCTTCGTCTCGTCGCTCAACCTGACCATCAGCCAGGTGCGCGGCAGCACCGAAACCATCGCCGCCGCGTCGAGCGAAATCGCGGCCGGGAATATGGACTTGTCGGGCCGCACCGAAGCGCAAGCGTCGAGCCTGGAAGAAACCGCCGCCGCCATGGAGCAGATGACCTCGACCGTGAAGCAGAATGCCGAAAACGCCAGCCAGGCCAACCAGCTGGTCGTGTCGGCTTCCTCGCACGCCGTCAAGGGCGGCCAGGTGGTCGGGCAGGTGGTCAGCACGATGGGATCGATTACCGACAGTTCGCGCAAGATCGTCGACATTATCGGCGTCATCGACGGCATCGCTTTCCAGACCAACATCCTGGCGCTGAATGCCGCCGTGGAAGCGGCGCGCGCCGGCGAGCAGGGCCGAGGCTTTGCCGTGGTCGCGTCCGAAGTGCGCAACCTGGCCCAGCGCTCGGCCGCCGCCGCCAAGGAAATCAAGACCCTGATCGACGACTCGGTGGCCAAGGTCGATGCCGGCAGCAGGCTGGTGGACGAAGCCGGCGTCACCATGCACCAGATCGTCACCTCGGTGCAGCAGGTGGCCGACCTGATGAGCGAAATCGCCGCCGCCAGTTTCGAGCAGAGCCAGGGCATCGGCCAGATCAACCATTCGATCAGCGCCATGGACGACGCCACCCAGCAGAACGCCGCGCTGGTGGAAGAAGCGGCCGCGGCCGCCAAGTCGCTGCAGGACCAGGCCGCGACCCTGGCCGAGGTGGTCAGCGTGTTCAAGCTCGACGAGAGCGTGGCGCCAGCCGCGCGCGCCGCCGCCGCGCGAGCGGCGCCGGCCACCCGCGGCGCGGCGCGCCCGGCCGCCAAACCTGGCGCCAGGCCGCTCGCCACACCGGCCGCCAGACCGGCCGCCAAAGCGCCAGCCAAGTCCGCCCCCGCCGGCGACGACTGGGAAGCGTTTTGAACGCCGCCCGCTTTTCGACTTCAACCTTTGACTTCAACCGGGGAATGACAATGACCGCAACCAACCTGCGCCGCCTGCCCGCGGCGTGCTTTCTCGCGGCGGCCAGTGTCGCCGGCGGCGCCGCCCAGGCGGCCGACTGGAGCGACACCGCGATCAGCTGGCGCACCGGCGAGCGCTTTCGCGAACCATTCAACAGCCAGAACATCGGCAAGCACGTGTTCGCGCTGACCCACGCCAGCGGCTACCAGTACGGCCGCAATTTCTTCAATCTCGACATGCTCGTTTCCGACAGCAAGGACCCGGCCTCGCTCAAGCAGACCGACGGCGCCCAGGAAGCCTACGTGGTCTACCGCCACACGCTCGACATTGGCAAGCTGCGCGGCGCCCCCATCAAGTTCGGCCCGGTCAGCGGGCTTGGTGCGACGCTCGGCTTCGACTGGAACACCAAGAACGACGTCGGCTACAACTCGCGCAAGCAGATGCTGGTGGCCGGCCCCACCTTGATGTGGGACGTGCCCGGTTTTCTGTCGACCAGCCTGTTGCTGCTACGCGAGAGCAACGCGCCGAGCGGCGCCTTTCCGCCGGTCTCCAACGTGCGCGGACGCACTACCTACGACCTGCATCCGATGCTCGCCGCCAGCTGGGGCATCCCGGTCGGCACCCTGTGGGCCTTCGAAGGCTACGCCAACGTCATCGCCTCCAAGGGCAAGAGCGAAACCGGGGCTGACACCGGTGCCGAAACCAACATCGACATGCAGCTCATGTTCGACGCCGGCGCCGCCATGGGCTACAAGAAGCGCACCTTCCGCGTCGGCCTCGAATACCAGTACTGGAACAACAAATTCGGCAATACCGCAGCCACCACGGGCGGCAAAGGCTACCGTGCCAAGACGCCGATGGTACGGGTGGCCTACCACTTCTGATGGGGTGCCGGCAACGTTGCAAGTTCTACTATAAGATGAGCGGCTGACTTTCCAACCCATTTTGCCCCGGAGCCACTCATGCAAGAATTGACCCTGTACGTCGACAGCCGTTTCACCAGCCCGTGGGCGCTGTCGGCGTTCCAGACCCTGGCCGAGAAAAAGCTGCCGTTCACGCTGCGCACGGTCGACCTGGACAAGGGCGAGCACAAGCAGGCCCCGTTCCGCGACCTGGGCTTGACTGGACGCGTGCCGCTGCTGGTGCACGGCGAGCTGGCGCTGGCCGAGTCGAGCGCCATCGTCGAATACCTGGAAGAAGCCTTTCCGCCGCCGGCCTACGCGGCCGTGCTGCCGGCCGGAGTGGAACAGCGCGCCAGGGCGCGCCAGGTCATGGCCTGGTTGCGCAGCGACCTGATGGCCCTGCGCGCCGAGCGTTCGACCGAGGTGGTGTTTTATGCGCCGGTGGTCACGCCGCTGACGCAGGCCGCACAGGCTGCGGCCGAGCGCCTGATCGCGATTGCCGATCAACTGGTCAAGGGAGAGCATCTGTTCGGCCAATGGAGCATCGCCGACACCGAGCTGGCGCTGATGCTCAACCGCCTGATCTTGAACGGCGACCCGGTGCCGCAACGGCTCACAGCCTGGTGCGCGGCGCAGTGGCAGCGCGACAGCGTGCGCCAGTGGATCGCCAAGTCAAGCGCCTAGGACGGCGCCGGACGAGCTGACCCCGGGAAGTCGGCGGCAAGGATTGCGTTGAATTCCATCGGGCTGTATATTGTTGCCGAAAGGGAGCAGCAATGGAAGAGCGACGCAAGAATCATGCAATGGCCGCGACGGTTGAGAAGGCAATCCTTCTCAAGGACACCGTATCGGTACACCAAGCCGCAATTTACCTGGCCTCGGGTGGCGTGCCGCTCGACGTGACCGGGCGCGTCCTCACGACCCCGTACCGGCGCGGCATGGTGCGCTCCGGGGTCAGCGACGAAGCCTATACCAATCTGCCCGCCACCCCGGTGCCGCCAGTACGCGCGCCTGCCGCGCCGCTGGCGCGCGCAGCGGCACCCGCTCCCGCTCCCGTCCCCGCAGCGCCGCCGGCACCTGCTCCCGCTCCCGCACCTGCTCCCGCCGCCGCCGTCCCTGCGCCGGAGCCGGCCGTGCAAGCCGCCGCTCCCGCGCTGCCGTCGCCCTTGCGCGACGCCGATGCCGAATCGGACATGGTCAGCGTGCCCCTGATGGTGCCTGGCGCGCCGCCGGCGGCGCCGTCGTCCTGGCGCGACATCATCCATTCGGCCGGTCCGACCTTCCGCTAAACCTCCGCCGGCGCATTTGACTGTTGCAAAACGTTAACAATGCGTCGATGCGGCGGCGTATTTTTCATCCGCTCCTTTTGGTTTTCCGGCACGATGTTATTTCGTTGACACTGAAAATCGATGGGTGTTATATTCGTGTGCCCGAGATGGTAACGTTTCCAATTTAACGTTATCCCGGCCAGCGGACACAGATCCGCACACAAGGAGACAGGATGCACAGAGCACACAAGCTGGCGTTGGCGGCAGCGCTTGCGCTGGGCGCCTGCGCCACGGCGCACGCGGGGGCACCCACGGCCGGCGCGCCCCGGGCTGGCGCGCCCCGCGCCGAGGTCATTCACTGGTGGACCTCGGGCGGCGAATCGGCCGCCGTCAAGACCATCGCCGACGCCTACCGCGCCGCCGGCGGGGTCTGGGTCGATACCGCCGTCGCCGGCAACGAACAGGCGCGCGCGGTGGCGGTCAACCGCATCGTCGGCGGCAATCCGCCCACCGCCGCCCAGTTCAACGCCTCCATGCAGTTCCTCGACATCGTCGAACAGGGCATGCTCAATAACGTCGACGACATCGCCGCCAGGGAGCGCTGGGACACGACCCTGCCGGCGCCGATCCGCGACGTGATCAAGGTCAAGGGCCACTACTACGCGGTGCCGCTGAACGTCCACATGCCGACCTGGATCTGGTACTCGAAGGCGGCGTTTGCGAAAGCCGGCATCGCCAGGGAGCCGGCCAGCATGGACGAACTGTTCGCCGCGCTCGACAAGCTCAAGGCGGCCGGTTTGATTCCGCTGGCGCACGGCGGCCAGTCGTGGCAGGAGAACATCGTCTTCATGGCGGTGCTGGCCAATGTGGGCGGCAAGGATCTGTACCTGAGCGTGTTCCGCGAGCGCGACCAGCGCGCCATCGCCTCCGAGCCGTTCAGGCAGGTGCTGGTCGCCTTCAAGCGCCTGAAATCCTACGTCGATCCCGGTTCGCCCGGGCGCAACTGGAACGACGCCAGCGCGCTGCTGGTCAATAACAAGGCCGGCGTGCAGATCATGGGCGACTGGGTCAAGGGCGAATTCAACGCCGCCAGACTCACCGCCGGCAAGGAATACGGCTGCATCACCGGCTTCGGCCCCAAGGCCCCGTTCCTGATCCAGGGCGACGCCTTCATCTTCCCGAAGAGCGCCAGCGGCGACACGCTCAAGGCGCAAAAGCTGCTGGGCGGCGTGATGACCGCACCAAGCACGCTGGCCGCCTTCAACCGGGTCAAGGGCTCGCTGCCGGTGCGCACCGATGTCGACGCCTCCGCGCTCGACGCCTGCACCCAGGCCGCGATGACGGTGATGAAAGACCGCACGCGCCACGTCGGCAACGGCGAGGTATACCTCACGCCCGACCAGAACGGCGCGCTGGTCGATGTGCTGACCGCCTACTGGAACACCGCCATGCCGGTCGAAAAGGCGCAGAAGAACATCGCCGCCGCCTTGAAGCGCTGACCCCATGCGCCACCGCCATCCCCGGGTTCACAGATTCGCCAGGCAAGTCACCCCGTTCGCCGCGCTGCTGCCGATGGCGCTGACCGTCATCGTCGGCTACCTCGGCACGGTGCTCTGGTCGCTGCGCATTTCGCTGACCAACTCGCGCAGCTTCCCGTCCGATACCTTGGTCGGCATGGCGCAGTACACGCGCCTGTTCGAGAACGAACGCTGGCTGCTCTCGCTCAATAACCTGGCCCTGTACGGCGTGCTGTTCATCGGCGCCTGCCTGGTGATCGGCTTCCTGCTGGCCGTGTTCATCGACCAGAACGTGACCGGCGAAGGCGTGCTGCGCACGATCTTCCTGTATCCGTACGCGATGTCGTTCGTCGCCACGGGCCTGGTCTGGCAATGGATGCTCACGCCCGGCAACGGCATCGAACAAGCCGCGCACCAGTTCGGGTTCGCCGGTTTTTCGTTCGACTGGATCGTCGACCAGGACATGGTCATGTACACGGTGGTCATCGCCACCGTGTGGCAGGCCTCCGGCCTGGTGATGGCGATGATGCTGGCCGGCCTGCGCGGTATCGACGGCGAAATCTGGAAGGCCGCGCGGCTCGACGGCATTCCCGCCTGGCGCGTGTACCTGTCGATCGTGCTGCCGATGATGTGGCCGACCATCGCCACCGTGCTGCTGCTGCTCACGACCGCCGTGGTCAAGCTGTTCGACGCGGTCGTCGCCATGACCCAGGGCGGTCCCGGCACGGCCAGCGAAGTGCCGGCCAAGTTCATCATGGACCACCTGTTCGGGCGCGCCAACATCGCCCTGGCCTCGGCCGGCGCGGTGGTGCTGCTGGTGCCGGTGCTGGCCATGCTGGTGCCGTACGCGTATGCGCGCAGCCGCAAGGGGCGTGCATGAAGCGCCGCTCCTCGTACAAATTCGTCAACCCGGCGCGCGTCGGCATCTATGCCTTTCTGCTCACCGCCGCGCTGTTCTTCCTGCTGCCGCTGTACGTGATGCTGGTTACCTCGGTCAAGCCGATGGAAGAAATCCGGCTCGGGAACATCTTCGCGCTGCCGCTGCAGATCACCTTCGAGCCGTGGCGCAGCGCCTGGAGCGGCGCCTGCACCGGCGCCTCGTGCGAAGGCATCCGCGGCGGCTTCTGGAATTCGGTGGCGATCACCGTGCCGAGCACCATTCTGCCGATCCTGCTCGGCGCCTTGAACGGCTATGCGCTCTCGTTCTGGAAGCCGCGCGGCGCCTCGCTGCTGTTCGGGATACTGATGATCGGCGCCTTCATCCCGCTGCAGGTGATGATCTATCCGCTGGTGCGGGTGCTGGCCGCGTTCGGGGTGTTCGGGTCGCTGCCGGGCATCGTGCTGGTGCACATGATCTTCGCCATGCCGGTGATGACCCTGCTGTTCCGGAACTACTACGCGGCCGTGCCGCACGAACTGTTCCAGGCCGCGCGCATCGACGGCGGCGGCTTCTTTCGCATCTTCGCCTGGGTGATGCTGCCGATGTCGCTGCCGATCATCGTGGTCGCCGCCATCATGCAGGTCACCGGCGTGTGGAACGATTACATCCTGGGACTGGTGTTCGCGGGGCGCGACAACGCGCCGATGACGGTGCAGCTCAATAACGTGATCAACACCACCACCGGCACGCGCCTGTACAACGTCAACATGGCCGCCACCATCCTCACATCGCTGGTGCCGCTGGCGATCTATTTCATCTCAGGGCGCTGGTTCGTGCGCGGAATCGCCGCCGGCGCGGTAAAAGGGTAATCCATGTCGAATGTCTGTATCCGCAAGCTGTGCATCACCCTGGGTGGCAACGAGATTATCAAGGACCTCGACCTGGCGGTGGAGGAGGGCGAATTCCTGGTGCTGCTGGGGCCTTCCGGCTGCGGAAAATCGACCCTGTTGCACAGCATCGCCGGGCTGATCGACGTCAGCGCCGGCACGGTGGAAATCGGCGGCGAAGACATGACCGATGCCGACCCGAGCGAGCGCCACATCGGCATGGTGTTCCAGTCGTACGCGCTGTATCCGACCATGACGGTGGAAAAGAACATGTCGTTCGGGCTGCGCATCAACGGCACGCCCAAGGCGGAGATTGCGCGCCGCGTCAAGCGCGCCGCCGACATGCTGCATCTGGGGCCGCTGCTGGCGCGCAAACCGGCGCAGCTGTCGGGCGGGCAGCGCCAGCGCGTGGCGATCGGGCGCGCGCTGGTGCGCGAAGCGGGCGTGTTCCTGTTCGACGAACCGCTCTCGAACCTGGACGCCAAGCTGCGCGCCGAACTGCGGCGCGAACTCAAACTGCTGCACCAGAACCTGCGCTCGACCATGATCTACGTGACCCACGACCAGGTCGAGGCGATGACCCTGGCCACCCGCATCGTGGTCATGCGCGCCGGTAAAATCCAGCAGATCGGCGCCCCGGCCGACGTCTACGAACGGCCGGCCAACCTGTTCGTGGCCGGCTTTCTCGGTTCGCCGTCGATGAATTTCATCGACGGCGCGCTCGACCTGGATGGCTGCTTTGCCGGCAACGGCTTTCGCCTGGAAGGCGGCGCGGCAGGGGCGGCGGCGGGCCAGGCGCTGGTGCTGGGCATCCGCCCCGAACACATTCGCATCGCCGACGACGGCGCGCTCGAAGGCAAGGTGGCGCTGGTCGAACCGATGGGCAACCACCAGATCGTGTGGGTCGCCACCGCCGGCCAGCAGCTTTCGGCCATCGTCAACGACACGCGCGTGTTCGCGCTGGGCGAGACGGTGCGCTTCGCGGTCGACGCGGCGCGCGTGTCGCTGTTCGACAAGGCCAGCGAACAGCGCCTGTGATCGGGACTGGCACTGGGACTGCAATTCGGACTGGAAAGGCGGGCGCGGGCCATGCATAATTCGCCGTTTGCGGTATGCTTCCGCTGTATTTACTAAACTGATGGTCTTGAATTGAACAAGCAAAGGATGCCGTGGCCAATATCAAAGACGTAGCACGCCTTGCCGGCGTAGGCCTGGGAACCGCGTCGCGCGTGGTCAGCGGCAAGGGCTCGGTCTCGCCGGCGACGCTCGAACGGGTCAGGAAAGCCATCGCGGAACTCGATTTCCGGCCGTCGCACGCGGCGCGCTCGCTGTTGTCGGGCACCTCGCAAATGATCGGCGTGTACATTCCGGTCCTCAAGGGCACCTTCTACACCCCCATCCTGCAGTCGATCGACACGGCGCTGCGCGCGGCCGGCCTGCACATGGTGGTCGCGTTCGGGGTCGGCTCGGGCGATGCGCGGCGCCAGGCCATCGAAGGCATCGACTTCCTGATGGAGCGCGGTTGCGACGGCCTGATCTTGCTGACCAATCTCCTGACCGACGACGACATCGCCGCGCTCGGACCCAAGCAGTCGCGCGTGGTGGTGCTGGGGCACAGTCACGAGAGCATTCCCGAACAGTGCTTTTCGGCCGACCACACGCAGGGCGGCATCGCGGCGGCGCGCGCGCTGCTGGAGCACCGCCACCGCAAGATCGCCGTGATCGCCGGGCCATCGACCTCGCCCGACAACGTCGAGCGCATCGCCGGCTTCATGGGCGAGTTGGAGCGCAACGGCATCGCCACCGACAAGATGTGGGTGGCCGAGAGCGACTTTTCGCCTCAGGGCGGGTGGGACGCGGCGGCCGAACTGGTCGCGTCCGGGCACACGTTCACGGCCCTGTTTTGCGCCAATGACGAAATGGCGGTCGGCGCCTTGTCGTACTTCCAGGACGCGGGGCTGTCGGTGCCGGGCGACGTCTCGGTGCTCGGCTACGACGATACGCCGAGCGCGCAGTTTTCGGCGCCGCGCCTGACGTCGGTGCACATTCCATGGCGCGACGTGACCCTGAACGGGCTCAATGCGCTGCTCAATCGCTGCTACGGCAGCACGCATCCGGTGGCGCGCGAGTTTGCGATCAGCGTCACCGCGCGGGCCTCGCTGGGCAAGCCGGCCAAGCGCCGCGCGGAGTAGGCCGGGGCGGCCTGGCCGCCGATTTACGCAATCTTATGATTGACAAAATTCCTTCATCATCGCACTATTGATCTTCGGTTGGGAGCGTTTCCAACTTCTGGCAGCAGCAGAACGGACCCTGGTACCGGTTTCCACCGCCAGGCATTTCCACTTTTTCGCACTGACACCATGATCAAGCAATCCTGTCTTATCGCAGCCATCGCGCTGCTGCACGCCAGCCACGCCGGCGCCGCTCCCCAAACCCTGACCGACTGGCCGCGCGTACGCAGCGCCGTCGCCCCGGACGCCGCGCTCGAAGCCAAAGTGGCCGGCATCGTGGCCGGCATGACGCTCGCGCAAAAAGTCGGCCAGATGACCCAGCCCGAAATCAAGGCCATCACGCCCGACCAGGTGCGCGAGTTCTACATCGGCTCCGTATTGAACGGCGGCGGCAGCTGGCCGAACGGGAACAAGTACGCCACCCCGGCCGAGTGGGTGGCGCTGGCCGACAAGTTCTACGACGCTTCGATGAACACCGACATGAAAGTCAAGGTGCCGGTCATCTGGGGCATCGACGCCATGCACGGCAACAGCAACGTCTACGGCGCGACTCTGTTCCCGCACAATATCGGCCTGGGCGCGGCGCATAACAAGAAGCTCGCGCTGCAAATGGGCGAGGCGGTCGGCAAGGCAGTGCGCGCGACCGGCATTAACTGGGTGTTCGCACCGACGGTCGCGGTCACGCGCGACGATCGCTGGGGCCGCACCTACGAGAGCTTTTCGGAAGATCCGGCGCTGGTCAACAGCTACGCCGCCGAGTACGTGCGCGGCATGCAGGGCAAATTCCGCGACGACGCCAACGTGGTCGCCACCGCCAAGCACTTCATGGGCGACGGCGGCACCGACCAGGGCAAGGACCAGGGCGTCACAAAGGCGACGCCCGCGCAGATGATGAATATCCACGGCGCCGGCTACTACAGCGCGCTGGACGCCGGTGCGCAGACGGTCATGGCCTCGTTCAACAGCTGGGTCGACGTGTCGACCGGCCTTGATCACGGCAAGGTCCACGGCAGCAAAGTGCTGCTGACGGATATCCTCAAGACCAACATGGGCTTCGACGGCCTGGTGGTGAGCGACTGGGACGGCATCGGCCAGGTCAAGGGCTGCCGCAACGACAGCTGCGCCCAGGCGATCAACGCCGGCATCGACATGGTCATGGTGCCGAACGACTGGAAAGCCTTCATCGCCAACACCATCAAGCAGGTGGAAGCGGGCGAGATTCCGATGGCGCGCATCGACGACGCCGTCACCCGCATCCTGCGCGTGAAGCTGCGCGCGGGCCTGTTCGGACACAAGCCGTCGTCCGGCAAATACGCCGGCAAGCTTGACGCGCTGCAGGCGCGCGCGCTGGCGCGCCAGATGGTGCGCGAGTCGCTGGTGCTGCTCAAGAACGACGGCGGCGCGCTGCCGCTCGCACGCGGCAAGAAGATCCTGGTGGTCGGTAAAAGCGCCGACGACCTGTCGCTGCAAACCGGCGGCTGGTCGCTGACCTGGCACGGCACCGACAACAAGAACAGCGACTTCCCCAACGGCGAGACCATCCTGGCCGGCATCAAGGACGCCGCCGGCGCCGCCAACGTGAGCTACAGCGCCACCGGCGAGGGCGTCGACGTGGCCGCCTTCGATACCGTGGTGGCGGTCATCGGCGAAACCCCGTACGCGGAGTTCGGCGGCGATATCGGCCCGTCCGGCACCTTGCGCCACAGCGGACGCCATCCGGAAGACCTGGCCGTGCTGAAAGCCGTCGCCGGCAAGGGCAAGCCGGTGGTCACGGTGCTGGTCGCGGGCCGCGCGTTGTATACAAATGACCTGATGAATCTGTCCGACAGTTTTGTCGCCGCCTGGCTGCCTGGCTCGGAAGGCAAGGGCGTGGCCGATGTGCTGTTCAAGGGAACCCATGGCTTCAAGGGCAAGCTGTCGTTCTCGTGGCCCAAATCGATCTGCCAGGCGACGGTGAACGTGGGCGACGCCGATTACGCGCCGCTGTTCAAGACCGGCTACGGCCTGACCTACGCCAGCAAACACAAGGTCGGCCAGCTCGACGCCAGCTATGCCGACGGCGGCTGCGGCGTGACCAACCTGTACCCGGTATTCAACCAGTCGGACCGCGCCACCTGGCCGCTGTACGTGGTGGCGGGCGAGCAGCGCAGCGCGCTCGGCGCCGACTTGAACAAGACCGTCACCCAGCCCGGCGTGAAGATCGAGACCTCCCAGGTCAACACCCAGCAGGATGCCAAGAACGTCTTCTGGAGCGGTCCGGCGCGCCTCGAAGCGCATGGTTCCAAGGCGATTGCCTTGCCGGCGTTTGCGACGAAGGATGGGGCGCTGCAGTTCGATACCATCGTCACCAGCGCGCCGGCCGGCAAGGTACTGGTGTCGATGGACGGCGCAGCGCTCGACCTGACGGCGGTGTTCAAGGGCCTGGTGGGCAAGGCCAAGCAGACCGTCAGGATTCCGCTGGCCTGCTTCACGGCCAAAGGCGCCGACCTGGCCAAGGTGCAAACCCCGTTCGCGGTGGCCAGCGACGCGGCCTTTAACGCGGCCTTTGCCAATATCGAGGTGGCCGGCGGCGCCGCGCTCGAGAAGGATGCGCTCAAGTGCGCCGACCTGAAGTGAGTGCCGGCGTCCCCCCGAACCGGCGCCCGCGCATGCGGATCGGGTCGGGGCGGGCGCCATCCGGGCGCACGCCAGAAGTGGCCGCTCGCGCAGCCGTGTGCGGCGCGTCGGGTATCATTCCGGCTGCGCGGCGGTGCCGCGCGTACGTACACGGCCCGGCCGAACCTCGCTTGTCCGCTTGCGGACAGGCGCCGGTCCGCAAGGCCATGGCCGGCGTTTGCGCGGCCTGGATACCCACGTATCCGGTCGCGCAAAAGTCTCCCGCGTTCCTCGGTGTGCCGGCGATGTTGTCGGAACAGATGAAAGGGGGCTTGATCACCATTAAGGAGTAGCATGCAACACGTATTGACAGCCAGGCCCGTGCCGCAGGCGCACGGCGCGCAGCAGGGCCATACCGGCCCGCTCATCATCATTACCATCCTGTTCTTCATGTGGGGTTTGCTGACCTCCATGAACGAAGTGCTGATTCCCCATCTGAAGTCGGTGTATGAACTGAGCTACCTGCAAGCCATGCTGGTGCAGCTGTGCTTCTTCGGTGCCTATTTCATCGTGTCGCTGCCGGCCGGGATCCTGATCAAGAAAATCGGCTACCAGAAGGGCGTCGTGGCC
Organism: Massilia mucilaginosa; assembly: GCF_011682145.1. GTDB lineage: Bacteria > Pseudomonadota > Gammaproteobacteria > Burkholderiales > Burkholderiaceae_D > Telluria_A > Telluria_A mucilaginosa. The sequence goes on from NZ_WHJH01000003.1 coordinate 250,893, forward strand.
GGCCTGGTGATCGCCGCCATCGGCTGCGCGATGTTTTATCCGGCCTCGAACGCCGGCTATGCTCTGTTCCTGCTGTCGCTGTTCGTGCTCGCTTCGGGCATCACGGTGCTGCAGGTGGCGGCCAATCCGTATGTCACGGTGCTGGGCGATCCGGCCACCGCATCGAGCCGCCTCACGCTCACCCAGGCCTTCAATTCGCTCGGCGCCACCGTGGCGCCGTATCTGGGCGCGCTGCTGATTTTGTCGAGCGCCGTACTCAGTGCGGACGCGCTGAAAAAACTGCCGGCCGCCGGGCAGCTGGCTTACCGCGCGCAGGAAGCGGCCACCGTGCAGGTGCCTTACCTGGTGATGGCGGCGGTGCTGCTGGCGCTGGCGGCGTTCTTCGCGCTGGCGCGCCTGCCGGCGATTGCCGACACCGGGGCCGGCGCCGACATCGCCCATACCGACGACAAGACCTCGGCCGCCGGCTACCGCCACCTGGTGCTCGGCGCGGTGGGGATCTTCTTGTATGTGGGGGCGGAAGTGAGCATCGGCAGCTTCCTGATCAACTTCATGGGCGAAAAACACATCGCCGGCTTCAGCGCCGACACCGCCGCCAAATACGTCACCATCTACGGCGGCGGCGCCATGCTGGGCCGCTTCATCGGCTTTGCGGCGATGCGCTACGTCAGTCCGGGCCGGGCGCTGGCCTTCAACGCGGCCTGCTCGATCGCGCTGATCATGGTGGCCGTGTTCGGCAGCGGCATGACGGCGATGTGGGCGATCCTGCTGGTCGGCCTGTGCAACTCGATCATGTTCCCGACCATTTTCAGCATGGCGCTGCACAAGCTGGGCAAGTTCACGGGGCAGGGATCGAGCATCCTGTGCATGGCCATCGTCGGCGGCGCACTGGTGCCGCTGGCGCAAAGCGTGCTGGCCGATGCGTTCGGCGTGCAGCTGTCGTTCCTGGTGCCGGCCGCCTGCTACCTGTTTGTCATCTATTACGGTCTCAAGTACGCCAGGATGTACCAGGGCTGATCCGGTTTCGCCGCAGACCGACACTGCCGCTTGCCGGCGGTGTTTTCTTTTGCGGACGCGGATTTGGTTGAACTTGCGGGGGCGGGGCACGGTCCAAAAGGGACAGGCATCCGCGCGCGGGTGCCAACCCCAACCTCATCAGGAGATCGACATGTTCAACAAGAAACCAGGATTCATCGGCATGTGCGCTGCCGCCGCGCTGTGCGCCAGCGTCGCCGTCCATGCCCAGACCGGCGCGACGCAGTCCGGCAGCCAGGGCGCCAGCGGACAGGCCGGCACCGCCACCGCCACCGGCACGGCAGCGCTCGCCAGCGCCGACCGCAAGATCGTCACCGACCTTGCCATGGCCAACATGGCCGAGATCGAATCGGCGCGCACGGCGCAAACCAAGAGCCAGAACGATGACATCAAAAAGTATGCGCAGCAAATGATCGACGACCATACCAAGGCGCTGGGCGAGGTGCGGCAACTGGCGCAGACCAAGGGCGTCACCTTGCCATCCACGCTGGACCGCGCGCACCAGGCCCGGGCCGACAAGCTGGCCGCGCTGTCCGGCGATGCCTTCGACCGCGCCTACATGGCGCAGGCCGGCGTGGCCGAGCACAAGAAAACCCACAGCATGTTGACCAAGGCGCAGGGCCGCGCCAAAGATCCCGATATCAAGGCGCTGCTTACGCGCATGACACCGACCGTCGAGCAGCATCTGAATGCGGCGCAAGAACTGCACGGCAAAAACAAGGCCATGGGCAGTTCGGGCACGGCGACGGAGAAGTCCGGCCAGTAAACAACGCGGCAGGCATGCAACGCGGCAGGCATGCGCGCACGGCACGCCGCCGGTATCGGCGGCGGAGGGGCGGCGGGCACGAGCTGAGCGGTCACGCTACAATGACCGTTCATGCTCGCCATTCTCGCCATTACCTTTCCGTTTTTCGCACTGGTCCTGTGCGGCTACCTTGCCGTGCGGCGTCATCTGCTGCCGCAACTGGCCATTCCGGGCCTGAACAGCTTCGTCCTGTATTTTGCGCTGCCGTGCCTGCTATACCGCTTCGGCTCGACCACGCCGCTGACGCAGCTGCTCGATGCGGGGCTGTTCGGCGTCTACCTGCTGTGCGCGCTGGCGACGGTGGGCCTGGCCATGCTGGTCACCGTGCGCCGCGCCGGCTGGAACGATGGCGCTTTCGGGGCGCTGGTGGCGGCGTTTCCCAACACCGGCTTCATGGGTGTGCCGCTCCTGCTCGCCCTGCTCGGGCCGCGCTCGTCCGGGCCGGTGATCGTGGCGCTGGTGGTCGACCTGGTGATCACGACCTCGCTGTGCATCGCCCTGTCGCGTCTCGGCCCGTCTGGCGGGCAGAGCAGTGCCGCCGCCCTGCGCAATGCCTTGAAAGGCATGCTGCGCAACCCCATGCCCTGGTCGATCCTGCTGGGGGCGCTGGCATCCGGCATTGGCCTGGTGCTGCCCAAACCGTTGACGAACACCATCGGCCTGCTGGCCGACGCCGCCTCGCCGGTGGCCCTGTTCACCATCGGCGCGGTGCTGGCGCGCTCGCAGATGAATGCCAGCGGCGCCACCGCGCTGGCCGATTTTGTCCCGATTGCGCTGATCAAGCTGCTGATCCACCCGCTGCTGCTGCTTGCCATCGGGCACGCCGCCGTCAAGCTGGGCGTTCCCATCGACCCGGCCGCCCTGACGGTCCTGGTGCTGGTCGCCTGCCTGCCCAGTGCCAGCAACGTGGCGCTGCTGACCGAGCGCTTCGGCGCCGACACCGGCAGGGTGGCGCGCATCATCCTGGTCTCGACCGCACTGTCCTTCCTGAGCTTTTCGGCGGCCGTGTCGTTGCTGATATGAAACATTTCTGACTTCTGGAAGCCTGTTTGTGAAATAATAACGGGCGAGTCCATCGACGATGTGGCGGCAAATTCAGGGGTTTCGATTGCTAGAAATGTTTGCAGTGGAGCAGGAACTGGCGCAACTGGAAGAGGAGCTGTCTTCCCAGTATGGCCTCGCGCGCCTGAAGCCGATGCTGGCGCTGGCCTGGCACCTGCGCCAGCGCGACCCTGTGCGCGCGCGCGCCCTGTCGCTTGACGCCGCACCGCTGCTGGCGCTGCTCCCCGAACCGGAACGCCGCCTGGAACAGGCGCGCTGCCAGCTGATCGACGGCGAAGCGGCCTGGCTGGCCGGCCAGCTCGACGCCGCGCGCGCCCTGGCCGACACGGCCTGGGCCGAATTCCACCGCCAGGACGACTCGATCGGCAGCGCCGACGCGCGCTGGCTGCGCGCCTGGATCGAGGTCGATCGCGGCAACGCCGCCGCCAGCGACGCCGAACTGGCGGGCGCCGCGCATGACGTCTGGCGCGCCGGCGACCGTTTGCGCGCCGACGTGATCGACGCCGCCGCCGCCCTGTTCGCGGTGTTCCGCAACCTGCACTCGGCCAATGAACGCTGGGGCAAGCGCTTCGACCCGGCCGAAAAAGGCCTGCACCCGGCCGCCGCCGGCTGGATCAACGACTACCTCGGCACCGCCGCCTTCCAGGCCAGCGACTTCGGGCGCGCCATCGGCCTCTTGATGAACACCTTCGAGGCGGCGCTGGCCACCGGCCAGGTGCGGCGCGCGATCAACGTCGCCACCAACATCGGCAACGCCTTCACCAGCCTCAATGCGCACCACGCCGCGCTCGAATGGATGCAGCGCGGGCTGGACCTGGCGCGGCCCACCGGCTGGCCGATGAGCATTGGCCTGGCCCTGATGCAGACCGCCGAAACCTTGCGCCAGCTGGGCCAGCGCGAAGCGGCGCTGGAACTGCTGCACGAAGCGCTGGCCACGCTGGCGCCCATGTCGGGCTCGCGCGCCTACGCCATCGCGCTCGAATACGAAGGCGACCTGGCGCTCGACGGCGGCGATTATGCGGCGGCGCTGGCGAGCTTCGCGCGCCTGGAAGCGCGCGGCGAAGCGCTGCACCAGGCCGACTTTCAAAGCGGCGCGCGGCGCGGCCAGGCGCACGCGCTGTCGCACATGAACCGCCCGCACGATGCGCTCGACAAGGCCGCCGCCGCGCTGGCGCTGGCGCGCGAACACGGCGACTCGTACAACCAGATCGCCGCGCTCAAGGTGCTGGCCGAGATTCACGCGCGCCACCGCTTGCCCGGTCCCATCCCGCTGGAGGCGCCCAGCCCCGCGCTGCATTACCTGCGGCAGGCCATGGCGGTGGCGGCCACCATCGACGGCTACACCGTGCCGGGCGACCTGTATGACGCGGTGGCGCGCGAATACGCCAGCGTGGGCGACTACCCGCAAGCCTACGAGATCGCGCTGCGCGCCGGCGCCGCGCGCGACAAGACCCACAGCCAGGAAGCGACCAACCGCGCGGTCGCCATGCAGGTGCAGTACCAGACCGAACGCGCCAAGACCGAAGGCGAGCATCACCGCCAGCTGGCCGCCGCCGAAGCCAAGCGCGCCGAGGTGCTGCAGCAGACCAGCGCCACGCTCGAACACTTGTCGGCCATCGGACAGGAGATCACCACCCACCTCGACGCCGCCGCCGTGTTCCGCGCGCTCGACCGCCATGTGCACGGGCTGCTCGATGCGACCCACTTTTCCATCTTCCTGATCGATCCGGACGGCAGTTCGCTGCGCTGCGCGTTCGGCGTGGAAGCGGGCAAGGCGCTGCCGCCCACGCGCTATTCGCTCACCGACGAACACGCCAATTCGGCGCGCTGCGTGCGCGAGCGGCGCGAGATCGTGCTCGACCTGAACGCCGGCGACGACATGCCGAACCTGATCCCCGGCACCCTGCCGACACTGAGCCTGCTGTTTGCGCCGCTGCTGATTGGCGACCGGGTGCTGGGCGTGATGACGGTGCAGTCGCTGCAGGCGAACGCCTACCGCGAACGGGAGCGGCTGATTTTCCGTACCCTGTGCGCGTACGGCGCCATCGCCCTCGACAACGCCGGCGCCTATCTGCAGGTGGCGGCCACGCTCAAGGCCCTGAGCGCGACCCAGGCCCAGCTGCTGGAGAAGAACCTCGAACTCGAGCAAGCCTACAAGGCGCTGGAAGAAGTGAGCCTGACCGACCAGCTGACGGGCCTGCGCAACCGCCGTTTCTTCTTGCAGCACGTCGATGCGGATGTCGTCATGAGCCTGCGCGGCTACGACGACCCGCTGCGCAACGGCGCCGTCGAGCGCGAAAACGCGCCCGGCAAGGACCTGGTGTTTTTCATGGTCGACCTGGACCACTTCAAGCAGGTCAACGACCTGCACGGCCACGCGGCCGGCGACGCGGTGCTGGTGCAGATGCAGGAGCGCCTGCGCGAAGTGTTCCGCGAGTCCGATTACCTGATCCGCTGGGGCGGCGAAGAATTCCTGGTGCTGGCGCGCGCCACGCACCGCGACGACGCGAAAGTGGTGGCGGAACGGATTCGCCAGGCTGTCGCCAACCGCGACTTCGTGCTGCCCGACGGGACGGCCGTGCGCAAGACCTGCTCGATCGGGTTTGCGTGCTTTCCGTTCGTGCCGGAAGAACCACGCCTGCTGTCGTGGTCCGAAGTGGTGGAGCTGGCCGACCAGGGCCTGTACCTGGTCAAGCGCTCCGGGCGCAATGCCTGGGCCGGCATCTACAGCACACCCGACACGCGGCACGAGGGCGTTTTCGCGCGCCTGATCCACCATCTGGACCAGGCGCTGACCGATGGCGAGGCCCGCCTGGTGACCAATATCGACGAGGTGCAGGTCGGCGCCGGCGCCAAGACGCGGCGCCTGGTGCTCTCGTCCGACAAAGTCACGCCGCGCTAGCGGGCTGTCAGGCTTCGGTGCGGCGCCGCATCGCCTGCGCCATCGGCGCATCCATGGCCGCCATGACCGTTTGATGGTCGTTCTGCGAGCGGTTCTGGCTGACCTTCCATTTGCCGTGCATGCGCGTGACCGGAATCTCGATCCCGACGATCATCTTCACCAGCCGTTCGATGAAGCCGGGCGGGGCGTCGTCCATGGTCCATGGCGCCGCCTGCGCCGCTTCGTGGCGCGCGGTCAGGCGCGCCAGCAGCGCGAGTATCCACGCCGGGTCTTCGATGGCGCGCAGTGTGCCGTGCGCGTGCACCACGGCGTAGTTGTAGGTCGGGACCACTTTGCCGTTGATCTTCTTGTCTTCGTACAGTGCCGGCGTGATGTAGGCCGACGGACCCTGGAACACCACCAGCGTCTCGCCCTCGTGGCGCCAGAGCGGATTGGCGCGCGCCACGTGGGCGCGCAGGATGCCGAACGGTGCGTCGGCTTCCGCGCCGGCATCCGCAGGGTCGATCACGAACGGGATGTGGTTGGCGTCCAGGCCGGCGTCGCCGTGCGTGACGACGGCGCCCAGCGGGTGAGCGTCGATCAGGCCATGCAGCAGGGCGGGGCGGATCTCGTCGAAACAGGAAGGTCCGTACATCTTATGCGCTCCCTTCGACCACCACGTCGGCCTTGATCGAATTGGCGATGTAGCACTGCGCGTGGGCGGCGTGGTGCAGGGCGTCGAGCTGGGCGCAATCGGGACCGGTGCCGTCGGCGAAGCCGATCGCGGGACGCAGCACGATGCGGGTCATCGCCATCTTGCCGTCGGCGTTTTTGCTCATGGTGCCGAGGGCGTGGTCACGGTAGTCGTCCACCACGTGGCCGGCGCTGGCGGCCAGCGCGAGGAAGAACAGCATGTGGCAGCTCGACACGGCGGCGACCAGCGCTTCTTCTGGATCGACGGCGGCGGGGTCGGACATCGGCAGCGCGACCGACAGCGGCGAGGAGGAGGCGGGTACCCGCAGGCCGCCGTCGAAGGTCCACGCGTGGGCGCGGCTGTAGCGCTTGTCCAGGAATGGCTGCGCACCGCGCTGCCAGGCCAGTTGTGCTTCGAATTGCTGCATTTCTTCTCCAGAGGGACATGTCAACCGCCGCGTCGTTCCCGCGCAGGCGGGAACCCAAGTTCACGGCGGATCGCAGATGCCTTGGATTCCCGCCTGCGCGGGAATGACGGGATAGCGTTCATCTTATGCGCCACTTTGGCTTGCTCAAATATCCAATTCGCGCGATTATGTGAAGACCAATTTTGAGATCGCCATGCTCGTTGCCGACATCCTCTCCGCCTTGCCCCTCGCGCGCGGCACGCAAGACCCCCTGTTCCGCCAGCTCTACGCGCAGATCAAGGACGCCATCCTGCGCGGCACGCTCGGCGCCGGCATGCAGCTGCCGCCCACGCGCGAACTGGCGCGCCTGCTGTCGGTGTCGCGCCAGACGGTGCTCAACGCCTACGACCAGCTCAGCGCCGAAGGCTACCTCAGTGGCGCCGTCGGCAAGGGCACCTACATCAGCGAGCACCTGGCCCAGGCCGCGCCCGGCCCGCAAGCCATCGGGGCCCCGCAGGCGCCCATGCGCCCCCTCTCCGCGCGCGGCGAGGCCTACGCCACGGCCATGGAAAGCGTCGGCTTCCATCAAGGCAAACTGCGCCCTTTCCGCGTCAGCATGCCGTCGCTCGACCTGTTTCCGTTCGATGTATGGAGCCGGCTTGAGGGGCGGCGCTGGCGCCATCCCGACTACCACATGGGCTACAGCGACCCGGCCGGCTACGCGCCGCTGCGCGAGCTGCTGTGCGTCTACCTGCGCGCCTCGCGCGGCGTGAACTGCACGCCCGAACAGGTGGTCATCACCTCCGGCTCGCAACAGGGCCTGTTCCTGCTCTCGCAACTGCTGCTCGCGCCCGGCGACGCCGTCTGGGCCGAGTCGCCCGGCTACCAGGGCGCCAGCGCGCCGCTGTTCGCCGCCGGCGCCAGGGTGTGCACGGTGCCGGTGACGGCCGACGGCATGGACGTCGCCTACGGCATTGCGCATTACCCCGACGCGCGCATGGTGCTGGCCACGCCCTCGCACCAGCTGCCGCTGGGCGTGACCATGAGTTTGCAGCGCCGCCTGGAGCTGCTGCGCTGGGCCGCCGCCAAACGCGCCTGGATCATCGAAGACGACTACGACAGCGAGTACCGCTACACCGGCCCGCCGCTGGCCTCCCTGCAAAGCCTGGACCGCGCCGGCTGCGTGCTGTACGTCGGCACCTTGTCGAAGGTGCTGTTCCCCGGCCTGCGCCTCGGCTACATCGTGGCGCCGCCGGCGCTGGTGGAGCCGGTGGTGCGCGCCAAGGCGGTGATGGACCGCCACACGGCCATCGTGCCGCAGATGGTGCTGGCCGACTTCATGGCGGACGGCCATTTTGGCCGCCATATCCGGCGCACGCGCGACGCCTACGGCGAACGGCGCGCAGCGCTGCTGGACGCCATCGCCGCGCGGCTGGGCGAGACGGTGATGACCGGCCCGTCCGACGCCGGCCTCGATCTGGCCGTGCATTTCCTGCGCGGCCACGATGAAGCGGCGGTGGTGGCGCGCGCGCTGGAGCAGGGCATCGAAACGCGCGCGCTGGCCTATTATGCGAACCGCCTGGCCACGCCCGCGTGCGCATTCGCGCCCGGGCTGCTGCTGGGGTTTTCGTCGCTGACGCCGGCGCAGATCGTGCACGGCATCGATGTGCTGGCGAAGGTGCTAAGCCTGCCGCGTTGAACTATACTGATGTCATGACTATTGAACGCTGCTCCTGGGCCAACACGGCCAATCAACGCTATCTCGATTACCACGACCACGAGTGGGGCGTGCCTTGCCACGACGAGAACACGCTGTTCGAAATGCTCAATCTCGAAGGCGCGCAGGCGGGCCTGAGCTGGGAGACCATCTTGAACAAGCGCGATGGCTACCGCCTCGCGTTCGATCACTGGGATGCCGAAAAAATCGCCCGCTACGATGCCGCCAAGGTGGCCGAGCTGCTGGCCAATCCCGGCATCGTGCGCAACAAGCTCAAAGTGGCCGCCGCCATCACCAACGCCCAAGCCTACCTGCGCCTGCGCGCCGAGGGCAGTTCGCTCGACGCCTACCTTTGGGGGTTTGTCGACGGCCAGCCGATCGTCAACCACTACAGCGCCGACGAACGCTCGCCGGCCAGGACCGAGCTGTCGGACCGGCTCTCGAAAGACCTGCTTCAGCGCGGCTTCAAGTTCGTCGGTTCGACCATCGTGTACGCCTACATGCAGGGCATCGGTATGATCGACGACCATGCCGCCAACTGCTTCCGCCAAGCGAAGCGGCGCGCATGAACTGGCAAACCATCTGGAGCGAACGCGCCCATTTCGTCATTTTCGATGCCGCCTACGGCGACGGCGCGGCCTTTCAAAAGACGCTGCACGCCTGGCGCAACGACCCGCAGCGGCCCGCGCGCCTGCATTACATCGCGCTGGCCAATGACGCGCTGCCCGGCTACCGGCGCATTCCGCAGATTGAAGACGCGGTCACGCTCGACCTGCTCACCGCGCCGCTCGATAGCGCGCTCGAACAACTGACTGCGCGGCTCGACGCGATCTGGCTGCACGACGTCCGTGACGCCGGCACCCGCTTCGCGCACGCGCTGGGCAAGCTGGCCGCACCCGGCGCGCTGCTCGACGCCGAGGGCCTGACGCACACGCAGATGGAATCCCTGGCGCACGCCGGCTTTGCCTGGGAACCCGGCGTGCAGCGCGCCGTCTACGCCAGCCGCCGCCCGCAGGCCGAGGCAGCCGCGCCGCGTGCGCGCCATGCCATCGTGATCGGCGCCGGCCTGGCCGGTGCCGCCGCCTGCGAGCGCCTGTGCGCGCGCGGCTGGAAGGTGACCTTGATCGAACGCCACGCGCAGCCCGCACAGGAAGCGTCGGGCAACCGGGCCGGCATCAGCATGCCGCTGCTGTCCAGGGACGACAACCTCATGACGCGCCTGTCGCGCGCGGCCTTCCTGTATGCGCAAGCCTACTGGGACCGCATCGGCGAAAACGGCATCGCCAGCGCCCGCTGCGGCGTGCTGCAACTGGCGCGCGACGCCGCCCACGCCGAGGTACAGCGCGCGATCGCGGCAGGCCGCGCGTATCCGCCCGATTTTGCCGAATGGCTGGAAGCGCCCGCCGCAACCGAACTGCTTGGCGCGTCCGCACCGGATGGCGCCTGGCTGTTCCGCCAGGGCGGCTGGATGCGTCCCGCCAGCGCCTGCGGCGCCATGCTCACCGCCTGCGGCGAGTCACTGGTACGGCACTTCGGCGCCGGCACCGTCACGCTCGGCAAACGCGGCGCCGACTGGTGCGCCATCGACGCCGCCGGCGAGGTGCTGGCGCAAGCGCCGGTGCTGGTGCTGGCCAACGGCACCGGCGCGGCCAGCGTGCCGCTGGCGGCCGGCCTGCCCCTGGCCGCCGTGCGCGGCCAGGTCACCCATCTTGCCGAAGCTGGCGCGCCAGCGCTGCCCTTCGTGCTCTGTCGCGAAGCCTACCTGACCCCCGCCGTCGGCGGCCTGCACAGCCTGGGCGCCAGCTACGACGACGATGCCGACCCGTCCCTGCGCCAGGCCAGCCAGGACGAGAACCTGGCCAAGATCCGCACCATGCTGGGCGACCCCGCACTGGGGCGCGACGCGCCGCTGCTCGGGCGCGTGGGCTTTCGCTGTGTGGCGCCGGACCGCATGCCGCTGGTGGGCGCCTTGCCCGACCCGGACGCGGCCGGCCGCATCGAACGCCTGCGCGACGTGCCGCGCCACGACGGCGTGTATGGTCTGCTGGGCTACGCCTCGCGCGGGCTGACCTGGGCGCCGCTGGCGGCCGAACTGCTGGCCGCGCAACTCAATGGCGAGCCGCTGCCGCTCGAAGCCGACCTGGTCGCGGCGCTCGATCCGGCCCGCTTCCTGTTGCGCGACCGGCGCCGCGGCGAGGTAGGATAGCGAACCGGGCGTCTTGTCATCCGGTTATAATTGGTATGTAGCAACTTTTTGCAAGCAATCGCCGCGCCCAGCGTGGCTGGAGCCGATCACGATGGACGATGCGCCCGAGTCGAACGAGCTGTTTCTGTTTCTTGCGTCCACCGCGCACGATATGAAAAACTCCGTCAGCGTGCTGAGCGGCACGCTGGAAACCCTGCTCGCGCAAGCCGCGCCCACCAGCGCGAGCGAGGCCGCCTATCCGCAGATGGCGCACATGCTGTACCAGACCAAGCGCCTCAACGACAACCTGATCCAGCTGCTGGCCTTGTACAAGCAGGTCGGCAAACCTGCCTATCCGTTCGACATGCAGCCGCTGGCGATGGGCGACCTGGTGGCGCAGGTGGCGGGCGCGAGCCGCGTGCTGCTCGACTCGCGCCACATCAAGCTCGAAACGCAGGCCGACCCCGAGCTGGTCTGGCATGTGGACGAAGACCTGATCGTCGGCGTGCTCGGGCATGCGATCAACAATGCCATCCATTACACCAAAGACACGATCCGCCTCGCCATCGAGGTGGTCGACGGCGACCTGGACATCCGCATCGAAGACAATGGCGGCGGCTATTCAAACGCCATGCTGGAGGCCGGTGTGTCGGCCATGCACGGCGCCAGCGCCGGCGTGAACTTCTTGACCAACAGCACAGGCCTGGGCCTGTATTTCTCCAGCGAAGTCGCCAAAATGCACAAACACCGCCAGCGCAGCGGCCGCCTGCGCCTGGAAAACGGCGGCGCGTACGGCGGCGCCTGCTTTGTGCTGAGCCTGCCATGATCGTCGATCCCAAGCCCACCGCCAACCTGGCCACCAGCATCGACCTGGTCGACTGGGCCAGCAAGAATTACCTGGTGGTGGATGACTTCATCGGCATCCGCCAGTTGCTGCGCGAAAGCTTGCGCAACCTGGGCGCCAAGAATATCGACCAGGCGTCGAGCGGCGGCGAAGCCATCGCCATGCTGGCGCGCATCCGCTACGATGTGGTGCTGTGCGACTACAACCTGGGCGAGGGCAAGAACGGCCAGCAAGTGCTGGAAGAGGCGCGCGTGCGCAATTTGCTGCTGCCGAGCAGCGTCTGGCTGATGGTGTCGGCCGAGAAAAGCGTCGAGTCCGTGATGGGCGCGGCCGAGCACCAGCCCGATGCCTACCTGATCAAGCCGATCACCGAGGGCGTGCTGCTGACCCGCTTGAACCGCGTGTGGCAGAAGAAACAGGTGTTCAAGCAGATCGACCAGGCATTTGCCGAAAAGGATTACCTGCGCGCCGCCAGGATGTGCGATACCCAGATCGCGGCCAACAAGGTGCACGAAATGGAATTGTTGCGCATGAAAGCGCGCCTGATGCTTAAAAGTGGCGAGCCGGAAAAAGCGCGCGAAGCCTACGAGCGCGTGCTGCAAGAGCGCGATTACCAGTGGGCCAAGTCGGGCCTGGCCAGGATCCGCATGGCCAATGGCGAGTACGAGCAGGCGCGCCAGATGTTCCAGGGCGTCATTTCGGAGAACCGCTACTACATTGACGCTTACGATCAGTTGGCGCTCACTTACCAGAACATGGGGCAGATGGAAGAAGCCTGCGCCGTGCTTGAGCGCGCCGCCAAGCTGTCGCCCAATTCGGTGATGCGCCAGCGCTCGCTGGGGCAGGTATCGCTCAAGCTGGGCAATGTGCCGATGGCTGAGAAGGCGTTCCGCAAGTGCATTTCGATCGGCGAATATTCCGTCATGAAAACGGTGGACGCCTACCTCGGCCTGGCGCGGGTCTGCGGGCTCAAGCTGGAAACCAAGGAAGCGATGCAGTTGCTGGTGCTGGCCCAGCGCGAGTTTGCCGGCGAGCAAGTCCAGCTGCGCTGCAAGATTACCGAAGGCATGGTCCACCACGAGAGCGGCGACTTCCAGCGCGCGCGCCAGGCTGGCGACGAGCTCGACGAGCTGCTGGTCGCCAATCCCGAGCGCCCGGATACGCCCACCTGCCTGGAACTGGCGACCTTGCTGTTTTCTGTCGGGCACCGCGATTCCCCGGTCGAGCTGCTGTGTTACGTGATCAAGAACAATCACGACAACCTGCAACTGCTCGACGACGTGCAAAAAATCTTCGACCGCGCCCACATGAGCGACGAGGGGCTGGCGCTGATCCGGTCGTCGAAGAAAGAAGCGAGCGACCTGATGAATCAGGGAGTGTCGCTATGGAAAACCGGCAAATTGCCCGAGGCGGTGGCCTGGATGCGCAGCGCGCGCCTGAGTTTGCCGAACAACCTGCGCATCCTGTTCAACTCGGCGCAAATCCTGATTTCGCACATGCAACAGCACGGCTTCGACGCCGAACTGGCGGCCGAGGCGACCGAGGTGTTGCTTCACGTCGACAAAATTCTGCCCGGGCAACAGCGCTTCGCCCAGCTCATGGAACAGCTCGCCGCACTGGCGCCGGGAGCGGCCGATCGGGCCGATGGCATTGATCCAGCCTGAGCCGTTTGCACGTTTGCCATTGCCCCGACGCTTGCTGGTGATAAACTGCTCACTGCGCGGAAGTTTCCGCATTCAAGAAGAAAGGGACGTACATGCGCGACATCGCAAATGAAGTCTATGAAAAAATGCGTGTAGGCAGCAGTGCATGGATTCGGCCAGTGGCCGCCAAGGGCGATACCGTGCCCTCGTTCCAGGCTGTGCATGAGCAAGTCAAACAGATGGCGGAAGATGGTTTGATTACCATTTCGACCATCAAACGCCAGGAAGATGGCTTGATCGACGCGATCAGGATTCAGCGGCTGGCGTAAGTGCTGTCTTTCAGCATTGAGCCACTGGCGCAAGCGCTGGTTTGATAGCGCAGCTAATACCCTCAAAACCGTCATTCCTGCCACTGGCAGAAATGACGGTTTTGAGGTTAACGGGACTGACGGTTTTTCGTGATAATGACGCTTCTTTAAGAAAGCGCCTTTAACCTAAGCGTCGCTTTTCGGCTTGGCGCGGCGCGATGCGGCCCTGGTCGCACTCTCCGGCTCGGCTGGATTCGCATTGGTCGCGCCATCCGACGCTTGCGTCGCCGATTTTCCTGCAGCATCTCCCGCCTGGCCGGCCTTGTCGGCGCCCGGTTCCGGCGTCATCGCCGTCGTTACCGCCTGATTAAACTGTTCCTGCAGCATGTTCCACCACGCCACGGGATTGTTCAGCGCGTTGACTGGCGGTGCGTCCTTCTGTTCCTTGGCGGGCTCGGGCGCAGGTGCCTTGGCGGGTGCCGGGGCCGGCTGGCTGAAAAATGCCGACGCGAATGGCGCCGCCGCCAGCACCGATTTTTCATCCGCACCCGGCTGCTTGACGGCCGCCGCCAGGGTCGCACCCATCGATTTCAGGGTGGCGATCGTGCCGCGCTGCACTTCCATCGTTTGGATGGTGCCGCGCAGCATCGATACATTGATGTTGAGCCAGGCCTCAACGGCTTTCAGGTCGGCGATTTTCTTGTCCAGCTCGTCGAGCGAGACGGGCGGCATGGCCATGTTGGGGAAGTTCATCCCCGGCACGGCCATGCTTCCCCACAAATTCTTGACGAAGTCCAGCGTGTCGGTCACGGCGCCGACACCGGGGATGTTGGGCATGGGTGGTTTCAGCATGGAAGTCTCCGTAAAGTAGAAGCCTGAGCGTAGCAGATAATTATCATCCTATCAAAGCTAGTTGTGCGAGGTGCAAAGCGCGCACGGGGCGGTGTCAGCGGGAAAAGCGCCAGACACGTTAAACTGTGGCCATGACGATCGCCTCCTTCCTATCCCAACGGCGCCGCGCCCTGGTGATCGGCGCGGCGACAGTCCTGTTGCATGTCCTGGCGATCGACTTTGTCGGCGCGCGCATCGGACTGGTGCCGCTTGACAGGCCCGCGCCCGCGCCAGACCCGGTGACCATCGTCGCGCTGCTGCGCGCACCCGCGCCGGTTCCGCCCCCGAAGCCGCCGCCGAAGCCGGCGCCAGCGCGTCCGCGTCCGGCCCCCAAGGCGCTGCCGCTGCCCGCCGCGCCGCTGCCCGAGGCAAGCGCCGAGGCCGACGCCGGCCCGGCCGACGGTGCTGGCGAGACTGCCGATGCGGCAGCGGCGCCCAACCAGGCGAGCGCTGCCGAGGTGGCGCCCGCCGTGGCACCGGCTTCCGAGCCGCCCGAGCCGCCCGAGCCGCCACCGGTGGCCGAGGTGCCGCCGCCCGAGCCGGTCAAGCCCGCGCTCAAGGTCAGCCTGCCGCCATCGGCCGAGCTGAACTTCGACGTGGCCCGTACCGACCGCGACGGTGGCACCTGGTCCGGGCTGTCGACCATTTCGTGGAAGCAAGCCGCGGGCGCCTACAAGCTGTCCATGGAAGCGAGCGTGAGCGTACTGCTTGCACGCCTCAACCTGGTGCTCCTGAACAGCGAAGGCACGGTCGGCGCAGGCGGCATCGTGCCGCGCATCACCACCGAAAAGCGGCGCGGCAAAAGCCAGACGGCCACCCATTTCGGCGGACCGGATGGCAAGATCACCTTTTCGGCTTCCGAGCGCAGCTATCCGATGGTACCCGGCGCCCAGGACAAGGCGACCTTCCTGATGCAGCTGGCCGCCATCGGACGCGCCGACAGCGCCCAGTTCGCCAGCGGCGTCGAACTGTTCGTCGGCGAAGAAAAAGACGCCAACCCGTTCGGCTTCGTGCTGGTCGGGCAGGACAACATCAACACCCCGATGGGGCCGCTGGCGACCTGGCACCTTGCCCGTCCGCCGCGTCCGGGGGCTTACAACTCGCGCCTGGATATCTGGCTGGCGCCAGCGCACAACTGGTATCCGGTGCAGATCCGCAATACCGAATCGAACGGCTCGGTCACGACCCAGACCATCCGCAAGATTCTCATCACTGATTTAGGAAACTGATATGCGACCATTATTGACACAACTGCTGGGCGGCGCCGTGCTGGCCAGCGCCTGCGCCGGCATTTTTGCCGCCGAACATGAAGCAGCGCTGCGCCCGTTCAACCTGGCGCCATCGGCAGACCTGCACTACACGCTCAAGGCGCGCCAGAAAGGGCTGGCCCTGAGCGGCGAGGCCGAGGTGACCTGGCGCGCGGGCGAAGGCAAGTACAGCCTCGTCAACGAGACGAAAGCGCAAATGCTGGGCAAGATCCTCGAGACCCGCAGCGAAGGTACGGTCGACACCTACGGCATTGCGCCGGCGCAGTTTGTCGAGAAGCGCTTCCGCAAGGAAGCGACCACGGCGACTTTCGACCGTGGCGCCAAGACCTTGACTTTCAGTGCGGGCAAGGAAACCTACCCCTTGCTCGGTGGCGAGCAGGATCGCCTGAGCGCGCAGTGGCAGCTGGCGGCGCTGGCGCGGGCCCAGCCGGAGAAGTTTACGCCCGGATCGGAATGGCGCCTGTTCGTAGCGGGGCGCAAGGATGCGCAGCCGTGGTCGTTCAAAGTGGTCAAGCGCGAGAAGATTGCCACCGGCCTTGGTGAAGTCGAGGCGGTGCACCTGTCCAAGGCGCCGCCCCCCGGCGACAAGGACCAGACCGTCGACCTGTGGCTGGCGCCGGGTCACGACTGGTATCCCGTCCAATTGCGCTACAGCGATGAAGAAGGCGAGTTCATCGAGCAGACGGTCGACAAGATCAACAAAAAATAGCCGGTGTCAGGTCTGACATTCGGACACGGGCTCGACTGTCCTGGCCGGTGTCAGGTCTGACATTCGGACACGGGCTGGACAGGCCACACACGGACAGGCCCGGCCCGGACAGGCCCGGCCCGGACAGGCCCGGCCCGGACAGGCCCGGCCCGTACAGGCCCGGCCCGTACAGGCCCGGCCCGTACAGGCCCGGCCCGTACAGGCCCGGCCCGGACAGGTACAGACTAGACCGTGCGCAGTTGCTGGCGGGCCGGCTCTGCCAGCTCGCGCACCGCTTGCCGCAGCAACTCCGCCAGCAGCGTGCTCAAGGCATTCTCGTCGCCCGCCAACCGGTGCATGGTCAGGCTGATGCTTGGCAACGCCGGCAGCTTGCCAGCTACCGGATCGAGCAGCGCCAGGGTCGATGGCAGCCCGATGCGCGTGCGGATGGTCATCCCCAGCCCCGCAGCCGAGGCCGCCCACAGCGCAGACAGGCTGGCGCTGGACAAGGCACAGCGCCAGCGGATGCCGTCCCGGTCCATGGCTTCGGCGGCGATGTCGCGCAGCGCGCACGGCGCTTCCAGCAGTACCAGCGGCAACGGCTGGTCTCCGGCGGCAAGCAGTGGATCGGACCCGGCCAGCCCGATCCAGTGCAGCGGCAGGGTGGCCAGCCGTTCGCCGGCCAGCGCGGCCGGCGCCGTGTCCCACGTAATTGCCAGGTCGAGCTGGCCGGCCGCCACGCGCCGCTGCAATTGCGCGCTGCGCGCCACGCATACCTCGATCCGCGCATTGGGATGGCTGCGGATAAATTGTCCAAGCACATGCGCAAGCAAGGCTTCGCCCACATCTTCCTGCAAACCCAGCCGCACTTCGCCCGCCAGGCCGGCGCTGCGCAGGGCCAGCGCGGCCTCATCGTTGATTTCCAGCAGGCGGCGCGCGTAGGCCAGCAGGGTCGTGCCGGCGTCGGTGAGCGCCAGGCCGCGTCCCGCCTTGCGAAACAGCACGGCGCCCGCCTGGTCTTCCAGCTTCTTCAACTGGGCGCTGACAGCCGAGGTGGAGCGTCCCAGCTGCGCCGCCGCCTTCGCGTAACTGCCGAGGTCGATCCCGGTGGCAAAGGTGCGCAGGGTATCCAAATCAAAATTCAGCAGCCGCATTGATTGTCCTGTTTTATGGCACGATGGCTGCCATATTATCTGATATTCAAAACAGTCGGGCCGGCCGACAATCAAGTCTCCCATTTCTCAAGGAGCCATGTTGTCTGCCATCGCCACCCCTGCCGCGCCCGATCGCCATCGCTGGAAAGTATTGAGCGTCGGCGTTGCCGCCAACGCCAGTTTCGCCGCCGCCTTTTCCGGCATTCCCGCCGCCGTCGTCATGATGCGCTCGGCCTGGCGTTGGGCGCGATGGGCCTGGGCATCGCCTGCAGTGAATTTCCGTGGGGCGTGCTGACCGACCGCTGGGGCGACCGCAAGGTGTTGCTCACCGGACTAGGCGCGACCGCGCTGGCGCTGCTGTTGATGGCGCTGTGGGGCGCCCCAGGCGAGCACGGCGTTCCCGGGCTGGGGCTGGTCGGCGCCGGCCTGTTGCTGGTCGGCATGCTGGGCGGCAGCGTCAACGGGTCGAGCGGGCGCGCGGTGATGGTCTGGTTCAGCAGCGCCGAGCGCGGCATGGCGATGTGCATCCGCCAGACGGCGGTCCCGCTGGGCGGCGCGGTCGGCGCGCTGATCCTGCCGACCCTGGCGCGCGAGGCGGGCTTTGCGGCGGTCTACGGCCTGTTGTCGGCGTGCTGCGCCATCAGCCTGTTGCTCACCTGGACCTGGCTGCGCGATCCGGAGGCCAGCGCCACCGTCGTGAATGCCGTTGCCGCCGCCGAGGCCGCGCCGTCGCCGGACCGTGCCCGGCTGTGAGCGATGGTGGCCGCCATCGGCATTCTGTGCGCCCCGCAATTCGGCATCCTCACCTTCGGCACCGTGTTTTTGCACGACGTGCTGCATGCCGGCGTGGGCGCCACCACCGGCGCGCTGGTCGGCCTGCAATGCGGCGCGATGGCCATGCGCGTCTGGAGCGACCGCTGGACCGACCGCCACGGCAACCGCGCCGGGTTCCTGCGCGCCGCCACCTGGATCAGCCTGTTCTGCTTCGTCATGCTGGGATTGTTATCCTGGCTGCTCGCGCGCACCTTGGCGGACGGGCCGCTGGTGCTCGCAGCGATGCTGGTGGCGCTGGCCGTCAGCGGCGTGTGCGTGTCGGCGTGGCACGGCGTTGCTTATGCCGAACTGGTCACCCTGGCGGGCGCGCACAAGGCGGGCACGGCGTTGGGGATGGCCAATACCAGCGTGTTCGTGGTGTGTTTCGCGACCGCGTCGGCGATTCCCCACATCAATGCGCTGGCGTGTGGCTGGTTGGAGCGGCTTGCGCGGCGCTGGCCTTGCCGCTGTTTGCCCGCTCAGCTCGTGCCTGAATGCTCAGCTTGTGCCTTTTTCTGGCCGGCTCCGAATGTCAGGCCTTACACCGGGGGCTGCTACAGCCGTGCTTGTGTCCGAATGTCAGACCTGACACCGGCGGTATTGCTCAGGTCGTGTCCGAATGTCAGACCTGACACCGGCGGTGTTAGCGTTGTTTGATCTGGGTGTACGGATTGTCGACGGTGTCGCCGAACTCGGCGAGCGCGTCGTGCAGTTCGGCGGCGATGATGGGTGCCAAAGTCTGGGGATCGAGCGAGGTGGCGAACGCCAGCGCATCGGACAGCCCCAAGGTGCGAATAATGCTGATCAGCAGCGCGGTCGACGCCAGCGAACGCCGCTCCCACACGCCAATCGCAAACGCACTCAGGCGCTTCCGGGCCGCATGCGGCAGAATTTCAAAGGTTTGCCATTGCCTGTCAGCAAGTTGTGCCAGTGCTTCCATCATCAACAGCTTTTCCTGCGCGTCCGGCATCCCGTGCCTGAACGAGCGCAGCAGGGAAGCGAGTTCCTTTTCCACCTGCGGAGCCGGCAAATACTCGGGCAAAGCTGTTACCCGTTGCAACTCTTCGTGATTCACACATATCTCCTCTTAATGTTGTGATATTACTTTAGTTTCAATACTTCTTGCAATTGTGAAACAAGATTGCAAACCGGGTTGGTACATTTGGACAGATTGCCTTGGCTTAACTGATATACTGACGCCCCCAACGGCAGACCTTAGCCGGAAGCAAGAAACTGGTACCGGAACACGATGATGGAAACAACGGCAGGCGTGGCTGCAGAACCACTGACTTTAGGGCAAGACGACCACGACTCTTTGCAGGCGCATTTCCAGGCCGGCATTTCGGCTGACGAGATCGAGCAAGTCTTTCATTTGAAGCGGGCGCAACCGACCCTGCAAGCGTTCACCGCACTGTTCCACGGCGGCGCCGACGGCGTATTGATCCGCCTGCTGGTGCTGCGCGAACTGGCCGCCGATACCAGCACTACCGCGTTTTCGCGGGCCGACATCAACCAGAAGCTGGCCTATCTGTTGCCCGAAAGCCTGGAAACGGTGCTCACCCGCCTGCGTTCGCACAGCCTGCTGGCCTGGGACGCCCAGGCCGCCGTGTACCGCGTCACGCCCATGGCGCGCAATGTGCTCTCGTCGCTCGACACCCTGCTCTCGATGGGCCAGGCCGACGACGACGCCGAGATGGGCTTTTTGCTCTCGCAAGTGGCCGGCGCCCAGGCCGTGGGCGGCGTCACCGTGGACCAGCTCAAGCACTTGCTCGGGCGCCTGGTCGAACTGACCGAGGAATTTCGCGATGCGATCGCCTCCGGTTCTGAATTCCGCCTGCGTACTTCGCAAGCGAAGTGGCACATGGCCTGCGACTGGGTCGAGAAGGGCTCCGAGATCCTGCGCGCCATCACCAGCGACGAACGCGCCGATTCGGCCACCCACAAGGCCGCGCAAGCGATTGGCCGCGCCCAGAGCGCGCTGCTGAACATGCAGGGCATGTTCTCGCGCGCCTTGAACCAGATCGAGCGCCAGCGCGTGCACCTGGGCCAATCCGGCCTGTCGACCACTGACGTCAAGCGCTGGCTGCTGGCGCACGAGGACTTGTCGAGCCTGGCGCAGGGCGCGATCGACCGTCCGCTGATGCCGCTGTTCGTCACCCCGGCCGAAATGATCGACGTGGCCGAAACCGAACTGCTGGCCGAACGCGGCGCGGCTACCGGCCCGGCCGGCCTGCCGCAAGGCGAAGACGCGCCGCTGACGATTAACGACGGTCCGGCGATCCAGGCCGAACTCGATGACTGGCTGGCGCGCCTGGCCGATTTTGCCAACCTCGGCAACTTCCCCAGCTTCTCGGAGCACGGCCCGAAAACGGTGCCGATCCAGGACTCGCTGCTGCCGGCCAGCTTTGCGGTGGCCTCGTACCGCGCCTCGATGCTGCCGCTGCTGGGCGACGCCGCCGAAGCGAGCCTGCAGGGCGCCACGGCGCAGCTGGCGCGCCTGCCGATCACCTTCACGCCCACCGACGAGATGGTGCGGCTGAACGACCCGCACGTATTCGCGATGTCGATCGCCACCCTCTCACTTGATCTGGAAAGCGGCCCGGCCGATGATAAATGACGACTCCCAAATCCTGATTGCGCGCCTGCTGACGCATCAGACCCTGCGCCGCGACGACCGCCTGGTCAAGCGCGTGCTGTCCGATGAACTGTTCCGCGCCGAAGTCGACAAACGCCTGCTCGAATCGGGCCTCAAATTGCTGGACAACGTGTATGCCGACCATGTGACGCTGGCGCTGCACCGCGCCGTGGAACCGAAGATTTTCGGCGCCAAGGACATCTGGCAAAACAATAACTTCGGCCTCACGCGCGACGGCGTGGCGCTGCTGGTGGTGCTGTGGGCGCAGATCATCCTGCCCAAGCGCGAACGCCAGGAGACCCACCAGAACGCCGCCGACGACCAGAACGACCTGTTCGACAAGGACAAGCCGCTGCCACGCGCCGAAGACACCTCGATCGGCATTTCGTACACCGCGCTGCTGTCGGACTTCGGCGACAAGCTCGGTAAAAAGACGCGCATGGACATGAACCTGGGCGCGCTCTCGCGCATGGGCTTCATCGAACGGCGCGGCGACGTGATCCTCGAAGGCGCGCTGCTCGACCTGCTGATGGATACCGACGTGCTCAAGGAACGCATCATCAACGGCGCCCTGGCCGATGTCTTCAAGCGCGCGCCGGTGGTGGCCGTGCCCAAGCCGCTCGTGACCGAGGCTGCCAACGATGCCGACGCGGTAGCCGACGCGGTTACCGACGCCGTCTCGGCGGTCCATATCGAGCCGGCGGCCGATATCGATCCCGCCGCCGATACCCCAACCTGAGGCTAGCCCATGTTCCATATTAAATCGCTCGAACTGGTCCACTGGGATTACTGGCAACGGATCAAGAACATCCCGCTCGACGCCAAGATCATCACCATCGCCGGCCAGAACGGCTCCGGCAAGACCACCTTGCTCGACGCGCTGCGCACCCTGTTCGGCCTCGATTGCTCGATGGGCCGCACCTACAAGCACTACGCGCGCCACTCCGGCCAGCAGACCGCCTGGATTCGCTCGGTGGTCGACAACAAGGCGGTGGGGCGCCAGTTGTCGAACCGTCCGTTCCGCAGCTCCGGTTTTTTCAGCGACGATGAAGTCACCCTGTTCTGCAAGATCGAAAAGAACGGCGGCGACTGGAAGCGCCAGTACCTTATGCGTCCGGGGAATATCCAGATCGAGGAAGTAAGCGACGCCACCGACTGGCTCGGCGTCGAGAACTACCGCAAGCGCCTGCACAACGCCGGCCTGTCGCCGGCCATGGCCAAGGTGCTGGCGCTGGAGCAGGGCGAAACCGACAAGCTGTGCGAATACGCGCCGCGCCAGCTGCTCGACCTGGTGTTCCAGGTCTTCGGCGACAAGGAAGTGCTGGACGCCTACGACGAGGCCAAGCGCCATCAGCGCGACACCGAGACGGAGCTGAAGCGCTTCGAAACCGAGTTGGAAGCCTCGCGTACCAACCTGGAAGGCCTGCGCCTGCGCGTGGCCAATTACCACCAGTGGGAAGACCTGCACAAGGAGCGCCGCAATCTGCTGGAAGAAGTTTTGCCGAGCCTCGAATATCACGAAGCGCGCGAAAAGGCGGCCAACGCCAGCCGCGCGCTGCGCGAAGCCCGCAAGCCGATGGCGCAAGCCGACACGCAGCTGATCGAAAAGCGCAACGCGCTGGCCGCGCAGGCCAAGGCGCTGTCGGACGCGCAGCAGCAGGAGACCTTGCTGGAGCAGGAAGCGACCGCCCTGGGCAGCCGCCTCACGCAAGTGAACGCCAAACTCAAACCGCTCGACAGCCTGCTCGAACAGAAGGAGCGCCTGCAAAAGCTGGCCGCCGATTCAGGGGCGGACATCGCCGAAGTGGCGGCCCAGCTTGACCAGAAAGAGGCCGAACTGACGCGCCAGCGCCAGGCGCGCGACGCCCTGGCCAGCCGCATCCTGACCGAAAAGTCGACCATCTCTGCCTTGCAGGGCAAGACCGCGATGCCCGAGCCGGACGCCGTGCGCGCCATGCGCCGCGCCCTGCGCGACGACGGCATTGCGCACGCGATGCTGTCCGATATCGTGGAAGTGACCGACCCCAAATGGCAGGGCGCGGTCGAAGGTGTGCTGGGCGGGTATGCCTCCGTGGTGCTGCTCGAACGCCCCAAGGATGCGGCGGCCGCGTACAGGCTGGCCGAGAAGGAGCGCTATCGCCACTTCATCGTCCCCGAGTGCATCAAGGCGCCCGTGACGAAAGATGACAGCCTGCTGTCGGTGGTGCGCTTTTCGGCCGCCGCTCCGCCATGGCTGATCGACCAGCTGCAGCGTATCGAACGGGTCGACTCGGTCGAGAAGGGCTTCAAGCTGCACCGCGACGCCGAGTGGATCACGCCGGACGCGTATCACCGCGAACGGCGCGGCGGACGTTCGCTGTTCGTCGAAGTATCGCGCTACCGCTTCGGCACCGCCGGCCGCAGCCAGCGTATGGAAGCGCTGCAAAAGTCGCTGCCGGCGCTGGAAGCGCAGGAAGACGCGCTCACCATCACCGTCAGCAAACTCGCCTCGGAAGTGGGCGCGCTCAAGGCCCGTATCGCCGGCGTGGACGCGGCCAAGGAACTGGCGGCGCGCCAGGCCGAATTCGACGAAGCCCTGCGCGGCACCGTGCCGCTCAAGGCCGAGCGCATGGACGTGGGCACGCGCCTGGGCGAACTGCAGGCGCTGACCAAAGCGGCCACGGTGGCGCGCACGCGTGCCGACACGGTGTGGCAGAACGCGCGCATGACCCTGTCGGAGGCCGAAGCCGGCCTGCGGCTCGGCCACAAGCGCCAGATCGAACAGCGCGCCGACCATGCGCGCGCGCTGCTGGAACTGCGGCGCGCCTGGCGCCATCTGCCGCAAGGCTGGCGCAGGCTGGCGCGGCGCGCCGCGCTGGTGGCCGAACATCAGAATGCGCACCAGGTCGACCTGCGCGTGTCGTCGCTCGAACACAGCCTGGCGCGTGACGACTGGGAGCTCGATGCCACGGTCATCGACCAGCATCACCGCTTGAACGAGCAGTTGCAGGGCCGCCAGACCGAGACCGACGAGCGCCGTTACCAGAACAACCGCGCGATCGAAGCGACTGCGAACGCGCGCGGCGCGTATATCGAGCGGCTGCGCTACACCATCAAGACCTACAGCAAGAACATCAAGGAGCTGGGGGAACTGGCGGGGATCGAGGTGCATGCAGACCCGGTCAAGCTGGAGAACGAAGACGTGCAGCTGTCGCAGGCCGGCCTGCATGTGCGCTTCAAGTTCGACGGCAAGGACCAGATCGGGATGAACGACGGCGAAGCGTCGGGCGGGCAGCAGGTGATGAAGTCGCTGGTGCTGCTGATTGGTTTGCTCAAATCCGAAGACGGATCGGGCGGGTTCGTGTTCATCGACGAACCGTTTGCCCACCTGGATATCCGGAACATTCAGCTGGTGGGTGAGTTCCTCAAGAACACCGAGGCGCAGTATCTGATGACGACGCCGCTGACGCACAACACGGACGTGTACGACCCGTCGGAGTTGACGCTCATTACCAGCAAGAAGAAGAAAGACATGCCGTGGGCGCAGCCGATTTTCGTGCTGCAGCGGCGCGTGACGCCGGCGGTGGTGGCCTGACGGTATAGTTCTTTAGCCGCTAGCCGTTGATCCGTCGTTCCCGCGCCAAGGCGGCCCTCGGCGGGAACGACGTGGCTTTCAAGCCGCGTTAATCGCCTTCTTCAAGGCCCGGCGCCAGCGGATCAAGCCCGCCGAATAGGTCCCGAAATACCCCGCCGTCAGCCCCAGCGCCAGCAAGGTGATGAAACTGTCGGTGAACCCCGGCGTCGGCACGCCGCTGCCCTGGTTCGCATAAATCTCCACCCCGATATACATCACCCTTGCGAAGAACAGCATCGCAATGACCATCCCCAAACGCGCATTCGGCGTGAAGTAGCAGGTGTCGTTTTCGAATTTGGTCAGGCGCAGCCCCCAGATCCCGTAAGCGATGCCGGCCGCCGTGCCCACTCCCAGCCATCCCAGTAGCGTCGGCCGCGACATCACCTCCGACCCGGCCACCAGGATCATGGCCGCGAACACGCCCAGGCCCGTGTAATGGCGCGAGACGATCGAGCGCTGGCGCATCATCATGGCCTTGAGGCGCTGGTAAAAGCGCCACACCAGGAAGGGGGCGAGCACCAGCAGTGCGATAGTGGTAATTGACATGGCGTTTGCGAATCCGGTCCTGAAACACGCATTATAAACGCCCGTCGCAGCGCCTTGACTCCACCCGCCCTGCATACCGTACGCCCCGTAAATACGGGATAAGAGCGGATTGACAAGCCCGCCAGTAGTGCGCAAGATGGAGGATCGCCTACACCCGAGACTCCTCCATGCGCCACCGCCTCCCGATCGTCCCGCTGACCATGTCCCTGCTCGCCGCCGCATCGAATGCGCATTCCCAGTACCAGCTGCCGCCGGCGCAATTGCAAGCCATTGTCGACGCGCCGCGCGCACCGGCGCTGGGCCTGTCCCCGCAGCGTAACCTGGCCATGATGGTCGATACTCCGGCCCTGCCCAGCATCGCCGAAGTGGCGCAGCCCGAACTCAAACTGGCCGGCCTGCGCATCAATCCGCGCACCTATTCGCCGAGCCGCTTCAGTTTCGGCACGGGTCTCAAGCTGCTCGATATCGCGACCCAGAAGGAAATCAAGATCATGGGCCTGCCGCGCCAGCTGCGCCTGGCCGACACGGCCTGGTCGCCCGACCAGCGCTACCTGGCATTCACCCACGTTACCTATGCCGACCGCGATGGCGCCTCCGGCGTCGAACTGTGGCTGGTCGATATCAACACCCGCATCGCCCGCCGCCTGACCGCGCAGCCGCTGTCCTACCTGGCCGGCTCGGGGTTTTCGTGGATGCCGGACGCCAAAGGCCTGCTGGTGCACTTCAAGCCGATCGGGCGCGGCAAGGCGCCGCAAGCGACGGGCATACCGGGTGGGCCGATCCTGCAGGACAGCCAGGTGAGCGTCGGCGCGCGCCAGCTGCGCACCTACCAGGACCTGCTCAAAAATGAAGAAGACGCGCGCCTGTTCGAGCATTACGCCAGCTCGCAACTGGCGCTGGTCGACCTGTCGGGCAAGCTGCGCCTGATCGGCAACCCGGACATGTACACCGACGTCACGGTCGCGCCGAACGGCAAGCTGCTGCTGTCGTCCGTGCTGCAGCGCCCCTTTTCGTACGTGGTGCCGGCATCGGCCTTTCCGCGCCAGGTCGTCGTGCGCGACCTGACCGGCAAGCAGGTGCACCTGGTGGTCAACAAGCCGCTCGAAGAAGGCCTGCCGCCCGGGAACGACGCCGTGTCGGCCGGCGTGCGCAAGGTCAGCTGGCGCGTCGACGCCCCGGCCACCCTGGTCTGGGCCGAAGCGCAAGATGGCGGCGACCCGGCCAAGGCCGCCGAAGTGCGCGACATCGTCTATGCGCACGCGGCGCCGTTTCTTGGCGAGCCGGCCGTGCTGGCCAAACTCGGTTCGCGCTACGATCGGGTCGTGTGGGGCAATGGCGACGTGGCCTTGCTGGGCGAGGGCTGGTACAAGACGCGCGCCGTCAAGATCTGGCGCATCCACCCGGAACAGCAGGCGGTGGCGCCGGAGCTGCTGTTTTCGTACTCCGCCGAAGACCGCTACAACGATCCCGGTTCGCCCGTCACCATGCCCGACGCCGCCGGCCGTCCGCGGCTCGTGATCGGCGCCGATTCGACCATCCTGTTGGGCGGCAGCGGCGCCTCGAACGAAGGCGACCGCCCGTTCCTGGACCGCTTCAACCTCACCAGCAAGGCCAAGGAGCGCCTGTTCCAGAGCGAGGCGCCGTATTACGAAAGCATTGTCACGGTGCTCAGCGACGACGGTTCGCGCCTGTTGACCACGCGCGAGTCGCCTACCGAGCGCCCGAACTTTTATGTGCGCGACCTGAAACGCAGCGGCGCGGCGCAACTGACGGCGCTGACCAACTTCCCGCATCCGACCCCGCAGCTAAAGGATGTGCAGAAGGAGCAGATCCGCTACAAGCGCGCCGATGGCGTCGACCTGACCGCCACCCTGATGCTGCCGCCGAATTACGAAGCCAAGCGCGATGGCCCGCTGCCGCTGCTGATGTGGGCCTATCCGCAAGACTTCAAGAGCGCCAGCGCGGCCAGCCAGACCACCGGTTCGCCATTCCGCTTCAACGCCATCAGCTACTGGGGGCCGGCGCCGATGCTGGCGATGGGCTATGCGGTGCTCGATAACCCGTCGATGCCGATCGTCGGCGCCGGCGAGGCCGAACCGAACGACAGCTACCTGCCGCAGCTGGTCGCCAATGCCGAAGCGGCGGTCGAGGAAGTGGTGCGGCGCGGCGTGGCCGAGCGCCACCGCATCGCCATCGGCGGGCACTCGTACGGCGCTTTCATGACCGGCAATTTGCTGGCGCATACGCGCCTGTTCAAGGCCGGCGTGGCGCGCAGCGGCGCCTACAACCGCACGCTCACGCCGTTCGGCTTCCAGTCCGAAGAGCGCGAGTTCTGGAAGGCCAGGGACGTTTATCAAGCCATGTCGCCATTCAATAACGCCGACAAGATCAAGGATGCGCTGCTGCTGATCCACGGCGAGCAGGATAACAATTCGGGCACTTTCCCGATGCAGAGCGAGCGCATGTTCCAGGCCATGAAGGGCCTGGGCGGCACGGCGCGCCTGGTGATGCTGCCGAACGAAAGCCACGCCTACCGCGCACGCGAATCGATCATGCACATGCTGTACGAGACCAATTCCTGGCTCGACAAGTACGTCAAGAACGCCAAGCCGTAAACGATACAAGGGGCCGCTGATGGCGGCCCCTTGTAGACTGTCCAAGCGTACGGCCCCGCCGCGACGCTTGTGATAATGTCATCGCTCCACCAACCAGGAGCGACCCCCATGAACCCAGCAGCCATCGAAGCCCATCGCGCACCGGACCCGGTGCCGGTCGACGAGCCCTCTCCCGAGCCGTTCGACAATCCCCACCCGCATCATCCGCCCACCAGGCACCCGCAGGACGACGATCCGGTGCCCGACCCGAAGCCGAGCACCTTTTTCTGATCCGGCGGGACCTCAAGCCGTCGTTGGCGGCGCCGCCGGATCGCCGGGCGGCGCATCGACGCCCGGCGCATCGACGCCCGGCGCATCCGGCTCCAGCGGCTCCCCGTCCAGCAGGTCCTTGAGCGTGGTTCGGGTCACAAAGCGCGGCAGCGGCAAGGCCGTCCGCTCATCGTCCGAAACAAAGCGTACCTTTGCCGAGTCCTTGTTCATCTCATCTCTCCTTAATCGAAGGCCCACGAATAGAGCACGTCGAGCGCGGTGTTGGTCCCGGTCTGGAACTGCAGGGTGATGCGCGGATTGAGCTTGTAGCGAATCTTGACCAGGCTCGATGCGGTCGTCGCTCCCTGCTCGAAACTGAGGTAGGCGCGCGACGAAATGCGCTTGCCGACCGTGACCACGGTGCTTTCGAGCCCCTTGGCCTGCGACAGTCCCAGTTCATCGACGCCCAGCGAATTGGCCAGGCGCGACTGGAACCCGCCGCCGCTGCCCGAGCCGCCCAGCAGGGCGCCGGCGGCGGCGCTGAGCAGGCCCGCCTCGTTGCCCGACGTCGCTTCCATCCCATGCCCCAGCACCAGCCATGACAGTTTTTCGCTGTCCGGCACCGACGGCGTCGATACCAGCTTGGCCACCGGCGACAGCGCCGAGCCGCGCACTTCGACGCCCGCTTCGACGTTGGTCTCGGAGAGCTGCTCGCCCTCGGGGCGGCGCCGCACCGCGCGGATGTTCAGGGCCGGATTGTCGGCCGGGCCGCTGAAGGTCAGCACGCCGCGTTCGATGTCCAGGTTCTGCCCATACGCCTTGTAGGTGCCGCTGGCCACGCGGATCGATCCGTTGGCGCGCGGCGGACGCCCGCCGGTGGTGCGCACGCGCAGCGATCCGGCCAGTTCGGCGTCGATGCCCATGCCGCGCAGGCGGAAGGCGTTGCCCAGGTCCGCTTCGAGGTCCATCGTCAGCGGCATGCTCGGTTCGGTCTTGACCGCCGGCGTGCCCACCCCGGCCCGTCCCAGCACGATTACGTCGTCCGAGAGGGTGGGGCGGCCCTGCGGCGCCAGTTCGATCAGCGCGCGGTCGGCTTTGAATTTGCCTTCCAGCGAGAAGCGCTTGGCGTCGCGGATCAGGGTGCTCTGGCCGCTGACGACCACGGTGCGGTCGGGACGCGACAGGATTTCGAGCTTGTCGGCCACCAGTTTCAACTGCATGGTCGCTTCGCCGCCGGCAAAGCGCACCGCGCCGTCGGCCAGCGCCGTGCCTTGCACGCCGTCGAAACTGAGGCGTTGCAGCAGCAGCTGGTCGCCGGTGAGCTTGGCGCGCAACTGGCCGTTACTGAGCTTGACGCCCTGTTCGGCCCAGCGCAGCGCCAGCTTGTCGCCATCGACGCTGCCGTTCAGGGTCGGCGTGCCGACCGTGCCGCCGCCGGTCAGCGCGAGTTTGAGCGCGCCGTCCAGTTCCAGCCCCGGTTGCCCGGTGAACGGCGCCAGCCACGCGATCGAGACCATGTCGGCGTTGGCCGTCATTTTCAGGGGGCTGGCGTTACCCAGCCGGCCTTCGAGCATTTGCGCGGTGGCGTCGACGCTGGCCTGGCCGATGCGGGTGCCGTCGACCCTGGCCTGCATGCGCAGCGCGCCTTTCGCGACGTCGGCGCGCAGGTCGAGCGTGCGCAGTCCGAGCACCACCGGCACTTCGGCGCCGGCGATCACGTCGCCGCTTTCGCGGAACACGTGCAGCATGCCGTTCAGGGCCGGCGTGGCGCCATTCGGCGCCTGCATGTCGAGCGACCAGTCGGCCCCAAGCAGCAGGTTGCCGCTGATGGCGTCGCGCATGCCGGGCGAGAATTGCGCCAGGTAGGTGAGCGGCACGCCGGCGGCCACGCCCTTGCTGGTCCAGTGCGGGCCGTTCTTGTCGAGCGACTGGACGCTCACGCTGCCGTTGGGAAGCTTGATCACCGCGTTGCTCATGCCGATCTGCTGCGGCCTGGCCAGGCCGGCCACGCCGTCGCCCGGAGCGACCGCGATGCGCAGCGGGACCGGCGCCTGCAGCGCGAATGCGTAGCGGCCCTTGTTTTGCAGCGCCGCCACGGTGCCGGTCCAGGCGCTGTTGGCCCAGCCGCCGCGGATCTCGCCGTTGGCGTCGAACGCGTCGCTGCGCGCGCCCAGGCGCAGCACGTGGGCGCCGCGCGTGCCGCTCGTTTGCAGGTGCGCGCTGTCGATGCGGGTGTCGCCGCTGACGTACTCGGTAATCGCAATGTCGCTCACCAGCGGATCGTCCTGCCCGCGCCCGCTGCCAAGCGTGGCGCTGGCGCGCAGGGTCTTGACCTGGTGCTTGCCGAGTACCTTGAGGTTCTGGCCTTCCAGCGCGGCGCTGACGGCCGGCGCGGCCATCGTGCCCGAGACGGTGCCGGAACCTTTGAGCACGCCGCCGTAGTCGGGGCCGAGCGCGGCCAGTTGCGGCGCGTCGATGCGCCAGTCAAGCTTGTCGGACGCGGCGCCGAAGCTGCCCTTGGCGGCCACGATGTTCGGACCCACGTGCAGGTCGACGTCGGCGTTCGAGACGTGTTTTGCGTCGGCCGCCACCTTGGCGTGGCCCCAGAACGGCGAGTTGGCCAGGGTCGATGGCTGCAAGGCCAGATCCAGGTTGCCGCGCCAGTCGGGGCCGGAGCGGCCGGTGACATCAAAACTGCCGTTGATGCTGCCCGCCAGGGGCGAACCGAAAGCGGCCGGATTGAAGCGCTGCGCCGTGCCGGCCGCCTTGAGGTCGACCGCGCCTTTGTCTAGCCATGCTTCGCCGGTCGCGTGCAGCAGGCTGTTATTGGCCTTGCGCGCCGCCGCCACCCAGCCAAGGCCGGTCGCGTCGACTTCAAAAGTGGTG
This sequence comes from Massilia mucilaginosa, assembly GCF_011682145.1. Taxonomy (GTDB): domain Bacteria; phylum Pseudomonadota; class Gammaproteobacteria; order Burkholderiales; family Burkholderiaceae_D; genus Telluria_A; species Telluria_A mucilaginosa. The sequence goes on from NZ_WHJH01000003.1 coordinate 281,831, forward strand.
CGCGGCGCGGCCATGGTGCCGGTGACGACGCCGTTGGCCGCCAGCGCACCGTACAAATCGCTGCGCGCGGCCGCCAGGTCGGTGGCGTTGACCTTCCAGGTGAGTTTTTCGCCCGCTGCGCCGAACGAGCCGGCCAGTTCCGCCGTGTTCTTGCCCAGTGCGAGCGTGGCGGCCACGCCGCTGATGTGGGTGGCGTCGGCATTGAGCTTGCCTTTGCCCGACAGCGGCTGGTCGAACAGGCGGCTTGGCCGCAGCGCAAAATCGGCCGCCACTTTCCACGCCGGCGACAAAGCACCGGCGGCGTTGATGTCGGCGTTGATGTCCGCTTTCGGCAAGTCGCCGAAGGCGGACGGATCGAACTTGACGGCGCTGGCGGCGAGCTTGAATTCGCGCTTGCCACCGAGGTTGGCGCTGCCGTTCACATTCACGCTGCTGCCGCCGGCGGCCAGGCGCGCCTGCTCCACCCTCAGCACGTTGTCGGCCAGGGTGGCTTTCGCTTCCAGGCGCATGCCCGCTTCCACCAGCTTGGTGGTGAAGGTCTGGGTGCTGCCCTCGTTGGCGACGGTGATGTCGCCGGCGATCCTGGTCGACTTCATGCGGCTGTGCAGGCGCTTCAAGTCGATGCCGTCGGTGTGCAGCGCAAAGCCGGCCGTGCCGATTCCCTTGTCGGCCGCGGTGCGCGCCACCGTACCGCTGCCGGTGAATTTGCCGGCCTCGCCCAGGTCGATCAATACCGCGCCGATCTCCAGCGCCGACAGATTGCCTTTGAGTTCACCGCGCATGGCGCGCAGCGGCAGCCGTTGCAGGTCGATCGGGCCGGTCGCGCCGGCGTTGTCGATCGCCACGCTGCCGGCGATGTTGCGGTTCGCTTCGATGCGCGCCGTGATCGCCAGCGACAGGTCGGCCTTCGGCAGTTCGGGATTGAAAAAGCCCGGGTCGATATTCTTGCCATGGATGGTCAGGGCCCGCAGCGCAATCGCATCGAACGGCGCCAGCGTGAATTTGGCGTCGCCGCTGGCCTTGCCCGATACCGCCGTGGCGTCGAGTTGCGTCGTCACCAGGTCGCCGCCGACACCGAGCTTGATCTGGGCCGGCTGCTGGCCGGCGGGGACCACGAGCTGGGTCAGGCTGGCGGTGCCGGCCAGCTTGAACGGATGGTTGGCGCCGATGCTCGCGTCGGCCATGGCCTTGCCCCACGGGGTGATGGCGCTGGCTTTGCGCAAGGCCCATTGTGTCGGGTCGCCCAGGAGGTCGAAGCGCACGTCGGTGATGACCGTTTCGGCGCCCGGCGCGGCGGCGTTGGTCATGATGACTTTGGCCAGGCGCGCGTCGTCCACTTCCAGCTTGAACGGGGGCGCCAGCTTGGTCGGCATCTTGGCCGGTTCGCCTTCGCGCAGGGTATCCATGCGCAAGGTGGCCACGTGCAGCTTGTTGATCGCCACGCCGCGACTGAGGTACTGGAAGGGCGACCAGTCGATGTCGATGTTTTCGGCGGTGATGACTTGCTCGGGCGTGCGGTAGACGATTTTACCCACGTGCATGGCGCCGTACAGCGAGCCGTTCACGCCGGTGACGACAATGCTGCCGCCGCTGGCGTTGGCCACGCGCTGGACCAGCATTTGCAAGGTTGTTTCGCGTCCCAGGTACCAGTAGGCGCCGCCCAGCAGGGCGCCGGTGACGACCACGCCGACGGCGACGCGGCGCGGCCAGCGGCGCTGGCGGACCGGCGGGGTAGTAGGGGTGTCGGCGGTAGTCATCAGAATGTAAAGCCCAGTGAGAAGTGCAGGCGCGCTTTTTTGAGCGCTTGTCCGTATGCGAGATCGACGTTGATCGGGCCGACCGGGCTGCGCCAGCGCGCGCCGAGGCCGTAGCCCGATTCCGGTTTCAGGTCCTTGAATTTGTCGGCGGCGTTGCCGGCGTCGTAGAAGAAGGCCACGCCCCAGGGCGGCTTGAACCAGTATTGGTATTCGACGCTGCCGGTGAGCAGGTAGCGCCCGCCGACAATGGCGTCGCCTTCGCGCACGCCCAGTTCCTGGTAGCCGTAGCCGCGCACCGACTGGTCGCCGCCGGCGCGGAACAGGAAGGTCGACGGCACCCCGGCCTTGTCGCGCGAGGCCAGCACGCCCGCTTCGGCGCGCACGATCAGGTTGCTCGACGGCCCGAGCGGACGGTAATTGACGAAGCGGGTGCTGGCGCGCAGAAAGCGTTCGTCGGTCAGCAGCGGCAGCACGGCGCCGCCGAACTGCGCGTTGAGCACATAGCCGCGCGTCGGCAGCACCAGGTTGTCGAGCGCGCGCTTGGTCCAGCTGAAGGTGAGCGGAACGCTGTTGCTGCGGCGCGTTTCCACGCCTTCGACCAGGCGCCGCTCGCTCAGGTATTCGAGCGTCAGGCTGCGTTCGAGCAGCGGCGTGCCCCAGGCGCGGCGGCCGGCCACGGTGGCCACGTTGGTCACTTCGCCGCGCAGGTCGTTGCGCTCGAAACCGGCGCCAAAGCTGTCGTTGTAGCCTTTTATGGTGGTCGGAAAGTAGAAGTCGGCGCGCGCGGTCTGGCGCTTCTGTTCCATGATCAGATTACTTTTCATGCGCAGGCCGAACACGTCCAGGTCGTCGTAATTGAGCTGGGCGCGGGCGCCGGTGTTGGTCGAATAACCAAGGCCGACGTCGACGTTCTTTTGCTTGTTTTCGGTCACGCGCACCAGCACCGGCAGGATCGCCGGGTTGGCCACCGGCGGGCGCGGGATGTTCTTCTGGTCGTCGGTCATGGCGTCGATGTCTTCCGACAGCGCGGCCGCCATGTCGGCGCTCACTTCCACGGTGCTGAAGTAGCCGGTGTCCTGCAGGCGCGCCTGGTAGGCTTGCAGGGCCGCTTCGCTGTATTCCTGGCCGGGGCGGATCCGATTGAGGTTGCTGACGATGGTGCGCGAATAGCGCTTCAGGCCTTCGACCCGCAGTTCGCCGAAGCGCGCTTCGGGGCCGCTGTCGAGGACCACCTTGAGCAGGGCGCGGCGCACGTCGGGGTCGACGATGGCGCTCGATTCGACCAGCTGGGCGCGCGGATAGCGCGCCATCATCACCTGGCGCAGCAGGTTGCGCTTGGCGCCTTCCCAGTCGGCCTGGCGGAAGCGCTGGCCGACCGGCAGGCCCCAGCGCTGGCGCAGGTCGTTTGCGTCGTACGCTTTGGCGTCGGCGCCGACCGGCTCAAAACCCTTGAGCACCAGTTCGACATCGCCGACGACCACCGGCTCGCCCGGATCGACCGTGATGCGCGCGACCGGTTTGGCGCCGCTGGTGTCGAGCCCCGCGCTGACCTTGGGCGAGTAGTAGCCTTCGGTGGCGATCAGGGTTTTGGCCTGCTCGGGCGCGGCCTTGACCAGGCGTTGCAGCTGGTCGAGGTCGAGGCGCGGATTGCCCTGCCAGCGCACCAGGTCCAGGTTTTCTTCGAGCAGGTCGTCGAGCGGGCCGGGGGCGTCCACCCGCACCGAGTAGTCGATGCCGCGCGCCGGGGCTTGCTGTGCCGCTTGCGCCGCTCCCGCTTCGCTCTCCTGCGCCAGTGCCAATGCCGGCGGCGCCGCAAGGCACACGGTCACGGCGATTTGTGCCAAAATTCGTCGCTGACGCGGCGTCCGGGCTGTTATTTTGTCTGGTGTTGCGGGAAACATGTTGCTCCATTCGGAAAAATGCTCCGGGCATCTTACCGGATCGGCTGCAATGATGGCGAACGTCTAATCATCTGGAAAATACAATATGCAAGAAACTGACGGCGCACTGGTGTTGTTTAGCGGCGGACAAGACTCCGCCACCTGCCTGGCCTGGGCGCTGGAGCGTTATGCGCGCGTGGAAACCATCGGTTTCGACTACGGCCAGCGCCACGCCATCGAGCTGACCGTGCGCCCCACGGTGCTGGGGAAAATGCGCGCCTTGAAGCCCGACTGGGATGCGCGCCTGGGCGAGGATCACATGGTCGACCTGTCGCTGATCGGCAAGATCTCGGATACCGCCATGACCAGCAACGTGGCCATCGAAATGCAGGCCAACGGGCTGCCGAACACCTTTGTACCGGGGCGTAACCTGCTGTTCATGACCGTGGCGGCCACCGTGGCCTACCGGCGCGGCTTGAATGTGCTGGTCGGCGGCATGTGCGAGACCGATTTTTCGGGCTATCCGGACTGCCGCGACGACACCATGAAGGCGCTCCAGGTGGCGCTCAACCTGGGCATGGCCACGCGCCTGAAGCTCGAAACCCCGCTGATGTGGATCGACAAGAAGCAGACCTGGCAACTGGCGCACGAGGCCGGTGGCGCGGCGCTGGTCGACCTGATCCGCGAAGACACCCATACCTGCTACCTGGGCGAGCGCGGCGCGCTGCATGCCTGGGGCTACGGCTGCGGCACCTGCCCGGCCTGCGCCTTGCGCGCGCGCGGCTACCTGCAATACATCGGCGCCGTTTGAGCGCCGCCGGCAGGCCGTGCCGGCCAGCGCCCGCACGGCCTGCCGGCCATGCAAGGCGACTTATTCAATTTGCATGATTATTTGTTAACATTTTTGTTGTCCAAAAGATGCCTGCGTAGTACATTCAAGCCAGGCACACATCCCCGCTAGCGCCCAGGCGACGGGTCCGCAGCGAGCGGACCCGGTGGCTCGCCGCATCCCGGATTTCTTCGCGCCTGCAATGCAGATCTGGTCTTTCCGCTGTTGACTCACATGGTTCGTCCATCACTCAATCAGGAGACTGTATACATGCCATCCCCCGTCAGTTACCGCATTCACCCGTCGATCGGCGTCGGCCGCGTCGGCAACAGCCTCGATGCGTATTACCTTGCACCGGACAGCATCGGCGGCCTGCCGATCGAAGCGAGCGCCAGCGGCGATCCGGTGCTCGAGAATGGCGTGCCCAAGCGGGTCACCCAGTTCAAGGACGCCAAGGGCTTGATCAAGCGCCAGGCGGCCACCTTCGCCATCTACCAGTCGACCCCGGACGGCCTGGGCGAGGTCGAACTGGACCTGACCGGCGACCTGGTCGAATCGGTGGTCTGGTCGGTGCACGTGGCGAACAAAAAGGCGGCATGGTGGGATTTCACGCCCCTCCTGGGCGACCTGATGTTCGGCCAGTACAACAGCTACGAGACCTGGCAGGAGCCGCCCGAAGCGTGGGGCGTGGACGGCCCGGTGACCAGCTATCGCAATCCCGACGTCATCGGCGACGACGCGCGCAAGGGCCTGATCATCGATCCGGGGCCGCGCAGCGTGCGCGGGCCGCAGGCGGCGCCGGTGGAATTCACGGCCGATAGCGTGCCGCCGACCTACCCGTTCGCCAGCTTCCCCCCGTCTGAGCCGAGCCAGGGCTTGCCGGTCAAGTCGCTCGGCGAAATCCGCACCGACTCGCGCGCCAAGCTGCTGGTGCTGGGCGGCTTCGGCCATGCCGGCGGCGACGAGAGCATCACCGGTTTCGGCGGCGGCAATACCTGGCACGACGATATCGCCGACGGCCCGGTGACGGCCACCGTCACCTTCAAGGACCAGAGCGTGGTCACACTGTCGGCCTGGGTGGTGATCGGCTCGCCCAAGTTCGCGCCGCAGCTGGTCAATGTGTCGACCTGGGACGACGTGGCGATCGATTGCGCGCTCAAGTACCAGGGCGCGCGGCCCGACGTCTACGACCTGGCCCGGTGGCCCGATAACGCCGGCTGGAATCCGGATTACCAGGTCAACTACTGGGAAGACATCAAGCCCTTCCTCAACCGGATGGCCGACTACCAGTGGGTGGCGACGGTGCCGTCGATGACGGCCTTCATCAACCCGCCCTTCGATCCGAACGATACCAGCCAGAAGGCGGGGGAGCTGCGCGCGCAGTTCTTGAGTTACTTCCGCAACCCGCCGGCGCGCCGCGACGCCACGCTGGAGCAGCCGGCCGGCTTTGCCGACACCCAGAACCAGCAATTGTTCAGCGGCGGCTTGCAGGAAACGACCGGCATTCCCCTGGTGCCGATGAATTCGGGCTCGAATTCGGTGCGCAACAATGTGATCGACAAGTTTTCGGTGCTGACCGATACCCAGTATTTTCTGCTCAAGCAATGGGCGGATGGCAAGTTCTCAGCGACCGCGCCGGCCTTGCGCATCCCGAATGTGCATCCGCTCGACCAGGCCGGGATCGGCAATTGCGTGGGCGAGCCGATGTGCCCGGGCATCGAAGTGACCTGGTCGGTGCGCAACCCGACCGTGTACGCGGCGCCGTACCAGATCCGGCACCGCCATGACGAAGCGTATTACAACCAGCACGGCCTGTCGTGGTCGGCCGACGAAACCGCGCCCGTCGACTGGAGCGCGCCAACCGTGGGCGCCGGTTGCGAACCGGGCGACCTGACCAAGCGCATGGCCATTCCATGGCAGGCCGACTTCTTCGATTGCTCGGTCCAGTTCATCAATTTCGACAATCCGGCGCAGGTCAAGGATCCGGCCACGATGATTCCGACGCCGCCCACCTATTATTCCTACTGGTGGCCGCCGCAAAGCCCGTGGAACGTGATCGCCGGCGGCTACACCGCCGAGGAGCAGAGGCTGACCGGCGTGCCGGCCGGGATGCAGGTGATGTACAGCCGCGGCGTGAACAGCTTCACCCAGATGATCACCGCGTGGAAGTACCTGGGCTTCGTGGCCAACCAGAATCACGATCCGGCCTCCGGGCGCCAGTATCCGTATTTTGCGGAGCAGGAGCGCAACCACCGCCAGTTCCATATGGCCAGCGTGGCGGTCGGCAATGTGAGCAGCTTCGTCACCAGCGACGATTCGACCTTCTATCCGGCCTGGTTCCTCAAGGATGAAGACCCCGCACCGCAGACGCGCCAGGGCGACAAGCCGCGCAAGATATTGACCCTGTCGCATGGCCGCACCAGCCGCCGCTGACACGGGCGGCCCGCACGCCGGGGAGGACGACTATGACGTCGTCATCCTCGGCGCCGGGCCGGCGGGCGCCGCCGCTGCGATCACCCTGCGCCGCCATACGCGGCTGCGCGTGGCGCTGGTCGAGCGGCGCCTGTTCGATCCTTTTCGTCCCGGCGAGACCGTCTCGGCGGCCCTGTTTCCCCTGGTGGACTACCTGGGCATCGCGCGCGCGCGCTTCGAAGAACGCCATCTGCAATCGTACGCGCACGCCGCCGCCTGGGGCGGCGACGCGCTGGTGGTGCGCGACTTCCTGTTCAACGGCCAGGGCAGCGGCCTGCACCTGGACCGGCTGGCCTTCGACAGCATGCTGCTCGACGAAGCCGGCCAGCTCGGCGCGCGCATCGTGCAGCCGGCCGAACTGCTGGCCATCACTGCGGGCGAGCGCTGGAGCGTCGCGCTGCGCCAGGGCGAGCGCAAGCGCACGCTGAGCGCCGCCTACGTCATCGATTGCAGCGGGCGCAGCAGCGTGATGGTGCGCCAGCAGCAGTGCGCGGTGCTGCAGACCGACCGCATGGTGGGGGTGTATGCCTACTACGACGCGGTGGACGGGCGCGCGCGGCTGCAGCGCACCCTGGTCGAGACCACCGAACACGGCTGGTTCTACCTGGCGCCGCTGCCGGGCGGGCGCACGGCGGTGGCCTTCATGACCGATGCCGAGACCTTGCGCACGCTCGACCTGCTCGATCCCGAGGCATGGCGGCGCCATGCGCTGGCGAGCACGCACATCGGCGCGCTGGTGCGCGAGCTGGCGGCGCCGCAAGCGTTCCGCCAGTATCCGGTGCACAGCCGGGTGGCGCGCCTGCCGGCCAACGCCGCGTGGACCGCGGCCGGGGACGCGGCGGCCAGCTTCGATCCGGTGTCGTCGCTGGGCATCGGGCACGCCCTCAGTTCGGGCATCCACGCGGCCCGGGTGGCGCATGCCTACCTGGAGCAGGGCGGCGGCCTGGGGGAGGGCTACCGCCAGTCGCTGCTCGATCATTTCCAGTCGTACGTGACGACCCGGCGCAGCCTGTACGCCAACGAGCAGCGCTGGCCGGGAGCGGGGTTCTGGCAAAGGCGCGCCGGCACCGGCGCCGTTTGCGCTCAGGGGCAGGACGGCAGCCGTACCAGGCCGAACCCCGGACTGGGCCCGGCGGCCGGCAGCAGCGAAGGGGTGGTGCGCACCAGATCGACCTCGATAAAGTAGCTGTTGAGGCGGAAGTCGAGGTCGGCGCAGGTGCTGCCGATGCGTTTCTGGAAGCCGGCGGCGAGCGGGAAGCTGTTGCTGTCGAGTGTCAGCAGGGCCGTGAGCGCGCGCGTGCTGTAGTTCAAGGCCATCAGGCGCACGCGCACTTGCGTCAGCACGCCCGGGTCGAGCACGAGCGTGTCGAGGAAGCGCCGTTCGGCCAGCCCGGCGCCGCCCCAGGTGTCGCTGATCTGATAGCGGATCGTGCAGGTGACTGCGGCCGCGCCGCCCAGGCGCACGGCGTTGCCGTCGGACACTGCCGCGCCGGCGCAATTATCATCGAGGGCGCCGGTGCTGCCGACGCTCGACCAGTTGCTGTCGGCCAGTGCGGCGGCGGGCGCGAGGATGGCCGCCAGCGCCAATGCCAGCGCCGCCATGCGCCGTGAGGGGAAATGGGAAGGCATGATGACTCCTTGCGAAAGGTGAAGGGCAAAGCGGGCGCCGGCCAGCCGGGCCCGCCTTGATGCCATTCCAGACTACGGCTCGCGCAGCTGGCATCCTTGCGCCCGCTCACCGTAGCGGCGGGTCCGCACGCCGTTCCGTGGGCCTGCCTCAATTTCCTGCCATGCGCCGTCGAACAGACCTCTCAGGCAACTGCAGTCGTATGTGACGACCCGGCGCGGCCTGTATGCCAACGAAGCGCGCTGGCCGGAATCGGGGTTCCGGCAGCGGCGCCTGGCGCAGTCCCGGCCGTGCGCGCCGGCGTGAGCGGGCGGGACCGCGCGTAAACACAGCCCTGACATTTTTGTGCCAGAATGCGCCGCCGCCCAGGCGTCCGGGCTGGCGCCCGCCAGGCGAACCGGAACACGATCGACCCGGGAACAACCACGATGCATCGAGCTGCCGACAGTGCCGAGCCTGGCGCCGACTATTTTCCGCATCCGTTCCAGCTGCGCGGGCGCATCGGGCGCCTGCGCTTCATGGCGTATGCCTTGCTGGCGTCGCTGCCGTGGGGGCTGCCGGCGGTTGCCGCGGGGTACGACATCATCAACGCATTTCCGCAGTGGCTGCGCCTGCCCGTGCTGCTCGTGACGGCCCTGCTGCTGATGGCGCTCGCCGTGATGCTGTGCTCGCTCCTTCTGCTTGCCGTGGGTTTTGTGGTGCTGGCGTCGCTGCCGGCCCAACGGCGCGCCAGCGCGTACGGCCCGCCTCCCTGCGCCAGCCATGCGCTGTTGCTGGTGCCGATCGCCCTGTGGCTGGCCTACCCGGCGGCGTTCTGGCATGTGCTGGGCAGCGCCAGCATGCCCATCAAAACCTGATGCCGGCGCCGGGCGCGCCGGCGCGAACAGTCATCCCCGGCAACACTTCCCACGCTATAATCAAGTTGAACACCAGTCATTGATTCCAAAATAGCATTCTTTACTGCGCGCCAAGCGACGCCGTCCCGACCATGCGCCTTGCCCTGCTGACCGACCTGCACGCCAACCGCGAGGCCTTCGCCGCTTGCCTGGCGCATGCGCACGCCCACAAAGCCGACCAGTTCGCGTTTACGGGCGACTTCGTGGGCTACGGCGCCGATCCGGCCTGGGTGGTGCAGACCGTGATGGACTACGTGGCGCGCGGGGCGCTGGCGGTGCAGGGCAACCACGACTTTTCGGTGACCCACGAAACGCGTCCGCAAATGCATTTCGAGGCGCGCGAAGTGATCGAGTGGACGCGCGGCCAGCTCAACCCCGAGCAGATGGCCTTCCTGTCGGCCCTGCCGCTGACCCGGGAACTGGAGCGCATGCTGTTCGTCCACGCCAGCGCGCACGATCCGGTCAAGTGGGAATACGTGACCGGGCTCGATCCGGCCGAGCGCAGCCTGCGCGCGGCGAAGAAGCGCATGGTGTTTTCGGGCCATGTGCACACGCCGGCCCTGTACCGGCGCGCCGACGACGGCCGCATGGGTTCGCACGTGCCGGTGCCGGGCACCCGCATCGCCATCGCCCCGCAGCACCAGTACCTGGTGATCCCGGGCGCGGTGGGCCAGCCGCGCGACGGCAACAGCGCCGCCTGCTACGCCATGTACGACGACAGCGCGCGCGAACTGGTGTATTACCGCATTCCCTACGACCACGGCGCCGCCGCGCGCCGCGTGATCGCCGCCGGGCTGCCGATCGTGTTCGCGATGCGCCTGATCGAGGGTATTTGACAACAGTCGTGTTGCAACGCAAGGTTTGCTCACGTACTATCAGTTGACAAGAGGCCCGCCGCGCGGGCCGCACCCAGGATCGCTTCCATGGACCATGCCGTTCCCACCCCGGCCGTACCGGCTTCGCCCGCGCGTGCGCGCCCAGCCGCGTGGTTCGGCGCGGCCGCGCTGGCCACCCTCGTGATGGCGCTGGGCCTGGTGCTGACCTGGCAGCTGTGGGAAGCGGCGCGGCGCGACGCCGAGCGCGACCTGCGCACCGATTTCGCGTTCGCCGCGCGCGACGTGGTCAACCAGCTGGCGCTGCGCATGGCGGCCCACATCCAGTCGCTGCGCGGGGTGCAGGGGCTGTTCAACAGTTCCGACGACGTCACGCGCCAGGAATTCACCGATTTCGTGCGCGCCCAGCATGCCGACGCCGATTATCCCGGCTTGAAGGCGGTCGGCTACATCGCCGCGCTCACCGACGCCGGGCGCGCCGCGCACCTGGCGCGAGTGCGCTCGGATGGTTTGCCCGATTACGCGATCTTGCCGCCCGGCACGCGCTCGGCCTATGCGCCGCTGCTGTACCTGGAATCGTTCACCGGCGCCCGCCTGCGCGCGCTCGGGCACGACATGCTGTCCGAGGAGCCGCTGCGCCAGATGCTCGAACAGGCGCGCGACAGCGGCCAGCCCACCATGTCGGGCAAGACGACGGTGGCGCGCGAACGCGGGCGCGCCGCCTCGGACGGCGTGCTCATCGCCCTGCCGGTGTACATCGGACGCAAGGCGCCGGGCCATGCCGAACAGCGGCGCGACCTGCTGCGCGGCTGGATCTACGCTCCCTTCGTCATGGAAGACCTGATGGCGCAGGTGGGCGGCGAGCGCGCCGCCGACATCCGGGTGGCGGTCTACGACGGCAACGAGATCACGGCGGCGGCGCTGATGGCGGCCGGCGCCGTGTCCGCGCTGCCGGGCGTGGCGGCGCTGCGCACCGAGCAGCGCATCGGCATCGCCGGGCGGCGCTGGACCCTGGTCATCGAAGCGCTTCCCGGCTTCGGCGACGCCCAGCGCAACGAGGCGCCGCAGCTGGTGCTCACGCTCGGGCTGGCGGTGACGGTGGTCCTGACCATGCTGACCTGGATGCTGGCGCGCAGCAGCGCGATGGCCGGCAGCGCCTTGCGCCAGTCGCTGGCGCTGACGGGCGAACTGAAAGCCGGCCAGCGGCGCCTGGTGGGGCTGGCCGACTCGGCGCAGCGGGCCCACGCCAAGATGCGCAGCATCCTCGACTCGACCTTCGACGCCATCCTGGTCGACAACGGCGACCGCCAGATCCTGGCCTCGAACCAGCGCTTCCGCGCGCTGTGGAGCGTGCCCGAAGAACTCGACCTGGCGGGCGAGGACGGCGCCGTGGTGGCGCACCTGCTGACCCAGCTGGTGCAGGCCGGGCCGCTGCTGTACAGCCGTTCCCTGCAACTGGCCGACCACGAAGAGCACCGCGAGCTGCTGCGCCTGAAAGACGGGCGCTTCATCGAACAGCTGACGCGCCCGGTGCGGCTGGGGCAGGAAGGCGCGCGCCTGTGGTCGTTCCGCGACATCACCGAACGCAAGCAGATCGAACAGCGCGAGCGCGCGCACCGCCACGTGCTCGAACTGCTGGCGCACGGCGCGCCGCTGCAAGCGGTGCTGGGCGCGGTGGTGCTGGGGGTGGAGTCGACCAATCCCGGCATGCTGTGCGGGATCCTGCTGCTCGACCCCGAGGGGCGCTTCCTGAGCACCGGGGCCGCGCCCAGCCTGCCGGGTTTCTACAATGCCGCCGTCGACGGCTTGCCGGCCAGGCCCGGCAGCGGTTCGTGCGGCACCGCCGCCGCCACCGGCCGGCGCGTCATCGTCGAGGATATCCAGACCCATCCCGACTGGGCCGGCTACCGCGAGATTGCCGCGCGCGCCGGGCTGGCGTCGAGCTGGTCGGAGCCGATCCGCGGCGCCTCCGGGCGCGTGCTGGGCACCTTTGCGATCTACCACCGCACCCCGCATTACCCGAGCGCGGCGCACGTGGTGCTGATCGAGCAGGCCGCCCAGCTGGCCGGCATCGCCCTCGAACAGGCCCAGGCCGCGCAGGCGCTGCGGGTGGGCGAAGAACGTTTTCGCAGCCTGTACGACCATGCGCCGGTGGCGCTGTGGGAACAGGACTGGTCGGGCGCGCGCGACGCCGTGGCGCGCCTGAAGGAAAGCGGCGTGGAGGCGCTGGGACCGTGGCTGCGCGAGCGGCCCGAGGAAGCCCAGCGCCTGGCGGCGCTGGTGCGCATCACCGACGTCAACGGCGCCGCGCTGGTGCACGTGGGCGCCGGCGCCAAGGAGCCGGGCACCCTGAGCCTGGCGCAGAACTTCGCCAGCCTGGGCGCGGGCGCCTTCATCGACGCGCTGGTGGCGCTGACCGGCGGCGCCCTGTTCTACGAGTGCGAGAGCAGCTTCCTGCGGGTCGACGGCGTGGCGCGCCAGCACGAACTGACCCTGCTGGTCATGCCGGGACACGCGCAGTCGCTCGACTTCGTGATTGCCTCGACGGTCGACATCACCGAGCGCAAACGGATCGACGACGAACTGCATGCGCTGGCCAGCACCGATTTCCTGACCGGGCTGCCGAACCGGCGCGTGTTCATGGCGCGCCTGGACGACCAGTTCGCGCGCCTGCAGCGCAGCGTGGACGAATGCGCCTCGGTGCTGATGCTCGACATCGACCACTTCAAGAGCGTCAACGACGTGCATGGCCACGCGGCGGGGGATGCGGTGCTGCGCCACATGGCGGCCCTGATGCGCTCGGGCCAGCGCAAGATCGATACCCTGGGCCGGGTCGGCGGCGAAGAATTCGCGGTGCTGCTGCCGGGGACCACCGGGCCAGCGGCGCAGCAGTATGCGGAGCGCCTGCGCCAGAGCGTGGCCGAGAGCCCGCTCGACGGCGATGGGCGCAGCATCGAGATCACGGTCAGCATCGGCATTGCCAGCATCGAGGCCGGCGACGCCAGCCCGGATGCGGCCATGATCCGCGCCGACAAGGCGCTGTACCGGGCCAAGGCGGCAGGGCGCAACCGCGTGTGCGAGCACGCCGAGGCGGCCGGCGTGGCCGCCGGCGGGTCCAGTCTTACAAGGGTTTGACGGCGTCGGAGGCGGCGTCCCGCGGGCGCTCCGTGCGCTGGCGGCGCTCGCCGCGCGCCAGGTACCAGACGATGGCCAGCACGCATGCCAGCGGCAGCAGCAGGGGCGAGGCCAGCAGGCCGACGAAGAGCAGCAGCAGCGCCAGGGCGCCCACGGCCAGCACCCCGAGGCCGGCGAACAGCACCGCCAGCAGCACCCCGACGCACAGCAGGACCAGGGCGCCGACCAGCAGGCCGCCGCCGGCGAACAGCACGCCGAACAGGGTGCCGAGCGGGCCGTCGATGTGTTGGCCGTCGATGTCGATCGACATGCCGGACGGGCCGGCCATGGCTTCCCAGGCGACCAGGATGAACAGGAACAGCAACAGCAGGGGAGCGAATTTTTTCATGGCGGTGGCCTCGGTCGGGTTGGCGTGGAGTGGCGTTTGGTACGCTTGCACTGTAGCCAGGCGGCCGGCGCGGCGCCATGCGGATGCGACAGACTGCAGGTTTGACGGGGTGAACGGCGCGGCGGACGGTGCCGGCGCCGGCTTACTGAAAACGCAATTTTTCACCTTGAAAATTCGAATTTATTGCCTATACTGAATTCTCTGTCGCATGGAGATGCATATGGAATTTGTTCACTATTCAGGGGACCGGTGGGCGCTGGCGGCGGGCGGCCTGGTGGCGCGCCAGTTGCGCATCCTGCTCGCCGGTGGCGGTCCCAAGGGGCCGCCGTCGGCGCCTCCGGCGATTCCACCGATTATCATCAATCCTTTCACCTACAGCACGCCGGCGCCGGCGATCGATCCGCGCATCCCGCCGCCCGGTCCGCCACTGCAGCCGCCGGCGCCGCCGCGCCAGCGGTTCGCATAAAAAAAGCCCACCGTCACAGGTGGGCTTTGTCCATCCGGCGCGCGTTCAGCGGCCGCGCCGGCGCGTAAAGGCCAGCATCAGCGCGCCCGCCAGCAGCAAGGCCCCGGTGCCCGGTTCCGGCACGCGTGCGGTTCCGCCTCCCGGGTTGACGTTGCCGTCGAAGGCTTGCAGGTGCAGTTCGCCGTGCTGCTCGAGCGACTTGACGAACACGCCGCCTTCGATGTTCTGGTTGTTGGTCAGGCGGGCCGACGGCGCCAGGATGGTGCCGCCGAACAGCGCGTTGGTGGTGATGCTGGTGGCATGCTGAAAATTCCAGATCAGCTTGCTGCCGAGGGTCTGTGCCGAGCCGCCCAGGAAATTGGCGCCGATGGTCGCGTTCAGGTCGCTCGCGTTGAGGATCACGGTGCTGGCGTCGCCCAGGTGGAATTCGAATTCGCTGGCCTTGAACACGCCGGCGTCGAACAGGTTGAACACCGCCACGCCGTTGGCGTCGGCCACGGCCTTGAAGGTGGCCTTGCCATAGCCGTTGAAGGTGACGCTGCTGCCGGTGCCGCTCATCTGCGCCAGGCTGGCCGAGAGCGCGCCCAGCTGGGCGGCGAAATCGGTCGAGTGCGCGGCGTCGGCGCTGGCCTGCATGGCGCCGGTGAGCGATGGCACGCGTCCGCCATTCGTGTTGCTGCCCTGGAGGCTGCCGCCGACCCAGGCCGCGCCGTTCAGATTGCTGTTGCTGACGTCGCCGTAGATCACAGCGCTGCCGGCGTTGATGGCCGCGCCGCTCAGGTTGCCCTTGATGACGGCGCCGCCGGCATTGACCTTGACCTCGCGCGCATTGCCCATCACGGTCAGGCCGGCGTACTTCGAGACCGGCATGTCGTTGGCGTGCTGCGCATAGTCGCCGCCGGTGGCCTTGCCGCCGACCCAGGTGCGGCCGTCGACGTGCGATTGCGAATTCATGTCGGTCAGGACCACGGCGTTGAACTCGTGCAAGATTTGCTGGGAGCCGAGCGGTGTGGCGGCCGCTTGCGTGGCGAACACGGTGGCGGCGATGGCGATGGCGGCGAGGCGGAGGTGGCGGGCGATCATGGGATACCTGTGAACGGCGAACAAGGATGCTGCGGTGCAATATTTGCGCGCGCTGATAGTAACGTTATTTCAATGGCAATGCAACCGGAAATTCGAGCGACTGCGCCCCGCATGGCGCTGCGGCGGCGGCGGGTGCGGCGGGCCATGTCTTCGGCGCGGGGCGGCGCTGTGGAATGCGTGGAATTCGACTATCATTCTCCTTTCGGGCGACGCCCGCACCATGAATGCGATCTCATGACAGAAGAATTCTCCGACGACATCCCCCAGGACGACGACGCGCCCGTGCAGGAGCCGCGCCTGTGGAAAGGCAATGGCTGGACCGCGCGCGTGATCAAGAACGAGGATGACGAGGGCTGGGCGGTGGCCATGATCAAGGATGGCGAGCCGGAGCCGGCGCTGGTCGGCCCGTGGACCATGGGACGCGACAAGAAGAATCCCAAGCCGCTCGACACCAACGCCTTCAACACCCTGGTCAAGACCGCCGCCGAAGTGCTGCGCCGTCACGAACAGCAATTGCACGCCATGCTGCACAAGAACACCGTGGTGTGGCACGAAGGCGCCGACATCAAGGTCACGCTCGATATCGTGCCGGACGACGAGCATCCGTACGCGCTGCTGGCCGCCTTCAACGAAGATGGCGAACGGATCGCCCAGGTGCGCACCTCGGCCGGCTTCAAATTAAGCCCGGCCAGCGCCACAGCCTGGATCGAAAACGACTTCCGCAACCCTGCCTGACCTGCTAGTATTTCCCTGATGCACTATCAAAGGGAAATGCGATGGAAAGCCGTCTTGACCGTCTGGAAGCCGTCCAGGCCATGTTGCTGGGCATCGGGCAGATTTCGACGGGGTGCACCGACATCACCGAGTTCGTGGCGGCGGTGCACCGGGCGCTGGGCCGCATCATGTATGCGGCCAATTTCTATGTGGCGCTGAGCGACCGCGACGAGGGCACGGTGCGCTTCGTGTACTACGTCGACGAGCGCGACGCCGCTCCCGATCCCCGGGAAAAACTGCGCCTGGCCTCGCCCGAGCAATCGCCGACCGCCTGGGTGATCATGAACGGCCGCAACCTGGTCATGACCAAGGATGAGAGCGCCCGGCATCAGGTCGACGGCCATGCCTGGGGACGCGGCACGCGCGCCGAGCAGTGGATGGGCTGTCCCTTGCTCGACCATCAGCACCAGGCGCTGGGCGCCATCGTGCTGCAAAGCTACAGTCCCGCACACACCTACAGCGCTGAAGACCAGGCGCTGTTTTCGCTGATCGCCAATCACGTCTCGAATGCGCTGCAAGGCATGCAGAGCATGGACCGGCTCGAACGCGCGGTGCAGGAACGCACCGCCCTGCTGGCGCACGAGGTGGCCGAACGGCGGCGCGCCGAAGCGGTGCAGCATGCGCTGTACGAGATCGCCAACCTGTCGGCCTCCGCGGTCGATGCGGAGATGTTGTCGGGCAATCTGCACAACATCATCAGCGAGCTGATCGTCGCCGAAAATTTCCTGATCGCCCTGTATCACCCCGAAACGAAGGAATTCAGCATTCCGTATTTTGTCGACCAGAAACATGCCGAGGCGCCGGTCAAGCGCTTTGCCTATGGGGTGGGGATGAGTTCGTATGTTTTGGACAGCAAGCAAGCCTGCCTGCACGATGCGGACAGCTATGCGCGGCTGGTGGCCGAGCGCAGCATGGGCGAGCCGCTGGGCAGTGTCGAGATCGCCAGCTGGATGGGCGCGCCGATGCTGGTGCACGACCAGCCGTACGGCGTGATCATCGTGCAGAGTTACGATCCGGCCATCGTGTACAGCGAGGCCGATCTGGAGTTGCTGGCGTTCATGGCCAGCCATGTGGCGGTGGCGATCGCGCGCATGCAGGCCGATCGCGCGGTGCGGGTGGCCAAGGAGCGCCTGGAGCAGCAGAATTCGGCCTTGAACGCGGCCCTGACCGCCTTGCAGGATGCGCAGACCGAACTGGTGCGCCAGGAGAAGCTGGCTTCGCTGGGACGGCTGGTGGCGGGCGTGGCGCACGAAATCAATACCCCGCTGGGCATTTGCGTGACCGCCACCAGCCATCTGGTGCAGGAGTTGAAGCTCACGCGCGAGGAACTGGCGGCCGGCGAGATGACCGAAGACAGCCTGGCGCAGTTTTTCGACATCATCGACCAGTCGCTCAAGATCATGACCACCAACACGCAGCGCGCGGCGGCGCTGGTGCGCAGCTTCAAGCAGGTGGCGGTGGACCAGTCGTCGGACGATATCCGCAGCTTCAACATGAAGACCTACCTGGACGAAGTGCTGCTGTCGCTGCAGCCGCGCCTGA
>NZ_WHJH01000400.1 GCF_011682145.1 Massilia mucilaginosa
ATGGGAAGCAGGTTAATATTCCTGCACCGTCGTATGATGCGATGGGGGGACGGATCGCGGAAGGTTGTCCAACGGTTGGAAGTGTTGGTTTTTGGCTCATAGAAGGCGCTTAGGCAAATCCGGGCGCAGGATTCAAGGGGTCGAGACGAGGAACTTAGGTTCTGAAGCAATCGGAAGTGGTTCCAAGAAAAGCCTCTAAGCTTCAGTCATACGAGACCGTAC
>NZ_WHJH01000401.1 GCF_011682145.1 Massilia mucilaginosa
ATGGGAAGCAGGTTAATATTCCTGCACCGTCGTATGATGCGATGGGGGGACGGATCGCGGAAGGTTGTCCAACGGTTGGAAGTGTTGGTTTTTGGCTCATAGAAGGCGCTTAGGCAAATCCGGGCGCGGAATTCAAGGGGTCGAGACGAGGAACTTAGGTTCTGAAGCAATCGGAAGTGGTTCCAAGAAAAGCCTCTAAGCTTCAGTCATACGAGACCGTAC
>NZ_WHJH01000402.1 GCF_011682145.1 Massilia mucilaginosa
GTACGGTCTCGTATGACTGAAGCTTAGAGGCTTTTCTTGGAACCACTTCCGATTGCTTCAGAACCTAAGTTCCTCGTCTCGACCCCTTGAATTCCGCGCCCGGATTTGCCTAAGCGCCTTCTATGAGTCAAAAACCAACACTTCCAACCGTTGGACAACCTTCCGCGATCCGTCCCCCCATCGCATCATACGACGGTGCAGGAATATTAACCTGCTTCCCAT
>NZ_WHJH01000403.1 GCF_011682145.1 Massilia mucilaginosa
ATCGACAGCATGTCGAACGTGGACTTCATTTTCGGTTTCGCCTGCAACCCCAAGCTCCTTGCGATGGCCGAGCCGACCAGACTTCGCGCCATCGACCGGTGGGTGGCTGCGCAATCGCAAGACGTGGCGCCAAACGCGGTGCGTCTGTTCGATGAATTTACTTACAAGGCGCGCTCGTGGCCGAGGGCCTGGCGCGTGCTGCTCAAGGCCGAGGTCATGG
>NZ_WHJH01000404.1 GCF_011682145.1 Massilia mucilaginosa
TGGATCATTCCGAGGATGCGTGTTACGGCCAGCAGCCGCTGGCGTTCTATAACCACCATTATGGTTCGACCTGCTACTTGCCACTGATGATCTTCGACGGCCAGTCGGGCGGCTTGATCGCGGCGGTACTGCGGCCCGGAAGGCGACCATTTGGCGAAGAGAACGCGATGATCATGCGGCGCGTTCTGAAGCGGATTCGCCACCACTTCCCCGATACGC
>NZ_WHJH01000405.1 GCF_011682145.1 Massilia mucilaginosa
CGCAATCGCAAGACGTGGTACCCAATGCGGTGCGTCTGTTCGATGAATTTACTTACAAGGCGCGCTCGTGGCCGAAGGCCTGGCGCGTGCTTCTCAAGGCCGAGGTCATGGCGCTTGGCGAGAACACCCGCTTCATCGTGACCTCGCTGCCAGGACTCGATGCCGGCATGTTGTACGAAGATATTTATTGCGCGCGCGGTCAGGCCGAAAATTACATCA
>NZ_WHJH01000406.1 GCF_011682145.1 Massilia mucilaginosa
GTCATGCTCGACTTCGCGCGCATCGGTCTTGCGACAGGCTTCCTCGTGGTTGGCGAACGCGTGCAGGGTGCGGCGCCGCTCGGACAGCGCAAACACGGTCGACGCGATCGCCGGCGCCGAACTTGCGACCTCTTTTACTGCCGGCGCCTTCTTGTGGCGCAGCTTGACGCTTGCCAGCATTCCATCGAAGCTGGCATTCCACTCGTCGGTGAACTGGCT
>NZ_WHJH01000407.1 GCF_011682145.1 Massilia mucilaginosa
CGCAATCGCAAGACGTGGCGCCAAACGCGGTGCGTCTGTTCGATGAATTTACTTACAAGGCGCGCTCGTGGCCGAGGGCCTGGCGCGTGCTGCTCAAGGCCGAGGTCATGGCGCTTGGCGAGAACACGCGCTTCATCGTGACCTCGCTGCCAGGACTCGATGCCGGCATGTTGTACGAAGATATTTATTGCGCGCGCGGTCAGGCCGAAAATTACATCA
>NZ_WHJH01000408.1 GCF_011682145.1 Massilia mucilaginosa
GCGTATCGGGGAAGTGGTGGCGAATCCGCTTCAGAACGCGCCGCATGATCATCGCGTTCTCTTCGCCAAATGGTCGCCTTCCGGGCCGCAGTACCGCCGCGATCAAGCCGCCCGACTGGCCGTCGAAAATCATCAGCGGCAAGTAGCAGGTCGAACCATAGTGGTGGTTGTAGAACGCCAGCGGCTGCTGGCCGTAGCATGCATCCTCGGAGTGATCCA
>NZ_WHJH01000409.1 GCF_011682145.1 Massilia mucilaginosa
GTTCAACCTGAGCGACGAACAAATGGAATTCCAGTTGCTCGACCGCCTGAGCTTCCAGCGCTTTGTCGGACTGCGTTCCAGTAGTCAGATACCGGACCGGACAACGATCCGGACGTTCAAGGAGCGCCTGCTCAAGGCCGGTGCCAGCGAGAGTATCTTTGACGCCGTCAACCGCCAGCTTTCCAGGCATGGCTACATTGCGCGTGGCGGCCAGATG
>NZ_WHJH01000040.1 GCF_011682145.1 Massilia mucilaginosa
CGAACAAGAGTGACCGGCTCAGCCGATGGGCGCTTGCGCTGCAAGCGCGGGTCGGCTATGGAAAAGCGGTCGTCGCCATCGCCGCGAAGAACGCTCGTCTCGCCTGGGCCGTGCTTGCCAGGGGAGAACAGTTCAGGCCGCTCACCTGACTGTGGGGGGAAGCATGTCGTCCGGCCGGCTGACGGCCGGACCCGCCCGTTGGGCGGGCCAGCGACAGCATGCTTCCCGATACGTTAGCAACTGAGCACACGGGGAAAACCCGTCGGCAGGAAAACACAAGGGGAGCAAGCTGTTTCCCCGTAAGAAACGGAAAGGAACATTCTTCGAGTCTGCAATGCATGATGAGGTAACGGTTTGACCGGGTGGAGCATACCTGTAGTCTGACGGGACAGAAACCAAGTCCGACGAATGAACGAGGTCCTCCACGCGCGTCTGTCATCATGGTCCGAGCCGTGCAAGATACCCGTGCTCGAGATAACCGTTTGTAGTACCGCAGGCCGACCTTCCGTCTTGCCAGGCAAACTCAAGAACATCCTCGAAAAATCAATTGAAAAACACCTTGAATTTGTTGGGAAGCCCTTGTAGTCAGACCTGACACCGGCGGGGATACTGCCGAGGCCGTGTCCGAATGTCAGACCTGACACCGGCGGGGGGCATAAAAAAACCCGCATCGTGTGCGGGCTTTTTTGTTGTTGCCGGTGCTTATTCGATTTCGACCGTTTCCGGTGCCGCCGGTGGAGGCGCAGCGTCGGACTCGGGGAATTCGAGCGTGACCGCATCTTTGTCGTCCATGTCGACCGTGACCCGGCCGCCACTGACCAGACGGCCGAACAGCAGTTCGTCGGCCAGCGCCTTGCGGATCATGTCCTGGATCAGGCGCGCCATCGGCCGCGCTCCCATCTGCGGATCGAATCCTTTCTTCGCGAGGAACTTGCGCAGTTTCTCGGTGAAGATGGCTTCGACCTTCTTCTCGTGCAGCTGTTCTTCGAGCTGCATGAGGAACTTGTCGACCACGCGCAGGATGATTTCTTCGTCCAGTGCGCGGAAGCTGATGGTGGCGTCGATCCGGTTGCGGAACTCCGGCGTGAACATGCGCTTGATGTCGGCCATCTCGTCGCCCGCCGCCTTGGAGTCGGTAAAGCCCATCGAGCGCTTGGTCAGGCTCTCGGCGCCGGCATTGGTCGTCATGATGATGATCACGTTGCGGAAGTCCGCCTTGCGGCCGTTGTTGTCGGTCAGGGTGCCATGGTCCATCACCTGCAGCAGGATATTGAAAATATCCGGATGCGCTTTTTCGATCTCGTCGAGCAGCAGCACCGCGTGCGGCTTCTTGGTGATGGCTTCGGTCAGCAATCCACCCTGGTCGAATCCGACGTAGCCCGGCGGCGCGCCAATCAGGCGGCTGACGGCGTGGCGTTCCATGTACTCCGACATGTCGAAGCGAATCAGCTCGATGCCGAGGATGAAGGCCAGCTGCTTGGCCACCTCGGTCTTGCCGACGCCGGTCGGACCGGAGAACAGGAAGGACCCGATCGGCTTGTCGGTCTTGCCCAAACCGGCGCGCGCCATCTTGATCGCCGACGACAGCGCATCGATCGCAGGCTCCTGGCCGAACACGACGTTGCGCAGGTCGCGGTCGATGGTCTGGAGCTTGCTGCGGTCGTCCTGGTTGACGGTTTGCGGCGGGATGCGCGCGATCTTGGCAATGATGTCCTCGATCTCGGTCTTGCCGATGGTTTTCTTCTGCTTCGACTTCGGCAAGATCCGTTGCGCCGCGCCGGCTTCGTCGATGACGTCGATCGCCTTGTCGGGCAGATGGCGGTCGTTGATGAAGCGCGCCGCCAGTTCGGCCGCCGTCGACAGCGCCGACGACGAATACTTCACGCCGTGGTGCTCTTCGAAGCGCGACTTGAGGCCGCGCAGGATCTGGATGGTCTGTTCGACGGTCGGCTCGTTGACGTCCACTTTCTGGAAGCGGCGCGACAGGGCGTGGTCTTTTTCGAACACGCCGCGGAACTCGGTGTAGGTGGTCGCGCCGATGCACTTGAGCTGGCCGTTGGCGAGCGCAGGTTTCAGCAGGTTGGACGCGTCGAGCGTGCCGCCGGACGCCGAGCCGGCGCCGATGATGGTGTGGATCTCGTCGATGAACAGGATGCCGTGCGGGGTTTCCTTGAGCTGCTTGAGGACCGCTTTGAGGCGCTGTTCGAAGTCGCCACGGTACTTGGTGCCAGCCAGCAGGGCCCCCATGTCGAGCGAATACACAATGGCATTCTGCAGGATTTCGGGCACTTCTTCCTGCGTGATGCGCCAGGCCAGGCCCTCGGCGATCGCGGTCTTGCCGACCCCGGCTTCACCGACGAGCAGCGGATTGTTCTTGCGGCGGCGGCACAGGATCTGGATCACGCGGTCGACTTCGTCCTCGCGCCCGATCAGGGGATCGATCTTGCCTTCGGCGGCGGCCTTGTTCAGGTTCTGCGTGAACTGGTCGAGCGGGCTTTCCTTGGCCTGGCCTTCGACTTGCGCTTCTTCCACGCCTTCGGACGTTTTTTGCGAGTCGACCTGCTGGTCCTTGCGCACGCCATGCGAAATGAAGTTGACCACGTCGAGGCGGGTCACGCCCTGCTGATGCAGGTAGTAGACCGCGTGCGAGTCTTTTTCGCCGAAGATCGCCACCAGCACGTTGGCGCCGGTGACTTCCTTCTTGCCATTCGAGGCGGATTGAACGTGCATGATGGCACGCTGGATCACACGCTGGAAACCAAGCGTCGGCTGCGTGTCGACCTCGCCCGTGCCAGGCACGGTCGGGGTGTTGTCGCCGATGAAATTGGTCAGCGTCTTGCGCAGGTCTTCAATGTTGACAGCACAGGCGCGCAGGACTTCCGCGGCCGATGGGTTGTCCAGAAGCGCCAGCAGCAAATGCTCAACGGTGATGAATTCATGCCGTGCTTGCCGAGCTTCGACAAAGGCCATGTGTAAAGAGACTTCCAATTCCTGCGCAATCATACTTCCTCCATCACGCACTGCAGGGGGTGCCCCGCCTTGCGCGCATGCGTTAATACAAACTCCACTTTGGTACACGCTATATCTTTGGAAAACACGCCACACACTCCCTTGCCATGACGATGGACGGACAGCATGATCTGCGTGGCCGTCTCTCGGTCTTTGTTGAAGTATTCCTGGATGACGGCGACCACAAACTCCATGGGCGTGTAGTCATCGTTCAGTAGTGCTACCTGGTACAGCGGCGGCGGCTTGACCGTCTGCCGCTCCAGCAGTTGTTCGGTATCTTGCTTAGTGGCCATAACGCTTATTCTAATGCTTTCGACGATGATGCTATGGGTAAATATCAGGGCATGTACATTTGTTTTCCATCTTACGCGTTTTCCGATCTATGCGCAGATGGGACCCCAATTCGGTAAATCAAGAGTTGCTTTTTCGCAGAGTGTGAGGAATTTGGCAATTCCGATGCAAAAGCGCTTGACTTGAATATTTTTTCAACCAACAATGCGGTTATCGACTTGTACTTATGTACTTGTTGATAAGAAGTGAGCAGGCTGAGGAGGGGGCAGAAGCTTCTTGCTTTTATGGCTCGTGTGATTGGTTATAATTTTGAAAGTTCTTTTATGGCAACAGGTACAGTTAAGTGGTTCAATGATTCCAAAGGTTTTGGCTTCATCACTCCAGATGACGGCGGCGAAGATCTGTTCGCGCACTTCTCCGCAATCAACATGAACGGTTTCAAGACCCTCAAAGAAGGTCAAAAAGTTCAATTCGAAGTCACGCAAGGCCCTAAAGGCAAGCAAGCTTCCAACATCCAGGCTGCTTAAGCAATCACCGATGTAAAAAACCCCGCTTTCGAGCGGGGTTTTTTTATCTCCGCTACACACTCCATGACGATCATCTTACAGCTTCTCAGCCTTGCCGACCTGCGCACGCTTGCCGCATCGCGCGTTCCACGCCACCTCACCGGCCAGGCCGCCCCCGGCGCCCTGCCGCCCGCGTTTGTCGCGCAGCGCGCGCTCGAGCTCATCGAGGCCGGCAAGAGCCCCGCCTGGTGCGCCACCTTCGTCATGCTGCGCGTGAGCGACCAGATGGTGGTCGGCGCCTGCGGCTTCAAGGATGAACCGCGCGACGGCCAGGTCGAGATCGGCTACGCCGTCTCGCCCGACTGGCGCGGGCAAGGCATCGCCACCGACGCCGTGGCCGAACTGGCGCGCATCGCGTTTGCCGGCGGCACGGTCGAGCGCGTACTGGCACAGATCGCGCCCGACAATACCGCGTCGCTGCGCGTGGCCGGCAAGCTCGGCTTCGAGGCCGGCGCCACGCTGCGCGACGCCGAGGGCGACGAACTGGTGCAGTGGGTGCTGCGCAAACCGGCCTGATCAGGCTCGCTCGAACACGGCCATCTGGTCGCGCAGCGCTTTCCGGAACGCCGGACGGGCTTCGCAGCGCGCCTGGTAGGCCTTGAGGGTCGGATAGCCGTCGATGATGGCGGTGTGACGCAGCAGGCGCAGCACCGTGGTCATCATCAGGTCGCCCGCGCTGAAGGCGCCGTCGAGATAGTCGCGCTCGCCGAGCCACGCGGCCAGCTGATCGAGGCGCTTGTGGACCGCGTCGAGCGCGCCGGGACGACGCAGCCTGGCCCACTCCTCGGCACCGTAAAGCAGGTCGATCGCGGCCAGCTGCTGGAGCGGCACCTCGACCGTGTTGAGCGCCGCGAAAATCCAGCCGGTGGCGCGCGCCCTGCCCGCCTCCTCCCTGGGAAACAGGGCCCCGCTGCGCTGCGCGATATGCAGCACCATGGCGCCCGATTCGAACAGGGTCAGGTCGCCATCCTGCATCATCGGCACCTGCCCGAACGGCTGCAGCGCGAGGTACTCCGGCGACGCCTGGTCCGGCGGACCGATCAGGCGCACCGCGTACAGTTCGCCCGCCTCTTCAAGCGCCCAGCGCACCCGCAAGTCGCGTACCAGGCCCTGGGCGAAGGGAGGAACGTACTGAAAAGCACTGATGGTCAGCATGGCGGCAATCTCCTGAAGTTGTAATTGATCAGGATCATAAACCGCTTCGGGCTGTCAGGCGCGCCGTCACGCGCACGCGGCGCGCCTGACATGCTGCTTACAGGGCGTCGATTCCCAGCGTCATGTACGTTTCGGGCGCGCCCGGCGCATTCCGATTGACGCAAACGACATTCCAGTAGTACTCGCCGCCGCTTCCCAGTTTCAGCGGCGCCCAGCGCAGCGAGGTGGGCGCGTTCTTGTTCTCGTACCAGGTGGTGAAGAATTCCACCGGCAGGCGGCTGTAAGCCGTTACCGCGCATGAGGTCGCATTTGTGGCCTGATACGCCACCGTCACGGCGGTGTTCGCCGGCAAGGTGGCAGAGCCATCATTCGGCACCCCATTGATGCTGAAAGCGATGACCGGCTCCAGCCCGCGCGCCACCCGCGCCGAGGCGCTGGCGCTATTGCTCTCGCCGTTGGCGGAACGGCAGTCGACATCCCAGCGGTGCAAGCCCGGATTGCGCGGCGCGCTGCCCCAGTTGAAGGAGGTCGGACCGGCCAGCTTCTGCTCGACCAGGTTGCCGTCGACGTAGGCCCGCATGTCGCAGCTTTGCGCACCGACCGCGTCGTAGCTCAGATCGAATGCGGTGGCGGTGGTCAGCACCGGATTGGGCGCCACGCCGAGCGCGGGCGGGGTGGCGCTGGAACGCTGGCCGCCGAGCTTGAATTCGACCGTCGGCTTGGCCTTGTGCGCGGCGCCGGCGATGCTGGCCACCCGCAGCGGGATGCCCTGGGTGAGCGCACCGCCGCTGACCAGGCGCGCGCGGATGGCGTTTTCCACCTCGCCCGGCGTGCGCAGGGTGGGCGTGGTTTCGATCAGGCGCGCCGCCAGCGCGCTCACGTGCGGCGCCGCCCACGAGGTGCCGGAACTGACCACATAGGTCGAGGCGTAGCTGTTCATCCAGGTCGACCTGACGTTCTTGCCAGGCGCCCAGGCATCGACGCAGGCGCCGAAGTTCGACCCCATCTCGGTCACGCCCTTGGGGTCGAGCGGCGCAAAGGCACCGCTGCCGTTCAGGGGCTGGGCCGGCTGGCCGTTGCTGTCGATCGCGCCGACCACCAGCGCGCCGTCGGACGGCAGCTTGTCGTTGAAGCTGTAGAAGCAGGCGTCGCTGTAGCGGTTGCCGGCCGACTGCACGAAGACCGCGCCGCGATAGCCGCTGGCATTGTCAGGCGTGATCAGGGCGCGCACGCTTTTCTGGAAAGCGGCGACCAGGGGCATGCGGTCGGGTGTCAGATTGACCATCTGGAAGTTGCTCGACAGATTAACCACACCCATGCGTCCCTCGGCCAGGATGCGGCGCTTGGCTTCGTCCAGGGCCGCGATCACATTCGCAAAACTGTTGCTGCCCACCGCGCAGGTAGGGTCGCCGTAGGCCAGCGAGACCAGTTTCGCGCCGGCGTTGACCCCGGTGACGCCGGCGTTGTCGTTTTTGGCTGCGATGATGCCGGCCACGAAGGTCGCATGCGGATACTTGCCGATTGCGCAAGCGCCAGGCGCGTTCCAGCGCGCGCTGACCGGCACGTCCACATGGTTGGCGATGCCGCTGTCGATCACATACACGGTGGCGGCGCCGCTACTGGCCGCGCTGCCGCCGACCGCCTGCACACCCCACGGCAAAGTGCTGGCGCCGACCTGCACGTCGCTCCACACGGCGCTGGCGCTGGCCTCGGCCTGGATGTCCGGCGACACCGACTTGATGCGCGGATCGCGCCTGAGCGCGCTCACCTGCTGTTCGGTCAGGTAGGCGGCAAAGCCCTGCAGGGTGTGGCTGTAGGCATGGGTGGCGGTAAGCCGGTGCGCGGCTTCGACCTCGTGCAGCAGGCGCATCACTTTGCCGTCGTGGTCGGCGCCGAAGCGCGGGTCGCCGAGCGCCTTGGCCGAATACCGCTGCGCGGCCGTGTCGGCGAACAGGACGATGTAACGGATGGTACCGGCTTCGTTGCGGATCGGCGCCTGCAGCGCTGGCGGGGCCTGGCGCAGGGCCGCGGCGCCAGCCGGCAGGCCCGGCGCGGCGGCGCCGTTCTGCGCACCGGCGCCGCCCGCCAACGCCGTGGCGCCGAACAGGCCGCCGGCCACGATTGCACACACACGTTTGCCAATTGCTCTTGTCATTTTCTTCCTTGTATTGGTTAGCCCATCCACGGATGTGAATATGCAGAATGCGTTGCATAAATATCAACAGCGCGAGCAAGTGTAACGTAAATACTGGTTACATATTCTTAACATTTTTGACATTAATTATCGCTCTGGAAGCAAGGATGGCGATGCCATGCGCGGGGCATGACGAGACTCATGAGGACTGCATCGGGATGGGTTTTCTAGACTACAAAAATTGCCGCGAAAGAAAGCAGGCCGGCTTGCCTTGCGCCGGAATACGGAAGCAAAAGGGCGATATCCGGCACTGCCGGGCGCGGCGCAGCATCATGGCGCGATACCGACAGCACCGCGTGGCAGTACCGGGAGCATGCCAACTTTACATCGTCGCCGTGCGTGCAACACTGCCTTCCCGACCCGCACAGGAGACCTTCATGCTACCCCTTATCCTCGCCGTGTTCGCGGCCTGTTTTGTCCTCGAACGCGTCATCCCCGGCTGGACCTTGCCGAAAATTCGCACCTGGCCGTTGCGGGTGCTGCTGATTAACGCGGCCCAGCTGGGCATCGTGGTGCTGGCCGGGATCAGCTGGGAACGCTGGCTGTCGGCCGTGTCCGTGTTCCAGTTGTCGCATTACCTGAACCCGGTCGCGGGCGGGCTACTGGCCTATTTCATCGCCACCTTCGTGTTTTACTGGTGGCACCGCTGGCGCCATGAAGTCGACTGGCTGTGGCTGCATTTCCACCAGATTCACCATAGTCCGCGCCGCATCGAGGTGATTACCTCGTTCTATAAACATCCGGGGGAAATGCTGGTGAACTCGATCATCGGCAGCCTGCTGGTGTACACCTTGCTGGGACTGTCGCCGGAGGCGGGCGCGTATTACACGCTGTGCACGGCGCTGGGGGAATTCTTTTATCACACCAGCGTGCGCACGCCGCGCTGGATCGGCTATCTCTTCCAGCGTCCGGAAATGCACCGCATTCACCATCAGTACGGACGCCACAAGAATAACTACGGCGATATCGTATGGTGGGACATGCTGTTCGGGACCTACGAGAATCCTCAGCGCTTCGAGTCCACCTGCGGCTTCGATGCGGACAAGGAAGAGCGCCTGGTCGAGATGCTGATGTACCGGGATGTGCACCGGGATGCTCCCTGACGTCATGACGGCCACTGGCCAAGCTTCTTCACGGCCTGCCCGCATGCACCCGCATTCCAGATAACAAAAAACCCCGCTCTCCTGCGAGAACGGGGCTGTGTGCGCCGCGCCTGGGCGCGGCGGCAATCGTCCGCTATTACATCTGCTCGATCATCACATCGCCGAAACCGGAGCACGACACTTGGGTCGCGCCTTCCATCAGGCGGGCGAAGTCGTAGGTGACCTTTTTCGAGGCGATCGATTTCTGCATCGATTCGATGATCAGGTCGGCCGCTTCCAGCCAGCCCATGTGACGCAGCATCATTTCAGCCGACAGGATCAGCGAACCTGGGTTCACGTAGTCCTTGCCTGCGTACTTCGGTGCGGTACCGTGGGTCGCTTCGAACATGGCGACCGAGTCCGACAGGTTGGCGCCCGGAGCGATACCGATACCGCCCACTTGTGCGGCCAGCGCGTCGGAGATGTAATCGCCGTTCAGGTTCAGGGTCGCGATGACGCTGTACTCGGCCGGACGCAACAGGATCTGCTGCAGGAACGCATCGGCGATCGAATCCTTGACGATGATGTCCTTGCCGGTCTTCGGATTCTTGAACTTGCACCATGGGCCGCCATCGATCAGCTCGGCGCCGAATTCTTTTTGCGCCAGTGCGTACGCCCAATCGCGGAAGCCGCCTTCGGTGTACTTCATGATGTTACCTTTGTGAACGATCGTCACGGAAGGCTTGTCGTTGTCCACGGCGTACTGGATCGCCTTGCGCACCAGGCGCTCGGTACCTTCGATCGACACTGGCTTGATGCCCAGGCCCGAGGTCTCAGGGAAGCGGATCTTGGTAACGCCCATTTCCTTGATCAGGAAATCCATCAGTTTCTTGGCGCCTTCGGAACCTTGCTGGTATTCGATACCGGCGTAGATGTCTTCCGAGTTTTCGCGGAAGATGACCATGTCGGTCTTCTCTGGCTCACGCACTGGCGAAGGCACGCCGGTGAAGTAACGCACCGGACGCAGGCAGACGTACAGGTCGAGCTGCTGGCGCAGGGCGACGTTGAGCGAACGGATGCCGCCGCCGACCGGGGTCGTGAGCGGTCCCTTGATCGACACAACGTAGTCCTTCAGCACTTCCAGGGTTTCTTCCGGCAGCCACACGTCCGGGCCGTACACGGTGGTCGATTTCTCGCCGGCATAGATTTCCATCCAGCTGATCTTGCGCTTGCCGCCGTAGGCCTTGGCCACGGCTGCGTCGATGACCTTGATCATGACCGGGCTGATATCGACGCCGGTGCCATCGCCTTCGATGTAGGGAATGACTGGATTATCTGGTACATTCAGCGAAAAATCGGCATTGACCGAGATTTTCTGGCCGTCAGCAGGTACTTTGATATGTTGATACATCGTGATCTCCGAAGTGGACGCATAGCAGGCGGCAACAATGTTGCGTCTGTCAGGCATGGTCTGCAATCTGAATTGGTTACTATAAATACGACGAGAGTTGTAGTCTTCTATAAGACATAAGACGCGCGTTTCATATTATGCACCAGTATTTTACTAGGCGCTACGGTTTTGCGACACTAACAAATGGCCCGCCAAGCGAACGGCGGGCCGAACATCTTTCCAGCGACTCAATTATGCCCCTCATTCTCTTTAACAAACCGTTCCAGGTGCTGTGCCAGTTCTCGCCGCAGGCGGGACGCGAATCGCTGGCCGACTACCTGCGCACGCCCGACATCTACCCGGCCGGCCGGCTCGACGCCGACAGCGAAGGGCTGATGCTGCTCACCGACGACGGCCGCCTGCAGCACAGCATTGCCCATCCGGACCACAAGGAAGCCAAGACCTATCTGGTGCAGGTGGACGGCGCGCTGGAGGCCGACGCGCTGGCGCGCTTGCAGGCGCCGCTCGACCTGGGCGATTTCGTGACCAAGCCGTGCCAGGCGGTGCGGATCGCCGAACCGGGCTGGCTGTGGCCGCGCACGCCGCCGATCCGGGTGCGCGCCGACAAGCCGACCAGTTGGATCGCGATTACTTTACAGGAAGGAAAGAATCGCCAGGTGCGCAGAATGACGGCGGCGGTGGGATTGCCGACCCTGCGGCTGATACGCAGCAGCATCGGGCCGTTTTCGCTGGCGACGCATCCCCTGATGCCGGGAGAATGGGTGGAAGTGCCGGCTGGAGATATGAAGAAGATCTGAGATGCATCCAGAACCGGGCTTGTTTCCACGCCGGGGTCAGACCCCGGTTTTGCTTGCCTGGGGTCTGACCCCGGTGTGGAAACAAGCCCGGGTCTGACCCCGGCTTAAGAATTTCGGCTTGGAAACTGAAACGCCGCAACCTAAACGCCCACAACAAAAACCCGCCAGGGCCGAAGCCAGGCGGGTTTTTTCATACTCACAAGCCCGACCGGCAGACCGAAGTCCACCGGCGGCACAGGCTATTAAGCCAGCGCTTTCAGAGCAGCAGCCAGACGGCTCTTGTGACGCGCTGCTTTGTTCTTGTGGATGATTTTCTTGTCGGCGATGCTGTCGATGGTCGACACGGATGCCTGGAAGATCGATGTTGCGGCGGCTTTGTCGCCAGCCTGGATAGCCTTGCGCACTGCCTTGATAGCGGTACGCAGGGTCGAACGCTGCGACGAATTGTGAGCGTTTTGCTTAACTGCTTGACGAGCGCGCTTGCGTGCTTGTGCGGTATTTGCCATGGAATTTCCTAAATCGGGGTCAAGTTGCGTTTGCAAACAATAGCGTCTGTCAAACCAGTGTCTTTTCTACACCTTGTGTGTCAAACCAGTGCCTGCCAAACATTAGTGTCTGCGTAACAGAATTCTGTACAGCCTTCGATTATAGCGAAAAGTTCCGGTAAGGGCAATTCAAAAATCAACATTTGTCAGCCACGCCCGTTCGCGCCACTCTTGCCGGGCTATAATCCCGGCCCATGAACTTGCTCAAAACCCTGGCTGCCATCTCCAGCATGACCATGCTGTCCCGCGTCACCGGCCTGCTGCGCGAAAGCCTTTTCGCGCGCGCCTTTGGCGCTTCGGAATTCACCGATGCCTTCAACGTCGCCTTCCGTATTCCCAACCTGCTGCGCCGCATGTTCGCCGAGGGCGCCTTCGCCCAGGCCTTCGTGCCGATCCTGGCCGACGTCAAGACCCAGCATGGCGATGAAGGCACCCGCCCGCTGGTCGACAGCGTGGCCACGGTGCTGATCTGGTCGACCCTTCTGATCACCATCGCCGGCATCATTTCCACGCCGTTCCTGATCAAGTGGATCATGGATACGTCCAGGCAGACCCCGCAAGCCGAGCAGGCTGCCGTCTTCATGACGCGCATGATGTTCCCCTATATTATCTGCATGGCCTTCGTCTCGCTGGCCAGCGGCATTCTCAACACCTGGCGCCAGTTCAAGATTCCCGCCTTCACCCCGGTGCTGCTGAATATTTCCTTCATCCTGGCCTCGCTGTTCCTGGCCCAGCGCCTGGAACAACCGATTTACGCGATGGCGTTCGCGGTGATGGTCGGCGGCCTGTTGCAGGTCGGTATCCAGATTCCCTCCCTGATGAAAATCGGCATGCTGCCGCGCATTTCGCTCAACCCGATCGCCGCCCTGCGCGACCCGGGCGTGCACCGCATGCTGAAAAAGATGGGACCGGCCGTGTTCGCCGTCTCCGCCGCCCAGATCAGTCTGCTGGTCAATACCGGCATCGCTTCGCGCCTGGGCGCCGGCAGCGTCTCCGCCCTCACCTACGCCGACCGCCTGATGGAATTCCCCACGGCGATGCTGGGCGTGGCGCTGGGCACGATTTTGCTGCCCAGCCTGGCCAAGGCGAATGCCGAGGGCGATACCTCCGAATACTCGGCCCTGCTCAACTGGGGCCTGCGCCTGACCTTCCTGCTGGCCCTGCCGGCTTCGGTTGGCCTGGCCATGCTGGCCGAACCGATGATCGCCACCCTGTTCCACTACGGCGCGTTTACCGCCAAGGCGGTCCATGCTTCGGCCATGCCGCTGATGGCCTACAGCGCCGGCCTGGTCGGCATCATCCTGGTCAAGACGCTCACCCCGGCCTTCTATGCGCGCCAGGACGTACGCACGCCGGTGCGCATCGCCATCGGCGTGCTGGTGGCGGTGCAGCTGATGAACCTGGTATTCGTGCCGCTCCTGAGCGTGGCCGGCCTGGCGCTGTCGATCGGCCTGGGCGCCTGCATCAACGCGGCCGTGCTGTATGCCATGCTGCGCAAGCGCGGCATTTACGTGCCGCAGCCGGGCTGGCTCCTGTTCTTCGCCAAGCTGGTGATCGCCGTGGCCGTGATGGGCCTGATCGCTTACTACTGCAAGATCCAGTTCGACTGGGCCGCGCTGCAAGCGCGTCCATGGCTGCGCGCCGGGGCCCTGTTCGCCATCGTGGCAGGAAGCGGCCTGGCCTACTTCGTGGTGCTGTTCGGGCTCGGTTTCCGCTTCAGGGATTTCAAGCGCAGCGGGCGCTGAGCGGCATCAGGGGCGTTATCGTCGGGCCAAAGCCGCTTTGCAAGGATACAGGCGCGCCAGGACGGCGAGCACGGAGGGAGCGGCGTCACCCTTGAGCTTGTCGTTACTCATGCGCGATAATTCTTCGACGATCAGATAATTCAGTTCATGGGGCACCGGTTTTTCATCGGGACACCATCGCTGTCCGGCAGCCGCACCCATGACGCCATCAATATAGCCAATGGCGCGCTCGCGCCGAACCGCGTTGAGCTGTCCTTGCGCAGGATCGGCAAGCATATCGCGGACGAGCTGTTCTCCCGTCATGCGAGAATCGTATGGCCGTGGCGGCGCGGCAAGCGCGTGCGCCGCCGCCGCCGCCGCCGCCGCCGCCGCCGCCGCCATGATAAGCGCAGATGCCACTGCCTGGAGACGTTGACCTGCTTGTTTCATGAGCCAGATTCCATTTCCATTACCTCCCCGAGCCTTGCGTAGATCATTCAAGTACTGGTTACTTTTTTGCGCCTACATTTCCCTTTTAGGCTCATTGCGGCGGCCGTCGTCGCGCTGGCGTTCATCGCGCTTGGGCTCGTCCTGCCCGGCGCTCTCCTGTCCATTCTTGCCGGACTGATCTTCTTCCGGCGGCTCCACCGGCTCGTCAGGCTTGTCGGCGGGCGGCTCCGCCTTCTCCGGCTGCGGCTCCGGCTGCGGCTCCTCGGGTGGCGTCATGGCCGCCTCGGCAGCCGGTTCCTGGGCTGGCGCTGGCGCTGGCACTGGCGGGGGCGCCATCTGGTCGGCCGGCTTCGCAGCAGCGTCGGCTGGAGGGAACAGCGGCGCCGGCTGGCCCGGCTGGCTCTGCCCGGGCACCGTCATCGGCTCCTGCGGCGTCATGGTCAGTGTCGACAAGGTGAACTTCCACTCCGACAGCTTGCTCTTGTTTTCCATGTTCAGAAAGCGCGCGTCAAAATTGCCGACCTTGAGCGGCGGCGCATCCGACAGGCTGTAGACCCCCAGCACGCCCTGCTTGTCGCCCACGTACATCACGCCCCATTCGGCCTTGCCGGTGATCGGGTCGACGAAAATCTTGCGCAGGTGGCGCCGGGTGCCGGGAAAGCGCGGGTCCTTGAGCAGTTCCTGCAAGGTGGGCGGCTGCTGCGGCTGGCCGGGCGGCGTGGCGGCGGCGTAGCTGCGCAGCGCGTCGCTGAAGGCGGCGCCGATGGCGAGCAGTTCTTCTTCGGCGGCCGCGCGCTGCATGAGCGAGCCGACCTTCAGGCTGGCCGCGCCCACCAGCCCGATCACGGTGACCAGGATGATCAAGCCCAGATAGGTAAAGCCGTGCGCGCGCGCCAGGCGCGGCGCGGCCCTACCAGTCCTGGTACGGTTTGCCGTTGCGGTCATTGCCGGGCGCCCCACTCTTGATGCTGTACAGATTGCCCTTGGTGGTGTCTTCGGGCGGCACCAGGATCCAAGTGGTGCTGCTGTCGGCCACCGGGTCCACCGGAATGCTGCGCAGGTATTTTTTCTCGACCAGCTGTTCCAGCGAATCGGGATAGCGTCCGGTGTCGGCATAGTACTGGTCGATCACGGCGCGCGTGTTGCGCAGGTTGTCGGCCAAAATGGTGTCCTTGGCGCTGTCGATGCTCGGAAAAAAGCGCGGCACCGCGAGCGTGAGCAGCAGCGCCACAATGCCCAGCACCACCAGCAGTTCGATCAGGGTGAAGCCGCGCGCCGGGCGGCCTTGGTTTGCTTGTATCCGTGCTTGCATCGTCTTCACCATTTGCGGTACGGTACATCGTTCAGGCCGACCCGGTCCGAGGTCGAATACACATCGTACACGTCCTCGCCTTCGCGCGGGTCAAGGGCCTCGCTGGCGTAGCTGCGCTTGCCCCAGGTCTGGGCCGGATTGACGTCGCCGCTGGCGCTGAAGGGGTCGCGCGGCACGCGGCGCAGGAAGAATATCTTGGCGCGCGTCGGGCTGCGCACATCGGGCACGCCGTCGACCAGCTGTTCGAGCGACTTCGGGTAGCCGTTGCTGTTGAGGGCACGCGCGATGCGGCCTTCGTCGTAGGCGCGCTTGTAGGCGTCGATGCCCTGGCGGATCTCGCGCAGCGAGCGGCGCAGCTCCTGCTCCTGCTGGCGTTGCATCGTCACTTGGGTCACCGGCACCACCAGGGTGCCGAGCAGGGCCAGAATCGCCAGGGTCACCAGCAATTCGATCAGCGTGAAGCCGCGGCCCCGCCCCTGCGCCATCATTGCCGCGGCGCGGGCGTGGTTTCCGGCGCCGGCACCGGGGTGACGGCGGGCGCCGGCGCTTCGGCCGCCGCCGGCGCAGGTGCCGGTGCCGGTGCCGGTGCGGGTGGGCGCGCGCCGGGCGACGGCGGCATGAGCACCGGCGCGCGCGGCGTGGTGTCCGGACGGCGCCGGAAGCTGGTCTCGGTGCCGGCGCTGAACTCGGATGCGCTGGCCGGCGGACGGTGGATGTTGCGGATCAGGTGAGGCGTAATCGACAGCACGATCTCGGTGCGGTCGGCGCCGTCGGCGGTGCGTCCGAACAGGCGCCCCACCACCGGCAGGTTGCCCACGCCGGGAATCTTGGTGCCGCTGCTGCGGTCTTCGTTGTTGATCAGGCCCGCCAGCACCTGGTTCTCGCCATCCTTCAACTGCAGCATGGTCGACGCTTCGCGGTTGCCGATGCGGTAGGCGGTGGTGCCCGAGGCGGTGGTGATGGTGTCGAGCAGGCTGCTCACCGTCAGGCCGACGCGGATGCCGATTTCGTTATTCAGATAGATGGTCGGCTCCACGTTCAGGGTCAGGCCGACGTCCAGATAGGTGATCGATTCCTGCGAAAAGCCGTTCGCCACGCCGCCCGAGGACAAGGTGGTGGTGATGTTCGGGACCTTGTCGCCGATGACGATCTTGGCCTTTTCCTTGTTGCGCACGCGGATGCGCGGATTGGCCAGGGTGTTCGAGTCGCCGTCGGTCTTGCGCGCTGTGATCGTGGTCGACAGCGACGACAGGCCGATGTCGGCGCGTCCCAGCCCGCGCACGGTGTCGAGCGTGAGCGGCCCGCCGCCGGGCGTGGTCAGGGGCGCCAGGGTCAGGGTGGTGGGCCAGGAGACGCCCAGTTCCAGCAGGCGGCTGCGCTTGATCTCCAAAATCTCGACTTCGAGCATGACTTCCGGCTCGGCCACGTCCTGCAGCGCCACCAGCTTGGCGGCCAGCTTGATCGCTTCCGGGTTGTCGCGCACGATCACCAGATTGAGCTTTTCGTCGATGACCACGTCGCGCGACTTGAGGATGGTCTTGAGCGTGTTGGCCACTACCTTGGCGTCGGCGTTCGCCAGGAAGAAGGTTTTCACCGTCATCTCCTGGTATTCCTTGAGCTTGGTGGCCACGTTCTGGTACACCAGCAGGGTATTGCCGTCCATGATTTGATAGTCCAACTGGTTCGACACCATCAAGTAGTAGATGGCCGCTTCGACCGTGCTGTTTTTCAGGAAGATGGAGGTCTTCTGGTCGGTCTTGACGTCCTTGTCGAAAATGAAGTTCAGGTTCGAACGGCGCGCGATCACGTCGAGCACCTGCTTGAGCGGAGCGTCGCGGAACTCGATGCTGATCGGCGTCTTGTAGGCGGCGGCCAGGCCGGTTTCGGCGACCGGCGCGGCGGTGTTTTCGTTTATCTGCAAAAGCAGCCGGCGCGCCGGTTCGTACTGCGGGCGCTCGACCAGGATGGCGGCGGCGCGCGCGCGGGCCGGCTCGTATTCCTTGCGCTCGAAGGCGGCCGTCGCTTCTTCCATGGTTTTGGCGTGGCGCTGGTCCATCTCGATCAGGCGCAGGCCGGCCCTGGCGCGCTCGTTGGCCGGATCGAATCCCAGCACGCGCTGGTAATCCTGCAGCGCCGGGGCGGGCCGGCCGGCGGCCAGCGCGCGCTCGGCCTGGTCGAGCAGGCGCGTGGCGGCGCGGTCGCGCGCGCGCAGGTAGGCGGCGCGGAAGACCGGGTTTTCGGGCTCGGCGTCGATCGCCTGGCGGTACTTGATCAGGCCCGCCTCGACTTCATCCTTCTCGACCAGCGAATTGCCTTCGAGGTAAGCGGCGCGCCCGGCGCAGCCGGACAGCGCCAGCAGCATCAGTGGCACCATCAGCGGAACGGCAGCGGCGCGCGCAAGGCGGCGCCAGGGTGGCAAATTCAGGCAACGTGTGCCAATCCGGTGGCTAGCCATCAGTCGAAGACTCCAATGTTGAGCTGTTGAACCTGGTTCAAAGGCAGATAGGTCAAGGTCAGCGTGGGCGGCGCGATCGCGTCCACCCGGTACACGCCGTCGATCACCATCTTGTTACGTACGATATAGGTCTTGTCGCCGCGCGCGAGGAAGACTTCCCACGCGCCCTCGCCGACCGCCTTGCCGATGTAGACGAAGGGCAGCGGCGGCGCGCTTGGCGGCGGCGGGGGCGGTGGCGGCGCGTTGTCGACCGCCGCCGCCGGCGGCGCCGGGTTCAGGTTCTGGCTGCCGAACACGCCGGCCCCGAAGGCGTCGTCATCGCCGATCAGGGTGTCGCGCGCGGCCAGGCGCAGGATCGCCGGTTCGGCCGGCGCGGCGACAGCATTGGCGACGCTACTGGTGCGGGTCACGACGGCCTTCGGCGCGCTGCGTTCGACCGCTTCGGCCACATCCGGCTCGGGCTTGTTGTCGCCAAAAATGAGCAGGCCGGCGGCCAGCAGCACGGCCGCGCCCATGGCGAGGTGGCGCGGGGTCATTGCGGCGCTCCCGGCACGTCTTGCAGGTAAAAGGTCATGCGCACGCGCGCTTCGAGCACCGGCTCGCCGAGGTTGTCGCGCTTGAAGCTGATTTCGTCGAGCGAGGCGAAGGGAATCGCGCGCAGCGACAGGATGGTGAACTTCCAGATGGCGCCGTAGCTGCCCTTGACCGGCAAGGTCACTTGATAGGTGTGCAGGCGCGCGTTGCGGTCGTAGCCGGCCTTGTAGTCGCCCTGCGAGAGCGACAGGCCGCTCTTGGCGGCGATCCCGAACAGGGTCTTGACCTGCTGCTCGGCGTAGCGCTTTTCGCCCAGGGTGGCGTAGAACAGGGCCAGGTTTTCGTTGGCGATGACCGGCGCCGGCTTGTCGAGCGCCGGCGGCATGCGCGCCAGGCCGAGCGCGACGGCGTGGCGCTGCGCTTGCAGCGCGCCTTGCGGCAGCAGCCAGATGACGGCGGCGCCGCCGGCCAGCAGCAGCACGCAGGCGCCGCAAAAAAACGGCCCCCGAGCGGCCACGGCCAGGCGCGCGCGCAGCGCCATCCTTGCGACGGTCGGCGCGCTCATGGCGCCACCCATTCGGCTTCGAGCTGGAAGCGGATTGGCTTGTTGGGGTCCTGCTCGTTGATTTCGTGGCGGATCAGGGTCACGCCGGCGAACAGTTCCTCGCGTTTGAGCAGTTCGACGTATTCGATCATGGCATCGCTGCTTTTCGCTTCGGCGGTGATTTTCAGGCTGCGTTTGCGCGCGTCCGGTTCCAGCGCCAGCATGCCGATGGCGGGCGGCGTGGCGGCGGCGATGGCGTCGTACAGGGCGCGCCACGGCAGGTTCAGTTGCATGACGGCCGCGTTCACGCCGGCCGCCTGCGCTTCGGAAATGCGCGGGCCTTGCGCCACAGGCGCCACCACCACGGGGGCGCGCGAGCGCAGGCGCGCCGCGTTCAGTTGTTCGGTGTCGGCGCGCTGCTGCGCCACCAGGCGCCAGCCCAGGGTGGCGGCGGCCGCGCACAGGGCCAGCCCGAGCACGGCCACGGCCCAGGTGCCGGGGCCGGCGCGGTGCAGGGTGCGCTGCATGGAGGGCGGCGCAAAATCGATGTGCACACGTTTCATAACCGGCTCCCGGTTGCGGCCAGGCGCGCGCAGTCGGACCAGCCCACGCCCTGCCCTTGCCCCAGCAAATGGCAGCTGAGTGCGGGGTGGGTGGCGCCCTTGCTCCAGGCGGCGGGCGCGTGGCCCGATACGCACAGGCGCGCCGGCACCGAGACATTCAGGCGCAGCGCTTCGCGCGCCACATGCGCGGCCAGCCAGTCAAGATCGGCGTCCTCGGGCAGCGCGGCAGCGCGCACGGCGCGGATCGACCCGTCCTCGATGGCGGCCAGGCTCAAGACGCGCTGCTGCACCAGGCCATACCAGGCGCCGCTCTTGACAGAGCCGCGCCACTGGTTGAACCCGGCGACGAATTGCGGCACCAGTTGCACCAGCGGCGCGCGCTGGGCGGCGCACACCTGTTCGATCAGCGCCAGCAGGTGGCGCGGCAGCGCGGCGACCAGGAACGGCTGCGCCGCATCCCAGCCGGCGGCCAGCTGCCAGGCGCCGGTCGGCTCGCCGAACAAGGTTTGAAAGCGCAGCGCGGCGGCGGCCTCCAGGTCGGCCAGGCGCGCGCTGCCCGCGGGCGGCGCCACCTGCCAGATGCGCACCAGTTCATCGGCCAGCACGATGGTGACGGGCCAGTTGGCGCTGCCGGCGCCTTCGAGCAGCAGGCGCAAGGCGCCGGCGATCGACTCGGGGTGGCTGCCGCCATCGAACGCCAGTTCGGCCACCAGCTCGGGCGAAGCGCTGCCGAAACGGCTGGTTTTGAGGAGCGCGACGGCGCCGGGCGCGATGCCGACCCGCAGCGATTGTCCGAAGCGTCTACGCATGCAGGGTCACCCGCTTGATTTCGGTGAGCGTGGTGGCGCCGCGCTTGACCAGGTCGAGCGCGGCCAGGCGCAGGCTGCGGGTGCCGTTGGCGTGGGCCGCGGCCTTGATCTGGCGGATCGGGCGCTTGTCGACGATCAGTTCACGGATCTCGTCGTTGAGGGTGAGGATTTCGGCGATCGAACGGCGCCCCTTGTAACCGGTGCCGCGGCAATCGCCGCAGCCCTTGCCCTGCATGAAAAGGTAGTCGTGCACGTCGGCGCGTTCCAGGTTGACCGCATCGAGTTCGGCGTCGCTCGGGGTGAATTGTTCCGCGCAGTGCGGGCAGTTCATGCGCACCAGGCGCTGGGCCCAGATGCCGTTGAGCGCCGACACGAAGGCGTAGGGATCGATGCCCATGTGGGTAAAGCGGCCGAACACGTCGAACACATTGTTGGCGTGGACGGTGGTGAGCACCAGGTGGCCGGTCAGGGCCGACTGCACCGCGATTTCGGCGGTTTCGCGGTCGCGGATTTCGCCGACCATGATCTTGTCGGGGTCGTGGCGCAGGATCGAGCGCAAGCCCTTGGCAAAGGTCAGGCCCTTCTTTTCGTTGACCGGAATTTGCAGGATGCCGGGCAGCTGGTATTCGACCGGGTCTTCGATGGTGATGATCTTTTCGCGCCCGTTGTGGATTTCGGTCAGGGCCGCGTACAGGGTCGTGGTCTTGCCCGAACCGGTCGGCCCGGTCACCAGCAGCATGCCGTAGGCTTCCTGCGCCAGCATGCGCAAGGACACCAGCGAGGCCGCGTCGAAGCCCAGCGCCTCCAGGGTGAGCGCGCCGTAGGCTTCGATCATGGCGCGCTTGTCGAGGATCCGGATGACCGCGTCCTCGCCGTGGATGCTCGGCATGATCGAGACGCGCAGGTCGATCTCGCGTCCGCCCGACTCGACCCGGAAGCTGCCGTCCTGCGGCACGCGGCGTTCGGCGATATCGAGTTCGGCCAGCACTTTCAGGCGCGAGATGATGTGCTCGGCCACTTCGATGCCGCCCACCGAGGTGGCGTGATCGAGCACGCCATCGACCCGGTACTTGACGGCCAGGCCGCCGGCGGTGCTCTCCAGATGGATGTCGGATGCGCCGGCCTTGAGCGCGTCGTACAGGGTCGAGTTGACCAGCTTGACAGCCGGGCTGGCGGCCTCGGACACCGAGGCGAACGACAGCACGGCGGCGGTCTTGCCGTCGCGCCGGGCGTCGCCCACGTTGGCCACCAGGGTGTCGACCGCGCGCGCCGATTCTTCCTGCTTGGACAGGTAGGCCTGGATATCGGCTTGCAGCGCCAGGCGCACATTGAGCGGCGCGCCTGGGGTGGCGCGCGCGCGGGTAGCAAGCCAGGTTTGCAGGTCGACGTCGAAGGGGTCGGCGATCACGCCGAGCACCTGGCCGCCGGGCTCGCGCAGCAGCACGCAGTGGCGCGCCAGCGCCTGCGCCAGCGGCAGCAGGTCGAAGGCGGTTGCGCAGCCGAGCATCTCGGCCGTTTCCATCACGCTCAAGCCGAAGGGCTCGGCCAGGGCCTGGACGATCTGGCGCGCATCGAGGCCGCTGGCCGCCTCCAGTTCGGCCACCAGCGAGCGCTGCGTGTGCAGGCTCTGGGCGCGCGCGCGCGCCAGCAGGGCCGGGTCGAGAATGGGAGACGGCACGGCGGAACTCACGACATGTCTCCGGCCAGATCGAAAATCGGCATATACAGCAGCACCACAATGGCGCCGACGACCAGCCCGATGGCGGCCATCAGCAGGGGTTCGAAAGTACGGGTGAAGCGGTCGATCCAGCGGCTGATTTCGCCGTCGTAAAAGGCCGCCGACTGGGTCAGCATCGGCCCCATGTCGCCGGTGCGCTCGCCCACCCGCAGCATGCGCAGCGAGATCGGGGTGGTCAGGCTGTTGGCCTCGAACGCGGTCGAGAGCGGCAGGCCCGACTCGATGCTGGTGCGCGCCGCGCCCAAGGAAGCGCGCATCGAGCTTGATACCATCGCCTGCACGGTGTCGATGGCGTTGACGATGGTGATACCGCCTTCGCTGAGCATGCCGAGCGTGAGGTACAGGCGCGAGAGTTCGTAAATGCGCACCCGTTCGCCGATGCCGGGCAGGCGCGTGACCAGGCGCGCCAGGCCGCCGTTGCGGGTCAGGCGCCGCCACAGCAGCACCAGCGCGCCCGCCAGCACGGCCAGGCCGCCCAGCAGCAGGCCGCTGTGGCCGCTGGCGAACTGGCCCCAGCCGAGCAGCATCTGCGACATCCACGGCAGGTTGCGTCCGGCGCCCTGGTAGACCTCGGCAAAGCGCGGCACCACGTAGGTAATCAGGAACATGCTCACGCCGCCGCCGACTGCCAGCAGGATCACCGGATAAATGGCGGCGCTGACGATCTTGCTGCGCACCACGTCGATGCGCTGCTGGTAATCGATGTAGCGCGCGAGCGAACGCGGCAGGTCGCTGGTGCCTTCGGCGGCGCGCACGATGCCGATGTAGAGCGGCGAAAACAGGTCCGGCTGGTCGGCCAGCACGCTGGAAAAGCGTTTGCCTTCGCGCAAGCCGCCGAGCAGGCGTTCGAGCACGCTGCGGGTCGAGACGCTGGTTTCTTTTTCGAGCAGGGCTTCGAGCGCTTCGACGATGCCCAGGCCCGCCGTCAGCAAGGCCAGCAGTTCCTGGCTGAACAGCACCAGCGACAGACCTGGGCCGCGACCGCGGCGCAGGCCGGCGGCGCGCACCGGTTCGACCGCGCTGACGAACAGCCCGCGTGCTTCGCACTGGCGGCGGGCATCGGCCTCATCCTGGGCGTCGACCACCTGGCTGCTAATGCTCAGGTCAGGCGCGAGGGTACGGACAGCAAACTGCATGAGGCCTTTGCGGGGAAAGGGAAAACTGCGGGGTCAGGAAACTATTGGGACGTGATGTCGGCGTTTTCGCCGGTGCCGCCGGGCTGGCCGTCCTTGCCGGTCGAGACGATTTCGTAGTCGCCCTTGGTGCCTGGCGCGCGGTACTGGTATGGGCGGCCCCACGGATCCTGCGGCACCGCTTTTTTGAGGTAGGGACCATTCCACTTGACGCCGGCGGTGGCGGGCGCGACCAGCAAGGCGGCCATGCCTTCTTCGGTGGTCGGGTAGCGGCCGACGTCGAGGCGGTAGGTGTCGAGCGACTTTTCGAACGCTTCGATCTGGGCCTTGGCGACGGTGACTTCGGACTTGCCGAGCTGGGCGAAATACTTCGGCCCCACGTAAGCGGCGAGCAAGCCGATGATGACGATAACGACGAGTAATTCAAGCAGGGTGAAGCCCGCAGGGCGCGTGCGCCGGGAGTGGTTGATTTTCGTTACTGCAAACATCCGTTCGACTCCTCAATGCTCAATTTGGCGTGCAAGGCTACCATGCCGCCGACGGTTGCGACAACTATTCTTTCATAGCGGGCACGGGGATATTTGACATGCTTTTGAGCAAGGTTTTTCGGGGTGCTGACGGATCGCTTACCGCGTGCCCGGACAAAAAAAAGCACACTTGCCGTTCCCGGCAAATGTGCGATCGATGCAGGCGGGCCCTGCGGCCCGCCTCGAGCGTCGCTTAGCGCGCCGCCTTGCCGCTGCGGCGACGGACGAAGGCAACCAGGCCCAGGCCGGTCATGACCAGCAGCAGGTCCGATGGTTCCGGCACCGAGGTCGGTGGCAGCAGCGGGGTCACCGTCACGATGCGGGTCGGGTTGTCGACATCGACCACGCCTGGCGGAGTCAGCTGGAACTCGACCAGATTACCGTTGCCGCCGTAGTATTCGCCAGTGTCGAGGTCAACCAGCGCCACGCCGAACAGGGCGCCAAAGCTTCCCGCGACGGTCTCGAAGTCGCCACGGAAATGGACATCGAAACCGAAAATACCACCAAGAACGACCGACTGCATCAGATAATTGTCCGCGCCGCTGTTAGCGAAGGTGACCAAGCCAGGAATATCGCCCAGAACACTACCCCCACGGAGAATCTCGTCTTCGAAGGCACCGCTGAAGTTGGTGACATCGGCAAACGCCGAGGTGGCCGCTTGCACGCTGTTGAAGCTGAAATACATGGCCCCGCCATTGCCAACAAATTTGCTGGAGTCAATGGAAACGTGATAACTCGGACCAGCCCATGCCGCAGTGGCGCCCAACGCGAACGTTACGGCGAGCAATGCTTTCGTGATAATTTTTTTGATATCGAACATTCTTCTTCCCTTAGAGTGAACCACTTAAAATTTTCGTGACGAAACCAACGCCTTTACGGGCGGGACTGCTATACACAACGGAAAGGGTGACTTTGGCGCCAACTGGTATTGTACCATTGCTAACAGTCATATATGGCTCAGTTCCCAACATTCCAGTCCGTGTAGCAACAGTTACGCCCGGAGTCAGTGACGAAAATACAACATGGAGCGGTCCGGTGATTGGCGCGTCGCTATTGTTTGTGATAGTCAGGGTGCCGCTGTAGGTATTTTTGAAAATATCCACGCGCAAGCCCGAACCGCTGACGCCGAAACTGGCGGTGACGTCGGCATAGGCCGGCGCCAGGTTCAGCGCCACCACCACCGGATCGTGATCCGAGGAACGGAACGCGTCATTCTTGAACAGGGCCTGGGCGGCGCTGCTCTTGGCGTCGGTGTTGTAGTCGATCACGGTCGGCTCATCCGCATTGGTATGCCATTCGGTGGCGCCGATGACCTGGGCGTCGAGCGAGGTGCTGGCCAGCGCATGGTCGAGGTAGCCGCTCTCGCCGTCGAAGACGTAGGAGTAAGGAATGCCGCCCGGACGCACGAAGCGCTCCAGCTGGTTGACCAGGCCGGCCTGGTTGAGCAGGTGGATCGGATCTTCGAAGCCGTGCGCATTCATGTCGCCGATGACCAGCACGTCCGGGTCGCCCGCGCTTGCCACCACTTGCGGAATGAAATAGCTGGCCAGGCGCTGCGCCTGCAGCACGCGGGTGGCGTTATTGCAGCTCTGGCCATCGCCCAGGTCGGCGTTGGCGCCGGAACCGCAGCCGCCCTTCGACTTGAGGTGGTTGACGATCACCGAAAACTTCGCGCCGTTGGCGGCCTTGAAGGTCTGCGCCATCGGCGGACGGTTGTTGACGGCATCGCCGTCGGACAGCGCGCCGCCGGCCGGGCTGACCTTGGCCGGCTTGTAGATCATCGCCACGCGAATCGCATCGGTGCCGGTGGTGGCCGGCTTGGGCACGTAAGCATAGGTCTCGAAGCCGGTGGCCGCGTTGAGCTGCCTGACCAGGTAGTCGACCGCGATGTCGTCGTTGTTCTGGATTTCCATCAAGCCCACCACATCGGCGTCGATGGCTTTCAGTTCATTGACGATCTTGTCGCGCTGGCGCACGAATT
Organism: Massilia mucilaginosa; assembly: GCF_011682145.1. Lineage (GTDB taxonomy): Bacteria > Pseudomonadota > Gammaproteobacteria > Burkholderiales > Burkholderiaceae_D > Telluria_A > Telluria_A mucilaginosa. Next base: position 24,821 of record NZ_WHJH01000040.1, read on the forward strand.
CGACCATGTTGTCGGCGCCACGGCAATTCGATGGACGCGTGGTCGAACCGACCTTGCAGCCCTGCCCCGTGCGGCCCCAGGCGTCGGCGCCGTCGAGGAAGGTGGTGAAGAAGTTGAGCACGTTGGCGCTGGCCACCTTGACGTTGCCAACCGGCAGTTCCGGTGCCGCCAGGCGCGAATTGCTGCGTGTGAACGACGGCGCCATGGTCGGCTGGATCTTGAAGGCTGTGCGGCCGCCCCCGATGGCGCCGAAGTCGACCACGCCGACCAGGTTGCCGACGGTATCGCCGGCGCGCACCGTGCCATCCTGGCCCAGGTAGGGAATGCCCGAGCAGGCCACCACATCCGCGCACGGCGGGGTGGCGGCCGGCGGGGTGATGAACCAGCTGTCGTCGAGCACCAGTTCGTTGCTCGCGTTCGATGCCGCCAGCGCCAGCGCTTCCGGCGTGCCCGGACGGAAACGGTTGGTCGCGGTTTCGCGGCGTCCCACCGACAGGGTCAGCTCGCCACGGTCGCCCAGGTAATTGGTCTGGTTGACGGTCAGGACATTGCTGATATTGACCAGCATTGCCTCGTAACGCGCCAGGTCCGTGCCCGGCACGAAAGTGATGTTGGCGGGCGTGACGCTGTTGCCGCTGCCGAGCACATCGGTGCCGGTGATGTCTTTCATTTCAGTGTAGGTGCGCAGCGCGCCGGTCGGCTTGTACTCGACGATGGTGCCTTTCACGCGCACCAGGTCGCCCACGGCCAGCGTTGGCGCGGTGCTGGTGAAGACGAACAGGCCGTCCGATGTGGCCGGATCGCCGTCGCCGTTGGCATCCTGGATGAAATAGCCGTTCGACACCTTGTGGGTGACCACGCCTTCGGTGCTCACGCTGACATTGGCGAACGGACTGGCCGCGCCGGCGCCCTGGATTTGCGGGATGGTGGCCGCGCCCGAGACGCTGACATTGACCGGGCAAGTCGCTTCCTGGCCGGCATTGTTAGTAAAACGAATCACCAGCGGATAGCTGCCCGAGGCCAGGCTTGCCGCCGCCTGCAGGTTGACGTTGGCGGATGCGCCGTTGGCGGAGGCCGCCGTCAGGCTGCCCAGGCTGATGCCGGGCACGGCGCCGCTGGCGATGACGGCGCCATTGACGATGCTGTCTTCATCCGAGGCGCGCAGCAAGAGCGCGCCCGGCTTGCCCTGTTCGATGGCCAGGCTGGCCGGGCAGACCGGCACGATCGGCTTGGCTTGCGGCACGGTGGCGCCGCAGGTATTGCGGGCCGAGGCGCTGGTGCGCGGGGCCGGCGCGGCGGTGGCGAAGTCGACGCTGTTGTCGTCGGTATCGGCGCAGCCGCCATTGGCGCGGAACAAGGCCAGCGAGGCCGACATGGCCGGTGCGCGCGTGCCTTCGGCGCCGTTGGCGGTGCCGAAGCCGACCAGGTCGGCGATGTTGTCACCGCTCGGGGTGGCGCCGCTGAGGGTCGCGGTATCGCGCACCAGCGCGACTTTGCCGGTGGTTCCCGACATGTTAAACCCGCTTTGCGGCACGATGACCGGGGTTGGCAGTGAAGGCTGGCCCGAGCCGCCGCTCTGCTGCTGGATCAGGACGTACTGGCCCGGCTCGACGGTGAAGGTCGGCAGGGCCGACTTGCCGCTCCAGGCGCCCGTGCTGGTGGCCGAGCCGTACTGGAGGCTCCACCCTTCGGCGGTGACCGGGGCACTGCCGCGGTTGAAGATTTCGATGTAGTCGTTGGTAAAGAAAGTGGTGTTGGCGTTACCACCAGCGCCGTACACCTGGCTGATCACGAGGTCGGGCGAGACCGCCATGGCGGGTGAGGCAAAACCGGCCATCAGTGCGGCCAGCACGGTCAGCCGGCCGGGAACGTGAATGGTTGCTACGGGCTTTTTCATCGAAACTTCCTGAAGGGAGTAGAGTGGAATCGGCATTGTCATGCCGACTACGGACGTTGATGTTCTATGTTAGCAAAAAGTATTCTTCCATAGTAAATTTCATCATAGTTGTGATAAATGACAACATGATGACAGTGCACTGCCGCGCCGGCATGCGGCGCGCCCCGGTGGAAGGACGAGTCGGCCCGTGGACAGCGCACGCCGTCGCGATGAGGCGCGAGCCTGATTAACGCAAGCGCCGGGCCTTGGCATGATGCAGGGCCGCCTCGGTCCCGCGCGGGCGCTGCGCGATCGAGGTACAGCCGCATGCCGGCACAGGAAGCGGCCGGCAGGACCGACAGTGCGCCCAGTCCCATGAACAAGCAGCGCACAGCGCGGCCGGCAAACCGGCTGCATGGAGGCGGCGTACCGATCGCGCGCAGCGGCCCCGTGGCACCAGGCGCTCAGCGTCCATACGGCGCCGCCAGCGGCTCGCCGATGAACAGGCCCTGGGTCGGCCAGGCCACGCTGCGCCAGTACGCTTCGATGGCGGTGCTGCCGTTCAGGTAATGCTTGAGCAGGACGCCGGGATGGGGAAATTTTTGCCAGTGGTTGCAGGGCTCGCTGACGCTGCCATAGCTGGCCGTCGCGCCCGCTTCCAGCCAGCGCAGGCTGCTCATCTGGCTGGTGCCGTACAGGTCGCCGCCGAAGGAGGTCAGGTGGTCGGCCAGCGCGCCCGGCAGAAATTTGACGCTGTCGAGCTTGTCGACCCTCGCGGTGCCGGTCTGGTACACCATGATGTCGCTCACACCGTCGAGTGCGTCGCTATGCAGGGTTTTGGTGCGGATCTTCCTGGCGGCGATCTGTCCGTCGCGCGGAAACAGCTCGGCCCGCGAATTGCGCGCCGCCTGCGAGGTGACCAGATAATACGCGCTGGCGTTCGGCACGCGAAAACCGCTCGCCACGCCACGGTCGATCAGGGCCTTGGCCTGCGCCACCGAGTCGGTCGGCAGCAGCATCGACAGGCGCATGCGGAAGTCGGCCAGCGGCTGGACCGAGCTGGCGTTGAAGTAGGCGCTGGGGCGGCTGGCGGCGCAGGTGTTGCTGCACTGGCCGGCGTCGAAACCCATGCTGTAGGCGGCCGTGATGGCGTTGCACTCGACGGCATAGGGCGCGGTCCAGACCATCAGCACGGCTTCGATGCCGGGCGGAAGCTGGCTGTCGATGCTGTCTTTCAGGGCGCTGAAGCGGGCGGCGTCGAGCCGCTGCGGCTTGCCGGGAATATTCACGTGAATGACGTTGGCGGCCGGAATGCCGCGCGCCTTGCGGTAGTACGCGGCAATGGCCACGCTGTTCGGTTCGGCGGCGTTGACGACCAGCGCCAGCTGGCTGGGCCGCAGACGTGGCGCCGAGGCGCCCTGGGCGCCAGCCTGGCCGATGGCGCCGCCGAGGGCAAGGGTCAGGAACAGTGCTGCGCGCAGGGTCATGGAATCGCCAGGTCGGTTAGGCGGGACCGCTTGCCCCGCAGCGCCGATTATAGCGCCTGGCCGGCCGGCGCCGCGGCCGCGACGGGCTGGGTGGCAATGCACTCGGCTGGCCGGGCCGGGTCGGGCGCGGGATCGCAGGCCGGCTGCGCGGGCGGATTTCCCGCCGGGCCCTGCTCGCGCAGATGCTCGGGACGCTCTAGCGCGCGGCGCCGCACTTCCAGGGAGAAGGCCTGCTCGTAGGGAACCATGCGCAGCTGTTCGGCTTCGCGCTCGGCCGTGCTGACCGCTGGCGCGCTGCGCACGGCAGCGGCGCCCTGCACCGTGCTGGTATTGGTGTACGTGGCCGGGGTGGCCGGAGCTTGCTGGACTGCGGAAGCGGAACTGGTCTGAACGGTGATCGTCTCGGTGCCGATCGGCTCTCCACCCCCGCAAGCGGTCAGTGCAACGAGTCCGGCGCAAAGGATGGCGCGGTTGAATACGTTAAAAAACATACTTCCTCACATCGGATAAATTCGGATAACGGACCGAATTCTATGCGTGGAGAAACAATTCTGCTGGGGAAATTTATTTCAGAATTTAACAAATTGATTTTTTTTATCTCTTTTGTTCGACGTTAGGCGATTTTCGATGAACGTAAGCGGAACATATCTATTAGGAAACATAAAAAATTTTCTGGAAATGTCAATTTTAGGACACGAAAAAAGCCCTAAGTTGTAACTAAGTGTATTTGGCAACATTTTTCGCGGGAGACGGCGTAGAAATCAACACATCACTCTTGTTGCAACGCAGCATTTAACTTGTCTGACGACCAATCCAGGCAACGGCCGGCGCCAATCGGACACAAAAAAGGGGAGCCGCGGCTCCCCTTCCCTTTGCCGTCAACGCGCTTATGCGCGCTGGTAGATATCTTCGAAGCGCACGATGTCGTCTTCACCCAGATAACTGCCGGACTGCACTTCAATGATGTGCAGCGGCACCTTGCCCGGGTTTTCCAGGCGGTGATTCATGCCGATCGGGATGTAGGTCGATTCGTTTTCCGACAACAGGCTCACTTTTTCGCCGCAGGTCACGCGCGCCGTACCACTCACCACCACCCAGTGTTCGGCCCGGTGATGGTGCATCTGCAGCGACAATTTTTCGCCCGGCTTGACGGTAATGCGCTTGACCTGGAAACGCTCGCCCGCGTCGATGCCCTCGTAATACCCCCACGGGCGGTACACCCTGGTGTGATGCAGGTGCTCGGTGCGTTCCTTGGACTTGAGATGGTCGACGATCTGCTTGACGCGCTGCACCTGGTCCTTGTGCGCCACCAGCACCGCGTCCGGCGTTTCCACCACGACCAGGTCGCTCACGCCGACCACCGCCACGATGCGGCTCTCGGCGCGCACCAGCGAATTGCTCACACCATCGAGGTACACATCGCCGCGCTGCACATTGCCCTGCGCGTCCGCGCCGCGGCCCTGCTGGACTTGCCACAGCGCCGACCAGGAACCAACATCGCTCCAGCCGATGTCGGCCGGCACCACCACGGCGTGGCGGGTACGCTCCATCACGGCGTAATCGATCGAATCGGACGGGCAGCTGGAGAACGCCGCTTCGTCCAGGCGGCAGAAATCGAGGTCGCGGTAGCCCAGCCGCACAGCCGCTTCGGCCGCCACCGCAATCGCCGGGGCGAATTCGGCCAGCTCGCGCAGATAGCCTTCGGCGCGGAACAGGAACATGCCGCTGTTCCAGTAATAGCCGCCGTCGGCAACGAAGCCTTCGGCGCTGGCGCGGTCGGGTTTTTCGACGAAACGGTCGACCTGGTAGGCAGCGGCGGAACCGGCCGCCGGCGCGCCGCGGTGGATATAGCCATAGCCGGTCTCGGGCGCCTGCGGCACGATGCCGAAGGTGGCCAGGGCGCCATCGGCCACCAGGGTCGCGGCCTGGGCCACCGCCTCGGCGAACGGCACGTTCTTGTCGATCACGTGGTCGGCCGGCAGTACCAGCATGACCGCGTCCGGATCGATGGCGCGCAGGTAGTTGGCGGCGGCGGCCACCGCCGGGGCGGTGTTGCGGCCGACCGGTTCGAGCAGGATGCCGAGCGGGGTGACACCGATTTCGCGCAGCTGCTCGGCCACCAGGAAGCGGTGCTCGTTGCCGCACACCACCAGCGGCGCCATCAGCTCGGGCCAGCCGGATACGCGCAGGACGGTATCTTGCAGCATGGTCTTGTCGGTTACCAGCGGCAGCAGCTGCTTGGGCAGCACCGCGCGCGACAGGGGCCACAGGCGCGTCCCCGCGCCACCGGACAGGATCACTGGGTAGATTTTCATTGCATCTCTTTCAGGTCGTTTTTATGCTGCTCTTATTATGTGCGCTGCCTCTATGTGCGCTGCCACGATGTTTACTTGACCGCTTCCAGCGGCGCATCGGAGCGCCGGGTGAAGCGGCGGTCGCGCGCGTTGACCCACTCGTCGGACGCGTAGTCCGACACGTGCTTCATTTCGCCGGCCCGGTCCACACTGTAGTCCTTAAAGACGATCATTTCATCTAAAGTTACATCGCGCAAGACCCGTGTGTATTCGAACAACACACTGCGCACCACCTTCGCGCCCGAGCAGATGTGGCTGCCGTGGCCAATCCAGCTCGGCCCGATGATGGTGGCGCCGGCTTCCACGCAGGCGCCCGAGCCGATGTAGACCGGCCCTTCGATGGTGGTGCCTTCCCACTCGATGCGGGTGTTCAGGCCGACCCACAGGCCGTCTTCGACCTGGATGCCGGGCACGTCCATGTGGGCGACTTCGCCCAGCAGCACGTTCTGCAGGGTCTGCCAGTAGTCGGACACGCTGCCGATGTCGATCCAGTTGAAGCCGCGCGTCTGCGCGTAGAACGGCATGCCTTCCTTGGCCAGCAGCGGGAACAGTTCGGAGCCGATATCGAACGGCACACCCGAGGGAATCAGGTCGATCACCTGCGGCTCGAAAATATAGATGCCGGTGCTGATGAAGTTCGACTTGGCTTCAGCCTCGGACGGCTTTTCCTGGAACTCGGTGATGCGGCCATCCTTGTCGGTGACCACCACGCCGTAGCTCGATACCTTATCCCAAGGTACTTCCTTGGTGATGACCGAACACAACGCGCCCTTGCGGCGGTGCTCGAACAGGGCCGACTTGAGGTCCAGATCGATCAGGGCGTCGCCGCACAGCACGATGGTGGTGTCGTCGAAGAAGCCGCCGAATTCCTGGATCTTCTTCATGCCGCCGGCCGAGCCGATCGGCTGCGGCACGACCTCGCCATCATCGTTGGTGTAGCCTTCGAAGGAGTAGCCGATCTGGACCCCGAACTGGTGGCCTTCGCCGAAATACTCTTCGATCTTTTCGTGCAGATAACTGACGTTGACCATGATCTCGGTCACGCCGTACTTGGCCAGGTGCTCCACCAGGTAGGCCATCACGGGTTTGCCCAGGATCGGGATCATCGGCTTGGGCAGATCATAGGTCAGGGGGCGCACACGGGTGCCTTTACCAGCGGCCAGGATCATCGCTTTCATGGGAATTCTTTCGTTAAATTGTCACTTGGGCAGGGATTGCCAGCGCCATGCATCGGCGCACATCTGGGCCACGTCGCGCTCCGCCTTCCAGCCGAGCTCGCTTTCGGCGAGGCTGGCATCGGCAAAGCACGCGGCGATATCGCCCGGGCGGCGCGCCACGATGCGGTAGGGCACTTGCTTGCCGCTGGCCTGTTCGAATGCGCGCACCATTTCCAGCACACTGTTGCCGCGCCCGGTGCCAAGATTGTACGTAACAACGCCGGGACCTGTCGCCAGCTTGCTTAAGGTTTTCACATGACCGATGGCCAGGTCGACCACGTGGATGTAATCGCGCATGCCGGTGCCGTCCGGGGTCGGATAATCGCCGCCGTACACCGACAGGAACTCGCGCCGGCCTTCGGCCACCTGGGCGATGTAGGGCAGCAGATTGTTGGGGATGCCGTTCGGTTCTTCGCCGATCAGGCCGCTCTCGTGGGCGCCGACCGGGTTGAAATAGCGCAGCAGCGCGATGCGCCAGCTCGCATCGGCCTTGATCAGGTCGCGCAGCATGTCTTCAATGATCAGCTTGCTGCGGCCGTAGGGATTGGTGGCCGACAGCGCAAAATCTTCCTTGATCGGCACCGAGACCGGGTCGCCGTACACGGTGGCCGAGGAGCTGAACACCAGCGACTTGACGTCGTGGCGCGCCATGGCGTCGAACAGCATCAGGGAGCCGGAGACGTTGTTGTCGTAGTAGCGCAGCGGCTGCGAGACCGACTCGCCCACGGCTTTCAGGCCGGCGAAGTGGATCACGGCGCCGATCCGGTGCGCGCTGAAGGCGGCGTCGAGGGCGGCGCCGTCGCGGATGTCGCCTTCGATGAAGGTGAGCGGCTGGCCGCTGATGCGCTGCACCCGATCGAGCACGCTGCGCTGGCTGTTGGACAGGTTGTCGAAGGCGATCGGCTCGTGGCCGGCCTTGATCAGTTCGACACAGGTATGCGAGCCGATGTAGCCCAGGCCGCCGGTAACAAGAATTTTCATGGTGACACTTTCGGAAAAGGGTGATGTGGGGAGCGAGCCGCTGCCCGCCCTACTGGCCCTGCGGCAAGCTGCGCGCGAGGCTCATGCGATTAAACAGAATGCCGACCGGCAGCAGCACCAGCTGGTCGTCGAACTCGCCCCCGGGCGCCAGCGGATCGCGGCCCAGCGGGCGCTCGATGAAAGTGGCGACGGCGAGCGCATTGAAGCGCTCATCGGCATTCGTGGTGGACGTGTCCGGCTGGCGCACGCCGGCTACACTGATGCCGCCATGCTCGCGCCCGTACGAAAACACCACGGCGGCGCCGCACTGGGTCGCCATCGAACACACGGGCGCGCCCACCTGGCGCACCAGCTGGCCGCCGCTGCGCGTGACGATCGACTTGGTGCCGAAGACCACGGTGGGCTGGATCGGCGCCGTGCTCATGGCCGGCGTGACGCTGTAGCGCAGCAGCTTGCCCCAGCCGTCGCCGGGCGCGATGCCCAGCGTAACCCAGGGCAGCAAGCCGCTGCAGCGCTCTTCGCTGTCGCAGCGGCCGTCGAACTCGCGTCCGCCGCCATCGTCCAGCGCCGGGCGCGGCAGGCGCCCGTTGACCACCGCAAAGCCGATCAGCGCTTCGCGCGCCTGGGCCAGCGCGGTCCGGCTGCGCTGGTCCGGGCCGGACTGGGTATCGGTCTTGCCGATGCCCGACATCAGCAGCGATGCCGCGCCGAGGCCAACCACGGCCAGCATCAGCAGCAAGGCGGCGCCGTGCTGGCGTACTCTTGCCTTGCGCCGCCCTGCCAGCACGCCCTTTACAGGCGCCATACCTTGATGCCGGCGTCGACCAGTGCGGCCTGGTCGAAGCAAGCCTTGACGTCGATGAACACGCCGCCCTTGATCAATTTCTTCTGGAAGTCTTCGATCGAGGTCGCCATCAGCTGGCGGTGCGAGACGGCGGCCACGACGGCGTCGGCGCGCGGCAGTTCATCCCACGACACCAGCTTGACGCCGTACTCGTGCATCGCTTCCTCGGCATCGGCATACGGGTCGTGCACGAACACCTCGACGCCGTAGGTTTTCAGTTCGGCAATCACGTCGGCCACCTTGGAATTGCGCAGGTCGGCGCAGTTTTCCTTGAAAGTCAGGCCCAGCACGTTGACCTTGGCGCCCTTGATGTAGCTGCCGGCGGCGATCATGTTCTTGATGGTCTGCTCGGCGATGAACTTGGCCATGCCGTCGTTGATGCGCCGTCCCGCCAGGATCACTTGCGGGTGGTAGCCCAGCATGTCGGCCTTGTGGGTCAGGTAGTACGGATCGACGCCGATGCAGTGGCCGCCCACCAGGCCCGGCGAAAACTTGAGGAAGTTCCACTTGGTGCCGGCCGCCTTGAGCACTTCGGAGGTGTCGATGCCGATCTTGTCGAAGATGATCGCCAGTTCGTTCATCAGGGCGATGTTCAGGTCGCGCTGGGTGTTTTCGATGACCTTGCACGCTTCGGCGGCCTTGATGCTCGAGCAGCGGTGCACGCCCGGCTTGACGATCGATTCGTACATTCTGGCGACTTTTTCCAGCGTTTCCGGGGTGTCGCCGGCGACCACTTTCAGGATCGTGGTGAGGGTGTGTTCCTTGTCGCCCGGGTTGATGCGCTCGGGCGAGTAACCGACAAAGAAATCGTCCTTCCACTTCAGGCCCGAGGCTTTTTCGAGCACGGGGATGCACACTTCTTCGGTCGCGCCAGGATACACGGTGGACTCGTAGATGACGGTGGCGCCCTTTTTCATGTGCTTGCCGACCACCTGGCTGGCGCCGATCAGCGGGCCGAAGTCGGGATTGTGGGCAATGTCGACCGGCGTCGGCACGGCCACGATGATCAGGTCGGCGTCGCCCAGGCGGGCCGGATCGTTGGTGTACTCGGCGTGCACGGCCGCGGCCATTTGCTCGTCCGACAGTTCACGCGACGGGTCGACCCCGCGGCGGCAGGATTCGACTTTGGAGACCGAAATGTCGAGGCCGATGGTGGGGCCCAGTTTCGCGAACTCGACCACGAGGGGAAGGCCGACGTAGCCAAGACCGATGACGCCAATTGTGCTCATAAAACTGCCTTTGAATGAATAGTGTAAATAGGGTTCAGCTACCAGGGGAACAGCTACCGGGAAAGCAAGCGGGGTTCAGCGCGCGGCCGGCCGGCGCCGGGTCGCTTCTTTGAGGAACAGCCAGATGAAGCCCATGTCGTCGATAAAGTAACGGCGGAACATGCGGCGCGGCTCCTGCAGGAAGCGGTAGAACCACTCCAGGCCGCTTTTCTGCATCCACAGCGGGGCGCGCTTGACCCGGCCGACGGCCACGTCGAAGGTGCCGCCCACGCCCATCGCGAATGGAATTTTCATCTGCGCCTGGTACTGGCCCAGGAAATGTTCCTTCTTGGGCGAACTGATCGCCACGAACAGCAGGTCGGCTTTGGCGGCGGCGATCTGCTCGACCACACCCGCTTCTTCTTCGGGTTTCCAGTAGCCGTTGCGGTAGCCGGCCAGGGTCATGCCGGCGTATTTTTTCTCGTAGATGCGCTTGACGTCGGAGACGACTTCTTCGCGCGCGCCCAGCAGGTACACGCGCCAGCCTTTTTCGGCGGCGCGCTTCATGAGCGCTTCGAACAGGTCGACCCCGGCCACCCGCTCCTTGAGGGGTTTACCGAGCAGGCGCGCGGCCCACACCACCGGCATGCCGTCGACGTTGATCAGCGCGCATTCATTGATGATGCGGCGCAGTTCGGGGTCGCGGTTGGCCTTGACCAGCTTGTCGACGTTGACCACCACGTGCTGGTGGGGCGTGCCGGCGCTGATGAAACCTTCCACTTTTTGCAAGGTTTCTTCCATCGTGAGGTTGTCCATCAGACAACCCATCATCTCGATACGCTCGCTCACGCCAGTTCCTTTGTCGCAAGTTCCTTGGTCAACACGGCGACGATGCGCTCGGCCGCCTTGCCATCCCACAGGTGCGGACGGCGGCCCTGCTTGCCTTCGCCGCGCAAGACCTTGCGCGCCTCGGCCACGATGCGGGCCGGATCGGTGCCGACCAGCACGTTCGAGCCTTCGTCGACGGTGACCGGGCGCTCGGTGTTTTCACGGATGGTGATGCAGGGCACGCCCAGCGCCGTGGTTTCTTCCTGCAGGCCGCCGCTGTCGGTCAGCACCACCGCCGCGTCTTTCCACAGGTTCAGAAAAGCCATGTAGGCTTGCGGTCCGACCAGGGTCACGTTCGGTCCCAGGTCGATGCCGAAGCTGTCGAGATTGGCGCGGGTGCGCGGATGCACCGGGAAGATCAGCGGCAGCTCTTGCGCGATCTCGCGCAGGGCGCCGGCCAGGGTGGTCATCATGGCGGCGTCGTCGACATTGCTGGGACGGTGCAGGGTCACCACGCCGTAGCGCGCGCCATTGGCGCTGCGCGCGGCCTTGATGGCACTGGTTTCGTAGGCGGACGTGTCGGCCGTGCCCAGCTTGTCGGCCTGGAACAACACATTGTCGACCATCACATGGCCGACATAATGGATCGCCGACTCGGCCTTGCCTTCGCGCTGCAGGTGGCTCACGGCGCTCGGCTCGGTGACGAAGAACCAGTCGCTGATGCTGTCGGTGACGAGGCGGTTGATTTCTTCCGGCATGGTCATGTCGCCGCTGCGCAAGCCGGCTTCGACGTGGGCCACGGGAATGTTGAGCTTCTTGGCGGCGATCGAGCAGGCCAGGGTGGAATTGACGTCGCCCACCACCAGCACGGCGGCCGGGCGCTCGGCCTGGCACAGCTCTTCGAACGCGACCATGATTTTGGCCGTCTGCTGGGCATGGCTGCCGCCGCCCGCGCCCATGAAGATATCGGGCTGGGGAATGCCCAGTTCTTCGAAGAAGACATCGTTCATCTCGCGGTCGTAGTGCTGGCCGGTGTGGATGATCTTGAAGGTGAGCGCATCCTGCTGTTGCAGGGCGCGCACGATCGGCGCGATTTTCATGAAGTTGGGTCGAGCACCGGCAACCAGATAGATCAGAGGCATAGTCATCCAGATTTATAAAAAAGGCAATTATAATCGGAAAGGCAAATTCGTTGTCCGCACATTATCGAATGTGCGCGCCCGCCCGGCAAGCGGGCGTGTCGCCCGAAACCGGTTCGACGTTGTCGAGACGCATCAAGAGGCGGAAGGTGCCGTTCTTGGAGGAAAGAAGGGATGCTTGGGACGAAGCGGATGGGGTCGAAAGCCGGCGCTGGGGCCATGCGTTCAAGAGACAGCGGAGGGGAAATGCAGCGCCTTGCGGCGGCGCCAACAGGCGCCGTCGCAAGGCGGGGTGGGACATCAGTTGACCGTCACATCCAGGTCGGTCACCGAAATCACGCGTCCACCCACGGTGATCTTGGCAGTGGTACCGCTGAACACGATCTCCGGCTTCACCAGCAAGCAGTTCGAACGCAGGACCGAGACGAAGAAGCCGCGGTTCTTGGCCGTCGCATAGTTAAACTTGTTCCAGAAATGCGGTCCGGCCGGCACGGTCGGCGCCGGCATGTAGCCGACCGAGGCGCTCATCGCAAACGGGTCGGGCGAAGCCACCGTGCCGCACATCTCGGCCGGCGCCACGTCGGCGCGGAAGGCGGCCGCCGTGCCGCTCACCGGCGCCACGGTGTGCAGGTTGTACTCGTACTTGCGCGGCGTAGCGCTGTTGAGCTGGTCGATCGTCACCAGGGTCGATGGACGGATGAAGACCACGGTGCGTTTCGCCTGGCTCAGCTTGCCTGCATAGGCGGCGGTGGCGTCGCCGGTGGTGATGTCGTAGGCGGCCGTCTGCAGGAACTTGGTCAGCTTGCCGGACGCGGCGCGATCGCCCAGGCCGCCGGCGCCCAGGTACTGGCCCTGGCCGCCGTCGAAGGTGATCGCATTGTGCGCCTTGGTCTGCTTGTAGTAATCGCGCCAGTGCGGCGAGTTGTAGTAGTCGTAGTTGCCGCTGTCCATGGCCAGCACTTTGCCCTTCGAGTACATGACAAAGCTGTTCTGGTCGGCATGCGAGTGATTCACCGAGCCGAACGGGCTGCTCTTGAAGAACACCGAGGTGCGGGCGCGGTCGGTCAGCGAGCTGTGCATGGCGGCCCAGCCGATCGCCGGGAAGTAGGCGCCGTTCGGCTGGGTGCTCGGCAAGGCGATGGTGCCGGAGTACTCGCGCGGGCTGAGCAGGATGTGCAGGCGCGCATAGTCTTCGCCGCTCTGCTGCTTGACGTACCAGCGCGACAAGGTGGTGTCGGAGCGGTTCATGACAGCCTTGCCGAAGCGGGCCCATTCTTCGATCCGGTTCACTTCGGCGCCGTCGCCGAACACGCCGACCGGCACGCCGGGCGGCAGGGCGTAGGCCATGAAGCGGGCGAATTCGGCCAGCCATGGCTTGCGGTAGAACGGCACACCGAGCACGCGCTCGATCAAGTCCCACATCAGCAGCGATTCGCCGGATTCCCAGCCGGCATAGCTCGAGCCGTTGGCAAAGCCGCCGTCGTCGCCGCCCCATGGGCTGGTGCTGCTGACATACAGCGGCAGCGAGGTGCGCAGCCAGGCGTGCGTCTCGGGCATGTCGCCGCGCACGATCAGCAAGGCGCCGACGAATTTGCCCAGGGCGTTATAGGCGATCCCGTTTTCCGGATACAGCTTGACCGTGTCGGCCACCTTGGCCAGGCCCGAGTTGCCGCAGGCGACGATGATGTCCTTGACCATCTGCTTGTCGGCGGTCGTCATGGCGGGAAAGGCGAAATCGTAGGCGAGGGCATAGAACCAGGCGTAATCGCGCGTTTCCGAGACGTCGCCGACGCATTTGCGCGCCAGGATGCCTGGCGCAAACAGTTGCATGCGGGCCCGCATTTCGGTGATAAACCAGGGATTCTTGGTCATATGGTAAGCCACGGCCGCCTCGGCCATGCCTTCCAGGATGCGGTCCTGCTGCCACCAGGATTCCATGCGCACCGAGGTCGTGCCCGAATTGATCTGCGAACGCAGCGTGGTGCTGATATTGGCCACCGAATTGCGCTGCAAATAACCGGTCACGGCCACGATGGACGACGTGCGCTCGGCCTTGGTGGCGGCCACGATGCCCAGGTAATCGGGCTGGCCCTTGAACAGGCGCGGGTGGCCCATCGGCGCGGCGGCGTCGAATTTATCGATGGCGGTGGTCAGGGATGTCGGGGCCAGGGCGTTGGCCGTGGCGGTCAACTCGGCCGTGGTAAAACGGGGTGCGACAGTGGTGAAATTCTGTGCCATGGCGGGCAGGCAAAAGGCCGCCGTCGCCAATGAAATAACGCTAACTAATTTTATCATGCTGCCAACTCCTCATAACGTTGTCGAAGACGTCGCAAGACTGTCTCGACCATGTACTCGGACTTGACACGTGCCAGTCCGCGCTCGGAGATCATATCCGCCAGGATATTATCGTCCAAAATGCGCAAAATACAGGCAGCGAGCTGGGGTATATTGCTCACTTCAACGATAAAACCACACTTTCCTTGATCCAACATGTGTGGCACAGCACCAACATTGCTCGCCACTACCGGAACTATTGCCATCATGGCTTCCAAAATTGACATCGGCATCTGTTCCTTGTGCGATGGCAGCACAAACACAGCCGCTTCGGCCAACAAGGCGGCGCGCGCATCGGCATCGACCCAGCCCGGCAGGCGCACGTAGTCGGCCACGCCGAGTTCGGCCGCCAGGGCGCGCGCGCCATCGGCGTCGCCGTCGCCGGCCAGCACCAGGCGCGCGTCGGGCGCTTGCGCATGCACAACGGCGAAGGCGCGGATCAGGTCGAACACGCCCTTCTTCTCTTCCAGCCGTCCCAGGAACAGCACGCTGCGCCCGGGCCGGCGCGCCAGCGGCGCGACGCCGGCGATCGGATTGGGAAACACCTCGACCACCTTGAGCCCGGCGCGCGTACGCAGCCAGGTTGCCGAGACCTCGGTCAGGGCGAAGGCGGCGGCGGCGTCGCCCAGCAGCCGCAGCGCGAAGCGCTGGCGCCAGCCGGACAGGCGCACGTCAACGAAGTCGATGAATTCGCCTCCGTGCAGATGCACCAGCACGGGCCGGCGGAACAGGCGCGCCGCCGCCATGAACGGGGCCTTGCGCCAGAAGCTGACCCCGGACGCCAGGTGCACGTGCAGCACCGCGACGCGCCCGCCGATTAACAGCCCGACGAACTGCAGCAGCGCGGCCAGCGCGCGCAGCGCCTTGCGCAGCGGTCCGCCGTCGACGTGGGTGGCGATGAAGCGGCAGCGCCCGCCCTCCTCGTAGCCGTGCGCCAGATAAGTCTGGATCACGCTGGCCATGCCGCCACGCGCTGCCGGCGACGGGCCGATCATGATCACCGACTTCATCAGAGCGTTCCGGCGCTGTCGCTCTCGCCCTCGCGCTCGATATGGGCCGCGCCCAGGTAGCCGGACAGGTCGAGGCGCTGGACCAGCAGCTTGTGCTTGCCCGAGCCGGTGCGCGGGATGCCGTCGACCCGCACGATCTCGATGTCCAGTCCGCCCTGGGTCTTGGCCAGGACGCCGGCCGCCAGCGCGGCGCGCGCGCGCGGGGTCAGTTCGGTGTCGGACATGACCTTGAGGGTGGCCTTGCCCGGCGTGTCTTGCTCGAATTGCATCATGTCGGCGCTGGCGAGCTGCTCGAAGTGGGCCGCGCCGATGGTGCAGATCGACACCAGGCGGTGATCGCGGCACACCAGGAATTCCTGCAGCCGCCCTTCGATCCGTTCGACCACGGCGAAGCCCGGGCGAATGGTGTTGGGCGCCTTGCTCCACATGGCCAGGTCGCCGGTGCGGTAGCGGATCAGCGGCATGACCCGGTTGTCGAAGCCGGTGGCGACGATTTCGCCGAGCACGCCCGGCTCGGTAATGGCGCGCCCGACGCTGTCGACCAGCTCCACCTTGCCGTACAGGGGCCAGAAGAAATAGCGGCTGTCTTCGGGCAGCGAGATGGCCTTGACGGCGCGCTCGGAGTGGCCGTAGTCGAGCAGGACCGGGCAACCGAACACTTCGCGGATCAGGTCGACCTGGTAATCGTAGACATTTTCGGAAAACAGCTGCACGGCGCGGATGCGCGCGACCAGCTCGGGCGCCGGATTGGCCTTGAACCAGTGCGCCAGCGGCACCAGCGCCGATGGGAAGGCGTGGATGATGGTCGGCTTCCACTTGGCGATCGCTTCCACGTAGCCGGGCATGTACTGCGCTTCCAGGTGGTCCGACGACAGATGCAGGTAGCGCTTGATCGGATCGTACATCCACAGCGCGCCGCCCGGCTTGCCGGCGCCCGGCACGCTGCGTCCGCGCAGCGCCAGGATGACGTCGCCGCCGCCGACCCCGGCGACGGTATCGAACGTGCTGTTATAGGCAAAGTCCTTGGAACGCGAGACGTACTTTTCCAGGTACAGCTTCATCGGCACCGAGGTCGAGCCGCCGGTAAACGCCATCAGGTGGGTTTCCGGCCCCATTTTGGTGGACAGGTAGCGCGTGCTGTCGGCCTTGAGCGATTCTTTTTCGAGCAGCGGAAACGCGGCCAGCAGGCGCGTCGCGTCGGACGGATCGCGCACCTCGGCCAGGGCGCTTTTCAGGTGGGCGTAGGCGGGCACGGTCTCGATTGCCCAGCGCAGCGTGTCGAGCAGTTTTTCGTCGGCGCGGCGCGCGGTCCAGGCCACGTCGTTGCAGCGGTTGATTTCGGCCTGGAACTCGTCGTACTTGGCGCCGTAGCGCAGGCGCGTCGGCGCCATCGAATACACGTGGCCGAGCGAGCTCTTGACCCATTGCGGGGCCGCCGTATAGAACTTCAGGAAAGGATGGACAATGTCTTCGATCGGCATGTTGATGGGCTTTCTATGCTGTGGTGGTTGTGGTGGCGGCGGCGGCGCGCGCGCCGGCCAGTCCGCGGAAGATGCTTTCGTAGCGCGTAATCATGTGCTGCACGTCGAAGCGCGCGCGCACCGAGGCCAGCGCGCCCTGCCCCAGGCGCGCGCACAGCGCCGGGTCGCTCAAACGGGTCAAGGCGGCAGTCAGCGCTTTGACGTCGCCGGCCGGGTACAACAGGCCGTTGACGCCGTCGTCGACCTGCTCGCGCATGCCGCCGACGTCGCTCGACACCAGCGTTTTACCGAGCGCCATGTATTCCAGGGTGGCGATCGGAAAATTCTCGTCGTGCGAAGTGAGGGTCATCACATCGCACATGCCGATGAAGGGACGCACATCCTGCTGGAAACCTGCCAGCAGGACGGCATCGCGCAGGCCGAGCGCGTCGATGCGGGCCTCGATCTGCGGGCGCGTCACGCCGTCGCCGACCAGCACCGCGCGCGCGGCCACGCCTTGAGCGCGCAAGCGCGCCAGCGCCTCGAGCAGGTCGCCGTGCCGTTTCTCCTCGCGGAAAATGGCGCACAGGCCGATCACCAACTCGTGCGCGCCGATGCCGTGCCGGGCGCGCAGCGCGCTAGCCGGCTGCGCCACCAGCTCCGCCGCGAAGTGCCCCAGGTCGACCCCGTTGTGCACCACTTCGCTGCGGCGCAGCCCGACCCCGAGCTTGGCAAAAAACCCGCGCTGAAGCTCGCTGATGAAGATGACGCAGGCGGCGGTCCGATAGAATTGACGATAGACGATAAAACGCAGGCGCGCGCTGCCGCCGCGCCGCACCACGCCCATGCTGTGGCAAATGAAGGCCTGCGGCGGGCGGCGCCGTGCGCGCCAGCCGGCCATGGTGGCGCACATCTGCGAATACTGGGAGGTGGTGATCACCAGGTCGGGCGCCAGCTGGTCGATCAGGCCGGTCATGCGCTTCAGGGCGCCGAGGTCGACCCCGCCACCGGAATGGCAGCAGACGATCGGCGCGACTCCGCCCCGTTCCAGCTCGGCGGCCAGTTCGTCGGAATCCTTCAGGTAGGCCACGGCCACCTTGTGGCCGCGCTGGGCCAGGCCGGTCGCCAGCGCCACCAGGTGGCGTTCGGCGCCGCCGAACTTGAGCTGGTCGGCGACGAACAGGAGGGTCATTGGCGTCATCTGGGTTTTCAAGCAATCATAATCAAGGTAGAGGCTCCCGCCGGGGGCGGGGCCGGCAGCTGGTTCAGGAAACGCTGCGCCCCATCGCCAGCGCGATCTGGGCCTTCAGGGCGGCGGCCACGCGCGGCGCGGCGAAGCGTTCGGCCACCGCTTCCGGTCCGCCCTGCCCGGCCGCGCCGTCCAGTGCGGACAGGCCGGCGCGCAGCATGCGGGTGACCGCTTCGATATCGTCCGGCGCGGCGCAGGCGTCGGCGCTGCCGGCCCATTCGGCGATCAGGTCGGCCGAGGTGCCCGGCGGCGTGATGCCCCAGACCGGGCGGCGCGCGCCGATGTATTCCACCAGTTTACTTGGCAGGAACACACTGGGCAACTTGCTGGGCGCGTCGATCACCAGCAGCGCGTCCGAGTCGCGCGCCAGCTGCAGCGATTCGCGGTAGCCGACCTGGCCGCGCATGCGCACCAGTCCCGCCGGCAGCGCCTTGTAGGCGTCCGAGGCCAGCAGGTTGGGCGAGACGTGGCCGACGAATTCGAAGGCGACCGCATCGAACACGCCCGGCTGGCGTTCGAGCATGCGCGCCAGCGCCGCGAACAGCGGTTCGGGCGAGCGGGCGCCGTAGCAGGCGCCGATGTGGCGCACCACATGACGCACGCCGGGACGCGCCGCCACCGCCGGTGCCAAGGCCGGCGCCGGGCCGGCGAAATTGTCCATGTCCCAGGCGTGCGGCAGCACGGCGGCGCGCGCGCGCCAGTCCGGCGGATATTTGGCCATCACCAGGTCCAGGGTGCGCTGCGAGGTAAACAGCACGCGATCGGCGGCCTCGACCACGCGCCGCTCGAGCGCCGCGTTGACCCGGTGTTCCAGCCAGGTGTTCGGATGGAAGGGATTGTCCGACCAGGGGTCGCTGAAATGCGCCAGCCACGGCAGCCCGGTGCGGCGCTTGATTTCCAGCGCCAGCAGGTGGTCCGACATCGGCATGCCGAAGCTGACCAGCGCCTCGCTGCCGCTGGCGGCGATCCGTTGCAGCGCCGGCCCGAGCGCGCGGCGGCGCCACGGACCGAGGCCGTCGGGAATGGTGTTATACAGCGGCAGCAGGCGGCGCGCGACGCGGTGCGCGAAGCCCTTGAAAAAGGTGCCGGGGCTGGGCACGCACAGCGAGCCGATGCGCTCGAAAAAATCCGGATACTGGTCGTAGGCGTCGGAAAACTGCGGATCGCTGCCGTGCAGCAGTTCGACCCGCGCGTCCAGGTGATACAGCTGGCGCCCGATCTGGATCGCCTGCGGGGTCAGCTTGGGCGGCGCGTAGTAGCAGATCGCAAAAATCTTCAAGCGCGCTCTCCGAAGCCGGCCAGGGTGTCGAGGATGCGCAGCGAGGCGTGGCCGTCGCCATAGAAATTGCCGCCGCTGCCGTCCCGCACATCGCTGTCGAGCAGACCGGCCACGGCCGTGACGATGCGTTCGCGGTGCGGGCCGACCAGGTGCACCATGCCCGACGCCGCCCCTTCCATGCGCTCGGTGACGTCGCGCATGACGACCACCGGTTTGCCCAGGCTCGGCGCTTCTTCCTGGACGCCGCCGGAATCGGTCAGCACCACGGAAGCATTGATCATCATCGCCACGAACGGCAGGTAGTCGAGCGGCTGGCACAGCACCAGGTTGGCGAAGCCGGCCGGCACCAGGTAACGTTCGACAGCGCCGCGCACGGCCGGATTCGGATGCACGGGGAACACGAAATCGATGTCCGGATAGCGTGTGCACAGCTCGGCGATGGCGGTGCAGATCGCCTCGAAGCCGGCGCCGAAGCTTTCGCGCCGGTGCGCGGTGACCAGCACGAACGGGCGGCGCGGGCCGATGAAGCGGTTCAAGCCCTGCGGCTCGAGGGCGGCGGCGACCTGCGCGCGGCACGCCGGGTCTTCCTGCAGGCGCGCGCGCACCAGATACAGGGCGTCGAT
Organism: Massilia mucilaginosa; assembly: GCF_011682145.1. Taxonomy (GTDB): domain Bacteria; phylum Pseudomonadota; class Gammaproteobacteria; order Burkholderiales; family Burkholderiaceae_D; genus Telluria_A; species Telluria_A mucilaginosa. The sequence continues at coordinate 44,710 of NZ_WHJH01000040.1, forward strand.
GCCGGTGTTGCCGGTGATCAAGGTACGCTCTTCGGCAATGCCTTCGCGCAGCAGGTTGGCCTTGGCCGGCGCGGTCGGCGGGAAGTGCATCTCGGCGATGGCGCCGACCAGCTTGCGGTTCATCTCTTCCGGGAATGGTTCATAGATATTCCCGGTGCGCAGGCCGGCTTCGACGTGGGCCACCTTGGCCTTGGCGTAGAAAGCGGCCAGCGCGCCGGCAAAGGCGGTGGTGGTGTCGCCCTGCACCAGCACCCAGTCCGGACGCTCCTGTTCCAGCACGGGCGCGAGGCCTTCCAGCACCCCGGTGGTCAGGCCGGTCAGGGTCTGGCCCGGCTTCATCAGGTTCAGGTCATGCTCGGGATTGATGCCGAAAAAGGCCAGCACGCTGTCGAGCATTTCGCGGTGCTGGGCGGTGACGCAGACCACGACCTCGAAGCCGCCGTGGGCACGCGCGGCCAGCACCACCGGCGCCAGTTTGATGGCCTCGGGACGGGTGCCGAAGACGAAGAGCAGTTTTTGAAGTGCGGGCATGGTGGATCCTGGGATGGTTAATCGTGTTTTGTAGGAGATGCGGGAGCTATCGGCGCCTGGGGCAGGAACAGGGCGCGCGCCTCGGACAGCACGCCGGCCAGCTTGAGCAGGGCGACATAGGCGACGGCGAAGGCGGCGCCGATCAGCACCGCTTCGAGCAAGGGAGCGCGCACCAGGTCGGCCGCGTCGAGCAGCGCGGCCAGCGCGCCGGCGCCGACGCAGGCGGCCAGGATGCGCAGCAGCGCGCCCCACTGCTGCAGGCGGCGCAGCGGCACCCCGGTCACGCGCGAGACGCGCCAGAAGCTGAAGGCGTTGCCGGCGGCCAGGGTCAGCACATTGCCGAGCGCGGCGCCGGGCACGCCGAACAGCAGCGCGCCGGTGACGCCGGCGGCCAGGCTGACGAACAGCAGGCAGCCGTCGGCGGCCAGTAAAAAGCGGCCCTGGTTGAGCACCACCGTGAGCGTGCTGACCTCGACCGCCACACCCAGGAGGGCCAGGCAATTGATGCGCATCACGTCGGCGGCGAGCAGGTATTTGTCGGTGTAGACCACGGTCACGATGTGCACGGCCAGCACGGCCGTGAGCATCAGGGTCGGCAGCAGCACGAAGGCGCTGGCCAGGTTGGCGCGCTGGTTCAGGCGCAGCATGCCGTCCTGGTCCTTGTTCGATTCGAGCGCGGACAGGCGCGGCGCGATGGCGTTGCTGACGCTGTTGCGTACCAGGGCCACCACCGGCATGATGACGGCGCCGATCGAAAAGGCGGCAAAGGCGGCGGCCGGGAACATGGCGGCCGCGACCCACTGGTCGGCCTGGCCGCGCAGCAGGAACAGGGCCGATGCGAGGCCGAACGGCACGCAGTAGACCAGCTGGGTACGCAGCGCCGGCATTTGCAGCGGAAACACGCGCCAGCCGTAGTGGCGCCCGATGTGCAGCAGCACCAGCACCACCTTGATGGCGGCGTAGGCCACCAGGGCCCCGAACACCACGTCGGCGCGCCCGGACCAGGCGGCGGCGCCCACCATCAGCACGCGCAGCACGGCCAGCGCGACGATCATCCTGGCCTGGCCGGCCACGTCGCCGCGCGCATTGGGCAGGAATTCGATCAGGTTGGCCGCCACCCACAGCGTGAGGAAGGCAGGCATGAACCAGGCCGCGCTGTGCATGGCGCGCAGGCTGGCCGGCAGCAGAGGATTCCACGGTCCCAGCGCCAGGCCGGCCAAGGCACCGGTCAACAGCAGCATCAGCAGGGTCTGGTGCACATACGGCGCGCGCGCCTGCCCTTCATGGCGCGGCAGGAAATAGAACAGGCTGCGCGGCAGCGCGAAGGGCGCGATCGCCATGGCCGTGCCGATCGCCAGCCAGGCCAGGCGGTAGTCGGCAAAGGCGGAGGTCGGCAACAGGCGCACCAGCGCGATCGGCATCAAAAATTGCAGGCCGAAGTCGAGCATGTTGGCGGCGGTCAGGGTGATCGCGCCGCGTTTCAGGCTGACGGCCGTCATTGCGGGCCGCCGCTACGCATTTGGATAATCACAATACTCGACGTACCCTTCGCTGCCCTTGGTCGAGATGACCTTGGCCGGAATGCCGACCGCGACCGAGTTGTCGTCCAGGTCACGCGTGAGGACGGCGTTGGCGCCGATGGCGCAGCCGTTGCCGACCTTGATGGCGCCGAGCAGCACGGCGCCGGCGCCGATGTGGATGTTATCGCCGAGCACAGGCACGCCCTTGCGCTCGCCCCGGTTGACCTGGCCGATGGTGACGCCCTGCGAAATATTGCAGTTGCGCCCGATGCGCGCGTCGCGGCTGACCACGATGCCGCCGAAGTGGCCGATGTAAAAGCCGGGCCCGATCTCGGTATCGTAGGGAATCGAGATGCCGAACTTGAAGCGGTAGTGCTTGTGCATGAAACGGGCGGCGACATGGGCCAGCTTCCACAGGCCGCCAGCGCCGCGCGTGACGGCGGCCAGGCGCAGCCAGAACAGGAAGCGGAAGCCCGGCACCATGCGGTAGGCGCGCAGGCCGGCGCGCCAGCCGCTGGCGCCTTGCAGGCAGCGATACAGGTCCGAGCCCCACAACATGCGCAGGCGTTGACGTGGTGTTTGGTTCATGCCTTGGTTCATGCGAGCAGCGCCGACAGGTAAGGTGCGGAAACGGTTTCGGGCGCCAGGCGGGTGCTGGCGTAGGCGCGGCAACGCGCGCTGCAGGCGGCCAGCTCGGCCGGGTCGGCCAGCAGCGCGCGCGCCGCCGCGACGGCGCCGGCGACATCGCTCACCGCCACGCCCAGGCCCAGGCGCGCGATGATGCCGTCCGGATCGAACGTGGCCACCACCGGCACGCCGTTGGCCCAGGCTTGCAGATAGGTGTTGGGGAAACCCTCGAAGGACGAGGTATTGACAAAGATGCGGGCGCGCGCGAACAGGCTGCGCGTGGTGCCGAACTTGACCTGGCCGTGAAAGCGCAGGTTCGGCAAGGCGCGCGCGCCCGCTTCGGCGCGCGCGTACAGCTCGCGCTCTTCCGGATGGGCGCCGCCGGCCATCTCGCAGACGAACTCGGGCAACTCGCGCACGATGTCGATGAACCACTCTGGTCGCTTCATCGAGCGCATATTGGCCAGCCACAGCAGGTCGGTGCTGCGCTCGGCGGGGGGGGCGATGGTGTCGGGCAAGTCCGAAAACATGCCGGCCACTTCGGCATGCAAGCCGTAGTTCTTCAGCAGCAGCGCGGCTTGCTTGTCGGTTTGCGCCAGGATCGCGTCGGCGCGCCGCAGGCCGTAGTGATACAGGACGCGGTCGCGCGCGTTGGTCAGCATCAGGGTATCGGGCGCGCAATCGGCGTCGGAGGCGATGCGGAACACGAAGCGGCGCCCGTGGCGGCGGCAAAAGGCGGCGGCGATGCCGACGGTGGCGCCGGCGCAGCTGACGTAGTACACGTCGGCGTCGGCCGCCTTCATGGAAGCCCAGGTGGCGGTCAGGCGCGGCGCGAAAAAGCGCAGGCCGGGCAAGCCGTCGGCGAGGGCGAAGGTCTTGCGCACGGTCACGCCGCCGACCTGCTCGACCGGCTGCTGGCCGAAGTCGCCCACCAGCGAGGTCACCTGGTGGCCGCTGCGCGCCAGGTAGCGCGACATCAGCGCGTGCTGCACTTCTTCGCCGCCGATGTGGACTTTTTTCCCGTCCAGGTCGGCAATGACGCCCCAGGCGTAGTAGTTCAGCATGCAGATGCGCGCCGATTTGCGCTGCACTGCATCGCGCTGCGTTGAATCAATATCAGTCACGTTGCCAACTCGTCTTTCCGTAAGTCAAAGGGCTTGTCGTGCCAGGGTGCCGGTTCCCGATGCCGGTTCCTGTCCTTCATGCGGTACACGCCGCCGCAACCCATCAGGATGCCGAGCAGGATCCAGAAATACGATTGCGAAAAAGTGGGGGTGAACATATCGTCGGTGAAGCCCTGGATGAACCACAGGGGGATCATGACGGCGCCGCCGGCGAACATGCCCTGCAGGCTGGCGCTGGCATGCTCGCGCGAGAGGCGCAGGAATTCGCGCCGCACGAACAGCAGGAAGGCCAGCACGAAGCCGAAGCCGACCAGGCCCAGGTCCATCAGGCCGCCCAGCCAGGCGCTGTGGGTCTGCGCCACCGGCAGCATCTTGTTCAGGCGCACGGGCGGGCTCCACAAGAGCGAGCGCACGCCTTTCGGCAACACCGGTTCTTCCAGCACATACGGCAGCAGCGGCAGCCAGATGCCGTCCAGGCGGCCGGCGGTCACGGCGCCGCGGTCGCCGTTGCCGACCCCGGTCAGGGCGCGTTCGAGGATCGGTTCGATCACCAGCGGGCCGATGCAGCCGGCCACGATCACGCCGATGATCACGGTCTTGACGCTGATACGCTTCCAGAAGTAAATCAGGTTGACCAGGATGAAGCCGATGAAGCCGCCGCGCGAGAAGGTCATCAGCACGCACACGGCGAACACCACGGAAGAGACGAACAGCAGGCGGCGCTGGGCGTCGCCGGCCCCGCGCAGCGAGAACAGGGTCACCGCGTAGAGCATGTTCAACAACAGGCTCATCTCGTTGGCGTGCATGCCGAGGCTGCCCAGGAAGTCGCGCGCCAGGGGCGAGGCCAGCTGGCGCAGCGAGATGCCCGAGCTGAGCAGCCGCCAGCCCACCAGGCCGCAAAAGATCCAGCCGGACATCAGCATCAGGTACAGGAATTTTTCCGGCTTTTTACTGTGGCGCACCGACAGCCCCACCATCAGCGCCAGCAGCACCAAAAATTGCGGCTTGATGAACATGTCGCGGATATAGCCGAAGCCATCGTGGTACTGGATCAGGCGTTCGGCCTCGAAGCGCGGCGGGATCAGGTGGACATTCGACATGCCGACCACGCAGGCGATGCCGATCGGCAAGATATACCAGGTGAGCAGGCGCATCGGCGCGAGCGGATCGCGCCAGCGCCGCAGTCCGGCATGGACCACGTAGGAGACGATGGTCAGGAACAGGATCAGGTTGAGCGGATTGAGGCCGCGGATGCCCAGCATTTCGTGCGGAAAGAAGACCAGCGCCGAGAGCGGCATGATGACGATGGCGGCGGCCACCCCGACCCGGAAATCGAGCATGACCCACAAGCCGAGGCCGCACATGATCACGGCGGCCGGCACCAGCACGCCCAGGGTCGGCACGGCGGCCCCGAACACGGCCGCGAGCAGCAGCAGCGCGATCACGCCCGCAATGGCGGTCAGCTTGCCGCTGCCGCCCTTGTAGCGGCGCGACTGGGGAACCGGGTGCTCGATCATGCCGGCACCTGTGCGCTCGATCCGCCGCACATCACGCAGGAGCGCCGATCAGCTTGGCGCGCACTGGTGGCGCAACGTGCTTCATCAGGTCGTTGACAAACGCATCCTGGACGGCGAACGCGGCCTTGTCGTCGGGCTCGATGGACGAGACGCGGAACAGGTAACCGTCGGGAATGTAATCGGACAGCGCATACTTGAGCTGCACCATCTGGCGGTCGACATAGCTGCGCACCACGCTGCTGCCCATGGTGAACCAGTAGGTGACCGGCTCGGTGCGCGGGCCATGGCTGGCCACCATGCGCGTGACCGGGACCGGCAAGCCGTCGAACACCAGGTTTTCGTCGTGCAGGTCGCGAATCTGGAAACCCTGGGCCGCGTAGCAGACTTCCTGGCGGTGCGCGCGCATCGACTGGGTCTGGTTCGAGCCGTAGGCGATGGTCAGCATCACGCGCTGGCCGCGGCTGTTGATGTAGGTGCGCGAGAGGGTCTGGCTGTAGACCGCCGCCACTTTTTCCTGCTGCACCGAGGAAGGCACCATGGCCACGGCGTCGGGATCGATCTTCCAGTCGCCGAAGGCGTGCGGAACGCTGGTTTCCAGCACGATCGCGGGCTCGCTGTCGGACAGCATTTTCTGCGGCTTGATGGCAAGCGTGGCCAGCAGGGCCGCGCCCATCAGCACGGCGGCGCCGAGCGCCATGCCGAGCGGACCGTAGTTGGCGCTCAAGGCCGGCGGCCCGGCTTCGCTGGCGAACAGCGGCAGCGCTTGCTTGTCGGCGGCGCCGAAGCGCAGCAGCGAATCGGTGGCGATAATGAGCAGCAGGGCCGAAACGAACAGCACCATGCCGGCGAAACCGTGCAGGAAGCCCTGCCCGGCCGCGTCGCCCAGGTGATAGGTGATCAGGGTGAGCACCATGACCCTGATCACGTTCGAAATGAAGGAGATCGGCACGATCAGGATGGCCAGGGTGATGTTGCGGAACAGCGAGTTGTGGCGCACGATGTTCAGGTACAGCAGGCCCAGCGCCTCCAGGGTAAACAGCGTATGCAGGCCGGCGCAGGCGTCGGCCACGAGCAGCTTGTACTGGCCGATCTGGAGGATCACGCCGCTGCGCGAAATCGGATAGCCGACCCAGTACAGCACGTTGCCGACCACCCAGGAGACGGCGGTTTTCATGGGCATGGTCAGCATGTCGACCAGGGAACCCGGCAGCGGCAGCATGAACAGCATGAAGAAGAACGGGAACCACTGGGCGCGCAGCGCGCGCTTGCCGCGCATGAGCAGGATGAGCGCCATCAGGGTGCCGAGGTAGGAGCCGATCTCGAAGATGGCGATGCCCTGCGAGCGGCCGATGAAGTACACGAACACCGACAGCACCAGCAGCGGCCAGCCCAGGGGGCTGCCGCGCTCGCCTTCGCTGACGGCCAGCATCTGGCCCCAGTTGCGGTACAGCAGCCAGTGCGCGATGCCGAGAATGATCGGGCCGTGCGCCTGTTCTTCGGTGGCCCACAGGCCGGTGAACATGTCGTAGAAGCTCGGGACGTACATCAGCAGCAGGCCGAGCGCGATCGGCGCCCAGGACGGCAGCGCGCCGTTGCCGGACAGGCCGGCCGGCACGGACGACTTGGCCTGCGTGCTCATTTGAAGTCCACCAGCACCGAACCGACCACCACGGCGCCGTTCTGGGCCACCTGTTCGGCCAGGGCGTTGACGTCGCCCATGTGGGTCTTGTTCTTGCGCGCGACGATCAGCACGCCGCCGGTGCGGGCGGCCAGCACCAGGGCGTCGAGCCCGGTCTGGCTGGCGGCCACGTCATACAGGGTGACATCGTATTTCGATTCGAGCTGGGCGTTCAGGCCGGCGAAATTGCTGCGGCTGAGCAGTTCCTGGGGATTCGGCGGCAAGGTGCCGGCGCCCAGCACCGACAGGTCGACGAAGGAGCCGACATGGGCGGTAACGTCGAGGTCGGCGCGGCCGGCCAGCACGTCGGACAGGCCCTGTTTGCCGGGAATATTGAAAATGGTGTGCTGGGCTGGTTTACGCAGGTTGGCGTCGACCAGCAGGGTGTGTTCGCCCAATTGCGAAAACACCACCGCCAGGTTGGCCGCGAACAGGCTGGCGCCGTCGCCGCGGTCGATCCCGACCACGGTGAGCGACTTGCGCCCGCGCGCGAACCAGCGCAGCATCAGCTGGCTGCGCACGGCGCGCAGGGTTTCGACCTGCGGGCTGAACGGATCGTAGGCGGCCACCAGGTGCGGCGAATAGCTGCCCTCGCCCGGCTGCAGGTAGGGATAGTCGAACTGGCGCGCCAGCACTTGCTGGATATCGGCTTCGTTGATCAGGCCCAGGCGCTGGGCGGCCTCGCCGAAGCGGATCCCGAGTTCCTTCTGCATGCGCAGCACGCGCTCGGCGTTCTCGGGGGTGATCTTGCCCGATTCGAGCAGCAAGCCGCCGATGCTCGAATCGGCGCGTTTCAGTTTCTCGGAGGCGGCGAGGGAAAGCTCGGTCTGCGTCATGGTGTTTCCTATTGTTGGTTCGGGCGCGGGCGGCTAGCCCAGGCGCAGGCGGCGCGGCAGCAGCGAATTGATCGCGCTGTAGCGGCGCTTGGAAGCAGTCCAGTCGATCACGCCAAGCACCGGCATCTGCAGCACTTCGGCCATATCGGCTTCGGAGCGCACGCGGCGGTCGATCATTTCGGTCAGCAGGGCAAAGCCCAGGCCCAGCATCACGCCCAGGAAACCCGAGAGCATGGTGTTGAGCATGACGCGCGGACCGCTGGCGCCCAGCGGCGCGGTGGCCGGATTGAGCACGGCGATGTCGGACTGCTCGGACGCGCCTTCGATGCGGGTCTGCGAAAAGCGCATCGAGGTGGCGTCGAAGGCGCGCTGGGCGCTCTCGACGTCCTTGACCAGCACGCCGAGTTCGTCGCGGCTGCGGTTCAGTTCGAGTACCTTGGCCTTCTGGGCCGCCAGCGCCGCGCGCACCGCGCCTTCGCGCTGCTGCAGGATGGCGGCGTTGTTGCCGACGCTGCTGGACGCCGAGCGCTGCTGGGCAGACAGGTTGGCGTTGATCTTGTCGACTTCGGCCTTGATGCTCAGGTATTGCGGATGGTTCACGCCCAAACGCTGGCCCGCTTCGGCCAGGCGCGATTCGGCCCCGGCCAGCTGCACCTTGAGGTTCTGCACCAGCGGATTGGAGGCCACGTCGGGCGAATCGGCGGCGCGCGCACCCTGCGCCATGCCCTGGCGCGAATTGGCTTCCATGGCCTGGCCCTGGGCCGCGACCAGCTGGGCCGACAGGTCGTTGAGGCGGTTCGATTCGACGTCGAGACGGTTGTCGACGCTGACGATGCCGTTGTCCTGCTGGTACTTGGAGAGGCGGCTCTGGGCCGCTTCGACGTTACCGCGCAGCATTTTGGTCTGTTCGTTGAAGTAGGCTGCGGCCTTTTTCATCGGCTCGACCTTCAGTTCGATGGCCAGCTTCTGGTATTCCTCGGCGAAGGCATTCGCCACAGCCGCCACGAACTGCGGATCGGCGCCCTTGAAATTGATTTCGACCACGCTGCTTTCGCGCGAAGGGACCACGTCGAGCTTGACCAGCAGCAGGCTGGCCAGCCAGTCGCGCACGGTGCCCTTGCCGCCGGTGGCTTTGCGGAACTGCTCGACCACGGTCGGATTTTCCGCCATTTTCAGCTGGTCGACCACCCTGCCGGCCACGTTCTTGCTGCTGATGATGTCGATCTGGGTCGCCATATAGCCCGGCAACAGCTGGCTCGGCATGGCAATCCCGGTCAGCGGATCGACGCCCTTGTAGTTGAGCAGCACGGACGCCGTGGCCTGGTAGGTCTTGGGCATCGACAGGCTGACCATCAGGGTCAGCGTGACGGTGACGAGCAAGGTCGCCAGGATGATGTACTTGCGCGCATACAAAATCAGCAGGAACTGGGATAAATTCATTTAGCAACTCTCAATGTGGTGCGGCGGCCAAGGCCGGGAAAATCAGAACCAGCTTTCCTTGACGAAGACGACATCGTCCACTTGCAGCAGGTCGTCCTGCTTGGCGTCGATCAGGCGGATCTTGCCGTCCGCATCGCGGCGCTTGATCACCAGGCCGCGCTCGGTGCCGCGCATGGACAGGCCGCCGCCGGCCGACAGGGCCTGCACCACGGTCATCGAACGCTCGAGGCGGAACGCGCCCGGACGCTGGACTTCGCCGTAGATATAGAACTTGGGCGCGCGCTCGACGAACAGGACGTCGTTGCCGGACAAAACGTAGTCCTTGTTCAGCTGGCCGTTGCGGACCATCTCGATGACGTCGATCTCTTCGCGCGTGGTCTTGCCGTCGCGCGTGCGGATCAGGCTGAGACGGTCGCCGCCTTCGCTATTGATGCCGCCGGCCATGGCCAGCAAGTCGATCAGGCTGCGCTTGCCTTCGATCGGGTAGCGGCCCGGGCGGTTAACCGCGCCCAGCACCGAGACCTGCTGGCTCTGCACGGCGGTGACGATGACGTTCACTTGCGGCTTCTTGACGAAGTTGCCCGCTTCCAGCATCGAGGCGATCTTCTTTTCCGCGGCGGCGGCCGACAGGCCGGCCACCGGCACCTGGCCGATCAGCGGATAGCTGATGTTGCCGCCTTCGCTGACCCGGGTTTCCAGGGTCAGGTCGGGACTGCCGTAGACGGAGACCTTGAGCACGTCGCCCGGGCCGAGCGGCAGGTCGGCGGCGCTGGCCGCGCCCATCGTCATCACTGCCAGGAAAGCCATCAGGCCATGTACCAGTTTGTTCATATGTATCACCTTCTTATCGGTTTCAGTTGTCGGGACGGCGGCCGGGGCCGCTTACTTCAGGCCGGCGACGCCGCGCGCGGTGGCGGCATCATCGGCCGCCGGCGTGGCGGCCGGCTCGGCCGGGGCCGGAGCGGCAGGGGCCGGGGCCGGGGTCGCTGCGACGGGGGCCGGGGCGGCCGGCGCGGCCGGCGCGGCGGCCAGGGTCGGCGCCTTCAGGTAATCGATCTTGGCGGCGCTGCGCAGGCGCTTGAGCTCGGCATCGGCCGCGTCCTTGGTGCGTTTGTTGAACAGGAATTTTTCGATCTGCGGCGCCGCCACTTCGAGGGTGGCCGGGTTGTCGCGCACGTCAACGATCGAGACCAGCATGCTGCGCTCGCCTTCCTTGACGATGAACAACTGGTTCTTTGGCATGCTTTTCAGCTTGGCCGACATTTCCGGCGCCAGGTCGGAGGTGGTGCGCGACGCCTGGGTGCGCATGAACTTGACCTTGTTGGCGTCGAACCAGACGGCGACGTCGTCCAGCGACTTGGCGTTCTCGGCCACGGTCTTGACTTCCTCGCTCAGGTCGCGGGTCTGGATGACCAGCTGCTTCATGTCGAACTGCTTGCGGTTGGCAAAGAAGTCCGGGTTCTTGCTGTAGTAGTCGTTCACTTCAGCGGGGGTCGGACGGGTCACGGCGCCGACTTTTTTCTGCATGTAGGCCTGGGCGATGATCAGGGCCTTGGCCCGTTCGATCGCCTGCACCACTTTGGGATCGCGGTCGGTCTTGTCTTTGGCCGCTTCGTTCTGCAGCAGCTGGCGGTCGATCAGGGCTTCGACCAGCTTCTTGCTGGCCTCGGTCTGCTGGGCCGGCGGCACGTTGGCCAGCATCAGCTCCTCGCTCAGCTGCAATTCGGTGATCTCTTCTCCGTTGACGCTGACCAGGGCCTGCCCCACTTTGGGCTTGCCGTCTTTGTTGCCGCAGCCGGCCAGTCCGGCGAGCGCAACCATCAGGGCGGCGCACAGCAAACGTTTGTGTGAAGGCGGCGACATGGCCAGGGTGGAGATGTTCAATTTAGTCCTCGAATTTTTGTTATAAAGCTTGATTAATACACAACGACATTGCCGGGATTATTACACATTTCGGCAAATCGATGCGTTTAAATGGTGCCGCCATTGCGCACCGCATCATGCCCTGCGGACTGTGCCGGAGCACGTCCGCAGGCGCTCATTTTAGCGCGTTAACGATGACAGCGAAACAACTTTGCTGCACTGCGGCAGAGGCTTAAGCCTCTCTTAATCCAACTCAGTGCGCGTTCTCGCGGCTGAACACCACTTTCACCGTTTTGACGATGATCCACAGGTCGAGCCAGAGCGACCAGCTGCGCAGGTAGTCGAGATCGTACTGGATCCGCGCTTCCATCTTGTCCAGCGTTTCAGTCTCGCCGCGCATGCCGTTGACCTGGGCCCAGCCGGTGATGCCGGGCTTGACCTTGTGGCGCAGCATGTAGCCCTTGATCAGCTTGCGGTACTGCTCGTTGTGGGCCACCGCGTGCGGACGCGGACCGACGATGCTCATGCGCCCCTGCAGCACATTGAAGAACTGGGGCAGTTCGTCGAGCGAACTCTTGCGCAAAAAGGCGCCGACCCGGGTGATGCGCTGGTCGCCCTTGCGCGCCTGCACCACGGTGTCGCCATTCTCGGTCACGGTCATCGAGCGGAACTTGTAGACAATGATTTCTTCGCCATACAGGCCGTAGCGGCGCTGGCGGAAGATCACCGGTCCGGGCGAGGTGAATTTGACGGCGGCGGCGATGACCAGCATGATCGGCAGCAGCATCAGCTGGATGACCAGGCCGAGCACGATATCGCTGGTGCGCTTGATCATGCTGTTCAGGCCCATGAACGGGGTTTCGCAGATGGCGATCACGGGCATGCCGCCGACGTTGTCGAAACGCGCCTGCATCAGGTCGAACACATAGATATCGGGCAGGAAGTAGACCGAGGCCGTGGTGTCCTGCAGCTCGTCGAGCAGCTTGCGAATGCGCGGCTGGGCCGAAATCGGCTGGCTGATGAAGATCATCTTGATGTTGTGTTCGCGCACATAGGCGGCGATATCGGCCATTTTGCCCAGCATCGGATGGCGCAGGTTGGCCGGATGGCGGTCTTCGGTGCGGTCGTCGAAAAAGCCGTGCATCTGCATGAACAGATTCTTGTGGCGCTCGCAGATGCCGGCGAACTTGAGGCCGACGTCGTTGGCGCCGATCACCACCACCGAACGCATCTCGGTATTGTTGCCGGGACCGACGGAGACGCGCCGCACCGCCAGGTGGCTGACCAGCATCACGATAGGGGTGGCGACGAACCAGGCCAGCACCACCTGATTGTCGTAATAACCCGACAAACCGCTGGCCGAACCGAGGAACAGCAGCACGCACACGGTCAGCACCCAGCCGAACACGGTGTCGCGCACATAGGCGACCATGCGCCCGCTGCGCCAGGTGCGGTAAGGATCGACGTGCTGGTAGACTGCCGAGGACACGAAGAACGCGAGAATCATCAATACCAGCGAATACCCCGTGAACGGCTCATGGAAGTACATCGACGACACATACAGGGTCCCCATGATGATCAGGGGATCGAGCACGCGCTGGAAAAACGAAATTAAGGGGATGTCATTGACCGTCATGGGCACCTTTAGAACTGCGCATTGGCGTTCACCGAAACCGTGTTCGCCTTGAAGCTTCCATTGCCGAGGAACTGCGCGCCGCTGCGCTCCTGGTGGATGAAAGAGGTTGAAAATTGCACTGTTTGCAGGGGCGACCAGGTCGCGCCCACAGTTGCCTGGCGCAGCATGTCGTTCAGGTCGTCCGGCGAATTATTCAGCAGCCGTCCTTCGTAGGAGCGCTGTTCGACGCTCATGTTGGCGTCCACGCGCACCTTGGCGCTGGCGTCCCAGCTGGCGCCGGCGCTGGCGCCGCGGTTCAGGCTGAAGGTATAGAAGTAATTCTCGATGGCCGAAAACTCGCGCCAGGCGGCGGTGTTGAGGCGCAGTTTCTGGCGCGGATTGAAGCTGGCCGTGACGCGCCCGTTAAAACCGCTGACGTCGCGCGGACCCGACTGCGCATTCTTGCGTTTGGCGTAGCCGGCCAGCGCCTGCACCGTGGTGGTCGGGGTGGCGCGCCAGACGACGCGCGCCTTGAGCTCATCCTGCTTGTAATCGTCGTCGCGCACCACCCCGGCGAGGATGCGCTGGTTCAGGTACTTGCCGGAGAGGCGGCGCGCCACCAGGCCGGCGGTGCTGCCGCTGCGCGGCAGATAGTCGAAGCCGGCTTCGGCCGCGTCTTCGGTGCGGTCGTTGTAGCGCTGCGCGCTCAGCTCATAGGTATATTTGTCGCGCGACGCGGCCGCGCGCATGCGCCAGCTCGGGTGCATGCGCCAGGCGGCGTCGGCAAACTGGCGGCGCTGCACGCGCAGATTGCGCTCGCGGCTCTGGAAATCGGTGTACGGCGCCAGGGTCTGGGCGTAAGTCGCGCCGAGGCTGCCTTCGAGATGGTTGGCCAGCTGCCAGTTCCAGGTGCCCTGGAAATCCTTGCCATCGTAGTCGAGCTGCTTGAAGTGCGAAAACGCCACCTTGGACAGCTTGCCCTGGGCCTGGATGCGCTGGCGGCTCCAGGTTTTGTCGAACAAGACCCCGACCACGCTCTGGCGCGCCGAATCGCTGCGCTGGTTGTCGTAGCCGGGCGCCTCGTCGGCCAGGCGGAACAGGTTGTCGTCGTGAAAATAGCCGAGGCCGCCGTAAACATGCAGCGGATCGGACGGCCCGGCCCAGGCCTGGCCGCCGCCGGCGCCCAGGGCGAGGGCCAGCGCCACGGCGCGCGCGACCGTACGCGTTGCGGCGCGCGATGCTGTCGCGGCGCGCAAGGCGACTTGCGCACTGTGCTGAGAGGATGGCAAGGATGAAGGCATTTGTTAGTCTTTGTTCAAGTCGGATCGAATGGGCGAGATATTACCAGTATGTCCAATTTCCTGTTCGCACAATCCACACCCCGAGAAGGCCGTTGGTAACGGCGTGCGCGAGGATCGAGGACCACAGGCTTCGTTGTTTCATGTACAACAGCGAATAGGCGGCACCGGCGACCATCCCGGCCAGCCACAGGTTATGCTCAAATCCAAACAGCACCACCCCGATCACAAAACTTTTGAGGCTTATTTGCGCTGGATCAAGCAATTGGAAGCGATCGGAATCGATCCAGCGCATCAGAAAGGAGCGCCAGAACAGTTCTTCCATGACGGGAACGACCAGGGCGGCCCCGGCGATGCGCACGGCCACCATCAGCCAGTCGATCCGGCCGCCGGTGATGGGATTGAAGCCGTCGGGCGCGCCGATCACCATCCAGCTGGCGTTCAGGCTGACCCACAGCACCAGCACCACCACCCCGGTGACGACGGCGACGGCAGTGGCCGGCATGCCCAGGTCCCAGCGGTGCAATTCGGTGTAGTCGCGCCAGAACCAGGCCAGGGTGGCCAGCACGGCGCCGATCTTGAGCGCGTAGATCCAGCGCAGCGCCTGGAGCTCGATGCCCAGGCGGGCCAGGAGATCGACCGCGATGATGAAGAAGATATAAACCAGGAAAGGCAGGATGCGGACCCATGCCGCGCGGCTGAACATCGGAACGTTGGCAGCGGCAAGCGCCGTCAGGTCGTGTTGTTCATTGCGTTCGGACATGGTTCTTCATCTGCCAGGCGGATTGCCTGCTCCTGTTTTATGCGTTGGTGATCATCCCTTTGAACGGGCTTCGATCAGTTCCCACTTTTCCAGCGCATCGCTCAGAAGCTGATCGATGTCGGCGAAGCGCGCATTGAGGCGCTTGGCGTCGGCTGGGTTGGTCCTGTAAAAGTCCGGTGCATTGAGTTGCTGCGTGATGGCCGATTGCTCGTCCTCCAGGCTGGCTATCAATAATGGCAGCTCATCGAGCTCGCGCTGTTCCTTGTTACTTAATTTTACCTTTTTGGCAACAGGAAGGCTAGGAGTTGTTGTAGGATTTTTAACAGGCGC
This sequence comes from Massilia mucilaginosa, assembly GCF_011682145.1. Taxonomy (GTDB): domain Bacteria; phylum Pseudomonadota; class Gammaproteobacteria; order Burkholderiales; family Burkholderiaceae_D; genus Telluria_A; species Telluria_A mucilaginosa. The sequence goes on from NZ_WHJH01000040.1 coordinate 59,852, forward strand.
CTTGGCTGCCGGGGCCGGCGCTTGTGCTTTGACCCGTTCCCAGTCGGTGTAGCCGCCGACGAACTCGCGCCAGTTGCCCTCGCCTTCGGCGACGATCACCTGGGTGACGACATTGTCGAGGAAAGTACGGTCGTGGCTGACCAGGAACACGGTGCCGGTGTAGTCTTCCAACAACTCTTCGAGCAATTCGAGGGTATCGATGTCCAGATCGTTGGTCGGCTCATCGAGCACCAGGCAGTTGGCCGGCTTGGCGAACAGGCGCGCCAGCAGCAGGCGGTTGCGTTCGCCGCCGGAGAGCGACTTGACCGGCGAACGGGCGCGTTCCGGCGCGAACAGGAAATCGTTCAGGTAGGTCATGACGTGCTTGCGCGCGCCGTTGACCTCAACCCAGTCGCTGCCCGGGGCGATGGTTTCCATCAAGTTCGCTTCCTCGTTGAGCTGGGCGCGCATCTGGTCGAAGTACGCGACCTGCAGCTTGGTGCCGAGGCGGACCGAGCCGCTGTCGGCCTGTTCTTCGCCGAGGATCATTTTCAGCAGGGTGGTCTTGCCGGCGCCGTTGGCGCCGATCAGGCCGACCTTGTCGCCGCGCAAGATGGTGCCGCTGAAGTCCTTGACGATGACTTTGTCGCCATACGACTTGTTGACGTTTTCCAGGTCCGCCACGATCTTGCCGGAGCGCTCGCCCGAAGAGACTTCGAGCTTGACCTGGCCTTGCTGGTCGCGGCGGGCGGCGCGCAGCAGGCGCAGCGCTTCCAGGCGGCGCACGCGGCCTTCGTCGCGCACGCGGCGCGCCTTGACGCCCTTGCGGATCCAGACTTCTTCCTGGGCCAGGAACTTGTCGAACTTGGCCGCTTCGACCTCTTCGATTTCGAGCTGTTCGGCCTTGCGCGTCTGGTAGGCGGTGAAATTGCCCGGATAGGACAGCAGCTTGCCGCGGTCGAGTTCGATGATGCGGGTGGCCACGTTATCGAGGAAACTACGATCGTGGGTGATGAACAGGACCGAGCCCTTGAAGTCGCGCAACAGGCTTTCCAGCCACAGGATCGAGCGGAAGTCGAGGTGATTGGTCGGCTCGTCGAGCAGCAGCACGTCGGGCGCGGAGACCAGCGCCACGGCCAGGGCCACGCGCTTTTGCATCCCGCCCGACAAGGTGCCCATCAGCGATTCGCCGGCCAGGCTGAGACGGTCGAGGGTGGTGTCGACCTTGTTCTGCATGCTCCAGCCATCGGTTGCATCGAGCTGCACTTGCAGTTCGTGCATGCGTTCCATCAGCGCATCATCGTCGCCCTGGCCGAACTTGCCGGTCAGTTCTTCGTATTCGGCCAGCATGGCGGCCTGGCCACCCATGCCGGCGGCGACCGCGTCAAACACCGACATGGACGGGTCGAAAGTCGGCTCCTGCTCGACATAGGCGATTTTGATGCCTTGTTGCATGACCAACAAGCCGTCGTCGAGCTTGAATTTGCCCGAGATGGTTTTCAGCAGCGAGGACTTGCCGGTGCCGTTACGCCCGATCAGGCCGACGCGCTCGGTGGTTTCAAGGGAAAATTCCGCGTGATCGAGCAACGCGACGTGGCCGAACGCAAGTTGCGCCGACGAGAGAGATATGACAGCCATAGAGGATGAGTGCGCAGGCCGGAAAACCGGCCGGATGAATGAATGAAGCACGCATTGTACCGACTTGGGACAGCTAGTACCCAATTTGCCGCCATTTAGGGTGCAAACCTCGGCTATAATTGCGGTCGATTCACGACACCGGGCCGGCCAAGGCGGGCGCCGATCGCCGAATCACAGCGTCCTCTCCGTAGCACAATGGATAGTGCACATGCCTCCTAAGCGTGGGATACAAGTTCGATTCTTGTCGGAGGGACCATTGTTTCAGCCTGCCCGCCCCCGCCTGTCTTATCCAGCCTGTCTCAATCGATACTCCCGGAGAACGGTTTGTTCGTCCGTTCAATCATCTGGAGAGCAATTCCTGCACCGACGTCATGCGCAACAGGAGCTGGTCTTCCTTGTTGATGCGCCTGGCGCTCTATTGGCGGCTCCACGATTTCCTCAACAACAGGTCGAACAGGAAAATTTTAGCGTTCGCGCTGGCGCGGACCCTGGCCCAGCTGACGAACATGGCGTTCAAGGTTGACATATATGTCAACACCTCGGTTCTGTTGAAAACGCAGGCGACGTCGTAGTCCGCCGCATGGCGCTCTTCCTGTAGCTTGAGAAACAACGTGGCCAAGGCTTGCAGATCCGGATCAAGCGGAAAAGTCAGCAGAGGCGCCACTTGGGGCGGGAAGCGGGTTGGTGGACCCGCGTAAGAAGCGCAGACAGCTTTCATATCGGCATGAACAAACGCACGCCGGATCCTGATACGTGGTTCCTTGCCGAGCTTCGACCCAATCAGCGCCGCCCCTTCGCTGACCAGCATGTGAAAAGGCGCGTAATAGGCACACGACATCGCCCGACGCAGACTGGCTTGTTTGGGTTTGCCGCGCTCTAAGCTCGCCAAGGCGAACGCCTGTTCCAACAAGTCTGCGTGGAGCGACACTGTCAGTCAGTAACAAGCTTGACATAGGGCCAACTATCGAGCTCCATGGCAAGTAGTTTCTGGGATATGGCGCTGCTCACCTTGCGCAGACGGTTGATCTTGGCATCGCTCGGATCATAATCGTCCTCGAAATGGAGATAGACCCACACGGCAGGCATACCGGTCGAGTCCGGTGAAAATTTCACGGGTCGCGCCGCCAGTCGGACAAAGCGTGAATCCACTTGTCAGAAGATTCTTCAATGTGGGTCGGGAAAAGCTCGCCGAGGCACCCGGATTGCAGCGCCGGAAGACGGCAAAACAAGGCGGGCGATGGCAGTGCGGCGGCATGCGCTGCCTTGCGCTGGCCGCGCCGCTGGTTCATCTCGCAGTCAGGATGGCGCGCCGCCCAGCCGACGTCAATCGCGAAACGGCCCGCTCGCAGATGGATGGGATCAAGGACATGACTGAGGGCAAGCGCTGGCGCAGGACCAGCAACACCAAGTCGCACGCGCTCCACACCTCAATCATCGGTGCCATCTCCGCATTGAGCGTGGAGCGTCATGCCGCCAGCCCGGCAGCGCGCCGCATCGCCCCGTCAATGCGGGGCGCGCAAAGGCACAAAGCGCTTCCACAGCTTGCGCAACTTGCCGCCACCCTGCCCGGCGCGCCCGGCCAGGTAGCCGCGCACGAAGGCGGTGCCAACCTTGAGACCGGCATCGGCCTCGCTTAACTGCGCCAGCAGGCCGCCGGCCACGCTGGCATCGTTCATCAAGCCGAGTTCATCCTGCAAGCCGGCCAGCGCCCTGACGTACGGGCGCACGGTTTTCTGCGGATACAGCGATGCAAAAAATTCGGCGGCGTAGCGGGTTTTCTTGGCGGCGATGCGGACCCGGTGGCGCGCCTCGGGATCGGCATGCTTCAGTTTGCGGCCACGCTTGAGCAGGCGCTGCTGGTCCTTTTCGAGAATGCCTTTGGCAAAGTCGGCGATGCGCATCTTGAGCCGCGCCCGGTCCGCCGGCAACTGCATGGCGCGCCAGCCGCGCTCGTCCAGCCAGCGCTCCAGGTGGCCGACCAGGTCCTGGTAGCGCTCGGATCCTACCGCCTCCGCAGCCACGGCATGCAGCGCGTTGGCCCTGTCGGCGGCGGCCAGTTGCACCGGCACCAGCGGCGCCAGCGCGTCAACGCTGGCGCTGATCGCCGGCAAGGTCGAGCCGGCCAGCACATCCCAGTCGCGCGCCGGTCCCAGTTGCGCCACCAGCCAGTCGAGCTCCTGGCGCAGCGCCACGGGCAGGCTGAGCACGTCATCAAACATGCCGAGCGCCGCGCGCAGGCGGCGCAGGCCGACCCGCATCTGGTGCAGGCTCTCGACATCGTGATACTTGATGACCCCGGTTTCGTTGGCCTCGACCTGGTCCAGGCAATTGCGCATGATCGCCTGAAAGGCTTTCTCGACGTTCATGCGCGGCGCGAGCTTGAGCGCATGCGCTTTCACCGCCTTGGGCGTGGTGGGAAATCTGACTGCGGTATCCATATGGCACGTTCCTCCTTGCAGACATTGTGCGCGGAAACGCCATTCGATGCCATTTCGTTACCGCCGCAAAAGACTATTCAGGACGGCTGCTTGCGCGTCAATACGACGTTGTGCAGCGCCGCCGGCTTGGCGGACGCGGCCGGCCGCGCACTGTCGGGACGCGCCACCCGTTCGATCAGCACATGGCGCGACGCCCCGACCGTGGACACGCCCAGCTCCTCGCAGGCCTCCATGGCGTCGAGCAAAATGGCCTGCTGGATATCCATGTAGCGACCGTAGGAAGGATCGAGCACATGGAACACCACATCGAACTCGAGCGCCTCCTGGGTCACGCTTTTCAAGTGCACGCGGTCGTAGCGCACGCCTTCCTGGCGTTCGATGATCGCGCGCAGCACGGCCGGTACCTGGGCCGCCTGCGCTCTGGTGGTCGACGGATTGGCGCGCAGCGAAAACTGCACGCGCCGGGTCGACATGCGCTTGAAGTTGCGCAAGGTGTTTTTCAGCAGCTCGGCGTTGGCGATCACAATCTGCTCGCCGCTGTCGGAGCGGATGCGGGTGGTCTTCAGACCCACGTGTTCGACATTGCCGGAAAACCCGGCGACGCTGATCGCGTCGCCCACTTCAAACGGCTTGTCAACGGCGATCGACAGCGAGGCGAACAGGTCGCCCAGCACATTTTGCACCGCCAGCGCGACGGCAATCCCGCCGATGCCCAGGCTGGCCACCAGGGTCGAGACATCGATGCCCACGTTCGACAGCACGGCCAGGAAAAACACCACCCACAGCACGGTTTTCAGCACCCAGACCATCAGCGTGTTGGCCACTGTGGCGGGCGCGTCCGGCGCGCTGGCGCGGCTGCGGAAGTAGCGCTGCGCGCCCACGCTGAGCGCACGGTCGAGATACAGGGCCAGCTGCGCGCCAAGGGTAATGAACCACAGGTGGCGCACGCGGTCGGACCATGGCGCCCCGAGCTCGAGCACGGTCAGCCCCAGCAGCAGCGCGGTGATCATCAGCGCCAGCTTGCTGGTGCGCGCCAGGGTGGCCTTGAGCAATTCGGCGGCGGGCCGGTCGGCCCTGCCCTGCTCGCTCAATTTGGCCAGGTGACGGCGGAACAGCACCACGGCGCCGTGCAGGATCACATAGCTGCCCACGGCGACGCCAGCCGCAAGCAGCCAGTTGCCGGGATCGATTCCCGCCAGCGGGGCGGTAAAGGTGCGCATATCCAAATGGGGTCTCCTTACAATGCGATGGTCGGCTGGCGGCAAGCCGACCGAAAGCCGCAGCCTACAAGCTCAGCCAGATTGTTGTCGCACATTTCAGTAAGGAAACCCCAGCACCGGCGCCTCCCTCTGCGTCAGCGCAGTCACGCGTGATCGCACTTCCCGGGGCGCTGCTGGGTCATACCGTTGTTCAACCGTAAGCGCTCCATAAACCCCAGACTTGCTGGCTAATCCGAATTTCCGCATTCTTGCTACTTCGATTTGATACCGGAGCAAGCATGGAAAACACGACCGTTTTTTGGGAGAAGCACGTTGCCGCGAT
>NZ_WHJH01000410.1 GCF_011682145.1 Massilia mucilaginosa
ATACGCGCATCGCCAAGACCCGCGCCCGGATCGAGCATGTGTTTGCCGGCCTGGCCGAGATGGGCGGCAAGGGCCTGCGCACGATCGGACTGGCGCGCGCCACGTTGCAGCTCAATTGGAAGGTCGCTGCTTACAATTTGCGGCGCCTGGTCTACTTGAAGGAGGCCAGGGTCGAGGCGTTCTGACGCCCGCAGTCCGTCCGGACTGCACAAAATG
>NZ_WHJH01000411.1 GCF_011682145.1 Massilia mucilaginosa
GACAGGTTGACACAGCAGGGATGGCGCATGCACATCCAGCGCAAAGGAAGCAAGGACAAGCCAATTTCGGAAACCCAAAAGCGGCGCAATACGCGCATCGCCAAGACCCGCGCCCGGATCGAGCATGTGTTTGCCGGCCTGGCCGAGATGGGCGGCAAGGGCCTGCGCACGATCGGACTGGCGCGCGCCACGTTGCAGCTCAATTGGAAGGTCGC
>NZ_WHJH01000412.1 GCF_011682145.1 Massilia mucilaginosa
ATCGATTGCTTCGGCGCCTGCACGATGCTCGCGTCGACCATCTGGCCGCCACGCGCAATGTAGCCATGCCTGGAAAGCTGGCGGTTGACGGCGTCAAAGATACTCTCGCTGGCACCGGCCTTGAGCAAGCGCTCCTTGAACGTCCGGATCGTTGTCCGGTCCGGTATCTGACTACTGGAACGCAGTCCGACAAAGCGCTGGAAGCTCAGGC
>NZ_WHJH01000413.1 GCF_011682145.1 Massilia mucilaginosa
GCGCGCGCCACGTTGCAGCTCAATTGGAAGGTCGCCGCTTACAATTTGCGGCGCCTGGTCTACTTGAAGGAGGCCAGGGTCGAGGCGTTCTGACGCCCGCAGTCCGTCCGGACTGCACAAAACGAGGCTCAGCGCTCATAAAACGGGCGGGAAGCGGCTCGGTCTGACATCAAAAAACGCAACTGCCGGCATCGCGACCGGCGATTACGC
>NZ_WHJH01000414.1 GCF_011682145.1 Massilia mucilaginosa
TGATGTAATTTTCGGCCTGACCGCGCGCGCAATAAATATCTTCGTACAACATGCCGGCATCGAGTCCTGGCAGCGAGGTCACGATGAAGCGCGTGTTCTCGCCAAGCGCCATGACCTCGGCCTTGAGAAGCACGCGCCAGGCCTTCGGCCACGAGCGCGCCTTGTAAGTAAATTCATCGAACAGACGCACCGCATTGGGTACCACGT
>NZ_WHJH01000415.1 GCF_011682145.1 Massilia mucilaginosa
CCGACAGCACCAGGAAGTCGTTGTCGCCGCCGCCCTGCTCGAACCAGTGGTGCTCGGTCAGCTTGAAGGTGTGACCCGACGCAAAGCCGCGGCAATCCGACGTGCCGGTGAAAATCTTGGCCTGCCATTCCAGCACTTCCAGGCGCTGCTTGGCTTCGGCCTTGCCTTCGCCCTTGTTCTTGTAGAAGAACGCCGGATTGCCGTCGT
>NZ_WHJH01000416.1 GCF_011682145.1 Massilia mucilaginosa
TCGCCTGTAATCGCCAAGGCATCCACCATGTGCACTTATTCGCTTGTCCCTATAACGTTAGCCTCTGTTCCGAGGAACAAAGAGCGTTACAGAGATAAGAAAGTACAGCGTTGTTGCTTTGTTTTGATACATACAATCACTACCCATCGTCTGGCCTGTCGGCCAAACGATTAAAACTTTACTTCTTCCAGATTGTTAAAG
>NZ_WHJH01000041.1 GCF_011682145.1 Massilia mucilaginosa
GCAGTGCAAAGGTGTTCGAGATACTCGTCCAGATCTGCCAAATTGTCCATCTTCACCCCCATCGTCATGGAAGGTTTCAGTATACACAAGGGCTAATAGTTTACAATGCTTTTATGACACAGTAAGACTAAGGGCTCGTCATGAAACCATTTTTTACCAGTGCCCCGGCGCTGGGGATCCTGCTCGCCTGTACCGCCAGCGTGGCGCAGGCCACCCACACGCCCGACAAACTGCCGGTGGTCACCGTCAACGGCGGCCGTCCCAGTTCGCTCCCGACCCAGATTCCGACCACGATCGAATCGATCAGCGGCGCCCAGGTGGAACAGCGCATCAACGCCACCGACAGCGAAGACGCCCTCAAATACTTCCCCAGCCTGAATGTGCGCAAGCGCTATATCGGCGACTACGACCACGCGGTGCTGGCCAGCCGCGCCTCCGGCACCGGCAACAGCGCGCGTTCGCTGGTGTACGCCGACGGCATTCTGCTCTCCAACCTGCTCGGTAACGGCGCCACCTTCACCCCGCGCTGGGGCATGGTCTCGCCCGAGGAAATCGAGCGCGTCGATGTGCTCTATGGGCCATTCTCGGCGGCGTATCCGGGCAATTCGGCTGGCGCCGTGGTCGACTTCCAGACCCGCATGCCGACCCGCCTGGAAGCGCATGTGAAGCTGTCCGCTTTCAGCCAGCGCTATCGCCAGTACGCTACCGACGACCGCTTCGGCGGAGGGCAGGGCAGCGCCTCGCTCGGCAACCGCCAGGGCGCGTGGTCGTGGTGGGTCGATGTGTCGCGCCTCGACAGCCGAGGCCAGCCGATCGCGTTCGCCAACAAGCTGGTGTCAACGGGCGTGAACAGCGCCGCCGGCCTGCCGGTCAGCGGCGCCGTGCCGGACAAGAATTCGGCCAACAAGGACTGGCTGATCATCGGCGCCAGCGGCCAGTCGCACACCGTGCAGGATCACGCCAAGATCAAGCTGGCCTACGACGTGACGCCGGTGCTGCGCGCCAGCTACACGCTGGGCTGGTGGGACAACGACGCCCATCGCGCCGCCGACACCTATCTGCGCGACGCCAACGGCGCGCAGGTAGTCCGTGGCGATGCCAATGGTTTCATCAACATGGGCGGCAAGCGCTATGAGCTCAAGGCCTCGGACCTGGCGCCGAGCATCGGCAAACTGGAACACCTGATGCACGGCTTCTCGCTCAAGCAGCACAGCAAGGGTGTGTGGGACTGGGAAGTCGCGGCCAGCAAATACGACTACGCCAGGGACCTGGTGCGCACACCGGTGGTGCCGGTGGCCGGCATCGGCCAGACGGGGCGCGGCAACGTGACGGACATGGGCGGCAGCGGCTGGACCACGCTGGCGCTCAAGGGCATCTGGCGCCCGATTGCGGCCCACATCGTCGACATGGGCGTGCAGAGCGACACTGCTGCCCTGCGCACGCGCGTGTTTTCAAGCAGCGACTGGATCGGCGCGGGCGATGGCGCCACCGTGTCCACGTTCAACGGCAACACGCGCCTGCGCAGCCTGTACGCGCAGGACACCTGGCGCTTTGCGCCGCAGTGGAAGACCACCCTCGGCATGCGCCTCGAGCGCTGGAGCGCGTACGGCGGCGAAGTATCGAACGCCGCCTCGGTGGCGCCGCTGCCGTTCGGCGAGCGCGGCGAAACGAGCTGGTCGCCGAAAGCGGCGCTGGCGTGGCAGGCCACGGACAAATGGGCGTTGAAGGCATCGGCCGGGCGCGCGGTACGCAACCCGACCGCGGCGGAACTGTTCCAGGGTTCGATCGTGGACCAGCAGATCGTCAACCGCGACCCGAACCTGCGCGCCGAACGCTCCTGGACGGGCGAACTGACGGCCGAACGGATGACAAGCGACACCTCGCTGCGCGCCACCCTGTTCCACGAAACCACGCGCGACGCCCTGTACTCGCAACCGCTGACCAACCTGGTGAACACGGTGCAGAACGTCGACAAGATCCGCACCAACGGCGTGGAAATGGCATGGCAGGGCGACGATGTGATGGTGCATGGCCTGACCATCAACAGCAGCCTGACCTACGCCGATTCGAGCATCGCGCAGAACCGCGGCTTTGCGGCCAGCGTCGGCAAACGCCAGCCGCGCGTGCCGCAATGGCGCGCCAACCTGCTCACGACGTACCATCTGGGCCAGGACTGGGCCGGCAGCGTGGGGGTGCGCTACAGCGGCAAGCAATACGGCACCCTGGATAACACCGATCCGAACGGCGCCACCTACATGGGGGTATCAAGCTATCTGGTGGCCGACCTGCGCGTGCGCTACAAGATCAACAAGCAGTGGAGCGCGGCGCTCGGGATCGACAACGTGAACAATGCGCGCTACTGGGCCTTCCACCCGTACACCCAGCGCACCGCCGTGGCGGAACTGCGCTTCGACCTGTGAGCGCTCAGCGCGGCGCGTCGCCCAGGCGGCGCGTGTTGCCGGAGCCGGCGATCGACTTGCTCACCGTCGGGTCGCCGTAGTAGTTCACGTTGCCCGAACCGGCAATCGACGCATGGAGTCTGGTGCTGGCCCACACGGTCGCCTCGCCGGAACCGGCCACGCTGAGGTTGGCGTCACGCGCCTTGACCTTGCCCAGGTCGACGTCGCCCGAGCCGCCGATCGAGATTGATGCCTTGTTCAGCGACCCGGCGCTGCCCGACAGGCTGCCGCTGCCGCCAACGGCGATGACGGCGTTGTCGGCCTCGATGTTCTTGATGAAGACGCTGCCCGATCCGCCGACGTTGATGCTGACCTTGTCGCCGCGCACGGCGTCCGCACTGATGCTGCCCGCGCCGCCCATCGACAGGTGGTCGATACTTTTGGCCTGCACCACGATCTTCATGTTGCGGGTCATGAGGTGCAGGTTGCGTTTGTTGGGGCGTACTTTGAGCGTGCCGTCTTCGATCACGGTGTCGATCAGCGGCATCAGGTTGCCGTCGGTTTCGATGGTGATGCTTTCGGTGTCGCCGATGCGCACTTCCAGCTTGGCCGGAAGGCTCAGCGCCACGCCGTTAAAGCGGCCCAGCGCGCGTGTTTCGCGTTTCAGGATGTTGCTGCCCTCGACGCGCTCGCCGCTGAACCAGTCGCCGGCCGCCTGCGTGGCGGGCAGCGCGCACGCGAGGGCGGCCGCCAGGACGAGGTAGCGCAGTGGGAAACGGGGTGTTTTTGCTCGGGTCATGGCGGCTTCCTCTGGATAGGTGGATGGACGGGCTCCTGACCAGCATACTAGGCAAGCGTTGATCGCGCCGCGCGCCGTTTGCGACAGACTGCAGCGCGCGCCGGACAGGCCGCAATCTAGCGCGACGAAGCGGCCGGGCGAATCCGTCCGTGCTGTTCCAGCCAGCCGAGCGCCCCTTCCCACAAGGGTTGACAGTGGGCCTTGAAATAGCCCATGTGGCCGATCGGCCCCAAGCCGGCCTGGCGCGGGTCGATGTCGGTCGACTGCCAGGCGGCGTTGCGGTAAGCCGACATGAAGGCGTTGCGCGAGGGCGGGCGCGCCCACAGGTCGTCGAGCGCGTTGCAGGCCATGATCGGGCTGCGCACGCTCTCGTAGGACGCGGCGATGTGGGTCATGTGCGGGTCCTGGAAAAAATAGCGCGGAAAGGTGCACCAGCGCTTCCACTGGCGGTACACATCGATCGGCAGGTCTTCCCCCATCCCCAGCCAGTTCCAGGCCAGGTAGCCCTTGATGCGGACGATGACCGGGCCGACCACGCGCCACATGAGCAGCACCCGCAGGCGCTCGGCCGGCGGCATCCAGCCGTGCCAGCCGGCGCCGGTGGCGAAGGTGTACAGGCCGTCGACCTTGTCGTGGTTGGGCAAGAGGCCGAAGGCGTGGCCGCCGTAGGAGTGGCCGACCATATACAAGGGCAGTCCGGGCACGCTCATGGCGTCGACGGCGGCGGCCAGGTCCTGGCGGCCCCAGTCCAGGTAATCCATGCGAAAGCCCTTGAGCGAGGCTGGCCTGGACAGGCCGATGCCGCGATAATCGAGCGTCATCACGGTGTAGCCGCAACTGCTGGCGTATTTGGCGAAGCGCCGGTAAAAGCCCTGCGGCACACCGGTGGCGCCGGCCACCACCAGATGCCCGCGCGTGGCCCCGGTGGCGGGGTAGCGCAGCGCCGCGATCGGGTAGCCGTCGGCGGTGGTCAGGGTCAGGGATTCGGCATCGACTGGCTTACTCATGATCGGGCTCCTTGGGGCGCTGCAGTTTCAGATAGGTGAGCAGGGCGGCGCTGACCAGCGCCATCGGTTCCGGCGTGCCGGCCACGCGCGCCTGCAGCAGACCGCCTTCGTAGGCGGCCAGCAGCAAGGCGGCGGTGGCGTGGGCGCCGGCGGCGTCGTAGCCGGCCTGGGTCAGGCTGTTGGCGATGCGTTCGCGCAGCGCGGCGAAGCCCTTGGCCAGCGCTGCGCGGATGGCGACATCGTCGGCGGTGGTTTCGAGGGCGATGGTGGCCAGCGGGCAGCCGCGTTCGTAGTGGCTGGCGTCGAGCCGCTTCTGGGCGCCGTTAATCCAGATCATCAGCGCGGCGCCCGGATCGCCGCTCGCGGCCATGCTCGCTTCCATGCTGTCGCACAGGCGCGCGATGGTCGCTTCGATGGCGGCCACCGCCAGTTCAGTCTTGCCGCCCGGGAAATGATGGTAGAGCACGCCTTTGGGCGCGTCGGCGGCGGCCAGCAGTTCGGTCAGGCCGCTGCCGTGCAGGCCACGGCGTTGCAGGGCGTCGATCATGGCGCCGATCAGGCGCTGTTTGGCATCGCTTGGTTTCATGCAATTCATCCTATAGACTGATCGGTCTAGGCGCAAGAAAAATCTTTGCGGGGTAGAGGAGGGGCTCTAAATGGGGCGGCAGGCGGTATCATTCGGTATTGCAATGCATTTTCACTGGAACCACATGCTGATCATCACCATCAAACAGGGCAAGGAAAAGAGCCTGCTCGCCGGCGAGCCCTGGATTTACGCGTCCGCGATCGACAAAGTCGACGGCAAGCCGAACGAAAAAATGAAGGCGGGCGGCACGGCCATTGTGCAGTCGTCGTCGACCAAATTCCTGGCGCGCGCGGCCTACAATTCGAAGTCGCAGATCCGCGCGCGCGTGTGGACCTTCGACGAAGGCGAGCCGGTCGACCATGCGCTGATCAAGCGGCGTGTAAAAGCGGCGCTGGCGAAAAGCGCGGCGGCGGCGAAAAAGGCGCGTCCGGACCAGGTGGTCAAGCTGGTCAATGCCGAGGCGGATAGTTTGCCGGGTTTGCTGGTCGAGCAGTATGGCGGCAAAGACGGTTATCTGATCTGCGAATTCCAGGCCGCCGGCGTCGATGCGTGGAAGGTGCCGATCGTGCAGACCCTGATCGCGGAGACCGGCTGCCGCAATGTGTACGAGCGCGCCGATGAACTGGTGCGCAAGGGCGAAGGATTGCCGTTCGTCGAAGGCGCGCTGGCGGGCGACGAGCCGCCCGATGAAGTGCCGGTGACGGAGAATGGCGTGAAGTATGCGCTGGATCTGAAGACGGGCGAACGCTACAAGTTCCGCTGATACTCCGACACATGGTCGGCAAGAGCGCAGGCCATGCGTCGAATCAAAAAGTGATCGACGGTATTGCCGAATTCGAGTGGCATTGTACGTCTATCTCTGCGCAGAACGATGCGCCCGGCGTCTCTCATCGGAAAGGATAATATGGCTGACACAATGAAGGCATTCTGGCAGGACCTGCATGAAATTGTTGATGAATCGGAAGCGCGCGCATTGACACTCAATGAAGCGCTCGATACATGGGCGGATGGCAGGGCAGTTGAAGGCAACTTTTTTGGCTTGATTGACGAGCAGGACCGCACCATCCAGTTCTGCTTTGTCGACGGCATACCAGACCATGTAGAGGATGCGCGACATTTGCGCATTGTGCACGCCGACTTTCCGGTACCTGATCGCGCGGGCTCGTTTACTGCGCTAATAACGATAGGGGAAGCGTCGGCGTGGATCGAAAAGGCTTTCAAGGTTGGCGCGAACCCTGACAGCTACGAGGGTCTCGGATTTTCATCCTGGCAATAAGTGCTTACATGCCCTGTGCTGCGAACAGGAGCCCTTCGTTGCAAATACGGAGGCTGATCCTGGTTGCCCTGAATTAGGAAAACATGCTGGCTTAAACATTGAAGGGGATTTTTTGATCCCGTGCAGCTCTGCCAGAACATGCCGCACGATAGTGCAGGCAGTGCAGATGGACGTGCCGGACGAAATGACAGCGCGGCCATCAACCCGCAGTCATCGGCGTAACGATTCCCACTGCGGTGCGCACCACCCATTACTCCCTTTTAGGTCCGGTTATGTTGTCTGAACTTGTAGCGCTGTACTGTAGTGAGCCGTGCAGAAACAAGGAGGTAGTCCGGTCATTCGGTATCTGCCCTGAATGCAATAGCGGTTGGGATGGACGTACCCGCGAGCATTACCGAAATAATGCGTGGAAAATATGTGTCAGTTGTTCCGCGACCCAATGCCGATGCATCGTCTGCGGCGCAAAAACAGACGATCTTCTCCCGGATTCTGCTTCAGCGCACTTCCCGACTTAGCCCCGCCATCGATCCTCAATATAGAGGACGCGCATCGTGCACGCCGACGCTCCTGTGCCCGATCGGGGAAGCATCGGCCTTTAGCCGTTGAGCATTCGGCCGCCATCGACCACGATTTCGGAACCCAATGTCCATGTGGACTCGTCCGACGCAAAGTACAACACCGCCTTGGCCACTTCTTCCGGCGTGCCGAAACGGCCGAACGGAATGCTCGCGGTGATTTCCTTGTTGAGCTGATCGCGGTAGGCGGCAGGGATGCCGAGTTTATCGTACAGCGGGGTGTCCACCGGGCCAGGGCTGACCGCGTTGAATCGAATGCCGCGCCCCAGCAATTCGCTCGACAGTGTCTTGGACAGATTCAGGAAGGCTGCCTTGGTCGCGGCGTAGACCGACGAGCGCGCCATGCCCACGTGTGCGTTGACGGAGGTGTTCAACACCACCGAAGCAGGATTGGCAAACACCGGCAACAGCGACTGGATCAGGAAATACGGCCCCTTGACGTTGATATCGAATGAGCGGTCGAACAGCTCTTCCGTCCATTCTTCGATCGGCATCCAGACCGACACGCCAGCGTTGAGGAAGGCGACGTCGAGCTGGCCGTAATGATCCTTGACCGCTTGCGCCAGTTCTTGCTGTGCCGCCACGCTGGCAGAGTCGGCACGTAACACCAGCACGTCGGACCCCAGCTCGGATTGTGCTTTTTCGATGGAATCGGGGTTGACGCCGGTAACGACAACGCGCGCGCCTTCTGCCAGGAATTGCTTGGCTGTTTCAAGACCGATACCGCTGGTACCGCCAGTAATCAGGGTACGTTTTCCTTGTAAGCGAGACATTGACATCCTTTGTTTGGTTCGTTGACATGGACGCAAGCGCCTCCGCTGCATCTCGACCGTCAGGATGGACCTCTTTACAGGAATCGATAAGTGGCTGTATTTGTATATAATTCATGCTTTCAGTGCATGAATGAACGATGGACCGCTTCTTGCTGATGACATGTTTTGCCCGCACGGTAGAGATGGGAAGCCTGTCTGCTGCCGGGCGCGACCTTGGGCTGAGTCAACCCAACGTCAGCCGGTATGTGGCGGCGTTGGAAGAGCATCTGCAAATCCGGCTTCTGCATCGTTCCACGCGCAAGCTCAGCCTCACGCCGGAAGGCGAGCGCTATTACGCGGAGGTGAGGCGTATTCTGACCGCCGTGGCGGAATCGGAAACGGCGCTTCGCGACAACGTGGAGCCATCAGGCCTATTGCGTGTTGCTTGCCCCACCGCACTGACGCATGCGTTCGTATTGCCCCACGTCCTGGAGTTTCTTCGGCGCTATCCGGCAGTCACGCTTGATCTCCAGCTCAACGATGGCTACGTCAATCTGGTCGATGAAAGCACCGAGCTGGCAATTCGCATCGGCCATCTTGAAGACAGCGCATTGCGCGCGCGCCGCATCGGCCAATTCGAGCGGGTCTGTGTTGCAAGCGAGGGATACATCGCTGCGCGCGGCTACCCGGAAACCCCTGACGATTTGCGCGGCCACGACTGTCTGCCCTACACGTTTCTCTCATCGGGCAATAGCTGGCGTTTCCGGACTGCCGAAGTCCCGGTATCGGGCCGGGTGAGTGTCAATTCGCCCGATGCCGTGCGCGAACTGGTCGCAGCCGGTCTTGGCATCGCTTATGGGCCGCAGTGGCTGTTCGAGGCTGGATTACGCGACGGCAGCTTGCGCCTTCTGCTGCGCGAGCATGTGCCGCCACCGGTGCCGATTCATATTCTGTATGTGGCAAATCGCCTCATGCCACGGCGTGTCAGCGTGTTCATGGATTTCATCGCCGGGAAATTCTCGTTAGTCCCCGCATTCAGTGGCACTGTTGCATCGTCCTGTCCAGCGTGACTGCTGGCGATGACGCAAAACCCCGGACCAGATAACACGCACGGGTGCTGCCGCACTTAACTTCCCAGGGTAGCCCCGCCATCGATCCTCAAATCATGCATGGTGATGTGGCGCGCGCTGTCCGACGCCAGATACAGCACCGCGTCGGCAATATCGTCCGGCGTCGCGATCCGCTTTAGCGGAATCCCCAGCCGGAACGACTCCAGCGAACCACCGATAACGCCCTGCGACCCGTCAGCCCCATTCCACAACTGGCGCTGCATCTCGGTATCGGTCGATCCGGGCGACACCACATTGCAGCGAATCCCATGCGGCGCCAGTTCCAGCCCCAGACAGCGCATGAACTGCGTGGACGCCGCCTTCGAGGCCGCATACGCGCCCATCTGCATACGCGGCACGGTGGACGCATTCGAGGCCACCGTCACGATGGCGCCGCGCTTGCGCACCACCATGCCGGCCGCCACCGCGCGGCACAGGCGGAACACGCCGCCGGCGTTGACCGCGAAGGTCCGCTCCCAGTCGTCATCGCTGTAGTCGAGAATGGACCCCATGCGCAGGATGCCTGCCACGTTGACCAGCACATCGATCTCGCCCAGTTCGCGCCGCACGCGCGCCACCGCCGCGTTCACGGCCGCGCTGTCGGTCACATCGACCGCGATGCCGATGGCTGGGCCGCCTGCGGCGCGCAGCGTGGCCGCCATGTCCTCGACCGCTCCAGCCTTGACATCGACCACCGCCACCGCCGCGCCGCCGGCCGCCAGCTTGCGCGCCACGGCCGCGCCGATGCCCTGCGCCGCACCGGTGACCAGCGCGACCTTGCCTTCGAATTGATTTGTCATTCCGTTCCTTTTCTGATTAATGAAAACGCCTGACCGGCACCACCACCGGGGCACCGTCGCCGGGCGCCGACAGCACGTCCACGTCCAGCTCATACAACTGGCGCACCAGCCCAGGGGTGACCACGTCGCGCGGCGCACCGGCGGCGACGATGCGGCCGTCGCGCATGGCCACCAAGGTGTCGGCATAGCGCGCCGCCGCAGCCAGGTCGTGCAGCACGATCACCACCGCGCGCCCATTCGAGGCCAGTGCGCGCACCCGGTCCAGCACATCGACCTGATGCCCCAGATCGAGCATGCTGGTGGGTTCGTCGAGCAGCAGGATCGGCGTCTCCTGCGCCAGGGTCATGGCCAGCCAGCAGCGCTGGCGCTGCCCGCCGGACAGCTGATCGAGCCGGCGCTGCGCCAGCGAGATGACGTCGGTGGCCGACATGGCCGCGTTCACCGCCAGTTCATCGTCGCGCGACCACTGGCGGAACAAGCCCTGATGCGGATGGCGGCCAAAGCGCACCAGAGCGCTGACGGTGATGCCTTCGGGCGCCTGCGGCGTCTGCGGCAGCATCGCCAGGCTGCGCGAGGCCTGCTGCTGACGCATCTGCCACAGGTCCTGCGCGCCGAGGGTGATGCTGCCTTGCTGCGGCCGATGCAGGCGCGCCATGCAGCGCAGCAGGGTCGATTTGCCGCAGCCGTTCGGGCCGACGATGGCGGTGACCTTGCCCGGCTCGATCGCCAGGTCGATCCCGTGCAGCACAGGGCGGCCCGGATGGCCGGCATGCAGGTTCCGCACCAGCAGTTGTGTCATTTGTTTGTCCATTACTGCGTTTCTCCGTTGCGCTCGTGAAGGAGCAGGTACAGCAAAAATGGTCCGCCGAGCAGGTTGCAGATCACGCCGACCGGCAGTTCGGCGTCGCCCAGCACCACGCGGCCAAGGGTGTCGGCGGCAGCCACCAGCAGCGCGCCGCACAAGGCCGACGCCAGCAGCGCGCCGCGTCCGTAGCCCACCAGCCGCTCGCCGATGAAGGGCGCGGCCAGCGCCACGAAGGCAATCGGCCCGCACACGCCGACCGCCATCCCGGCCAGCAGCACGGCGCACAGCAGTACCTGCCACTGGGTGGCGCGCACCGGCAAGCCAAGGCTTGTCGCGATGTCCGCGTCAAAACGCAGCAGCGCCAGGCGGCGGCTTGCCAGCAGCGCGGGTGGCAGCAGCACGAGCAGGGCGACGGCCAGCGGCAGGGCCGAGCCGTAGGTGCGCCCGCTCAGGCTTCCGATGCTCCACGCGTACAGCGCGCTGGCGTGCATCAGCTCCTGCTGCGACAGCACCAGTTCGGCGCCGGCGCGCAGCAGGCTGGCAATCGCGATGCCGACCACCAGCAGGCGCTGCCCACGGCTGTCGAGCGGACCGCTGGCCAACAGCAGCAGGGCCACCGCGCCCAGGGCGCCCAGCGGCCCAACCCACCATGGCCCCAGCATGCCGGTGGTGCCGGCGATGAGGGCCATGAACACGCCCAGCATGGCGCCATCGGCCACGCCGAGCATGTCGGGCGAGGCTAGGCGGTTACGCGTGAGGGTCTGGATCAGGCTTCCGGCCAGGCCGAGCGAGGCGCCGGCCAGCACGCCGGTGAGCACGCGCGGCAGGCGGAATTCCAGCACCATCAGGCGCGTGCCGCCGGGTGCGTCGCCATTGATGACGGCCAGCAGCTGCGATGGCGACAGCCACGCGGGGCCGGCCGACAAGGCCACGCCGACCGCCAGCGCAAGCGCCAGCAGCAAGGCGAATGTGGCGACCAGCGAGCGCCTGGCCACCAGCACCGACAGCGCGCCGCCGCGCAGCACCACCAAGCCTGTTTCGGGCGCCATCATCTAGCGCTCCCGCGCGCCAGCCACACCAGCAGCGGCGCGCCGAGCAAGGCGGTGAGGACGCTGATCGGCGTTTCGAACGGCTGCGCCACCAGGCGCGCGCCCAGGTCGGCGAACAGCAGCACAATCGCGCCGACCCATGCCGATGCCGCCAGTTGCGCCGCCAGTCCCTGCGCCAGCGCGCGTGCCAGGAAGGGCGCCAGCAAACCGAGAAAGGCGATCGGCCCGGTCAGGGCGACCGCGCTGCCGGTCAGCAGCGTGGCCGTGAAGGCGACGGCGCCGCGCAGCATGCGCGGCGAGTGTCCGAGCGAGCGGGCGATGTCGTCGCCGAGCAGCATGGCCGACAGCGGGCGCGCCAGGAACAGCGCGGCCAGCAGTCCAAAAATGATGAAGGGCGCGGCCAGCAGGAGCATGCCGCCGTTCGAGCCAGCGAGCGAACCGAGAACCCAGAAGCGGTACTGGTCGTAACCGGACGGCTGGCTAAGCAGCATGGCCGAACTGAGGCCATGAAACGTCGCGCCCAGCGCCACGCCCGCCAGCACGAGGCGCAGCGGACTGCTGGAGCCGCGTCCGGCGTTGGCCACGCCAAGCACGCAGGCGTTGCCGAGCAGGGCGCCGGCGCCGGCCCACAGCAGGTACGCAAGGCCGGACTCCGCGCCGGCCCAGGTGATGCCGGCCACCACGCCGAGCGCGGCGCCGGCGTTCACGCCGAGCAGGCCCGGTTCGGCGAGGCGGTTGCGGGTGACTGTTTGCATCAGCATGCCGGCCACGCCAAGGGCTGCGCCGACCAGCAGCGCGGCCAGCGTGCGTGGGGCGCGCACGTCGCGCACGATCATGTGCAGGGGCGAGTTGTCGCCGCCGGCCAGCACGGCGCGCAGGTCGGCCATGCCGGCGTCGCCGGCGCCGGTCAGCATCGATGCCAGCAGCAAGGCTGGCAGGATGGGCGCGAGGAGCGCGATGCGGCCGGCTGGACTCAAGGCGCGGCCAGGGCTTTGTCGACGTCCGCCAGGATCGCCAGGGCGGCCAGCGGGCCGCCGGGACTGGTCCAGAGCGAGCCGTCCACCGCGCGCACCTGGTTACGCTGCGCGGCGCCAAGCTGGCGGAATGGCGGCGACTGGCGCGCCGCGGCCAGGGCGTCGTTGGCCGGTCCGCTGGTGCTCAGGGTGCCGACAAAAATCCAGTCGGCGTCGATGGCCGCCAGCGCTTCCAGGCTCAGTGGACGCGAGTGCGCGGCGCCCGGCTGCATCTGCGCTGCGGGGCGGCGCATCTTGAGGTCGGCCAGCACCAGGCTGGCAAACGAATCGCGCAGCATGTACGACGGGCCTTGCGGATTCCAGCGCACCACGCTGACCGTGGTGTCGGCGCGCTCGCCGAGGCGCTTGCGCAAAGCGTCGGCCCTGGCGAGGTAGTCGGCCAAAAATGCGTCGGCTTCGGGCGACTTGCCCATGACCGCGCCGATGCGGCGGAAGGTGGCTTGCCAGTTTTCGCCCGGCTGGTAGGTGACCACCGTGGGGGCGATCTTGGCCAGTTGGGTCAGCAGTTCGGGGTCGCTCATGCCGCCGGCGAGGATCAGGTCGGGCTGCATGCCGACCACCAGGTCGAGCACCGGCGCGGCAAAATTGCCGGCGCTCGGGATCGCGTTAGCCGCCGCGCCGAGGTAGCGCGGCATGGCGGTCTGGCCACGCCCTTTGGTGGCGCCGGCGGGTTTGATCTTGAGCGCCAGCAGGGCGTCGAGATCGAGTTCGGACAGGGCGACCACGCGCTGGGCGCGTTCGGGCACGGTGACGGCGCGGTTGGCGGCATCCACGATCTTGCGCTGCGCCAACGCGGGCGCGGCGCACATGGCCATGAGTGCGAACAGGGCTACGCGGAGCAGGGGTGAGAATGTGATCATGATTCGGCTTCTTCCAGTTCATCCATAATGCGGTGGCGTTCGGCGTGGTACGCCTCTTCGGTGTGTTCGTCTTTCCAGTACGGGACCGCGTACATGCCGGCGCGGGCCACGCCGCGCTCGTGCAGCAGGAAGTCGCGCACGGCCAGCAGCTGGTTACTTTCGCCGGCCAGGGTGACGGACACGCGGCCCGCCGGCCACGCCAGCGCCTTGACGGCGTCGAGCAGCAGGGTGCTGGCGCCAGCGCGCGCGCCACGGCGCGACAGCCAGTGCACTGTGAACGCGGCCGGGTAGGGCAGGGCCTGGACTTCGGAGTGGTCGGGCACTTCGATCAGCACCGTGCCGCGCGCCTTGCGTGGCACGCCGCGCAGGGCGGCGGCGATCGCTGCCAGCGCGCTCGGGTCGCCGATCATCAGGTGGTAGTCGGCGTCGGGCACGAAGCGCGGCGGGCCGCCGGGACCGGCCACGCCGACGGCGTCGCCCGCCTGGGCGTGCACGGCCCAGCGCGAGGCGGGGCCGTCGTCGCCGTGCAGTACCAGGTCCACATCGAGTTCGCCGGCGTCGGCGTCGTAGCGGGCCACGGTGTAGGTGCGGGCGATGGGGCGGATGTCGGCCGGCGGCCACACCGGGCCGTCGGGGCCGAGCGTCGGCAGCACCGGTTCGCGCTGGCCTTCGCGCGCCAGCAGCAGCTTGATGTGGGCGCCGTCGCTCTCTGGCGGGAAGCCGGCCAGCGCGTCGCCGGCCAGGGTGATCCGGCGCATCAACGGGGTCAGTTGCAAGGTGCGGCGCACGTACAGCATCCTTGGCGGTGTGCGTTTGGGAGTGGTCATGATTTGCCTTCCGGGTGAATGCGTTGGGCCAGCACGCGGCCGATGTGCCCGAGGGGCGCCGGCTGGCTCATGGACGAATGGGTGCAATCGACGTCGATGCGTTCGAGCTGGCCGCTCACGTACGGCGTCCAGCCTTTCCAGTCGGGGGCCTCAAGCCCGCGCCGGCTGGCATGGAAGAACAGCACGTCGCCCTCATAGCGCGGATGGCGCAGCTGGCGGTACAGGCGCATCGACAGCAGCGCGGTGGTGGTGATGCGTTCGAGGTGGGCGTCGTCCGCCGTGGCGAGCGAGCTGCCCGGCTGGCGGAACTGCGCCAGCAGCGCCTCGCGCCCGAGCGGCTGGCCGTCGGCGTCGACCGAGGGCGCGCCGATCACATCGAGCATCGCGATCAGGGCGTCGCGCTCTTCGGCTTCCGGCTTGCCTTCCCAGATGTCGCTCGGGTAGGAGTCCATCATCGCCAGCAGCGACACCGTTTCACCCAGCGCTTGCAGGCGCGCCGCCAGCGCGTGGGCGAGGCCGCCGCCCGAGGACCAGCCGATCAGGCGGTACGGGCCGTGCGGCTGCGCGCCGCGCACCAGGCCAAGGTAATCGTCAATCTGCATGTCGATGTCGGTTGGTGGAGTGCCGCTCATGCCGCGCGCTTGCAGGCCGTAAATCGGCGTATGCGGCAGGTAGGCGGCCAGCCCCAGGTAGCACCACGACAGGCCTTCGGCCGGGTGCACGCAGAACAGGGCGGGGCCGCTGCCGCGCTGGATGGTCAGCAGCGGCGCGAACTCGCCACCGGCGGCGGCCGCCGGCGGAGCATGGCCGACGGTGCCGAGCGAGTGCGCCAGCGCGGCCACGGTACGGTGGCGGAACAGGGCCGATACCGCCACTTCGCGCTTGAGCGCCGCGCCGAGGCGGTTGGCGACCTGGATCGCCTGCAGCGATTTGCCGCCGAGGGCAAAGAAGTCGTCCAGCGGCGTCAAGGCCTCCACGCCCAGCACTTCGCGCCAGACGGACATGACCGACTGTTCGAGCGGCGTGGCGCCGATTGCCGTTGGCGCGGCATCGAGCTCCCTGGCGCGCAGCGCGGAGCGGTCGATCTTGCCGTTGGCGTTGCGCGGCAGGCGCGCCAGGCTGGCGTAATTGGCGGGTACCGCCGCCGCCGGCAGGCGTTCGGCCAGGAAGGCGCGCAGGGCCGGTGCATTGAGCTTGCCGGCGGTGGCGACAAAGGCGCGCAGGTGCTTGGCGCCGTCGCTGTGCGACTGGCACACCACCGCCGCTTCGCGCACGCCGGGGTATTGCAGCAGGGCCGCTTCGATCTCGGTCGGATCGATGCGGTGGCCACTGATCTTGACTTCGTCGTCCAGCCGGCCCAGGTAGCGCAGTTCTCCATCGTCGCCCAGCACCACGCGGTCGCCGGTGCGGTAGGCACGGCGGCCGTCGGGCAGGGTGACAAAGCGCTGGGCGGTCAGCGCTTCTCGGTCGAAGTAGCCGCGCGCGAGGCCGCCGCCGATCAGGCACAGCTCTCCTTCTTCGCCGATGCCGACCGGGTGCTCCGCGCAGACGGCGATGTCGACACCGGGCAGCGGGCGGCCGATCGGAACCGCGTCGCCGCTCCAGGCGATGGCGTCGGGGCCGGCCAGTTGGGCGGTGGTGCAGATGACGGTCGCTTCGGTCGGGCCGTAGGTATTGAGCAGCACCAGATGGCCCGGTGCGGCGGTGCGCCAGCGCGCCACCCTTTCGGCCAGCGCGGCTTCGCCGCCGATGATGACGAGGCGCAGGCAGTCGGGCAGCTTTGCGTCAACCTGGCCGACGTGGAAGGCGAGTTCGTGCCAGAACGCGGTCGGCAGATCGAGCACGCTGATGCGCAGGCGCGCACAGGCGTCGACGAAGCGTTCCAGCGATTCGAGCATGGCGTCGTCGCGCAGGATCAGGGTGGCGCCGGCGCCGAGGGTGAGAAAAATCTCTTCGACGCTGGCATCGAAATGCAGCGGCGCGAATTGCAGCACGCGGTCGGCCGCAGTCATCTGGTAACGGGCGCCGGCGCCGGCGCCGAAGTGGGCCAGCGCGGTGCGCTCGATCATCACGCCGTTGGGCCGGCCGGTGGAACCGGAGGTGTAGATGATGTAGGCGAGCGCGCTGTCGGCGACCGGCAGCGGGGCTGGCATTGGATCGCCTGGTGCGGCTTCGTCGATGCACAGCAGCGGCATGGAGATGGGCAGCAGTGGCGCGTACTTGCGCAGGCTGACCACCAGCGTGGGTTTGACGTCTTCCAGCACGGCGGCCACGCGCAGGGCAGGGCCGTCCGGGTCGAGCGGCACGTAGCCGCCGCCGGCCCACATGATGGCCAGCATGGCGATCACGGTATCAAGGCTGCGCGGCAGCAGCAGTACGACCCGGCTTTCTTCGGTCACGCCGGCCTCGCGCAGGCGGCCGGCCATGTTCTGCACCGCCGTCACGAGGTCGGCGTAGCTGAGTTGGGTGTCGCCGTGAATCAGGGCGGTCTTGCGCGCGTCGTGGCGCAGCAGGGACGCGAGCACGCAGACCGGTGCGCCTGGCAGCGGGCCGCCGGCCGCCAGCGCCGGTGTTGCGTGCGGCGCTTGTCCGAGAACGTCGGCAAGTGCCGCGTCGGGCTGCGCGAGCAGGGCGTCCAGCGCGTCGAGGAGCGACGCGTGCAGCGCATGCAGGGTGGCGTCGTCGTAAGCATCCGGATTGGCTTCGATGTCGATGCGGCTGTTCGCCCCTGGCGCGATGGTAATCGACAGGTCTTCGACCGGACCGGCGGACACCGGATGCGAGAGCGCCTGCAAGGGTCCGAATACCGGCGGGCGGTCGAACGGCATCAGGTTGATCACCGCGCCGAACAGGCGGCGCGTGCCGCCGCTCATGCCCAGGTCGTGCTTCAGGTGTTCGTAGCGGTAGCGCTGGTGCGGGCGGATCGCCTTCATCTCGGCGGCGACTTCGCGCGCCAGGCCGGCCAGCGATTGCGACGGCATGGGCGCCAAGCGCAGGGGCACGATATTCATCGCCATGCAGGGAATCGTCAGCGCCACCGAGCCAAGCCGGCCCATGACGGGCAGGCCAAGGGTCAGGTCGCCCGCCGACGAGTAGCGGCGCAGCCAGGCCCCGGTGGCGGCGATCAGCACGGCGGCCCAGTCCACACCGGCGGCGGCAGCCACCGCCTGGCAGCGTTCGATGGCACTGGTGGCGACGCCGCCGCGTACACGGCGCACGCCGCGCGCGACGCTGGCCGCTGGCGCCAGCATGGCCGGTGCGCGGGCGTTCATCATGCGCGCCATCCAGAAGTCGCGGTCGCGCGCGTACGCCGGCGAGGCGAGGTAGGCGGCATCTTCGGCCACCACCGGATCGAGCTTGCCGGCGCGCGCGGGCGGTGCGTCGGTATTGGCGCACAGCGCCGAATACAGGGCCGCCACGCGCTGCGCCAGCATGGCGTAGGCAAAGCCGTCGAGGGCGATGTGATGGGTGCGCAGGTACCACAGCGCTTTTTCGGGGCCGATGTGCAGCAGCGCGCTGGCGAACAGCGGGCCGCGTGCCAGGTCGGCCGGCTGTTGCAGGTCGTCCTGCATCCACAGCCGGGCGTCGGCGCCGCTCATGACGTGCTGCGCGAACGGCCAGTCCTCAACCGGATCGGGCGTTTGCCAGACCGCGTCGCCGTCGCTGGCGAAGCGCATGTGCAGGGCGTCGCATTCGCGCACGGCCTGGCGCAGCGCGGCGTCGAACAGGGCGGGCTCCAGCGGGCCGCTCAGTTCGACCGCTTCCGCCGTCCAGTAGGCCGGGCTTGCGGCGTCGAGCTGCTGTCCAAGCCAGATGCCGTATTGGGCACTGGTCAGCGCCAGGCGCGCGCCGCTCACCGGGTCACCCGGCGCGCGTCGAGCAGTTCCCACCAGTCGGCCAGGGTCGGGCGCTCGGCCAGTTCGACGAAGGTCGTCTCGATGCCGGCGCGGCGCCAGCGTTCGATCAGGCTCATCAAACGGATCGAATCGAGGCCGGCGAACAGCAGGTTGTCGTCCGGGAGCAGGTCCGACGCGGGAACGGCCAGCAGTTCCGCCACTTCGGCCTGGAGGGCGGTGCGCGTGGCGTGCCAGGTGGCGGCTGGCTTGAGCGCGCCCGTCACGGCGGCGGTGCTGGCGACCACGCCGCAACGCTGCGACACGTAGTCAAGGCCCATCTGGTGCTGTTCGGCCGAGAAGTCGGCCAGCGCATCGCCCACCAGGAAAGGCTGGATGTCGCTCATGAAGGCGTCGGCGGCCGTCATCAGGCAGCCGATGTGGGCGTACACGCCGCACACGATCAGCTGGTCGCGGCCCTGTTCGCGCATGCGCGCCAGCAGGTCGCTGCGGAAGAAGGCGCTGTAGCGCCATTTGGTCAGCACCACGTCTTGCTGGCGCGGCGCCAGACTTGCCACCACCGGTGCGCGTTCGGGCCGCGCGGTCAGGCCGGGGCCCCACCAGTCGGTGAGCAGGCCGCGGTCTTCAAACGATTGCACCGCCGGCTGCGCGGTGTAGACGACCGGTACACCGGCGGCGTCGGCGGCGGCGCGCAGTTGGCCGATGTGCGCGATCAGTTCGGGAATCGGCGCGGCGGCGTTGTCGTAGAAGTCGAGGAAGTACTCCTGCATGTCGTGAATCAGCAGCACGGCGCGTTTGGGTTCCGGCATCCAGCTGACGCGGTTGTCCGGCATGGCCGTGGGCATGGGGTAGGAGGCGATTTTCGGGATGGTCATGGTGCTTGCCGATCTTGTGATTGAGTGCCGATCAACTGGGCGATCTGTTCGCGCAGCTGGCGTTTGTTGACTTTGCCGACGCCCGTTGTCGGGAAGCGTTCGACGAATTCGATGCGGTCGGGGATTTTGTATTGCGCCACGCCGCGTTCGCGCAGGAAGCGCGTGAGTTCAATTGCCCGTACCGGCGCGCCGCGCGTGACGATGAAGGCGCAACTGCGCTCGCCCAGGTAGGCGTCCGGCATCGACACCAGCGCGGCGTCGTGCACGGCGGGGTGGGCCAGCAGGTGGTTTTCGACTTCTTCGGCCGCGACCTTGTCGCCGCCCCGGTTGATCTGGTCCTTGGCGCGGCCTTCGACCACCAGGTGGCCGGAGGGCAGGCGCATCACCAGGTCGCCGGTGCGGTAGAAACCGTCGCTGGTAAAGGCGCGCAGGTTATGTTCGTCGGCGCGGTAGTAGCCGCGAATGGTGTAGGGCCCTCGCGTGAGCAGGTGGCCGATCTCGCCATCGGGCAGGTCGCGGTCTTCGTCGTCGACAATGCGTACTTCGTCGGCGGGCGAGATCGGGCGGCCCTGGGTGTTGGCGGTCAGCTCCGGCGTGTCGTCCGGACGGGTGTAGTTGACCAGGCCTTCGGCCATGCCGAATACCTGCTGCAGCGCGCAGCCGAGCACCGGCTTGATGCGGCAGGCCGCTTCGGCGGACAGGCGCGCGCCGCCCACTTGCAGCAGCTTGAGGCTATCGAGTTTGTAGCGCGTGGTGGCGGCGGCGTCGAGCCAGATCATGGCCAGCGGCGGCACCAGCGCGGTGATGGTCACGCCTTCGGCTTCGATCAGCGGGAAGGCGTCGTCCGGCGAGGCCCGGCGCGCCAGTACCACGCAGCCGCCGGCATGGAACACGCCGAAGGAACCCGGGGAGCTCATCGGGAAGTTGTGCGCGACCGGCAGGGCGCACAAATACACGCTGGCCTGGTCAAGTTCGCAGATGTCGGCGCTGGCGCGCACGCTGTACAGATAGTCGTCGTGGGTGCGCGGGATCAGCTTGGGCAGGCCGGTGGTGCCGCCGGAGAGCTGCAGGAAAGCCACGTCGCCCGGCCGCGGGCCGGCGATTGGCGCGGCGTCGGCGTACAGAGAATCGAAGGAAATGAATTCGGCGGGCTCGCCCAGCACGATCACGCGCGTCAGGGCTGGCACTTCGGCCCGCACCTCGCGCGCCAGCGTGCGGTAGTCGAAACCGCCATCGGCGTCGGCGATGATGAAAGCGGCGGCGTCGGTGAAGGCGCACAGGTGGCCGATTTCATGGCGGCGGTGCGCGGGCAGGGCAAACACGGGCAGTGCGCCGATGCGGAACAGGGCGAAGCAGGCCACAAAAAATTCGGCCACGTTGGGCAGCTGCACGACCACGCGGTCGCGCGCGGCGATGCCGAGGCCAATCAAGCCGGCGGCGAAGCGGTCGGCGCGCAGATCGAGTTCGGCGTAGCTCCAGCGGCGCGTGCCGCATACCAGCGCGGTGCTGTCGGGGTATTGGTTTGCGCGTTCGCGCAGCAGGGAACCGAAGGTTTCACCCGTCCAGTAGCCGGCTGCGCGATAGCGCGCCGCAAAGTCGTCGGGGTATGGAACAACACCGGGGGTGAAACCGGGCAGATAGTCACCGCTCATGCCGCTTCCTCCAGAACCGCTTCGAGGCCCATCGCGCGCAGCATGGTGCGCAGCTTGCCGGACGTTTCGAGATATTCGAGTTCGGGGTCGGAGCCGGCCACGATGCCGGCGCCTGCGTACAGGGTGGCGCTGTGGGCGCGCACGTCGGCGCAGCGCAGGGTCACGGCCCATTCGCCGTCGCCGTTGGCGTCCATCCAGCCCACCAGGCCGGCGAAAAAGCCGCGGTCAAAACCTTCTGCTTCGCCGATGAAGCTGCGCGCGTCGGCGGCGGGGTGGCCGCAGACGGCGGGGGTGGGATGCAGCGCCATGGCCAGGGCGAGCGAGGTCATGCCGGGCTCGTTCAGTTCCGCTGTCACTTCGCTGCCCAGGTGCCACATGGTGGGCGTGGCGATCAGCGAGGGCACGGCCGGTACGCTGACGGAGTGGCACCAGGGGCGCAGCGAGTCGGCCACCATGTCGGCCACCAGCGCGTGTTCGTGCAGGTCTTTTTGCGATGCCAGCAGGCCCTGGGCACGGCGCTGGTCTTCATGCGGGTCGGCGCTCCGCGGGATCGAGCCGGCCAGCGGATGGCAGCGCACGCGGGTGCCGGTACGCGAGAGCAGCAGCTCGGGACTGGCGCCGATCAGGGTGCGGCGTCCGTCGTCGTCCGGCGTCAGGTCGATGGCGAAGGTGTAGCCGTGCGCGTTGCGGGCGCCCAGGCGTGCCAGCAGGGCGGCGACGTCGATCTCGGTTTCCAGCGTCAGTGAACGCGACAGGACCACCTTTTCCAGCTGGCCGGCGCGGATGCGTTCGACCGCCCGGGCCACGGCGCGGCGGTACTGGTCCTGGTCGGGGACGGCGGCGATGGTGCGCGGGAAGCGCGCGCGCGCCGCCGGCGCCTGCGGCGTGGACGCCGGCAGGTTGGCCGGGCCGGTGGCGATGAGCACGTGCTCGGGGATGAACAGGTGGGCCGGGGCGTCGGCCAGGAAGGGCACGGCGCCGATCATCACCGGCAGCGCTTCGCCGTCGCGGCGCGCGGCGCGCAGGAGGCTTGCCGCGGCATCGGCCAGCGTCGCCCCGGACTGCGGCGCCAGGATGCTGCGCTTGCCGCTGGCCAGCAGCGTGTGGCCGGGCGACGAAAACAGGGTGGCGCCAGCTTCGTAGTGCGCGCACAGGTCGGCCGCGCTGGTGCGGCTCAGGTAGTGGCCGTGCAGTCTGTCATTCATGGTGAGGTTCCTTGCGTTAGGAGGGCAGTCGGAGCGTATCGCCGGGTAGGCGGGGCCGAACTATAGATCGAAATGATAATCATTTACAACCTAAATATTAATGCAAATGAGATTGATTCGCATTTATCGAGTATGGTATGCTTAAGTTTCACACCTGTCAACGATGGCAATTGTTCATCCCACTTGAGAAGACCTACCATGCCCGCACTTCACTTCACCGCTCGCCAACCGGGTGCGCTTTTGTTCGCCGCGCCCGCCGCGCCGGCCCCCGCCGCCCCCGCCACCACCCGCGGCGAGCGCGCATGAAGCGCGACCTGTCTCCGCTGTCGCACGATACGCCCGGCCCGCTGCCGTCGCCCGCCGAGCTGCGCGCGCAACTGCCGCTGTCCGATACCAGCGCCCTGACGATCGGCGCCGCGCGCCAGACCGTGCGCGATATTCTCGACCGCCGCGACCCGCGCCTGATGGTGGTGGTCGGTCCCTGTTCGATCCACGACCTGCACGCGGGACGCGATTACGCGCGCCGGCTCAAGGCGCTGGCCGACGAAGTGGCCGACACGCTGTTCGTGGTCATGCGCGTGTACTTCGAAAAGCCGCGCACGCGGGTTGGCTGGAAAGGGCTGATCAACGATCCGCGCATGGATGGCTCGTTCCGCATCGACGAAGGGCTGGCGCTGGCGCGGCGCTTCCTGATCGAGGTGGCCGACCTGGGTTTGCCGGCGGCGACCGAAACGCTCGACCCGGTGTCGCCGCATTACGTCGGCGAGTTGATCAGCTGGGCCGCGATTGGCGCGCGCACCACCGAGTCGCAGACGCACCGCGAGATGGCGTCCGGCCTGGGCATGCCGGTGGGTTTCAAGAACGGCACCGACGGCAAGGTCGATACGGCGGTCAACGCGATCGCATCGAGCTCGCATCCGCATGCGTTCCTGGGCATCGACGCCGATGGCCGGGCGGCGGTGATCCGCACGCCGGGAAACCCGTACGGACACCTGGTGCTGCGCGGCGGAGGAGGGCGTCCGAACTACGATGCGGCCAGCGTGGCGCTGGCCGAACAGGCCTTGGGCAAGGGCGGCCAGCCGCCGAACATCGTGATCGACTGCGCGCA
The DNA here is from genome assembly GCF_011682145.1 of Massilia mucilaginosa. GTDB lineage: Bacteria > Pseudomonadota > Gammaproteobacteria > Burkholderiales > Burkholderiaceae_D > Telluria_A > Telluria_A mucilaginosa. The sequence goes on from NZ_WHJH01000041.1 coordinate 22,573, forward strand.
CGATAACTCGAACAAGAACCACAGCTTGCAGGCCGGCGTGATGGCCGACGTGGTGCGCCAGCGCCTGGCGGGCAACCGCAGCGTGGCCGGGGTGATGGTCGAGAGCTTCATCGAGGCGGGCAACCAGGCGATTCCCGCCGAACTGTCGGCCCTGCGCTACGGCTGTTCGGTGACCGACCCGTGCGTGGACTGGGACGAGACGGCGGCCATGCTGCGCGCCGCGCGCGAAGCGTTGCGCGCGGACGTGGCGGCACGGCGGAAAGGCGCCGATGTCTAAGCAGTCGCGCGCAATCCTGCTGGTCGCGGCGCTGCAGTTCGTGTACCTGGTCGACTTCATGATGGTGCTGCCGCTCGGCCCCGACCTGGCGCGCGAGCATGGCTTTGCGGTCGACCGCCTGGGATGGCTGGCGGCGGCCTACACGCTGGCGTCGGCGCTATCGAGCCTGGTCACCTTCCGCCTGCTGGACCGCTTCGACCGTAAACCAGCGCTGCTGCTCACCTTCGGCTTGCTGGCGCTGGCGACCCTGGCGACCAGCTTTTGCCACGGCTTGCCGGCGTTGATGGTGGCGCGCGCGCTGACCGGCGCCTTTGGCGGGCCGGCGGTGGCGATCGGCATGGCCATCGTGATCGACATGACGGCGCCCGAGCAGCGCGGCAAGGCCATGGCCAAGGTGATGCTGGGCTTTTCGCTGGCGGCGATTGCCGGCGTGCCGCTCGGCCTGGAGGTGGCGCGGATCGGCGGCTGGCAGGCGCCGTTTTACATGGTGGGGGCGCTGGCGGCGCTGGTGCTCGTCGCCATGGCGTGCCTGCTGCCCGCGCTGGAAGGGCACCTGAACGCGCGCGAAAAGGTATCCGCGCGCATCCTGCTGGCGCGGCCCGCGGTGCGCCTGGCGATGCTGCTGCAGGCTGGCAGCGCGTTTTCGGCCTTTTTGGTGATCCCGCATTTTTCGGCGTACTTCTTGCTGAACCTGGGCTTTCCGCGCGCGCAGCTCGGCATGCTGTATTTCGCCGGGGGCGTGGTGGCGCTGCTGACGGTGCAGCTGCTCGGGCGCCTGGCCGACCGTTCCGGCCCGGTGCTGGCCGCTTCGCTGGCGTCGATCGCTTTCTGCGTGGGGATGGCGCCGTTCTTCGGCCTGGGCGCGGCGCTGCCGATCCTGTTCTTCGTGCTGTTCATGGCCGGTAACGCGGGACGCAATGTGACCATGGCCGCCACCGTCAGCCAGGTGCCGTCGCCGCACGAGCGGGCCGGTTTCATGTCGCTGCAAAGCCTGGTGCAGGATGTGGCCATCGGCGCGGCCGCGCTGGTGACCAGCTGGCAGCTGGGCGAAGCGGCCGACGGCCGCCTGACCGGCATGGCGCCGGTGGCGGCGCTGGCGGCCGTGATGGCGGTGGGCGTCGCCTGCGGGCTCGCGCGGCTGGCCAGAGCGCGCCGCGCTGTTGCGCTGGAGTGACACAGGAAGGGCTGCGATGTGACCATCCTGAAAAATTATCTTTCAGGATTGCAATTTTTTGCGGGGACTGGTCTTATAATTATCGGCACTATTGACCACGCCAAGAGCCAGATGGAAAACCACCAGTCCTCGCAGATCCGTACCCTGTCCTATGTCGAGAATGAAGACCATCCGGTGTTCGGCACCCTGGTCGAACAGATTCTTCACCTGCTCAATTCGAAGCTCATTTTCAGCGACATCATCATTCATCAGAATAGTCCGCTGATGCTGCGCCAGCCGAAAGGGCTGGTGGCGGTGACCGATTCGCCGATCACCAAGGAGGAGCTGGAAGAGTTCTTCGAAGTGATCGAGCCCGCCTGGGCCGAGCGCATCGCCGACCGTGCGTTCGACCGCTCGATCGACCTGCACACGGCGCGCATCCGCGCCAACTGCTTTACTTTCCAGGGCAAGAAGCGGCTTGGCTGCGTGGTGCGGCGCTTTCCGCGCGAGCCGCTGCCGCTCAATCAACTGGGCCTGCGCGCGGCGGAGCAGGACTTTGCGCTGCTCACCAGCGGCCTGGTGCTGATCATCGGCGACACCTGCCAGGGCAAGTCGACCACCATCGCCTCGATGATCGACCAGATCAACAAGACGCGTTCGGGTCACATCATCACCATCGAAGACCCGGTCGAGACCCTGATCCCGCAGCGTAAATGCATCATCACCCAGCGCGAAGTGGGCTTCGACGGCGACGTCGAGAGTTACTACCTCGGCGCGCTGGACGCGCTGCGCGAGCGGCCGGACGTGATTGTGATCGGCGAGATCCGCGACGCCCAGACCGCGCAGGAAGCGCTGGCGCTGGCCGAATCGGGGCCGCTGGTGCTGGCCACCCTGCACGCGCGTTCGACCGAGCTGGGTTTGCAGAAGATGCTGCGCCTGCTGGGCAATTCGGATGCGCAGGCGCAGGCATTGGCGAGCGCCCTGCGCGGCGTGCTGTGCCAGGCCTTGCTGCCGTCGGTCGGCGGGGAGCGCTATTACCTGGCGACCGAGTGCCTCAGTTCGAATCCGGAAGTGGTGCGCATGATCGAATCGGGCCGCGTGGGCGAAGTGCGCTCGCTGATGGACGGCGGCACCGGCAAGTTCAACGCGGGCTGTCATTCGATGAACACGGCGCTGGTGAACCTGCTGCGCGAGAAGAAGATCAGCGTCGAAGATGCGCGCAACGCGACCACCGACCGGATCGGGTTTGCCGATGCGTGTTATAGCGGGATGCTGGACGCGGCGTAAGGAACGCTTGTCCGTATTCGTAGCGAGACGCGAGTACGGACATACCGATTGCATGACATGCAAAAAGGCGGTCCAGGCATGAAGAGATGGCGGGCCGCGAACGCCACGTCCTCGTGCAGTGGGTGATGGGAACACACGGCCGCCCCACGTGCGGATTATCAACAGCGGTGCTGGTCCCAGCGCGCTGCGGGGCTGGCATATGCTCTTGTGTCCGGCTGTTCAGGGTTATGCCGCTGCCCATCAGCGTCGGTCGACAAGTCCTTACGATGTGAGGATGAATTATCTGCACGCTCCAGGCTTCGCCCTGCCTTTTTGCTCGCCATATTCAAGAGCCTCCGCCCAAGTGCAGACAGGGACAGACTCTGTCCACCGAAGCGAGCCGTTTGTAATGCAAATCGGGAAAAATTGTATAGTGCCGCCTCCCGGGCACGAGCGGTCGGACGGCGTAGCCCAAGTCGCCACGCCCTCGCGTTTGAGAACCGGCGCGCCCCTGTCTTGGATGTAGAGATGCACGTCGTTGGTGGTGGCTGTGGTCCATGTGCCTGAGTTCCAAACCGCAAGCGCTGGTGTGACTGCCGTGTCGTACACAACAAAGTTGCCATCCGGTTGCACGACTGCGAATTTCCCATTGTACGCCTATGTTGCCCATATTGGCTTCATGTCGGCCGTACGATAGACGACCAAATTACCGTCGCCAGCTTGTAGTGTCAGTACATATTTTTTGTTTGACGAGTAAAGTGCGTCGCCGGATTGCAATCCTGTGTTGGCGGACAAACTGATCGAGTATTCCTTTGCCAATGTGCTGAGCGACACTGCGACCAAGGTGCAGAAAACGGCCGTTCTGATTGACGATTTCATAATTTTGACTCCCATGAATGGCGGATAGCCGCAGTGGTTTGGTCGAATTCGCTGGAACAAGCAATACCATCTTCGTCGCGTCGCGGCATGCGGGCAACGACCGATGTGGAGAAGGCAGATGAGCTGAGTCAAATCGATCTCACTCGTCGTAGAAAAATGAATTTTGGTACTGAAAAGGAGTTCGACGGCGAGGTGGACGAGAAATGCCTGTCAGAACGATGCAGTCTACCGGTCGAGCGAAAATCATGACGCAAGTGCCGAAAACGCGCATGGGGAACACGCCATACGGTACGAATCTTCAATACGATGGTCGGCGGAGGAGCAATTCGCGTGCGCCTTGTTCCCATGGTGATGTTTGATCTGGCGCAAACATCAGCCTAAGCAGCGGACTACGATGACGAACTACCTCGTAGAAAATGCGCAGCTCGCTTCTGTAGGCATGCCGGAGGAGCAGGCTACCTGATACCGCTTTTCGTCCGCACATCCCGGCATGGAACCGAACAGGAGCAGACCATGAAACCGCTGTACGCGCCCATCTTCGCCGCCTTCATCCTCCCCACCGCCTTTGCCCAGTACAGCGAGTGCCGGCAATCGTGGATGCCGCCCGATGCGCCCGCCTTCTGTCCGTTCGAGCCCGAACCGTCGCTGCCGGAAGCGCGCACTTACCACGCGGTCACGAACACCGGCAAGAACATCTATGTTGCAGGCGGCTACCAATTCACCGCGTCGACCGGGGTGGTGACGTACTACAACAGCGTGCTGCTCGCGCGCGTGGGCACGACTGGCCGCCTGGGGGCGTGGAGCGTCGAACCGGCCTTTGCCACGGCGCGCGCGGGCACCGCGCTGGCGCAGGCCGGCAACTGCCTGTTCCTGGCTGGCGGCAGTTCCTCGACGCCGACCTCGCTCAACTACTACGACGATGTTCAGTTCGCGCGGGTGCAGACGAACGGGCGCTTGTCCGCCTGGACCAGCAGCCCTTCGAAACTCAAAACGCCGCGCTCGAACCACAGCCTGCTGACCATTAGCGGCGAGCAAGGCACGTTTCTGTATGTCGTGGCGGGCGTTACACAGATCGGGGCCGATACGGTGCACCTGGACGATGTGGAGGTCGCCAAGGTCGGCAATGACTGCGCGCTTGGTCCCTGGCAGGGGGCCAACTTCCACATGAAAGGCGGGCGCAGCTCGCCGCAGGCGCTGGCGGTGCGCAAGCATATCGTGACCATCGGCGGCTGGGGCGACCTCGATTTGTATGATGTGTACGATGACGTGCAGGTCAGTGCACCGCGCCCGGATGGCACTCTGGCCCCATGGCAAACGGCGCCCGCGCGCCTGACCTCGGGTCTGTACGGCCACGCGGCGGTATTCGTTCCCGCGCCGCAAGGGCCGCAGGCGCCGATGCTGCTGACCGTCGGTGGCCAGCCCGGCACCGGCGCCTACGCCAACTGGATCAATTACAACTATGTGCGGCGCAACGAGAGCTTGCCGGATGCACTGGGCCGCTGGCGCATTGCTCCCAGCGGCAAGCTGCCGAACGGGCGCGCCGGATTGGGCGCCGTCGAGGTGGACGGGCGCCTGTTCGTCATCGGCGGCAACGATTCAGCCGGTGTGTATTACCGCGACGTGCTGTCGGCACGCTTCGATGCCGGGCGGCCGTGAAGGTGGCCAGCTGTCAGCGCTGGCCAAACAGGGCTCGTGCCCCCGGTCGGCAAGATCGCGCTAACGCCAGTCCGAGTCCGTCGAGTTTGGCGGCGGGGCACGAACATCATGCCCCGCGGTCTACTCAATCGAGCGGCACGCCCCGATACTTGTTGACCTCCGACGCTGTCACCGGCGGCGCCTTGTTGCTCCAGCTATTGCGCAGGTAGCTCACCACGGCCGCCACTTCATGATCATCCATGACGTGGCTGTACGGCGGCATGCCGTACGGACGCGGATTGCCGGCCGTGCCCGGCGCAAAGCCGCCGTTGAGCACGATACGGATCGGGTTGACCGCTTCCTTCATGGTCAGCGCGCGGTTGCCGTCCAGCGGCGGATAGTGCGGCGGCAAGCCTTTGCCGTCGGCGCCGTGGCACTCGATGCAGTTCGCTTCGTACAGCTTCTTGCCCTGCGCCAGCACCGTGATCACGCGCGGATCGGTCGACGCCTCCAGCGGCGGCGCCGGCGTGGCCGGCAGCGACTTCAGATACACCGCCATCGCCGTCACATCCTCGGTCTCCAGGTGCTGCAGGCTGCGCTGCACCACTTCGGCCATCGGTCCGAACACGGTGGCGCGCGGCGATACGCCGGTCTTGAGCAGGTCGACGATGTGCGGCACTTCCCAACTGCCCAGGCCCGCTTCGGCGTCGGAGGTGAGCGATGGCGCATACCAGCCGATCGTCGGAATCAGTCCGCCCGACAAGCCTTCTTCGCTAGCGCCGAAGCTGTTGCGCGTGCTGTGGCAGGCGGCGCAGTGGCCCAGGCCTTCGACCAGGTAGGCACCGCGGTTCCACTGGGCGTTCTGGGTGCCGACCGGCACGTATTCGCCCGGCTTGAAGTACAGCAGGCGCCAGCCCGCCAGCATGATCTGCTGGTTGTAGGGGAACGACAGACGGTGCGGCTGGTTCGGCGCTTTTTGCGCGGGAATGCTCTGCATGAAGGCGTACAGCGCGTCCGAATCGGCGCGGCTGACCTTGGTGTAGTTGGTGTACGGGAAGGCCGGATACAGCAGGCGGCCATCGCGCGACTTGCCGTTGTGCAGCGCGTTCCAGAAGTCGTCGGCGCTCCAGGCGCCGATGCCGGTCTCGCGGTCGGCGGTGATATTCGGTGCGACCAGGCTGCCGAACGGGGTCTGGAGCGCGCGCCCGCCGGCGTATTCGGCCCCGCCGCGTTCGGTGTGGCAGGCCATGCAGTCGCCGGCCTTGGCCAGATAAGCGCCACGGGCGATGTTCTGGGCGGTCGGCGCGAAGTCGGCCGGTGACTTGGAGGCGATGAAGTCGTTGCGCGGCCAGGCGACGGCGACTGCCACGCCAAGCGCGCTGGCCAGCAGCGCGAGGCTGATGAGTAATTTCTTTTTCATGGATCGGTTCCTGGCTTAGTCCGGGGCGCTGCCGCAGTTGATCGGCAGGGGGCGCGCGATGGCGGCGGCCGGGCGGGTCTCGGGCGCCACCTGCTGCGTGCCGAGCCAGGACGAGACGGCGTTGACGTCTTCCAGGCTGAGGCGTTCGGTGATGACGGCCATGCAGTCGGGTGCGTGGGTGCGGCGCGTCTTGTTGCGCCAGGCGCCGAACTGGGCGTTGATATAGTCGCGCGGCAAGCCGGCCAGGCCGGGAATCGACGGGGTCACGCCGGTCAGTTTTTCGCCATGGCAGGCGATGCAGGCCGGCACCTTGAGGGCCGGGTCGCCCTGCAGGGCCAGCTGGCGGCCGCGCGCGAGCACGGCCGGCGTGGCCGAAGTCGCCTGCGGCGGTGGCGGCGGCAAGTGCTCGGCGGCGAAATGTGCGGCGATCTCGTGCAGGTAGGCGTCGGGCAAGTGATCGACCATGTAGGTCATCAGCGGATACTGGCGGCGGCCTTCGCGGAAATTGACCAGCTGGTTGTACAGATAGCCGGCCGGCTTGCCGGAAATGCGCGGGAAGTAGGCGTCGTTGACGTCCTTCTTGGCATGGCAGGAGGCGCAGGCCAGCAGGCGCTGGGACATCGTGTCCGGCAGCACGGCGGGACGCTCGGCCGCGTGCAGCGGGGCCGCAGCGAGCATGCCGAACGCAAGCGCGCCGAGCACGAGTGCGCGGGTAGGGGTGTTTCGCATGGATGATTCTCTGATAAGGTGACCGGTGACAGCATCATAGCGTGTCACGTAAGGGGGCGACAGGTGCAGTGCGCGGCGGAAAAGCGGATCAGTCCGGTACGGCCGGTCAGGCACGGCCGGTCAGGCACGGCCAGTCAGGCACGGCCATTTCAGGAAAGGCAGGAAACTCGTTCATGATCGACAAGCTGGAGATCAATCACTTAAGAATGCTCGACGCCTTGTACAAGCACGGCAAGCTGTCGGCGGCGGCCGAGCACCTGGGCGTCTCGCAGCAGGCGATCAGCCTGCAATTGAAGAAGTTGCGCGCGCTATTGCGCGATCCGCTGTTCGTGCGCACCGGGCACGGCATGGCGGCCACGCCCTACGCCAGGTTGATCGAGCCGCATATCGAGCAGGTACTGGTGCGCATCAGCGCCATTCCGCTGCCCGATTCGGTCACACCGGCGCAGATCGAACGCACGCTGGCAATCTGCGCCACCGACTATACGCAAAAAGTCATCGTCGGCCCGCTGCTGCGCGAGCTGCGCCTGCTGGCGCCCAAGGTGAAGATCATCGTCAGCGCCATCGAGGTCCATCACCTGACCCAAAAAATGCAACGCGGCGATATCGACCTGACCTTCACTTCCGACGCTTACGTGCCGCCCGGGCTCATCTCCGAGCCGCTGTTCATCGAACAGTACCGCTGCGTGTCGGCCGACCAATCCATGCCCGCCGGCGGCGTGATGGCGCTGGACAAACTGGTCGGCTACGACTTTGTCATCACCTCGCCCGGGATCGGCAGCTTCAAGGGATCGGCGGATACCTGGTTCGAGCGGCAGGGCTTGCGCCGCAACGTGGTCATGTCGGCGCCATCGTTTTTCATGGCGATGGACTATCTGAAGCAGTCGACCATGGTCGGCTTTGTCCCGACCCGCCTGCTGCCGTGCGATGGCTTGTTCGACGTCCCCCTGGAAAAGTACCCGCCCGGATATGCAGTCGTGGCGGCCTACCATCCCAGCGCGAACAACGATCCCTTTCTGCGCTGGCTGCTGGGGCGGGTGCGCCTGCTGCTGGCGGCCTGACCATGGGTTCGCTTGTATCGCTTACAAGCGCGCCTCGATTGATGGACCGGTGGCGTCCCCGCATACTGCGGCCTCGTGTCGTTCACCAGTGAGGTTTTTCATGAGTATTGTGCAGATCAATCCGGCCGCCTTGTACGACGGCGCGCCGTTCGGCATGTCGCAGGCGACAGTCGACAGCGGCAGTGGCCTGGTGTTCGTCTCGGGACAGGTCGATTGGGGTAGCGATTACCAGGTCAGGCACGGCGCCATCGAGGCGCAGGCCGAGGGCGCCATCAGGCATCTGCTGACCGTGCTGGAGGCGTCTGGCTCATCGCTCGGGAATGTGCTGCAACTGCGCGTGTATGTCAGGGGAGAGCTCGGCGAGCACATGGACAAGCTGGCTCCGCTGATGGCCCGGTATTTCGGCGCATCGCGGCCGGCGCTCACCGGCATCGGCGTCGCCTCGCTGGCGTCGCCGGAAACCTTGATCGAAATTGAAGCGGTGGCAAGGGTATGCGATGCATAGATAAAGTGCGGGGTCAAGGATAGGGAAGGGCTGAAGGCGGCCGGTTTGCCGGGCTGCGTGAATCTAACTGTCCAGCCCGCTATTGGGGCTGTATAGTTATAAAAAGTTCATGTATGCACCTTGACTGGCGACCCTCGTTGCGGTCCTGGTGCAGCGTGTCGATGGATCGTTTCACACTGCGCCAACTTTGCCCGGGCGTACCCCTCCCACCGCATTCATGAGGATGAATCTGATGCGACCTATCCCGAACGACGCACTATATTCCTGTTTACAGGCTCCTCGCTTCACCGCGCGCCGCCGCGCAAGCCGCTTTGCGGTGATGCATGCGATTGTCGCCTTTGGCGCAGTGAGCGCCGTGCCGGCATTGGCGGCAACGCCCGCAACGCTCATCAGCGGCGCTTCGCAACGCTGCCTGGAGGTCGCCCAAGGCAGCCAGCAGCCCCGCACACCCGTCGTCATCTTCGACTGTCACGGCGCCGCCCATCAGCAATGGGAATTTTCCGCCGCCGGTGAATTGAAAACCTTCGACGGCGCCCGCTGCCTGGATGTGCGCGGCGCAAGCACCCAGCCGCAGGCCGTCGTGCAATCAACGACATGCAATGGCGGCGCCAATCAAAAATGGACGCTCAGGCCCGACAAAACCATCGTCAATGCGCAGTCCGGGCTGTGCCTGACCGTGAAAGGCGGCGCCACCGCCAATGCGACCGGCATCGATATGTGGCGATGCCAAGCCAGTTCCCATCAACAATGGTCAGTCGGTGCGACAACGCCTCCGCCGGCCGACACGCAGGAGCCGACGCCCCCGAGCGGCCTGGCCATCGCCGCCCTGGCCTGCCGTTCGGCCACGCTCACCTGGAAGGCATCGACCGACAACGTCGGGATTGCCTATTACGACATCTACCGCGACGGGCAGGCGCTCGGCACGGTCAACGCCAGCACGCTCACTGCCCAGCTCGTGCTGACGCCGGGAGCGAACTGGGGCGTCTACGTCAACGCGCGCGATGCGGCGGGCAACGTGTCGCAGGCCAGCACCTCGCTTCCAGTCAAAGTGCCGCAGTGCCAGGTGGACACCCAGCCGCCATCCGTCCCCACCGACTTCCGGGGAACGGTTGCCGGCACCACGGCGACCTTGAACTGGTCCGCCGCCACCGACAACGTCGCCGTGACCGCCTATGACATCTACCGCAACAACAGCATCGCCGGCAGCACCGGTTCGCTCGGATACACCGACGCCGGGCTCGCTGCCAACACGACCTATCAATACACGCTCGCTGCGCGCGATGCGCAGGGCAATGTGTCGCCACGCGGCACGACCTTGTCGCTGACGTCCGGCAGTGCCTGCGCCGACGTCATCTGCTCGGCGGCGCAGGTAGCGGCCGACACCGATATTCCATGGGGCCTGGCCGCTTTGCCGGACGGAACGGTGTTGTATAGCCGCCGCGACGCGCGCGACATCATCTTGTTGAACCCGGCGTCGGGCGTGAAGAAGACCGTGGGCGTGATCCCCAACGTGCAGGGGACCAATGGCGAAGGCGGGCTGCTTGGCCTGGCCATACCGCCCGGATTCCCGGACAAGGATTCCTGGCTGTACGTGTATCACACCAGCGCGACGGACAACCGCATTGTCCGCATCCGCTATGTGAACGGCACGCTCGACATCGCATCGCTCGAGGTTCTGCTCAAGGGCATCGGCCGTAACAAATACCATAATGGCGGGCGTCTGCGCTTCGGCCCGGACGGTAAACTGTATGCCACCACGGGCGACGCCCAGAACGGCGCTTATGCGCAAGACACCGGCAATCTCGCCGGCAAAGTCCTGCGGCTCAATCCCAACGGCACGCCGCCGGCCGATAACCCGTTCGGAAACTATGTCTGGAGTTACGGCCACCGCAATCCGCAGGGACTGGCCTTCGACGCAAGCGGACGTTTGTGGGAGCAGGAGTTTGGCGATTCGCAGGACGAAACCAATCTGATCGTCAAAGGCGGCAACTACGGCTGGCCGAATTGCGAAGGCGTCACCTCGCGCGCCGGGGCCGGCTGTGCAACGGCGGGCTTCATCGCGCCGAAAACGACCTATCGTAACTCGGAAGGATCGTGCAGCGGCATCGCCATCGTCCGCAATGCCCTGTATGTTGCCTGCCTGGCCGGGAAGCGTTTGTATCGCAGCGACATCAGCGGAGACAAGCTGATCAATGCCCGGCAGTTTTTTGTCGGCACCTACGACCGCCTGCGCACGGTGGAGCCTGGCATTGACGGCAATTTGTGGATGGCCAACAGCGATGCCGCCGGCGACAAGGATAGCGTGCCGAACAATACGAATACGCGAATCTGGAAGGTGACCTTGAAGCCGTAAATGGATGCGGGCTGCCCGGACGGGCAGCCCGCTTGCCGGCATGAAGACTTACAGTGCGGCCTTGGCGGCGGCCTGGTCCGAGCGCCAGCGCCGATACACGCGCAAGGCCACATGCGCATCGTCGGCGGCGTACAGGATCTGCTTGTCGCTCAAACGCGGCAAGGACCAGTTGGTGGTGGTGATCTTCTTGGACTTTTGCAGCTTCTGGCCGAAAAAGCGCGCCACCGCGGTCTTGGCGCCCAGGGTGTTGCGCTCGCCCTTGCGCAGCGCGTTCGACAGGTCGAGCACATTGTGCGCGCCGATGCCGAGTTTGCTTTGCAGGCGCAGGATGTCATCTTTCAAACCGAAACCCACCTTGAGGATGGTTGTCGATTCGAGCACGGCCCGGAGCACCTCGACGGCCGCCTCGACCGTCGGCCTGGCGCCGATCTGGAACAGGTAGGCGACCTCGTCGGTTGCCAGCTGCACCAGGTGCGGGCCGGTCGACTGCTCCCCCTTGAGGAAGGTCGGCTTCGATTCGGTATCGAAGCCGAGCACGTCGGTCGACGAGAGCGCGGCCAGCGCCTCGGCCGCATCCTGTTCGGAGCGGACCATGCGCACGCTGGCCATCGTGATGCCGTCGTAAGGCGGCAGCAGCGCGTCCGGATCGCTCGTCATTGCGGCGGGAATCAACCGTTGCGCGAGAACTTGGAGGCGAGCTGGAGCAGCTTTTCCTGGCGCAGGCGGTTCGCTTCGTCGGCCTGGGCGGCGTCGCGTTCGGCCTTCTTGCGTTCGGCTTCTTTCTTGAAGCGCTGCTGCAAGGTTTCTTTGGCGTGGGTGCGGTGGATGTCGGTCACTTCCGCGCCGGCAACGCCGTCGAGGTCGAAACGGACTGTCGCCTTTTCCATCGCGCGCAGGTAGCGCAGGGATCCGGTGTGGATGCCCAGCGCGGCGCGCATGGTCTTGCGGTCCAGGCCGGGAACGCGTGCCAGCAGTTGCTTGTCGATGCCGATGGCCAGGGGCAGGCAATCGCGGAAAGCAGGGAACTGTTGTTGTAATTGCTTGAGCAGGGAGCGCGCGCTTTGCGCGGGTGCCGGGGCCGGGTTCGGCGCGGTAGCCGACGCGGTCGCCGGAGCGGCAGCCGGTGCGGTAGCCGGTGCGGTGACGGGAACGTCCGCGGTGTCGGCGGCAAGACTAGTTGTATTCATTGACTTCATTGTAAGAGCTGGAACCGGAAGGATAGCATGCGGCCATAGGCGCGTGCGCGGATTTTATTCGCTTTTGGGCATTGCGCGCATGCGCGGAAGACCGGGAAATCGTGTATGATGCTCCTCTTGTCCTGCGCGCGGGTTGACGAAGCGCAGAAGGTTCAGCCAGTTGGAAGAGGGCGTCCCGGCACCGGCGGTATCAGCCAAGATTATATCTTTGGCTTATATCTGGTATTCGATATATCAATTATCGCGATATCTCTCCATGGTGCATAATGGTGATTGTCTCCTCTATTCTTCATCTGAAAATAGATTCAAGCCCGTTTTGCCACGGGCTTTTTTTCGTTCCGCCATGCACAGCGCCATTTTGATCATAGCACACGCACCACAGCACCCCCGCACGGGGTACGCCCAACCGGGCCATCGATGCATACGGTCGTGCTTGCAATTCGGCTACATCGCCCTTAGCTAGGGCCATCCTGATACACGTTCCATCGAGCGCGGTACGCCGGGCTCGGGTGGATTATTGACTGGAGTTTTAATGAAGAACACCGCGAAGACCTTAACCCTGACCGCCACCAAAGCGCCGCGCAAGAGCAGTGCCCAACTGGCCGTACCGAAAACCGCAACCTCCTACTTCCTCGAAACGGAAGCGGCGGCCAAGGTCACGGTGGTCAAGAAGGGGTCGCGCCTGGCTGCGGTGATGGCTGCCGCCGATCCGGTCGAGCTGGTCGAGGTGGGCACGCCTGCCGAGATCACCCAGGACGCGCTCCAGGACGCGGTCCAAAACGCAAGCGCGTACAGCGCCGAGACCATGCTGGCGTCGGCCCCGGCCGCCGACGGCGCGGCCGTGCCGGTCGTGGTGCGCAAGCGCTCCAAGCTGGCCGTGCGTCCCGACCTGGCCGCCGGGGTCGACGCCGACCTGGTGCCGGGCATGAAAGTGGCGCCGAAAGCGCGCACCGCCGTCAAGAAGATGGACCCGGAACCGACCATGATCCAGACCGCCGGCCAGGCTGTCAGCCAGACCACCGACGCGGCCGCGCTGGCCGCGATCGACACCTCCGGCTACCTGCTGCCATCGGTCAAGGTACCGGGCCGCCGCGGCCGTAAACCAAGCGAATTCACGCCGGAAAACGACGAAGTCGCCGCGCTCAACGCGGTCGAGCGCGCCGAACTGAAAGCGGTTTCGAAAGCCAAGGAACGCAAAGCCAAGGGCGGCGTGAACGGCATGCTGGCCGCCGATCCGAAAGCCTCGGAAGCGGATATGGAACGGCGCCGCCAGCAGATCAAGAACCTGATCAACATGGGCAAGGAGCGCGGCTACCTGACCTATGCAGAGATCAACGATCAACTGCCGGAAAACATCATCGATCCGGAAGCGGTCGAAGGCATCATCGCCACCTTCAACGACATGGGCATCGCTGTCTACGAACGCGCGCCGGATGCCGAAATGATGCTGCTGACCGACACGGTCGCCACCGCCACCAGCGACGACGAAGTCGAAGCGGCTGCGGCCACGGCGCTGTCGACGGTCGATTCCGACTTCGGCCGCACCACCGATCCGGTCCGCATGTACATGCGCGAAATGGGTGCGGTCGCGCTGCTCACGCGCGAAGGCGAGATCGAAATCGCCAAGCGCATCGAGGGCGGCCTGAAGGACATGGTCCAGGCCATTTCGGCCTGCCCGACCACGATCGCCGAAATCATCGCGCTGTCGCACAAGATCGCCAACGACGACCTCAAGGTCGACGAAGTGGTGGACGGTTTCGTCGACCACAACGAGAGCTCGGCCCCGGCAGCACCCGTGGTGCACGCCGCGCCATCGGAAGATGACGAGGAAGAGGAAGAAGAAGTCGAGGAAGAAGACGGCGACGCCAATGGCGGCGCGGCTGGTTTCTCGGCCGAACAGCTGGTCCAGCTGCGCAAGAACGCGCTCGACAAGTTCAAGATCATCGAAACCGAATTCGACAAGATGGCCAAGGCCTTCGAGAAGGATGGCTACGGCACCAAGAACTACGTCAAGGCGCAGGAAGTCATTTCCAACGAGCTGCTCGGCATCCGCTTCACCGCCAAGGTCGTCGAAAAGCTGTGCGACACCCTGCGCGGCCAGATGGATGAAGTGCGCCATATCGAAAAAGCCGTGCTGGCGATCTGCGTGGACCGCTGCGGCATGCCGCGCGCCCACTTCATCAAGGTGTTCCCGGGCAATGAGACGGACCTGGCCTGGGTCGACCGCGAAGTCGACTGCGCCTATCCGTACAGCGTGGTACTGAGCCGTAACGTTCCCGCGATCAAGGAACTGCAACAGCGCATGATCGACCTGCAAGCGCGCGTGGCATTGCCGCTGGCCGACCTGCGCAAGATCAACAAGCAGATGGCCGCCGGCGAAAAGCGTGCGCGCCACGCCAAGCGCGAGATGACGGTTGCCAACTTGCGTCTGGTGATTTCGATTGCGAAGAAATACATCAACCGCGGCCTGCAATTCCTCGATCTGATCCAGGAAGGCAATATCGGCCTGTTGAAGGCCGTGGACAAGTTCGAATATCGCCGCGGCTACAAGTTCTCGACCTATGCGACGTGGTGGATTCGCCAGGCGATCACGCGTTCGATCGCGGACATGGCGCGCACCATCCGCGTGCCGGTGCACATGATCGAAACGATCAACAAGATGAACCGCATTTCGCGCCAGATCATGCAGGAAACCGGCAGCGAGCCGGACCTGGCGACCCTGGCCCTGAAAATGGAAATGCCGGAGAACAAGGTTCGCGAGATCATGAAGATCGCCAAAGAGCCGATTTCGATGGAAACGCCAATGGGCGAGGATGGCGACTCGCAACTGGGCGACTTCATCGAAGACAACGCCACCCTGGCGCCGCTGGACGCCGCCTTGCACGCCTCGATGCGCAATGTGATCAAGGAAGTGCTCGATTCGCTGACCCCGCGCGAAGCCAAAGTGTTGCGTATGCGCTACGGTGTCGAGATGTCGAACGACCACACGCTGGAAGAAGTGGGCAAGCAGTTCGACGTGACGCGCGAGCGGATTCGCCAGATCGAAGCGAAAGCGATGAGCAAGCTGCGCCAGCCGTCGCGCTCGGACAAGCTCAAGAGCTTCCTGCACAACCATTAAGGTACGCTGGTCGCGTCGGCCCTGGCCCGCGCGATGGCGAAAAACCGTGTCCACCCGTCGGGTGCGCACGGTTTTTTTACGTCCGCGCGGCAGCGGCATCGGCCTTCCTGATCGTCCGGCCTCATCGCATTGATTTAATGACAATAAATGTTTCCTGTTGCATTGCTAAAAATGCTATGCTTGCGGGCTATTGTTTCATGATTGATTGAGGAAAAAAATGCAGATCACATCCCCACGCCGTACTTCCCGCCGCGCCTTGCTGCTCGCTCTGGCCTTGATGGCGTCGCCGGCGGCCCTCCTGGCAGCGAACACAATGGCCACGCCCGATCCGGCGCTGGTGGCGCGCTATATGGGCGACACCGCGGCGAGGCACGCGAAACTGGCCGAGTGCAAGAAGAAATACGATCCGGTCGGTTTCATGAGCGATGTGGCGTGCATGAGCGCAGAGAACGCCAACCGTAAAGCGGCGAGCAACAACCTGGCGTCGACCTGCAACGCGATCGACACCTTTGTCTACGTTCCCGGGAAACTGACGGGAAAAGCGCGCGAAGACTACTTTATTGCAAATACGCCATCGGACGCCATCTTGAAGAACTGTAATCTGACCAAAGAAAAATGGCTGAGCGACAGTATGAAGAGAGCGCCGCGATGATGGAATTGGAGAAAACCATGCGGACCGCATCGACACGCCATCCGTCCCTGCGCACATTGCTGCTCTCCCTCGCCCTGATGGCATCGCCAATGGCCGTGTTCGCAGCCACCATCGCCAAGCCCGATCCCGCGATGGTGGCGCGCTATGGCAGCGACGCCAAGGCATTGGACGCGAAACTTGCGGAGTGCGGGTCGAGAAAGGACATGGCCGCAGCGCTTTCCGATGTCGCTTGCATGAGCGCGGACGAAGCCAGCAGAGTAGCGGAGCGGAAAAATCTCGCTTCAAAATGCAACGCGGCGGACACCTTTGTCTACATTCCAGGCACGCTGAAGGGAAAAGAATACGAAGACTATGTGATCAAACGCGCGCCCTCGGACGCTCAGTTGAAAAACTGCAATCAGACACGCGCACAGTGGGTGCGTGACAAATTGGCAAAAACGCCAAAATAATTCGCCCAAAAAAATGCGCATCCGGAAAGCCCGGACGCGCAAACAGGGGGGAGTCAATAAACCAGGCCGACCGGGTCGCGCCTGTTTCATCGCGGCCCATTGTACATACGTCACGGCCGGCGCGACTTACATTTTTCGTATTGTTGTATCCGCGCTAATCCTCAAGCGCCGCCGCCTCGCTTTCCAGCGGAATCATCATGGCCAGGGTGGTGCCGCCGCCCGGCCGGCTGTCGATCACCATCTGCCCGCCGAACACATCGACCCGCTCGCGAATCCCGCGCAGGCCGAACGAGGCCACCTTGGCCGCATCGCCCGGCCCCATGCCGACCCCGTTGTCGACGATGGTAATCGTCAGGTATTCCATGCCGATATCGAGCCCCACCTCGACCCGGGTCGCCTTGGCGTGCCGCAAAATGTTGAGCAGGCACTCCTGGATGATGCGGAAAATGACGTCGGTGCGGTGGCTGTCGGGCAGCGGGCCGTCGCCTTCGGCCACGGTCAGCGAGGTGGCGATGCCGCTGCGCTTTTCGAACTGCTGCACGAGCCACTCGGCGGCCGCCGGCAAGCCCAGTTCCAGGGTGCTCGGATGCAGATCGTTCATGATCGCGCGCACCGAGCGGATGGTCAGGTCGATGGTGTCGAGCACGTCGCCCACCTTGCGCTTGAGCAGCGGATGGCGCAGGCCGGCGCGCGCATGCAGCATCTCCACGTCGATCTTGAGCGCCATCAGGTTCTGCCCCAGTTCGTCGTGGATGCCCTTGGCGATGCGCTTGCGCTCTTCTTCCTTGATCGTCTCCAGATGCGAACTCAACTGGCGCAGCTCGCGGAACGACTCGGCCAGCGCATGCTCGGCCATCACGCGCTCGGCCACTTCGATGCGCAGCTGGGCGTTGCTGCGCTCCAGCTCGGCCGTACGCATGCGGATGCGCACTTCCAGGCCGATCTGCACCGCCGCCAGTTCCAGCTCGGCCGCCTTGCGTCCGCTGATATCGGTCAGCATCAGCAGGGTGCCCTCGGCCACGCCGTCGTCGCCCAGCATCGGCCGCCCGCTGACGATGGCCCAGCCGATCGTGCCGTCCACCCGGCGGTACGACAGGTCGTGGGTGCAGCCGACATGGGCGGCGTCGGTGCTGGTCATTTCGGCCAGGTCGCGCGGCGGATTGTCGCCCAGGAAGTCATGCATCGGGCGCCCCAGCAGCGTGCCGGGGGTGGCGCCGAACATCTTGGCCAGGCGGGCGTTGGCGAAGGTGGTGCGGGCCGCGCCGTCGAGCGTCCAGACGCCTTCGTGGGCGGTGTCGATGAAGTGCCGGTAGCGGCTCTGGGCATGGTTGCGCGCCATGGCCAGGGCGCGGATGCGCAGGCTGGCCGCCAGCGCGGCGCCGGACAGCGCAATGGCCACGGAGAACAGCCAGCGCGGCACCGCGTGGGCGTCGCCCAGCGCGATCAGGGCCACCAGGGAGGCCAGCACCAGGACGATGGCGGCTACGGTCAGGCAAAGCGACTCCACGCTCCACGTTTTCATGCGCACACCCCTCGTGTTTCAGACAGGTTGTTGGTCAGTTCATTCTATGCCAACTTTTTGGAAATAGTTCAATTTGTACAGGACACGAATCGGGCGTATGCCCCTTGCATGGGGTGGCGGAAATCACCGCGGTGAACGTTGGTCATTGCTCATAGGACACTTTGCTGCCACACTCGGTGCTCAACGACAACCATCGAACCCCCCATGCCGACACGTCCGTTTTACCTCGCCCTGCTGGTCGCCGCCGTCCACGCGGGCGCCACCGCCCAAGTCATCAAGTGCACGGATGCGGGCGGGCGCACCACGTACCAGAGCACGCCTTGCGCCGCAGTCCAGGGCGCTCGCGAGCAGAAAATGGCCGCGCCCGGGCAGAAGTCCGGCAGCGCGGCAGCCCCGGCGCCGGCAGCGCCGGCGCAACAGACCGAGCTGGACGCCCTTAACCAACGGATGCGCGTGCGCATGTGCGAAATACACCGCATCTCGCTCAAGCGCTTGAAGGAGTCCGACACCATGCTGGTGCCGAATGGGAATGGGAATGGGATTGTGAAGGCGGACGCCGCGCGCCGGGCGAGCGAAATCGCCCAGGCCGAGAAAAGGGTTGCCGATACCTGCAAATGACAGGCGGCGCGCCGTGCAGGCGCGCCGCCTGGCAGGGCTTAACCTGTGTTGCGCAGGCCGGCCGCCACGCCGTTGATCGACAGGTGGATGCCGCGGTGAACCCGCTCGTCGACCTTGCCCGGTTCGCCCGACAGCGCGCGGTGGCGGTGGATCAGCTCGACCTGCAAGTGGTTCAGCGGATCGAGGTAGGCGAAGCGGTTCTGGATCGAGCGCGCCAGCAGCGGATTGCCGGCCAGGCGTTCATGCGCGCCGGTGATCATCTCCAGGCAGCGCAGGGTGGTGCCGTGTTCGGCCGCGATGCGCTTGAAGATGCGCTCGCGCAGTTCGACGTCGGCCACCAGCCCGGCGTAGCGCGAGGCGATCGCCAGGTCGGTCTTGGCCAGTACCATGTCCATGTTCGAGAGCAGGGTGGCAAAGAACGGCCACTCCTTGAACATGGCTTGCAGGGTCGCGATTTTGTCGTCGCGATTGCCTTCTTCGATCCATTGCGTGATGGCCGAGCCGAAGCCGTACCAGCCCGGCAGCAGCAGGCGGCACTGGCCCCACGAGAAGCCCCACGGAATGGCGCGCAGGTCTTCGATGCGCTTGGTCGACTTGCGCGAGGCCGGGCGCGAACCGAGATTGAGTTCGGCGATTTCGGCGATCGGCGTGGCCGAGAAAAAGTAGTCGGTGAAGCCCGGCGTTTCGTAGACCAGGTTGCGGTAAGCCTTGTAGGCGCGCTCGGACAGGTCGGCCATGATGGCTTCGAAGCCGGCCAGCTGCTGCGCCTTGGCGCCTTCGGCCGCATGCGGCATCAGGCTCGCCTCCAGGGTGGCCGCAACCAGCAGTTCCAGGTTGCGGCGGCCGATTTCGGCGTTCGAGAACTTGGAGGCGATGATTTCGCCCTGTTCGGTCAGGCGGATCTGGCCATTGACGGTGCCCGGCGGCTGCGCCAGGATCGCCTCGTACGACGGTCCGCCGCCGCGGCCGACGGTGCCGCCGCGGCCGTGGAACAGGCGCAGCTTGACGCCGGCGTCGGCGAACACCTTGACCAGGTGGATTTCGGCCTTGTACAGCTCCCAATTGGACGTGAGGAAGCCGCCGTCCTTGTTCGAGTCCGAGTAGCCGAGCATGACTTCCTGCAGCTGGCCCTGGTGCGCGATCAGTTCCTTCACCAGCGGCAGCGCCATCCACTCGTTCATGATGCCGGCCGCGCGCTGCAGGTCGGGAATCGTTTCGAACAGGGGAATGACCATGGCGTCGAGCTGCTTGTCGCGCGCGCGCAGCAGGCCGGTTTCCTTCTGCAGCAGCAGTACCTCCAGCAGGTCGGACACGGTCTCGGTATGCGAGATGATGTAGTTGCGGATCGCGCGCTTGCCGTAGCGCTGGCGGATATCTTTCGCCGCGCGCAGGATCGCCAGTTCGGACGCGGTTTCCTCGCTCAAGTCGGCGTACGGCGAATACAGCAGGCGCGGTTGCGCCAGCTCGGCCAGCAGCAGCTGGACCTTCTGTTGTTCGGAGAGTTTGGTGTAGTCGGCTTCGACGCCGGCGCCGGCGAACAGTTCGGCCAGCACGCGTTCGTGCACGTCGGAGGTCTGGCGCATGTCGAGCGAGGCCAGGTGAAAGCCGAAGATGGCGGCGGCGCGCTGCACCGTGGCCAGGCGCGGCTTGATCAACAACTGGCCATGATTGGCGCGCAGCGACTCGGCCAGTACTTTCAAGTCGGCGCAGAAGTCAAAGGCATCGCCGTACGGCGCGGCGTGGCCGACTTCGCGGCGCATGATGTTGGTCGCGCCCAGCGCGCGCGCGGTGGCGGCCAGCCGTGCGTAGATGCCGATCAGGGCGCGCCGGTATGGCTCGTCGCTGCGGTGCGGCGACTGGTCGGGCGAGGCGTCGGCCAGCGCCTGCAGGGCCGGGCTGGCGCCGACCATCAGGGTCGAAATCGACAGCTCGGCGCCGAGCGCGTGCACTTCGTCGAGGTAGAAGTCGAGGATGGTGGTGGCCTGGCGCACCAGCGCGTGCTGCATGGTGCCGGCGTTGACGTTCGGGTTGCCATCGCGGTCGCCGCCGATCCAGCTGCCCATCTGGACGTAGGAGTTGTCGGTCAGGGCAGCCTCGCCATCCGGATAGTGCGCGGCGATTTCTTCTTCGATGTCGTCGTACAGGCCGGGCAGCTCGTGCAGGAAGGTGATGCGGTAGTAGGACAGGGCGTTGTCGATTTCGTCGGCCACGGTCAGCTTGGAGTAGCGCAGCATGCGCGTCTGCCACAGGGTGGCGATGCGCGAGTGCAGCAGCGCCATGTTGGCCACCCGTTCGCGCGGGGTCAGCGGCAGGTCGCGTTCGGCCAGCAGGCGCGCGATGTCATGCTCGGCGTCGAGAATGCTCTTGCGCTGGACTTCGGTCGGATGCGCCGTCAATACGGGCGCGATCAGGGCGTCGCCGAAGAAGGTGCGCACGGTGTCGCTGGCGACGCCGGCCGCTTTCAGCTTGGACAGCGCGAAGCTCACGCTGCCCTGTTGCGGGGCCGAGCCGGCCAGCAGGTGGGCGCGGCGGCGGCGGATGTGGTGCTGGTCTTCGGCGATGTTGGCCAAATGCGAAAAATACGAAAACGCGCGCACCACCGAAATGGTTTGCTCGCGCGTGAGCTTGTGCAGCAGGGCGGTCAGGTCCTGGCCGGCCTGGGCGTCGTCTTCGCGCCGGAAGCGCACCGCCGTCTGGCGGATGGTCTCGACGACATCGAAGACGGCTTCGCCCTCCTGATCGCGCAGCACGTCGCCGAGCAGGCGGCCGAGCAGGCGGATATCTTCTTTCAGCGGGGCGTCCTTGTCGAGGAGGGGAGGGTTTTCTTGTGCAGCGGATGAATTTACCATGTTGGACCACAGAGTTAAAGTTGGTGCAAAGGCTTCTGGCCAGGTTCTGCAAAGGGGACGCATGATAAAATTTGTGATCTTATGCATGTGCCGATGACTGCCATAACCGGTTTGAGGTTTTACGACAGTGAAAGAATCCGTTTTGAAAGCAACTGAATTGACTGGTACGCCTTCGCGTCCGCAGCAGCCCTCCAAGCTCATTATCGCTTCGCGCGAAAGCCGGCTCGCCATGTGGCAGGCCGAGCATGTTCGCGCGCAATTATCTTTATTATATCCGCAGTGCAGCATCGAGATTCTGGGAATGACCACCCGGGGCGATCAGATCCTGGACCGTACTTTATCAAAGGTCGGCGGCAAGGGTCTGTTCGTCAAGGAACTTGAGGTGGCCATGGCCGAAGGACGCGCCGACCTGGCCGTGCATTCGCTCAAGGACGTGCCGATGGACTTGCCCGAAGGCTTCGAACTGGCCGCCGTGCTGGAACGGGAAGACCCGCGCGACGCCTTCGTGTCGAACGATTTCGGCAGCCTGGACGAGCTGCCGCCGGGTGCGGTGGTGGGCACCAGCAGCCTGCGCCGCCAGTCGCTGATCGCGGCGCGCTATCCGCACCTGGTCATCAAACCGCTGCGCGGCAATCTCGATACGCGCCTGGGCAAGCTCGATCGCGGCGATTATGCCGCCATCATCCTGGCTGCGGCCGGGCTCAAGCGTCTGGGGCTGCCGCAGCGCATCCGCTCGCTGATGGACCCGGCGCACTCGCTGCCGGCGGCGGGGCAGGGCGCGATGGCGATCGAAATCGTTTCCGGCCGCACCAATGGCATCGACCTGCGCGACGTGCTGGCGCCGCTGAACCACATGCCGACGGCGCAGCGGGTGGCGGCCGAGCGCAAGGTGTCGAAGGTGTTCGGCGGCAGTTGCCAGATTCCGCTGGCCGCGTTCGCCACCATCGAGGGCGACGTGATGCACCTGCGCGCCATGGTGGCCACGCCGGACGGCAAGCGCAGCGCGCATGCCGAACTGCGCGGGCCGGCCGACGATCCTGAACTGCTCGGCCAGCAAGTGTCGGACCTGCTCGACACCCAGGACGCGCGCGCGATCCTGGCCGAGTGCAAGGCCGATGCCGCCATCGGGGACGCCGCCGTAGCGGACGCCGCGCCCGTGGCGCCCCCGGCCGATGCCTGACCCCGTCATCATCACCCGTCCGCTGGCGCAAGCCGGCGCGCTGGCCGAGCAGGTGAGGGCGCTCGGGCGCGAGGCGGTGCTGCTGCCGCTGCTCGACATTTCGCCGCTGGACGACCAGGGGCCGCTCAAGGCGGCGCTGGCCGGCATGCACGACTGCGCCATGGTGGCCTTCGTGTCGCCCAACGCGATCGATGCGGCGTTTGCCCACATCACCGTGTGGCCGACCTGGGTGACGGTGGCGGTGCTGGGCGAGGGCAGCCGGGCGGCGCTGGAGCGGCATGGGATCAACAACAACACGGCGACCATCGTCAGCCCGCGCGATCCGACCCGCAGCGACTCGGAAAACCTGCTCGACACGCTCGACCTGGCGGCCCTGGCCGGCCAGAAAGTGCTGATCGTGCGTGGCGAAAGCGGGCGCGAGCTGATGGCCGACGGGCTGCGCGCGGCCGGCGTGATCGTGGTCACCGTGCCGGCCTACCGGCGCAGCGTGCCGCTGCTGACCGATGCCCTGGCGCAGCAGCTGCGCACGCTTTTGCAAGGCGATAACGACTGGATCATCACCAGTTCCGAAGCCCTGCGCGGCCTGGTGGCGCTGGTGCGGGAGATGGGCGATCCCGCCCTTGTGGAAAAAATGCAACAACAGCACCTGATCGTGCCGCACGCCCGTATTGCCGAGACGGCAAGCTCGCTGGGCCTGGGCCGGTTGACGCTGTGCGGATCAGGCGACGAACGTTTGCTTGCCGCGTTACAATCACGAGCATGAACGAATTGCCTACATTACCTGAACACAACGCAGCGCCCGGCGCCGCACCCCAGCCAGCTCCCGCGGACCAGTACAGTGCGCCGCCGGCGCGCGTCGCGCGCGGCGAGAGCATGGGCGAGATCTTGCAGCGTCCGATGACGGTGGTGGTGATCCTGCTGGCGCTGCTGCTGGCCGCGCACGCCTGGTCGACGCGCAGCAATCTGCTCAAGCTGCGCATGGAAATGGCCAACCGCCTGCAAAAGGGCGAAGTGGTCAATACCGAAACGAGCGTGCTGGCGCGTACCGTGCAGGACCAGACCAAGGACTTGCAGGCCAAGGTGAGCCTGCTCGAAAACCGCCAGGTCGAAGCCCAGAGCCAGCAACTGGCGCTGGAACAGCTGTACCAGGATTTGTCGAAGAACCGCGACGAGTGGGCGCTGGCCGAAATCGAACAGGTGCTCTCGACCGCCAGCCAGCAGTTGCAACTGGCCGGCAATGTGCAGGGCGCGCTGATCGCGCTGCAAAACGCCGACCGTTCGCTGTCGCGCTCGGACAAGCCGCAATTCATCACGATCCGGCGCGCCATCGCAGGCGATATCGACAAGCTCAAGGCCTTGCCGGCGCTGGACCTGACCGGTGTCGCGCTGCGCCTGGACAACGTGATTACCCAGGTCAATACGCTGCCGATGCTGGCCGACGAAAAACCGGCGCTGCCGGCCAAGCCGGCCCGGGCGGCCAAGGTGGCGGCCGCGCCGGTGGCACTCAAGCCGGGCGTGGCGGGCGCGGCCGATGCGGTGGTGGTCCCGGCCGTGGCCAAGGACACCATGCTCGACAAGGTCCAGGACGTGTGGCAGAGCTGGACCGGCGAAATGTGGGATGAAATGCGCCAGTTGATCCGCGTGCGCCGCGTCGACACGCCGGAAGCGCTGATGCTCTCGCCCTCGGAAACCTACTTTGTGCGCGAAAACGTCAAGCTGCGCCTGCTGAACGCGCGCATGGCGCTGCTGGCGAGGAATGAAGTCGCCTTCCGCAACGACCTGGTGGCGGCGCAGGATGCGCTGGCCAAGTATTTCGACACGCGCGCCGGCAGCACCCAGACCGCGCAGGCGCTGCTGCGCCAGGTCCAGGCCAGCAATCTGGCGATCGAGATGCCATCCCTGTCCGACAGCCTGAACGCCGTGCGCAACTACAAGGCGAAGCCATAACATGCGTCTTCTTCTCTGGTTAGTCGCGCTGATGGCAGCGGCCATCGGCATTGCCGTGACGGCACGCTTCAATCCGGGCAACGTGGTGTTTTTCTACCCGCCGCACCGGATCGACATGTCGCTCAATTTCTTCGTGGTGGTCGTGGCGCTGCTGTTCCTGGTGGTGTACGCGCTGCTGCGCGCCGCGCGCGCCACCTTCGGCATGCCGGCCCGGGTCGCCGCCTACCGCAAGAGCAAGCGCGAGCGCGACGGCAACAAGGGCTTGCGCGATGCGCTCAAGGCCCTGTTCGAAGGCCGTTTCGGGCACGCCGAAAAAGCCGCCATGCGCGCCGCCGAACTGCCCGAAAACGCCGGCATCGCCGCCCTGATCGGCGCCCGCGCGGCGCACCGCATGCGCCAGGGCGCGCGGCGCGACAACTGGCTGGCCGGCGTGGTGCACGACAATGCGCTGAAAACCGCGCGCCTGATGACCATGACCGAACTGCTGGTCGACGATCACCAGCCGCACGCGGCGCTCGACGCCGTGGCCGAACTCAATGCCAGCGGCACGCGCCACATCCATGCGCTGCAATGGTCGATGAAGGCGCACCAGCAAGCCAAGAACTGGCCGGAAGTGCTGCGCCTGGTGCGTTCGCTCGACAAGCACAAGGCGCTGCATCCGGCCTTGTCGGCGCGCCTGCGCGAGCTGGCGTATGACGCCTTGCTGTCCGACAGTTCGCACGACGCCGAATCGATTTTGCGCGTGTGGTCGACCGTGCCGACCGCCGACCGGGTGAAACCGTACGTGGCGGCGCGCGCCGCGGCGGCCCTGAACGCGCGCGGCTTGCATGATGAAGCGCGCGCCAGCGCCGAGGAAGCGCTGCGCGCCGACTGGGACGACCGCGTGGTGCGCGCCTACCGCGAGTCGGCCGCGCAGGCGGGGTCGCCGGCGCTGCTGGCCCAGATCGAGCATTGCGAAGCGTGGATGAAACAGCGCCCGACCGACGCCGAACTGGCGCTGACCCTGGGCTCGCTGTGCCTGAAACAGAAACTGTGGGGCAAGGCGCAGCGTTACCTGGAACAGGCCTTGTCGGACGCGACCGAGCCGCGCATGGTGCGCGAGGCGCACTTGAAGCTGGCGCAGATGCACGAAGCGCTCGGACAGCAGGAAGAGGCGAACGCGCATTTCAGGCAGTGTGCGCTGGCGAGTATTTTGTAGGCGTGTGATGAAGACCGCTAGCCTGTAGACCGTCCAAGACCGCTAGCCTTTTAGGTTGGCGGTATTACCACTTAGCTCACCGATTCCGCATGCGTTAGAGCAAGTTTCTCGGGTTTGCCTGAACTACCGTGCTTGCTGCAATGCACAAGCCTGCATGAAATGTCGTTATAATGTCGGCCATTGACCCCCTCAGCAATCTAAGGATATCCCATGAGTTTGAATAAAGTCTCCTCCGGCCGCGACGTGCCGAACGATTTCAACGTGATCATCGAAATCCCGATGAATGCCGATCCGATCAAGTACGAAGTGGACAAGGAATCGGGCGCGATTTTCGTCGACCGTTTCATGGGTACCGCCATGCACTACCCGTGCAACTACGGCTACGTGCCGAACACCATCGCCGATGATGGCGACCCGTGCGACGTGCTGGTCATTACCCCGTTCCCGCTGATCCCTGGCGTCGTGGTTCGTTGCCGCGCCATCGGCGTGCTGAAAATGACCGACGAAGCCGGCGGCGACGCCAAGGTGCTGGCCGTTCCTGTCGATAAGATCCTGCCGATCTACAAGCACTGGCAGAAGCCGGAAGACATGAACGAACTGCGCCTGCAGCAGATCCAGCACTTCTTCGAGCACTACAAAGACCTGGAGCCAGGCAAGTGGGTCAAGATCGAAGGCTGGGGCGGTCCTGAGGATGCCAAGGCAGAAATCATGGGCGGCATCGCCGCTTACGATAAAGACATCGCCGCCAAGGCGTAAGCCTTCACCCGCCGTTGCCAACGGCAGCGGCGGGTTCAGGTAGTACGCCGACGCGCTCCCCAGGGAGCGCGTCGTGCGTTTACAGCGCCGTTTTACCAGCCAATATCCTGCAACAAGGGAAAGGTCAGGTCATGCGGCGGAATCACATCGTGCGCCAGGCCGGGGTTGATGGACGGCTCCATCAACTGGTTCGGCCTGGTGTCGACCGAGTAGTGCGACACCGACGAGCCCGGCGAGTATTCTTCGGGGCTGTACATGCGCACGCGCCGCACCCAGTCGGTACCCGCCAGTTTGTCGGGATCGACGCCCAGGCTGGCGATCACGCCCGACGAGGTGCGCGAACGCCGGTACATCGCCGTCTTGAGCTGCTCGCCGGTAGCCTTGTCGATACGGACCGCCGGGATGCGCACGGCCGGGTCGCTGCCGCCCAGCGGGCTGACCGGATCGCCGGTGTTTTCCATCACCACCATGCCGCGCGCTCCCGCATTTTGCAAAATGCGCGCCTTGGTCACGAAGGGGCAGGCGCCGCGGTCGACCAGGGCGATATTGCCGCGCACCGCCATCGCGTTGGCCGGACTGAGCGGGGTGCAGGCCAGGCCGCTGCCGTTGGCCTGGTCGATCAGCGGCATCAGCTCGCCCGTCACCGCGTTTTGCCCAAGTGGCGGCCCGAACGAGGCATCGCCCACCGGGTGCTTGCCGCCGGCCCGGCCCGCCGCCATGCCGCTGATGAGCAGTTGCGGCTCGGGCGAGAGGATCCGCGCGGCGGCCTTGTAGACGCGCTCGCCGTTCCACGACAGGGTGGCGCCGCCGATGGCCGACAGGCGCCGCTCTTCATCTTTCATGTTGACCCAGGCTTTGTTGTTGCGGATATCGACCAGGAAGTGGTCCCAGATCGATGGCGTGCCGTAGAAAAACTCGCCGGTGCCCTCGTCGGTGAAGTTCTGGAAGCCCAGCCCATGCGCCAGTTCGTGCAGCAGCACGGCCACCAGGTCGATTTGCTCGCCGGCCTGGCGGTCGAGCCCGAGGTAGAAGGGCGAGCCGGGCAGGCAGTCGGGGAACAGGCCGAGACGGGAATTGAAGCGCGCGCGGATGTGCGCTTCGCCCGGCGTCGCCATGTCCTTGCCCGCCAGCTTGCTGGCCAAGGCCCCCGGATACCAGGTGTCGGCCTTGGGCGCGCGCGGAAAATCGGAAAAGACTTCGACGGCGCCGGCCGAGCCGAGTACGGCGCCCCCGGCATTGCAGGCGAGCGGCTCGAACGAGGCGGCCACCCTGACCGGGACCGGGCTGGTGATGGTGCGGGCCCAGATGTCGGCCGCGTGCTGGAACGCAATGAGGCGTTGCGCACCGAGCGTACGCCCGCTGTTGCCGCCGACCGGCTGCGCCGGCGTGGGATCGTTGAAGCCCACGTTGGGGGCATTGCCGTTGACGATGGTGATGGTGATGGTGGTGGCGGCCACGGCGGCGCCGACGGTGCAGCAGGCGAGGGCGAGCGCGGCGGCGGCCTGGCGCAGGAAGCGGTGTTTATTGCTCATGCTGGCGCTCCCCGGCTGGCTTGGCAGCATCATGATGGGTGGCATGCCGGGCGGCGCTTTCGCCTTCCACGCAGTGCTGGACCAGCTTGCCGTCGGGCGTGCGCGACACCACGGAATACACCATGCCGCGCTCGCCGAGGCTCACGCTGCGGGTGCCGTCGGCACGCACGCTGGCCTGCGGCTGCGGAGGCGCCACTTGCGGTTGCGGCAAGGCGGCGCGCATGGCGCGCAGCTCGGCGGCGGTGGCCGGACGCAGCTGCCCGGATTGCTTGTCGCGCACCACGGCCATGCCATCGGATTGCTCTGCCGCCACGGCTGCCGTCGACAAGGCGGCCAGCGCGCAGCAGGTGATCAGGGTTTTACTGAACATATCGGGTTTCTCCTGGATGGATTCACGTTAGCTGCCGGCGCCGAAGCACGACCAGGGCGCCCAGGCCGGCCAGCAGCATCAGATAGGTGCCTGGTTCGGGCACCGTGGTAACTAAGACAGCGTCGATGCCGATATAGTTCGCCGCCGAGGCGTCGCCGACGTAACGAAATGCGAATCGCCCCTGGCCGTTGTAGTCGATACTGGAAATAACTTGCTGCCAGACAGTGGGATAGTCGGAGATGCCGCCCAGCACGCCGAGCACCGTGTTGAAGCCGCCGGTCTCGCTGCCCGTGCCGGCGGAAAAGCGCACCTCGAGCGTGTCGCCGAAGCCGCTGGCGCTGGCCGAGCGCGTGAAGAACGACACTTCGCTGGGACCGATCAGGCTCACGACCGGCGTGATCAGCCAGTTGTCGACGCTGCCCATGCCGTTTTGCGCGCTCAGGTAATTGGCGGCGACGTAGGACGACGCCGGACCGGACGGGGCCGGGAAGACCCCGGGGTTGCCCTGCGACCAGGCCAGGCCCGGCGGCACGCTGTTGTTGACGCGTAGCCAGTTATTGAGGGTGCCGATGTCGTTGAATTCTTCGTTGAGGACGACGATGGGGACGCTGGTCTGAGCGACGGCGGGCAGCGCGGCGGCCATGGCGATGCTCGCCACGGCAATCAGGTTTTGATGGGGTTTCATGGTCGTTCTTTCAGCAATTGCCAGAAGGATGGCGCTTCACTCGCGCTGGCAGGCGCGAGGCCACGGTTGACCCCATCATAGGAGTGGGCGGGGCGGCGGCATTGATGTGCGCTTAAAGAACGGGGGGCGTTTTCAGGCTATTCCGGGGAACTTAACTGAAGAAGCGTGGCGAAGTTTGATGGAGCGGGGGAGGCGCAGCAAAAAGAGCGTCCCTGCGAGCGCAGGGACGCCGCAAGGATCGATCAGTGGGCGCCGCTGCGCGCGGCGAGCCTGCGCAAACGCAGTTTGCCGACAATGCCGATCGGGAAGAAGTAGATCGACAGCACGAACAGCACGCCCAGCCACAGCATCCAGCGGTCCGGATGCAGGGCCTGGGCCAGCACGGGCACGCCCTCCAGCGCGGCCGAGCCTTGCGCCATCAGCGACTTGAGATAGTTCTGGGCGATGATGAACAAGGTGGCGCCCACCACCGCGCCGTACATGGTGCCCATGCCGCCGATCACCACGATCAGCAGGATGTCGGTCATGACCTCGAAGCCGAGCATGGTTTTGGGGCCGACGTAGCGCAGCCACAGCGCCATCAGCGCGCCGGCCAGCGCCGCCACCAGCGCCGCCAGCACATTCGCCCAGATGCGGTACAGCACGGTGCGGTAGCCCAGCGCCTCGGCGCGGAACTCGTTTTCGCGGATCGCTTGCAACACGCGCCCGAACGGCGAATTGACCAGCCGCAGCAGGAACAGGAACAGCAACAGGCAGCCGCCGAACACGATGTAGTACGTGATCAGCTTGCCGTCGATGGCGCGCCCGAACAGCTCGCTTTCAAACAGGCGAAAGCCCGGCGTGAGCAGTTCCGGCACGCTGAAGGTCTTGCCGTCTTCGCCGCCGGTCAGGTCGGACAGTTGCGAGGCCAGCACGGCGAACGAGGCCGCCACCGCGAGCGTGATCATGGCGTAGAAAATGGCGCGCACGCGCAGCGCGAACAGGCCCACCACCAGGGCCAGCGCCAGGGTCAGCAGCAGGGCCAGCGCGATGCCGATCAGCATCGCGCCCCAGGTCGGTTCGCCATGCGAGAGCCCCAGCCCGACGCCGTAGGCGCCGATGCCGAAGAACATGGTGTGGGCGAAGGACACGATCCCGGTGTAACCGAGCAGCAAGTCGTAGGAGGCCACCAGCACGATGTAGACGCAGATGGTGGCGGCGGTGTTGAGCGGACGCGCGCCGCTGGTGATGAAGGGCGCCAGCGCCAGTCCCAGCAGGATCAGCAGCAGGGTGGCGGACAGGGCCCGGCTGCGCGGCATGTCGCCGGATAACAATTGATTGAGCATGGAATGTCCTTAGCGCCGCAGGTTGGAATACAGGCCGGCCGGGCGCCACAGCAGGATGGCGATCATCAGGGCAATGTTCGACACCAGCGCGAATTTGGGCAGCAGAAAGCCGGCATAGTTGGCCACCAGCGCCATCAGCAGCGCGCCGATGAAGCAGCCGCCGACCGAGCCCAGGCCGCCGATGATGATGACGATAAAGATCATCACCATCATCTCGCCGCCCATGGCCGCGTTCAGGGTTTCCTTGTACAGGCCCCAGAGCACGCCGCCCAGGCCGGCCAGCGCCGAGCCGGCCGCGAACACGGCCACGAACAGGCGCCGGATGCGGTAGCCCATGGCTTCGACCATCTCGCGGTTTTCGACGCCGGCGCGGATCAACAGGCCGACCTTGGTGCGGTTGAGCACCAGGAACATGGCGACGAACACCACGAGGCCGATCACCACCGCCACCAGCCGGTACTTTTCGACGGCCGCGTCGCCCAGCAGCACCGCGCCGCGCAGGCTGGCCGGCAGCGGCAGGGGAATCTGCTCGGCGCCCCAGATCACGCTGATCAGTTGTTCGGCCACGATCATGCCGCCCATCGTGATCAGGATCTGCTTGAGATGCTGGCCGTACACGGGCGCGATGATGATGCGCTCGAAGGCCCAGCCGAGCAGGGCGGTGGCAAGCATGGCCACCGCGATTGCCAGGCCAAGCACGCCCAGGTTGATCAGCAGAGAATCGACGTCGAGCCAGCCGCGCATGGGAATCAGGACCATGGTGGCGGCATAGGCGCCGACCGAGACGAAGGCGCCATGGCCGAAGTTGAGCACGTCCATCAGCCCGAACACGAGCGTCAGGCCGCTGGCCATGATGAAGATCATCATGCCCATCGCCAGGCCGGCGATGGTCAGGGTGACCCAGGTGGGAAAGCTGCCCACGAGCGGCAGCATGAGCAGGATCAGGGCCGGCACCAGCAGCAGCGGCGCGAGGTCGCGCCTGGCTGCCGGCAAGGGCGCGTCGTTGGATGCGGCCGGCAGGGCCGTGGCCGCGCTCACCGGAGGCGATTTGGTGGTCACGTGGTTGGTCTCCGTGTTCATTATTGATGTGCGCTCAGCGAAAGCCCGAGCAGGCGTTGCTGCAAGTTGTCGTCCTCGACCAGTTCGCGCATGGCGCCGGCGTGGACCACTTTGCCGTCGTCCATCACCGAGACCGTGTCGCCCAGATGCCGGACGAAGCTGAAGTTCTGCTCGACCAGCAGGATGGTGGTGTCGGTTTGCTTGAGTTCGCGAAAGGCGGCGATCAGGCTCTGGATGATGGCCGGGGCCAGGCCCTTGGTCGGTTCGTCGATCAGGATCAGCTTGCGCGGCTCGACGATGGCGCGGGCGATCGCCACCATCTGCTTTTGCCCGCCAGACAAATTGCCGGCCGGGTAGTGCCAGAATTTGCGCAGCGCCGGAAAGAAGCCGAAGATCCATTCCACGCGCGCCTCGTCGAGCGGCCCGTTGCGCGCCGCCAGGTACAGGTTCTCGCGCACGGTCAGGTCGGAAAACACGGCCATCGATTCGGGCACGTAGGCAATGCCGAGCTGGGCGATGTCGGGGGTGGGCAGGGCGGCGATGTCGCGTCCGTCGAAGCGCACCGTGCCGGCGGACGCTTTCCATAGCCCCATGATGGTGCGCAGGGTGGTGGTCTTGCCGGCCCCGTTGCGGCCCAGCAGCACCGACAGGCCGCCGCGCGGCACCGTCAGATCGACCCCTTGCAGGATGTGGTATTCGCCGATGTGGGTGTGGACCCCGCGCAGTTGAAGGATCGGATCAGGCATAGGGTTAAGCATGCTCGGGCGTCCCCTCGGGTGTCCCCAAATAGGCTTCCTGGACGATGGCCGAGGCCATCACCTCGGCCGGATTGCCGTCGGCCACCAGGGTGCCGTTGTGCAGGACGATGATGCGGTCGGCCAGCGAGCGCACCACGTCCATCTTGTGTTCGACCAGCAAAATGGTCTTGTTGCGCTCGGCCTTGACCTGGTGGATCAGGTCGAGCACGACCGGCACTTCGTCCACGCTCATGCCGGCGGTCGGTTCGTCGAACATCATCACGGAGGGCTCCAGGGCCAGCAGGATCGCCACTTCGAGCTT
The DNA here is from genome assembly GCF_011682145.1 of Massilia mucilaginosa. GTDB lineage: Bacteria > Pseudomonadota > Gammaproteobacteria > Burkholderiales > Burkholderiaceae_D > Telluria_A > Telluria_A mucilaginosa. The sequence goes on from NZ_WHJH01000041.1 coordinate 55,366, forward strand.
GCGCTTGTCGCCGTGCGACAGGGCCGCCACGCGGGTGTCGCGCCGGCCGGCCATGGAGACCCGTTCGAGGTAATGGTCGGCGCGCACGATCAGGTCCTGGTGGCTGGACCAGCGCGAGAACATGTTCATGCCGATCCGCGCCCGGCTCTGCACCGCCAGGCGCACGTTTTCGGCCACCGTCAGGTGCGGGAACAGGTTGGTCAGCTGGAAGGCGCGCCCGATGCCCAGCGCGGTGCGTTTGGCCGCGCCGTGACGGGTGATGTCGGCGCCTTCGAGCAGGACCGTGCCGGAGGTGGCCGGCAACTGGCCCGACATCAGGTTGAAGTAAGTGGTCTTGCCGGCGCCGTTGGGGCCGACGATCACGGTCAGGGTGCCGGGATAGAAATCGGCGCTGACCTGGTTGACCGCCACGTGCCCGCCGAAGCGAATGCTCAGCTCGCGCGTGGACAGCGACGGCATGGCCGCCGGCGTCATCGCTTGTTCCTCACCGGCAGCGGCAATTCGCTGGCCGGGATTTCGCGCACCAGTTCCAGCAAGTCCCACTCGTTCTTTTGATCTTTCTTGATCTTGAAGTGGTACATCGACTGCAGCGCCTGGTGGTCTTCCTTGCGGAAGGTCATCTTGCCCTTGGGCGTCTCGAAGTCCATGCCTTCCATGGCCGCGATCAGCTTTTCGGTCTCGCCCGAATTGGCTTTGGTGAGCGCGGTGACGACCGCGCTGGCCGCCGCGAAGCCGCCGGCGGTAAACATGTCGGGCGGCCCCTTGAAGCGCTTGCTGTGCTCGGCCACGAACCAGTCGTTCATCTTGTTCTTCGGGAAGCCGTGATAGTAGTAGATGGTGCCCTGGGTGCCGCCGAAGTTCTTCCAGGTTTTCATCACCGGCAAGATGTTGCCGCCCGGCGACAGGATGACGCCGTAGCGCTCCGGCTTCATGTCGGCCAGCTTGTTCATTGGATTCGGTCCGGCCCAGACGATTTGCAAGAGGCGCGGCTCGGGCTTGTTCTTCAGGGCGTCGAAGATGCGCTGGGCCGGCGCCGTGAAGTCGGTGGTGCTCTGGGGCGCGTACTCCTCGTGCACCACCTGGGCCTTGCTGCCGGTGGCGGCCAGCGCTTCGCGGCCGGCCTTGACCGCATCCTTGCCGAAGGCGTAGTCCTGCGCCAGGAAGGCCACGCTGCCGGCCTTGAGCGTGCTGGCGGCGGCCAGCGCGTCCTGCATCGAGCTGCGCGCGGTGCGGAAGATGTAGCGGTTGAACTTTTCGCCGGTGATGGCGTCGGCCACGGCCGGTTCGATGATCAGGATCTTCTTGTATTCCTGCGCCACCGGCAGCATGGCGATGGCCGAGCCGGACGAGGTGGTGCCGACCGCAATGTCGGCCTTGTCGTCGCCGTAGGCTTCGGCCAGCAGGGTGCGGCCCAGGTCGGGCTTGCTCTGGTCGTCCTTGACGATCACCTTGAGTTTACGGCCGTTGATCTCCATCTTGCCGCCCGTCAGGTACTCAAGGCCCATCATGAAGCCGGTTTCGGTTTCCTTGGCATAGGTTTCCAGGATGCCGGTCTTGCCGGCGATGAGGGCGATTTTCAGGTCGGCCGCGGCCAGCGCGGGCGTTGCCAGGGTGGTCGCGAGGGTGGCCAGGACGGCGGCTGCCAGGGTGTTCAATTTGTACATCGTGTCTCCTCTTGGGATGGCTGTTTTATAGGTATATGGCGGGGCCGGGGTGATTGCACCGGTTCAGTCGACCTGCGCCAGGAAGCGTTCGATCGCCTGCCGCGCCGGCGCTTCGGTCAGCATCGGCGCGTGGCCCACGCCGGGCACTTCGGCGTACTGCATGCGCGGTGCGGCGCGCTGCATGTAGCTGGCCTGTTCCGGCTCGACCAGGTCCGACAGGCTGCCGCGCACCAGCAGGGTGGGGCGGTTGCGCGCCAGGCGCCGGAACGCCATGCGCGAGGTCCACGACGACGGTTTGAGCTTGCCGTTCTGCAGGGGCAGGGCGATGTTCGGGTCGTAGCGCAGCACCAGGTGGCCGGCATCGTTTTCGGAAAATGCACGGCGCGCCCACTTGTTCCACTCGGCCATGTCGTTCGATGGAAAAGCCGGCTGGTTAATGTCGCGCATGTACTCGGCCGCCTGTTCCCAGGTCAGCATGGTGGCGCCCTTGCCGGCGTAGGTGGCGATGCGCGACAAGCCTTTTTGCGAGATCACCGGTCCGACGTCGTTGAGGATGGCGGCGGCGATCAGTTTCAGGCGCCGCAGCGCCAGGGTCATGGTGATGATGCCGCCCATCGAGGTGCCGACGAACACGGCGCGTTCGATGCCCAGGTCGTGCGCCAGCTTGATCACGTCGCCGGCGTAGACGGCCGGGTTGTAGTGGGCCGGGTCGGGGTCGCGCGCCGACTGGCCGCGCCCGCGCACGTCGAGCGCCAGCACGCGCCGCCCGAGGCTGGCAATCCACGGCGCCAGCTCGTCGAAATCGCCCGAGTTGCGCGTCAGCCCGTGAATGCAGATGACGGGCAGGCGCGCGCGTCCGCCGTGGCCGGGATAGTCGCGCGCGTACAGGGTCAGGCCATCGTCGCTGAGGTAGCTGACGTCGTTGAATTGCCGGACCCCGTGCGCTTCGTTGGTGGCCTGGGGGAAGTGGGCGGCGTGGACGCCATCGTGTTCCTGCACCTGGACTTCCATGCTCAGAACCGGTATTCGAGGGTGGCCGAGACGGTGCGCGGGGCGCCGTAGAAGGCCGTCAGCACACCCTCCCTGCCGAGGTTCGGGAACACGTAGCCGCCGGTGCGATAGCGTTTGTCGCCCAGGTTCTTGCCGTGCAGGCCAGCGCGGATCTTGTTATCCATGCTGGTCCAGACCAGGCTCAGGTCGTACAGGGTGTAGCCCGGCTGGTCGAGCACCGAGGCGTATTCGAACTGGCTGGTCTCGTCCTTGTAGGAGGCGCTGCCGCTGATGCTGGCGGTGCCGCCGCGGCCCATCAGCGGCAGGGCAATGTCGTAGGTGGCGCGCAGGTTGGCCGAGTTCTTCGGCGTGTTCTGGAAGAAGCGCTCGCCGGCCACGTTGACCAGGGCCGGCACGCCGCCCACCAGTTGCGAAGTCAGGAACTGCGTGTATTCGGCGTTGATGTGGCTGTACATGCCGGTGACGCTCAGGGCATTGCTCAGCTTCGCGCTCGCTTCGAGTTCGACGCCGCGAATCTTGGCCTTGCCGGCGTTGGTGGTCACGCCGGCGAAGCTGTCGGGGCGGCCGTCGTTGTTGGTGTCGACCTCCACCGAGCCGGGAATCTGCACATCCTTGTACTTGCTGTCGAACAGGGCGATATTGGTCAGGATGCGGTTGTTGTTATAGGACGACTTGAGGCCCAGTTCGAGCGTGTCGATGGTTTCGGGCAGATAGCCGGCGCGCGCGGTGGCGTCGCTGATCCTGGTGCCCACCACGTTCATGCGCGGATCGAAGCCGCCGCCCTTGAAGCCGCGCGCCCAGCTGGCGTAGAGGTTCTGGTTGGCGCTGGCCTTGTAAGCCATGCCGACCTTGGGGGTGAACTTCTTGTCTTCGCGTTCCAGTTCGCCACGGGTGAAGTCGGTGTCGGTGCGGAACAGCACGGCGCTGGCGTTGCCCATGCCCGGCGAGCCGTTCAGGCCCAGGTAGATCTGGCGCAGCACGCTCGCTTCGCGCTTGTCGATCGTGTAGCGGCCGCCCAGCGAAAAGCTGAGCGCCTCGTTGTATTTGTAGTTGGCGTCGGCGAACACGGCCCAGGCCTTGGTGTCGATATCGCCCAGGGTGTAGGTCGAACTGGGGAACGCGCCGGCCAGCACGGTGTCGAAGATGTTGTAGGCGTTGGCGTCGATGTAGTACACGCCGGCCACGCCCTGGACCTTGTCGCCGGTGTAGGTGAGCTGGAATTCCTGGCTGAACTGCTTGTTCTTGTACAGCGCGGGCACTTCGAAGTCGACCACCGACAGCGAGTCGAAGTCGATCGGCGCGTACGATTTGTCGCGGCGCGAGGCGGTGACCGACTTGACGCTCAGTTGCGGGCTGAGGGTGTACTCCAGCAGCGCCGACCAGCCGTGGGCGCTGACCTCCTGCTCCTGCCCGAGCGCGCGGGTCAGGTTGGCGCGCGTGTCGTACACGTTCGCCAGGATCGGCGCGCCGCTGGTGCGCCCGAGCGTCACGCGGTGGCCGTTGCGCGGGCTCGAATCGTCTTGCGTCGCGTCGGCCGCGAGGCGGATGAACAGTTCGGGGGTGGGCGTCAATTCCGCCGACAGGCGGCCGGCGGTCATGTCCTTGTCGTAGTTGTGGGCGCCGGTGACCAGGTTGCGCCCGTAGCCGTCGCGCTTGAAGCGGGCGATCGAGCCGCCCACCCGCACGCTTTCCGACAGCGGCGTGCTGGCCGTGAGCACCGCTTCGCGCTGGCTGTAGTCGCCCAGGGTGAGGCGGGCGCGGATATCGGTCTTGGAGCCGAGCTTGCGCGTGACGTACTTGACCGCGCCGCCGATGGTGTTGCGGCCGTACAGGGTGCCTTGCGGGCCGCGCAGCACCTCGATGCGCTCGACGTCGTAGATGTCGGTCACGGCGGCCTGCGGGCGGGCCAGGTAGATATCGTCGAGGTAGATGCCGACGCCGGCTTCGAAGCCGGCCAGCGGGTCTTGCTGGCCGACGCCGCGAATGAAGGCGGTCAGGGTCGAATTGGTGGCGCGCGAGGCCTTGAGGGTGGTGTTCGGAATCGACAGGGCGAGGGCGGTGATGTCGGGGGTGCCCTGCTTGGAGAGCTGGTCGCCGCCGAACGCGGTGACCGAGACTGGCACGTCCTGCAGGTTTTCAGGGCGGCGACGCGCGCTGACGGTGACCACGCCGGCGTCCTGGATGGTTTCGCCGGCCGGAGGGCCCGGCTCGGTCTGCGCCTGTGCCGAGCCCAGCGCGCCACCGGACAGGGCCAGCACGGCGCAGGCAATACGATGTAAGGGAAAATGTCGAACGGTGGTCATGCGCATGGTGTTTGTCTCCTGGAATTTTTTTGGACAATGCGGTAAGCCGGAAATGCAGCCTTGCAGTGTGCCCCCATTCGACTTTGCGCGAAAGATAACGAAACGCCCAAGCACTGTGCAAAAATGCACAGTGGTGGTTTATACAACTTATCGTTTTCGCAGCAGCTAGTTCCAGGGGGAGTTTGCGTTTTAACAATACATAAAAATCAAAAGATTGCGTGTGCGGTGTGCACTGGTGCACAATATTCCCTGTGAATATCCGACATTGATTCCATGAATACCTTGCCTGAATGGACAGACCTGCGTTTCTTCCTGGAGCTGGCGCGCGCCGGTACCTTGTCCGGTGCGTCGCGCCGGCTGGCGGTCGAACACACGACCGTGGCGCGCCGCATCGACCGCCTTGAAATCCAGCTCGGCACCACCTTGTTCGACCGCAGCCGCGAGGGCTACGAGCTGACCGAAATGGGCCAGGCGCTGCTGCCGCACGCCGAAGCGATGGAGAGCGCGGCGCTGGCCGCCACCGAGCAGCTGGGCGGCACCGAAGTGGCGGCGCACGGCGTGGTGCGGCTCGGCGTGCCGGAAGTGTTCGGCGTGCGCGTGGTGGCGCCGCTGCTGGTCGGGCTGCTGCAGACGCACCCGGACCTGAGCATCGACCTGCTGGTGCTGCCGCGCTTTGCCAACCTGGCCAATCGCGAGGCGGATCTGGGGGTGATGCTCGATCCGCCCAGCACCGGGCGCTACATGATCACGCGGCTGGCGTCGTTCCGTTTCTATCTGTACGCATCGCCCGCGTACCTGGCGCGCCATCCGCCGATCCGCGAGCACGCCGACCTGGCGCGGCACGACTTCGTCGATTATGTGCAGGACCGGCTGGCCAGCCGCGAGCTCAGCTATCTCAACGAATTGGGGTTCACGCCGAGGCGCAGATTGTGCTGCACCGGGATGACCGCGCAGGTGGAGGCGGCGGCGCTGGGAATGGGCTTGATCATGGCGCCGCCGTACGCGGTGCCGGACGATGGACGGCTGGTGCCGGTGCTCGACCAGTTTTTCGCGGAGCGTTCGTTCTGGCTGGCCGCGCCGACCGATCTGTACCGCTTGCAGCGGGTCAGGGCGGTGTGGAATTTGCTCAGGGAGTATTCGGACCGGCAGCCGTCCTTGTTTGTGCATGGGCGGGAGGAGCGGCGGTGATCTTTAGGAGGGAAGCATGATCAGGAAAAATGTCGAGCAGGCGGGGAAGCGTGAGACCTTTCGCCAGGCTACGATCAAGGCTTGGGAGGAATATGAGAGCACCGGGATGCATGTCACGGCTGAGGAAGCTGACGCGTGGCTGGAGGCGCTTGAAAACGGCAACGACGTAGAATCGCCTGAAGGCCAGGTCTGTGCAACATCTTCGTCGAGCGCCTGTGGCGCAACGTTAGACACGAAGACAAGCACCTAAACGGTACGCTACGATGGGTGATATGGCGGTCGGGCTGACCAAGATAGCGCTGTGCACTGCACGCAGTGGCATCACAATAGTTTGAAAATAGTCCCCCTGATTTATTTCGTTGACTGCTTCGTCTGGCGGCTTGCTGCTGGATGAATTAAGAAAAGAAGCATGAGAAAACGCGACATCTTTGTTGACAACTACCGGTACCTTGTTCAGGCCAATAACCATGACGCCGAGGCTGAGGTGGGGTGCGGCCTGTCTCGTAATGGAGCCGGAGAATTGGTCAGGTCTCAGGCAGAGTGGCTCTTATAAAACACAATGCTATTCTCCTGTCACGATAACTTTTATGGGCCGCTATGAATGTCACGCACCATTTCGCCATGCTCAGCCTGGCCGTTTGCTCACTGGTCCAGGCGTTAGAAGTTCCCAGCATCGTCGCGCGGGGTCAAAGAATCGCCATCGGGGATTCGTCCGACAGTGTGGTAGCCATTTTGAAGAAGACCGACATGGTGAGCCAGGATGTCGAGCAGACACCGACGGGGATGAAGGTAACCAAACACTTCAAGGTGGACGGGAAAAAATTTGTCCTCGTCTTAGCTCGGGCCACGCAAGTCGGTCCTTACACCGTATCCAAGATTGACGATATCAGCACTCCGCCAGTTGCAGGGGGCGTCGTCAAGGGCGCGGCGCTTGCCAGTGCACGCGTCTTTGAAGCGACCGAGTTCTACCGCAAGAGCGCGCCCAAGAAGGACAACTGGGCACTCAAGACGGGCGGGATGAATTATGAGTATGAATTTAGCGACCCCGAAAATTCCTCCAGTTCGACAGGCGTATCAATCACCGAATCGACGTCTGGCCCGTCGTCCGTGTCGGTCGCTTGGTACGGCACCTCGACACTGTTACCGGCGCGCCTCACCGAAACCAAGGAAACCCTTTTGCGAAATGTTCTGAGGAATGCGGCACCTGGTGTGAAGCCGGACGACATCGTGGCGTATATTCGGAAAGTCGGCGCGAAAAGGTTTAGCGGTGGCTCCCGAGCAATGCCGCGCACCTTGATCGCGGGCATGCGCGTTTACAGCGTAAGCGGTCTATTTACCCCACCTTCCATTGCTAATTTTCGGCATCCAGAATCGGTACTCCATCAACTCAGGAGTCACGAACATGCAAGAGCCAACGAAGCACGAACTCTGGCCGGCGCGCCTGCAG
>NZ_WHJH01000042.1 GCF_011682145.1 Massilia mucilaginosa
TGTGGGCTGGAATCGATGCAAAACGTAGCTGCTCTGAGGTAGAATTCATGCCGGGCAAGGTGCGTTCGTGTTGAAATTGTGTTTTAGGGATAACTCACATTTTATCAATCACTTACGGCATTCTTGCCCTTTTTTATGCAAAATCCAGGCTAGCAGCCCGGGAAGCCTGCCTTGCAGGGCAGGCTTCCCGGGTAGAACTTAGTAGGTATAAAACATCCGCTGAATCTCCTTGGTGCTGGTGGTTTTGGTCAGCGCCAGCATCAGCAGGATGCGCGCCTTCTGGGCACTCAGGGTGTCGGCCACCACGAAGTCCAGCTCGTCGTCATTGGCTTCGCCGTTGCGCGCCAAAATGCCCTGGCCCACGCGGCTGGCCCGCACCACGACCGCCCCCTTGGCATGCGCGGCAACCAGCGCCGGCTTGACCCTGGCTGCCAGGCTGCCGTCGCCCACGCCGGCATGGATGATGCCCTTGGCGCCCGCGGCCATGAACGCATCGACCGCTACCGGTCCGACGTTCGCATAGCCATACACGATGTCCACTTGCGGCAGCACCTGCAGCGCGCCGATGTCGAATTCGGTCTCGGTGGTGTGCTTGCGTATTTGCTGTCGATAGAAGAATGGCTTGCTGCCCTGGATATAGCCGAGCAGGCCCAGTTCCGGCGTGCGGAACGAGTCCAGCGTCGAGGTATTGACCTTGGTCACATCGCGCGCCGACTGGATCTGGTCGTTCATCGCCACCAGCACGCCCTTGCCGACCGCCTCGGGGCTGGCCGCCAGCATCACCGAATTGTACAAATTGATCGGGCCGTCGGCCGAAATCGCGGTCGATGGCCGCATCGCGCCCACCAGTACCACCGGCTTGCGGCTCTTGACCACCAGGTTCAGGAAGTAAGCCGTTTCTTCCAGCGTGTCGGTGCCGTGGGTGATGACGATGCCGTCCACGTTCGATTGGGCCAGCAGGACGTTGACGCGCTTGGCCAGCGTGAGCCAGTGCTCGTTGGTCATGTTCTCGCTGGCGATCTGGAACACCTGTTCGCCGTTGACGTTGGCAACCTTGGCCAGTTCGGGCACCGCCGCGATCAGGCGCTGCACGCCTACCGTGGCGGCGGTGTAGCCGACCGTGGTGGTGCTGCTGGCGCCGGAGCCGGCGATGGTGCCGCCGGTGGCCAGGATGGTCACGTTGGCCAGCTTGGGCGCGGCATGTTGCGCCTGCGTGGCCGAGGCCATGCAGAACAGGAGGCCAAACAGCGCGATCATCGATTGCGCGGGATTTTTGTGAAGCATGCGATCTCCTAAAGGGACGAGGGTTTTTTGCAGGCGACGCCATTTTTCATGACGCGTTTTACCTGCTGCGGGACGGCGAAAAGTCTGTTCGAGGATTAGCCCTATGATAACGGGCGAAGGAAGCCTGCCTTGCAAGGCAGGCTCGTTGCGCAGGGGCGCGGTAGACCGCGCCAATTCCCTGCTTCACCGGTAGGCGGCCGGGTCGCCCGAATCGGTGGGGGCGGCAATCGCTTTTTTCAGCGCAGGGCTCATCGGTAGCTGGAGTGGCGCGAACCACTTGCGGTAGATCTGCTGCACTTCGCCGGACTTGAACAACGCGACGATGGCTTCGTCCACCAGTTTCTTGAATTCGGGGTCGTTCTTGCGCACGACGATCCCGTACGGCTGCACCGGCAAATCGGTGGCGACGATGGCATACATGCCCGGGTCCTTGGCGGCGGCGACCAGCCCGTGCAGAAGCACATCGTCCATCACGAACGCGAGCGCGCGGTCGGCCTCGACCAGCGAAAACGCTTCGGCGTGATCCCTGCCCGGAATGATGTGCAGGTCGAGCCCCTGTGCCTGAGCGGTTTCCCCCAGCGCGTTGATGGCCGTGGTGCCGGCCGTCGAGACGACGGTCGAGCCCTTGAGCGCTTGCAGCGAATCGATGCGGGCTGTCTTTTTCGCTACCAGGCTGGTGGCGGCGACGAAGGTCGTCACTGAAAACGCCAGCTCCTTTTGCCGCTCGAGCGTGTTGGTGGTCGAGCCGCATTCGAGGTCGACGATGCCGTTGACCATGAACGCGCTGCGGTTGGCGGAGGTGACCGGGCGCAGCATCACTTCCAGGCCGGGCGCCTTGAGCCGGGTGCGGATGGCGTCGACGATGCGATAGCACAGTTCGATCGAATAGCCGGTCGGCCGCTGCTGCTTGTCGAGATAGGAAAACGGGATCGATTTGTCGCGAAAGCCAATGCTGATGACGCCCGTTTCCGCGATTTTTCGCAAGGTCGGCGACTCCTGCGCCGCGCCATGGGGGGCGAGCGAGAGCAGTGCGGCAAATGCGAAGAGCAGGTGTCTGGTGTTCACGTCGTTTTTTCCTTACGGCCCGGGAATTCCAGCCGTCGCATGGGACAATATTCCCATGAACAGGTGGCAACGACAATGCTTATGCAAAATTCACATGGGAAGCGATGATGCTGTGGACAGCAAGAACAACGGGAGCGCCGGTTTCATTGCTGGGCGCGGTGTCAAACGCGATTCTTCGATGCCAGGGTGGTTGATCTGACATCCTTGATTTGACAGAGCCGATAGTGTCAAACTCTTTTATTCGCCGGCAATCTGTTGTGGAAAAACAATAAAGTGAGACCCACGGCGCCGCGCTGGATATGCGCATGGGAACTTCCGCTTACGGTCAGAAGCGGACCTTGATGTGTGTGGAGTGAAGGACGCGACCCCGGACGGCGTGCTCCTCGCCAGCGGCAGGCGCGCGACGGCTTGAATTGATGTCGGCGAGGGTGCTGCGCAGCGGCGCGGTCGCCGTGCACTACCGGCGCGCGCGCTGAGCCGGAAGCAAACATGCATGTGAAGTAAAACAATGAATCCCTATCCCTGTTACTGCGCAGTGCGGCGGCAGAAGATACGTGAGGTTCAAGGACAGATCGAGGAAAAATGAATGAAACCTTTTGATGCCTTGGTGGCCGAAGCCGAAGCGGCTGACGTGAGCGGTTGGGGCTTCGAATGGCTCGATGGGCGCGCCAGCGAAGAACGCCCACCCTGGGGCTATGCCCGGTTGCTCGCGCATCAGCTGGCAAGCGTCGAATCGGCGCTCGATCTCGATACGGGTGGCGGTGAAGTAGTGGATGAGGCACCGTGTTTTCCTCCCCGCATGTATGCGACGGAAGCCTGGTCGCCCAACGCGCGCAAGGCGCAAGCGCGCTTGGGCGCGCGCGGCGTGCAGGTGGTGGAAACAGCGGCGGGCGCAGCGCTGCCCTTTGCCGATGGGTCGTTCGCGCTTGTCACGTCGCGCCACCCGGTGTGCCCGGATTGGGCAGAAATCCATCGCGTTCTTCAGCCAGCTGGACACTACTTTGGGCAACATGTGGGGCCTGCTTCGTCCTTTGAGTTGATCGAGCATTTCCTGGGACCGCTGCCGGTCGAACGGCAGCGTCGTGATCCGCGGGATGAAGCGGCCGCGGCAATGGTCGCAGGGCTGACTGTAACGCAGTTGCGCACGGCGCGTTGCCGCATGCTCTTCCATGATGTAGGCGCGGTGGTCTGGATCCTTCGCAAGTGCGTCTGGTGGGTACCGGATTTCTCGGTGGCCAAGTACCACGCTGAGCTGCTCGCCTTGGACCGTCGGATGCGCCACGGTGAGCCCTTCGTGAGCTACTCGACACGTCACCTCATCGAGGCACGGCGGTGAACCGGACCTGCCCTGTCGCCGTGTCCCACATTACTTGAGCACAGCAGGGTTGATAGCCGAACTGTTGATCGAGCTTAAGCCGTTGCGACAAGCGAGATAAGTTAGCTTGGTAGGTGATTCTGGTTATGCTATCCTGTCCATATCTGAAATCACCTCATCAGGAGGTCGCCATGAGCACCATTGAACTTGAACCAATGTCAGCACCGATCCCCACTTTTGCGGGAGGTCTGAAAGAGGTGCGCGATCAATTGGGTAACGTCAAGGGTGACCAGGTCCTTGCCTTCGTGTTGGACGGAGCAAGCGAAAGCGAAGCCAAGGCCATCGAGCAAGTCATCAGCCGAATTATCCGCCTGACCCAGAACACCTTGACCACCCGTAGCAACGAAACCCTGTCCAGCCTGGTTGAGACCTTGCTACCCAAGAACATGCCATCTCCAGCGCTTCTCAAGGAAGCCAGGATGATGTTGCGGGCCAAGGAAGCTGTGTTGAGTGGCGCTGACTGGCTCACCGCTGCCCAGGTGGCATCGATTGCCGGCCTCAGCGAAAAGAATCCGAGTGCGCAGCTGCATAAGTGGAAGCGCGATGGCGCCATTTTCGCCATTCGCCGCAATGGTCTGGATTACTACCCAGGCTACGCCCTCGACCCGGCCAATGAGTATCGGCCCCATCGCGCACTCAAACAGGTGCTGGCGCAGTTCGGGGAGGCTAAAGATGGATGGGGCCTGGCATACTGGTTCCAATCTGTGAACGGCTTTCTCGGCGGTCAACGGCCAATGGACGTGCTTGTGAAAAAACCCGATGCGGTCGTTGCAGCTGCGGCGGACGAGGCGATGGGGATTGTGCATGCCTAAGACCAAGGGCAAGGCAACGCCCGCAGCGGCCGTGCCGGCGTCGATCGCGGTGTTCGATCCGCCGCCCCTTAATGTTGATGCTGCGAACGTGACCAGAACTTCACTAGACGTCAACACGATCCTGCATAGAATTCATCAGGATACTTTCGGAGCCCTCCAGTTCAATCCGGGGTTCGGCAATGCTCGGTTCAGTCCGATTAACGATGCCGTGGGCAAATCCATCCCAACCATTTACGCGGGTGAGACATTTGAGTGCGCAGCAATGGAATCGGTGTTCCATGACGTTCCTTACGCACCTGGACTGAAAGCCTATGACAAAGCCAAATTAGCAGGACAGGTACACTCAATCGTCAAGACGAAGGAGCTATTGGTTCTTGCCGATTTCGGCACGAAAGCGCTGCATAAGCTTGGCATTCCACGTGCATCTCTGACAGACACCGAGAAGGATCGGTACCCATTCACACGTACCGTGGCGCAAGCAGTACATGCCCAATGCCCTGATCTGCAAGGTATTTGCTGGACCTCCCGACAAGATGACAAGGCCACCGCGTATGTCCTCTTTGGCGACAGGATCGCCGCTCGAGATTTACAGCATGTTGGCACGTCGAAAAGCGTCACTGGTGATGCGGCGACCTATGATGCGCTGCTCGATCTGGCTGAAGTGATTGGTGTTGATATCGTGCCCGGGAACATGCCATAGGGAGGGCGATTGACGCTTTCCTGTACGCCCGCCTGACACATAAGCATGAAATCCTGATGCAGTAAGCCTCTGCCCATCGGCAGCGTCGAGTGCCTTCACAGCCCAAACGCAACATGCTCTGGTAAAGGCACCCGTTATGGACCAGTACGTCGGAATGCATCCCCGACTTTGCCGATCTTGCCGCTGGGCACACCCCTCATAGGGAATCCGGGAGCATCACCGGGAAGCGACCGGTGTGTCCAGCCTCGGGCCTTTTCCTGTACTCAACGGCAACATTGGCGTAAACCAGACAGAACTGTGCCCAATCTGCCGTCCGCCGTGTGTGGGTTTTGACAATACGCCAAATGTGCTCAATACTCAATTCTGTGGAAACGCTTCCATCAACGTCGCTATTGTCGATGAGATCGGCTGGAAGTGGTTGTCGCCCACGTCAACCCAACTATAACTTCGGAGACTTTCACCATGAAGATGAAGACGATTAACGTCTTGCTGGCATCAGCATTGACTGCCGGCACCATTGCCGGTTGTGGCGATAACGCAGCGAACGGCAGCGGCGATGGCGGCAAAGCCCCCGTCCTCCTGTCGCAGACAGCCACTGGGGGAGGTTCCAGCGCCAACGTCGCCGCCATCTGCACACTCCAGGCTGAAGACTATGCCAACGCGTTTGACACCACTGCCGGCAACACAGGCAATCAGCACCGCACCGACAACGTCGATATTGAAGCGACGGCCGATGCCGGCGGAGGTTATAACGTGGCCTGGACTGCCAATGGCGAATGGCTGGCGCACAACAACGTCACCTTCCCGACCAGCGGCGCCTACACCATCGCGTACCGTGTTGCGGCCCCTTCCGCTGGCGGCGTGATTTCGACCGACCTCAACGGAGGCGCGATTCCGCTCGGCACCACGTCGGTTCCCGCAACGGGCGGCTGGCAGAACTGGACCACGGTGCAGCGCACGCTGAACGTGAATGCCGGAACGTACAACGTCGGCACCTTCATCAGCAGCGCGGGCTTCAACCTGAACTGGATCAGCATCGCCGGCGCTAGCTGCGGCTCGACCCCACCACCTCCGCCACCGGGCTGGACGCTGGCCTGGGCGGACGAGTTCAACGGCACCTCCCTGGACACCTCCAAGTGGAACATCGAGGTCAACGGAGATGGCGGCGGCAACAACGAACTGCAGTACTACACCGCACGTTCGGAAAACATCCGTGTCACCGGTGGCGAACTGGTCATCGAGGCGCGCAAGGAAGCCTATATGGGCAAGCAGTACACCTCGGGCCGCATTACCACCCAGAACAAGGCAAGCTGGCAATACGGCCGGATGGAAGCGCGCATGAAAATCCCGACCGGCAAGGGCACCTGGCCAGCGTTCTGGATGCTGGGTAACTCCATCAGCAGTGTGGGCTGGCCGGCAAGCGGCGAAATTGACATCATGGAGCATGTCAATTCCGAAGCGGTCACCCATGGCACCATCCATTGGCGGGATCATAACAACGCGTATGCCAACTATGGCGGTCCATCGGGCAATCTGGACTTCTCGCAGTTCCACGTCTATGCCGTGGAGTGGGATGCCTCGGTGATCCGCTGGTATGTGGACGGTAACAAGTTCCACGAAGTCAATATCGCCGGCGGCATCAACGGCACGTCGGAATTCCATGCACCGTACTTCCTCCTGTTTAACCTGGCCGTCGGCGGCAACTGGCCTGGCAGCCCGGATGGATCGACCGCATTCCCGAACCGGATGCAGGTTGACTACGTTCGCGTCTATCGCAGGTAATCCGGAGCTGGAGAGGGGCGCCCCGTCGGGTGCCCCTTGTCGGGGCGCAGTTATCTTCGGGCACAGCCCCGTCGGCAATGACAGCCGCGCGATACCGTCACTGCGGAAAACCTTCTACAATTCGGCAGGCAGGCGACAATATCGCCTTTCAAGGAGCCCTGCTTGGTAGAGAATCTTTTTCGCAAACTGAAGGCGATGGTGTCCGGCGCCGCCCAGTCGCCACGCACACCAGCGGCAACCGGCACCGATGCCCAGCCGGTTGATGTGGAGCAGTGTGTGCGCCAGCTCCAGGCACTGTCCGACGCCATCGATCCGGCTCTGGCCTCTGCCGATGCGCCCGAGGTCGACGCACGCTGCAATGACCTGGCGCAATTCCTGGCAAGTCTTGAGGCCCACAGCGCGCTACCGGCCATCAGGAGAATCCTGGGCGCAGGCTATGTTGACCTGGGCTCGGCGTATCGCCAGATAAGGCGGGTGGCCGAGGCTGAAATGGCGTACGCCAAGGCCATCGGCGTATTGCAAAGCATCACCCATATTGATGAACACAGGCTGTTCGCGACCGCTCAACTTGCCGCCAGCAAGAATCACCTGGGCCTGCTGTATATGGACTGTGGGCCGCAGGACAAGGCGATCGCGGCGTTCGATGATGCGATCGCGCAGCGTAAGGCCCTGGCCCGTCAGGCGCCAGGCGACTGCTGGAATCTGGTGTATCTGGGCGGCGCTCTGTGCAACCGCGCGCATATTGCCCGAGAACGGGGCGAGCATCGCGCTGCCATGGCGCTATACGACGAAGCGATTGCGCTCCTTGATGAACTCGCCCCGGACGACGACTGCGAACGATCACAAGCCCGGTTCGCGGCCATGTCCGCCGCCTTTCCGGGGCTGCCTGAATTTGCCCGCCAGTATCGCGTCAATGCGCAAGACGGCAAGCGCCTGTTGCCTGCATAGGCCCCCTGCGAGCTGGCGCCCGGTGCTCGCGAGACGCACCGGGCCGAGGTCTGCCCCATCCCGGTTGCCGCATGCCGGCATCAATCACATGAAGGTTCCATGAACAGCAAGGTAATGATCATCACAGGCGGCGGGCGCGGCATCGGCGCGGCGACTGCATTGAAGGCGGCAGCGCGAGGCTATGCCGTCTGCGTCAATTATTTGAAGGACGCGGCGGCGGCGCAAGCGATCGTCGGGCAGATTCACGCCGCGGGCGGGACGGCCATCGCGGTGGCGGCCGATGTCAGCGACGAAGACGAGGTCGCGCGGCTGTTTCGCAGCGTCGACGAGCAGCTCGGCACGGTCAGCGCGCTGGTCAATAACGTGGGCGTGCTTGAAAACAAGATGCGCATCGCGGAGATGGACATGGCGCGCCTGAACCGCATATTTTCAAGCAACATCACCAGCCAGTTCCTGTGCGCGCGCGAGGCCGTGCGGCGCATGTCGCGCAACAATGGCGGCGCGGGCGGGGCCATTGTCAATGTGTCGTCGGCCGCCTCGCGCCTCGGTGCGGCAGGGGAATATGTCGACTATGCCGCTTCCAAGGGAGCGATCGACACCTTCACGACCGGGCTGTCGCTGGAAGTCGCCAGCGAGGGCATCAGGGTCAACTGCGTGCGGCCAGGATTCATTTATACCGGCATTCATGCCAGCGGCGGCGAGCCCGACCGGGTGGACCGCTTGCGCTCCATGATCCCCATGCAACGCGGCGGGCAGGCCGACGAAGTCGCCTACGCCATCTTGTGGCTGCTCTCCGACGAAGCATCGTATGTCACCGGCTCGTTTATCGATATTGCAGGCGGCAAATGAGGCGGCACAACAAATCATTGCCAAGCCATTTTGCGGTGACGATCAAGGTCATTTCCCGGGAGTGGCGACGATGAGCGACTATTTGCATGACGGACTGGCTGGCGGCACCACCAACAGCGACAATCTGCCCGAAGCGCCGAGCAACGATGATGATCGGGTGCTGTGGCAGAACAATAATGATGATCGCGACAACCAGCGGCGCATCAGGGCGGAGAACGATCGAACTCCCGCTGTCGGTTCCAGTCCGATGACGGGCTAAATGGGCCATTATCGAGAAGGACGCGCCCCACCTCACGGAGCGCAGACTGCGCAACGACGCAATCGAGCGCCGTTTCAAGAAAGCCTGCGCGATTGTCTACGCGCTGAAATGTCATCGGCACCAAGGGGCCGTGCCGGCAACAGCGCACGAACCGAACAAGGCCTGCATCACCAGCCAGGAGGCCGCTGCGGATGTCTCCCCCGGCCAGCGCTCACCTGTTGTTATGCCAATATCATGGATTGACTTTTTGTACATACAAAACTACACTTGATATCCCTCTACAATTAAGGATTCCCAGGTGAAACGTCTCGCTCTCTTCGCCGCGCTCTCACTGGCGTTCACCGCCACCGTGCACGCTGCCCCGGTCATTACGCAGATGCACACGGCCACCATCGGACACTACTGGCAGGAGTTCTCGCCCAACGCGCAATTCATGGTGTTTTCGATTGCCGACCGCTACAAGCTCAGTGACGGCACCGAATGGAAGGCTGGAGCGGGCTGGCACCCGAGCGCGTATTCGACCCTGGCGTCGACGGCGGTCGATGGCTCGACTATCCGCTACACCTTCCATACCCCGGCCGACGGCATCCTGTTCCAGAACGTTGACTACAGTTTCGGCGACCATTCCGCCAAGGGCATGCTGACGGTCGACAATGCGCTGACGATCGAAGCGCTGCTGGGATCGAACACCGCCAAATTGAGCGGTTACGCGACGGTGAAATCGAACGACGCCACCTGGTACGGCGAGCCGCGATTTAACTATTACGGGGCCAAGGTTGGCGATAAGGTGTATTTCGAGCAGAACTTCGAGTTGTCCAACGCGGTGTTCACGAACCAGCTGTTCAATACCAGTTTCGACTACAACCTGACCGGCGTGGTGGACTTCACCCGTCGCGCCGGCGAAGTGCCGGAACCGGGCAGTCTGCTGATCTTGCTGGCCGGTGCCGCCGCCATGGCAACGGTTCGCCGCCGCCGGCGCCAGGCCTGACCCACCCTGCGGCGTGAAGCGCGCCGTGGCTCACTGACGATGCTCCCCACCTTCCCGCATTCCCCCGATGCCTTCTGGCTCGCTTGCCCGGCATCGGAGGCCGCCATCACGGTGCAGCCCTACCTCTCTCCGTTCGGAGAAACCGGGGAACTGCTTTGCCACGCCGGCGGCGTGCTGATCGGCAGACTGAGCAAGCATCACCATGCTGCAAGCGGGTCGCTGAGCATCACCTTGCTTCCCCGGCTGGACCGCATGCGGCCCTACGACTGGCCCGCCGCCGGCGATTTTCTGCACGCCCTGTTGGGCATCCTGCGCGACGTGCCCACCGCCGTGCTGTGCTGCGAGCGCGATACCGACCAGGCCGATGTCGACCAGCTCGGCAGCTATGCCGACGTGGAACAGGCGCTGCAGCTGGTCATGCGGTACTGCCAGGATGGCAACAGCGCCTGCCCGAATTTCATCTATTCCCAGCCTGCGCTTCCCTGAAACGCGGGCTGCGCTGACACAGAGCAACGTTGCCACATCCCCGCGCCAGCCTGAGAAGTAATGCAGCAACACATTAATTGGCTATCAGATATTTTTTCTAGGAAATATAATGATGTCATTACGATCAAGTCCGGTCGTGTTCTGTACTTTCAAGGCGAAAAATGCGTTCACAGTTGTTCAAACATGCCATGGCCACCTCGGTCGCCCTCTCCCTCGTCGCCTGTGGCGGCGGTTCCTCGTCTCCAGGCGCGCCGGTCAACACCGCGCCGGTGGCCAACGCCGGACCTGCCCAGACGGTCGTGCTTGGCGCATCCGTGAAACTGGACGGCAGCGCCAGCACGGATGCCGAAGGTAATGTCCTGACCTTCACCTGGTCGCTGACGGCCAGGCCCGAGGGCAGCGCCGCGCTGATTCCTCCGGTCACCGCCGTGCTGCCGATCTTCACGCCGGACAAAGTCGGCAATTATGTGGCGACCCTGCATGTCAATGACGGCAAGCTCGACAGCGTCGCAAGCCGCGTGGCCATCACCGTGCTGCCGCAGCCCCTGACGCAATTGCCGCCAGCGTCGGGGCCGGTCGACGACGCCGCGCAGGATTGGGCGGTATCGAGCTCGCAGTCGCCATCGAACGTAAGCACCACCTCGCTGACAGCGCGCGGCACCGACGGCGACTTCATCGTTTCCTGTACGCCCGACGGCGCGTTTTTCTATCGCTTCAAGAGCAATTACGTCGGCGCCATGGAACCCAAGGCCAAGTTCATTTTCGGGAACACGGAAGGCATGACCGAAAAGTGGTGGTCGGAGACGTATACCGATGCCATGAACAATCATTTTGGCATGCTGCGTCCTTCCGAAACCAGGATAGCCGTGCTGCAACAGCTGTATCAAAACGAACCCTTCAAATTCGAGTTCAGCACCCATCTGAATGGCGTCAAAACGTCGGTGATGAAAGCGGCAGGCTTTGCCCGCGCGCTCGACCAAACACGGGCGCAATGCAACTGGTCCAATGAGCTGTTTCCATCGCAAAATGGTTGGGGCGGGCCGCTGCCTGTTGTGCCTGGCAATAACGCGGTCGAAGCGACCTATTCGCCCGGCCTGGGCGAGACGCAGCGCGTGCGGCTGATCGCATGGCGGGCGTTCAATGCGGCCAACAAACCGCAACTGCTGGTGCGCCTGGGCGACGCGGCCAATACCGACACCGTCGTCAAGCTTTCCGACTCGCTCCTGTATGTCACGCAAGATGGCAAGGTGGTCGCGGCAACATCCGGCACGCGCTTTAGCGGCAACGCATCGACACCGGTCATCCTGGCCCTGAATGGCAGCTATGATGCAGCACGTCCTTTGACGCTGTCGCTCATTCCTAACGGCACCACCGTCGTCGGCCAGCGTGTTGCACTGGCTGAATTGTCGCTGAAATAGGCATCACCGGCTTGCTGCCGGACTCTCGTCCGGCAGCAAGTTCCACAGCGTGTGAGGTTTCCGTTCTCTGCGGATGCCTGCAATCACGATCCATCCCGCCGCAGCGCATGTTGTTCACCGCTTGACTTCGAGCGCACTCTAAGCCCTAGCCTGTCCTTGCATGGCGCATCGGCGCCGTGCATCCCTGACGCGATTTTGCGCACAGCAACGGCAATGGTGAAGGAGAGCTCGATGACGACGACAAGAGTGGCAATGACGGCGGTATTGATGGTGGCGGCATTATCGGGCGCCTGCGCCTGGAGCGCCGAGCCCGGCAGCAGAAGGCAGCGTGGCGAGGACACCATGTTGAAGACCACCGGGGCCGAAGGCAAGCAAGTGGTCGATTCGCTCAGGCGCATTTCGCCCGAGCTGGGCGACTGGATCGTCGATTTCGCCTATGGCGATGTGTTCTCCCAGCCCGGTTTATCCCTGTGTACCCGCGAACTGGCCACCATTTCGGCGCTGACCGCGCTGGGCAACGCGCAGCCGCAGCTCAAGGTGCACATCGACGGTGCCCTGAACGTGGGCTGCAAGCCCGAGGAGATCATCCAGGTGATCACCCAGATGGCCGTCTACGCTGGCTTCCCGAGTGCCTTGAACGGCATCGCCGCGGCCAGGGAAGTGTTCGAGAAGCGCCGTGTCGGCCCCGCTTTCAGCGACCCGGCGCAGCGCAGGACGCCGGCAGGTTAGCCAGCTTGTGCCGTCTTGCCGATGCATTTATAGTGCCTGGAGCGCACTGACCTTCTGAGGACAAGAGCATGGAATCCCATCTGAGCATCGACGAAGCGTCCAGGCGCACCGGCTTGACCGCTTACACGCTGCGCTACTACGAGCGAATCGGCCTGCTCGCCCCGGTCGGGCGCGCCGCCGGCGGCCAGCGGCGCTACGCCGCATCCGACATGGCCTGGATCGGATTCCTGCTGCGCTTGCGCACCACACGCATGCCAATCGGCAAAATGCAGGCCTTCGCGCGACTGCGCAGCGAGGGCGACGCAACCGTACCCGCTCGTCGCCAGATGCTGGAGGAACACTTGACCGATGTTCTTGCAGAAATCGAAGCGATGCGCCAGTCTGCCGAAGCGCTAAAGGAAAAGATCGAGTACTACCGCGTGTTCGCGCAATCCCTGGCGCCGGCATAGCGCCTGGCTTGCGCTGGCGTCCTCACATGGCGCCCAGCGCCTGCAAGGCCGCTTCGTCCAGCCGCAGCGCGCCGGCCGCCACGTTCTCGCGCAGATGCGCCACCGATGACGTGCCCGGTATCACCAGGATGTTCGGCGCGCGCTGCAGCAGCCAGGCCAGCGCCACCTGCATCGGATTGGCATCCATCGCCGCCGCCACCTGGTTCAGGGTGCTCGACTGCAAGGGTGAAAATCCGCCCAGCGGAAAAAACGGCACGTAGGCGATGCCCTGCGCCGCCAGCGTGTCGATCAGCGCATCGTCGCCCCGATGAACCAGGTTGTAATGATTCTGCACGCAGACGATCGCGGTAATACCCTGCGCCTCGGCCACCTGGCGCGCGTCGACATTACTGAGCCCGACATGCCGCACCAGTCCCTCTTTTTTCAGTGCCGCCAGCACCTCGACCGCCTCGCCGATCGACGACCCATCCGCGCCTTCCAGCCCCGGCGCGCGAAAATTGACCACGTCGAGCGCGTCCAGTCCCAGGTTGCTCAGGTTGCTGTGCACGGCCGCACGCAGTTGCGCCGGCGCCGCCGCCGGCATCCACGACTGGTCGGCCCCACGCAGAAAGCCGATCTTGGTCACGATGGTCAGATCGTCGCGATACGGATGCAGCGCTTCGCGAATCAGCTGGTTGGTCACATGCGGGCCGTAAAAGTCCGATGTGTCGATATGGTTGATCCCCAGTTCAATCGCCTCGCGCAGCACGGCCACGGCGGCGCCGCGGTCTTTCGGCGGCCCCCACACATGCGGGCCGGCCAGTTGCATGGCGCCGTAAGCGATACGGTTGAAATGACGGTCGCAGTGGGCCGGGGTGAATTGGTGCTGGGAAGGCGAATAGGTGTTCACGAGAAATCCTTTGCTGGGGTTGGACAGGTCATGTGCGGCCGGCGCAGCGCGTGCAAGCCTTCACATGGACAAAGTCTAGCGGGGATAGTTGCATGTGATAATCGGGGTAATCGCGCACGGGCTGTACACAATTGCGCACAATGAGGATGGCACCGATGAGCACAGAACCCCCTTCCATGGCCGATTTATCGACTTTTGCGCTGGTCGCGCAGCAGCGCGGCTTTCGCCAGGCCGGACGCGTCAGCGGACAATCGGCATCAAGCCTGAGCCAGGCGGTGCGGCGGCTGGAAACCCAACTCGGTATCCGCTTGCTGGAGCGCACCACCCGCAGCGTGGCGCCGACCGAGGCCGGCGCACTGCTGCTGAGCCGCCTGCAACCGGCCCTGGCGCAGGTGGCCAGCGCGCTCGACGTGCTCAACGAACTGCGCGACAGCCCGCGCGGCACCTTGCGCCTGAATGTGCCGGTCAGCGCGGCGCGCCATTTCCTGCAACCGATGCTGAACCGGTTCATGGACTTGTATCCGGACATCATGCTCGACATCGTGGTCGACAATAATTTCGTCGACCTGGTCGCCAGCGGCTGCGACGCCGGCATCCGCTACGGCGAGCGCCTGGAACAGGACATGATCGCGCTGCCGATCGGACCGCGCAGCGAACGCTTCGCCCTGGCCGCGTCGCCCGCCTACCTGGCGCGGCGCGGCGTGCCGCAACACCCGCGCGACCTGCTGCGCCATGCCTGCCTGCGCGGCAAGTTCCTCAGCGGCCTGGTGTATCCATGGGAGTTCGAGCGCGACGGCCAGCGCCTCACGCTCGATCCCGCCGGGCCCCTGATCGTCACGCCCACCGTGGCCGATCTGGCGGTCCAGGCCGCCGTGGCCGGGCATGGCCTGGTGTACCTGTTCGAAGACTGGCTCGCGCCCTACCTTGCGGCGGGCCAGTTGCAGCCGGTGCTGCCGGAGTGGTGGGTGAGTTTTCCGGGCCCGTTCTTGTACTACGCGGGACGGCGCCATCTTCCCGCGCCCTTGCGCGCGTTCATCGACTTCATCCAGCAGCCGGCCAGCACCGCCTAAGCCCGCCGCGTTAGCATTTTTTACCATTTCCGCCACAGTGACAATGTGTGAGATTTCCATGTAAATACGCCTCCTATACTCAGTGAGTCACTTGTTCGATGTTCCCTGGAAGGATGCAACATGGACTCTTTACGCCCGCTCCCACCCCGCTTTCAGCCGCGCCCGGTACTCACCGCCATTTCCCTGCTGTTACTCGGCTGCACCACCCTCGCCGTCGCGCAAACGGCCCCGCCGCGCGGCCCCGGCCCGTCGGAAATCGTGTTCCCATCGATCGATCCGCCCGACATCAAGCCCGGCCGCGCGCCGGCGGTCGACCTGCGCCTCTTGCCGCAAGGCGCGCAGGTATCCTTGCCCAGCCAGGACATGGGCCACATTTTCATGCGCGTGCCGCCCACTTTGGCCGACACCCAATCGTCCACCCAGGTAGCCGATAGCGTGATCGCACCGCTGCTGGCCGCGCTCAAGTTCGAAGGCGGCCTGCGCCGTCTCGGGCGCGCTCCCGAAGCCGGCCTGGCGCAGGTGCGCCCGCAGCTGGCCGGCATGGCCGAGCTGCTCGCCACCGAATACCAGGGCAACGAAAAAGCCACCCGCCCGCGCACCCTCGACATGGTCGACGCCTTCCTCGGCAAGCGCGCGCCGACCGACGATGTCGAACGCAACCTCTTGATCGCGCGCGGCCTGACCTACGCCCAGTTCAAGGCCGACATCGAACGCCAGGAAATCGTCTACCCCTTCATGCAGGTCGAAGGCGGCGTGCCGATCGAGCACACCATGCTGCTGGCCTCGCGCTGGGAAGGCCAGGGCATCACCAGCGTGCGCGGTTCGCTCATCAACCGCTACACGCTCGCCAACGCCCGTCCGCAAAGCGCCGAAGGGGCCGAGCTGCGCGCCTATGCGGCCCTGAAAGCGGTGCGCGGCATCGACAGCGTGGACGGCCGCCGCGTGAGCGACGGTCCCGCGCTGGTGTTGCTGCCTTATGGTAACGACGCCGCCGGCGGCGTCTCGCTGCGCTACGCCTGGCGCATGGTGATCGAGGGCGTCAGCTTCGGCCGCCCGGTGCCGTTCCGGGTCTGGTCCGACGCCGCCAGCGGCGTCATCCTCAAAATGCGGCCGCTGGTCTCCGACGTCACCGCCACCGGCACGGTGTGGCGGCGCGATCCCGGCACCGGGGCCAGCCAGGTGCGCAGCTTCGCGGTCGATCCCGCCGTCGCCGGACAGTACACGCTCAAGCTGGCCGGCGTGGCCTCGCGCGTGGACCACCAGAACGACGGCTTCGACGCCCAGGACGTGTCGGTCTCGAGCACCCTGGGCGGCAGCAGCGCCACCCTGGCCAACTTCAACCAGGCGCCGATCAACAACGGCGCCGCCGGTATCTGTTCCAGCGGCGGCAACCCGGGCTTCCAGCAGGTGAACTATTTCGGCGTGTTCCACCTGAACTGGAAGCAATCGATCTCGCACGGGATCTTCACGCCGTTCCCGACCAACCCCTGGAATCCGCGCCTCGAATCGGTCTCGGCCGGCTGCAACGCCTGGTCCAGCATGGACTTCGGCGCCTGCCAGGGCTACTTCGACGCCGCCTGTCCGAACTTTTCGGATGGCACCGCGAGCGCCCCCAACTACATGAACTTCGCCCACGACAACACCATCGTCGGCCACGAACTGGCGCACAACGCCGTGCAGCGCTTCACCGATGGCCGCCCCGCCAACTGGTGCGGCATGGCACCGTGCGCCATGCCGGTGGGCATGGGTTTGATGCACGACCTGGCCGACGCCTGGGCCGACCATTTCGATAACACCAACTGCACCGCCGGCTGGACCGCCAAGAACCTGGGCGGCGTCAACGCCAGCAACAACTGCCAGGGCAGCCGCGGCCACCACGAGGGCGGTGGCCTGCCGCGCCTGCACGAGGTAACGACGCCGTTCAATCCCGCCACCCCGGGCGACCATTTCCCGGAACACCGCGACCTCGCCAGCGGCCCCTACGCCGACATGCAGATCGGCTCGGCGATCCTGTGGCAAGTGCGCGAGGGCATGCGCAGCAAGTGCCGGCCGTCCGGACATCCGCAGTATTTCGTGCGCTTCACGCGCGCGCTCAAGAACGCCGGCCTGTCGGGCCCGGTGGGCGGGGGCGACCGCGGCATCTATAACCTGCTGCGCGACCTCGAACTCGAAATGGTCGAGCAATGGGCCACCTCCGGCTTAGCCGGAGGGCCGCCGGCCTTTGCCCACAACGGCAACCACACCACCAACAAGGTGCTGGCCGGGTTCGCCAAGGGCGGCGTGTTCGCCGTGCCGTCGGCCTGCATCGACGGCGACCCGGGCACCTCGGACGCGGCCATCTGCCCCAGCGGCGAGAATGGCGGCGACGCCGTGATCGACATGAACGACAACGACCTGGGCGACGACATGGTGGTCGACGGCATTACGCACCGCGAAACCGACTTCCTCAAGCTGGGCGGCGCCGCGCCCACCTTCCAGGTCTGGACCGGACCGCGTTTCCGCTTCACCGGCACCAGCGCGCGCCCGGTCAGCGGCACCGCGATCTGCAACGCCAAGTTCATTGTCGAGGCGTCCACCGACCAGGCCTTCTCGCCGGCCTCGACCGTCAACAGCGGCTGGCTCAACGTCGACCTGAACACCGCCACGCCGGCGTCGCCCGAATGCTCCGGCACCTGGACCCCGACGCCGGCCCAGTGGACCACCCTGCAGGCTGGCGGCCACCTCACGCGCCTGTACTACCGCACCCGCACGCGCGACGCGCTCAATGCCAACGAACGCGTCTCGACCTCGCCCGGGGCCGGCCTGTGGACCGTGCCGCCGCCGTACGCCGTCATCACCACCACGGGAGGATCGGACTACTGATGCGCATTCCATCGCAGCGTGCCGGGCGCCTGATCGCCGCCCTGCTCGCCACCCTTGCCTGCGGCCAGGCCGCCGCCGCTGTTCCTTTGCCGGCGGCGCGCCGGGTGCTCGATCCTCCCCTGGCGGGCGCCGCCATGACCGTGGTCGACGGCCGCCTGTGGGTGGCCAGCCGTGGCGGCGGCCTGATCGGTTTTGAGCGCGGCGCGCGCAGCATGCGTTTCGATCTGGGCCAGGGCTTGCCCTCGGCCGTGGTGCAGGAACTGGCCAGCCTGCCCGACGGCCGCCTGGCCGCCGGCACCCAGGCCGGGCTGGTCCTGCTCGACCCGCGCAACGGCGCCAGCGAAGCCATCGCGCCGCCCGGCATGGAGGGGCACGGCATGGCCGCCGACCTGGTGCTGGCGTCCAGCCGGGGCAGCTCGCTGCTGTTCCAGCTCACGGCGCGCGAGCCCGACGGCGCCGAAGGCCAGGCCGGCACCTCGCTGTGGCACTGGGATGGCGCGCGCGTGCAGGCGTGGAACCCGGGCCTGGGCGGGGCGCTGGTGGCCACCGCCGGCACGGTGGAGCGCGCCGACGGCTGTTTCCACGTGGCCGGCATGCAGGTCGACGGCGCCGCGCAGCAGCCCTGGTACGCGCGCCAGTGCGGCGCCGTGCAGCGTACCTGGCGCCTGGCCGAGGGCGTCCCCGCCGCCACGGTCGGCATAGCCGCCCTCGCCCGCGCGCCGGACGGCCGCTCCAGCGCGCTGGTGATGGTGACCCAGCCATCGGCCGACCCGGCCTCGCGCCGCCATGTCGTGATGACCTTGGGCGACGACGGCCGCCTGGCTCCCCATTGCTCGCAGGCCAGCTTCAGGGAACCGGTGACCGGGCTGGTGCACGCCGGCTCCGAGCTGATCGTCGCCCGCGCCGGCGCCGGCCTGCATGCGCTGGGCTGCGGCGAGCCCAGGGCGCTGTCCGACGACGCGCGCCTGGGCAACGCCACCGCCCTGATCCGCGATGCCCGCCTGGGCCTGCTGGTGGCCACCGATGCCGCTGTCTGGCAACTCGGCGCCGACGGCGCGCCGCTGGCCATGACGCCTGCGCCCGGGCGCGAGATTCCCATCGACGCCCTGCCGATGGAAGTGAAAGCGGGCGGCGCGCTGGTGCTGCTCAGTTCGCCCATTGACGGACCGCTCGAACTGGCGCGCACCCCGGGCGGCTGGCGCGTGGTGCGCCAGTGGCGCGCCGGGATCGACCTGCCGTCCGCCGTGTACGGGCCGGCCGCCTACGCCGGGCCGGACCAGGTGCTTGCGGTGCAACTGTCGCAGGGCCTGCTGCGCCTGCGGCAAGGGCAGGCGCAAGCGGTGCCGCTGGAACCAGGCGCGCTGCCGCTCGATGTGGCGGTCACGCCGGGCGGGATCTGGATCGCGGCCGGCAGCACGCCCTTCGGCGGCGCGGCCGGCCTGCACTACCTGCCCAACGAGGGCGGCGCCCGCTTCGTGGCGCTGCCCGACCGCCAGGCGCAGCCGAGTGGAAGGCTGCTGGCCTGGCCCGACGGCCGCATCTGGGCCGGTACCCGCATCGGGATTATCGAAGCCGATCCCAAGGGCGCTGCGCGGCGCGTGTCGGCCGACCGGGTCGAAGCCTTGTTCCGCAATAGCGCGCGCAATATCGTCGGCGCGGTCGGCGCCAGCGTGCAGCGCTGGGACGGCGAACGCATGCTGCCGGTGCTGTTTGCGATCGAGCCTGCGCCGG
Organism: Massilia mucilaginosa; assembly: GCF_011682145.1. GTDB lineage: Bacteria > Pseudomonadota > Gammaproteobacteria > Burkholderiales > Burkholderiaceae_D > Telluria_A > Telluria_A mucilaginosa. The sequence continues at coordinate 19,697 of NZ_WHJH01000042.1, forward strand.
CCCGCGCGCTCGGGCATCCGGTCGACCTGGTGATCGACGATGCGGGCCGCTGGGTGATTCTGTTTTCGGGAGGGCAGCTGGTGCTGCTCGATGCCCAGCTGCGCCACGTGGCCACGCTCGACGAGCGATCCGGCATTCCGCCTTCAAGCCGGCGCCTGCTCTACGTGCCAGGATCAAACGAAGTGCTGATCGGCTCGGCCCGGGAAGGACTGTTTTCGCTGAGCTGGCCTTGAGGTGCGATCTCAATCGCAGATGTAGTCTTCCGTGCCGGTAAATTTGAAACACTTTGGTTTCCGGTCGGTTCCGCTCATGGTGGCCAGGCCGGTGCAATACGCGATGTGCTGGTTGTTACCCCATGACTTGATGTCGGCCTGGTCGCCCAGCAGATCGAGCTGCTGCTTGAGCGTGTTCGCATCGTCGGCAACGCAGGCATAGTTCGCGTAATCGCGCCTGGTCGGCAGATCGGGATGGATCGCGAGGTCGTCTTCGAAGCCTTTCTTCATTCTTTCCCAGCTCACACCGCCGGTGGTGAACATGGCGCGCGGTTTCCACTCGGTGGTGTACAGGCGGGCATACAGCGCCTGTCCGAAGCGGTCCTTGGTCAGCTCGACCGCCGTGTTCACCGCCTGGTGCATTTCCTGGTCCGATCCGTACCATTTCTGGTCATGATATTCCTTGTTGACCACATGGAAATTCATATAGTAGGGATCGAGTTTGACTGCGCTGGCATACATCGGTTCGAATTTTTCGCGGCGCCATCCCTGCGCCAGGCCGATTTGCAGCATGCCGGAATACCAGGCGGGATTATGTTTGGCGAGCGCGCCGAGTTTGTCGAATTGGTGCCTGGCGTCTTCCATCCGGCTCTCGAAAACGGATCGCGCATCGCCGCTGACGGTCGACGAAACACCGCGTCCGCGCGCATACCAGCCATAGTTCACGGAATTGAGGGCCAGTGCCAGTTTCGGGCCGTTCGACTTCGGCGACGCTGCCTGCCAGGCTGCCAGCGAGGCCTGTTGGGCTTTCCACTCCTGTTCGGTGCGCTGCGAACTGGTGCAGCCCACGAAGGACTTCGCTATGCCCCGGAAAAATATCGACAAGGCGGACATGCCGTCCGGCGTGGTCGAGCGTTTGGTGGAATATTGCTGGTACAGTTGATCGAGCTGTTTGTAGTTCCTTTCCAAAAACAGCCGGTTGACCGCGTCGGCTTCCAGGTCCGCCGGACGCACCGACGGGTTTTCCACGCAGGCGTGGACCGGCTGCGCGGAGAACAGCAGCAGGCCTGCCAATGCCGGGATGATCGCCATTCTGTGGAGTGTGATTGTCATGCAAATCCGATAGTCGAAGAAAAAGCGCGCCCGCAGGCGCTTGGGTTAACTGCGCAGCGACCGATAGTAAAGGTTTTCAGTGCGTGTGGGCAATCGCAATCAAGGCCTCATGATCGCTGCACTGGCGGTAAGATCAGGTTTTGCGATCCGCGCGAGCATCATCCAGGCAACGTCAACACTCCGAAAGCGACCATGACAAATCCACTGACAATCAACCAGGTTCTCGACCGGCTGGCGGCACTGGACGGGCAGCCGGTGGAAATCGACGGCATCCTGTGGGCCGATGACCAGGGCGGTTATGCGCTCATGCACTATCCCAAATCCGAGCGGCAGCCCAGGTTTTTCAACGGGGGAAGCGACTACCCGCCGGACATCTGGATCGCCTTTGGCGCAGGCAGCCTGCAGCCGAATCTTGCGGCGCTCAAGCGCTGGGAAGGCAAGCGCGTGCGCATTCACGGACTGCTTCGCTCGGTGCAAAACTTGCCGCAGTTTGGCGATCTGGGCAAGGGCGGCTTCGGTCCGTGGGGAGCGTGGCCGGCAGAGATCGAACCATATATTTTGCAGCGCGTCTCGGCCGACGAACGCAGGCAAGCCGTGCCGCAATAAGGCGCCTGGTTCGTCGGGAGGTCTTCTGTTTCCACGTGCTTAAGAGCGCCTGACAAAACCCTGTAGTTACCTCAGCAGCAACAACCGCGTACACTGAGCCGTTCCGGCAGTCCGCTACCGGCCAAAAGCTGCCGTTCAAAGCGACAACTAACGCTAGCCGATGGCCAGCCATGAAGGACTGATGATGACCTCTGCGATAACGGATTTCTGGGTAGATAGCGATTGGTGCTTGGCTCACTATCTTTGTATTGACCTTGCACCCGTATTTTTTGAGATGCGCGACGAAGGATGGGCCGCGAGTATTCGCCCTACCGATTTCACTTCAATGTCGGCGGCGGACATAGATGCCGTACTTTGGGCCGCAGCCCACTGCCCAGTTGCTGCTATCAAAGTCAGATTGAGTAGCGGAGAAGTTGTCGATGCGAATAGCGCCGTGCTCAAGACTTTGGCCAGACGTTCATCTAGCAGTTAGAGCGAGGATCGCAGTGTGGCTGCTTTGGGGCGATAGCGGACGTACAAGACCAACATCCTGGCACCAAGATAGTGGCCGTGTTCGCAGACGGACTGATGCCATGGCCCAGGCACTTCTGCCTGAAGACCCCCTGGTCGCTTGTAGCAGATCATCTCCCCGCCCATAGCCCATCGCTGAAAGGCGCAAGACCGCGCATCAACGATCGCGCAACCCGGCCCGGGATCTTGTTCGTGGGTGGCTTCAGCGCTTCCGAAGACTGCGCATTCGATATGAGCGACGAGCAGACATCCATCAGGCGTTCCTTTCGCTTGCCTGCTCGCTCATCTTTTGGCGGTATGTCGAACGCTTTTGTCAGGCGTTCTGAGGCAGATCAAACTGTTGCCCTCTATTTTTGACGCGGATTTCTCTCGTCGGCGCCATCGTCATCGCCCTGTTTATCTGGATGTTCCCCGAGAGCTTTGCGCACCTCGCGATCGGCGTCTATGTCGAGCAGCGCCACATCCTGGAACTGCGCGGCATTTTCAAAAAAGCCTGTGCCGGCCATCCCGACGCCAGCCCCGCGGTGGACACAAGAGCAAGAAACGGATAGATCGCCGCCCCCGCCTTGCCTATGCTGGAACTCCGAACGACAACAGCAAAGGAATCGGCAAATGAACGCATTATCAGGAAAAGTGGCGATTGTGACCGGGGCAAGTTCCGGTATCGGTTACGAGACGGCCAAGTTGTTCGCGCGCGAGGGCGCCAAAGTGGTGGTCAGCGCGCGCCGCCAGGCCGAATTGAACGCCTTGGTCGCCGAGATCGCCAGCGGCGGCGGCGAAGCGATTGCCGTCGCCGGCGACATCGCGCATGAAGACACCGCCCGCGCCCTGGTGGAAGTGGCCGTCGGCAGCTTCGGCGGACTCGATATCGCCTTCAATAATGCCGGCATGACGGGCCAGAGCACGCCGGTAGCCGACTTGTCCGTGGCCGACTGGAACGCCATCCTGGCCACCAACCTGACCAGCGCCTTCCTGAACGCCAAATACCAGATTCCGGCCATGCTCAAGCGCGGCGGCGGCTCCCTCATTTTTACCTCGACCTTCGTCGGTCACACCGTGGGCTTTCCGGGCATGGGCGCCTATGCGGCAAGCAAGGCCGGCCTGATCGGCCTGATGCAGGTGATCGCCGTCGAATATGGCGCGCAGGGCATCCGCGCCAACGCGCTGCTGCCGGGCGGCACCGATACGCCGATGGGGCGCGCGTTCGCCAATACCCCCGAAGCGCGCGCCTTTGTCGAAGGCCTGTATGTCCTCAAGCGCCTGGCGCAGCCGCAGGAAATCGCGCGCTCGGCGCTGTATCTGGCGTCCGACGCCGCCAGTTTCACGACCGGATCGTGTCTGATCGTCGACGGCGGAGTGTCGATCAACCGGACGTAATGTGTTGCAGGATTGCCAGCGCGGGCGCGCCGTGACAAGATGACTGTCCACTTCCTCCACCGAAAGGCGCGTCCCGGCATGTTTTCCTATCAATGCACCGCATGCGACGAGGTTCACGAAGGCATTCCCAGTTATGCCGCCATGGCCCCGCTCAGTTACGACCACGTTCCCGAGAACGAACGCGAGGCGCGTTGCCGGTTGGGCAGCGACGATTGCGTGATTGACGGCAGCACGTTTTTCGTGCGCGGCTGCATCGAGATTGCGGTCGAGGGCGAACAGGAACCGTTCGTGTGGGGCGTGTGGGTGTCGCTGAGCGCGGCCAGCTACCAGGCATGGGTGGACGCTTACGATCTCGACAAGCGCGCGCATATCGGCCCCTTCTTCGGCTGGCTCAATACCAGCCTGGCGCCGTATCCGGATCTAAGCAATTTCAAGACCCACGTGCACCTGCGCGATCACGGCCTGCGTCCCGTCATCGAGCTTGATCATACCGAGCGTGCGCTCTCCATCGAGCAGCGCAAGGGCATCAGCCGCGAGCGCCTGGCCGAGATTCTCACCTTGATGAGGCACGGCCAGTAAGGATTTACTGCCTGGCGCGCAGCACTTCCAGCTCGGCCCGCAAGGCGCTGCGTTCGGCGTTCGAGGCGTCGAAGCGCGCCCGCAATTCCTTGATTTCGGCCTCGAAATTGTCGCGCGCGGTCACCGCGCCGATCAGTTCCATCTCGGCAGTCAGGCGCGCGTCCGACACCGTCGCCTGCGACGCCACATTGCGCTCGATCTGGGCGCGCAAGTCCACCAGCTGCTCGTTCTTGCCTTCGATGGCCAGCTGATCCTTCGCCTTGCCGACCAGGGCCTCGGTAGCGACCAGGCGCGCGTTGCGCAGCTCCACCGTCAGGCGCTGGATATCCTCGTCGCGCTCGGCCACCGTCGCCAGCGCCTGGTCGCGCGCGATGGTCATGCCGGTCAGTTGCGAACGCAGATCGTCGCGCTCGGCTTCGAGCTGCTGGCTGGACGCCAGCAAGTCCGCCATGTCGCTCTCGGACTGGGCCAGCGCGTCGCGCACGCCGGCGCCGGCTTCGTGCGCGAACTGCTGCGCCCAGTTGCCCAGCACGCTGGCGACCGATGGCGGAATCTCGGCCGCCGGCGGCACCGGCGGCGTGGCCTCGCTGGCGCGCCATTCGATCAGATGCTGGTGGATCACGTTGGGCGAGCCGGTGCCGAGCGCCGCGCGCACCGCGTCGATGCTGGCCCGCGTACCGTCTTCCTGCAAGCTGATGGCTGCCGCCGCAACCTCCTCGTAGGTAACTTCCTGACGTGCCATAGCATCTCCGGTAAAGATCTCGTTGTCGACAGCTAACATCATACGCTGCCCGCCCCATCCGACGCGCACCCTTCTGCTTGTAGCGCATTACCCACATTCACGCCAGCGCTTCCATTGTTTTGACGTTTCCAGTAAAATCGAAATGAAGCAACGCAAGCGCGCAACCGCGCATTCGGCCCCAATCAACCGACATCGGACCTGGCATGAACATTCTGTTACTCTGCACCGGCAACTCCTGCCGCTCGATCCTGAGCGAAGCGACCTTCAATCACCTCGCGCCCGAGGGCCTGCGCGCCATCAGCGCCGGCAGCAAGCCGGCCGGGCAGCTGCATCCGCTGGCCGTCGCCTTGCTGGGGCGTAAGGGCATCTCCACCGAAGGCTACAGCAGCAAATCGTGGGATGACTTGCCCGTCACGCCAGACATCGTCGTCACCGTGTGCGGCAGCGCCGCCGGCGAAACCTGCCCGGCCTACCTCGGCCCGGTATTGCGCTGCCACTGGGGCGTGGACGACCCCAGCCACGTCAGCGGCACCGGTACCCAGATCGACGCCGCCTTCGAAGCGGCATACGCCCTCATCCGCGCCCGCATCGAGGCCTTCTTGCGCTTGCCGCTGGACCAGCTGCGACACGACCCGGTCCGCTTCAAGGCCGAGCTCGACCGCATCGGCTCCTTGCACGCCTGAGCGCCGCACGCTGAACCGAATCCGACCTGCCATCCTACGGGGATGGCCGGTCTCCTGTTGTCCGCACCGCCGCCAAGGATATTGCCGTGCTCGCCGCTTCCCTGATCTTCCTCGCCACCCTCGTTCTCGTCATCTGGCAGCCGCGCGGCCTCGGTATCGGCTGGAGCGCCGCCGCCGGGGCGCTTGCCGCCCTGCTGGCCGGCGTCATCCAGGTGGCGGATATTCCCGTCGTCTGGCACATCGTCTGGAACGCCACCGGCACTTTTGTTGCCGTCATCCTCATCAGCCTGCTGCTGGACAAAGCCGGCTTCTTCGAATGGGCCGCCCTGCACGTGGCGCGCTGGGGCAAGGGCAATGGCCGCCGCCTGTTCATCCTGCTCGTGCTGCTTGGGGCCGCCGTGGCCGCCCTGTTCGCCAACGACGGCGCCGCGCTGATCCTCACGCCGATCGTCATCGCCATGCTGCGCGCGCTGCGCTTCTCGGCCAAGGCTACCCTGGCGTATGTGATGGCGGCCGGCTTCATCGCCGACACGGCCAGCTTGCCGCTGGTGGTATCGAACCTGGTCAACATCGTCTCGGCCGATTACTTCGGCATCGGCTTCGCGCGCTACGCCGCGGTCATGGTGCCGGTGAACCTGGTATCGGTGGCGGCCACCCTGGGCGTACTGATCTGGTTCTTCCGCAAGGATATTCCGGCCGACTACGACCTGTCGCAATTGAAGCGCCCGCAAGAAGCCATCCACGACCGCGCCACCTTCATCACCGGCTGGTGGGTGCTGGGCGTGCTGCTGGTGGGCTTCTTCTGGCTCGAGCAGCTCGGCGTGCCGATCAGTGCGGTGGCCGCCGCCGGCGCCCTGCTGCTGCTGGTGGTGGCCGCGCGCGGCCACAAGATTTCCACGCGCGAGGTGATCGGCAACGCGCCGTGGCAGGTGGTCGTGTTTTCGCTCGGGATGTACCTGGTCGTCTACGGGCTACGCAATGCCGGCCTGACCAACTACCTGACGGCGCTGTTGAATCAGTGTGCGCAGTACGGCGTCTGGGGCGCTGCGGTGGGTACCGGCTTGATCACCGCGTTCCTCTCGTCGATCATGAACAACATGCCGACCGTGCTGATCGGCGCCCTCTCCATCGATGCGACCGCCAGCAGCGGCGCGGTGCGCGAAGCGATGATCTACGCCAACATCATCGGCAGCGACCTGGGCCCGAAAATCACCCCGATCGGCAGCCTGGCCACCTTGCTGTGGCTGCATGTCCTGGCCAGCAAGGATATCCGGATCTCGTGGGTGTACTATTTCCGAGTTGGCATCGTGCTGACGCTGCCCGTGCTGCTGCTCAGCCTGGCCGCGCTGGCGCTGCGCCTGTCGTAATCCGTTCCGAGACCGTCATGACCGAACCCGAGCGCAGCGTCACCCTGACCCTCAGCAGCGATGAAGCGCTGGTCCTGTTTGCGTTCGTGCAGCGCTTTTCCGACACCGACCGGCTGGCCATCGACGACCAGGCCGAGCAGCGCGCGCTGTGGAATCTGTGCTGCATCCTTGAAAAATCGGGAGTGCCCTTTCAAGGAACGTACCAGGAAGCGCTGCTGGCCGCGCGCGAGCGCCTGCGCGACGCGCCCTGACGCTGCTCAGGCCCGCGCCGGCGCGCGCAGTGCCGGCCACGCCCACAGCAGGCTGCCCACGGTCGCCAGCATCATGTCCTTGTGCGCATCCCACATATCGCCCTGCTGGCCGTTGTAGGCCTCGGCATCGTCACTGGACAAGCTCATCGCGATGGCGAACTCGAACCATTCGTACCAGAGACTGGTGAGCATGACGGACGACACCGCAATATACAATCCCAGCCGCTTCGACAGGCCGCGCCGCGCCGTCAGGTACGAGATCGCCGGCGGCGTCAGGCACAGGCCGTACAGGAAGTGCACCAGCCGGTCGGCGTGATTGCGGGTCCACCCGAAGGCCTGGTCGATGGAAACGTCGAACAGCGCCCGTCCCCACGCATCGTAGGGCACATTCGAGTACAGCCAGCGCGCCGCGATCGAATGCACCGACAGGAACACGGCAATGAGCAGGAAGTCGCGCTCGGTGATGCCCCAGCGCGCGGTAAACTTCCACAGCAGCGCAAAGCCGATCACCGTGAGGGAACTGTGCAGCGCCTGTTCCATCGGCCACGGCGGATTGAACCAGGTGGCGGCGAAGATGAGCAGCATGATGACGGTGGAGATGCGCTTGGACGGGATCATAGGCGTGACAAAAAATTGAACAAGAACCAGCCCTTGCCGGCGGTTCGCTACGGACGCTATGGTATGCGATGCGGCGGCACCTCTTGTCGAGAATATTTTCCCGGCTGTTCGGTTATGATCGTCTTCCATCTTCACCCATCGATGTCACCATGCACCTGCGCCGCCTGACTCCTTCCGATGCACCCGCGTACCAGTCGCTGCGCCTGGCCGCCCTGCGCGAATGCCCCACCGCGTTCAGTTCCAGCTACGAGGACGAGTGCGATACGCCGCTGTCCGCGATTGAAGCGCACATGGCGCCGGACTCCGGCCGCAACCGCTTCGGCGCCTTCGACGGCGATGCCCTGGTCGGGGTCGTCGGCGTGGGGCGCGAGGGGGCGACCAAGCTGCGTCACAAGGCCTTCGTGGGCGGCATGGTGGTGGCCCCGGCCTGGCGCAACCAGGGCGTCGGCCGCCAGCTGCTGGCGCACGCGCTGGCCTTCGCCGACGCCCTGCCCGGCGTGCGCCAGGTCACGCTGACCATCACCGCCGGCAACGCCGCCGCGCTGGCGCTGTATGCCTCCATGGGATTTCGCGTATTCGGCCAGGAGCCGCGTGCGCTGTGTGTCGACGGCGTTTTCCACGACACCATCCACATGCTGCGCGAGGCCGGCGCGCCCTGAGCCCTGTACCGTTTCACCACAGGTGCACTTGAAGATCGATGCGCGCCAGCGGCGCCTTGCTGGCCATGAGTTCATTGGCCCGGTACGCCAGCCCATGAAAAATATTGAAGACCAGCTTGTGATAGACCCAGGCCTCCTCCTGCGCCACGCGAAAATTGGCGACGATGCGCACCCAGTTGTTCGGTTCCAGCAGCACGCTCGACACGGCTTTTTTCGGCCTGCGCTGCGCCACGTACCCGAAGAAATCGATGTGCGCGCCCGCGCCATCGACTGCCACCGCCAGCGGAAAGCGTTCCTGATGCTGCTGGGCGAACCGCACCACCGGCGCCGCGCGCCCCATGGCGAATTGCTCGCTCTCGTGGAACGGCACCAGGTGCAGCAGCAGCGCATCGTCCAGCGCGCAGTCGGGCGCCGGCACGCGCTCCGGAACGGCGTTGCGCGCCACCGCCCCCGGCGCCCCGCGCGAGGCGCCGCTCCATACTGTTTCGATTACCTGGATCAGTGTCTGCACGCGCGGCCCCTTCATGAATGTGTGATGCGATTCTAGCGTACGGCCTTCCTTTTCGAAGCGGGGTCACGCCACGCGGTAAGATGGCGGCCAACCCTCCCCCTTCATGAAAGAAGCACCATGTTCGATCCACAGACCGGCGCGATCGTCTCACTGGGTGCCGCCATCGGCGCCACCGGCCTGTTCATCGTGCGGCTGCGCGAGAGCCGGCGCGCCCGCGCATGGCCCACCGCCGATGCCGTCATCCTCAGCTCGACGGCGCGGCAGCGGGCCAACGGCAAGGGCTACGACTACGCCATCGCCTACGAGTACAGCGTCGACGGCAGCAAGTACGTCGGCACGCGCATCGGCTTTGGCGGCCCGTTCGCCGAGCGCTGGCAGCCAAGCCCCGAGTCGATGCTGCAAACCTACGCGCCCGGCCTGAACATGCTTGCGCACTATTGCCCGGAACGGCCGGAGGAAGCGGTGCTGGTACCGTCCGTGCATCCGACCGTGATCCTGGTGCTCGGCATCTGCGTCGGCATGGCGCTGCTCACCGGTTTCAGGTACCTGTTCTTCTACTATTGAGCGTGAACCTCCCGCCCTACACCCGCAGCGCGTCCGACGCCATCATGCGCATCGCCAGCCACGCATGGCGCGCCACGGCCGCCAGCGCCACCGCCACGGTCGACGCCAGCGCGAACAGCAAGGTCCAGTAGCCGATCGGCGCGTGTTCGACATAGGTGGCCAGGTAGCGCTCGATCGCCAGCGCCGCCAGCGGCAAGCCGATCGCCGCCGCCACCAGCGTCAGGGTGCCGATTTCGCGCAGCACCAAGAGGCCAATGGCGGCCCGTCCCGCCCCGTGCAGTTTGCGCAGCACGATTTCCTTCGCGCGCCGCTGCACCGTGTGCGCCGACAGCACATAGGTGCCGAAAGCGGCAATCGCCAGCGCGATGCAGGTGCCGATGGCGAGCAGCTTGGCCACCCGCGCATCTTCCGCGTAATTGAGCGCCAGGATCGCGCCGGCCCGGTGGGTCTTGAGCATCGCGTCCGGAAAATACGCCGGCCACAAGCGCCGCACCGCCGCCTCCACCGGCGCCAGCTCGCCCGTGGCGCGCACGGAGAGCGTCATCCCGGCGGTCCACAATTCGTAGGCCATCGCATGCGGCGTTTCGCGCAGCGACTGGAAGCGCAGCTCCGGCGCAATGCCCACCACGCGCTTTTCGATGGTCTTGTTATCGAAGCCGGTAAACAGCAGCGTTTGTCCCAGCGCCGCTTCGGGCGTGGCAAATCCCAGCGCGCGCGCGGCGATCGCGTTGAGCACCAGCGGCACCGGGTCGTCTTCCTTGTCGGTGCGCGCCGAAAACAGCCGGCCCGCGCGCGGCGCAATGCCGTACTGCTCGAAAAACGCCGCGCTGACCGACTTCATTTCCATCGACGCGCTGATCCCGCCCGGGCGCTTGAGGTCGCGCAGCCACGACACCTGGTGGCGCCCGACCGCGTCTTCCGAAATCGCGCTGCCGGCCACCCCCGGCTGGGCCGACAGGGCCGCGATGAAGCTGCGCGCCCGGGCGCTCTCGCGCACCGTGTCCGGCAGGTCGACGATCAGCAGCGGGGCCGGATCGAAGCCCGGCGAGACGCGCATGGCGAACGTGGTTTGCCAGGCGATGGCCAGGGTAATGCTGGCCAGGCCCATCGCAGCGGCCACCTGCGCCACCGTCAGCACGCGCCGCAGCTGCATGCCGCGCACCGACTCGCTGTCGCCGCGCCCGGCCAGCACCACGCCCGGGCGCACGCGCAGCGCAATCGACGCCGGATAGGCCGCCGTCAGCGCGCCCAGCGCCACGCCCAGCAGCAGCGCCGCGCCGATATTGGCGATCGAGAGCATGCCATCGAGCTTGCGGTCGACCAGCTGCGCGAACAGCGGCAGCGCCAGCCACGCCAGCAGCAGTCCCAATCCGGTCGCCAGCAGCGCCACCAGCATCGACTCGGCCAGCATCTGCCACACGATCTGGCGCATGCCCGCGCCCAGCACCTTGCGCATGGCCACCTCGCGCTGGCGCCGCAGCACGCGCACCGCCGCCAGGTTGACGTAATTGATGGCGGCCATGGCCAGGATCAGCGCCGCCATCGCGCCCAGCGCCGCGATCACCACCCGGCTGCCGCGGTCGCCGACGGCGCTGATCTCGTTCTGGCCGACGTCGCGGTCGAAGTAGGCGTCGCGCAGCGACGACAGCGCCACGTCCATCACCTTTCGGGTCCCCAGGCGCTGCCTGGTTTCGGGCGGCACGTCCTGCACCCCGGGCGACTGGTCGACCGCCTGCTGCAGCGCGGCGGTCAGGGCCTGCACCGAGGCGCCCGGATCGACCCGCACCAGCACCTTGCCCCACCAGCCGGCTTTACCGGTCATCATCTCCTCTTTCACATGCGCCTCGGCCAGCACCGAGCGCACCCCGACCAGCACCTCGAACGGAATGGTGGTATTGGCGCCCGGGGTGCGCAGCACCGCGCTTGCCCTGAGCAGCTTGCCTTCGACCAGCATGGTGCGTCCGATGGCATCGGCCGTGCCGAAGTGGCGCCGCGCCGCTTCTTCGGTGATGGCAAAGCCTTCCGGCTGCTCCAGTGCCAGCGTGAGGTTCCCGCGCAGCGCCTGCAAGCCCAATATCTCGGCGAAGCCCGGCATCACGGTCAGCCCGTCCATCCCGTGCAGCTGGCCGTCGATGCGCGCCGTCAGGCCCATGATGCGCGGCCGGGTCGGAATGTAGGCGGACGAGGCCAGCACGCCGGGCGCGCGCGCGGCGGCCAGGCGCAGCAGCATCGGCGCCTGGTCGAACCACGGCGCCTTGGGGTCGACGTTGAAGCGCTGCTTGACGATGTAGACGTGATCGGCGCCCGGCACCCCGGCGTTGTACTGCCACGAATAGCGCACGAAGCCGAGCAGCAGCAGGGCGGCGGCAAAGCCCACCCCCAGCCCGGCGATGACGACCAGCGAATACGCCGGGTCCTGCAGCAAGGTGCGCCAGCCGATGCGAAAATCTCTCAGTGTCATCATGGCTGCCTCACGCCGCTTGCATGGCGTCGACCAGGATGCGCCCGTCCAGCAGGCGCAAGGTACGCGACGCCTGCGCCGCGTGCACCGGCGAGTGCGTCACCATCACGATGGTGGTGCCTTCGGCGTTAATCTGGCGCAGCAGGCGCATGACGTCGTCGCCATGCGCGGTATCGAGGTTGCCGGTCGGCTCATCGGCCAGCAGCATCGCCGGGTTGGCCACCAGCGCGCGCGCGATCGCCACGCGCTGCTGCTGCCCACCCGACAATTGCGACGGCCGGTGCCTGGCGCGGTGCGCCACGCCCAGCTTGTCGAGCATCGCGGCGACCCTTTCGCGCCGCTCGCTGGCCGGCACGTTCATGTATTCGAGCGCCAGTTCCACGTTCTCGGCCACCGACAATTCTTCGATCAGGTTGAAGCTCTGGAAGATGAAGCCGATGCGCCCGCGCCTCAGCTTGTTGAGCTGCGCTTCGCGCCAGCCGGCCACGTTCTGGCCGTCGAACCAGTACTCGCCGCTGTCGGGCGTGTCGAGCAATCCCAGCACCGACAGCAGGGTCGATTTGCCGCAGCCGGACGGCCCGGTGATGGCCACGTATTCGCCGGCATCGATATCGAGCGTGATGCGGTCGAGCGCTGTGGTGCGCACGTCGCCGCCCTGGAACGTTTTGCTGACATCAAGCAGCTTGAGCATGCCGTCTTTCCGGTGTGGTGTGGGGTGGTTCATTGTGTCATCTCCGCGTCGATCGATTGTGAAAAAAGTCTACTCCGTGAACTGCAGCCGCGCCGCCTTGCCGTAAGCCGCATACGACGAGACGATTACCCGCTCGCCGGGCGCCAGGCCCGCCAGCACCTCGACCTGGCTGTGGTTGCGGCGCCCGCTGCGCAGGGCGCGCCGCTCGGCCGTCTTGCCGTCCTTGTCCAGCACATACACCGCCGAGCCGCCGCTGTCGTTGATATAGGCGTCGTTCGGCAGCAGCAGCGCGTCGCTGGCGCCGCCCAGGGTCACCAGCGCTTCGGCCGCCTGGCCCGGATTGAGCGTTGCGGGCTGGCCGTCGGCGAACGCCAGCTCCACGCTAAAGCGGCCCTCCTTGATCTGCGGGTAGATCCGGGAGACCGTCAGCGCATGCGCGCGGCCGTTGATGGTGGCCGTGCCCTGGCGGCCCACCGCCACCCGGTTCAGGTAATACTCGTCCACCTGGGCCGACAGCTTGAACTTGTCCACATCGTCGATGCGGCCCAGGTGCTGGTCCGGCTTCACGGTTTCGCCGACCTGCAAATGAAAATCGGTGAGGCGCCCGGACACCGGCGCGCGCACCGCCAGCGCGTCGATGGTGGCGTTGACCAGTTGCAGGCCCGCTTCCAGCCGGCCGATGGCCTGCTCCATCTGGCGCACCGCGTCGCGCTGGGTCGCCGCCTCGCTCTTGTAGCCGGCCTTGTCGCTCTGGTACAGGCGGCGCTGCTGCGCCACGCGGTCCAGCGAATCTTCCAGCGCGGTGGGCGACACGAAGCCCTGCCGCGCCAGCGCCGCGCTGCGCGCGTGCTGCTTCTCGGCCAGCGCCAATGCGAAGGCCAGCTCGGCGCCGCGCCGCTCGCGTTCCATGCGGCTCGCTTCGAGCGCGATGCGCAGATTGGTCAGGTTCGAGATCTGCTGCGCGTGCTCGGCCTCGCGCGCCAGCAGGTCCAGCCGGCGCTGCGGATTCGACAAGCGGAACAGTACTTCGCCCTTGTCCACCAGCGCGCCGTCGCGCGCGAAGACTTCTTCCACCCGCCCCGATTCGACCGCGTCGAGCATCACCGAATGCAGCGGCGCGGCGGTGGCGCGCAGGGCCACGTCGTCGCGGAATACGCCGCGCGCCACGGTGGCGATGCGGGCGTCGGCGCGCGCCACCTGCAAGCCGCGCGGGATCTGCTGCCACAGGGCCGCCGCAGCGGCCGCCAGCGCCAGTGCGGCGCCCGCACCGAGCAGCCAGCGTCTGCCGCGCCGCCTTGGCTGCGGCCGGTCCATGGCGGCACCGCTGCTGCGCTCGGGTGCTGGGGCAATCGGAACAATCATGGCGACTCGGCTGGTGACGTAATGCGGGAACTGAACGCAACATCCGTGCCATGCGCGCCGCAGGGGCGATTGGGCGCGCGTTTCGGCCCAAGCGTGCGCAATCGCACAGCACAGGTGTTCGATTCCGGACACCTTGTCCGTTGCGGCTGGTGGCGCCTGCATGCTGCTGCTAGAATCGGCGCACCCGCTTTCTTCCACCCCGCCATGGCCGACCACCCCGCCCGCATCCTGATCCTCGACGACGACGCCGACGTGGCCTACGCCGCCGCGCTGGTGCTGCGCCGCTGCGCGGGCGGCATCGCCACCCTGGCCGATCCGCGCCAGCTGGCGCGCCATCTTCAGGGCGGCGCGCCCGACGTGGTGCTGCTCGACTTCAATTTCACGCCCGGACGCACCGACGGCGCCGAAGGCCTGGCGGTGCTCGACCAGTTGCGCGCGCTGCCCGATCCGCCGCTGGTCATCGTCATGACCGCGTACGCCGATGTGGCGCTGGCGGTCGAGGCGATGAAGCGCGGCGCCAGCGATTTTTTGACCAAGCCGTGGGATAACGCGCGCCTGCTGGCGGTGGTGGAAGGCGCGCTGGCGCAACGCGGCACGCCGGCCGCACCGGCCGCCCCCAATGATCCGCTGATGGGCGACTCGCTGCCGATGCGCCAGCTGCGCGCCCTCATCGCCAGCGTTGGACCGACGCAGGCGAACGTCATGGTGCTCGGCGAAAATGGCGTCGGCAAGGAACTGGCTGCGCGTGCGATCCACCTGGCCTCGCGCCGCGCCGCCGGCCAGTTCCTGGCCGTCGACATGGGCAGCCTGCCCGAAGCGACGCTCGAGAGCGAGTTGTTCGGCCACCGCAAAGGCTCGTTCACCGATGCGCGCAGCGACCGCGCGGGGCGCTTCCAGGCGGCGTCCGGCGGCACGCTGTTTTTGGACGAGATCGGCAACCTGCCGCTGGCCGCGCAATCGAAATTGCTGACGGCGCTGGAACGGCGCGAAGTCACGCCGCTAGGCGCCGACCGTCCGCAGGCGATCGACGTGCGCATCGTCAGCGCCACCAATCTCGATGAGGCCAGGCTGTACGACGCGCAGGTGTTCCGGCCCGACCTGCTATTCCGGCTCAATACCATCGTCCTGCGCGTGCCGCCCCTGCGCGAACGGCGCGCCGACATTCCGGCCCTGCTGCGCCACTACCTGGCGCACTACCGCGCGTTGTACGGCAAGGCGCCAGGCAGCATCGCGCCCGATGCGTTCGACGCACTGTGCGCGCACCATTGGCCAGGCAACGTGCGCGCGTTGCGCCACGCCTGCGAGCGCGCCGTGATCCTGGGCCAGCCGGGCGCCTACTGCCTGGCCGATTTCGGCCTGCACGGCGGCGAGCCGGCCAGCGTTGCGGGCCCGCGCGCGGCGGGCACCGACATGCTGGCCCTGGACACCCTCGAACGCGACGCGGTGGCCGCCGCCATGGCGCAGGCACGCGGCAACATCAGCCATGCCGCCATCCTGCTCGGCATCAGCCGCGCCGCCCTGTACCGCAAGCGCAGCAAGCATGGCCTCTGACGCCGCGGCGCGCCGCATGGTCTGGGCCGGGGCGGCGCTGCTCGGCGCCGCCGCCGTCAGCGCCGGCGCGCAGGGGGCGCTGCTGTCGCTGGCGACGGCGGCCAGCGCGCTTGCGGCGCTGGCGGCGCTGGGCCTGATCCGGCACGGCCTGTCATCAAGCGTGGTGGCGCCGCTGGAAGTTGCGGTCGGCGTAGCGCACGACCAGCAGCAGCTGGCAGCGCGCGTGCTGGCGCTCGAATCGCAGGTCGAGCACGCGCCGATCGCCCTGTTCCGCATCGACAGCGCCCACAGCGCCGAGCCGCTCAACGCCAATGCGCGCCGCCTGCTGGCGCCCGGCCGCGCGAGCGATCTCGATGCATTGCGCCGCACCCTGGCCGGCCTGGTGCCGGGCCGGCGCAGCATGATCGATGTCGATACCGAACAAGGCGTCGAGCGCGCGCTGGCCACGGCCAGCGACTTGAGCATCGAAGGCCAGCCGCAACGGCTGGTGGCGCTCACGCCGATGGAAAACGAGCTCGCGGCCGAGGCCATGCAGGCCTGGCAAAGGCTGGTGCATGTGTTGACGCACGAGATCATGAACTCGCTCACGCCGGTCGCTTCGCTCTCGCACAGCGCGCGCGATATGGTGCAGGGTGCGCGCGCCAGCCTGCCGGTCGATGTCTCCGCCGACCTGGCGACCGCGCTCGACGCCATCGGCCGCCGCGCCGCCAGCCTGACCCATTTCGTCAGCGGCTACCGGGCGCTGGCCAGCGTGCCGCAAGCGGTCCCGCAGCGGGTGGTGGTGCAGGAGATGTTCGCGCGGCTGTCGGCCCTGATCGCCCCGGCATGGCAGGCGCGCGGCGGCAGCGCCGATTTTCGGGTGGAGCCCGGATCGCTCGAACTGATGGCCGATGCGGGCCAGCTGGAGCAGGCGCTGGTGAACCTGCTGCAGAACGCGGCCGAAGCCAGTGCGCAGCAGGCCGCGCCGCAGGTGACGGTGAGCGCCAAGCTGGCGCGCGGCGGCCGCCTGCGCATCGAAGTCTGCGACAATGGCCCCGGCGTGGCGGACGACGTCATCGCCGATATCTTCACGCCCTTCTTTTCCACCAAAAGCAAAGGCAGCGGGATCGGCCTGGCGATGGTGCGCCAGCTGGTGCACCGCAATGGCGGCGCGGTGCGGTATGCCAAGTCGATCGGCAGCGGCGCCCGTTTTATCATCACTTTTTGACTGTCGATATGAACGATCCGCAGCGCCAGGCATGCGTCGGCGAGCTACTGCAGGTTTGGAAGCAAATGCGCGAAGAATCGCGTCCGCTCTCGGGCGGCTTGTGGGGACGTGATTCGCATTACCGCTACCATGCGGACCACAATGCCCTCGGGCGCATGGTGAACCTCCGGCTATCCTGATGGCGGGCCCCGTGTAGAATCCGGCTTGTGCGATCGGCACGCACCAACCCACAGAAGGAAATCGTGAAGGCTATTCACCTCAAACTTGGCATCGCCGCGCTGTGCGTCAGCGCTGGCGCCGCGTACTGGTACTACTCCCCGCTGATCGCGCTGAACCAGCTGCGCGCGGCGGCCCATGATCACAATGCCGAGAGCTTCGACGCGCGCGTCGACTACCCGCGCCTGCGCGAGAGCCTCAAGGAGCAGCTGAACGCCGTCATGACCGAGCAGGTCAAGCCAAAAGACAGCGGCGGCGGTGCCGATTTCGGCAAGATGCTGGGCATGGCCTTCGCCGACAAGATGGTCGATGCCATGGTCAATCCCGAATTCGTCATGGGGGCGATGAAGCGTGGCTCGATCGAGCCACGCCGCCCCGGCGCGGACAAGGACGAACCGGCCAAGCCCGACCCCAAGTACACGTCGGAGCGCGTTGGCTTCGACAAATACATCATGCACCTGGAGACCGAGCGCGGCGAGCGTGGGCTGTCGCTGGTGATGGAGCGGCACGGCTTCGCGTCGTGGAAGCTGGCGCAGGTGCGCTTGCCTCCACTTCCCGCCGCGCCCAACTAAGGGTTACGGCGCGATCCAGGCGTCCTGCCAGTTGGCGCCCACGCCCGGCTCGTAGTGGGTCGATGCCGCGGTCCACTGCGTGCACCAGCCGCTGTACGGGAACGGCTTGCAGGTGTAGACCTTGCCGTTCTTCGGCTGCAGCACGCGGGCGCCGGCCTTGTAGGTCGCCAGCGATGCCGGGAACACGTGCTCGTAGGCCGCGTTGCCGCCTTCTTCCGTCAAGGTCAGCGGGAAGGTCTTCTGCAGCACCGCGCCGCCGTCCTTGACCACCGCCTTGAGCACCAGCTGGTGCGCGCCCGCCTTGGGCGCGTTCAGGTTCAGCGCCAGCGCCGCGCTGTTGTTGTTCAGCGGCGCCGTGGCAAACCCTTTCGACACGCCGGCCTGGTCGTACACGTAGGCGCTGACCTCCATGTCGGCATTGGCGCTGACGCCCAAGTTGATCGTCAGCTCGCCGCCCTTGATCGCATACGAGGTGCGCAGGTCGCTCACGGTAAACTCCGCCGGCGGCGGCGTCTGGTCCTTGTTGATCTGCACTTCGACCCGGGTCAGCGCGCTGGCCGTTTTTGCGTACACCGTGTTCTGCCCGTACACCGGCGTGATCTTGCCGTCCTGGCCCAGTTGGCCCGCATGCAGCAAGGGCTGTTCGGCGTTCACGCGCGTGGCCAGCAGGTAGGCCCAGTTGTTGCGCAAGCCGTCGCTGGCGCTGTTGATGACGACCCTGGTTTGCAGCTCCGGTTTTTCGCCCGCCGCGTCGAACACGCGCGTGGCCACGCTGTCGCCCACGGCCAGGTCGACCGATGGATAGATCGCGCCGCGCTGGGTCCATTCCGGCACCGGCACCGTCGGGCCATCCTTGAACAGCACATCGACCATATTGTAAAAACTGTTCGGCGTATCGCCGATTTCCCATACGCCCAGGATCACCTGGTAGCCGCTGCGCGCGGGCACCGTGCAGTTGTGGCTGACCTGCGCCGGCGGCTGGCGGTTGCCGCCGTCGATGACGCAGAACGGGGTCAGGTCGAACGACGCGCGGGTCAGTTTCTGGTTCGGGTTCCAGCCGCTTTTGGTGATGTAGTAGCGCCAGTTGCGGGTGGCGTGGTTGGCCGTGAACTGCCACTTGAAGACGTTGGCGCCGGCCGTCATCGGGCGCTTGGTCCAGCGGCTGCTGGTCTGTTCATTGAGTTCGCCGAACTGCGCCAGCGCGGCCGAGGCGATGACGCCGTCCGCCGGTCCCTGCGCCGGAAAACCGGAGGGCGCTTCGAGGCTTTGCGGTTCCCATTGAATGGCGCCGCAGGCGCTGTTGCCGCCTTGCTTGCACAGCAGGTTGCGCGACTCCGGCTGGGTGATGTAGCCGTGTGCGATGGCACTGGCGCTGCACAACAGCGCGCAGGCGCCGGCGATGGTGGTGAGTGTTTTCATGTTGATTTACCTTTTCGGGCGGGACGACATCGGTAAGCACGCAAATAGCCGGACCAGCCGATAGCGCGCGCTCGCTTGCAGTTCAAAAGGCGTCAGGATGATCGCCGTGAAATTGGTAGTCAACTGGTTTTAAAAATTGCCCCTGTGTGCAATACCAGTGCGTGATGGAAGGTTATGTTGCAAGGGTAAGGACGGGGGCGCGGGCCGGTTGACTCGGGCCTGTGTTTACCGCACAATCGGCATTGGAAAAAGTTATGCATTTGCTAATGAAAACGTTTTCATAATCCCTTGCATTTAATGTTGCAGCCGATAAAAACCACCCCGGAGATCCGATGAAATTCTTTTCTGCCACTTTCAGTGTTTGCCTGCTTGTCTCCGCCTGCGGCGGCGATGCCGGACCGGGCGCGCCCGCAGCCACGCCGGCGCCCCCGCCCGCCGCCGAAGCCGCCGACGCCGCTCATGCCATCGCCGCGCCGGATGAGGTGCCTGCGCCGGCGTTGACGAACGCGGTGGACGACGTGGGCGGGGTGGACCGGATCATGACCGGCACCGACTCCGGCTGGTCCGAAAAAACCAGCGGCACCGAGGTGAGCAAATTGAGCAAGCTGGCCAAGTTCCCGGTCGGGGTCTCGGTCGCCTATGGCAATGAAGCTTTCAGCTACACCAACAGCCCGGCGCAGCAGGCGGTCATCAAGACCCATTTCAGCCAGCTCACGGCCGGCAATATCATGAAGATGAGCTACCTGCATCCGGCCCGGGATACCTACAACTTCACCCAGGCCGACGACTTTGTGAAGTTTGCCAAAGACAATGGCAAGACCCTGCACGCGCATGCCCTGATCTGGCATGCCGATTACCAGGTGCCGGCCTTCATGAAGACCTACCAGGGCGACAAGGCGGCTTGGCTGGCCATGCTCAAGACCCACGTGCAAACGATTGCCACGCACTTTTCGGGCAAGGTCGCGAGCTGGGATGTGGTCAACGAAGCCATTAACGACGGCGGCGGCTACCGCAATTCGATTTTTTACCAGAACACCGGCACCGACTACATCGAGCAGGCGTTCATCAATGCGCGCGCGGTCGACAAGAAGGCCGACCTGTACTACAACGATTACAACATCGAGGCCGACCCCGCCAAGCTGCACACCCTGACCGGCATGCTCGACGGTTTCAAGGCGCGCTCGGTGCCGATCACCGGGGTCGGCTTCCAGATGCACATCTATATGGATTATCCGTCGGTGAGCACCATGTCGGCGGCCTTCAAGCAGGCCGTGGACCGCAACCTGAAGGTGAAGATCACCGAACTCGATATCCCCATCAATAATCCGTTCAGCCCACCGTACCAGGCCGGCGACATCAAGCGCGAACTGACGCCGGCGCTGGCGCTGGCCCAGAAAAAGCGCTACTGCGACGTCGTCAAAGCGTACATGGATACGGTGCCGGCCAGACTGCGCGGCGGCGTGACGGTGTGGGGCGTGAGCGACCCGAGCAGCTGGCTGATCAGCGACCTGTTCAAGAACGCCCACGCCGACTGGCCGCTGCTGTTCGACGGCGCCTATCAGCAAAAGCCGGCCTTGCGCGGCGTGGCCGATGGCCTGTCCGGCAAAGCCTGCACCAATACCTGACAAATCGGCCCGGGGAGGTATGCGCAGTGCGGGGTGTTGGCGTGCCCAAGCCCGATTTTGTGCATACCAATTTTTCGGGCCGAAAAATGTGGTATTAGCCTCGCCAACGCGGCTGGCCGCGCCTTCGTCAACATATGTTGACAAATCCGGCGGCCTGGCTTATCTTTCCTCCCATGATCGATCCACGCCACATGCCTTCTCCCGACGACCCCGCCGAAGCCCTGGCCGCGGTTGTCGCGCTGCGCCGTTACGCCGATGCGCTCGAACGCAAGGCGGTCGGCGCGGCGCTCAAGCAGGGCTGGTCGTGGAGCGATATTGCGCAGGCGCTGGGGGTGTCGAAGCAAGCCGCCCACAAGCGCCTTTCGGGTTCGGTGACGGACCAGGACAGTTAATCGGGAGGCAGTCGATGTTTCAACGCTTACGCCAGCGTCTGGGCGACATGAAGACGATTCAACACTTGTGCCAGGGAGCGGAAAAATACGCGCTGGCGGACCAGCAGCGCGAACCGGCGGCCGAGCACTTTTTGCTCTCCGCGCTCGATCTGGACGACGGTACGGCGCGGCGCGCCTTTGCGCAGGTCGATGCCGATCCTGCCCGGCTGGCGCAGGCGATCGCGCAGCAGTACCGCGATGGCCTGCGCTTCGCCGGTGTCGCGCCCGAGGCGGCCGACGATGCGCTGCTAGCGGCCGCACCGCTGGAACCGGAACGGGGCCTGTACCAGGCGGCGCCGTCGGGCGCGGACCTGATGCAATCGCTCGCGCAGCGGCGCGCGGACGAGGGTGGCCCTTTGCTGGGGGCGCACGTGGTGGCGCTGGTGGCCGCCATGCGCCAGGGCGTGGCGCCACGTTCGCTGGCGGCGCTTGGTGTCGATGCGGCGGCGCTACGCGCAGCGGCGCAGGCCGAAATCAGCGCGTACCGGAAAGCCTGGGAGTTCAGCGCTCGGCGGCCGAGAGGGTAAAGATCTCGACGCCGCTCTCGGTCACCGCCACCGAGTGTTCGAACTGGGCCGACCACTTGCGGTCCTTGGTCACGGTGGTCCATTTGTCGGGCAGCACCGTCACCTGGTGGGTGCCGACGTTGACCATCGGTTCGATCGTGAAGATCATGCCCGGTTCGAGCACGATGCCGGTGCCGGGACGGCCGTAGTGGGTCACCTGCGGCGTATCGTGGAACACCTGGCCGATGCCGTGCCCGCAAAAATCGCGCACCGACGAAAAGCCCTGCGCCTTGATGTAGGTTTCGATCGCCGAGCCGACGTCGCCCAGGGTGGCGCCGGGCCGCACCGTGCGCACGCCCGTCATCATCGCCTCGTAGGCCGAGCCGACCAGGCGCTTGGCCAGGATCGAGACCGCGCCCACTTCGAAGGTGCGGCTGGTGTCGCCGAACCAGCCATTGAGTTTGGGCGTGACGTCGATGTTGACGATGTCGCCCTCGCGCAGAATCTTTTTGTCCGACGGAATACCGTGCGTGACCACGTGGTTCACCGAAATGCAGCTGGCGTGCTTGTAGCCGTGGTAGTCGATGGTGGCCGGAATGCTGCCGGCGGCGCGCATGAATTCTTCGCACAGGGCGTCCAGCGTGGCGGTCGATACGCCTGGCCGCACGTGCGGCGCGATGAAGTCGAGCGTGTCGGCGGCCACCCGGCCGGCCGCGCGCATGGCTTCGAAGCCCGCCTCGTCGTACAGGGGAATCGGCTTGCCGTGTTCTTTTTGGGTGGAGTAGCGCATGGGGTTTCTCAGTGAGGTGACGCGGCCAGCGCATCGACGGCGTCGTGCGAGGCGCGCAGGATGGCGTCGAGCGTGGCGGGAATCGGCTTGTTCTGGGCCAGGTAGGGTTTGACGATGGCGATCGGGGCGTCGATCAGCATGAAGCGCAGCGTGTGCGCCGCGTCGTCGCCGTCGGCGCGGCGGCGCAGCAGGCAGCGCTCGAAACAGGCGTCGAGGCGCGCCTGCTCCACTTCGAGCAGCTCGGAGAGTTCGGGCGAGAGCGGCGCGCCCAGGTCCGGGCAGTCTTCGTACTGCAGCAGGAAGCGCGCGTACACCGGCTTGCCGCGGCACCAGTCGAGCAGCGCCGCCACCGGTATCCAGGTGTCTTCTTCATCCCAGTGGCGCGCCACCTGCTCGCGGAAATCGGCCTTGACCGTCAGCCAGGCATGCGCCAGCAAGGTGCTGCGCGAATCGAAGCGGTGATACACCGACCCGATCGGCGCGCCAGCCTTGACGGCGATGGCCGACATCGACACCGAACCGATGCCGCAGGCGGCGGCAATGCAGATGGCGCCATCGATGAAGGTATTTGCGTTGTATTTAGCTAGTCTGACCATTCAAATAGAATATAGATTCTATTTGAGTCCGTCAAGCCGGTGTTTCAACCGGAGCACTATTGACACATAGTCAAGGAGCCTGCAAAATCGACAGTCTTCCACAGGCCACAAGGGTCGCTGCCGATGAAAATGCTGATCAAACGTGTCGTGCGCGGCATGGCGGGATTGCCCGTGCTGGGCCGTCTGATCCGGATCGCCGTGGCCGTCGCGCGCCTGCCCCGTGACAACGAGCTGCGCGACGCCTTGGCGCGCGAACAGCTGCCTATGCTGCTCAAGAATATTTCTGACCTGAACGCCCGCGTGCTGGCCGCCGAGCGCGATCCCGCCAACCTGGTCGAATCGACCCCAGTCGCCCTGCGCATGATGGCGCGCGAGCTGGCCGCCCTGCGCGAGCGTATCGACCAGCTGGAGGCCGGGCTGCGTTCATGATCACCTTTTCGATCGTGATCAACACCCTCGACCGCGCCGGCCTGCTGCACGAAACGCTCGAGAGCCTGTGCCGCCTGCGCTACGCCGGGCAGTTCGAAGTCATTGTCGTCAACGGCCCGTCGGCCGACCATTCGGAACAGGTGATCGCCGCCTGGCTGCCGCGCATCCGCGCGGCGCGCTGCCCCATTCCCAACCTGTCGGTATCGCGCAATATCGGCATCTGCATGGCCGCCGGCGACGTGGTCGCGTTCATCGACGACGACGCCATTCCCGAGCCCGAGTGGCTCACCGAGCTGGCCGCCGCCTACGACGACGATGGCGTGGGCGGCGCCGGTGGGCGCGTGCTCGACAGCAGCGGCACCACCTACCAGTACCACTACGCCAGCGCCAACCGGGTGGGCGATGTCGACATCAGCCACCGCAGCGGCACGCCGCAATTGTGCTTCCCGGGCTCGCGCCAGTTCCCGTATCTGCAGGGGACCAACGCCTCGTTCCGGCGCGCGGCGCTGCTGGAAGTGGGCGGCTTCGACGAGGAGATCGAGTATTTTCTCGACGAGACCGATGTCTGCTGCCGCCTGGTCGATGCCGGCTATCTGCTCAGGCAACTGGAGCACGCCTATGTGCACCACAAGACCGCGCCCAACGGCGTGCGCGATGCCGCCCAAATGCCGCGTGCGATTTACCCGATTATCAAGAACACCATCTACTTCTCGCTCAAGCACGGCCTGGCCTACGACACGCGCGAGCGCATCGACGCCCATAACCGCGACAAGGCCGACTCGCACCGGCGCCACCTCGACTACCTGATCGCCAACGGCAGCGTCGCCGAAGAGCGGCGCGCCGCTTTCGAGGCCGAATGCGCGCGCGCCTGGGAAACCGGCACGCGGCACGGCCTGGCGCCGGTCGCCGGCGGCATCGATGCGGACAAGCGCGCGCGCTGGCAGGGCGCGTTCCAGCCGTTCGCCACCATCGGCGCCGCGCAGGCCATGACCCTGGCGCTGGTCTCGCGCGACTACCCGCCGAACCACCGCGGCGGCATCGCCACCTTCAGCCGCGACCTGGCCGAAGCGCTGGCCGCCGAAGGCCACCAGGTGCATGTGATCGCCGAAAGCGCCACCCACAGCCGGGTCGAGCTACTCAATGGGGTGTGGGTGCACCGGGTCGCTCTGGGCAAGCACGCGCTCCCGTACCAGGCGCTAGAGCGCGCCATCCCGCAAGAGATCTGGAACTGGTGCGCCACGGCGCTGGCGGAAGCGCGCCGCATCGCCAGCCGCCGCCCGCTCGACCTGGTCGAAGCACCGATCTGGGACGCCGAAGGCGCGGCCTTTCTGCTCGATGGCCAATGGCCGCTGGTCACCAGCCTGCATACGACCCTGCATTTTTCGCTGCAGGGCCGCAGCGAGCTGCGCGACGACCCGGCCTGGATGGCGCGCTTCGGCACGCCCATGCTGGCGCTCGAAAAAGAACTCATGCAGCGTTCGCAGGCGATCCGCGCCAACAGCGCCGCGATCCGGCGCGACATCGAACAGGCTTACGATTTCCGCTTCGACGACGCCAGCCTGCGCCTGGTGCCGCTGGGGATGCCCGACGTGGCGGCGGCAAGCGCGCCGCCGCTGGCGCGCGCGGATGGCGCCATCCGCGTGCTGTTCGTCGGCCGCCTGGAAGCGCGCAAGGGCATCGACGTGCTGCTCGCGGCGATCGACCCGGTGCTGGCGCAGCATCCGCAGGTGCGCTTTCGCATCCTTGGCGACGATACGCTGCTCATGCCGGGCGCGCAGCTCAGCTACAAGGAACACTGCCGCCAGGGCGGCCAGCTGGCGCGGTGGGGCGAGCGCGTGAGCTTCGAAGGCCGCGTCGACGACGCCACCCTGCGCGCCGCCTACCGCGAATGCGCTATCTTCGTCGCCCCCAGCCGCTACGAGTCGTTCGGTCTGGTGTTCGTCGAAGCCATGCGCGAGGCGCGTCCGGTGATCGGCTGCGCCGCCGGCGGCATGCCTGAAGTGGTCAGCGATGGCGTCAATGGCTTGCTGGTGGCGCCCGGCGACAGCGCCGCGCTGGCCGGCGCCATCGGCAGGCTGGCCGCCTCGCCCGAGCTGCGCGAGCGCATGGGCCGCGCCGGGCGCGCGCTGTTCGAAGACAAATTCATCTCGCGCCGCATGGCAAAGGACAGCATGCCCCTGTACGCCATCGCGCTGGCCCGTTTCGCGCGCACGCCCGCATGAAGATCTCGGTCATCCACGGCATCTGCGTCAGGAACGACGCCATCTCCAACGCCATCGCCGACAACATCGGCTGGCTGGTCGGAGCCGGTCACGAAGTCGTGTTGTTCACCTACGCCTGCGAGCACGCCGTGCCGCACCGGCTGGTGCGCGATGCGACCGACATCATGATCGACACGCATTTCCAGGCCAGCGACGCCGTCATTTTCCATTTCGGGATTTTCTATCCGCTGTTCGACCTGATCCTGCTGGTGCCGGACCGCGTGCGGCGCCTGGTGGTGTTCCATAACATCACGCCCAAGCAGTTCGTGGGCGCCGAGCATCACGCCACCATCGACAAATCGTTCGCGCAGATGGGCAACATGATATTCGCCGATCACGTGGCCTGCGACAGCGCCGGCAACCTGGCGGTGCTGCGCGCGGCGCGCGTGAGCACGCCGGCGAGCGTGCTGCCGCTGGCGGTGCACGGCCAGGCGCAGCCCTGCGCCGCCAAGCCCGGGCATGCGGACGGCATCGTGCGGCTGGTCTTCATCGGCCGCCTGGTGCGCTCGAAAGGCGTGGCCGACCTGCTCGATGCCGTGGAGCGCTGCCTGCAGGCCGACAGCGGCGCCCAGCTTGCGCTCGACCTGGTGGCCAACCTGGGCCTTTCCGATGCGGCGCTGGTCGAGGCGGTGCGCGCAGCGGCCGACGAGTGGCCGCGCCGCTACGGGCCGCGCGTGTCGTTGCGCCTGCACGGCGACGCCCCGGACGAACTCAAACAGCGCCTGCTGGCCGACGGCGATATGTTCGTGCTGCCCACCTACCACGAAGGATTCTGCGTGCCGATCGTCGAAGCGCTGTCGGCCGGCTGCCGCGTGGTCTGCTACGACAATTCGAACACGCCGGCCATCGCGGGCGGCCTGGCGCGCCTGGTGCCGACCGGCGACATCGCCCTGCTGGCGCAGGCCATCGGCGCCGAGCTGGCGCTGGCCCGCTCGCCGGCCTGGCGCCAGGACGGCTTTGCCAGCTTCGCCGGCCAGGCATGGCGCTACGCGCAGACCTTCGCGCCGGCGCGCGCGCGGCACCGCCTCAGCGCATGGGTGCTTGACGCCGTCAACGGCGTGCTTGACCACTGACCCTCGGCGTCACTCGGGCGAGGCCGGATACGGCGTATGCCGGTGAAAGCGCATGCGCCAGCCCAGCACGGCCAGCGCCACGCCCAGCATCAGCCAGGTTGCCGATGCGGACACCGCACCGTCCTCGTCGGCAGGCGCCGTTTGCGGCATGGCGCCGGCTTGCGCCGCCAGCGGGGGCGACGGCGCGTCCGCCGTGTCGGTCAACAGCTGGTCGAGCTGTCGCAGTTCTTCGGTCCGGGCCGCCGTGGCTTGCGCGCTGTTCGCGCGCAGTGGCGTGGCGCGTTCGCCCGCCCACAGGCGCGCCAGGTGCGGCGAGGCCTGTTCGCGCGCCGGTTGCGCCGCGCTGGCGCGGCTGCGCTCGACCACGACCTGCCGCGCCGCCGGCTTCCAGCCCGTGAGCAGGCGCACCAGGTCGTCGTGCAGCGATCCGATGCGCGGCACGCTCGCCAGCGCGGCGATGCCATCCATCGTTTCCCACAGGACGTTGGGACCGGTCACCGCTTCCAGGCCGTACATGCGCACCTGGTTGGGACGCTGCCGGAAGTGCTGCAGCAGCGCGTCCGCCGAACCGGGCAGGAGCGGCTGCGGGCCATGGATCCACACCAGCGCGCCGTCGCTGCTGGCGGCCGCCCATTCCCACGCCATCAACAGCGCGGCGCTGTTGTCGTGGCCTCCTTCGAAGCTGATGTCCTGCAGGTGGCGCACGCTGGCCAGCGAATCGGACGTATCGTGCAGGAACACCTGCGGCGCCTGGCCGCCGGCCACGATCACGGCCAGTTCCACGTTGCCCGGAAAGGAGGTGGCGGCGCGCGCCAGCTGTTCCCTTTGCGCCGCCAGTGCGGCCGAGCCGTCCACCACCAGCGCCACCCGGCGCGGAATGCGCGCCGCCCGCTGGCCGATGATTTGCACGATCGCGCCGCCCGGCGTGGTCGGATCAAGGCTCCACGCATGCGTGTCGGCCGCCGCACGCAAGGCGCCGATGATGGGCGCGCCCATGCCCGGCAGCGGCTCGGCCAGTTCGCCGCGCACCGCGAAGGCCAGCGTGGCGCCGCTTTCCTCGCGCATGGCGGGCGCGCCGCGCAGTGCGCTGGCCGACTCCACCGATACCGCGTGGCGCAAGGCCGGGGCGATCCCGAAATTGCGTTCGCTGAACGAGGGCAGCTGCAGGTAGCCCAGTGCGGGCTCATTGAGCACCAGCGGTACGCTCATCGCGATCCGCACCGTCACCTCGCCTCCGCCCGGAACCACGGGCAGATGGAGCATGATGCGGTCCTTGCCCGCGGTGGTCACCAGCACCGGAGCGCGCTGCTTGTCGGGCAGGCCGAATTCGAACGCGCGCGCGGCGGCGCCGCCGGCGGCGGGCGCGGTGTGCTCGCCGTCGTCGTCCCAGAGCGTCACGCGCGTTACCACCGCGCCGGCCGGAACGATCATGCGCGCGCGTGCTTCGTCAAAATTTTCTGCGTCGTTGTGAAATACCATGCTCCACTCCAGCGAGCCCAGCGCCGCCCTGGCGTCAATGCTGCCGTCGATGCGCGATGCGATCAGGCGCAGCTTGGCCAGGCGGGCGCCGACCACCGAACTGTCGCTGTCGCTATCGTCGCTTCTCCATGGCTGCCGGGCGTTGCCGGCCGGGCGCGGCATGGCGCTGAACGGCGTGCCGGTGAGGCGGTAGTAGATCGTGCGCGCGTCCTCCATGCTGGTCGGGCCGGCCAGCGCCAGCACGACGGCGGCCAGGCCGGCCGCTTCCCTGTGCTGCGCATGGCACGCGCGCAGGATGGTGCGCTCGTTGCCGAGATAGCGCAGCAGGCGTATCCCGTGCGCGCTGGTGGCCGGCGCCTTGTCGGCCGCCATGCGCATGCCGATGTGGGTGATGGCCGATGGCAGCTCCATTGCGCCGATGAGGGCCAGCGCCAGCAGCACGGCGGGCCAGGCGCGCGGCAGCGGTGCGCCGTCACTGTGCCGCACGCACTGGGCGTGCCGGCGCCGCGCGGCCAGCGTCGCGCTCAGCGCCACCAGCGGCACCAGCGCCGCCAGCAGCGGAAAACCGCGCCCGCAATAGGCCAGCATGGCCACCCCGCCCAGCGTGAACGGCAGGAACAGCAAGGCGTAGGCGGCGCTGGCGCCGGTGGCAAGCGCGTGCAGCAGCGCCAGGGGGCGCGGCAGCGCCGGCTGGCCGCGCCGCATGGCGCTGACCAGCGTGGCATTGGCCAGCGCGACGCTGGCGATCAGGAACAGGTGGACGATAGAGCTGCCCGACATTGTCATGTGTGCCAGGCACACGCCGGCGACCAGCATCACCAGCGCGATCAGGGGCAGGATCACGCCCGTGAACCAGAGCGCGGCGTAGAGGGGAAAACCCAGCGCGGCGGGCGGCGCCGGGGTGATGGAGGGACTGATGGTGTTCTGATGCGCGATCATGGCGTTCCGCAGGAAACTTGACAAGCCATGAGCGTAGCAAGCGCGTGTGCAGTGGGAATGTGCTCAATGTGAAGTCAGCCGGCCGCCTCCCTCATTGCATCGGGCAGGTCGTCGAAGCTGGTGCCGGTGAGGCGGTAAAACGCCTCGCGCGCATCGCCGCTGGTCGTTCCCGCGCTCGTCAGCATGACCAGGTCGGTCAGGCTGGCGAGGCGGTCGTTGCCGGTATCGCACAGACGCAGCAGGATTTGCCGGCTGCCGAGGGCGCGCAGCAGGCGTATGCCATTCGCGCGCGTGGCCGGTGCGTCGCGGGTGGCCATGTGCACGCCGGCCTGGGTGATCGCCTGCGGCAGTTCGGGCACGGCGACGATGGCCAGCGCCAGCAGCACCCCGGGCCACGCGGCCGGCAGCCGCACGTGCGCTTTGAGCAGGCGGCGCATGGCCAGCGCCGCCAACAGCGACAGCAGCGGTGCCAGCAGCAGCAGGCCGCCGCCGAAGTGGCGCAGGCCGCTCACGCCTGCCGCTGTGTGCGGCAGTAACAACAGGGTCAGCAGGATGCC
The DNA here is from genome assembly GCF_011682145.1 of Massilia mucilaginosa. Classification (GTDB taxonomy): domain Bacteria; phylum Pseudomonadota; class Gammaproteobacteria; order Burkholderiales; family Burkholderiaceae_D; genus Telluria_A; species Telluria_A mucilaginosa. The sequence continues at coordinate 49,654 of NZ_WHJH01000042.1, forward strand.
GATGCCGATCGCAAAACCGTGCCAGTGCCCGAGCCGGCGCGACACGGCAGGCCGCGCACTGCCCAGGGCGCGCAGCAGCAGGGCATTCGCCAACGGTACGGCGGCAATCGACAAGGTCGGCACGATCATGGTGGGCGGCAGGTCGAAGCCCACCACCAGCAGGAAGAACAGCGCGACCGCGAGCGCAATGAGCGGCAGGATCACGCCGGCCAACCAGAGCGCGGCGCGCATGGAAAAATGGACGACGGCGGACGGTGCCGGCGGAACGGCGCAAGGGGTGATGCAGGCTGGCTGGGCGCTCATGGCATTCCAGGGAAACTGAACAGGCAGCCAGCGTAGCAAGCGCCTGTGCAGTGGGAATGCGCTGAATGTGAAGCCGCAGCCGCTCCGGACGGCGTCTGCGAGCGCGCGCCTTACACCGCCCCCAGCCCCAGCGCGCGCCCGGCTTCCAGGCGAAAATCGGCGGCCTGCTTGCGGTCCGGAATGTCGGCCGCCAGCGCCATCACCAGCTCGCGCAGGCCGCTCGCCTCGCTGGCGTGCTCGGCGCAGACGATGGTCGCGATCGGCCCGATGTGCCCGGCCAGCATGCGTTCGAGCTTGAGCAGGTCGGCGCTCGCGAAGTCGGCCGGCGCCGGACGCGGACGCAGCGGCTGCGGCCCCGCCCGCTCCACCGTGCGCGCGCGCAGCGGCGCCGGGTCGTCGAGCAAGTCCGCCAGGCTCACGCCCGAGGTCTTGAGGTTATCCGGCTTGGCCACGTAGTTGTCGTCGAAGCGCAGGCTGGCGCGCAGCATGGTGCGCATCGCCGCCAGCGCCTCGGCCCCGCGCTGCCCCCGGCACAGCAGCATGACGATGTTGCCGGCGTCCAGGTGGACCTGGGCCATGCGGTTGTCGTCGCTGACGATGAACGCCGTGCCGGTGCGGCGCTGGACGCAGAATTGCCGCAATTGCTCCACGATGGCGCCGAACGGCATCAGCTCCTGGTATGTCATGGCGTTCTCCCTGGATGCGTCAGGCCCTGCGGCTCAGGCGCGCGATGGCCATCTGGATGCTGATCCCCAGCCGTTCGATGGCGCGCGCCAGCGAGCCGATTTCGTCGCCGCGCGCGGTGCCCGGAATCGATGCTGCAAATTCGCCCTTGCTCAATTGTTCGGCGACCACGATCAGCTGGTTGATCGGCATGGTCAGCTGCTTGGCCAGGAATGCCGCCACCCCCACCACCAGCGCGGCGGTCAGCACGATCAGGGCGCGCGCGCCGGTTTCCAGGCGGTCGAGCGAGGCATAGGCTTCGGCGTAGTCCTGTTCCACCAGCAAGGTCCAGCCCTGCGGCAGCTTGCGCGCGTAGCCGACCATGCGCTTGTCGCCGGCCGCGTACACGGTCGGCCGGTCGGCGATGCCGTCCACTTTCAGGGCCGGGTAGTCGGCCATGTCCTGCACCGCGTCGGTGGCCTGGTCGGGACGGCCCGAGGCGATCACCTTGTTGTCGGCGTCGAGCAGGATCGCGTAGCCGGTCTCGCCGATGCGGGTGTCCTTGATGACCTTGGAAATATCGTCCAGCTTCATGGCCATCGCCAGCACGCCCACCGTGCCGCCCATCGCGTTGCGGATCGGCACGGCGATAGTGAGCGCGGGGCGGCCGGTCGACTTGCTGATCAGTACCTGGCGGCTCGACGGCGCGCCTTTCAGCGCGCCCTGGAAATAGCTGCGCTCGCCGAAGCGGGTGAGCGGCTTGTCGTCGCTGCGCGCGATGTTCGCGCCGCCCGGCTCGATCGTAAACACCAGGAAGGCCCATTCGTAGGTCTCGCCCAGGGCGCGCAGGATCGGGGTCTGGCGCGCCGCGTCCATGCCGCGGATATCCTCCAGCCTGGCACTCTGGTGCAGCGCGCGCACGTTGGCCTCGTCCCAGCTGGTGATGCCGGTGGCGATGCCGCTGGCGGTCATGACCAGATGCTGCGAAATGTTGGCCGCGGCATCGGACCGCGCCTGGCTGCTGCCCGCGTACCATACGCCGATCAGCGGGATCAAGGACACCGCCAGCAAAGTCATCACCAGCTTGTGAAAAATATTCAGGCGGAACGGTTCTGTTTTCATCGGGAGTTTCCTTTTCGTGTGGACAGCCCGGCGGCCCTGCGCACCGTGCGCAAGCGAAGTTGGGGTATCCACAGAAGACCATATTTCCACGCGACAATGGTTGAGGTGGGACAATGCATGGTGGAGAATGGCGGCTATACAACACCCTCTCGCCCACTCTTGAACGGACAGCCACCATGACTTCGTCGATGCCATTTTCCCCACGCCGCCGTACCCTTCTGATCGCCGGCGCCTGTGCGCCGCTGCTGGCGGCCTGCGCCAGCGCACCGGGCGCCAGCGCCGCCCTGGCCGACGCCCAGGCGCGCCTGGCCGCGCTGGAAGCGGCGGCGGGCGGGCGTCTGGGTGTGGGCGCGCTCGACACCGGCGACGGGCGCCGGCTCGGTCACCGCGCCGATGAGCGTTTCCCGATGTGCAGCACCTTCAAGGCGATCGCGGCGGCCGCCATTCTTGCGCACGGCAAGAACGTGCCTGGCTGGCTGGACCAGCGCGTGCGCTACACCAAGGCCGACCTGGTGACGTATTCGCCGATCACCGAAAATCACGTCGACGATGGCATGACGGTGGGCGCGTTGTGCGCCGCCACCATCCAGTACAGCGACAACGCCGCCGCCAACCTGCTGATGGCGCTGATCAAAGGTCCGGGCGGGGTGACCGGTTTTGCCCGCAGCGTGGGCGACACGGTATTCCGGCTGGACCGCTGGGAAACCGAGCTCAATACGGCGATTCCGGGCGATCCGCGCGACACCAGCACCCCGGCCGCGATGGCGGCGCTGCTGCGCCGCGTGGCGCTGGACGACGGCTTGCCCCCGGCCCAGCGCGACCAGCTGCAAAATTGGATGCGCGGCAACACCACCGGCGACACCCGCATCCGCGCGGGGGTGCCGGCCGGCTGGCCGGTGGCGGACAAGACCGGGACCGGGGCCTACGGGTCGAGCAACGATATCGGCATCGTGTTCCCGCCCAAGGGCGCGCCGGTGGTGCTGGCGCTGTACTACACCCAGGCGTATCCGCAGGCCAAGGCCAACAGCGAGATCCTGGCGGCGGCGACGCGGATTGTGATGGGGGCGTTCGGACGGGTTTGACGGGACTGGGGAGAGCGGGAAGCTCAGGCGTTCGAGGTGGTCTTCCTGCGCGGCAGTTGCTTGAACAGAGCGGTGCGGCGCAGCCGGATTCCGGGCGTGTAAATCCCGCTGATCGCGCCCCAGGCCGAGACCCAGCGCGCCGCCCGCGCCTTCTCTTCATCCGAGTACGCGTCGATGGCGCGGTCGATGGCCCGCGCCATGCGCGACAGGCCAAAGGCCTTGCGGTCCTTCTTCCCCCGGTATTTCATGGGCTGCCCGTATGAACACTCTTGCTTTTCAGGGTATGCCTATATATTAGGCAACACTGTTCGCCATTTCACCTTCAGGTTTTTTAACTGAATGTCAATATGTAAGCAAATGTTACGCGCTTGGCATTGCCTTGGCGGCAAGCCAGTCGCGGCCAGCCTTACCCGGCTGTCGCCGCCAGCGGCGCGGACACGGGGCCGCACGGATTGCCGCCGCAGCAATTTTCGGTCAAGAAGCCGATCAGCGCCTGCATGGTCGGCATGTGCGCCGCATAGATCAGGTAGCGCCCGTTCTGGGTCGGCGCGATCAGTTCCGCGTGGGTCAGTTCCTTCAGATGAAACGACAGCGACGACGGCGGCATTCCCAGCTTCTCGCTGATCTGGCCCGGCGACATGCCGCCCGGGCCGGCCTCGATCAACAGGCGGAACACCGCCAGGCGCGACTCCTGGGCCAGCGCGGCCAGTGCCGCCAGTGCATTCTTGTTTTCCATGATCAAACCTCCGTCGTCGAGCTTTCCATCGTATTGGGAATATCGAAGGCACGCAAGCATCCGCTTTACAAAACTTTACCGCCCACACATGAAGCGGACAGGCCGGCCGCCTACAGTACAAGCATGCGGAGCCAGTCCGGCGCCGCCTCGCGAAAGGCACGACCATGAATCCGAACAAGCACGGGCATCACCATCACCACCACCACGATCACGATCATGAAGCCCGGCACGGCCATGGCCCGCAACGGCGCGGCCGCCGCTGGCTGGTCGGCGCCGCCCTCGGCCTGGCCGCCGGCGCCCTCAGCCTGGCCGGCGCCAGCTTCGCCAACGAAGGGCGCGGCATGCACGGCCATCGCGCCCACCTGGCCACGATGGACCCCGCCAGCGCCGGCAAGCACATCGACAAGATGGTCGAGCACCTGCTGGACGACGGCACGGCCGAGCAAAAGGCGCGCCTCTCAAGCATCGCCAAGTCCGCCTTCGCCGACCTGCAACCCCTGCATCGCGACTTCAAGGCCAGCCATGCGACAGCTCACGACCTGCTGATGGCCCCCACCATCGACCGGGTCGCGCTGGAACAGTTGCGCGTGCAGGTAGTCGAGCGGGTCGACCGGATCAGCAAGCGGATCCTGGCGGCGGTGGAAGACGCGGCCGAGGTGCTCACGCTTGACCAGCGGGTGCGCTTCGCCGCGCACATGAAAAAACGCATGCAATGAGCGCCTGCGCCGAATCCCAGCCATGTATCCTTGGGCCTTCCGACACTTTGGACGACAAGTCACCGCCAGCATGCTTCCGCGTATTTTGATGATTGAAGACGACGAGCGCCTGGCCGGCATGGTCGTCACCTACCTCCGGCAAAACGGCTACGAGGTGGCGCACGCCGCCACGGCCGCCGCCGGCCTGGCCGAGTTAGAGGCGAGCGCCCCGGCCCTGGTGCTGCTCGACCTGATGCTGCCCGACGCCGACGGCCTCGACGTCTGCCGCCGCATCCGCGCGCTCGGCGCGCCGCTGGCGTCGGTGCCGATCGTCATGCTCACCGCCAAGGGCGACCCATTCGACCGCGTGGTCGGGCTGGAACTGGGCGCCGACGATTACCTGCCCAAGCCGTTCGAGCCGCGCGAACTGCTGGCGCGCCTGCGCGCCGTGCTGCGCCGTCCGCAACTGGCCGCACCCGACAGCGGGCTGCGCCAGTTCGGGCGCCTGGCGATCGACAGCGGCGCGCGCCGGGTGAGCATCGACGGCCAGCCGCGCAGCCTGACCTCGTACCAGTTCGACCTGCTGCTGGCGCTGTCGGGCAGCGCCGGGCGCGTGCTCTCGCGCGAACACCTGATCGACGCCGTCAAGGGCGAGTCGCTGGAACCCTTCGACCGCTCGATCGACGTGCATATCGGCCGCCTGCGCCAGGCCATCGAGGACGATCCCAAGCAGCCCCGGCGCATCATCACGGTGCGCGGCGCCGGCTACGTGTTCGCCAAGGTGCAGGATGCGTAGGCGCGAACGCGGGGAGGAACGCGAGCCAGGCCCGGAACGCGAGCAAGGCCAGGCGGGCCGGCGCGCGCACGCCTGGAAGCGCAGGGAGGAACGCGACTGCGCGCCGCCGTGGGAACGCGGCGAACGCGGACGCACGCGGCGCTTTTCGGTGGCGCACCACCTGTACCTGCGCATCTACCTGGCGCTGCTGGTCAGCCTGGGATTGGCGGTCTGCCTGTTCGGACTGGTGCACTGGGCCTACGATCCGGAGCACATGAACTCGGGCAATGAGGCCATCGCCGAGCTGGCGGCCAGCATCATTCCGCCAGCGGACGCGTCGCGCGCCGATCAGCAGGCCGTGCTGACCCGCTGGAGCAAGCGCCTGCAAACCGACCTGGCGCTGCACACGGCGGCGGGCGTGCCGATCGCGGCCGCCGGCGAGCCCTTGCCGCCGCTGGCGCAAGCGCAGCGCAACAGCAGGCTGCTGGGACCGATGGCCGTGTTCACCCTGCAGTTGCCGGACGGCCGCTGGCTGGTCGGCCAGCGCGCCTACGGCAAGAGGGCCTCGTTCGGCCTGCTGGCGATCCTGCTGCTGATCGCGCTGATGGTCGCGGCCGCCGCCTACCCGGTGGTGCGGCGCCTCACGCGCCGCCTGGAGCGCTTGCAGTCGAGCGTGGAAACCTGGGGCGGCGGCCAGCTCGGCACCCGCGTCGCGGTCGAAGGCAAGGATGAAGTGGCGCGCCTGGCGACCAGCTTCAACCAGGCGGCGGCGCGCATCGAAGCGCTGGTCGGCTCGCAGAAGAGCCTGCTTGCGAACGCCTCGCACGAACTGCGCTCGCCGCTGGCGCGCATCCGCATGGCGGTCGAACTGATGCAGGAACAGGCGGCGCCGGCGATTCGCGACGAGCTCAATCGCAACATCGGCGAACTCGACCAGCTGATCGACGAAGTCCTGCTGGCCAGCCGGCTCGACGCCACCGCCGAGCTGGCGCGCAGCGACGAGCAGGTCGACCTGGCCGCCATCGTGGCCGAGGAGTGCACGCGCGTCAACGCGACTTTCGACGCCCAAGCGCTGAGCCTGCCGGGCGACGCCAGGCTGCTGCGGCGGCTGGTGCGCAACCTGCTGGAAAATGCGGCGCGCCATGGCGCCGGCACCGAGGTGCATGCCTGCCTGCGCCTGGAAGGGAAAGCCTCGATCGTGCTCGATATTTGCGACAGCGGCCCCGGCGTGCCCGAGGCCCAGCGCGAGCGCATCTTCGAGCCTTTCTATCGGGTGCCGGGCGCGAGCGAGTCGGCCGGCGGCGTCGGCCTGGGCCTGTCGCTGGTGCGCCAGATTGCGCGCCATCACGGCGGCCACGTGCGCTGCCTGCCGGGCGAACCGGGCGGCTGCTGCTTCCGCGTGACTTTTCCGGTACCGTTGCCGGGCGGTCATGCTTGATAGCGCTGACTTGAGAACCGTCTTTCCCGCGCAGGCGGGAATCCAAGTTTCTTTGCTAACTTACGATGTCTTGGATTCCCGCCTGCGCGGGAAAGACGGCTCTACATTCTGCCGGTACGTGGATAAGCTAACGGCATGCGAACGCGCTCATAGGGGCTTGGCCACCATCAGCCAGAACACGATCACCAGCGCAAAAAACGCCGGAATCCCCAGCACCACCCAGAAGCGCAGATAGCGCCAGTACAGCGCCGGCAGCTCGGTATTGTCGCGCGCGGCCAGCTGGGCCATGTCGCGCATGCGCAGCTGCATCCAGACCACCGGCAGCCAGCAGGCGCCGGCAAAAAAGTACAGGCCGATGGACCACATGATCCAGGCGCTGGTCCACCGGTAACCGGCCAGGTGCATCAGGTACAGCCCGGTGACCGGCTGCACGATGATGGTGGTGGTGGTGAAAATCCAGTCGGCCAGCACCACATGGCGGCTGACCACGGCAATCGCGCGCACGTCGCGGCTCAGGCTGGTGAACAGCATGTAGAAGGCCGAGCCGATGCCGGTGCCGAACAAAAAGGTCGACGACAGGATGTGCACCCATTTGACGATCATGTATTCCATTACTTTTCCTCGAGCTCGAACAGCAGCCAGATGGCCGCCAGCATCGGCAGGTTCTTGCTCAGCGGACCGTAGGGATGCAGCAGGAATTCCGGCAGCCTGAAAGCGATCACCAGCGTGTAAAAGCCGATCAGCAGCAATTGCGCGGCCCACAGCCAGCGGCGCCGCTTCAAGGTCAATATGCCGATCCCGATCAGCAAGTCGAGCGCGCAGGCGCCGTACAGCATCAGCGGCGCCAGCGCGGGCGGCACGCCGGTCCGTTCGAGCAACTGGACACTCTGTTCGACCGGATACAGCCCGGCCGACACCGCCGCCGTGGCAATCCACACCGCCGCGATGGATACGCGCAGCACCGGCATCAGCCAGTGCAGCTTGGCCTGCATGCGTTCGGCGGCGGGATCGTCGATGAAGCTGGCAATGGCGCGCGGCAGGCGCCCGATCAGGCGCACCGTCATGCCCGGATCGGCGCTGCTGCCGCGGTCGAGCATGCGCAGCGAATCGCGGTTGAGCAGGCTGCCCGGCACCAGCCGTCCCAACCCGGCCAGCAGCTTGCCGCACCAGGCCGGCAAATGCAGCACGCGCAGCTTGCCCAGGCCCAGGCCGCTGCGCAATGCCGCCAGATAGTCGATGAACGGCAAGGCGGTCTGGCCCACCAGGGCAATGCGCTGGGCGGTGGCGCCGGCCGGGCCGACCGGCAGCGGACGCCGGATCAGGCTGGCGATGGCGCAGGCCACGTCGTCCACGTGGATCGGCTGCACCAGCTGCGGCGCGTTGCCGAAGCGGGCGCAGAACGGCATGCTGGCCAGGGTGCGGAACACGCGCGCGCTCACGCCATCTTTGCCGTACACCAGGGACGGCTGCAGGATGGCCGAGCGCAGCGGCAGCAGCGCCAGGTAATCGTCGGCGGTTTTCTTGCTCAGGTGATAGGCGCTGTCGGCCTGCTGGTCGGCGCCCAGCGCGGACAGCTGGATCACCATGCGCACATCGTCCGACTCGACGCAGGCGGCGAACAGCACGCGCGGCGTATCGCTGTGAATCGTGGCGAAGGTCTGGGTGCCGTGCTCGCGAAAAATCCCGACCGTGTTGATCACCACGTCGATGCCGTCCAGGCGTTCCAGCCAGACCGATTTATCGGTATCCCTGGCGAAGTCGGCCTCGATGTAGCTCAGGCGCGGACGCGTGCTGGCGGCGGGCGGCTTGCGCACGGCCGCCACCACGTAGTAACCCTCGCCAAGTAACACGTTCAGCACATGCCTGCCGATAAACCCGCTCGCTCCTGTCAGCAAAATGCGCATCCGACCTCCTTACCGTTCATACTCAAGCCTCTACCTACACAGCACATCTGCTTCACTCCACAAGGACAGCATGGATACCTGGAAAACTGCAAGCGCCCGCGGGCTGATCTCGGGAGCCGTCGCCAGCGTGCTCTCGACAGCCGCCCTGACGGCCCTGGGCAAGGCGACCGATGGCAGCAGTTTCGGTCCGACCAACGCCATCAGCCACTGGGTCTGGGGCGACCGGGCGGCGCGCCGCAACGGTCCCTCGTGGCGCTACACCGCCACCGGCTACCTGATCCACCACGCCAGCGCGACCTTCTGGGCCGTCCTGTTCGAGCGCCTGATGGCCCGCCAGCTCGACAAGCAAGATCCGGCCGTCACCTTGCCGGCGGCGGCGGCCGTCTCGGCGCTGGCCTGCTTCGTCGATTACCGGATCACACCCGACCGGCTCAAGCCCGGCTTCGAACAACGCTTGTCGCGTCCGTCGCTGGCGCTGGTCTACGGGGCATTCGGGCTGGGGCTGGCGCTGGGGGCGCTGCTGAACCGGCGCGACTGAGTTGCGCGAGTCGGGATGATAGCCGGTTTTGCGCTCGCGCTCATCGGCCATGGCGTGATTCGATCGCTGGGCGATGAGCGCGCCAGGAGGCTGGAGGTGCTCATGGGCATCTTCGGCATGTGGAAGGGGAGGCAGGATCTGCCGCAGGACGGACTTGCGTATCAGCTTGAGATACCTGCTGAATGGGATTAATGCTGTGTCACACGAGCATCGGGCTGATTACCACCGGACCAGCGGGACGCCGGCCGGGGCGGCCGCCGCACGCACGGCTTGCGTGCGGGCGACGGCCGTGAAGCATGACCCGGAACGTCAGAACGCGTAGGTCGCGCGCGCGTAAACGTAACGCCCGCCGCGCCCGAACGGCGCGTAGTTCGGGAACGGCGCATTGCCGCTCGGATTGAGCGCATTGCCGACCGATTCAGGATACTTGTCGAACAGATTCTCCGCACCCAGCGCCAGGTTCAGCTTGGAGGTGAGCGCGTAGCGTCCTTCCAGGTCGATCACGGTTTTCGCGCCCAGGGTCACGTCCAGCGCCGGCGAGGCGTTTGGCGAGAGCACCTTGCCGTAGCGCGTGGCGCGCAGGGTGGCGCCGACCTGGCCCAGTTTCCAGTTGGTGCTGGCGTTGAACTTGTTCTTCGGCTGGCCCTGTTCCAGCGACAGCACATTGAGGCGGTCGAACAGCGGCGTCGGGGTCGACAGCGCCGCCAGTTGCGCCGTGGCCGGTACACGGGTCACATCGGTGCTGGTGAAGTTGCCCGCCACCGTGAAGTCGAACTTGCCGATATCGCCGCCATTGGCCGCCCAGTTCACCACCACGTCCACGCCGTCGGTGGTGGTATCGACGCCGTTGATGAAGAAGCGCCCGCCGCCGACGCCGATGAAGCCCTGCTTGGTCAGGAAGTTGCGCACATCGGCCGAGGTCAGGTTTTCCGACAGCACGATGCGGTCGCGCACCTTGATGCGGTAGGCGTCGATGGTCACATTCGCGCCGCCCAGGCGCAGCACGGCGCCGAGCGAAGCGTTGACCGATTTTTCGGCGTCGAGCGGCTTGGCGCCGAGCGCCACGGCGACCGGATCGGTGGGACGGAAGGTGGTGATTTCGAACGGCACGCCGGTAATGAAGTTGGTGGCCGTCGAGGTGAAGTTCTGCTGCTGCGGCGAGGGCGCGCGGAAGCCGTTCTGCACCGACGCGCGCAGCGCGAACGCCTTGCTGAAATCGTAGCGGCCCGCCAGTTTGCCGGCCAGGCTGTTGCCGAAGTCCGAATAGCGCTCGGCGCGCAGGGCGATCGAGGTCAGCAGTTGCGGGGTGATGTTCGCTTCCAGGTCGACAAAGGCGCCGATCGCGGTGCGGTGCGTATCGGATTCATTCTGCGGACGGAAGCCCGAAAACACCTGGGCGCCCGGCGCGGTCGGCTGGCCGTTCGGCAGCAGCTGGCCGCCGAAGCGGTAGGAATCGGGTTCGCCGGCGAACAGGCTGTAGCCTTCGCGCCGCGCTTCGGCCCCGACCGCCACGTTCAACGGCGAGGACAAAGCGGCCAGCGCCACCGAGCGCACCCCGGTCAGGTTGAATACCAGCTGATCGTATTCGAAGCCGCCGGCGTCGAACGCCGTCTTGCTGGTCGGGCCGATCGAGCGGTTCAGGGTGTTTTCGATGGTGAAAGCCATCTTGTTCTTGCCATAGCCGAGCGAGCTATCCATCTCCCACTCGCCCATGCTCCAGCTGGCGCCAGCGGTGGCGGCGAAGTCGTCGACCACGGGCGAGATGATCGGCATGAAGCCGTCCGGATAGATCGATGGAATGTTGCGCGGATCGTTGGACCAGCGGAAGAAGCCGGCCGAGCTGGCTTCGCGCTTCTGGTAGCTGGCCCAGCCGTACACCTTGACGCCGTTGCCGAGCGTATCGCCGGCGTTGGCGAACACGGTCGACTGTTTCATTTCCGGCTCGCCATACCAAGTGTTGAAGCGGTTGATCGTGTTTTCGCGCGGATCGAAGGCGCCGCCCACCAGCGCGTACTGCTGGCGCATGTCGTAGCCGCTGCGTTCGGTGTGCTTCTGGTCCTTGAATTCGCCGGCGATGGTGAGGTAGCCGGTCTCGCCCAGTGCCAGGCCCTTCCACAGGCTGACGGTGCCGGTCTGGCCGTCGGTGCGCTTGCGCGAGTTCCGGGCCTGCCAGGTGGCGTTGGCGGGCGCGCCGCCGGTCAGGAAATCGTATTCGGTCAGGCGCGCGCCGTAATTGATGGTCGCTTCGCCGCCGTCGCGGTTGCTGCGCAGGCGCAGGTTGACCACGCCGGAGATCGCATCCGAGCCGTACTGGGCGGCCGCGCCATCGCGCAGCACTTCGATGTTCTTGACGATCGCGGTCGGGATCGTGTTCAGGTCGACGGCGGCCGAGCCGCGCCCGATGGTGCCGTTCACGTTCACCAGCGAGGACGCGTGGCGGCGTTTCGAGTTCACCAGCACCAGGGTCTGGTCGGGCGCCATGCCGCGCAGGGTGGCGGGACGGATGGTATCGGTGCCATCGGCCAGGCCCGGGCGCGGAAAGTTCAGCGACGGCAGGGCCACGGCCAGGGCCTGGTTGATTTCGGTGGTGCCGGAGTTCTTGAGCGATTCGGCCGAGATGATATCGACCGGGGAGGCGGTGTCGAGGGCGGTGCGGTTGGCGACGCGGGTACCGGTCACGACCACGGTGTTGGAGGTGTCATTCGGGGCTGCGTCCTGCGCCAGCGCGGCGCCGGTGGAAAACAACGTTGCAATCGATAATGCCAATACGTGCTTCTGCGGTGCGAATCGTTTCTGCATACCTGCTCCCTCGGTTATCTATTAATTTTGTTTTAACTAAACCTATCAACTCAGAAATGTAAATAGTGGAAAACTTGCAAATCCATACTGGAACGAAGACAAAGCAATGTCAATTCCGGAACGGACTATGCAGATCTGATAACAACAGTTTGGATTTATTCGTCAGTTCCGCGTAAGGAACGCGGCGACCCGCCCCCGCCGGTGTCAGGTCTGACATTCGGACACGGCCCCGGCTGTAGCAAGCGCTAGTGCCGAGGCCGTGTCCGAATGAATGAAAGGGACTTCCCCGTCCCGAGACCTACGGTGAAGCGACATTTGTAAGTCAGCGTGGTCTAAACGAATTTGGCGAATCTGTCAGCCACTATCGAAAGGGGAAGTCATGAAAAAGTTTAGCACTCAAGCCAACGGCGTGACACACGATGCCACCTTCGTGGG
>NZ_WHJH01000043.1 GCF_011682145.1 Massilia mucilaginosa
ATCGAGACGTGCAGAAAACGTTCGGCCTCCTCTTGGACCTTCATTGCCAGCGTCATTGCCGCAGCCAGAAACGGTCTGACGGTGCCGGCGCTGCCAAAGATTCCGCTCGGGGTGTGAACGGCTACGTCGAAGATGCTCTAAAAATCACTTGATTGAAGATATAGAAGACGATGAAGAAAAAACATTGGATTATTGGGCGGGAATGATGTTCAAAAAGCGTGCATTGCTTTACACCATTCTTGCGCTGGGCGGGTTGGCTCTGATTTTTTCTCTCAGTTATCTGCTCATGGAGGCAGACAGACTCGGGCGAGCGAATGAGGGAAAATTTGTCCTGCTGGCAATTGCCTGTGCAATTTTCTTCGCCACTATGGGCAACTTGATGATTGTGATTGCACTGACGATCGGTCGTGTTGCAGAGGTAGTAGATACGCAGAGTGGCGCAATTTTATATGGCGATGGCAAAGTCATTCAGAAGAGTGTGCGTATTCGATGGGTTAACAATATTGATTTTGACAATAGCGACCTGAATGCCGATCAAAAAATTGTTATTTTTCTGGCTGATTGGAGGCCTGCGTCATGCACTGAAAGCGGTTTTTTGCTTCAGAAGCCCTGATAGAACATTGATCAGCCTGGTGGCCATTCATAAATTCTTGCAGACATAAATAGATGCATAATGCGCCGAACGGTGGGCAAGGTCAGGTGGGCAAGGGGCAGTGCCTATATTCGCACACGAACAGAGCAGTTAAGTAGAGTAGGGCATGTCAAATACAGCTGACGTCTCCCATTTCCTATTCGCGTGGCGCGACTGTCCGGTTCGTGTTCGTTTGTCGGCACTGACCCTCTCTCCTTTTTTGGCCTTGATTTGGTTGCATTTACAAAGGCCGGAAGAGTACTATCAGCGCTTCCCTAATCGTGACATCGTGTTTCCCTACCAAACGCAATTTTGCCGATAATTCTACAATAGCACATTGACAACGCCCCGCATAATGTCTATATTGTTTGAGCGGCAGCGCTGTCAGCGCAAAGGCAGTTTGGCGCGAAATGGGAATGATTCTATGGGATTTAATGAATAATTAAGTGACAAAGAAAGGTATTTTGTGATCAAGCCAAATTTTCAGAGGCTATGGCTGGAGTTTCCAGACCATGTTCAATATAAGACGATGAAAGACTTGTACACCATGCTCGGCGGCGCCGCTGAGAAAAACATATATTCGCTTGGTTTCGGGCCTACCGGAAATGCGTGTGCCAGTCGCTTGAGCGTGGCCTTCAACAAAGCCGGTGCTCCTATCAGCACAGCAATGGCGAATGCAGTCAACGCGCGCACGCTGGGTACGAGCGACGGTTCGCGAATTATCTACGGCGTGGCCGACTTCAGAAAGTACCTGCTCAAAGTCCTGGGCAAACCAAGCGTGGATAACATGAGTCCCTATGACGACGAGTTCAAGAATCGCAAAGGTATTATCGCCTTCAGCGTCAATTGGACCGGTGCTACCGGACATATCGCTCTGTGGAATGGATCGAACTATCGTGAGCCAGGCCACGATAATTATTCAAGCTATGTCAACCCGGCTAATTCTGACGTTAAAACGTCAAAGGGCGAATTTTGGGAACTTGCATGATGCGCATGGTCTGCATCGCATGGGGGCTGGCGCTTGCCGGCTGCGCCTCCAGCGTGAATACGGCGAACGCGCCACGGCCTGCAGTACAGCGCGACGTCGAAGGCTATGCAATAGCGAGCTGCATGACTTATCAAGCGGATGCTTTTACCAAGGATCAAGGCGATGCCTGGGGGTCCGTGATTGTGCAGCGGATGAAAGGCGATCTTGATGCCATGGGGGAGATCGCAGAGCAGGTCAAACGGGAAAACGCAGCGAGTGGGGTGGCTGTGATGCGTGACGAGTCAGAGCCGCAAAAGGGCAAGGTGTTGCCTATACTGCACTGTGTCGAGATGATCGACAGGCCAGCTGTGCGGGCAGCCATTCAAAAAGCCGTCGCGGCGCTTCGTCCATCGTACGGTCAGGAATAAGGGTTGGACGAGCCCAAGGGGCTTGTCCAATCCGTCGCCATGTCTGGCCAGTTCATCGCCTGGCCCTTTGACGGGGGGAGGCCGGCAGCGCTGCGGACGGGGTAAGCGCCACCAGGGCGACGCTTTTCTGAGACAATCAATGGCAGGCAACGCTACCTGGGCGCTGTGAACCAGAATTGAGCAGTCACCCTTCAGAATCATCGTCATCATTCGAGCATTCCACCAATGACCCTGTCTACTATATTCCTCTGCCTGCTGGCAGCGAAAGCCATTTCCGAACTGCTTAGCCTGTTCCTGACCCACCCGCTGGTGGACCTTGGCGCCGGCCTGTTCTTTGGACTGGGTTCCGCCGCCATGCTGGCCGGGAGCCCGGGCAATGTGTTCGCCTGGGTCGCCCTGGCCCTTGCGCTGTACTGGCTGGTGCAAGGCGCTACCGCCCTGTCGCGGCAAAAAGGTCGCAAGGCCAAACTGGCTGGCGCCGCGTCAGCAGCCAGCGCCTCCTGAGCCCCATGAGCCGACCTTAAGCGCCGCCCGCCGTCGCCGACTTGATCGCGTGCCGGCCCATCAGGTCGTACAAGGTCGGCCGGCTAATCCCCAGCAACTCCGCCGCGCGCACGATGTTCCCGTCGACCCGCGCCAGCGCCTTGACGATGGCCGCATACTCGGCCTCGTCGCGCACCTGGCGCAGGTTGATCGGCTGTTCCGGTTCCGCCGAGGCTGACAATCCCAGATCCTCCGCCGTAATCTGCGGCCCGTCCGCCATGATGATCGCGCGCTTGATGCAGTTTTCCATCTCGCGCACATTGCCCGGCCACGGATAGCTTTCGATCACGCCAATCGCTTCCTGGCTGAAATGCAAGGTCGGCCGCGATTCCTGCGCGCAGAACTTGTTCTTGAAATGGTGCGCCAGCAAGGCCGCGTCGCCGACCCGGTCGCGCAGCGGCGGAATGGTCACCACGATTTCCGACAGGCGATAATACAAATCCTCGCGGAAGCGCCCGCTGGCCGAGAGCGCCTTCAGATTCTGGTGCGTCGCGCATACAATCCGCACATCGACCGCAATCTCTTCATGCCCGCCGACGCGCTCGATCACGCGCTCCTGCAAAAAGCGCAGCAGTTTGGCTTGTAGCGACATCGGCAAATCGCCCACTTCATCGAGGAAGAAGGTGCCGCCGTGCGCCAGTTCGACCTTGCCCTTGGTTTGCTTGGCCGCGCCCGTAAACGCACCTTTTTCGTAGCCGAACAATTCGCTTTCGAGCAGATTCTCGGGAATCGCTGCGCAGTTGATCGCCATGAAGCGCTGGTTGGCGCGCGGACTCAACTGGTGCAGCGCGCGCGCCAGCACTTCCTTGCCGGTGCCGCTTTCGCCCAGCACCATGACGGAGGCCGAGGTCGGCGCCACTTTTTCGATATTGCGGCACACGCGCTGCATGCCGGCGTCGCGGCTGATCACGCCGCTCAGCGGCGAATCGACCTGCGACTGGCGCATGCGCCGGTTTTCCTGCTGCAAGGCGTGCAGATAAAAGGCGCGCTGCACCACCAGGCCCAGCATTTCGGGGTCGAACGGCTTCTGGTGGAAGTCGTAGGCCCCCAGCCCAATTGCTTCGACCGCGTGCGCGTGGTTCTGGTTCCCGGTCAGGACGATGACTTTGGTGTCGGGCGCCAGTGCCAGGATCTGGCGCAGGGTGGCCAGCCCTTCGGTGGCGCCGTCCGGATCGGGCGGCAGGCCCAGGTCCATGGTCACCACCGCCGGTTCGTGGCGGCGCACTTGCGCCAGCGCGGCGTCGCGGTCGCCCGCCACCACCACTTCGTAGGCATCGAAGCACCAGCGCAGCTGCTTTTGCAGGCCGGGGTCGTCTTCGATGATCAGCATCTTCATTTTGTTTTGGGTCACAGCGATCCTCTGGCCGTCATGCGGCTTTATCGACAGTTTGAGTGTCCTGCTGGCACAGCGGCAGGGTGATTCTGAACGTGGTGCCTTGCGGCGGCGTGCTGCTGACCGCCAGGTTGCCGCCGAGCTCATGAATGTATTCACGGCTCTCGAAAGCGCCAATGCCCATGCCGGCCGATTTGGTCGATTCGAACGGTTTGTACAGGCGCTCGCGGATGAATTCTTCGCTCATGCCTTCGCCGGTGTCGCGGATCTCGATGATAACCGAATCGTCCGCGCGGCTGAGCGTGATTGCCACCTGGCCTTCCTTGGGCGTGGCTTCGATGGCGTTCTGGATCAGGTGGCCCACCACCCGTTCCAGCCGTTCCCAGTCGGCCACCACGCGCAGGCGCGCTTCGCTAATCGTCAGCAGCGGACGCGGCTCGAAGGCGGCCTTGTTGGCCACCGCCTGGACCAGCAGTTTTTCGATCGAGAGCGGGGCCGGGCGCTCCTGCGATGCGCTGCGGCTGAGCTTTTGCAGCATCAGGCGCATTTTTTGCACCGACAGGGTCACGGTTTCGAGCATGTCGCGCTGGAATTCGGGGTTGTCCTTGTGTTTTTCGGCATTTGGAATCAGCAAGCCCAGTTGCGACACCAGGTTTTTCAAATCGTGCACCACGAAAGTCGACATGCGGTTGAACGATTCGAACTGGCGCGCCAGCATCAGGGCGCTGGCCGCTTCGTGCTGGGCCAGGTAGCTGGCGGCTTGGCTGCCGGCAATCTTGAGCAGGTCGATCACTTCCCAGTTCAGGGTAATGGCGCTGCGCGGCTGCAACAGCAGCATGAAACCGAACAGGCGGCCCTGCAGCATCAGCGGCACCACCAGGCGTCCGCGCGGAAATTTATTCATC
Source organism: Massilia mucilaginosa (assembly GCF_011682145.1). Classification (GTDB taxonomy): domain Bacteria; phylum Pseudomonadota; class Gammaproteobacteria; order Burkholderiales; family Burkholderiaceae_D; genus Telluria_A; species Telluria_A mucilaginosa. The sequence continues at coordinate 4,808 of NZ_WHJH01000043.1, forward strand.
CACTCGGGCAGCACCAGGCCTTCGTACTTGTCCGGGTCCTTGGCGAATTCCTGCAGGTCGACTACCCACTGGCGCGATTCCAGAAAGCGGCAGAAGGCCGACTCGTCCGGCTCGGACGGGGCCAGTTCCGGCATGTGCCAGTTGGCCACCGGTTCGCACAGGCCCGCTTCGCGCCGGATCCACAGCATGCCGCCGGAACTTTCGACCAGCTCGCCAACCGCTTGCAGGGTGCGCTCGCCCAGGTTGGGACCGGCTTCGGACAGGGTGCGGGTAAAGCGCAGCCATTCTTCGCGGTAGTCGTAGTTGTAGCTGTAGAAATGCTTGCTGATGAACACTTTCAGCCAGGAGCGGAAGGTGCCCGAGAACAAAATGCCGGCCAGTAGCACCAGGGCGCCGAACAGGAAGGCCATCTGCATCAGCGAGCCCCACTGGCCGCCGAAGTAGCGCAAGTAATACCCGGCCGCGCCCATGGCCAGCAGGTAGGCGGCCGAGCCGAACAGGGCCGCCGAATGGAACAGCAGGCGGCGCGAGACCGCGATGTGCGACGACCACGACGCGCTGCGCGCCACCGACACCGCGATCAGGGGCGCGGTCAGGGCGTTGACCACGCCGCGCGCGGACCAGATTTCGGGATTGATCTGGCGCATCAGCAGGGCGTTACTGTACAGATAAAAATCGAAGACGAAGATGCCGCCGATGCCGAGGCAGGCGAACTTGATGGCCCAGCGTTCCTGCACCGGCTTGTTGCGGTACAACTGTTCGACCAGCAGCATGCCGAGCACGGCCATGCCGATGCGCGCCATCACGCCCACGATGCCGCTTTGCTGGCCCAGCACGGCCGGCATGAATTCGGACATGATCTTGTCGCCCAGCACCAGCAGGTAGAGCAGGGCGATGGCCGGCAGGGCCGGGGTGCGGCGCAGCTGGCGCCAGCTGGTGCCTTCGAAGTGGCCCAGCAGCGACAGCAGCACCACGGTCCAGGCGCCGTTGCGCGCCACTTCCAGCAGTTCGCCGGCCCAGATGTGGGCCAGCACGCCCCAGGCCTGGGCCGCCAGCGCGCCGCCCCACAGCATGGTCAGCGCGCAGGCGCAGGCCAGCACGGACGCATGCTGGCGGCTGCGCCAGCGCGTCAGCAGGACGACGCCGAGCAGCGCAAACGCGAGCGCGGCGGTTGAATAGCTCATGGTGGCGATGTTGCTCAGCATTCCGGTGCGCTTGTCTTTCCGGTGTGGATCACGGTGTGGAGTGAAGCGCCGGGCGAGGCCGGCGCTGGCGCCCGCCCCAAGGGGGGACCCAAGGTGCAGGCAGCGGTCAACGCCCGTGACTGCCCATGACCACCTTGAGGGTGTCGATCAGGATCAGCAGGTCGAGGAACAGGCTGTTGTTTTTCACATAATACAGATCATACTGGAGCTTTTGCACCGCGTCATCGACAGATGCGCCATAACCGTAACGGACCTGGGCCCAGCCGGTGATGCCGGGCTTGATGCTGTGGCGTACGTTGTAGTAGGGAACCTGCTCGTTCAACTGTTCGACGAAGTACGGCCGCTCCGGGCGCGGACCGACGAAACTCATCTCGCCCTTGAACACGTTGAGGATCTGCGGCAACTCGTCGATGCGGCATTTGCGGATGAAGTTGCCCACGCGCGTGACGCGCGGATCGTTCTGGGCCGCCCACTGCGGCTTGCCGCCCTTTTCGGCGTCGTTGTACATGCTGCGGAACTTGAGCACCTTGAAGGTCTGGCCATTCGTGCCGACCCGTTCCTGCTGGTAAAAGATCGGGGCGCGGTCTTCGATGAAGATCGCCAGCGCGGTCAGGAACATCACCGGCAGGGATACCAGCAGCAAGGTGCCGCTGACCACCAGGTCGAAGGTGCGCTTGACGAAAATGCGGATGAAGCTCTGGTCGAAGCCGCCGCCGAACACCAGCCAGCTCGGCTGCAGTGAATCGACCCGGATCTGGCTCGTTTCGCGCTCGAAGAAGGTGGCGGCGTCGATCACTTTGACGCCGTACAGTTTGCATTCGAGCAAATCCTTGATCGGGAAAGCGCCGCCGCGGCGGTTTTCCACCGAGACCACGATTTCTTCGACATCATGGCGGCGCGCCAGGGTCAGCAGCGATTCGTCACCGCGCACTTCCAGCAGGGACGAGGCCGGCACACGCGACACTTCGGACGGCATGGCGATGAAGCCGGCGATCTCGTAGCGGTGGTAAACCTGGTCGCGGTTGGCCAGTTCGCGGCATTCGTTGGCCAGGGCGCCGCCGCCGACGAACAGGATGCGCGACTCGAACTTGCGCGCTTCCGATGTCTTGAGGAAAATCGTGCGCGCCACAAAGATGCCGGCGGCCCCGATCATGAACACCAGCAGCATGATGCCGCGCCCGAAATACAGGTTCGGCACCACGTAGAACAGCAATGTCAGGATGCAAAAGCCCATCGCGAAGGAGGGCAGCAGCTTCTGGAAGAAGGGATTGCGCAAGCCTTCGGTCAGGTTCAGCTGGTACATGCCGAGCGCGCTCATGCTGAACACGATGGCGATGGCGTAGGCGATCGCCGAAATCAGGAAATTATCCAGATGCGGCGGCAGCGAGGTCTTGCCGTCTTCGTAGACGCGCAGCGCCGCGCCCGCGTACGCCGAACCGATCAGGATCAGCACCTCGACAAACAGCAGCACGAACACAACCCGTGAGACATAGTGATTAGAAATCCGAAGCATTTTTCCACCCCTGGACAGGATAAGTGGCGTTGCGTGGCGGGCATCAAGGCGCCCGGCCGCAACGCTTTTAATTGTTGTAAGTCAAATTCCGGATGTACCACGCCATGGCTTGCCGCATGCCCTCGCCGATCCGGTGGGTGGGGGCAAAACCGAGTAATTTGATCGCTTTGGAAATATCCGCCTGCGAGTGACGCACATCGCCGGCGCGGAACGGCGCGTACTGCGGCTGATGTTCTCGCACGTGCGGAAACTGTTCTGCCAGCAATTCGCACATCATCGCGTGCAGCTGGTTCAGGCTGGTGCGCTCGTTGAGCGCGACGTTGTAGACCTGGTTGCTGGCTTCCGGATCGTCGGCCAGGGCGGCCAGCAAGTTGGCCTGCACCACATTGTCGATGTAGCAGAAGTCGCGGCTGGTTTCGCCGTCGCCATTGATGAACAGCGGCTTGTTCTTGATCAGCGCGGCAATCCATTGCGGGATCACGGCGGCGTAGGCGCCATCCGGGTCCTGGCGCGGGCCGAACACATTAAAGTAGCGCAGGCCGATGGTCTGGGTGCCGTAGCAGCGCCCGAACACTTCGGCGTACAGTTCGTTGACATACTTGGTGATGGCGTAGGGCGACAGCGGATTGCCGATCTCGTCCTCGACCTTGGGCAGGGCCGGATGGTCGCCGTAGGTCGAGCTGGAGGCGGCGTACACGAAACGTTTCACCCTGGCGTCGCGCGCGGCCACCAGCATGTTCAGGAAACCGGTGACATTGGTGTCGTTGGTGGTGATCGGGTCTTCCATCGAGCGCGACACCGAGCCGAGCGCCGCTTCGTGCAGCACATAGTCGGCGCCGGCCACGGCCCTGGCGCAGTCGCTTGGAATGCGGATGTCGCCACGGATGAAGGTGAAGTTGTCCCAGGCCGCGCTGCCGACCAGCTCGCGCACCTGGTCCAGGTTGTGCTGGTGGCCGGTGGCGAAGTTGTCGAGGCCGGTGACCTTCTGGCCGAGCCGCAGCAATGCTTCAACCAGGTTGGACCCGATGAAACCGGCCGCGCCCGTAACCAGCCAGTGGCTGCGATGCGCGCGCAAGTGCTGTTGAACCTCGATAAATTTACCCACGGCAGACTCCAGTTTCTTATTCATGCTGCATACAAGGAAGCGCCAGCGGGCGCCTCCCAACGGCCCCTACAGGCGCCAGACGGAAAAACCGGCGGCGCGCAAGGCGTCCTGGTCGAACAGCGATTTGACATCCATGAAGCAGCCACCCTTGTTCAGCTTGGCCTGGAGGTCGCACAGCGGGCGTGCCAGCAATTGCTTGTGCGACACGGCCGCGATGATGGCGTCAGCCTGCGGCAACTGTTCCCAGCTGTCGAGCTTGACGCCGTACTCGTGCATGGCTTCGGCGGCGTCGGCCACCGGATCGTGCACGTGCACCTGCACGCCGTAGGTAGCCAGTTCGGTGATGATATCGGCCACCTTCGAGTTACGCAGATCCGGGCAGTTTTCCTTGAACGTGAGGCCGATCACGTTCACCTTCGCGCCCTTGACGTTGAAACCGGCGGCGATCATCGACTTGACGGTTTTTTCGGCCACGAACTTGGCCATGCCATCGTTGATGCGGCGCCCGGCCAGGATCACCTGCGGGTGGTAGCCGATCATTTCGGCCTTGTGCGTCAGGTAATACGGATCGACGCCGATGCAATGCCCGCCCACCAGGCCCGGGCGGAACGGCAGGAAGTTCCACTTGGTTCCGGCCGCTTTCAGCACTTCCAGCGTATCGATGCCAATTTTATCGAAAATGATCGCAAGTTCGTTCATCAGCGCGATATTCAAGTCGCGCTGCGTGTTCTCGATGACCTTTGCCGCTTCCGCCACCTTGACCGACGACGCGCGGTACACGCCGGCGGTGATGATCGATTCGTACAGCTTGGCCACGTCGTCGAGGGTGGCGGCGTCGTCGCCCGAGACCACTTTGAGGATGGTGGTGAGCGTGTGTTCCTTGTCGCCCGGATTGATGCGTTCCGGCGAAAAACCAACGTGGAAATCGTCCATCCACTTCAGGCCCGAATGCTGTTCCAGGATCGGAATGCAGACTTCCTCGGTCGCGCCCGGATACACGGTGGACTCGAAGATGACGATCGCGCCCTTCTTCATATGCAGGCCGACGGTCTTGCTGGCGCCCGCGAGCGGGGTGAAGTCGGGATTGTGGGCGTTGTCGACCGGGGTCGGCACAGCCACCACGATGTAGTCGGCGCCGGCGATGGCGGCCGGGTCGGCGCTGACGGTCAGGTGCTCCGCGGCGCGCAACTCTTCACTGCTCAGTTCGCCCGTAGGGTCGATGAAACGCTGATAGCTGTCGATCTTGCTGGTCGACAGGTCGAAACCAATGGTCGTGCGTTTCTTGCCGAATTCGACCGCCAATGGCAGGCCGACGTAACCGAGGCCAACGACGGCCACTACTTTTGCTGCTGCTTCCATCTCGGATTCCCTGTTCAAAACGTATTTTGTTATTATAGCAACAGAATTACGCCTGCATAATTTACAACTTGAAAACAAACGTGCGCCCTGGTGTTGCGGCGTCTGTGCCACGCCGGGCTCCGGCGCGCGCGCTTTTCTCTCTTGCAAGTGACGCTATCGGCCACCCCCTTAACGCCGGAGCAGCGTTTCAGGCCGACACGCGGCAGCTGTCGCCGAGCAATAAATAATGATCGGAACTATATTCTTAGGAATATACACTCTTTCCTTGCGAAATAGCAAAGTTCGTTACAACTTAACTAACTATTAGAGAAATTCGTGTTGTTATTTTTAGCTGTCCATGACAGGGCTGGCAGTTCGCGGGAGCGGCGCACCCGGACGCGTCCGGATGCGGCGGCGCAAGGCTCGCCGCGGCCCGGAAAAGGCCGCATAAGACGGGCCATGAATCCTTATTGTAATGACGTGCAAGCGGGCCAAATAAGTATTCTTGGTAACTGTTGCGTTTTCGCCCTGACGGCTTTTTCCGCTATGTGAGCAGGGTATCCAAGCTAAGTTTGCGCGTGCGCAAAGTGCGTCGCCACCAGCTTGAATATGAAAAGAATCCGGGAACATGCGGCGCCCGCCGCGGCCTAACTTCCAACCCGATCGCAAGCAGTACGGCGCGCCTGTTCGGCGACGCCATGTTGTGTACAAGGGACCTTGAAAAAATGACGCCGCGCAGTAGGTTTTTCGAGGTCCCTTCCTACAGGAGATGTCATGGAAAGCACGACCGATACCAGCCGGCGCCAGGGCCGCCCCGGTTTCTGGCAATACCCCGATGCCTCGCCTGGCCCGGATGATAACGACGCCGCGGCACCCCGGTCCGTGCCCGCGCAGCCGGGCGGGGCAGGGCGCGCCGCGCGCGAACAGCGGCTCGGCATCGTTCTGGGCTGGATCAGCATCGGCCTCGGCGCCGCCAGCGTGGTGGCGCCGCGCTTCATGGCGCGCGCGGCCGGCATGCCGCCCTGGCCCACCGTGCTGCGCGCCGTGGGCATGCGCGAACTGGTCAGCGGGGTCGGGCTGCTGAACCGGCCCGGCGACCAGTTGTGGCGCTGGTCGCGCGTGGCGGGCGACGCCATGGACCTGGCCCTTGTCGGCCTGGCCGCCACCCATCCGTACGCCAACCGGCGCCGGCTGGCGTCGACCGCGCTGGCGCTGGCCACGGTCGGCGCGCTCGACCTGCGCGCCGCCAATCCGCCGCGCCTGGCGCCCTCGCGTGTCGCGCTGGAGCGGCCTCGGGGCGGGCGGCAGGATGGCCGGCAAATGGGTCGGCAAATGGGGCGGCAAGATGGCCGGCAAAGTAGCCAGCACATACAGCACTCGGTCAGCATCAACCGCCCGCCCGACGCCTGCTACCGCTTCTGGCGCGACCTTGCGCGCCTGCCCAGCTTCATGCGGCATCTGGAATCGGTCAGCGTCATCGACGAGCGCCGTTCGCACTGGCGCGCGCGCGGGCCGGCCGGCAGCCGCGTCGAGTGGGATGCCGAGATCACCGACGACCATCCCGGCCAGTTGCTGGGCTGGCGTTCGGTGCCGGGGGCGGATGTCGAGAACGCCGGCACCGTGCATTTCATCCCCGCCAACGGCGGCCGCGCCACGGTCCTGCAGGTGCGGATGAGCTACCTCCCGCCGGCCGGACGCGCCGGCGCCATCGTCGCCCGCTTGTTCGGCGAGGAGCCGTCGATCCAGATGCGCGACGACCTGCGCCGCTTCAAGCAACTGATCGAGACCGGCGAAATCCCCACCACGCGCGGCCAGCCGAGCGGTGCGCGCAGCCTGCTGTCGACCCTGTTTCACAAAGGAGCAGACCAATGAAAGCCACCTGCTGGCACGGAGCGCGCGATGTGCGGGTCGAACAGGTGCCCGACCCGGCCATCATCAATCCCGGCGACGCGATCGTCAAAATCAGCTCCACCGCAATCTGCGGCTCCGACCTGCACCTGTACAACGGCGTGGTGCCGAGCATGATGCAGGGCGACATCCTCGGCCACGAGTTCATGGGTGAGATTGTCGAGATCGGCTCCGGGGTCAAGCGCCTCAAGGTGGGCGACCGGGTGGTGGTGCCGTTTCCCATCGCGTGCGGCCAGTGCTTTTTCTGCGAGCAGAAACTGTTTTCGGTGTGCGAGAACTCCAACCCGAATGCCTGGCTGGCCGAAAAAATGTGGGGCCATGCCACGGCCGGCATCTTCGGCTATTCGCACCTGACGGGCGGCTACGCCGGCGGCCAGGCCGAGTACGCGCGGGTGCCGTATGCCGACGTGGGGCCGCTGGTCGTGCCGCCGGAACTCCCCGACGACAAGGTGCTGTTCCTGTCCGATGTACTGCCCACCGGCTTCATGGCGGCCGACGCCTGCGACATCGTGCCCGGCGCCGTGGTGGCGGTGTGGGGCTGCGGGCCGGTCGGGCAGTTCGCGATCCAGAGCGCCTTTCTGCTCGGGGCCGAACGGGTGATCGCCATCGACCATTATCAGGACCGGCTCGACATGGCGCGCGATGTCTCGCATGCCGAGGTGCTCAATTTCGACGAGGTCGACATCATCGACGCCCTGCGCGAGATGACCGGCGGGCGCGGCCCGGACGCCTGCATCGACGCCGTCGGCATGGAAGCGCACGGCGCCGGCGCGGGCTATGCCTACGACCGGGTCAAGCAGGCCATGCGGCTCGAATCGGACCGGCCCACCGCCTTGCGCGAGGCGCTGTTCAGTTGCCGCAATGCCGGCGTGGTGTCGATCGCCGGCGTATACGGCGGCTTCAGCGACAAGATATCCTTCGGGGCGGTGATGAACCGGGGACTGACCATCCGCGCCGGACAGTGCCATGTGCAGCGCTACATGCAGCCCCTGCTCGAACGCATCATGAACGGCGACATCGATCCGGCTTGCATCATCACCCATCACCTCGACCTGGACGACGCCCCGCGGGCCTACGAGATGTTCAAGCACAAGCAGGACCGCTGCATCAAGGTCGTCATGCATCCCAAGCATTGAGTGCTACCTGCGCAAGTGGACGACGGTAGCATGTTTCTTTACGGCGGGTATTAAATAACGCTACTGGAGGCAGCGTTTACTTTTTTGAAACCTGGGTACCTATACTGCGCCTCATTCGAACTTGCAGTGCGTTAGCCAAAATGGATGACGCTGCAAAGGCGGGTTGAGGGGGCCTCGAAAACCGTCGCGAGCGGCGCAAGTTGCGTCCGAGAAGCGCAGCCGTACGAAGGTACGGTGAGCATCGCAGGGCGAAAATTGCGCCGCGCAGTAGGTCTTTCGAGGTTCCCGGCAGTGTGTTTCTACTCAGGAGATTGGTAACATGGTCAAGGCAAAACATATTCTGGCATTGGTAGCTGTATCGAGCCTGCTGTCGGCATGCTACGTCGTTCCGATCGATCAATATCCGCCGCGCGGCAACGGCAACGGCAACTACAACAACAACGGCGGCGGTGTCGCCATCGTGCCGGTGCCGGCCGTTCGCCCGATTTACACGGCGCGCCTGTATCCGGCCAACGACGAGGCATCGCGCATGGGCCGCATTTCAGGCACGATCAGCAATCCTGAACGCGGCCATGGCGAATTCTCGTTCGCTGCCGGCGGCGAAGCGTTTTCCGGCGAAGCGACGCGCGATCCGGGCGCGGCCAAGGGCGTGGCCAACGCGTCCGGCAACCGTGGCGGCTATGTGCGTTGCGACTACGCGATGACGCGCGCCGAAATGGGGTCGGGCACCTGCGTGTTTTCCAGCGGTGCGCGTTTTGACATGCACATCACGCAGTAAGCAGCAGCGCGGCGGCAGCGCAGATACTGACCATGCCCGGTGTTGTGCATTACACTTGGCGCGGGCAGTATCTTTCCAATCCGCTTTGTGAATTTCCGTAACGATGAAAATGGTTATCCTGGTGCGCGACGACGTGCCGCTCGGTTTTGCGATGGTGGCCGTGGCCCACGCATCGCTGGCCGGCTATCTGAAATTCAAGGACACGCCCGACGTCGAGGCGTGGCTGGCCGGGCCGTTCTTCAAGGCCGTCTGCATCGTCAACGCCAGGGAATTCGAGAATGCCAAGCAGGTGGCCGACCATCTCGTGCTGACCGAGTCCGCGCTCGGCAACCGCGAAGTGGCCATCGTCTTCCGTCCGCGCGAAGCATGGCCGAAGATGTTCAAGTTCCTCAAGCTGTACCGTACGGCGCCCGTCATCGGCGTTGACGCCAGCCCTTGACGACCGCCCCCGTTCAGGCTGGCTTGCTTTCCAGCATCGCCATGAAGCGCTCGACCGGCCACTGCTTGCGGTCCGACACCTGGCCGTCGCCGAGTTCGATCAGCCGCAGCATCCCCGCGCTGGAAGCGACCACGTCCACCGAGAAAAACGGGCTGTCGATGCGGCTTGCAAGGGCGTCCACGAGCGCAGGCACCTTGCCGTCGCGGCCGAACGCCTGTCCGCGCAGCACGAAATAGCGCTCTTCGCTGTCGGCTTGCAACTGTTCGAATTTGCGGATGCACACGCCGCCCTCGACCGCGCCCCGGTAGCGTTCGATCAAGCCGACCACCTCCGCAATCTCGTGCGGCGTGGCCGCGACCGAGCCGCGCTGGGTGGTCAGCGATTTCACGTAGTCTTTCACGAAATAGGCGGGCCAGTGTTTGCCTTCCACGGCGGCGGCAAAGTCCGCATCGCGCGCGACGATCACCGTTTCCGGCGTGAATTCTTCGCACAGCGCGTACCACTCGGGCAGGTAGTGGCAATGGCGGTACTGGGCCGGACTGGTCAGCATCGCGCAGTCAAGCTGGGCGATGGCTTGATGCAGGCGCGCGTAGCCATCCGGCCTCAGCATCCAGCCACGGTACAGCACGTCCAGGCCAGCGGACAGGGCCGGCTGCGCCTTGAATCGCCCCGCTTCAAAATCTTCGAAGGAGAACAGCGAGCACGCGAATCCGGCCGCGCGCGCGGCATCGTATTCCTCGCCATAGGCTTCGTCGGCAATGCGCTTGTTGAAGGGATCGCAGGGAAACAGCAGTTGCAGCGCTGGGGCAGGGTGGAGGCTGGTCATTTGTTCACCAGCGCGTTGTAGTAGCCGGCAACGTCATTCCCGGCTCCCTTGCTGATGCGCTGCGCCGCCTGTGTCCATGGCCAGAAGTTGCTCCCCGACCTGGTCCGCATCGCCGGCAATGTCTGGCCGTCGCGCGTGGCCATGCCCCAGGCGCCGCCTTGTTTCAGGCGATAAACTTCACCCAGGTAACTGCCATACATGCGCGCCACCGCCATGACTTGCTCTTCCGAGGGGCGCGGCGATTTGGCTGTGTATGAGGTGTGGGCGCGCGCCAGCACCGTGTCGAGCTGCGCCATGCTGGCATCGGTACCGTCGAGCTTGATACCGAACTGGTCGCGCGCTGTCGCCACGGCCTGCGCCGCGTAGGCTGTGGCTGCGCGCTGGACCGCCGCGTCAGGCACGAAATCGGCCTGCACTTTGTCGGCTGCCAGCGTAGTCACGCTGAACAGCGCGGCGGATACGAACAAGAAGGGTTTGAGCGACGGCATGCGCACTTTCTAAAGACGAACCGGTCGATTCTAACATTGCGAGATCGCCAGGAATGGTTGCCGCCCCGGCCGGCGCGATCGACGATCGCGACAGATGCATTGGCCTGTGCCACAATCGTCCGCATGAAATCTCCACTCGCTAGTGCTGTTGGTCCTGGCCCCTCGCGTGCGGCAGCGCTGCCGCCGGTGGCGCCATGACGCATCCCGCAGACGACCCGCTTGAGTTGCCCGATGCCATTCATGCCCAGGTCAACGTCCTGGCGGCGGCCGGCGATGCGCTGGCACGGCAAGGCAAAACCGGTGAAGCAGTGGCCGCCTATGTCAAGGCGCTCGGCCTTGTTCCGGAGCCCCTTAGCAACTGGAGCGCCGCCACATGGCTGCTGACGGCAATCGGCGACGCCCGTTTCAATGCAAAACAGTATGAAGCGGCCCGATTGGCCTTGCAGGATGCCATGCATTGCCCGGGCGCCATTGGCAATCCATTTATCCACATGCGGCTGGGCCAGAGCCAGTTTGAATTGGGCAATCTGACGAGCGCGGCCGATGAACTGGCCCGTGCATACCTTCTGGAAGGCAAGGCCATTTTCCAGGAAGATGATCCCAAATACCTGGCCTTCGTCACATCGAAGCTCGACCCGCCGCCGGGTGGCTGGCCCGACGGCTGGTAAGCGCCGCGCCGGCGAATCAAGTCCCGTCTTGCTTGCGCAGCCGACTCAACAATTCTTCGACACTGTCGCTCACCGGCAAACCGTGCTGGCGCAGCAATTGCAGGTGCAGCACCAGGTTTTCCAGCACCAGTTTGGCCGACACCGCCAGCAAGGTCATCAGCCGATCTTCGGTGCTGAAGTTGTCCATCGCGGCCGCCATCTCGCACAGGTGCGCCGCCACCAGCTCGCGCAGCTCGGCCTCGCCGAACGGCAGGTCGGCGAAATCGATGGGGTCTTCCTGCTCGACTTCCTGCATCAGCGCGGCAAGTTCGTGAGGTTTGATCGGCATGTCCGTCTCCAGAAAGTTGACTCGCTTCCATTCTAGGCCGGTACGCGACAAGCACGCCGATCCGCGATAAAATTGAGCAGCTTTGATTCCCCATCGTCGTCAGCCACGTGATCGGATGCCATGGCGCGTCTCATTTTCACCCAGCAGCTTGCCCGATTTACCGCCGTGCCGCAGGTCGACACCAGCGCCGCCACCCTGCGCGCCGGGCTCGACACAGCCTTCGCCGTCAATCCTCTGCTGCGTGGCTATGTTCTCGACGATCAAGACCACCTGCGCGAGAACGTCGTCGTCTTCATCGATGGCCGCCGCAGCGACGAACGCATCCGGCTCGACGACCCCCTCGCACCCCACAGTACTGTTTACATTCTTCAAGCACTTTCCGGAGGCTGAACATGCAAGCGCGTGCCTATCTCTCCACCCGCAAGGGCCTGTTTGAATTGCAGCGCGGCAGCACCGGATGGGACATCGGCCCCAGCCACTTCCTCGGCGAGCCGGTCTCGATCGCGCTTGCCGATCCGCGCGACGGCGCCCTGTACGCGGCGCTGAACCTGGGCCACTTCGGCGTCAAGCTGCACCGCAAGGAGGCCGGCAGCGCGGTCTGGACCGAGATCGCCGCGCCCGCCTATCCGCTCAAACCGGAAGACAGCGCGGACAAAGTCGCGTGGAAGAACAAGCTCATCTGGTCGCTGGAAGCGGGCGGCGCCGACCAGCCCGGCGTGCTGTGGGCCGGCACCCTGCCGGGCGGCCTGTTTCGTTCAAGCGACCGCGGCGCGTCGTGGGAGCTGGTGCGTTCGCTGTGGGACGTGCCCCAGCGCGCCGAATGGTTCGGCGGCGGCTATGACGTGCCGGGCATTCACAGCATTTGCGTCGATCCGCGCAACAGCGGCCACGTGCTGGTCGGCGTTTCCTGCGGCGGCGTCTGGCGCACGGAAGATGGCGGCGCCAGCTGGGCCATCAGCGCCACCGGCATGCGCGCCGACTACATGCCGCCCGAACTCAACGAAAATGAAGCCGTGCAAGATCCGCACCGCATCGTGCGCTGCGCCGGCGATCCGGACGTGCTGTGGTGCCAGCACCATAACGGCATCTGGCGTTCTAGCGACAACGGCCACCACTGGAAAGAAATCACGCAAGCGCCACTGTCGAACTTCGGCTTTGCCGTGGCCGCGCACCCGCTTGACGGCGGCAGCGCCTGGTTCGCCCCGGCCGAAGCCGACCAGCGCCGCATTCCGGTCGGCGCCGCCATGGCGGTCACCCGCACTAGCGATGGCGGCAACAGTTTCAAAGTGGGCAATGCGGGCTTGCCGCAGCAGCATTGCTACGACCTGGTGTACCGCCACGGGCTGGCGGTGGCCGACGATGGCGCCACCTTGCTGATGGCCTCGACCAGCGGCGGGGTGTGGATGTCCGACAATGCCGGCGACAGCTGGCACACGGTCTCGACCACCATGCCGCCCGTCTACGCGGCGTGTTTTGCCTGAGCGAAGTAGCTCAGGAACATGCTCACGGCGGCGTCGACCACGGCCGCCTGTCCTTCCGGCGCCAGCGGCGGCACGCCCATGGTCACTTGTGGCCAGAACGCCATCGCCTTGACCTGTCCTTGCAGCAAGGTGGCGGCGAAAACCGGATCGCATTCCTTGAGCTTGCCGTCGGCCAGGGCGGCGCGGATCCAGCGCGTCACGCCTTCCTCGCGCTCGCCCAGGCGCGCCACGATCGCCCGCGCCCGCTCGGGTGCGTGCATCCCTTCGGCAATGGCCACTCGCGCCAGGTCGAGAAAGTCCTGGTCGGCCATCGCCCGGACTTTAATCGTCATCAATTCGGTCAGCTGCGCGCGCAGGCTGACGTCTACGCGATAAGGCAAGTCCAGCGCGGCGGCGCTGCGCTCGAACAACTGCACCAGGGTCTCGGCGAATAACTCATCCTTGCTGGGAAAGTGGTTGTAGACCGTGCGTTTCGACACGCCGGCATTGGCGGCGATCTTGTCCATGCTGCTCGCTTCGAAGCCCAGGCTGCGGAATTGCTCGGCGGCGGCGGCCAGGATGGCCAGGCGCTTGCGGTCGGTCAGGCGCCGGGGCGCGTTGGTGTGCGGTGAGCTTGTTTGCGGTGCGTTCATTCCAATATTTTACACCCACCAGTTTACTTTTCCAAAAATTGAAACTACACTGTGTAGTGTACATTTCTGATTGGATCACCTGTGCACCGACTTTTTCTCAGCCTCCTGTTAATAGGGACATTCCTCATGGCCTCTTGCACCTTCGCCGGCAGCCCCGCGCCGCACCATCCATCGCCCCAGTTCAGCGACGGCAAATTCCGCAACCCGGTTCCCATGTACAAGCAGAGCCCTGCGCAGCTGGCCCGTCTCACGTGGACCTTTTTGACGGGCAAGAACAAGGATACGGTGCCGAGTGGCGCGATTCCGGTGCAGGCGCTGACCCGCGCCCAATTGCTGGCGGCGCCAGACAACACCCTGTTCCGCCTCGGCCATTCAACCCTGCTGCTCAAGCTCGACAACGCCTTTTACCTGACCGATCCGGTGTTTTCCAAGCGCGCATCGCCAGTGCAGTGGGCCGGTCCGGCGCGCTTTCACCAGCCGCCGATCAGCATCGAGGAGCTGCCGCCGCTCAAGGCCGTGATCCTCTCGCACGACCATTACGACCATCTCGACCATGCATCGGTGCTGGCGCTGGCCGCCAAGACCGAGCACTTCCTCACCCCGCTCGGCGTCGGCGACCGCCTGGTGGCCTGGGGCATCGACGCCGCCAAGGTCACCCAGCTCGACTGGTGGCAAGAGCGCAAGGTCGGCAAGGTGCGCCTGGTCGCCACCCCGGCCCAGCATTTCTCGGGACGCAGCCTGAGCGACGGCAATTCGACCCTGTGGGCGTCCTGGGTGTTTGTGCATAAAGACTTGCGCGTCTTTTTCAGCGGCGACACCGGTTACTTCGACGGCTTCAAGGCCATCGGCAACAAGTTCGGCCCCTTCGACGTGACCATGCTCGAAACCGGCGCCTACGACAAGCAATGGCCCGACGTCCATATGGAGCCGGAACAAACCCTGCAAGCTTTTCTCGACCTCAAGGGAAAATGGCTGATGCCGGTGCATAACGGCACCTTCGACCTCAGCCTGCATCCATGGCACGAGCCCTTCGACCGCATCGCCGCGCTCGCCAGCGCGCGCGGGGTGCCTCTGACCACCCCCGAAATGGGGCAGGCACTCGACCTGAACAACCCGGCACCCGGTCAGGCGTGGTGGAAGCGGGTCGATCCAGCACCGGGCTGAAAACTATTTGCATCGGCGTCGCATAATTTCCACATGCTAATATCACGCACTAAAAGAGGATTTTGCTATAAATCGGGTCATTTGAAACCGTTTTCATGACTATGTGCACCAACATGGCTCTTACATAACTGTTATGCGGTTGGTGAATGCGATATGTTGGTGCGTGGCAACAAGTTATGCGAAACTGACATAAGCGCCATTGGGATAATAAATTGAGAAAATATGCTGCGGCGCAGTATATTTTGAACTGTCAGCTGGCTACGCAGCAGACGATTCGAGCGCCAGAAGCGCCGGACTTATCCATCATCCCCTCTGGAGGTTTTATGTTTGCCACTACCCGTTTCGCCACCGTATTGTCCGCAACGTTGCTGTGCCTGAGCGCGACCCACGCCATGGCTGCGGACCGCCCGGCCCGTCTCGATGCAGCCGGCTGCGAAAAACCGGAATTTCCAGTGCGGTGGCAGGATGACGGCGAAAGCGGCACCGTGACCGTCGCTTACCTGATCGATACCGATGGCAAAGTCGTGCAGTCGAAAGTGGTGGAATCGAGCGGCGCGGTGCGCGTCGATCGTGCCTCGGTCCGCGCCGGCGCCCGCTGCAAGTTTGAACCAGGTGCAAAAGACGGCCAGGCTGCGCTGGCGTGGGCCAAGGTCAAGTATTCGTGGGTCGTCGAGTAAATGGGCCGTGGCCCCGGCGTGGACATGCAAGATGTCCACGCCTGCCGCCTGCTCTGAAAACCTTAGAAGCGGTACAGCACCGACGCTTCCACCGCGCGTCCGAAGATCGGCCGTGCATTGATCGGACCGCTGCTCTGCGCCCCGGTCAGGCGCGAATTGCCTTCCGTCAGCCCCAGTTCATTGCCCAGGTTCGTGCCCGCGAGCCGGAATTCCCAATGCGTGCCCACCGATGCCAGGATGCCCGCGTCCACCGTTTTGTACGATGGCAGGTAGGACAGATTGGCCTGGTCGGCCCAGCGGCTGCCCACGTGCGCGTAAGTGCCATACAGTTTCAGTGAATTGTCGCCCATCGGAATCCGGTAGCTTGGCGACAGGCGGAACTGCATCTTCGGCTGGCGCTGCACCAGCTTGCCCGCAATCGCCGGATTGTCGCGGTATTTGGACTCCTGATAGTTGCCCATCAAGCTCACCTGCAGGTTTTTCACCGGCCGCACGGCCAGTTCGAACTCCACGCCATGCCCGCGCGAACCGCTCACCGAGTTCAACACCGCGTCGGTCGTGATCTGCTGGAACGAAATGCCGGTAAAGTCCGTGTAAAACGCGTTGATGTAGGCGCTGTACATTTCCCCAACGGTCTTGAAGCCGACTTCGTACTGCGTCGCTTTCGGCGTCGGCACGCCCTTGCGGTCGTTGACGGCCGCCTGGGTGCCGGCGTTGCGCAGGTCGTCGAAATAGATGAAGGTGTGGCCGGTATTGGCGCGCGCAAACACGCTCATGTCCTTGGAAAATTTGTAGATCCCGCCCACCGTGAAGGAATTGACGCTGTCGTCGCGGCTGAGCTGGGTGTTGGTGCCGGTCGGAACCGAGGTGCCGTTGTTGTAGACGGTCAGCGGATTGGCGTCCGTATCCATCGAGCTCAGGTTCGAGATTGTCGCTTTCAGGCTCTGCTTTTCGCGGCGCGCACCCACGTCCACCTTGATCTGCTCGTTCACCTTCCATTCATTGGCCACGAACAGGGCGGTATTGTTGCCCTTGTACGATGCCACTGGCGCATAAAACACATTCCCGTCCACCCCGTTGCGCGAAACGATGGTGCCGTTGCTCAGTTGCACGTTGATCAGGCTGGCGTTGGGCGTGGCCGTCATCAGGTGGCTGTTGCCCAGGTACCATTCGTCATTCGACTTGTAGCGCGCCACATACACGCCGGCAGTCGTCGTGTTGCTCTTGAGTAGCTCGCGGCTGATGCGCAATTCGTTGGTGAACGAGCTCAGTTTCTTCTCGACCGACCACAATCCCGCCTGTACCACTTGGTCGTTGGGATCGACCACGCCGCCCTTCACATAACTGATGCTGCCCGAACCGGCCGCCGCCAGGGGATTGTGGGTGGCGTTGGCATTGGCCAGGTAGGCCGCCGCCGTCAGCGGATTGTTCCCGGTGAACATGGAGATCGTGTTCAGGTCGCCGCTGAAGTAATTCGCCTTGTTCGACACATCCCAGCCGCCGAGCTTTTGCTCGTACTCGGCGCCGAACACGGTCGCATCCATGCCGCGCCCGTCGGCCAGGTCGCGCGTGAGGGTCTTGCCGGGCGCCGCGTCGATGGTGAAGTGGCGCATCTCATTGCTCATCAAGGTACCGGTGCGCGGATCGAAGCCGGGAAACTCCGTGATCGTGCGTCCGTTGTTGCTCGAAATGAGCGGTACGCCGGTGTAAAACGCGTTCTTGTCCTTGGTGGTGCGCATGTAGGCGGTCACTTCGCCATCAATGAGCTTGCGGGTGACGGACGCGGTCAGCTGCTTGCCGTCGTCGGCCTTGAATTGCGGATCGCGCACGCCCTGGGTCTGGCGCGCGAAGCCGCCGATGGTCCCGTACCAGCCGTCGGCGATCTTGCCGCCCACAAATGCATCGAGCCGGCGCAGCTTGCCGGTGCCGGTGGTAAAGCGCAGGGTGGCGTCAAGCGTGTCTTCGCCCTTTTTCAGGATGAAGTTCATCGTCGCGCCCGGCTGCCCGACCGAGTAAATCGTGCTCGGCCCGCCGCGCAGCACTTCCACCCGCGCCACCGTATCGTCCAGGCGGAAGGCGGACGACCCCTCGAAGAACGACAGCACCGGCACCGGATACAGGGGATTGCCGTTCATCTGCACCGACACGAAGGGCGAATCGCTACCCGACGGAAAGCCGCGCACCTCGATATTCGCGCCCGACTGGCCGCCGGTCGACTCCGCATACACGCCAGGCACCAGTTTCAGCACGTCGGCGGTGCTGCTGGGCGAGGCCGATTTGAGCTGTTCCTCGGTCGCCGTGGTGATCGAAAAGCTGGTGTCGATCTTGCGCGTGCCGCGCGCCGACGCCGTGCCGGTCACCACCACCTGTTGGATTTCGGTCGCGACCGCCGCGTCCAGCGCCGCCGGGGCGGGGGGCGCGGCCTGGCCGGCTGCCTGGGCCTGGTTCATCAGGGTCAGCACGGCCAGCGTGACTGAGGAAAGCAGGAAGTGCTTGTGACTGTTCATCGTTATGCTCGCTTTTTATCTGTGTTCTTATTGAAATCCGTCTCCTGGGGACCTCGAAAAACCTACTGCGCGGCGTCATTTTCGCCCTGCGATGCTCACCGTACCTTCGTACGGCTGCGCTCTCGGACGAAACTGACGCCGCTCGCTACGGTTTTGCGAGGTCCCCTCCTGGACTGGCGGTGCATTCGCTTTCCGAGTGCCTGCCCCATGCGTGTCCCCTGTCTGTTCCTGCCGCGCCGCGCATCGGGCCGGTCTGCAATTTATTATGATGGCAAGAAAAGACGAATCATTGAAACAAGAAATGATATCGATGTCAATCGAAATGTTATCGATGTCATTTGGCCTGTGGCGCGGCGTAAACCTGTCATAATGCGGCGGTGTCGTTGTTTTCTTACCAAAATTGAGCGTTCCCATGGCCGCAAGCAAGGCAGCAAGCAAGACTGCATCTATCCCAGCAAGCACGATCGCGCCGCGCAAGAACGACGCCGCCCTGACGATGGAAGACCTCGCCAGCCTGGCGGGCGTATCCACGATCACGGTCTCGCGCGCGCTGCGCGACAGCCCGCTGGTGACGGAAAAGACGCGTGAAAAAATCCGCCGCATCGCCGACGAGCAGGGCTACCGCCTGAACATCAGCGCGCGCAACCTGCGCATGCGGCGCAGCTACTCGGTCGCGGTCGTGGTCGAAATGACGCCCGTCAAGGGCCGCCCGATGTCGGACCCGTATCCGCTTGAACTGTTGGGCGGCATCACCCAGGAACTGACCACGGCCGGCTACAGCGTGGTGCTCACTTCCAAGCAGTTGATGGACACCGCCCCGGTGCAGGGCGCCGACGGCCTGATTTTGCTCGGCCAGGGCTCGCACGGCGAAGCGGTGCGCTTCCTGCAAAAGGCCAACCTGCCGCTGGTGGTGTGGGGCGCGCCGGAAGCTGGCGCCACCACCATCGTGGTCGGCAGCGACAACCGCCGCGGCGGCGCCAGCGTGGCCGAACGCTTTTTGGCGCAGGGCCGGCGCAAGCTGGTGTTCCTGGGCGATGTCGATCACGCCGAAGTCCAGGAGCGCTGCGCCGGCTTCATCGACGCGCTGGGCGGGCAGGGCACGGTGCACATCATCCGTCCCAAGGCCTTCACTTTCGAATCGGGCTTCGACAGCATGACCGCGCTGCTCAAGAAAAAGGGCCACGCCTTCGACGGCGTGTTCGCCGCCAGCGACCTGCTGGCCATGGGCGCGATCCGCGCGCTCACCGAACACCAGCTGCGCGTGCCCGACGACGTCTCCGTCATCGGCTACGACGACACGCCCGGCGCGGCCAGTTTTGTTCCGCCGCTGACCAGCGTGCACCAGTACCTGCGCGATGGCGGCGTGCTGCTTGCCAAAAAAATGCTGGCGCTGATGAACGGCGAGCAGGTCGAGTCCGAAATGCTGCCGACCACCCTGATCGCCCGCCAGACCTGATTTCCCCGAACAAATCTAAATAAATTGACATTCCAAACCGATTTGAAATAGACTCGGCTCGAATCCAAACCGGTTTGAAGCGCAAATTTCAAAAGACAGACAAAGGACAAAACCGTGCCGCACGCCAGCTCCCCCCACGCTCTCCCGCTTGACCCATGGTGCCTTCGCGAGACCTTCTTCGACCCTGCCACGCATTTTCTGAACGAGACCCTGTTCGCGCTCGGTAACGGCTACATCGGCCTGCGCGCCACGCCCGAAGAAGGCTACAGCGGCCCGGCCGGCACCTCGCTCGACGGCACCTATCTCAATGGCTTCTACGAGTCCGAACCCATCGTCTACCCGGAAGCGGCCTTCGGCCTGGCCAAAACGAACCAGTTCATGCTCAACGTGCCCAACGCCAAAGGCATCGAAGTCTGGCTCGGCGACGAACGCTTCGACCCTTTGCAAGGCACGCTCGATCGCTACGAACGCGTGTTGGATTTTCGCAGCGGGGTGCTGCGCCGCAGCCTGGAATGGACCTCGGCCAGCGGCAAGCGCCTGGGCCTCGTCACGCGGCGCGTGGTCTCGCTGGCCGACAAGCATCTGTTCGCGCTCGATGTGGAACTGACCGCGCTCAATTTCTCCGGGTCCGTGCGCGTGGTCTCGACCATCGACGGCGCCGTGCGCAACCAGGAAGCCGGCGACGATCCGCGCATCGGCTCCGCCGTCTCCGGTCCCGCGCTGCATCTGCTGGCGGTGGAGCAGGGCGCCACCATGTCCAGCCTCGCCCAGCGCACCCACAACAGCGGCTTTACCCTGGTGAGCGCGATCGACACCGTGGCGGCGGTCGCGGGAAGCGCCAGCCACCACGACCTGGCGGCCAGCCACAGTTTCACGTTCGAGCTGGACGTGATGCTGCCGCAAAGTCTGACCAAATACGGGGTCTACTTCTCTTCGCGCGACTATCCCGAAGCCGAACTGGCGGGCCTCGCAAAAGACGCGCTGGCCAAGGCCAGGCTCGATGGCTTCGACGCCCTGTGCGCGCGCCAGGCGGCCTATCTGGCCGACTTCTGGGCCAGTTCCGACGTCGAGATCGCCGGCGACGACGCGCTCCAGCAAGGCATCCGCTTCAACCAGTTCCACCTGCTGCAATCGGTCGGCCGCGACGGCAAGACCAACATCGCCGCCAAGGGCGTGACCGGCGAAGGCTACGAAGGCCACTACTTCTGGGATACCGAGATCTACATCTTCCCGTTTTTCTTGTACAGCAAACCGGAGATCGCCAAGCAGCTGCTGGCCTATCGCTACGCCGGCCTGGAACAGGCCCGCGCACGCGCGCGCCAGATGTCGCACGCCAAAGGCGCCCTGTACCCGTGGCGCACCATCGCCGGCGAAGAGTGCTCCGCCTACTTCCCGGCCGGGACCGCGCAGTACCACATCAACGCCGACATCGCCTACTCCATCAAGCTGTATCTGGACGCCACCGGCGACCTCGATTACATGGCGCAGGCCGGCGCCGAAATCGTGCTCGAAACCGCGCGCATCTGGATCGGCATCGGCAACTACGACCGCGCCGGGCGCTTCTGCATCAACGAAGTCACCGGTCCCGACGAATACACGGCGCTGGTCAACAACAACTACTACACCAACGCCATGGCGCAGATGCACCTGCGCTTCGCGGCGGAGATGGTCGACAAGCTGCGCGGCGCGCGTCCGCACGACTTCGAGCGCATCGCGCAAGCCATCGGCCTTGACGACGCCGAACCGGCCGCGTGGCGCCGCGCCGCCGGCCGCATGGCGCTGCCGTACGACGCCGCCCTCGGCATCCACGAGCAGGACGACAGCTTCCTCGGCAAAAAGCCCTGGGACTTCGCCGCCACCCCGAAAGAAAACTATCCGCTGCTGCTGAACTACCACCCGCTGGTGATCTACCGCCACCAGGTCTGCAAGCAGGCCGACGTGGTGCTGGCGCTGCTGCTGCTGTCCGACCAGTTCACCCAGGACGACAAAAAGCGCGACTTCGACTACTACGAAGCGGTGACCACGCACGATTCGTCGCTCTCGTCCTGCATCTTCAGCATCATCGCGTCGGAAGTGGGCTACCACGACAAGGCCTACGACTATTTTCTGGAGACCGCGCGCCTGGACCTGGACGACACGCACGGCAACACCCACTACGGCGTGCACACGGCAGCCATGGCCGGCACCTGGATGGGTGTCGCCTACGGCTTTGCCGGCATGCGCGTGGCCGACGGCGCGCTGCGCTTTGCGCCCACCCTGCCGGCGCGCTGGCAGCACTACCAGTTCCAGATTCACATCCACGGCGCGCGGCTAGCGGTACGCATCGACGCCGCCGAAGCGCGCTACACGCTGGTCCAGGGCGAGTCGCTGGCGCTGAGCCACTGCGGCGAGCGCGTATCGCTCACCCGCGCCGCGCCATCGGTCTCGGTCGCCCGTCCACGTCAGGAGCAAACAGCATGAGCAGGTTCAAGGCAGTCATTTTCGATCTCGATGGTGTCATCACCGATACCGCGCACTATCATTACCTGGCGTGGAAGCGGCTGGCCGAGTCGGAAGGCGTGCATTTCGACGAAGCCTTCAACGAACAGTTGAAGGGCATCGACCGCATGGGTTCCCTGGACTTGATCCTGACCGGCGCGCCGCGCAGCTACAGCGATGCGGAGAAGCTGGCGCTGGCCGACGCCAAGAACCGCCATTACCAGGAGCTGATCGCCACCATGTCGGCGGCCGACCTGCTGCCCGGCGCGGTCGATGCGCTGGCGGCGGTGCGCGCGGCCGGCCTGCGCATCGGCCTCGCCTCGGTCAGCAAGAATGCGTTCACGGTACTCGAACGCCTGGGCATTCGCGAGCGCTTCGACTACGTGGTCGACGCCGCGCTGATCGCCAACAGCAAGCCGCATCCGGAGATCTTTTTGACGGCGGCGCGCGAACTGGGCGTGGCCCCGGCCGATTGCCTGGGCGTGGAAGACGCGGTGGCCGGCGTGGCATCGATCAAGAGTGCCGGCATGTGGGCGCTCGGCATCGGCAACCCGGACGTGCTCGCGCAGGCCGACCGGGTGATCCCGGCGCTGGACCGCTTCAAGCTGGAGGATTACCAGTAAGCGTCAGTGGCAGGAAGTAGCACACCAAAACAAAAAAATATTGGAGACCGTGTGAAAAACCAACGCATCATGTTAGCCCTTTTTCTGATTTACTTCGTCTTTGCGATCCTGCTCAACAGCGTCGGCACGGTCATCCTCCAGGTCATCGGCAACTACGGCGTGAGCAAATCGAGCGCCAGCAGCCTCGAAGGATTCAAGGACTTGCCGATCGCGGTGGTGTCCTTTCTGGTGGCGTCCTTCCTGCCGCGCATCGGCTACAAGAACGCCATGCTCGCCGCGCTGGCGCTGGTCACCGCGGCCTGCATCGCCATGCCGCTGCTGCCCGCCTTCTGGACCGCCAAGCTGCTGTTCCTGTGCGTGGGCGTGGCGTTCGCGCTGGTCAAGGTGTCGGTGTATTCGACCCTTGGCCTGATCGCGCGCGACCGCCGCCACCACGCCGGCATCATGAATACCCTGGAAGGCGTGTTCATGGTCGGCGTCTTGAGCGCCTACTGGATCTTCGGTTACTTTATCGATTCGTCCGATCCCGCCTCGCGCAGCTGGCTGCAGGTGTACTGGGTGCTGGCCGCGCTGTGCGCGGTCACCTTCGTGCTGGTGCTGTCCACGTCTTTCGACGAAGGCACGGCGCAGCTGCCGCAAGGGCGCAGCCGCTGGGATGACTTCACCGCCATGCTCAAGCTGTTCTTCAAGCCGCTGGTGTGCGTATTCGTGATGACGGCTTTTCTGTATGTGCTGATCGAGCAGAGCGTGGGTACCTGGCTGCCGACCTTTAACAACGAAATCCTCAAGCTGCCGGCTGCCATGAGCGTGCAGGTCACCAGCATTTTCGCCGCCTGCCTCGCCATCGGGCGCCTGTCGGCCGGTTTCGTCATGCGCCGCATGAACTGGTACCCGGTGATGAACATCTGCGTGATCGGCATGGCCGCCATGGTGCTGCTGGCGCTCCCGCTCACGCACGACGTGGTGGCCGATCCGAATATCAGCTGGTCCAGCGCGCCGCTGGCGACCTTCTTGTTCCCGCTGATTGGCCTGTTCATGGCGCCGATCTACCCCGGCATCAATTCGGTCATGCTCAGTTCACTGCCGCCGCACCAGCACTCGTCGATGACCGGGCTGCTGGTGATTTTTTCGGCGCTGGGCGGCACCACCGGCTCGTTCGTCACCGGTTACGTGTTCGGCAATTTCAGCGGCCACTTCGCGTTCTACCTCACGCTGGTGCCGATCACGCTGGTGCTCATCACCTTGTACTTCTTTAAGCGGCAGGTCGATCATGCCGCTTGATCGTATTGCTATAATTGCAGTCTTTACGCCATTGACCAACGAAGTTCGACCATGAATCTCAAGAGCCTGGCCCGTACGCTCGGGATTTCGAAGACCACCGTCAGCCGTGCCCTGAACGGCTACCCCGAAGTCAATGTCCACACCCGCGAACGCGTGCTGGCCGCCGCCAAGGAAGCCGGCTACGAAGCCAATCCGATGGCGCGCAGCCTCGCGGTGGGCCGCACCAACGTCTTCGGCATCATCTATCCGCTGCTGCCGAGCGACCTGGGCGATCCGATGTTCCTGGGCGTGGTGGGCGGCATGTCGGCCGCGCTCGAAAAGAGCAAGATGAACCTGATCATCGCGCCGGTCTCGCCGCAAAACGAGCTGCCCTCGTACGAGCAGATGGTGCGCGGGCGCCGCGTCGATGGGCTGGTGGTCAGCCGCACCCTGGTGCACGACGAGCGCATTGCGTACCTGGTGAAGAAGGGCTTTCCGTTCGTGGCGCACGGCCGCACGGAACTCAAGCAGCCCTATGCCTGGTTCGACTACGACAACGAGGCCGGTATCGGTCTGGCCTGCGCGCACCTGATCGGGCATGGCCACCGCCGCATCGCGCTGGTGAGCGCACCGCTCGAACTCAATTTTGCGTGCCAGCGCAAGAACAGCTTCATCGCCTGCATGACGGCGGCGGGTCTGGCCGTCGATCCGCGCCACCTGGTCGAGAACACGCTCGACCGGCGCACCGGCTACCAGGCCATGCAGGAGCTGCTGGCCTGTTCGCCGCGGCCGACCGCCGTCATCGTCGACAATCACCTCTCCGGCGTGGGCGCGGTGCGCGCGCTGCTCGATGCCGGTATCGAGATCGGCAAGGACATGTCGGTCATCGTCTGGGGCAGCATCGAAGATAGCCTGGTCGGATCGAACGTTACCACCATCGACCAGCCGGACCCCAACGAAGCGGGCGCCAAGATGACCGAGATGCTCTCGGCGCTGGTGGCAGGCACGCCGCCGGCGCAGTTGCAGGTCCTGTGGCAGCCGGTGCTGCTGCCCGGCGCCACTGTGGGGCGCTGCATCGGCTGACTTGCGGTGCGGCAACCGCATTGACGTTCATGCAAAATTGCCTTACTCTCTACGCGGGCGGATCCTTCAAGCCGGCCTGTTCTTGCCTGGTGCAGGGACATGCCTCTGCGGGGCTACCCCGTGGGAACTATATTGCTGTGCAATTCACCGCATGAGCCGCCGTGCGCTGCCGCGCACTTAAGCTCAAGCTTCACGAGACTGGTTGAAGGCTCTCCGCCCCCTCAAAGTTATCCAAGTATGATTCCCAAAGACGCCGTCGCCCTGGCGCTCGCCGACACCATGCTGGCGCGCGACGCAACGCTCGCCGGCCTGATCGCCAGCGCGACCTGGGCGTTCGACCATCCGTGGCCGTGGATACCGGCGCTGTGCGAAGAAATCCACGCGCGCACCGCCGCACACTTTTACTACTTCAGCCGCGATGAGCTGGCGCGGATCATTTTCGAGCTGGACGTGTTTCATGCCGCCTGGGACGGCGAGGGACCCGCGCCACAGCTCCAACGCTACTGCCTCGACCTGCCCGTGGTTCCGCCTGCGCCCGACTGGCTGGCCGCGCTCGCGCTGCCGGCGCTGCCGTCCGTGGGCGAGCTGGCGCGGTGGCTGGGCCTGCGCCCCGACGAACTTGGCTGGTTCGCCGGCCAGTGGCGCAAGGACCCGATGCCGGCCGCGCAACTGGAGCACTACCACTATCGCTGGGTGCCCAAGCGCAGCGGCGGCGTGCGCCTGATCGAAATTCCCAAGCCGCGCCTGCGCGCCATGCAGGCGATCATTCTGCGCGAGCTGCTCGACCGCGTGCCCGCGCATCCGGCCGCGCATGGCTTCCGGCGCGGGCATTCCTGCGTCACCCATGCGGCCCTGCACACAGGGCAGCGCGTGGTGATCCGCATGGACCTCAAGGATTTCTTTCCGAGCATTCCGGCCTCGCGCATTCACGCGCTGTTCGCCAAACTCGGTTACTCGCAGACGGTAGCCGGCGTGCTGGCGCGCCTGTGCGTGAACCGCGTGCCGGCCGGCGTGCTGCGCGAACCGGCTGGCGGCAATGCGCTCACCTGGACCCAGCGCCAGGCACTGCGCGCGCCGCACCTGCCGCAGGGCTCCCCGTGTTCGCCGGCACTGGCCAACGCCTGCGCCTGGCGGCTCGACGTACGCCTGGAGACGCTGGCGCAATTGCTCGGCGCGCGCTACAGCCGCTATGCGGACGACCTGGTGTTGTCGGGCGGGCGCGAACTGGAACGGGCAATGGACCGCGTCCACGCGCAGGTCGGCGCCATCGCCCTCGAAGAAGGCTTCGCCATCAACACGCGCAAGACGCGCGTGATGCGCGCCGGCGTGCGCCAGCAAGTCACCGGCATCGTGGTCAACCGCCATCCCAACATCGCGCGCGACGAGTTCGACGTGCTCAAGGCGACCTTGACCAACTGCGTGCGCCACGGCCCGCAAGGGCAGGACCGCGAGAACCGGCCGGATTTTCGCGCCTGGCTGGCAGGGAAGGTGGCGTATGTCACCATGGTCAATCCCCAGCGCGGTGGGCGCTTGCAGCGCCTGTTCGACGCCATCGCCTGGCCGCATCCTCCGTTGTAAGGCAGGATCGACACAGCTTGGCTGCTGTCGCAGCGTGGACTACAGACCAATTCCCCTTTTCGCAGAGCGCATAATGACACCGACTTCCCCCAATCCCTATTCCGCGCCCACCGCATCCTTCGATGGCGTGCAGACCGGACGATGCCGGCGCGAAGGCCCCATTCTGGTCGCTTCGACGACGGAACACCTGCCGCCGCGCTGCGTGAAGTGCAACGCCCCCGCCGCGATGGACAAGCCGCGCACCTTCGAGTGGCACCATCCGGGCTGGTATCTGCTGGTTCCGCTGGTGGTGTATGTGATCGTGGGCCGCTTCGTGCGCAAGAAGGCGACGTTGGTGCTGGGCCTGTGCGACCAGCATCGCCGCCGCCGCTTGTATCTGTCGCTGGCGTCGCTCGCCGTGTTTTTCTCGGGCTTGGCCGGACTGTATCTGTCCGCCCGGTCGGGTAACTCCTTGCTGTGGTTGCTGTCTTGCCTGGTGATCCTGGCCAGCCTGCTGCTGCGCATCGCCGCCATGCGCGTCCTGCGGCCGGTATTCATCGACCGGCACGACATCCGCCTGACAGGCTGCGGCCCCGCGTTTCTCGATTCGCTCCCGGGCCGATGAGCAAAACGCCCGCCACTTTCAATCCGTATGCACCACCGAAAGCCGCCTTCGCGCCCGGGACCAGCATACCCAGCGCGCCCGACGCCGGAGCATGCTGGCGTGAGGACGATATCCTGATCGCTCCTGTGGATGCGCATCTGCCGCCGCGCTGCGTCAAGTGCAATCGGCCGGCCACCATGGACAGTCCGCGTGCCTATCTGTGGCATCATCCCGGCTGGTATGCCCTGATGCCCGTTCTCGTATACATGGTCGTCTGCCTGTTCGTCAGAAAACGGGCGGTGGTCGTGTTGGGGCTGTGCAGCGAACATCGCCGCCGGCGCCACAGGTTCTCGATCCTTGCGCATGCCGCTTGCCCGCTTGGCGCCATCGGACTGCTTGGCGCATGCGCACTGGGCAATTACTGGGCGATGCTGCCTGCCGGGGTGCTGCTGCTAATCGGTATCCAGTTCGCCACCGCCAGTGCGCGCCTGCTGGTGCCGGTGCGGATTACCAACCACCACATCCACCTGAAAGGATGCGCGCCCGGCTTTCTCGACTCGCTCCCCACGCTGGAACAACAAAGGACATAAGTGGAAGCCATTATCTTCGTTGGCCTGCAAGCCAGCGGCAAGTCGACCTATTACAAGCAGCACTATTTCAATACCCATCTGCGCATCAGCAACGACCTGCTGAAAACCAGATACCGCGAGAAAAAGCTGCTGGAGATCTGCCTCGACACCGACATGCCCTTCGTGGTCGACAACACCAATCCCACGCGCGAGGTGCGGGCGAAATACATCGACCTCCTCAAGGGCAGCAAGTTCAAGATTCGCTGCGTGTACTTCCGCATCGACCTGGAGCGCTCGCTGGCCTGGAACCGCAGCCGCAGCGGTGCCGCGCTGATCCCGGACGTGGGCATTTTCGACACCCACAGGCGCATCGAGCTTCCCACCATGGCGGAAGGCTTCGACGCGATGCATTATGTCGATATCATCGACGACCAATTTATCGTAAAGGCATGGAATGAAATTTGACGAACTCGACGCCATGATGCGCGCCCACGAAACCGTGACCGACCGCTACGTCGAACCGGGCGTGTACATGGTGGCGCGCATCGACGGCCGCAGCTTTACCAAACTGACCAAGGAAAAGGTCAGCTTCGAGGCGCCCTTCGACGTGCGCTTTCGCGACCTGATGATGGACACCACGCGCCATCTGATGAACTGCGGCTTCAAGGTCGTCTACGCCTACACCGAAAGCGACGAAATCTCGCTGCTGTTCGATCCGGATATCGATCTGTACGGGCGCAAGCTGCGCAAGTACACCTCGATCCTGGCGGGCGAGGCATCGGCCAAATTCAGCCTGATGCTGGGCGAGCTGGCGGCC
This sequence comes from Massilia mucilaginosa, assembly GCF_011682145.1. Lineage (GTDB taxonomy): Bacteria > Pseudomonadota > Gammaproteobacteria > Burkholderiales > Burkholderiaceae_D > Telluria_A > Telluria_A mucilaginosa. The sequence continues at coordinate 33,448 of NZ_WHJH01000043.1, forward strand.
TTCGATTGCCGCATTTGCGAGCTGCCGGACCACAAGACCGTGGTCGACTATTTCCGCTGGCGTAACGAGGACGCGCACCGCAATGGCCTGAACGCGCACTGCTACTGGATGTTGAGGAAAGAGGGCGTGGCCAAGGGCGCCGCGGCGGCGCAGATCGAAGGCCGCGGCATCGAGGACAAGGTAGCGCTGCTGGCCAGCCGCGGCATCGATTTCCACACGCTGCCATCGTGGCAGTTGCGCGGCACCGGGTTTTACTGGGTGGACGAGGAAAAGCGCGGCTACAACCCGAAAGAACAGGTGGAAGTCGTCTCTAGCAAGCGCGCGATCAAGACCGACTTCGATTTGCCGACAGGCGAGGCATACGCCGAATTCGTGCGGCGCATGCTTCCCCAGTGAGAGCGTGATTACATATTCCGGCGGTACTGCCCACCCACCTCGAACAGTGCCGTCGTAATCTGCCCCAGCGAGCAAACGCGCACCGCTTCCATCAGCTTCTCGAACACGTTGGCATTGTCGATCGCGGCCTGCTGCAAGGCCGCCAGCACTTGCGGCGCCTGCTCGGCGTTACGCTTGTGGAAGTCGTCCAAACGCGTCAACTGCGACTGCTTCTCGTCGTCGGTGGAACGCGCCAGTTCGATCTTCTGCGGCGTGTCGTTGGCCTTCGGATTGCGGAAGGTGTTCACGCCGATGATCGGCAAGGTGCCGTCGTGCTTCTGGTGCTCGTACAGCATCGACTCTTCCTGGATCTTGCCGCGCTGGTAGCCGGTTTCCATCGCCCCGAGCACGCCGCCACGTTCGGCGATGCGTTCGAACTCCTGCAGTACCGCTTCTTCCACCAGGTCGGTCAGTTCTTCGATGATGAACGAACCCTGGTTCGGATTCTCGTTCTTGGCCAGGCCCCATTCGCGGTTGATGATCAACTGGATCGCCAGCGCGCGCCGTACCGATTCGTCGGTCGGCGTGGTGATCGCCTCGTCGTACGCATTCGTGTGCAGGCTGTTGCAGTTGTCGTAGATCGCAATCAGCGCCTGCAAAGTGGTGCGGATATCGTTGAAGTCGATCTCCTGTGCGTGCAGCGAGCGGCCCGAGGTCTGGATGTGGTACTTGAGCTTCTGGCTGCGGTCGTTCGCGCCGTACTTGTCGCGCATCGCCACCGCCCACAGGCGGCGCGCCACGCGGCCCAGCACCGTGTATTCCGGGTCCATGCCGTTACTGAAGAAGAACGACAGGTTCGGCGCAAAATCGTCGATGTGCATGCCGCGCGCGAGGTACGCTTCGACGAACGTGAAGCCGTTCGAAAGCGTGAACGCCAGCTGCGAAATCGGGTTCGCGCCCGCTTCGGCGATGTGGTAGCCCGAGATCGACACCGAGTAGAAATTGCGCACCTGGTGGTGTACAAAATACTCCTGGATGTCGCCCATGACTTTCAGCGAAAACTCGGTCGAGAAGATGCAGGTGTTCTGGCCCTGGTCTTCTTTAAGAATGTCGGCCTGCACCGTGCCGCGCACGTTCTGCAGCACCCAGGCGCGGATTTTCGCGGCTTCGTCATCGGTCGGCTGGCGCTTGTTCTCGACCACGAACTTGTCGATCTGCTGGTCGATGGCGGTGTTCATGAACATCGCCAGGATGGTTGGCGCCGGGCCGTTGATCGTCATCGACACCGACGTGCTCGGGCTGCACAGGTTAAAGCCGTCGTACAGCACCTTCATGTCGTCCAGGGTCGCGATCGACACGCCCGAGTTGCCGACCTTGCCGTAGATATCCGGGCGCAGCGCCGGGTCGGCGCCGTACAGGGTCACGGAATCGAACGCGGTCGACAGGCGCTTGGCGTCCATGCCTTCGGATACCAGCTTGAAGCGGCGGTTGGTGCGGAACGAATCGCCTTCGCCGGCGAACATGCGGGTCGGGTCTTCGCCTTCGCGCTTGAACGCGAACACGCCGGCCGTGAACGGGAAGGAGCCCGGCACGTTTTCCAGCATCAGGAAGCGCAGTACTTCGCCGTGGTCTTCGTAGCGCGGCAGCGCCACCTTGCGGATCTTGGTGCCCGACAGGGTATGGGCAATGAGGCGCGTGCGGATTTCCTTGTCGCGGATCTTGACCACGTAGTCGTCGCCCGCGTACGCGGCCTGCATTTCAGGCCACATCGCCAAGAGCTTCTTGGCGGTGGCGTCGAGCGCATTGTCGCGCTCCGTAATCAGTTCGTCGAAGTCCGCAGTCTTGGACGCCAGCGCCAGCATGCGTTTCGCTTCCGTCAGTTGCTGGCGTTCGCGTGCCAGCTTGACCTGTTTCGACGCGTTCTTGTGATAGCCGCGCACGGTGTCGGCGATTTCGGCCAGGTAGCGGGCGCGTGCCGGCGGCACGATCACATGCTTGCCGCTGGAATGGCGGATGTCCGCCTGCGGCAGCTTGCCCGGCGCGATGTGCAGGCCGAATTCGCCGAGTTTCGGCAGCAGGCCGTGGTACAGGGCGGTCACGCCATCGTCGTTGAAGCGCGATGCCTGGGTGCCGTACACCGGCATTTCTTCCGGGCGCTTGCTCCACATTTCGCGGTTGCGCTGGTACTGCTTGGCGACGTCGCGCAGGGCGTCGAGCGAGCCTTTGCGGTCGAATTTGTTAATCGCGATGAAGTCGGCGAAGTCCAGCATGTCGATTTTTTCGAGCTGGGAGGCGGCGCCGAATTCGGGTGTCATCACGTACATCGACACGTCCACGTGCGGCACGATGGCGGCGTCGCCCTGGCCGATGCCGGATGTTTCGACGATTACCAGGTCAAAACCGGCTACCTTGCAGGCGGCGATCACGTCGGGCAGCGCCTGCGAGATTTCGGAGCCGGCTTCGCGCGTGGCGAGCGAGCGCATAAATACACGAGACTGCGCGCCCGCCTGGCCGGTCCATGGGTTGATCGCGTTCATGCGAATCCGGTCGCCCAGCAGCGCGCCACCCGATTTGCGGCGCGACGGGTCGATCGAGATGATGGCGATGTTGAGCGCGTCGTTCTGGTCGAGGCGGATGCGGCGGATCAGTTCATCGGTCAGCGACGACTTGCCGGCGCCGCCGGTGCCGGTGATGCCCAGGGTCGGCACGTGCAGGCCTTCGGCCGCGTCCACGATGGCTTTGCGCAGTTCCGGCGTGGCCTTGTCGTTCTCCAGGGCGGTGATCAGCTGCGCCAGCGGGCGGTGGCGCGAGGCCACGTCGCCCTGCTGCAGGGGCGCCAAGGTGGTCGGGGAATAGGTGGACAGGTCGATGTCGCAGGTCTGGATCATCGACTGGATCATGCCCACGAGGCCCATGCGCTGGCCGTCTTCGGGGCTGAAGATGCGGGTCACGCCATAGGCATGCAGGTCCGCGATTTCGTCGGGGACGATCACGCCGCCGCCGCCGCCGAACACCTTGATGTGGGCGCCGCCGCGTTCGCGCAGCAGGTCGATCATGTACTTGAAGTATTCGACGTGGCCACCCTGGTAGCTGGAGATGGCGATGCCCTGCACGTCTTCGGCCAGGGCCGCGGTGACGACTTCGTCGACCGAGCGGTTGTGGCCGAGGTGGACCACTTCGACGCCGTTCGATTGCAAAATGCGGCGCATGATGTTGATCGATGCGTCGTGGCCGTCGAACAGCGAGGCGGCGGTAACGAAGCGGACTTTGTTGGCCAGTTTCGGCTGTTCGGGGGGAGTGAGTTTGGCGGCGGCAGTCAGGTCGTTCATGATGATCCTTGCGATAGCGTTCTTGTAAGGTATATGACGTTTACGTAAACGTCAAGCGACACAGCCGTAACGGGAGGAGCGCAATTACTGAACCGTCGTCCCCGCCTGCGCGGGGACGACGTAAGGTTAAGCCGCGTGCTTGCGCGCCCCATCCCCCAGCAGCCGCGCCTTCTCCACGCGGAACTGCGCCACTGCCTTTTCCTTCACGTGTCCATACCCGCGAATCTGCTCCGGCAGGTTGGCCAGTTCCACCGCGGTCGCGTGATTGTCCGCATTCAGTCCGGCGATCAAACCCTCGATCATCTGGCGATACTCCACGATCAGCGCGCGCTCCATCTTGCGTTCTTCGGTGCGGCCGAAAATATCGAAGGTCCCGCCGCGCAGGCCCTTGAACTTGGCCAGCAGCGCAAACGCCTTCCACATCCACGATCCGAATTCCGCTTTCACCAGGTGTCCCTTGGCGTCCTTCTTGGCGAACATCGGCGGCGCCAGGTTGAACTTGACCGAAAAATCGCCCTCGAACTGCGACTTGAGCTGCTCCACAAAGCGCCCGTCGGTGTACAGGCGCGCCACTTCGTATTCGTCCTTGTACGCCATCAGCTTGAAGTAGTACTTGGCCACGGCCGTCGACAGCCGGTTGCCCAGACCCTGCGCCGTTTCCGCCGCGCGCACCTTGGCCACCAGCTGCTCGTAGAGCGCCGCATACGCGCCATCCTGGTACTCGGTCAGGAACTCGACCCGCTTCTTGATCACGTTCTCCAGGCTTTGCGGCATCTGCACCACGATGGCCTGGGTCGGCGTTGCCACCTTTTCCACACGCTTCAGATCCACGGCGGCGCGGCGGCCCCACAGGAAGCTCTTCTTGTTCGGCTCAACGCCCACGCCATTGAGTTCAATGGCGCGCAGCAGCGATGCTTCGGTCAGTGGAATGCGGCCCTTCTGCCATGCGTAACCCATCATGAACAGGTTGGCGGCGATCGAGTCGCCCATCAGCGCGGTCGCCAGTTTTGTGGCGTCGATGAAGTCGGCCGCGTCATTAGCCGGCGCACCCACCGATTCCATGATCAGCGCGCGCACTTCCTCGGCCGGATATTCCCAGTCGGCCTGCTGCGCGAAGGTGCCTGGCGGTTGCTCGTGCAGGTTGATCACGGCCATGGTGCGGCCCGGACGCATCTTGGAAATCGCATCCTGCGCGCCGGCCGTGAGCATGTCGCAGCCGAGGATCAGGTCCGCTTCGCCGGTGGCGATGCGCTGCGCGCGCAGGTGTTCCGGCGAGCGCGCCACTTTCACGTGCGAGGTGACCGAGCCGTTTTTCTGCGACATCCCGGTCATGTCCAGCACCGACGCGCCCTTGCCTTCGAGGTGGGCGGCCATGCCCATCAGCGCGCCGACGGTGATCACGCCGGTGCCGCCGATGCCGTTGATCAGGATGTTGTACGGCTGGTCGATATTCGGCAGCACCGGTTCCGGCAGCGCGCCGAAACCATCATCCACATTGCCCTTGGTGACGCCGGTCTTGGTTTTCTTGAGCGTGCCGCCTTCGACCGTCACGAAACTCGGGCAGAAGCCCTTCACGCACGAGTAGTCCTTGTTGCAGGACGACTGGTCGATGGTGCGCTTGCGGCCGAATTCGGTTTCCTTGGGCAGGATCGACACGCAGTTCGACTGCACGCCGCAGTCGCCGCAGCCTTCGCACACGGCGTCGTTGATGACCATGCGCTTGTTCGGGTCGGGGAACTCGCCCTTTTTGCGGCGGCGCCGTTTTTCGGCCGCGCAGGTCTGGTCGTAAATCAGCACCGATACGCCTTCGACCTCGCGCAGCTCGCGCTGGACCGCGTCCATCTCCTTGCGGTCGTGCAGGCTGACGATAGCCGGCAGCGAGGAGCGGTCGCTGTAGCGCGACAGGTCTTCGGTCACCAGCGCGATGCGCTTGATGCCTTCGGCCGCCATCTGCTGGGCGATCATCGGCACCGAGGTCTGGCCGTCGACCGGCTGGCCGCCGGTCATCGCCACCGCATCGTTGTAGAGGATCTTGTAGGTCATGTTGACCTTGGCCGCCACCGCCGCGCGGATCGCCAGGTAACCGGAGTGGAAGTAGGTGCCGTCGCCCAGGTTCTGGAACACGTGCGGCACTTCCGAAAACGCCTGCTGGCCGATCCACGGCGCGCCTTCGCCGCCCATGTGGGTGGTCAGCTTGTTCATGCCCGGGTAGATCGCGGTGGCCATCACGTGGCAGCCGATGCCGGCCAGCGCGAAGCTGCCGTCGGGAACCTTGGTCGAGGTATTGTGCGGGCATCCGGAGCAGTAGAACGCCGGGCGGAACGGGGTGTTGATGGCCTTGCGCAGCACCGCGTCCTTGGCGTCCAGGAAGGTCAGGCGCGCCTTGATCAAGTCGCAGGTGCGCTCATCGGTGATCAGGCGCGAGATGCGCGAGGCGATCACGCGCGCCACTTGCGAGACCGAGAAGTCGGCCTTGGAGGTGAGCAGCCATTCGCCGCGCGGCGCGACCCATTCGCCCTTTTCGTCGAACTTGCCGATCACCTTCGGACGCACATCGTCGCGCCAGTTATACAGCTGCTCCTTGAGCTGGTATTCGACGATCTGGCGCTTTTCTTCGACCACCAGGATTTCGTCGAGGCCCTGCGCGAATTCGCGCACGCTGTCCGGCTCCAGCGGCCAGGGCATGGCGACCTTGAACAGGCGCAGGCCCACATCGGCCGCCATTTTCTCGTCGATGCCCAGTTCTTCCAGCGCTTCCAGCACGTCCAGGTAGGATTTGCCGGAGGCGATGATGCCCAGCTTGGCGTTGGCGCTGTCGATGGTGGTGTGATTGAGCTTGTTCTCGCGCGCATAGGCCAGCGCGGCGTAGATCTTGTAGTCCTGCATCAGCGCTTCCTGCTTGCGCGCCTGCAGGCCGAGCGGGTCGGACGAGAGGCGCGTATTCAGGCCGCCTTCGGGCATGACGAAATCCTGCGGAATTTTCACCTGCACGCGGAACGGATTGGCGTCGACCGAGGCGCTCGATTCGACCGTGTCGGCCAGCGCCTTAAAGGCCACCGTGCAGCCCGAAAAGCGCGACATGGCCCAGCCGTGCACGCCCAGGTCCAGGTATTCCTGCACATTGCATGGGTACAGCACCGGCACCATGCAGGCCGAGAAGATGTGGTCGGACTGGTGCGGCAGGGTCGAGGAATACGCGCCATGGTCGTCGCCGGCCACCAGCAGCACGCCGCCGTGCTTGCTCGTGCCGGCATGGTTCATGTGCTTGAAGACGTCGCCGCAGCGGTCCACGCCCGGGCCTTTGCCGTACCACATGGCGAAGACGCCGTCGTACTTGGCCGGGCCGATCAGGTCGACGGTCTGCGAGCCCCACACCGCGGTGGCGGCCAGGTCTTCGTTCACGCCCGGCACGAACTTGACGTGGTGGGCTTCAAGGTGGGCCTTGGCCTTCCACAGGTTTTCATCGAGGCCGCCCAGGGGCGAGCCGCGGTAGCCGGAAATGAAACCGGCCGTGTTCAGGCCGGCGGCCTGGTCGCGTTCGCGCTGCATCATCGGGAGGCGCACCAGCGCCTGGATACCGGACAGGAAAATATTGCCCGTGGTCGCCGTGTATTTGTCGTCGAGGGTGACCGTGGTCAGGCGTGAAGCGACGTCCTGCTTCGCAGGCGTCGTTGCCGTGGTATCTGGCATGGTGTGTCTCCAAAAGGGTATTCGGGTTCTCGCCCCGCCAGCTCGGCGCCGGGTAGGCGCGTCGATGACGGGGTAGGGTGCTGTTATAGGCAGCTTGATTCTACAAGACTCTCCGGTATGGAGCGCCGATGGCGTGGAGTGTATGACCTTCCCGTCCTTAGGGGAAATACGGTTTGCGGATGGGGGTATAAGAAAAAATGATGGCTGGTGGCCGCTGCCGCTTATTTGGGCAACTGCGCGCCCGGCCAGGCGCCGCCGGCGCACAGCTCTTCGGTCACCTGGTGCACCAGGCGCTTGACGGCCGCCGCCGCGTTGGTCAGCGGAATATTGCGCGACGCGCACAGGGTGACGCTGCGCGCCAGCGCCGGGCTGTGGATCGGCCGGGCCAGCATGGCGCCGCGTTCGATGTCGGCCAGCAAAGGGGCGACCGGCAGGATGGTGGCGCCCATGTCCGCCAGGATGGCCGACTTGAGGATGGCGATCGAGTTGATTTCGATGACGTTGGAGAGGTGCAGGCCGGCTTCGCGCGCCACGTTCTCGATGCGCGGGCGCACGCCCTGCTGCTGGGCCGGCAAAATCAGGGTGGTGGCCAGCGCGTCGGCCAGCGCCACCCGCTCGCCCGGCGGGCTGAAAGCGGAACCGGCGCGGCAAATGAAACTCAGTTCTTCTTCCACCAGCGCGCTGCTGGCAAACGCGCCCAGCTGGCCATCGTCGAACAGCACCGCCAGGTTGATCCGGCCCGATTTCAACTGTTCGTTCAGGTTGCCGGACAGCTCCTCGGTCAGCTGCAGGGTGATCTCGGGATAGGTTTTGCGTGCCGCCATCAACAAGGGCAGGGCGAGGGCGCCGGAGATGCTGTGCGGCAGCCCCAGGGTGACACTTCCCGATGGCCTGGTGGTAGACTGAATCACGGCTGAACGGGCGTCGCCGACCTGCTTCAGGATCGCCTGGGCATGCTCGTAAAACACCTTGCCGGCATCGGTGGTCAGCACCCCCTGGGCCGAGCGGTGCAGCAGTTGCGCGCCCAGGTCGTCTTCGAGCTGGCGCAGCTGCTGGGTCAGGGCCGGCTGGGCCACGTGCAGCACCAGCGCCGCGCGCGACAGCGAGCCGTGGTCGACAATGGCGACGTAGTAGCGCAGCTGGCGTAATTCCATGGTCGTCCGCAGATTAGTGAGTTATGGAAAGCATAGATGCAATAAAGAAATATTGACGCTATACTGGCCGGGTTGCCGCAATTGCGCGAGATTACACCACAGACGGACCTATGCTGAAGAAAGTCGACGCTTCCCAACTCAGGCCAGGCATGTACATCCATGACCTGAGCTGCGACTGGATGACGCATCCGTTCGTGCGCAACCGTTTCCTGCTCACCAGCGAGGAGGAAATCCGCAAGATCGTCGCTGCCGGCATCCACGACGTGGTCATCGATTGCGGCAAGGGGCTCGATGTCGACCATGCGCCGACCCTGGAAGAAACCCGCCAGAGTACCGAACAAGCGCTGGTGGAGATTGCCGCGCGGCCGGTGATCGTCACCCGCACCACCCTGGGCGAGGAACTCAAGCGCGCCGCCGTGATCCGCCAGCAGGCCAGCGGCCTGGTGCGCACCGTGATGCAGGATGCGCGGCTGGGCAAGGCCATCGAACTCGACAGCGTGTCGCCGATGGTGGAGAACATCACCGAATCGATCCTGCGCAATCCCGGCGCGCTGATGGGCATGCTGCGCATCAAGAACAAGGATGACTACACCTTTCTGCACTCGGTCAGCGTGTGCACCTTGCTGGTGGCGTTTTGCCGCTCGCGCGGCATGGATACGGACACCACCTACCAGGCCGGCCTGGGCGGCTTGCTGCACGATACCGGCAAGGCGCTGGTGCCGGACCATATCCTCAACAAGCCGGGGCCGCTGACGGACGAGGAATTCGCCATCGTCAAGAAGCACCCGCGCGACGGCTACGATATCCTGCTCAAGTCGCCAGAGATCGGCCCGATTCCGCTCGACATCACCCTGCACCACCACGAGCGGCGCGACGGCAGCGGCTATCCGGACAAGCAGGGCGAGGGCACGGTCAGCGAGCTGGCGCAGATGGCGGCGATTGTCGACGTGTACGACGCCATCACGGCCGACCGCTGCTATCACAAGGGCATGTCGGCGGCCGAAGCGCTGCGCCAGATTTACGAATGGAGCAAGTTCCACTTTCATCCCACCTACGCGCAGGAATTCATGCGCTGCGTCGGGATTTATCCGGTCGGCACCCTGGTGATGCTCGAATCGGGCCGGCTGGGGGTGGTGATCGCGCCGCACGAGACCAACCTGCTGGCGCCCAAGGTGAATGTGTTTTTCAACACCAGGCGCAATGTCTACATCAAGCCGGAAACCGTCGATTTAGCGCGCCCGGTCGGCTTCGGCGGCGGCGACAAGATCGTGCGCCCCGAGTCGCCCCAGAAGTGGAATGTGGATCCGATGCAGTTCATCAGCGTCGCTTAGGGCGGCGCGACGCTTCGCTTAGAAAAACTCCGCCGTATCGTTCGACGCCACCGCGTGCAGCAGGCCGCCCGAGACCAGCTGGTCGTAGTGGCAGGCCTGGTTGCGCCCGTGGCTCTTGGCGTAATACAGCGCCTGGTCGGCATGCCCCAGAATGATCACCGGCGACTCGTACGGGCTGATGCTCACGAAGCCCACGCTCACCGTCACCTGTCCCACCTGCGGGAAATCGTGCGATTCGACATTGATGCGGAAGCGGTCGATGATTTTTTGCGCGTTGTCGAGCGTCGTCGAGCGCAGCAGCACCACGAATTCTTCGCCGCCGAAACGGAACACCCGGTCCTGCGAGCGGAATGACGATTGCAGCAGGTTGGCGATCAGGATCAGCACTTCGTCGCCGTACAGGTGGCCGAATTTATCGTTGACCAGTTTGAAATGGTCGACATCGACCACCGCCAGCCACTGCTTTTCGGCATCCGAATGCTGGCGCCGCTCTTCCTGGCCCGGTTCCAGCGATTCCTGCTCGGCGGTGACGTGCAGCATCTTGGCCAGCTGGTCGTCGAAGGTCTTGCGGTTGAGCAGCCCGGTGAGCGAGTCGCGCTCGCTGTAGTCGAGCAGGTTCTGGAAATTGCGGTACACGCTGACAATCCCGCCGATGACGTGGATGGTGTCGCTCGTGTACGGAGTCGGGTGGATGATTTCGAGGCAGGTGTCGGCCTTCTCGCCGATCCAGATCGGCAGCCACAGGGTGCGCTTGCCATCGGCCGACAAGCTTTCGGCGCTGGTGTCCTTGTTGGCGATGCAGGCGGCCAGTTCCGGAAAACTGTCGATCGGCTCGCCCGGTGCATTCACATCGGCAGGCTCTTCCATGCGCGCCACGCCGCCGGCGCAAATGCTGGCGCGCGCGCGTACGTATTGCTGGCCGCGCACATGCATGATGGTCAGCACGCGCGTCTGCGACGCCCGTGCCAGTTCCTGCACCGCCGAGATCACCGAGATGTCGAGCATCGTGTGGTCGCGGTGGCCAGTCATGTCCACCATGTGTTTAAGAAGGGAATCCATGTCGTTCTCGGAAATGTAAATCAAACAACTACCACGTAGTGCGGGCATGTCCATCGACATGGGCGAGCGCCGGATGAGCGGGCGCCGGATGCCGGTGACCGGACGCCGGACTCCCTCGGCTGGCATCGCAGCATCAGGCGACGCCTGCACGATAACCCCATTTTGCTTTTAAGGCAATTGTCATGCATAAACGCTCGCGTTCACCCGATTCTACCGTTGTGTGACGCATTGCGGCTCACCGCACAGCAACTTTTTCGCCATCCTGTCGTATATCGACCGTTTCCATAATAACAAAAATAGTACCTTTAGGAAAGTTGCGTTAAGTCAAGTTACTGTTTGGCGGCGTCTTTATAGTGAACTCAATGGCGGAAAAATTGAAGTACAGCAGCAACGTACCTCAAGGTAAGGCAGCAGCGCAGCCGTACCCTGTGCCAGAAGTTGGCAGTTTTTAACTAACCGGAGGTCACCATGAGCACCATCACCACCGCAGTGCAAGCCTTTATCAACGACGAAGACGGCGCCACCGCCATCGAGTACGGCCTGATCGCCGCGCTGATCGCGGTCGCGATCGTCACGTCGTTGAAGTCTGTGCAAGTCCAGCTGAAAACCTTGTTCGGCCAGGTTGTCACCGGCCTGACGGTTACGCCGTAATCCTTTGCAGCTCGGACAAGCTGTTCGCTAGCCACACCCGCTTCCCGGAACAGGGCCCTGTTCCGGGAGCTTTTTCACGTCCGCCGCCATGGCCTTGCGCATCCGCGTACTCCCCTTTCCCTCACTGAATAATTCCACTTGGGAAAATTGTCTTAGATCAAGTTGCTGTCGCCCAACATCGTTACAGTGAACTCAATGGCGGAAGTTGGAGTACAGAAGCAAGGTACCTCCAGGTAAGGCAGCAGCGCTGCCGCATCTTGGCCAGAAAGTGGCAGTTTCAATCTAACCGGAGGTCATCATGAGCACCATACCCACCGCAGTGCAAGCTTTTATCAACGACGAAGACGGCGCCACCGCCATCGAGTATGGCCTGATCGCAGCATTGATCGCTGTCGGACTCGTCACGGCCCTCACCAGTGTGAAGAGCCAACTGGTGGTCTTGTTCCAGCAGGTTGTCGCCGGCTTGACAGTTCCCTGACGCCATCCTGGCGCTGATCAGCCATCGTTCGCCGCATCTCGCTTCCCGGGACAGTACCCTGTTCCGGGAGCTTTTTCACGTGAGCCGCCCATGCCCGCCCTGACCCTTTCGCAATTCGTCCTGATCGCCCTGCTGCTGGCCGCCGCCGCCACCGACCTGGCGTCGCGCCGCATCCCCAACCGCCTGCTGGCCGCCGGTCTTGCCTGCGCCGCTATCCTGCACCTGTGTTCCGGCAGGCCGCTGGCCCTGCTCGATACCGGCCTGGCCGGCTTCGCCACCGGCCTGCTGCTGTTCCTGCCCCTGTACTGCCTGCGCGGCATGGCCGCCGGCGACGTCAAGCTGATGGCCGCCGTGGGCGCTTTTACCGGTCCGGCCATGGCCCTGCAGATCGCCCTCGCCGCGTTCTGCGCCGGTGGCCTGATGGCGCTGGTGATGATCCTGGCCAGCGGGCGCCTGCGCGACACCGGCGCCAACCTGATGGCGCTGCTGCGCCCCCTGTTCCTGCGCCTGTGCGGCATGCCGGTGGTGGCCGAGCCGCTGCCGACCCCGAGTGTGGGAAATATGCCATATGCGCTCGCGATCGCCGCCGGGTCGTTTTTCACTCTGGCGCGGCCCTGGCTCTAGTTTCCGTGCGGCCATAGCTTGTGCCGCATCAAACCGGCGCGGGGACTGGTGACTAAAATAAATTGTGGCTTCAGGAAACGCCACCTGTTTATGCGAGGAATCCAAGATGAGTCATACCGCCCCGACCGGAGCGCTGCCGTCCAGCGGCTTGCGGATGCGCGCCGCTTCTCCCGACTACGCCGGCGGCAGCGCACCGCCGCAGCCGCGCTGCGTGCGCGACACCGGCCTCGAACTGAGCCTGATCGTCGAACTGGTCGCCAAGGCGATGTATTCGATCGGCAAGATCCACCTGCCCGTCCTTACCGGCAAGCTCAAGCTGTCGATCACGGTCCTGCGCGAAGCGCTCGACGCCATGCAGGCCGATCACCTGGCCGAAGTGGCGGGGCGCGGCGATTCCGACCTCGACGTCCACTACCAGCTGACCGAGGGCGGACGCCTGCGCGCGGCCGAATTCCTGGCGCGCTGCCGCTATGTGGGGCCGGCGCCGGTCACCCTGCAAGCCTACCGCGACCTGGCCCAGCGCCAGTCGGGCCGGCAGGCCGGGGTCGGGCACATCGGCATGGCCGAGATGGCCGCCGCCTTTGCCGACGACGTGCTCGAGCCGGATGTGCGCGACCTGCTCGGCGCAGCCCTGCAGTCGCGCCGCCCGCTGCTGCTGCACGGTCCTTCCGGCAGCGGCAAGACCACCCTGGCGCGCAAGCTGGGCCAGCTGCAAACCGGGCTGGTGGCCATTCCGCATGCGATCCTGGTCGAAGGCCATATCGTGCAGTTCCACGATCCCGCCGTGCACCTGCCGGCCCCGCCCCAGCACGGGCGCCAGAACGAGGACCGGCGCAACCCGGACGCGCGCTGGACGCTGTGCCGGCGCCCGTTGGTCCAGGTCGGCGCCGAGCTGGGCTACGAGATGCTCGACCTGCGCCTCGACCACGCCAGCGGCGTGTACCGCGCGCCGCCGCACTTCATGGCCAACAACGGCATCCTGGTGATCGACGACCTGGGACGCCAGCGCCTGCCCACCGAAGAATTGCTCAACCGTTTCAGCGCCCCGCTCGACAGCGGCTGCGACCAGCTCACCATCGAGGGCGGCTGCAAGATCGCGGTGCCGTTCGACGTCACCGTGGTGCTGGCCACCAATCTGGCGCCGCAGATCTTGTTGGACGAATCGTTCCTGCGCCGCATCGGCTACAAGATCCTGGTCGGGCCGCTGTCGGAAGCAGCGTACGCGGCCTTGTTCCGGCGCCAGTGCCACCAGCATGCGCTGGCCTGCGACGAAGACGTGCTGTACTACCTGATCACGCGCCTGCATTACGGCAGCGGGCGCCCGCTGCTGGCCAGCTACCCGTCCGAGCTGCTCGGGCGCCTGCACGATTTCGCCGCCTTCGCCGGCACCAGCGCGCGCCTCTCGGCGGCCGCCATCGAGCAAGCCTGGCACAGCATGGCGCTGGGCCACGGCACAGCGGCGGCCGCCCCCGCCTCACCGATGACTTTTTCCGCCGATAGCGGCACCACCCTGTACGAGAGGATCATATGAAAAACAAACGCGCCTTGCTGACCATGGGCGTGGCGGTCCTGCTGGGGATCGCCGCGGTCGTCCTCGCGTCGCTGTGGCTGCTGCGCCAGCCCGGCAATGCCTCCAGCCGCATCGTCGTCGCCAGTGGCGACATCAGCCGCGGCCAGCGCCTCTCGCCCGACATGCTGCGCCTGGTCGACTGGCCGGCCGCCACCACGCCCAAGGATGCGTTCAAGGACAGCCTCAAGCTGAGCGACCGGGTGCTCAAGGCCAACATCCTCAAGGGCGAACCGCTGACCGAAACCAAGCTGGCTCCGCCCGGCACCCTGGGCGGCCTGTCGGCCCTGATCAGCGAAGGCAAGCGCGCCATCACGGTGCGCGTCAACGATGTCATCGGCGTGGCCGGCTTTGCGCTGCCGGGCAATTACGTCGATGTCATCGTGCACACCGAGCGCGATCCGGACGAGCACGCCAAACAGGCGCGCAACGGGCTGCACATTTCGAAAATCGTGCTCGAACGCATCCTGGTGCTGGCGGTGGCGCAGGAAGTGGGGCGCGACGAAACCAAGCCGAAAGTGGTCAACGCGGTCACCCTCGAAGTCACGCCGGAACAGGCCGAATCGCTCGACCTGGCGCGCGGGGTCGGCTCGCTGTCGCTGGCGCTGCGCAACCAGGTCGATCCCGGTTCGCCGCAGACGGCCGGCGCCACCAAGGCCAGCCTGCTGGACCAGCTGGCCGCCGCCGCCGCCGCGCCGGTGACGCCGGCGCCGGCCAAAAGCGCGCCGCCGCCGGCCCGGCCCAAGGCCGGCGCGCGCGCCGCGCCGCGCAGCGCGCCGGTGGTGGTGGCGCATGCCCGCCGCGACTGCGTCAGCGTCTTGAATGGCGTGACCACCTCGCAAGAATGTTTTTGATGTCCGTGCAATGTCCTTTCCGTCACCTCACAGGATGGCCTCTATGAACAACTGCATCAAGCAAGGCAACATGACCCGGGCCGGCGCACTCGCTGTGCTGCTGGCGCTGGCCGCCGGCGGCGCGCATGCCGCCGCCGACAAGCCATCCCAGCCCCAGGCCGAACGCGCCGAGAGCGGCCCGCGTTGCAGCGGCCAGGCCGCGCGCCCCGGCAATATGACCCTGTTGGTGGGCAAGTCGAACCTGATGCGCCTGCCCGAACCGGTGCGCAACCGCAGCATCGGCAACGCCGCCGTGGTGCAAGCCATGCTGGTCGCGCCCGATACCCTGTATCTGCTCGGGGTCGATGTCGGCACCACCAATATGATTGTGCAGGGCAAGAGCGGCGCCTGCAGCATCATCGACATCGTGGTCGGCATGGACCCGGCCGCGCTGCAAGCGAGCCTGGCGCTCCTGATGCCGGAAGAAAAAGATATCCGTGTGCACAGCGCCGCCGATTCGCTCGTGCTCAGCGGCACCGTGGCCGATGGCGCCGCCGTGCTGCGCGCGGTCGAACTGGCGACCGCCTTCGTCAGCCGGCCGCTGCGTTCGCTGGCGCAGCAGGGCGGCGACGCCGCCACCGGCGGCGCGGCCGCCGCCACCGGCGCGGCCGGCGGTGCGGCGGGGGCCGGCAGTGCGGCGCCGGCGGCGCGCGTGATCAACCTGCTGGCGGTCGGGGCACCCCAGCAAGTGATGCTCGAAGTGAAAATCGCCGAAGTCTCGAAAAGCTTGCTCGAACGGCTCGAAGGCGGCGTCAAGTGGGGCTTCGGCTCGGGCAGCTGGGCCACCACCCTGCTGGCCGATTTCATCACCGGTAATGCCCAGGGCGCGCTCGGGGTGCGCCGCGCCAGCGGCAAGGGCGCCACGCTCGAGGCCCAGAAGCAGGATGGCATCGTGCGCGTGCTGGCCGAGCCGAACGTGATGGCCGTCAGCGGCCAGGAAGGCAGTTTCCTGGCCGGCGGCAGCATCTTCATCCCGGTGGCCCAGGACAACAACAAGGTCACCCTGGAAGAGAAGGAATTCGGGATCGGCCTGCGCTTTACCCCGACCGTGCTGGCCGGCGGGCGCATCAATCTGAAGGTGGCGCCGCAAGTGTCGGAAGTCTCGCGCGAAGGGATCGGCATTTCGGCCGCGGGGTTCAGCGGCGGCGCGGTGCTGCCCTTGATCACCACGCGGCGCGCCAGCACCACCTTGCAGCTGCACGATGGCCAGAGCTTCGCCATCGGCGGCCTGATCAAGAACAACCTGATCGCCAACCGCAAGGGCTTGCCGCTGCTGGGCGAGGTGCCGGTGCTGGGAGCGCTGTTTCGCAGCACCGATTTCCAGCAAGACCGCACCGAACTGGTGTTTGTCGTCACGGCCCACCTGGTCAAGCCGCTGGCGCCCGGCTACACCCTGCCCACCGACGGCCTGGCGCCGCTCTCGCGCAGCGAGGCGCTGCTCGGCGCGCGCATGGAAGGACAGGCGCAGCCGGCGCCCGCAACGGCGTCCGCAACGGCGCCCGGCGTCCCCGCCCGGCCGGTCACGCACAGCGGTTTCGAATTGAAATAGGAGAATGCCATGAATCCACACATCGTTCGCCGTATCGCCGGCGTGCTGGCAGCGGCCTGCTGGCTGGGCGCCTGCTCCAGCACCCCGCACTGGGACGCGCGCTTCGGCCAGTCCGTGCGCGCTTCGCTCGCGGCCCAAGTGATCCATCCGGGCGCGGCGCGCGCCAACGCGCCCGTCAATGGACTCGACGGCAAGGCCGCGGCCGCCGCCCACGAGCGCTACCAGCGCTCGGCCGAGGCGCCCGCCGCGCTGGCGCCGCTGGCCGTCGGGGCCGCAAAATGAAGCCGCCGCGTCTTGCGCCCGGGCGCCGGCGGCGCCAGCGCGGCTCCTACGTGGTCATGTTCGCGCTGATGCTGACGCCGCTGATACTGCTCGGCGGCATGGCGATCGACATGTCGATGGCGTTCAAGCGGCGCACCGACCTGCAGAGCGCGGTCGACGCGGCCGCGCTGGCCGCGGCGCGCGCGCTCGACGGCACCGCGGCCGGCATCGACAATGCCGATCTGCGCGCCGCGGCAATCATCAACGCCAGCTTTTTCGGCTTTACCCGGATGAGCTGGTCGTCCGCCGCGCTGCGCTTCAGCGACAGCCCCGACCGCAACGGCAACTGGCTCCCGGCCAACGCCGCCGGCAGCGGCGCCAACGTGTCCCGGATGCGCTATGCGCGCGTCGATACGGCCGGGCTGGACTCCGTGTACGGCATTGTGCGCACCGTGTTCGCCGGCGCCATCGACGGCGCGTACGCCACGCTGAACGTGAACGCCAGCGCGGTGGCCGGGCGCAGCCAGGTGCAGGTCACCCCGCTGGCCATCTGCGCGCTCGACCAGCAGCGCTTCGGCGCGCACAACACCCCGGACGGCACGCTCGAGTGGATCGAACATGGATTCCGGCGCGGGGTCAATTACAATCTGCTCAATCTGAACCCGGTCGGCACGGCGCCGCTGCATTTCCAGGTCAATCCGGTCGATTTTCCACCCGCCACCGAAAGCGCGTCCAACCGCGCGCTCGACGCCTTGCGCCCCATGGTGTGCAGCGGCAGCATGGCGCTGCCTTTCCTGCCCGACAATACCAGCGTGTATGTGCGCCAGGATTTTCCATCCTCGCTCGCCAGCGAACTCAATTCGCGCTTCGGCAGCGTGGCCGGCTGCGATCCGGCCGCGGCCCCGGCCGATACCAACGTCAAGGAATACACGCTGCCCGCGTTCTGGATGGAGCTGCCGGCGGGGCCCCCGGTCCCGACCCGCATCGAGGGCAGCGCACTGAGCCACGTCATGGACAACCGGCTCGTCACGATTGCCGAGGAGCGCTTCAAGGTGCCCCTGACCGGCCAGGCCAGCTATGGTCCGCTGTGGGCGTTTTCCAAGCCGCTGCGCTATCAGGGCGCTACCCCGGCCAGTCCCGGCACCAAATTTCTCAAGAGTTCCTGGAGCAGCCTGTACCCGGTCGATGCGGGAACGGTCAAGACCAATGCGACCGCCCCGGGCGACAACGACGTCATGCCGTACGACTCGACCCTGCCGGCATTCCGCACGGCGCCGGGCGCGCCCAGCGCCCCCGGGCTGAGGGGGCGCAGGATCCTCAACATCCCGCTGCTGTCGTGCCCGGTGACAGGCGGTACGGCCACGGTGCTGGCGGTCGGGCGCTTCCTGATGACCTCGCGCGCCACCAGCAGCCCGGGCGCGGTATTCGGTGAATTCGGCGGCCTGGCCACGCCCGCCAACCTGGTTTCCACCACCGTCCTGTTCCGATGAAAGGATTCTCCATGACGCCCCCTGTCCGCCGCCGCGTCCGCGGCATCGCCCATATCGAACTGGCGCTGGTCCTGTCGGTCATGTGGATACTGCTGCCGCTCATTTTCAGCTTCGGCCGGATTTTCTATGTGTCCGCGGCGCTCAAGCAGGCCAACAACGACGCCGCCGCCTCGCTGGCCGCGGTCCCGATGGCCGAGTGGGTCACCAGTGCGTCCGCGACCAGTCCCATGAAGCTGCGCGCCATCGCGCTCGTCGAGCGGGCCCTGGCCGACACCGGCGTCACGCCCACCCTCGCGCTCGATAATGTCGTCATCACCTGCGTGCGCGGGGGGATGCCGAGCCAGAACTGCGGCGGCATCGACCGGCCCGAGTCGATCACGGTCACTCTGGCGATGAACATCCCGATGGTGGGGGTGATGAATATGTTCGACACCGGCGGCGGCACCTTGTTGGTCTTCACCACTGTCACCGTTCCTTACACTAACTGAGCAGCGGGAGCCGACCATGATCCTTCAAGCAACCCGCCGCACCCGGGCGCAGCGCCGCAGCGGCGAGGGCGGCGGCACTGTGGTGGAGTTCGCCATGACCCTGCCGATCTTCCTGCTCTTCATGCTGGGCCTGTTCGAAGTGGCGCGCGCCATTTACCTGTGGAGCGCGCTCTCGGACGCCACCCGCGCCGCCGCGCGCGCCGCCGCCACGGTCGATGCCGCCGACAGCGACGCACTGGCGGCGCTGGGCGAGCGGGCCAGCGTGGCGGCGCGCGCGGGCGGGATGGCGCTCGGCACGTCCGGGCTCGACGGGCGGATCGTGATCACCCACCTGCGCAGCGACCTGAACCGGGTCGATGCGGTCCCGCCCTGCCCCTCGCGCAACATCATCAATTGCAACACCAATCCCAACGGGGGCGCCTGCGTGCGTTACATCCAGGCACGCCTGTGCGCACCAGGCAGCGGCCCCGAGTGCGTGCCGGCCCGCTACAAGCCGCTGTTCAGCGGCTCGTATCTCAACTGGAGTTTTTCCTACCCGACCTTCGCCACCGTCACGCCGGCGGGCTCGCTCGGCCACCAGAGCGGCGTGACCGAAGTCTGCCCCGCGTTCTGAGGCGCGCGCCACCACCCACGAGGATGTTCCATGAAAGCTTTACTGATTACCCAAGACAGCCAGCTGCAAGGCGAAATCGCCGCCCAGGGCGCCGCGCGCATGCCGCCCGTGACCCTGGTGGCGGTGCGCAGCCGCCTGCGCGATGCGATCGAGCGGGTGCTTCCCGAGACCCCGGCCCTGGTCATCGTCGACGCCAGCGGCCTCGATGAAGACGAGGCCGAACTGCTGGTGCGCCTGGCCAGGCTGTATCCGGGCGCGGTCTTCATGCTGCTCACCCGCGACCAGCAGCAGAACCTCCTGATCCGCGCCATGCGCGCCGGCGTGCGCGAAGTGCTGCAACTGCCGCTGGTGCACAGCGCCTTCCACGACGCCATCAACCGCATCGCCGACGCCGCCAACGCGGGCAAGGTGTGCGACGGCAAGGTACTGGCCTTCATCTCCTGCAAGGGCGGCAGCGGCGCCACCTTCTTGTCGACCAATTTCGCCTACGCCCTGGCCAGCCTGGCCGACAAGAAGGTGATCCTGATCGACCTGCACGGCCAGTTCGGCGACGCCACCCTGTATGTGTCGGACCAGAAGCCGGCCATGACCCTGTCCGACGTGTGCAGCCAGATCGCGCGCATCGACGGCGCCTTCCTCGACTCCTGCCTGGTGCACGTGACGCCCAGTTTCGGGATCCTGGCCGCGGCCGACGACCCGGCCCACGCGGTCGAACTGAAACCGGAGCAGATGGACGCGATCCTGCGCGTGGCGCGCCAGCACTACGACTACGTGGTGCTCGACGTCGGGCGCCAGATCGACGCCATTTCGCTGCGCGCGCTCGACAACGCCGACGCCATCTACCCGGTGCTGCAACTGGCGCTGCCCGACCTGCGCGACGGCCGCCGCCTGCTCGACATCTTCCGCTCGCTCGGCTACGCCAACGACAACACGCGCCTGATCGTGAACCGTTACGAAAAGGGCGGGCGCCTGCGCCTGCAGGACGTGCAAGCCTCGCTCGGCGCCGAGGTCATGCACACGGTCCCGAACGACTACGTGAACGTGACCGATTCGGTGAACCAGGGCGTGCCGGTGCTGCAGCTGTCGCGCGCCAGCCCGGTGGCGCGCAGCCTGGCCGAACTGGTCGAGCTGGTGACCGCGCGCCGCGTGCCGGAAGCGAAGGGCCTGCTCACGCGCCTGTTCGGGCGCGCCGAAGTCGAACAATAGCCGAACGGTAGCCGAACCATCGCCGAACAATCACCCGCCCAGGAGAATCCCATGACCTTACGCGACCGCCTGACGGCGAGCGAGGACAGCCGCCACAGCCAGCCGGCCGAGCCGGAGTCGTCCAACCACGCTTATCACGACCTGAAGAAGAACATGCACCAGATGGTGCTCGACCGGATCGACCTGGAGCGCCTCAAGCGCCTCACGCCCGAGCAGTTCAAGCACGAGCTGGGCCTCTTGGTGCAGCACATCATCGAAGAAGAGCACATCGTGCTCAACCAGCACGAGCGGCACGACCTGGTGCTCGACATCCAGCACGAAATGCTCGGCTTCGGCCCGCTCGAGTCGCTGCTGGCCGACCCCACCGTCTCGGACATCCTGGTCAACACCTTCAACCAGGTGTATGTGGAGCGGCGCGGCAAGCTGGAACTGACCGACATCACCTTCCACGACAGCGCCCACCTGATGAAGATCATCGACAAGATCGTCTCACGGGTCGGACGCCGGGTCGACGAATCGAGCCCGATGGTCGACGCCCGCCTGCCGGACGGCTCGCGCGTGAACGCGATCATCCCGCCGCTGGCGGTCGATGGCGCGATCCTGTCGATCCGGCGTTTTTCGGCGACCCCGCTGACGGTCGAGAACCTGCTGCGCTTCAAGAGCATGACCCCGCCCATGGTGCAGGTGCTGCAATCGCTCGGGCACTCGAAGATTAACATCCTGATCTCGGGCGGCACCGGCAGCGGCAAGACCACCCTGCTCAACCTGCTGTCGGGCTTCATTCCGGCCAACGAGCGCATCATCACCATCGAAGACGCGGCCGAACTGCAGATGCGCCAGCCGCACGTGGTGCGCCTCGAGACGCGTCCGCCGAATATCGAAGGCAAGGGCGAAGTGACCCAGCGCGCACTGGTGCGCAACGCCCTGCGCATGCGGCCCGACCGCATCATCCTGGGCGAGGTGCGCGGGGCTGAAGCGATGGACATGCTGCAGGCGATGAACACCGGGCACGAAGGCTCGCTGGCGACGATCCACTCGAACACCCCGCGCGACGCCCTGGCGCGTCTGGAAAACATGGTCGGCATGGCCGGCGTGACCCTGACCCCGCGCGCGGTGCGCCAGCAGATCTGCTCGGCCATCACGGTGGTGCTGCAGGTCACGCGCCTGACCGACGGCGCGCGCAAGCTGGTCAGCCTGCAGGAAATCACCGGCATGGAAGGCGAGATGATCGCGATGCAAGAGATTTTTTGCTTCGAGCAGACCGGGGTCGACGCCGACGGCAAGGTGGTCGGGCATTTCCGCGCCACCGGGGTGCGCCCGCGCTTCGCCGACCGCCTGCGCCTGTTCGGCGCGCCCGTGCCCGACTCGGCCTTCGACCCCAGCCGCATTTTCGAATAGGACCGGCCATGGATTATGTCTTCTATGCCTTTGCCGTGCTGCTGTTCGCGGCCGTGATCCTGATGGTCGAGGGCGGCTGGCTGCTGTGGTCGGAAACGCGCGGCGGCGGCGCCCTGCGCATCGCGCGCCGCCTGCGCGTGATGTCGGGCGGCACCGACAGCGAGGGCGGCACGATCTCGATCCTCAAGCGGCGCCGCTACAGCGCCTCCGATACGCTCGACGGCGCGCTGCACCGCTTTGGCCTGGCGCACGCCATCGACCGCCTGCTGATGCAGGCCGGGGTCAATTGGATGGTGGCGCAGTTCCTGGGAGCCTCGCTGGCGATGCTGTGCGCAGCGGCGCTGGCGGTGCATGCCTGGGACACGCCGAGCTTGCTGACCTGGGCGCTGCTGCTGGCCGGGGCCGGCCTGCCGTATGGCGTGCTGCGCAGCGCGCGCGCCAAGCGCCTCGGCAAGATCGAGCAGCAGTTGCCCGAGGCGGCCGACTTCCTGGCGCGCGCCATGCGTGCCGGGCATTCATTCACCAACGTGCTGCAAATGGTCGGCAGCGAACTGCCCGAACCGCTCAGCGGCGAGTTCCGCATCGTGCACCAGGAAATCAACTATGGCGTGCCGATGAACGAAGCGCTGCACAGCCTGGCCGAACGGGTTCCCCTGACCGACCTGCGCTACATGGTGATCGCAGTGCTGATCCAGCGCGAGTCGGGCGGCAACCTGGCCGAAATCCTGGGCAACATCGGCCACATCATCCGCGAGCGCCTCAAGCTGCTGGGCCAGATCCGGGTGCTGTCGGCCGAAGGGCGCATCTCGGCCTGGATCCTGGGCATCCTGCCGTTCGGGGTCACCGCCATGATGTACTTCGCCAATCCCGAGTACATCAGCATGCTGTGGACCGATCCCGAAGGTATCACCCTGCTGTACTACGCCGGCGCGATGATCACCATCGGCGTGCTGTGGCTGCGCAAACTGATTCATATTCGCGTCTAGGAGAAAGCCATGAGCGGCTCGCAATTACTGTTTCTGCTGATCGTGTTCGGGGTCGTGGTCGGTCTGGCGGCGCTGGCCATGGCCACCTTCTGGCCCGGCTACATGCGCCAGCGCCTCAAGCGCGTGGGCGCCGCCGCCGCCGACACCAGCGTCGGGCGCAGCGATGGCTGGGTGGAAAAGGTGGCCAAGGTGGCGCAGCCGTTCGGCGCCCTGTCGCTGCCCGAGCAGGGCTGGGAAAAGTCGCCCCTGCGCACCCGCTTCATGAACGCCGGCTGGCGCGGGCAGTCGGTGGCGCCCCTGTATTTCGCCGCCAAGACCCTGCTGGCGCTGTTGCTGCCGGCGCTGGCCGGGCTCTGGATCGCGCTCTCGAGCGCGGCGATGAGCGGACAATTCATCATGTTCGTACTGCTGGGCACGGCCACCTGCGGCTACTACCTGCCCAACGTCGTGCTCGAAATCACCGCGCGCAAGCGCCGGCGCGAGATCTTCGAGTCGATTCCCGATGCGCTCGACCTGCTGACGGTATGCGTGGAAGCGGGCCTGAGCCTGGAGCGCGCGCTGATCAAGGTGGCCGGTGAAATCCATATCAAGTCGATCGTGCTGGCCCAGGAAATGCAGCTGGTGCTGATGGAAATGCGGGCCGGCTTCAGCAAGGAGAAAGCGCTGCGCAACTTTGCCCTGCGCAGCGGCGTGGAAGACGTCGACACCCTGGTGGCGATGATGATCCAGTCCGAGCGCTTCGGCACCAGCATGGGCACCTCGCTGCGCGTGCATGCCGACACCTTGCGCACCAAGCGGCGCCAGATGGCCGAGGAACAGGCTGCCAAGATCGGCGTCAAGCTGATGTTTCCCCTGATTTTCTTTATCTTCCCGACCCTGCTGATGGTCCTGCTCGGCCCGGCCGGCATGCAGATCATGCGCACGCTCAGGTCGGTCAACGGACAGTGATGTCCCTGCAATCCCTCCACCGGAGCCGTTCATGCGAAGCACCCTGAAACGCACTACCCTGTTGATCGCCGGCGCGCTGCTGCTGGCCTGCGCCGATCCCGGCCGCCGCCCCGAAGCGGCCGCCGCGCCCGCGGCCGCCTCAGCCAGCGCCGAGGACGCCTATGTGACGGGCCGCGCCGCGCACCTGGCGCGCCGCCACGATGCCGCGCTGGCCGCCTACCGCGCCGCGCTGGCGCGCGATCCGGCCCACTTGAAGGCGCGCAACGGCCTGGCCACCCTGTACGCCGAGCGCGGCGATTTTGCGCGCGCCATCGGGCTGTGGCAAGCCATGGCCGGGGAAGGCGAGGGCGCCGACGGGCAGGCCAGCGCCTTCCTGTTCAGCAATCTCGGCTACGCCCATTTCTTGAACGGCCAGTTCGAGCAAGCCCTGGCCGCCCTCGAAAAGGCCTGCCTGCTCGACCCGCTCAACGACCGCACCTGGGACCACCTCGGCGGCGCGCTCCAGAAGGTCGGGCAGCACCAGCGCGCGCAGCAGATGTTCCGCCAGGCCGGCGCCCTGCGCGCGCATGATTTCAAGGCCGACTACGCGGTCGCCGCGCGCGCCGGCGTGTCCGCCATCGACAGCGCGGTCAAGGCTGGCGGCCAGGCATCGCCAGAGCCGCAGTGGGACCGTACCGAGGTGCGCCAGGATGCGTCCGGCGTGTTCGTGGTGCAGCGCGTGGGCGCGGCCCTGGCCGATGGCGCGGCGGCGGCCCGGCCGGCGCTCGCAGCGGTCGCGCCGGTGCCGGCGGCTGCGGCGCGCCCCGGCCAGGCCCTGCTGGAAATTCGCAACGGCAATGGCGTAGCCGGCATGGCACGCTCGCTGGCCGGCACGATGGACCAGAGTGCGCTACGCGTGGTGCGCCTGAGTAATCAGAAAGGGTTCGGGGTGCGCCAGACCCGCATCGAGTACCAGCCGGAATTTCGCGAGGCCGCCGAGCGCCTGGCCCGGCGCTTCGGCGCCGCGCGCGTGGTGGCGGTGGGCGAGCTCGGGCGCGCCGACCTGCGCCTGGTGATCGGACGCGACCTGGCGCCGGACGCGCTAGCCGGCGCGGTAGCCGACGCGCCAGCTGGCGCGGTGGCCGTCGCGGCGCGCACCAGGCCGTTGCCTGGGCAGGGCTGATGCGGCATGGATGGCTGGTCCGTTTGTGCCATATCAAATCCGGGGTGGTTTCGCACGCGACAATAGCGTGATCGAACCACTTACCGGAGCATTTTCATGAACTTTGCAGAACGTTTTATGCGCTTCCTGTGCGGCCTCGCGCTGCTGGCGCTGGTGGCCTGCGCCCCCACGCCGCAGCGTGAGGGCACGGGCGAATACATCGACGACACCATCATCACCGGCAAGGTCAAGGCCGCGCTGGTGGCCGATCCCGATCTCAAGGCCACCCAGATCAACGTCGAGACCTTCAAGGGCACGGTGCAACTGAGCGGCTTCGTGCAGGCCGATCACATTCCGCGGGCGCTGTCGCTGGTGCGCAGGATCGACGGCGTCAAGGACGTCAAGAACGACATGGTGCCCAAGCGCTGAGGCGGCGAGGCAAACGCCGCGCCGCGCCGGCCGGTGTTCGTGCTCAGCCTTTGAACTGGGCCTTTTCGGCCGCGCTCAGGCGCTTGGCGCTGACGGTGACGACGGTCATGTTGGCGTCCGCGCCGGCTTGCACGGCGGTCGTTGCGGCAAGGCGCGGGGCCGGTGCGCTGGCGGTGGCGAAGCTCGTTGCGGACACGACGACGAGAGCGGCGACGAAGATGGTTTCCATGTTTTTTGCGATGTTCATGATCAGTTCCTGTGAGTGAAGTTCCTTGGGTTGAGTGAACTATAGCCACAGGGGCGATTGTCAACACCCCGATTGCGACGGACTGCCGGTTTGGCGGGATGGAAGGTCGGATTCGGGGTAAAAGCGTGCGTGGCGGCAGCGCTGGCGGCTGTGGCGGCGCGGCCCGGGCAGGGGCTCAGCGCTTGAAGCGGATTCTCATCTCGGGCCGCTGCTCGAGGCTGTCGATTTTCCACGAATAGGTGCCGAGCAGGCCGAAGAACGACGGGGTCGAGGTGGCATTGTGCGAGATCACTTCGGCGCTGATCGGCACCGTCACCGACAGCGTGCCGTCGAGCTTGATGCCGAGCGCCGCCATGCTGGCTTTTTCCTCGTCATCGAGCTTGCCCGCTTGCAGCGTCAGCACCTCATCCGGGCCGGTATGAACGCGCAGCACGCCGAGCAGGTCGAGTGCCTGGCCGCGCTGGCGCCGGCCTTCCACGCTCAGGTCGTAGCGTGCCTTGCCGTTGTCAGCGGCCTGGCGGATCTCGCCGTTGCGCTTCGGCTTCGCCGCCGCATCGTGCATGCCTGCCTCTTTCGGGCCGAGCTTGTCGCCCCTGGCCATGTGGCGGGACGCCAGCGTGTGCACGGCGGTGCCGGCATAGGAATACTGGTAGCTGCCATCGGACTGGAACGCGGTCCTGGCGGTAAAACGTTCGGGGACCAGGCATCCGGTCAGCAGCAGGGCGGCGCAGGCGCTTGCGGCCAGGAGTCGACAGCTCATCGGGCAATCCAAGGAAGGTCAGAAACGCGCCAGTGTAGCTCAGTCAATACAATCTTGTCAGAGTGGACAAATTTACTTACAAGATGCAACGTCATTTGCTCAGGCCCGTGCCGCATTCCTGAGCACGGCCGGCGCGATGATGCGGTGCATGGGTGTCACCGGCAGCATGTAGAGGCGTCCCAGCCAGTTATGCACGTGTACCACGGTCGATACCGTGGCCAGCACCTGGCCGTTGCCGGCATCGACCGCCCGGTGCACCGACAGGATCACGTCGAGGTGTTTGTCCTTGTCGCCCAGCAGCACCTCGTCGGGGGTGTTGGAGAACAGGGTAAAGATACCGACCCGGTCGCCGATCTGGTAAGCCGAGGCCGGTTTAGCCGGATCGAGGCCGGACAAGGTGCCCAGGTTTTTCAGGCCCAGCATCGACACCACCCGGTTGCGCAGGGTCATGAGCGTGTTGACCCAGCCCGGCGTGCCGGCAGTCACCTTCAGGAACAGTTCGAGCGCGCTGGCCTCGGCGTCGAGCGGCGCGATCGCCCAGGCATCGTGGAAATAGGAGCCGGGCACGGACGCGGCAAGCGCGCTCGAGGTGGGTATGGTGGTTTCGACGGGTTTGGCTTGCATGGCGTCTTGAAAATGGTGCGGCATCTGCCGGGGGCATGTGCCGTTCGTGATTAATCAGCGAAAAGCTGACCTGGTCTTGACTATAGCGCGTTTCGATATATGCCCATGCATTGATCGCGGGCAAATGCCAAAACCCTGTCGATTGACATGGCGTATCAGTCGTATTGACGGTCGAGGGCATCATTGAAGAGGACTATGCACCACAGATGATCAGGCACTCCTTCAAGCTTAGTTCGTCAACACAGGGACCCCTCATGACCTTTCTCGATATGCGCAACTCGCTCGCAGGCCTGACAGTCGCCGACCGACTTATCCGCTTGAGATTATGGGGAGATCATGGTTTTCTTGATGATGTGATGCTTGTCCAGGATGTAGAAGGGGTCGAATCCATCTGGGGTGGCATCGAATATCATTTGCTCTGTGTTTCGCCAACTGCGGGCATGACGCTCAAGCAATTTATCGCCATGCCGGCAGAACTCCAGTTCGTTACCAGCAGCGGCACTTTGCGGCGTGTTTGCGGCATCGTCGATTGTGTGCAGGAAGGAGAATCCGATGGCGGACTGGGTACCTACCGGTTGACCATGCGCGATGCCTTGTCGATTAATGACAAAGGATGCAATACACGAATTTTTCGTGATATGAACGAGGTGGACATCACGAATGTGGTTCTTGGCGATTGGTGTCGCGATAACCCGGTTTTAGCGCGGGCCTTTCAGTTCCAGACATGGCGCCTCAAGAGCGACTATCCTCGCCGTGAATTCACGTTTCAGCGCAGGGAATCGGACTCCGCGTTCCTGCGCCGGCTGTGGAAACGGCGCGGCTTCTCGTGGTTCTTTTCCCCCGCTGTCGAGGCGGCAGACGGCGATGCGCCGGTACACGTTCTGATGTAGCCGTTCACTTCCCCTGATAAAAAAGCCAAATGAGTGCCCTATGGAAGCGGTTTTTATTGCATAATACTCAATAATGTCAATAAAGCTAATTCCACTTACCGATCACGATCTTCGTCAAATGAGCGACGAGTGGGTGAGTTCGCTCTCGCCGTCGCAGAAGGAAGTGTTATTGGTACGCGCCCTTGCGGAGTTGCGCAAGTCGCGGGATCGACTC
>NZ_WHJH01000044.1 GCF_011682145.1 Massilia mucilaginosa
CGCTGGCTGGCCATCGTGCTGGAACGTCTCCCGACGTGCCCCAACAGCCAGATTGATTCGCTGCTGCCATTCCCCGACTTTACTTAGCGCTAAACAGGCTGTACAGGTGGGGCCGCTGGCCGCTTACATTGCGAGATCGCTTCATTCATGAGCAAGTGTGGCGAATGTTGATGCGCCTCGGCCAAGCGCTTGAGGCGACGATGGATTCAACACTAAGGTCAAGCGCGAGGATGTGGGAGAACATACAAACTCCGACAATCCGGCGTGGAACGACTAAGTACACGAAGGCAAATGTGAAGCAGGCATACACATTCAACAGGAGCCTAGTGGTTTAGAACAGCCCTCAGGCGACAAGTTCCCTGTAAGCGAGAAATCAGGTAGAGCCGGTTGCATGGACTCTTTTACGCCCGCGCCGCCGGCAAACGCGGCGCCGCGAAATGCTGCGCCAGGGTCTGGCCCAAGCCTTCCTCGACCGCCACCTCGACCTGGCGCGCCAGTGCGCTGCCGTCGAGCGTCAGCGGCGAGTTCTTGTCGAGCTCGTCTTCTTTGTCGAGGTCGATGGCCACGGCCGCGTCGATCGCCGTGCGGCCGAACACGAACAGGCGGTACACGTCGGCCAGCTTGAGCTTGTCCACATTGACCAGCAACACCCAGTTCTCGGCGCTTTCGATGGCGCGCTTGCCCCAGCGCGAACGCGTGGTCACGTTCGCCTGCACCCGGCCGACCCAGCCCACGGCCAGCATCTGTTCGAGCAAGGTGGTCATTTCATCGTAGCCGATGCGGGTGTGGGCGCGGATCGCCGCGCTCGACACCAGCGCCGTATCGCCCATCCGGGCGCGCCCGTACAGCACTTTGAGGATCGCCATGGCGTCCACGAACTCCCCGCCCGGCGCCGGCTCGTACCACCAGCGCTCGTACTTGACGACCGGCAGCGCCGCGGTGATGATCGCGCCGACCAGGGTGATCATCCACGACAGGTAAATCCACAGCAAAAACAGCGGCAGCGCCGCCAGCGCGCCATAGATGATCGCGTAGGTCGGAAACTGGCTGACGAACATGGCGAACAGGCGCTTGGCGACCTCGAAGGCGACCGCCGCCACCAGGCCGCCCCAGACCGCGTCGCGCCAGTCGACAAAGCGGTTCGGCACCGTCATGTAGAGCAGCGTGTAGGCGCCGGTGGTCAGCCCGACCGAGGCGGCCGTGTAAAACAGGGCGCTCAAGAACGGCGAGGCGCTGGTCAGCGCGCTGGTGGCCATGAACAGTTGCGAGGTGGCCGTCAGCGACAGGCCGAACAGCAGCGGCCCGAGCGTCACCAGCGCCCAGTAAATCGTCACGCGCTGGGCGATCGGGCGCACTTCGCGCACCCTCCAGATCTGGTTGAAGGCGCGCTCGATCATGTTCATCATCGCCGCCGAGGTCAACACCAGCGCCACCGCGCCCACCGCCGACAGGCTCTTGGCCTTGCTGGCGAACTGGGTCAGGTTGCCGGTGATGGTGTTGGCGATGGCCTTGGGCATCAGGGTCTGGACAAAATACGCCTCCAGCGCAACCCTGAAATTGCTAAAGACGGGAAAGGTCGTGAAAATCGCCAGCACGATGGTCAGCAGCGGCACCAGCGCCAGGGTGCTGGTGAACGTGAGGCTGCCTGCCACCTGCGGCAATTTCTCTTCGTTCAGGCGGCGCCGGGCGAAGCGGAGCAGGTCGCGCGCTTCGCTCCAGGTCAGGCCGCGTACCATGTCGACGCTGGTATTGATCATCTCGCTGGTGGACCGGGAAATCGCATGGACTGTTTTTGAAAGCATGTATCTTGAGAAACGCGTGAAAAACGCGCCGGCGTCGCCGA
Organism: Massilia mucilaginosa; assembly: GCF_011682145.1. Lineage (GTDB taxonomy): Bacteria > Pseudomonadota > Gammaproteobacteria > Burkholderiales > Burkholderiaceae_D > Telluria_A > Telluria_A mucilaginosa. The sequence goes on from NZ_WHJH01000044.1 coordinate 1,844, forward strand.
TGTAACCTTGTAAAGCGCCCTATAATACCAACGATGAACCAAACCAATCCGATTATTCTCGTTTTGTACTACTCGCGCCATGGCGCCACGCGCAAGCTGGCCGAACTCATCGCCCAGGGCATCGAGAGCGTCCCCGGGGTCGATGCGCGCCTGCGCACCGTGCCCGCCGTCTCCACCGTGGCCGAATCGACCGCGCCGGCCATTCCCTCCGCCGGCGCGCCCTACGTCGACGCGCAGGACCTGGCCGAATGCGCCGGCCTGGCGCTGGGCTCGCCCACGCGCTTCGGCAACATGGCGTCTTCCCTCAAGTATTTTCTGGACGGCACGGCGGCCGAATGGCTGGCCGGCACCCTGTCGGGCAAACCGGCGGTTGTGTTCACCTCCACCGGCAGCCTGCACGGCGGCCAGGAATCGACCCTGCTGTCGATGATGATCCCGCTGCTGCACCACGGCATGATGATCATGGGCCTGCCTTACAGCAACCCGGAACTGATGACCACCACCAGCGGCGGCACGCCTTACGGCCCGACCCACTGGGCCGGCGTGGATGGCGACAAGCCGGTCAGCGACGATGAAAAACGCCTGGCCATCGCCATGGGCCGCCGCCTGGCCGACACCGCCGCGCGCCTGCAGGGAGCACGATAAATGCAGCCACCCAAGTACTTTCACATCGGCGCCATCGCCAGCCTGGTGATCCTGATCGCCTGGCTGCTGGCCTGGGAAACCCTGGTCGCGCCATTGCGCCCCGGCAGCTGGATCCTCTCGCTCAAGGTCTTGCCCCTGCTGATCCCCCTGGGCGGGGTGATCAAGCGCGATATTTACACCCTGCAATGGTCGTCGATGGTGATCTTGCTGTACTTCACCGAAGGCGTGGTGCGCGCCTGGAGCGACAAGCTGGAAATATCGCGCTTCATGGCGATGGGCGAAATCGTGCTCGTGCTGGTGTATTTCGCCTGCGCGCTGCTGTACCTGCGTCCGTATAAAAAAGCCGCGAAGAAAATGGCCAAGGAATTGCTGGAGAAAGTGAACTCCACCAAGTCGACGAAGTGACCGCCCCCAACGCATCGCCCCAGGCCGGCCCCGGCGCCGGCTTCCTCGAGCGCTGCCGCGCCATCGCCGGCGCGGCCCACGTGCTCACCGGCGAGGCCGACATGGCGCCCTTCCTCACCGACTGGCGCGGCCGCTTCACCGGGCGCGCGCTGGCGGTGCTGCGCCCGGCCGACCCGCAGCAGGTGGCGCAGCTGGTGCAAGCCTGCGCCGCCCACCGCGTGCCGCTGGTGCCGCAAGGCGGCAAGACCGGCCTGGTGCTGGGCAGCGTGCCGGACGCGAGCGGCAACGCCGTGGTGCTCTCGCTGGCGCGCCTGAACCGGGTGCGCGCGCTCGATGCGCTCAACCGCACCATCACGGTCGACGCCGGCTGCATCCTGCAAACCATCCAGGAAGCGGCCGCGCTTGAGGGCTGCCTGTTTCCCCTGTCGCTGGCGGCCGAAGGCAGTTGCAGCATCGGCGGCAACCTGTCGACCAACGCCGGCGGCACCGCCGTGCTGCGCTACGGCAACACGCGCGAGCTGTGCCTGGGGCTGGAAGTGGTGACCGCCCAGGGCGAGATCTGGAACGGCCTGCGCGGCCTGCGCAAGGACAATACCGGCTACGACCTGCGCGACCTGTTCATCGGCGCCGAAGGCACGCTCGGCGTGATCACCGGCGCCGTGCTGCGCCTGTTTCCGCAGCCGAAGGCGTCGATCACGGCGCTGGTGGCGATTGGCGCGCCGCGCCAGGCGCTCGACCTCTTGACCCTGGCGCAGGAGCGCTGCGGCGCCAGCCTGACCGGCTTCGAGCTGATGTCCGACTTTTGCCTGCGCCTGGTCGGCACCCATTTCCCCAGCCTGGCGCAGCCGTTCGTGACGCGCCACCCGCAGTACGTGCTGCTGGAACTGTCGAGCAGCGAATCGGAACAGCACGCGGTCGGCCTGCTGGAACAGACCATCGCCGACGCGATTGCCCAGGATATTGCCGACGACGCCGTCGTGGCCACCTCGGTCGGCCAGTCGCTGGCCCTGTGGCAGTTGCGCGAACACATTCCGCTGGCGCAGGCGGCGGCCGGCAAGAACATCAAGCACGACATCGCCCTGCCGGTCTCGCGCATCGCCGACTTCATCGACAGCACCGACGTGCAGGTGCTGGCGGCGTACCCCGGCTGCCAGCTGGTCTGCTTCGGCCATGTGGGCGACGGCAACCTGCACTACAACGTGGCGCCGCCGCCGGGCACCGCGCACGAGGATTTTTTGGCCAACCAGGACGCGATCAACCGCATCGTGCACGACAGCGTGGCCGCGCATGCCGGCTCGATTTCGGCCGAACACGGCATCGGCGCCCTCAAACGAGACGAGCTCAAGCGATATAGATCGGAAGTCGAACTGAACATGATGCGTGCCATCAAAGCGGCGCTTGACCCGCTCGGCATTATGAACCCTGGAAAAATCCTCTGACCGGAGACCATCATGTTACGACACCTGACCATTCTGGGCCTGCTGGCCCTGTGCGGCGCCGCCAGCGCCGACACCATCTACAAATGTACGGCCGGCGGCAAGATCACCTACAGCGGCGCGCCGTGCACCGAAGGCCGCGCCACCGCGCTCGACGCCATGCCGGCGCCAGCGGGTGCCGATGCGGACGCCGCCAGGACCCTTGAGCGGCAGAAAGCCATGCTGGCGACATTGCAAAAGGAACGCGCCAGCAGCGACGCCAGGCAGGCGAAGGCCGCGCAAGAGGCCACGCACATCAACCGCGTCTCCGCCGGGCGCCAGGCCGACTGCGCCAGGATGCGCCAAAAACAGCAAAAAGAACAAAAGCGCCTGGCCGCCGAAGCCGCCAAGGTGGGCGGACAAGGCAAGATCGAGCGCGACCTCGACGCCGAGGCCATGGCCAAGGCGGTCGACGCCGCGTGCAGCCGATGAAGACACTGTCACGCTGGCTCCTGTTCGGCGAATGGCGCGCGCACCCGGTACGGGCCCTGCTCGCGGTGGCCGCCATTGCGGTCGGCGTGGCGATGGGCTTTGCCATCCACCTGATCAACGCCTCCGCCTTCAACGAGTTTTCGGCGGCGGTCAAGAGCCTGTCGGGCCAGGCCGACATCCAGGTATCCGCGCGCGACACCGGCTTCGACGAAGCGATCTACCCGCGCCTGGCCCGGCACCGCTCGGTGGCGGTGGCCTCGCCGGTGCTGACCCTTAACGCCGGCGTGCCCGGCGCGCAGGGCAACCTGAAAATCATCGGGCTCGATGCCTTTCGCGCCGGCTTTGTCTCGCCGGGCCTGCTCGGCGCCACCGACGGCGACAACATGCTCGACATGATGGCCGACGACGCCGTGTTCCTGTCGCCGGCCGCCATGAGCTGGCTCAAGACCCGGCGCGGCGGCAGCGTCCAGCTGCGCTCGGGCACGCGCGACTTTACCCTGCGCGTGGCCGGCGGCCTGCAGGAAGCGCGTCCCGGCCAGCGCATCGGCGTGATGGACATTGGCGCCGCCCAGTGGCGCTTCGACAAAATCGGCACGCTCACCCGCGTCGACCTGCGCCTGCGCGATGGCGTCGACCGCGCGTCGTTCCAGCGCGAGCTGGCGCAGGAACTCGAACGCGATTTCCCCGGCCGCTTCAACGTCGGCCAGCCGAACGACGACGACGCCGAAAGCCGCAACCAGGGCATGAGCCGCGCCTACCGCGTCAACCTCACCGTGCTGGCGCTGGTGGCCTTGTTTACCGGCGCCTTCCTGGTGTTTTCGACCCAGGCGCTGTCGGTGATCCGGCGCCGCAGCCAGTTCGCGCTGCTGCGCGTGCTCGGCGTCGAACGCGGCCAGTTGCTGCGCCAGGTCCTGCTCGAAGGCGCCAGCCTGGGCGTGCTCGGTGCCTTGCTCGGCATCGGCGCCGGCTACGCGCTGGCCGCCACCGCGCTGCACTTTTTCGGCGGCGACCTGGGGGCCGGCTACTTCACCGGTGCGCGGCCGAGCGTCCAGTTCACGCCCGTGGCGGCCGTGGTGTTCTTCACCCTGGGCCTGGGCGTGGCCTTGCTCGGGTGCCTGGCGCCCGCCTACGAAGCCGCGCGCGCGGCGCCCGCCGTGGCGCTCAAATCGGGCACCGACGAAGTCGCGCTGGCGCGCCTGGCGCGCATCTGGCCATCGGCGCTGTGCATCGTGGCGGCGGCCGCGCTGGCGTTCGCGCCGCCGGTATTCGAACTGCCGCTGTTCGGTTACGCCGCCATCGGCCTGCTGCTGATCGGCGGGATCGGGCTGATGCCGCGCCTGGCCGCCTCGCTGTTCGGACTGGTCAACCGCGCGGCGATGCGCCGCACGATCCGCCATCCGGTGCTCGCGCTGACCATGGCGCGCCTGGCCAACGCCTCCGGCCAGGCCGCCATCGCGCTGGGCGGCGTGCTGTCGAGTTTCAGCCTGATGGTGGCGATGGCGATCATGGTATCGAGCTTTCGCGTCTCGCTCGACGACTGGCTGGTGCAACTGCTGCCGGCCGACCTGTACGTGCGTATCGCCAGTGCCGGCAGCGCCGGCGGCCTCGGCCCCCCGGAGCAGGCCGCGCTGACCGCCTTGCCGGGCGCGGCGCGGGTCGACTTCTTGCGGTCGCGCCAGATCTCGCTCGACCCGGCGCGGCCCGACGTGCTGCTCATGGCGCGCACCATCGACGTGCTCGATCCGGGCCGCACGCTCCTGCTGCGGGGCGAGAGCGTGCCGGTACCTGCCGGCGCGGTGCCGGTCTGGGTCTCGGAAGCGATGGTCGACCTGTACGGGCTGAAAGCCGGCGGCACGCTGCGCATGCCGCTCGGTGGCCGGCTGCATGATTTCTTCGTGGCCGGCGTGTGGCGCGACTACGCAACGCAAACCGGCTCGGTGCAGATGCGCCTGACCGACTACCGGCTTCTCACCGGCGACCCGCAGGTCAACGACAGCGCCATGTGGGTCAAGCAAGGCGTCACGGCCGACCAGATGGAGCGGCAGATACGCGCCCTGCCCTTCGGACGCACGCTCGATTTCGCCAAGCCGGGCGACATCCGCGCGCTCAGCATGACCATTTTCGACCGCAGCTTCGCCGTCACTTACGTGCTCGAAGCGATCGCGATTGCCATCGGCCTGGCCGGCGTGGCAGCCACCTTTTCGGCCCAGACCCTGGCGCGCGCCAAGGAATTCGGCATGCTGCGCCACGTGGGCGTGACGCGCGGGCAGATCCTGCGCATCCTCGCGCTCGAAGGCGGCGCCCTCACGGCACTGGGCGTGGCCTGCGGCTTCGGCCTGGGCTTCATCATCAGCACGATCCTGGTCTACGTGGTCAACCCGCAGTCGTTCCACTGGTCGATGCAGCTGCACGTGCCCTGGCCGCTGGTGGCCGGCGTGGCCGCCGTGCTGCTGGCCGCCTCCGTGGTCACGGCGCTGGTGTCGGGACGCTTTGCCCTCTCGGGCGGACCTATTCGAGCAGTCAGGGAGGACTGGTGAAACGATTTGGATTCAGATGCATTCTCGCGCTGCTGCTGGCGGCGGCGCAGACCGGCCATGCCGCGCCGCCAGTGTTCGGCGCGGTCGCCCCCGGCAAACCGCTGTCGTTCCCGGCGGACTACGGCGCCCACCCGGACTACCTCACCGAATGGTGGTACGTCACCGGCTGGCTCACGACCGCCGACGGCAAGCCGCTCGGTTTTCAGGTCACGTTTTTCCGGCGCGCCACCGGGCATGACAGCGCCAACCCGAGTGCGTTCGCGCCCAAGCAGCTGGTGATCGGCCACGCCGCCTTGTCCGACCCCGCGCTCGGCAAGCTGGCGCACGACCAGCGCACCGTGCGCGAAGGCTTCGGCCTGGCGTATGCCAAAACCGGCACCACCGACCTCAAACTGGACGACTGGACCATGGTGCGCGGCGCCGACGGCACCTATCATGTGACAATCGTCTCGCCGCACCTGAACCTGAACCTGACGCTGGCGCCGACCCAGCCGCTGCTGCCGCAAGGCGAGCAAGGCTACTCGCGCAAGAGCGCCGAAGGCCGGCACGCCAGCTACTACTACAGCGAGCCGCAGCTCAAGGTACGCGGCACCGCCGGCGCCGGCAAGGGCGCCGCGCGCAGCGTCGAAGGGCGCGCCTGGCTCGATCACGAATGGTCGACCGAAGCGCTGCCGCCCGAGACCCAGGGCTGGAATTGGGTCGGCGCCAACCTCGATGACGGCTCGGCGCTGATGGCTTTCCAGATCCGCAGCAAACAAGGTGGTAAACTATGGGCGCACGCGACGCTGCGCGATGCGGCTGGCAAAGTGACGCAATACGCCCCGGGCGACGTGGTATTTACGCCGCAGACCCACTGGACGTCGCCGCGCACGAACGCCGTCTACCCGGTGGCGACGACCATCACCACCGGCTTCACGCAATGGCACATTGCCCCCCTGCAGCCAGACCAGGAGCTTGATTCGCGGCGCTCGACCGGCGCCGTGTACTGGGAAGGCGCGGTGACGATCAAGCGCGATGGGGTGCCGGCCGGCCATGGCTACCTCGAAATGACCGGTTACGACCGTGCGATGAAATTTTAAAAAACGAACACTGAAGCACTGACACGATGACCAACAGCTCCACCAGCAGCGCCAGCCCAAGCAACAGCGCAAGTAATAGCCCGACCAACAGCAACGCGTCCGACGCCAGCCGCAAAGGCAGTCTGGCAGCATTCAAAGGCCTGTTCCCGTTCCTGCGTCCGTACCGCCGCCAGTTCCTGATGGCCGGCATCGCGCTGGTGGTCGCGGCCGGCGCCACCCTGGCGATTCCGGCCGCCTTCAAGCAGATGATCGACCTCGGTTTCGGCGCCTCGGCCGGAGCCAAGAGCATTCGCCATGTCGACGCCACCTTCCTCGCCCTGTTCGGCGTCGCCTCGCTGCTGGCGGTGGCCACCGCGGCGCGCTTCTTTACCGTCAGCTGGCTGGGCGAGCGCGTTACCGCCGACATCCGCAGCGCCGTCTACAAGCACGTGGTGGACCAGAGCCCGGAGTTTTTCGAAACCACCCAAACCGGCGAAGTCCTCTCGCGCATCACCACCGACACCACCCTGATCCAGGCGGTGGTCGGCACCAGCATCTCGATGGCGCTGCGTAACGTGCTGCTGTTCCTGGGCGGCCTGGTGATGCTGTTCGTGACCAGCGTCAAGCTCTCCTCCATCATCCTGGCGCTGCTGGTGGCGGTGATCGTCCCGATCGTGCTGTTCGGGCGGCGCGTGCGCAAGCTCTCGCGCGACTCGCAGGACCGCATCGCCGACGCCTCCGCCATGGCCGGCGAAATCCTCAACGCCATGCCGACCGTGCAAGCCTTCACGCACGAAAAAATCGAATCGGCGCGTTTCGGCCAGTCGGTCGAAGGCGCCTTTTCGACCGCGATGCGGCGCATCCGCGCGCGCGCCCTGCTGACGATGCTCGCCATCGTGCTGGTGTTCGGCACCATCGTCTTCGTGCTGTGGCTGGGCGCGCACGCCGTCCTGGAAGGCAGCATGACCGGCGGCGACCTTGGCCAGTTCATTCTGTACGCCTCGATCGTGGCCGGCTCGATCGGCGCGCTCTCGGAAGTGATGGGCGAAGCCCAGCGCGCCGCCGGCGCCACCGAGCGCCTGCTCGAACTGCTGTCGGTCCAGTCCTCGATCCAGAATCCGGCCAAGCCGGTCACCCTGCCGGCGCGCACCGCCAGCGGCGCCGCGCTGGCCCTGAACGACGTCACCTTCTCGTATCCATCGCGCCCCGAAACGGCGGCGCTGGGGCACCTGACGCTGTCGATCGCGCCCGGCGAAACGGTGGCCGTGGTCGGCCCGTCGGGAGCCGGCAAGACCACCCTGTTCCAGCTGTTCCTGCGTTTTTACGACCCGCAAAGCGGCACCATCACGCTCGACGGCGTCGACATCAAGCGGCTCGACCTGCACACCCTGCGCGACGCCATCGGCATCGTCCCGCAAGACACGGTGATCTTCTCGGCCGACGCCATGGAAAACATCCGCTACGGGCGCGCCGGCGCGAGCGACGCCGAAGTGATTGCGGCGGCGCGCATGGCCGCCGCCCACGAATTCATCGAACGCCTGCCGCAGGGGTACAAATCGTTCCTGGGCGAGCGCGGGGTACGGCTGTCGGGCGGACAGCGGCAGCGGATCGCGATTGCGCGCGCGCTGCTCAAGAATCCGCCACTGCTGCTGCTCGACGAAGCGACCAGCGCGCTCGACGCCGAATCCGAGCGGCTGGTGCAAAGTGCGCTGGAAGCGGCGATGGTCGGGCGCACCACGGTCGTCATCGCGCACCGCCTGGCGACGGTGCAGCGGGCCGACCGCATCATCGTGATGGAAGACGGCCGCATTGTCGAAACCGGCACGCACGCCTCGCTGGTCGCGCTGGGCGGCATCTACGCCAACCTCGCCGCCCTGCAATTCCACAACATCCACATCGCCCACGAAGCGGCCTGAACAATAGCAACACCCAATTGCTTAAGAAATTTCCTACAACCGGGGTCAGAGCTCTAAATAGAAACTTTTTACACTTTTGCGGCGCTGGACCCTGGATGGCACCAAGAAGGTCCTGCCGTGCGATGACAGTCCCGGAGTGACGGCAACACCAGCTTGTTGCCGAGGTAGCCGGTCACCGATTTAACAAAGTTTCGAGTTAGAGCTCTGACCCCGGTTGAGGAATTAGTTGCTGAAGGAGAGCGTGGTGACGGATGCGGAGTTGTTTCAACAGTGCCATACGGTGTTGCCGGGCCATCGGGTGCGCACGCCGGCGCAGATGTTCGCCGCCATGGCCGCGTGGTGCGAGGATAATCGCGTCGCCCACGACGTCTACGGCAACGGTGCGCTGATCGAGGCGTTCGAGCAGAAAATCGCCGACCTGCTCGGCTTCGAGGCGGCCGTGTTCTGCATCAGCGGGACCATGGCCCAGGCGACAGCGCTGCGCCTGGCCTGCGAGGACCGCGCCAGCCAGTTGGTCGCGCTCCATCCGACCTCGCACATCCTCGTCCACGAAAAATCGAACTACCAGCTGCTCGGGCACTTCCAGGCGCTGCAGACGGGTGACCGCCACCGCCCCTGGTCGAGCGCGGACTTGCGCGCCATTCCCGACAAACTCGGCGCCGTCGCCATCGAAATCCCGATGCGCGAAATCGGCGGACAAAATCCGCCGTGGGAGGAGCTCGAGGCGATCAAGGCCCACTGCCGCACCCGCAACGCGCACCTGCACATGGATGGCGCGCGACTGTGGGAAGCAGCCGCCGCCTTCAAGCGCCCGCTGCGCGAGATCGCCGCCGGCTTCGATTCGGTCTATGTCTCGCTGTACAAGGGCATCGGCGGCCTCGGTGGCGCCATGCTGGCCGGGCGCCGCGCGTTCGTCGAACGCGCCGCCGAGTGGTTCCGCCGCGAAGGCGGCAATGTGATCCACCGCTCGCCCTACGTGGTGGCGGCGGCGATGCAGTTCGACGCGCGCCTGGCCGCGATGCCGCATTACTTCCGCCGCACCGAGTGGCTGTACGAGGTGCTGCGCGACTTTCCGGCGCTGCGCGTCAATCCGGCGCGCCCGCAGGCGAACATGCTGCACCTGCACCTGCCGGTGGCGCGCGAACGGGCGCTGGAGATCCGCAACCGCATCGCACACGAGCACCAGATATGGCTGTTCGGCCGCGCCGCCCATGGCGCGCTGGCCGACACCAGCGTGGTGGAACTGTACGTCGGCGAGAACCTCGCCGCCCTGCCCGACCAGCGCGTGCGCGACAGCGTCGAACTGCTGGCGCGGGCCCTGGCAGGCCAATAAGATACGGTTGAACTATAATACGGAGTTTTAGCGATGCGCCAATACCTCGACTTCATGCGCCATGTGAAAGACCATGGCACCGAAAAAACCGACCGCACCGGCACCGGTACGCGCTCCGTCTTCGGCCATCAGATGCGCTTCAACCTGCAGGACGGGTTTCCCTTGGTGACCACCAAGAAGGTGCATCTCAAATCCATCATCCATGAATTGATCTGGTTCCTGGCCGGCTCCACCAATATCGGCTACCTCAAGGACAACGGCGTCAGTATCTGGGACGACTGGGCCGACGCCAATGGCGACCTCGGTCCCATCTACGGCTACCAGTGGCGCAGCTGGCCGGCCCCGGGCGGCGAACATATCGACCAGATCTCGCAGGTGATGGAGCAGATCAGGAACAATCCCGACTCGCGCCGCATGATCGTCTCGGCCTGGAACGTGGCCGATATCCCGAACATGAAGCTGCCCCCTTGCCACGCGCTGTTCCAGTTCTATGTGGCCGACGGCAAGCTGTCGTGCCAGCTGTATCAGCGCAGCGCCGACATTTTTCTGGGCGTGCCGTTCAATATCGCGTCGTATGCGATCCTGACCCACATGATGGCCCAGCAGGCCGGCCTGGAAGTGGGCGACTTCGTCTGGACCGGCGGCGACTGCCACTTGTATTCGAACCACATGGAGCAGGTCGACCTGCAACTGGCGCGCGCGCCGTTCGCGCTCCCGCGCCTGGTCATCAAGCGCAAGCCGGACTCGCTGTTCGACTACAAGTTCGAGGACTTCGAGGTCGTCGGCTACGAATCGCACCCGCACATCAAGGCGCCGGTCGCGGTGTAAGAAAGCGCCCGCGGGCGCTTTCTTACACTTAAAACTCTTCCCAATCCGCTTCGACCGCGGCGCTGGCCGCGCGCCTCGGGGCGGCTGCCTTCGATGCGGCTGCTTTCGGTGCGCCGGCCCTGGGTGCTGGCGGCTGCGGTTTGCCGGCCAGGCGCGCGGCTGCGGTTGCCGGCTTGCGCGCCGGCGCCGTGCGCACCTCCTGCGGCGCCCGCGCCGGCGCACCATCGACCTTGAACACGCTGACCACCTGCGTCAGCGCGCCAGCCTGTTCGCGCAGCAGGCCGGCCGCCGCCGCGGCTTCCTCGACCAGGCCCACGTTTTGCTGGGTGATCGAATCCATCTGTCCGACCGCTTCGTTGATCTGGTCGATGCCGGCCGTCTGCTCGGCGCTGGCGGTGGTGATTTCGCCCATGATGTCGGTCACGCGGGCGATGCTGGTGACGATTTCCTGCATCGTCACGCCAGCCTGGTCGACCAGCTTGGCGCCGCTGTCGACCTTGTCGACCGAGTCGCCGATCAGCTGCTTGATTTCCTTGGCGGCGCCGGCCGAACGTTGCGCCAGGTTGCGCACCTCCGATGCCACCACCGCGAAGCCGCGTCCCTGCTCGCCGGCGCGCGCCGCTTCCACCGCCGCATTGAGCGCGAGGATATTGGTCTGGAAGGCGATGCCGTCGATGACGGCAATGATGTCGACGATCTTCTTGGACGAGGCGTTGATCGAGCCCATGGTCTCGACCACCTGGGCCACCACCACGCCACCCTTGGTCGCCACTTCCGACGCCGACTGCGCCAGCACATTGGCCTGGCGCGCATTATCGGCGTTCTGGCGCACGGTGCTGGTCAATTCCTCCATCGAGGCGGCTGTCTGTTCCAGCGAACTGGCCTGGGAGCTGGTGCGGTCCGACAGGTCGGTGTTACCGGCCGCGATTTCGCCCGCCGCGCTGGAAATGGTGTCGGTGCTGCCGCGCACCTCAAGGACGATCTGCGCCAGGTTCGATTTCATCTTGTCCATCGCACCGAGCAAGGCGCCGATTTCATTGCGTCCGTGCTTGCCGATCTTGCCGGTCAGGTCGCCGTCCGCCACGCGCACCGCGATCCGCATCGCTTCCTTGAGCGGCAGCGAAATCGCGCGCAGCAGCGCCCAGCCCACCGCGATCCCGAGCACCACGCCGACGACCAGCACCGCCACCATGGCGTAGGCGGTGTGCTCGAGTTCTTGCTTGACGCGCACTTCATCGCTGTTGACGCGCGTGGCGATGGCTTCCTTCATGCGCTCCATCGCCGCGTCGCCCACGCGGTAGGTCGGGTTGATCTTCTTGATCAGCACATGTTCGGCGTCGACCCATTTGCCGGCCTTGATCAGGGCCGCCGTGGAGCGGATGTGTTCCAGTCCCAGCCCGTCGCTTTTGGCAAACCATTCCTCGGCCAGGCGCTTCTCTTCCGGCGATTTGATGGCGGCCATATATTCCTTCCAGCGCTTGGTGGCGCGCTCCGCAATCGCCTCGATCTGGTCGAAATGCACGCTAAGGGCATGGTCGTGCAACTGCGACGAGGGCAGTATCGGGTTATGCTGGAGCGCTTGCAGGATCTGGCTGCGATTGAGTTCCATCTCGAGCCGGCTGGCCGCCTGCACCGAGCTGTTTTTGTAGTCTTCGAGCGTGACGTCGCGGATCAGGGCGACAGAATGGCCGGCGCTGTAGATGCCCGTGGCGCCAACCGCCACCAGCAGCAAGATCAGGAAGCCGAGAACCCCGGTGACGAGGTTTTTGATGCTGATGTTGTCGAACATTCGATACTCCTTGAATTGCTGTTCCGAAGCGAAGCGTTGAAAGGCCGGCGCGCACCATGCGCACCGGCTGCGGTACTAATCTGCGGCGGCGGGCCGTACGCGCGCGAAAAATGCCTGGATGCCGGCCCGCAGTCCGTCCACATGCCCGAACTCCAGATAGGTGACGTCGCACAGGTCCTGCAGTTCGCGAATCAGGGTGGTCTTGATCGGCGCTTCCTTCCACACCAAAAACAGCACCGGCGTGCGGCGGCCGCGGAAGATGTGGTAACCCAGCTCGAAAGCGCTGCTCTCGCTCATGCCGACCCGGATGTTGACCAGCGCGTCGGCCTGGTCGAGCAATCCAAGCCGGTGGTCGCGGAAGTGCTTGGGCGTGAACGGCAGGCCGGTATCGCGCTCGAACGACTTCTTGAAGGTATCGGCGCTTTCGGCCTTGGTGCCGGTCAGGTAGTCGAACGGGTACGGCAGGCCGTTGGCGCTGTCGATCAGGTGCAGTACCTGGCCGACCAGATGCTGCTGGGCGGCGTCCGATTCGGTGAAGGGCTGGCGGATGAACAGCTTGAGCGGGGGCGCGCCGACCGTGCGCTGGCGCGCCTGGCGGCGCCGCTCGGGCAGCGTGGCGGCGGCCGCCAGCAGGTCGGCCGCCGTGGGACTTGGCCGCGCCGTGGGCGATGGCGCGGCCAGGGCGGGCGTGCCGTGCAGCTCCTGCAGCGACACCAGGCCGAAGCTGGCCGCATGCAGGCTCGCCTCGAACATGCTTTCGGCGCCGGCGATGGTGGTGCACACCACCGCGCCGGCGGCCAGCGCGGCCACCCGCAGCGCCTGCGAGGCAAGCACCGCACTGCGCCGTTCGTCCACGGTCAGCACCACCATGGCCAGTTCGCGCGCCGCCAGCGCCGCCAGCACCGCCGCGTCGTCGATCTCGTCGACCTCGATGTCGGCGGCGCGGATGACGGTCGCCGTCACCAGGCTGGCGCACAGGGTGAAGCCGGCGTCCGCCAGGCGCCGTGCCAGCGCCACCGCGCGCGCCTGGTCGCCGCGCCGCACGCGCAGGTAGACGCGCCCGCAGGTGGGCGCGTTGACCGATGCCCCCAGTTGCGCCTTGAAGAACGATTCGCCGAAGGTGGAGCCGACGCCCATCACTTCGCCGGTCGACTTCATTTCGGGACTGAGGATGGTGTCGACGCCGGGGAATTTAGCGAACGGGAACACGGCTTCCTTGACGCAGAAGCGCGGCGCCGGCGCTTCATGCACGCCCTGCTGGTCGAGCGAGCGCCCGGCCATGCAACGCGCCGCGATTTTTGCCAGCGGCAGGCCGGTGGCCTTGGACACGAACGGCACGGTGCGCGAGGCGCGCGGGTTCACTTCGAGTACGTACACAAAGTCCAGCAGGCGCGCGTCGACCCGCAACTGCTGCACCGCGAACTGCACGTTCATCAGGCCGACCACGTTCAGCCGGGTCGCCATGAGGGCCGTCTGGCGCTTGATTTCAAGTACCGTGGCTTCGCTCAGCGAATGCGGCGGAAGCGAACAGGCCGAGTCGCCCGAGTGAATGCCGGCCTGCTCGACATGTTCCATCACGCCGCCGATCACCACCCGGCTGCCGTCCGCCACGCAGTCGACATCGACCTCGATGGCGTCGTCCAGGAAGCGGTCCAGCAGCACCGGCGAATCGTGCGAGACCTTGACCGCTTCGCGCATGTAGCGTTCCAGGTCGGCCGCTTCGTGCACGATTTCCATGGCGCGCCCGCCCAGCACATACGAGGGCCGCACCACCAGCGGGTAGCCGATGTCGGCGGCCATGCGCACCGCTTCCTGCTCCGAGCGCGCGGTGCGGTTGCGCGGCTGGCGCAGGTCGATCCCTTGCAGCATGCGCTGGAAGCGTTCGCGGTCTTCGGCGGCGTCGATCATGTCGGGCGAGGTGCCGATGACGGGCACCCCGGCCGCTTCCAGCGCCAGGGCGAGTTTGAGCGGGGTCTGGCCGCCGAACTGCACGATCACGCCTTCGGGCCGTTCGATGGCGACGATCTCCAGCACGTCCTCCAGCGTCACCGGTTCGAAATACAGGCGGTCGGAGGTGTCGAAGTCGGTCGACACGGTTTCGGGATTGCAGTTGACCATGATGGTCTCGTAGCCATCCTCGCGCAGGGCCATGGCCGCGTGCACGCAGCAGTAGTCGAATTCGATGCCCTGCCCGATGCGGTTCGGGCCACCGCCGAGCACCATCATCTTGCGCCGCTCGCTGGGCGCCGCTTCGCACTGCTCGTCGTAGGTCGAATACAGATAGGCCGTGGTGGTGGCGAATTCGCCGGCGCAAGTGTCGACCCGCTTGTACACGGGCCGCACGCCGAGCGCGTGGCGCGCCTCGCGCACCGCCTGCTCGCTTTCGCCCAGCAGCGCGGCCAGGCGGCGGTCGCCGAAACCCTGCTGCTTGAGCCGGACCATGACCGGCTTGTCCAGCGCGGCCAGGGTTTGCTGTTCGATCCACAGCTCGATCTCGACCAGGTCGTGGATCTGCGCCAGGAACCACGGGTCGATCGCGCTGCAGGCGTGCACTTCGTCGAGCGTGTGACCCTGGGCGAACGCTTCGCCCACGTACCAGATGCGGTCCGGCCCCGGTTTGCGCAATTCCTCTTCGATGACGGCGCGCCCGGTCCGCATGCCGTCGCGGCGCACGCCGTCGACCCCGATGTCGAGACCGCGCAGGGCTTTCTGGAACGACTCCTGGAAGGTGCGCCCGATGGCCATGACTTCGCCGACGGACTTCATCTGGGTGGTCAGGTGTTCGTCGGCGCCCGGGAATTTTTCGAAGGCGAAGCGCGGGATCTTGGTCACCACGTAGTCGATCGACGGCTCGAACGAGGCCGGCATGGCGCCGCCGGTGATCTCGTTGCGCAGTTCGTCGAGCGTGAAACCAACCGCCAGCTTGGCCGCCACGCGCGCAATCGGGAACCCGGTCGCTTTGCTGGCCAGCGCCGACGAGCGCGAGACGCGCGGATTCATTTCGACGACGATCAGGCGCCCGTCCGCCGGATTGACCGCGAACTGCACGTTCGAGCCGCCGGTGTCCACGCCCACTTCACGCAGCACCGCCAGGCTGGCGTTGCGCATGATCTGGTATTCCTTGTCGGTCAGCGTCTGCGCTGGCGCCACGGTGATCGAGTCGCCCGTGTGCACGCCCATCGGGTCCAGGTTTTCGATGGAGCAGACGATGATGCAGTTGTCCGCCTTGTCGCGCACGACTTCCATCTCGAACTCTTTCCAGCCGAGCAGCGATTCTTCGATCAGCAGCTCGCACGTTGGCGACAGTTCCAGCCCGCGCTGGCAGATGGTGTGGAACTGCGCGGCGTCGTAGGCGATGCCGCCGCCGCTGCCGCCCATGGTGAACGACGGCCGGATCACGACCGGAAAGCCAAGCGCCGCCTGCGCCTCCCAGGCTTCGGCCATGCTGTGCGCCACGCCCGAACGGGCCGACGCCAGCCCGATGGCGGTCATGGCGGCCTTGAACTTGGCGCGGTCCTCGGCCTTGTCGATCGCGTCGGGCGTGGCGCCGATCAGCTCCACGCCGAATTCGGCCAGCACGCCATGGCGGTGCAGGTCGAGCGCGCAATTGAGCGCGGTCTGCCCGCCCATGGTCGGCAGGATGGCGTCGGGACGTTCTTTGGCGATGATGCGCGCCACCACTTCCCAGGCAATCGGCTCGATGTAGGTGACGTCGGCCATGTCCGGGTCGGTCATGATGGTGGCCGGGTTGCTGTTGACGAGGATGACCTTGTAGCCCTCCTCGCGCAGCGCCTTGCAGGCCTGGGCCCCGGCGTAATCGAACTCGCACGCCTGGCCGATCACGATCGGGCCGGCGCCGATGATCAGGATGCTGCGGATATCTGCGCGCTTAGGCATGTTTGCAATCCTCCATCATGGTCACGAAGCGGTCGAACAGGCCAGCCGTATCGTGCGGGCCGGGAGAAGCTTCGGGGTGGCCCTGGAAGCAGAAGGCCGGTTTGTCCACGCGCTCGAAACCCTGAAGGGTGCGGTCGAACAGCGACACGTGGGTGACCCGGCAGTTGGCCGGCAAGGTCGCGGCATCGACCGCGAAGCCGTGGTTCTGCGATGTGATCGCCACCTTGCCGCTGGCCAGTTCTTGCACCGGGTGGTTGGCGCCGCGGTGGCCGAACTTCATCTTGACCGTGCGCGCGCCCGAGGCCAGCGCCATGATCTGGTGCCCGAGGCAGATGCCGAACACCGGCGTGCCGCTGTCGATCAAGGCGCGCGCGGCCTCGATCGCGTAATCGCAGGCGGCCGGGTCGCCCGGGCCGTTGGAGAGGAAGACGCCGTCGGCGCCGAGCGCCAGCACGTCCGCCGCGCAGGTCGTGGCGGGCAGCACGGTGATCCTGCAGCCGCGCTCGGCGAGCATGCGCAGGATGTTCGATTTGATACCGAAATCGATGGCGGCGACGTGCAGGTGCGCGCGCTGGCGGCGCCCGAATCCGGTCCCCGGCTGCCACACCGTCTGGTCCCATTCGTAGGCCGCTTGCGTGGTCACCAGGCGCGCCAGGTCGGCGCCGGCCAGGCCGTCGAAGGCGCGCGCCAGTGCCAGCGCCGGCTGCGGATCGTCGCCGCTGACGATGGCGCCGTGCTGCGCCCCGCCGTCGCGCAGCAGGCGCGTCAGCTTGCGGGTATCGATGCCGGCGATCGCGATCACGCCATGCGCGGCCAGGTAATCGGACAGGCTGGTGCTGCTCCTGAAGTTAGACGCCAGCAGCGCCAGGTCCCTGATGACCAGCCCCGCCGCATGCACCCGCGCCGATTCGCAGTCCTGCGTGTTGACGCCGGTGTTGCCGATGTGCGGATAGGTGAGCGTGACGATCTGGCGCGCGTAACTGGGGTCGGTCAGGATTTCCTGATACCCGGTCATGGCGGTGTTGAAGACGATTTCGCCGCTGGTCCGGCCGGGCGCGCCGATGGCGCTGCCATGAAATAGCGTGCCATCGGCAAGTGCGAGAATGGCACCGGGGCGCGAGCCCGAGCCGCTGAGCGGGTGCTTCATACAGTCTCCCAGTGAGGTGCTTCGGCACGGCGCGTGGCGGGTTGAAGTGCCCACGCTGCCTGTCGAGAATCACGATACCTGAAAGAAATAATGCCTTACATCGAAGATTTGCCGCTTGTCTTCTTAAACCAACTGTTTGTATGTGACACCGGTTCACCCGCAGCGAAAGGTGAATCGTCAATGATATGGATCAATGACAGTTTGTTACAAAAACGGACGGGCGCCTTACCGGACGCCTTACCGGACGCCGTACCGGACGCCGCATAGGGGCGCCCGTCCGCGCAGTCCGCGCGCGAGCGCGTCAGAATTCTTCCCAGTCCGATGCGGCGGCCGTGCTGGCGAGCGCGCGCTTGTGCGGCGCCGGCGCAGGCGCGGCCAGCTTGCGCGCCGCAGGCGCCGGCTTGCCCGCTGCGCGCGGTGCCAGCGCGACTGCCTTGCGCGGCTTGGCCGAGCGCGGCGCCGCCAGCGAGGCGGCCGCTCCATCGAGCTTGAACACACTGACCACCTGCGTCAGCGTACCGGCTTGCTCTTGCAGCAGGCCGGCCGCCGCCGCGGCTTCTTCGACCAGGGCCACGTTTTGCTGGGTGATCGAATCCATCTGCCCGACCGCTTCGTTGATCTGGTCGATGCCGGCCGTCTGCTCGGCGCTGGCGGTGGTGATTTCGCCCATGATGTCGGTGACCCGATGGATGCTGGTGACGATTTCCTGCATCGTCAGGCCGGCCTGGTCGACCAGCTTGGCGCCGCTGTCGACCTTGTCGACCGAGTCGCCGATCAGCTGCTTGATTTCCTTGGCGGCGCCGGCCGAACGCTGCGCCAGGTTGCGCACCTCCGATGCCACCACCGCGAAGCCGCGTCCCTGCTCGCCCGCGCGCGCCGCTTCCACCGCCGCATTGAGGGCAAGGATATTGGTCTGGAAGGCGATGCCGTCGATGACGGCGATGATGTCGACGATCTTTTTGGACGAGGCGTTGATCGAACCCATGGTCTCGACCACTTGCGCGACCACCAGCCCGCCCTTGCTGGCCACTTCCGAGGCCGGCATGGCCAGCACATTGGCCTGACGCGCATTGTCGGCGTTCTGGCGCACGGTGGAGGTCAGTTCTTCCATCGACGCCGCGGTCTGCTCCAGCGAACTGGCCTGGGAGCTGGTGCGGTCCGACAGGTCGGTGTTCCCCGCCGCGATTTCGCTCGATGCGCTCGAAATGGTGTCGGTGCTGTTGCGCACCTCCGAGACGATCTGCGCCAGGTTCGATTTCATCTTGTCCATCGCGCCCAGCAAGGCGCCGATTTCGTTGCGGCTGTGCGTGACAATCCGGCCGGTCAGGTCGCCGTCGGCGACGCGCATGGCGATCTGCATGGCTTCCTGCAGCGGCGCCGAAATGGCGCGCACCAGTGCCCAGCCGACCGCGATGCCCAGGACCACGCCGAGCAGCAGGATGCCGGCCATGCCGTAGGCGATGCGCGCCAGGCTGGCGTTGACCATCTCGTCGTCGGCCTTGACGCGCTTGGCGGCCAGCTCCTTGAGGTTGGCCAGGGTGGCGTCGCCGATCCGGTAGCCCGGGTTGATCTTCTTGATCAGGACCGTTTCGGCGTCGTCCCACTTTTCGGCCTTGATGAATGCGGCCGCCGCCCGCACGTTCTCGATTCCCAGTCCGTCGCTCTTGGCGTACCACTCTTCGGCAAGGCGCTTTTCTTCGGGCGTCTTGATGGCGGCGATATACTCTTCCCAGCGCTTGGCGGTGCGGCCGGCGATGGCATCGATCT
Source organism: Massilia mucilaginosa (assembly GCF_011682145.1). Taxonomy (GTDB): domain Bacteria; phylum Pseudomonadota; class Gammaproteobacteria; order Burkholderiales; family Burkholderiaceae_D; genus Telluria_A; species Telluria_A mucilaginosa. Next base: position 21,073 of record NZ_WHJH01000044.1, read on the forward strand.
GGTCGAAGTGGACCGCCAGCGGGTGGTCGTGCAGCTGCGCCCACGACAGCGCCGGATTATGCTGGAGCGCTTGCAGTATCTGGCTGCGATTGAGTTCCATTTCAAGACGCACGGCCGTCTGCACGTTGATGTTGCGCTGGTCTTCGACGGTAACGTCGCGTAGCAGGCCGACCGCATGGCGGCCGCTGTAAATACCCATGGCGCCGATGGTAACCATCAGCACGATGAGGAAGCCAAGGACACCGATGACGAGTGTCCTGATTTTTAGATTGGCGAACATGCTTTCTCCTTGTGACTGTGTATTGTGGCGTTGCTCGTGCCGCGCCGGATGGTGCTGAAAAATGCGTGAGTGCCTTTGCGCAGTTCGTCCACATGCTCGAATTCGAGATAGGTGACGTCGCACAGGTCCTGCAATTCGCGGATCAGGGTGGTCTTGATCGGCGCGTGCTTCCACACCAGGAACAGCACCGGTGTGCAGCGGCCCTTGAAGATGTGGTAACCGAGCTCGAAGGCGCTGCTCTCGCTCATGCCGACCCGGATGTTGACCACCGCATCGGCATGGTCGAGCAGGCCCAGACGGTGGTCGCGGAAGTTCTTCGGCGTGAACGGCAGGTGATAATCGCGCTCGAACGACTTCTTGAAGGTGTCCGCGCTTTCGGCGCGGGTGCCGGTCAGGTAGTCGAACGGGTGCGGCAGGCCGTTGGCGCTGTCGATCAGCGCCATGATGTCGCCGATCAGGCGCTGCTGCGCGGCGTCCGATTCGGTGAATGGCTGGCGGATGAACAGCTTGAGCGGCGTGGCGCCGGCCGCCGGTTCGCGCGACCCGGCACGCCGTTCGGGCAGGACGATGGACGCCGCCGCCAGGTCGGCGGCGCCGGGGACGGCGCGCGCGCGCGGCGCCGGTGGAACCTCGACCCGCTTGCCGTGCAGTTCCTGCAGCGATGCCAGGCCGTAGCTGTCGGCGTGGAGAGTGGCTTCGAACATGGATTCGGCGGCGGCGATGGTGGTGCAGACCACCGTGCCGGCGGCCAGCGCGGCGACCCGCAGCGGCCGCGAAGCCACCACGGCGCTGCGTTTCTCGTCGACCGTCAGGACCATCATGGCGATCCTGCGCGCGGCCAGGCGCTCCAGGATGGCGGCTTCGTCGACCTCCTCGACCTCCATGCCTGCGGCCCGGACCACGCTCGCCGTCACCAGGCTCGCGCACAGGGTGAAGCCGGCGCCAAGCAGATGCCGCGCCAGCGCCACGGTGCGCGCCTGGTCGCCGCGCTTGACGCGCAGGTACACCAGGCCGTCGCGCGGCACCTTGACCGAGGCGCCGAGCTGGGCCTTGAAGTACGCTTCGCCGAAGGTGGGGCCGACGCCCATCGCTTCACCGGTCGATTTCATTTCGGGGCTGAGGATGGTGTCCACGCCGGGGAATTTGGCGAACGGGAACACGGCTTCCTTGACGGAAAAGCACGGCGCCACCGCTTCATCGAACACGCCCTGGCTCGCAAGCGACTGCCCGGCCATGCAGCGCGCGGCGATTTTTGCCAGTTGCAGGCCGGTGGCCTTGGATACGAACGGCACGGTGCGCGAAGCGCGCGGATTGACTTCGAGGACGTACACGACATCGTGCACGCGCGCGTCAACGCGTTTTTGCTGGACCGCGAACTGCACGTTCATCAGGCCCACCACGTTCAGTTCCTTCGCCATCAGTGCGGTCTGGCGCTTGATCTCGCGCACCGTGGCCTCGCTCAGCGAATGCGGCGGCAGCGAGCAGGCCGAGTCGCCCGAGTGAATGCCGGCCTGCTCGATATGCTCCATCACGCCGCCGATGAGCGTGCGTTCGCCGTCGCAGATGCAGTCGACGTCGACCTCGATGGCGTCGTTCAGGAAGCGGTCCAGCAGCACCGGCGAATCGTGCGAGACCTTGACCGCTTCGCGCATGTAGCGTTCCAGGTCGGCCCGCTCGTGCACGATCTCCATCGCGCGCCCGCCCAGCACATACGAGGGCCGCACCACCAGCGGGTAGCCGATCTCGCCGGCCAGGCGCACCGCTTCAGGCTCGGTGCGCGCGGTGCGGTTCTGCGGCTGGCGCAGGTCGAGCTTTTGCAGGAATTGCTGGAAACGCTCGCGGTCTTCGGCGGCGTCGATCATGTCGGGCGAGGTACCGATGACCGGCACCCCGGCCGCTTCCAGCGCCAGCGCCAGCGCCAGCCGCAAAGGGGTCTGGCCGCCGTACTGCACGATCACGCCGGCCGGCTGTTCGAGGGCCACAATTTCCAGCACGTCTTCCAGGGTCACCGGTTCGAAATACAGGCGGTCGGAGGTGTCGAAGTCGGTCGATACGGTTTCGGGATTGCAGTTGACCATGATGGTTTCGTAGCCATCCTCGCGCAGGGCCATGGCCGCGTGCACGCAGCAGTAGTCGAATTCGATGCCCTGGCCGATGCGGTTCGGGCCACCGCCGAGCACCATCATCTTGCTGCGCGCGCTCGGCGCCGCTTCGCACTGTTCGTCGTAGGTCGAGTACAGATAGGCGGTACTGGTCGCAAATTCGGCCGCGCAGGTGTCGACCCGCTTGTACACGGGCCGCACCCCAAGCGCATGGCGCGCCTCGCGCACCGCCTGCTCGCTCTCGCCCAGCAGCGCGGCCAGGCGGCGGTCGCCGAAACCCTGCTGCTTGAGCCGGACCATGACCGGCTTGTCCAGCGCGGCCAGGGTTTGCTGTTCGATCCACAGCTCGATCTCGACCAGGTCGTGGATCTGCGCCAGGAACCACGGGTCGATCGCGCTGCAGGCGTGCACTTCGTCGAGCGTGTGACCCTGGGCGAACGCTTCGCCCACGTACCAGATGCGGTCCGGCCCCGGTTTGCGCAATTCCTCTTCGATGACGGCGCGCCCGGTCCGCATGCCGTCGCGGCGCACGCCGTCGACCCCGATGTCGAGACCGCGCAGGGCTTTCTGGAACGACTCCTGGAAGGTGCGCCCGATGGCCATGACTTCGCCGACGGACTTCATCTGGGTGGTCAGGTGTTCGTCGGCGCCCGGGAATTTTTCGAAGGCGAAGCGCGGGATCTTGGTCACCACGTAGTCGATCGACGGCTCGAACGAGGCCGGCATGGCGCCGCCGGTGATCTCGTTGCGCAGTTCGTCGAGCGTGAAACCAACCGCCAGCTTGGCCGCCACGCGCGCAATCGGGAACCCGGTCGCTTTGCTGGCCAGCGCCGACGAGCGCGAGACGCGCGGATTCATTTCGATGACGATCAGGCGCCCGTCCGCCGGATTGACCGCGAATTGCACGTTCGAGCCGCCGGTGTCCACGCCCACTTCGCGCAGTACCGCCACCGAGGCGTTGCGCATGATCTGGTATTCCTTGTCGGTCAGCGTCTGCGCTGGCGCCACGGTGATCGAGTCGCCCGTATGCACGCCCATCGGGTCCAGGTTTTCGATGGAGCAGACGATGATGCAGTTGTCAAGCTTGTCGCGCACGACTTCCATCTCGAACTCTTTCCAGCCGAGCAGCGATTCTTCGATCAGCAGCTCGCACGTTGGCGACAGTTCCAGCCCGCGCTGGCAAATGGTGTGGAACTGCGCGGCGTCGTAGGCGATGCCGCCGCCGCTGCCGCCCATGGTGAACGACGGCCGGATCACGACCGGAAAGCCGAGCACCGCCTGCGCTTCCCAGGCTTCGGCCATGCTGTGCGCCACGCCCGAACGGGCCGATGCCAGCCCGATGGCGGTCATGGCGGCCTTGAACTTGGCGCGGTCCTCGGCCTTGTCGATGGCGTCGGGCGTGGCGCCGATCAGCTCCACGCCGAATTGGGCCAGCACGCCATGGCGGTGCAGGTCGAGCGCGCAATTGAGCGCGGTCTGCCCGCCCATGGTCGGCAGGATGGCGTCGGGACGTTCTTTGGCGATGATGCGCGCCACCACTTCCCAGGCGATCGGCTCGATGTAGGTGGCGTCGGCCATCTCGGGGTCGGTCATGATGGTGGCCGGGTTGCTGTTGACGAGGATGACCCGGTAGCCCTCCTCGCGCAGCGCCTTGCAGGCCTGCGCCCCGGAATAATCGAACTCGCACGCCTGGCCGATCACGATCGGGCCGGCGCCGATGATCAGGATGCTGCGGATATCTGAGCGCTTAGGCATGTTTACTACTTTCCATCAGGGTGACAAAACGGTCGAACAACACGGCCAGGTCGTGCGGGCCGGGGGAAGCTTCGGGGTGGCCCTGGAAGCAGAAAGCCGGCTTGTCCACGCGCTCGAAACCCTGCAGGGTACCGTCGAACAGCGACACGTGGGTGACCCGGCAGTTGGCCGGCAAGGTGGCGGCATCGACCGCGAAGCCGTGGTTCTGGGAGGTGATAGAAACCTTTCCAGTATCGAGGTCCTGAACCGGGTGATTGGCGCCGCGGTGGCCGAATTTCATCTTGACCGTGCGCGCGCCCGAGGCCAGCGCCATGATCTGGTGCCCGAGGCAGATGCCGAACACCGGCGTGCCGCTGTCGATCAGAATGCGCGCCGCGTCGATGGCGTAGCCGCAGGCCTGCGGGTCGCCGGGGCCGTTCGACAGGAAGATGCCGTCGGGTTTCAGCGCCAGCGCATCCTGCGCGCTCGCCTGCGCGGGCAGTACCGTGACGCGGCAGCCGCGCCCGGCCAGCATGCGCAGGATATTGGTTTTCACGCCGTAGTCGTACGCGACCACGTGCAGATGCGGCGCAAGCTGCGCGGGGAAGCCGGCGCCGAGCCGCCACGGGCCTTCAAGCCATTCGTAGGGCACTTGTGTGGAGACCACGCGCGCCAGGTCCATGCCATCGAGGCCGGGAAATGCGCGCGCCAGCGCCAGCGCCTGCCCGGGTTCGGCAGCGACGACGATGGCGCCGTTCTGCGCACCTTTTTCGCGCAGCAGGCGGGTGAGCTTGCGGGTATCGATATCGGCAATGGCCACCACGTTCTGCTGCGCGAGGTAGTCGGACAGGCTCTGGGTCGAGCGGAAATTCGAGGCCAGCAAAGGCAGGTCGCGGATCACCAGGCCGGCGGCCTGCACCCGGGCCGATTCGCCGTCTTCGCTGTTGATGCCGGTGTTGCCGATGTGCGGATAGGTCAAGGTGACGATCTGGCGCGCGTAGCTCGGATCGGTCAGCACTTCCTGGTAGCCGGTCATGGCGGTGTTGAACACAACTTCGCCGCTGGCCTGGCCGGCGGCGCCGATGGCGCGGCCTTCGAACAGCGTGCCGTCCGCTAATGCCAGGGTGGCGCGCGGAGCTGCGCTGCTGCTGTTACTGAGTGGGTGCTTCATCGGATCTCCAAGACGTATGGCAAGCTCGGCTGGCTCTAGCGAGGATTTCTTTGCGTATCGTCAAGAAAACCTGCTAATCCCACGGACGTTGTTGCGGGTGTTGGAAGACGATACAGCAAACAACGAAGTTGCCACACAGAAATTGATATGTGACGTTTTAACCCAACACTTAGTTTTTACTTAGTCAATTTCCCCTTTGAAATTAAGGGCATACAGGCAACACAAGCGTGAGAGTGTGTGAGATTTTCTTACTTACGAATCGCCGATTTCACAATTCTGAAACACTGTAGCCGGTGTCCGCATCTTGCGAATCCGCCGTTTTGGACCATAATGGCGACCTTCCGATTTGTTTCGAAACACTAAGGCTTTATGAGCACACTGACCCTCATCGTCGCGATGGACGCCGCGCGCGGCATCGGCATCGACAACACCCTGCCCTGGCGCCTGCCGGAAGACCTGGCGCACTTCAAGCGCCTGACCACGGGCCATCCGATCATCATGGGCCGCAAGACGTTCGACTCGATCGGCCGCCCGCTGCCGAACCGCCGCAACATCGTCGTCACCACCGATGTGGACTGGCAGCGCGACGGCGTCGAACGCGCCCTGTCGCTGCCGCATGCGATCGCGCTGGCGGGCGATGCGCCGGCCTTCGTGATCGGCGGCGCGCAGATTTACGCGCAAACCCTGGCGCTGGCGCAGACCGTGATCGTCACCGAGATCGCGGCCACTTTCGACTGCGATGCGTTTTTCCCGCCGCTCGATCCGGCCGTCTGGTCCGAGAGCGCGCGCGAAGCGCATCATTCGGATGCCAGCGGTGTCGATTACGCCTTCGTGACGTATACCAAAGCGCCTTGAGCGCGCTGCGCGGCCCCTTGTAAGGCACGCGTTCACGGCGCCGCCACCATGGCGGCCATAGTGTGCGACACTACTGCCCGCTTGTAGTTAATCTAGCAAAAGTTTTTTCACCGGATTGCCGCCATTTCTGCGAAAATCCGCTTCTTCTTTTTTTGACCGGTGCCGTGAGCGGCGTCCCGCACAGGCGTGGACATCCTCACGGCGCTTCGCTTTGGAGCTGTCCATGAAATTTCGTTTCCCAATCGTCATTATCGACGAGGATTTTCGTTCCGAGAACACCTCCGGGCTCGGTATCCGCGCGCTCGCCGAGGCGATGGAAAAAGAGGGCATGGAGGTGCTTGGCGTGACCAGCTACGGCGACCTGTCGCAGTTCGCCCAGCAGCAGTCGCGCGCCTCGGCCTTCGTGCTCTCGATCGATGACGAGGAATTCGGCACCGGATCGATCGAAGACACCGATTCGGCCCTGATCGCGCTGCGCGCGTTTGTGAAGGAAATCCGCCACAAGAACTCGGACATCCCGATCTACATCTACGGCGAAACGCGCACCTCGCGCCACATCCCGAACGACATCCTGCGCGAACTGCACGGCTTCATCCACATGTTCGAGGACACGCCCGAATTCGTGGCGCGCCACATCATCCGCGAAGCCAAGTCCTACCTCGACGGCCTGGCGCCGCCGTTCTTCCGCGCGCTGGTCAACTACGCCAACGACGGTTCGTACTCCTGGCACTGCCCCGGCCACTCGGGCGGCGTGGCCTTCCTGAAGTCGCCAATCGGCCAGATGTTCCACCAGTTTTTCGGCGAGAACATGCTGCGCGCCGACGTCTGCAACGCCGTCGAAGAACTCGGCCAGCTGCTCGACCACACCGGCCCGGTCGCCAAGTCCGAGCGCAACGCCGCGCGCATCTTCAACGCCGACCACTGCTACTTCGTCACCAACGGCACTTCGACCTCGAACAAGATGGTGTGGCACTCGACCGTCGCCCCGGGCGACATCGTCGTGGTCGACCGCAACTGCCACAAGTCGATCCTGCACTCGATCATCATGTGCGGCGCGATTCCCGTGTTCCTGATGCCGACCCGGAACCACCTCGGCATCATCGGCCCGATTCCGCTCGAAGAATTCACCCCCGAATCGATCGCCCGCAAGATCGAAGCCAATCCGTTTGCGCGCCAGGCCGTCAACAAGAAGCCGCGCATCCTGACCATCACCCAGTCGACCTACGACGGCGTGGTGTACAACGTCGAAACGCTGCGCGAAATGTTGGACGGTAAGATCGACACCCTGCACTTCGACGAAGCGTGGCTGCCGCATGCGACCTTCCACGACTTCTACAAGAACATGCACGCGATCGGCAAGGACCGTCCGCGCGCCAAGGAATCGATGATCTTCTCGACCCAGTCGACCCACAAGCTGCTCGCGGGCCTGTCGCAGGCCTCGCAAGTGCTGGTGCGCGAGTCGGAGACGGTCAAGCTGGACCAGGATGCCTTCAACGAGGCCTACCTGATGCACACCTCGACCTCGCCGCAGTACTCGATCATCGCCTCGTGCGACGTGGCCGCGGCCATGATGGAAGCGCCGGGCGGCACCGCGCTGGTGGAAGAATCGATCTTCGAAGCGCTCGACTTCCGCCGCGCCATGAAAAAGGTCGACGCCGAATTCGGCAACGACTGGTGGTTCCAGGTCTGGGGCCCGGACACCTTCTCGGAAGAAGGCATCGGCACCCAGGACGACTGGATGATCCGCGCCGAGGACGACTGGCACGGGTTCGGCAACCTCGCCCCCGGCTTCAACATGCTCGATCCGATCAAGGCCACCGTGGTCACGCCCGGCCTGTCGCTCGACGGCGTGTTCGGCGAGTCCGGCATTCCGGCCTCGATCGTCACCAAGTACCTGGCCGAACACGGCGTGATCATCGAGAAGTGCGGGCTGTACTCGTTCTTCATCATGTTCACCATCGGGATCACCAAGGGCCGCTGGAACACGCTGGTCACGGCGCTGCAGCAGTTCAAGGACGACTACGACAAGAACCAGCCGATGTGGCGCATCCTGCCGGAGTTCGCGCAAGCCAATCCGCGCTACGAAGCGATGGGCCTGCGCGACCTGTGCCAGCAGATCCACGACTTCTACAAGACGTACGACGTGGCGCGCCTGACCACCGAGATGTATCTGTCCGACATGATCCCGGCCATGAAGCCGTCCGACGCCTTCGCCAAGATGGCGCACCGCGAAATCGACCGGGTCGCGATCGAAGAGCTGGAAGGGCGTATCACGGCGATCCTGCTGACGCCTTACCCGCCGGGCATTCCGCTCCTGATCCCGGGCGAGCGCTTCAACAAGACCATCGTCGACTACCTGCGCTTCGCACGCGACTTCAACGAGCGCTTCCCCGGCTTCGAGACCGACGTGCACGGCCTGGTCAAGCGCGAAGTCGACGGCAAGCGCGGCTACTTCGTGGACTGCGTGCGCCAGTAAGCATGACCGTCGGAAGGCGCCCGCGCCTCCTGCGCATAACAAAAAAGGAACCCTCGGGTTCCTTTTTTTCATGCATGCGGCTTGTTACGCCATGCTCAGGCTTTCGGCAAGGTCACGCCGACCTGGCCCTGGTATTTGCCGCCACGGTCCTTGTACGACACTTCGCACACTTCGTCCGATTCGAAGAACAGCACCTGCGCCACGCCTTCGTTGGCGTAGATCTTGGCCGGCAGCGGCGTGGTATTGGAAAACTCCAGCGTCACGAACCCTTCCCATTCCGGCTCGAACGGGGTAACGTTGACGATGATGCCGCAGCGCGCGTAGGTCGACTTGCCCAGGCAGATGGTGAGCACGTTGCGCGGGATGCGGAAGTACTCCACGGTGCGCGCCAGCGCGAAGGAATTGGGCGGAATGATGCAGAAGCCCTTGCCCGAGACGTCGACGAAATTGTTCTCGTCGAAGTTCTTCGGATCGACGATGGTGGTGTTGATATTGGTGAACAGCTTGAACTCGTCGGCGCAGCGGATATCGTAGCCGTAGCTCGAGGTACCGTACGAAACGATGCGCTGGCCGTCGTGCTCCTTGATCTGGCCCGGTTCAAAAGGCTCGATCATGCCCGTTTCGGCCGCCATCTTGCGGATCCATTTATCGGATTTAATGCTCATACGTGTGGTTCCAAAATTAGAAAATAGGTCAAATGGCGCTCGCTTCGCCGGGTACGCAGCGGCCGCTTCCGGGACCTTGTTCACGGAAGCGGCGGTCCAAACCGGCGCGGCGAAGCTGGAATTTCCCGCGATTTTACGCGAAAAGCCCTTGCCGGCGGAGATCGCCGCCCTGTTTTTGCACTTGCGTCCGGCGTTGCGTCAAAACCAGCCATGCGTGCGATACCACGCGACGGTATCGGCCACGGTTTGTTCAAGCGGCCTGAACTTCAGTGCGAGTTCGCGCTCGCTCTTGGCGTGGTTGAAGTGGCTGCGTCCCGCTTCCTTGACCATCAGGCGCACTGTGGCCAGGCCGAGCAGAACAGGCTTGCCGGTGATGCGCGCGTAGAGTTCCTGCACCGCCGCCAAGGCGTACAGGAGGGGTAAAGGCAGTTCGCGCGCCGGCGTCTTGACGCCGGCGATCTTGCCCAGCATCGGCACCAGTTGCTGCATTGTCATGTGGCGGCCCGCCGCCAGGTACCGTTCGCCGCGTTGCCCGTGCAGCGCCGCCGCGATATGCGCCTGCGCCACGTCGCGCGCGTCGACCACGGAAAAACTGCCTGGCACCAGCCCCGGCAATTTGCCGAGCACCACATCGTTGACAAATTGTCCCGACGAGGTCGGACCGATGTCCGCCGGTCCCCACATCCACCCGGGCAGAACCAGGCTGGCGTGCATGTCAGGGTGGTTTTCCAGAAAGTGCAGCACGGCTTGATCGGCCAATATCTTGCTGCGGTAATAGTCGTCCGCATCGTCCAGCTCGCGCAAGCAGGATTCGTCGATGGGCGCGCCCGGTTCGCCATTGAGCACGGCAATCGATGAGGTTTGGACAAAACGCCGGGCGCCGCCGCCGTAAGCGTGTTCGATGAGCGAGCGGGTCCCGTCGACATTGATGCGCTTGAGTTCCTGCCAGTGGCTGCCGCCCTTGTAGTTGTCCCGGAAGAAGGCCGCCGTGTGAAACACGACATCGCATCCTTGCAGCTTGTCGGCGAAGGCGGACACGTCCGCCATGTCGCCCAGCACCAGTTCGATGCCTTCCAGCCCCCCGAATTGTTGCCGGCCCTTGTCCAGAGAGCGAACCAGCGCCTTGACGGAAACGCCGCGCCCGATCAGCTCGCGCACCAGGTTGTTGCCGAGCAGGCCAGTCGCGCCGGTGACGAAGGCGGACCTCAGTTGGGTGTTTGTTTTCATATCAGATGAGTTTCAAAGTTCAAGTGATATTTAGTTTGCGTGAGGCATCCAGGCATGTCAAGCAATATTTCATCCCGTATCCAGAGTTCATATGATATCTTTATGGGTATGAGTCCAACCACACCACGAAAGCGCTTGTCGCGAGAGGAAAGCCAGGCCCAGACGCGCGCGCGCCTGATCGACACCGCGCGGCAGCTGTTTGTCACGAACGGCTATGGAGGCACGTCGATCCGCGATATCGCCGATGAGGCGGGGTATTCGCAGGGAGCCTTCTACTCGAACTTTGCCAGCAAGGAGGAGGTTCTTTTGGAGTTGCTGCGGGGGCATATGGAGGCCGAAGCCGCGCACCTGTCCAACGTCATCGACAGTGACGGACGCGCGCCGGAGCAGATTTTGAGCGAGCTGGAGTCCTGGGCTGCCACGCTCAACAACGATGCCGACTGGTGCATGCTGTCGATCGAACTGCAGCTGCACGCCAATCGCAGCCCGACGTTCGCGGCCGAGTACCAGACGGTGTGGGATGCGCACCGGGCCGGGCTTGGCCGCGTGGTCGGCAGGCTGTTCGCCATGCTCGGACGCACGCCGCCAGCCGAACCGGAGGAGCTCGCGGGGGCCTTCATGGCGCTGACGCATGGCCTGGCGCTGCAAAGAGTGGGGGGACGGCCCGATCCGTCGGGACGCTTGATCCTGGTGTTTCTGCGTGGACTGATCGCCAGCGCAGGCTTGCCGGATGCGGCGCCTGGGGCCGACGCGGAGCAGGCCGGACAGATTCCACCCTATCCGGGCGGCTGATATGGTCCTCCCGGCGCGGCCTTGGCCGCGCCGGGAAATCGTCAAACCTGGCGCTGCGCGAGCAATCTGGCGATCATCTCGCGCGTCAGGCGGCCCGCCAGCTCGGGCGACTCCATCGGGAACAGATGGCCGCCGCCGGGGATTTCGGCAAAATTGTCGCCCACCAGCTTGCGCGTGGCGTCCAGCCCGGCCTGGCGCAGCTCCACCGATTCGGTACCGGCGATGAAGCCGATCGGCACCGGGTAGCCTTTGTCCATCAAGCTGCCCAGGTGGTGCGGCAGGCCGCGGTAAATTTCGGTCTCCACCTCGCGCGAGAAGCGCAGCTGCACGCCGTCCGGGTGCGGTTGCAGGCCATGTTCGAGGTAGTCGTGCAGCACGCCCGGCGCCCAGCTTGCGAACACCGGCTTGGAGATGAAATGGTCGTAGGCCGCCTGCACGCTCGGCCACACATGGCGGCGCCGGCGCGACAGGCGGGCCGGCGAAAAGTAGTCGCTCCAGCTCTGCTTCTTCTTCGCCACCCGCAGCAGCATGGCGCGCCAGCCCGCCACCACCGGCGAATCGAGCATCACCACGCAGCGCACCAGGTCCGGGCGCTCGCGCGCCGCCATCATGCTCAGCATCCCGCCCAGCGAATGGCCGACCAGGATGGCCGGCTCGCCATAGCTCTCGAGCGTGGCGATCAGGTGCTCGACCAGCTTGGGCCAGCCGTCGCTGACCGGATAGGCCGGATCGTGGCCGTACATGTCGACCGCGCGGATATCGAAGTCCATGCGCAGCTGGTCGAGTAACTTGGCGTAGCTGCCGGCCGGGAAGCTGTTACCGTGTGAAAAATGCAGGATCGGTGTCGTCATTTTTCGATTGTAAGACGATTCCGCGGCCGGCCGTACAGCTTTAGAGGGAAACCCCTACTATCAGCGTGGCCACGTAGCCCAGGCTCGCGCTGCCGCTCACGCTGGCGATTTGCAGCGCGGTGCCGTCGCTGAACACATTGTCGGTCGCGTAGGTGATGTTGGCCAGATTGCGCACGCTGGCGCTGTAGCCGGTGGCGCCATACGCCTCGGCCAGCATCGCCGCCGGAAAGCCGAACTGCGAGGTCTTGATGCGGATGGCCGCGCTGGTGCTTTTGGCCAGGCTCGGATAGACCTCGAAGTGCACGTGCGGCATGCGCCCCGCGTAGCAGCCCGGGAAGATGGTGGTGAAGGTGACCATGCCGCTGGCGTCGGCCTCCTGCACGCCGCGCAGGTAGTTCTCAAGCGTGACGCCGCTGGTGTACATAGAGTAGCGCCCTTCACGGTCGCAGTGCCACAGGTAGACCGTGGTGCCGGCCAGCGGGGCGCAGCCCGATTTCACGTTCACCATCTGCAGCTTGATCGTCAGCGGCACGCCGGCGGCGACCCCGGTGGCGCCGGCGATGCTGGCGCGGATGTCGGGCCGCACGATGCCGGCCAGGATCAGCGCATTGGCCACCCCGCCGACGCTGCTGTTGGTGCCGTCGGCCGGATACGGGCCGCCGGTTTCGTCGGGAATGACGGCGCAGGACGCGGTGCCGCCGGTGGTGGGCGTGGCCGGGGTGGTGCCGGCGCTGCTGTCGCCGGTGTCGCCGCCGCCGCAGGCCGCGAGCGGTAGGGCCGCGGCCGACGCGAACATCCAGCGCAGCGACTGGCGCCGGGTCAGCGTCATATCGAGCATGGTTTGAATGTCCTGGGCCAGGCTGTGGTCGTGGTGTTCCATGGTGTGCTCCTTTGATTCCGAATCAGGCGGTGCGGTTAGTCTGCCTGGCGGCCGGGCCGGCGCTGCTCGCGGCGCGGACGATTCTCAAGCGACTGCTTGCGCTGCTCCGGCGTGAGTACGGCCCGTACCTGGGCGCCGGTGCGGGCGTCCAGCAGGGTCAGTGCGGCCAGCGCAGTGCCGGCCGCCTGCGCCAGCGACGCCGCCTTCGCATCGTCGAACTGCTCGGCGCTGCCCAGGGCGCGCAATGCTTCTTGCGAATCGTGCAAGGTGCGCGTGTACGCGCGCCGCTTCGGTTCCTGTGCATGCATGATGGCGAAGACCTTGTCTTCCTGTGCGTCGGTCAGGTCGGCCCCATGAAGCACACCCGGAGCGCGCTGGTGCGGCCCATGGGCACCCGTCATCGGACCCGGAGGCGGCATGCCGCCCTGCCCCGGTGCCGCAATGGCGCCAAGGCAGGCGCTGCTTAACAAGAGGGCAAGTGCGCGGTACTGTATATTGTTCATGGCGGTTCCTGTCGGTGCGTTACGAAGGACTCCATTGTGCGAGGCCGCTATGTAAAACGGTGTTGGGGACTTGTAAAAGCGGGTAAAGCCAATGCCCCTGCGGTGACCATGGGTCCCCGCTTTGCTATGATGGCTGCATGAACCAAGTGCTCTTAATCGATGACGACGTTGAACTCGTCGGAATGTTCCGCGAATACCTGGAGCAGGAAGGATTTCGCGTCAGCTGCGCGCATGACGGCGAGGCCGGCGCGCGCGAGGCGCTGTCCGGAAGCAGCGCCATCGCGGTGCTCGACGTGATGATGCCGCACATGAATGGCCTCGAGACCCTGCGCCGCATCCGCGCCCGCAGCCACATGCCGGTGCTCATGCTGACAGGGCGCGGCGACGACACCGACCGCATTCTCGGCCTGGAACTGGGCGCGGACGATTACGTGACCAAGCCGTGCACCCCGCGCGAACTGACAGCGCGCATCCGCGCCATCCTGCGCCGCACCAACGCCCCGCGCGGCGATGGCGACGGCGTCACCATCAATGTCGGCAAGCTGTCGATGCAGCCGGCCCAGCGCCGCGCCAGCTGGGACGGCGCCGCGCTGGAACTGACCAGCACCGAATTCAACCTGCTTGAAGTCTTGGCGCGCAATGCGGGGCGCCCGGTCAGCAAGAACGATCTGTCCGAACAAGGCCTGGGACGGCCGATGGCGCGTTTCGACCGCAATATCGACGTCCACCTGAGCAGCCTGCGGCACAAGCTTGGCACCCTGGCCGATGGCCGCTCCTGCCTGCAAACCGTGTACCGCCTCGGTTACCAGCTCATTCGCGACTAGGCGCTGGCATGGGCCGCCTGTTCTGGAAGTTCTTTTTATCGATCCTGCTGGCGCAGCTGGCGGCGACGATCGGCGTGGGCACCGTGTTCTGGCTGCGCGACCAGGCGCGCACGCAGGCGGTGGGCGACTCGCCGCGCGCGACCGGCATCGATAGCGGGCCGTCGGCCGAATTCATGATCGACACGGCGGCGGCCACGCTCAAACACGGCGGCAGCGCCGCGCTGCGCGAGCTGGTGGGCGGCACCACGCGCCACAACATTTTCGTCATCGATGCGAACGGCCGCGAAATGCTGGGACGGACTGTCACGCCCGCGCTGCGCGCCCAGGCCGAACGCATGCTGGCGCATCCGGCGCGCCTGAATGTGGTGCGCATCTTGACGGCGCCGGACGGCGAGCGCTTCCTGGTGTTCGTGCGCTGGCTGGACCAGCGCGGACCGGATGGTGCGGGTCCGGGGCTGCGCCAGATGGCGCCGGGCGGCTTCGGCCCGGGGATGCGCGCGGGAGGGCCGGGCGAACCGCGCCGGCCGCCGCCGAACCGCCAGCTGCTGCCGTATATCACCATGACCGGCGCGACCCTGGCCAGCCTGCTGTTCGCGGCGCTGCTGGCGTGGTATTTTTCGCGCCCGATCCGGGCCTTGCGCGGTGCGTTCGAAGCGGCTGCCGGCGGCGACCTGTCGCCGCGCTTTGCCGAACTCAAAGGGGTGCGCGGCGATGAACTCAATGACCTGGGCCGCGATTTCGACCGCATGAGCGGCCAGTTGCGCACCCTGATGGATGGCCAGCGCCGCCTGCTGCACGACGTCTCGCACGAACTGCGCTCGCCGCTGGCCCGATTGCAGGCGGCCATCGGCCTGGCGCACCAGCAGCCCGACAAGGTCGGCGCGTCGTTGGAGCGCATCGAGCGCGAGAGCGTGCGCATGGACAAGCTGGTCGGCGAGCTGCTGACCTTGTCGCGCCTGGAAGTGCCGAACGCGCTGCCGCGCTACGAGGATATCTCCTTCATGGACCTGGTCGACGACATCGTGGCCGACGCCCGCTTCGAGGCCGAGCAGTGCGGGCGCCGCATCGCCCTGTCGGGGCAGGCGATTGTGACGGTGAACGGTGCCCCCGACCTGCTGTGGCGCGCCATCGAGAACGTGATCCGCAACGCCATCAAGCATAGTAGCGAGGGCGGTATGATCGAGATCGGCGTCAGCGCCGACGCCGACCGGGTGCAATTGTCGGTGTGCGACCGCGGGCCGGGGGTGGCGCAGGCCGACCTGGCGTCGATCTTCCAGCCGTTTTTTCGCTCGCATGCGGCCAGCAACAACGTCGACGGGCATGGCCTGGGGCTGGCGATTGCGCAGCGTGTCGTCGAGGCCCATCAAGGCACGATCCGGGCCAGCAATCGCGCAGGCGGCGGGCTGCGGGTCGATATCTTGCTGCCGCTACGAGCTTAGCTCAGGCAGTTGGAGAAGGCGTTGGCCAGTAGTCCGCTGCAAGTGCCACGAGCAGGCATGCCGCCACGACGAGATCGGCACTGACCACCCGGCCGATCGAAAAATTATAGTCCCCTGCCCACCACGCAAGCATCAGGAACGATGTTACGCTAACCAGTCCCGCAAAATAGGCAAGCGGGCGATAGGCGGGAATGAGCGCGGCAGCGATGAGCAGCAATCCGACCAGCCCGAACATGACGGCGCGATGCTGCATCAGGATGAGCAGGTTCCGGTCGTGCAGGCGCACGCCGTAAAGCTGCGCGAGCGACGATTCGCCCAGCACGCCCGTTACAGGGATGAGGTGAATGAGTGCGGCGACGATCAACATGGCAGGGATAAGCCGTTGCATTGTATTTTCCTCGATTGGTGGGGTTTTCGACGTGAACGATTCTAACGACGGCCCGCTCGCGGCGCTTTCAAAAACGAGCTGCGGGCAGCCGGCGCGTTCGTTGCTGGTGAGTTGGAACGCGCGCGCACTTTACCTCGGGCCGGCAATGCATCTGGCTGCACACCGGAACGCGGTAGGGGTACTGGCAATCGGGCTCGATGGGCAGCTGGGCGTAGCGCTCGATCCGGCAGACCCCGGGCGCGGCTTCTCCGACTGCAGGACCGCGCTCATCGCACCGAATCAGTTGCACTTGCTGGCAATGGCAGGAGGACAGTACGCCTTCTTGTATGTCGACGCGCTCAGCGACGACCTGAAAACGCTGCAAGGACGGTGCCGTCGCCGGGTCGGGACGGTCGGCTTCGACCTCGACAACGAAGATGCGCTGATCGCCCTGTTGGCCGGGATGGATCGCAGCGCCGAAGGCTGGCGCGCCACAAGCGAGCGGCTCGCTGCCGTGCTGTCCCTGGCGCCCTCATGTACGGACGCGCGCATCCGCAAGGTCGCCGACGCTTTACTGGCATCGCCATCCGATGCGACCAACGCGGCGGAGCATGCGCGCAGGGTGGGCCTGTCTTCCTCGCGGTTTCAGCATCTTTTCAAGGCGCAGACAGGTGTTTCGTTACGTCGCTATCGGTTGTGGGCTCGACTGCAAGCGACAATGTCTGGCGTGATGGACGGTATGACGCTCACGCATGCGGCACATGCAGCGGGCTTTTCCAGCTCCGCTCACCTTAGCGCCGCCTTCAAGGCCATGTTCGGGCTTCCCCTGACAGCGCTGCTAAGCGGCGGCATGCAATTCGTGCGCACCAATCTGCCCGATGCTGAAAAGGGAAGCGAAAAATCAGCCAGTTCCTAGGCCGTTCAATTGACGCACATCGCCCGCCGCATCGGGCTTCTCGTCCAGGCCGGAATCATGCTGCGTTGGCTGGCGAAAGATGTAGATCCCGAAAATCCTCTGCGAGGACGCCCGTTCCAGCGGTTCGAATTCGGCGCCGAAAGCCAGGCCCGTGATCGCGCTGTCTTTCGGGTAATGCATATCTTCGTCCTGGTCGAAGACCACGTCGCAAAACTCGGTCACGCCGGCCAGTTCATCACCGATGCGAACTTTTCCGAACAGGGTGCCCGCATAGCCGTTGAAGAGCGCAATCGTTGCCAGCGTGCCCTGGTCGTCAAAATGCAGTTCGACCGCGCCGCGCCGATAATAGAACGATGGCCCCTGTCGCTCACCATACGATGCCGCCGACGGCACCTGGAGCCAGCCGTCGCATTGCGCAACCGCGTCGCGCAAGGAGCCGCAGGCGCTGTCCCAACGCAGCACGCGCGCAAAAATGGAGCGCGCCTGCGTCAGGTGCACGCCCAGTTGAAAGCCCGCAGCGCCCTCGCCAGGCACGATGTCGGCATGCAGATCGACCGTATTCATTGATTCCCTTTCATGGCGCGCAACCGCTCACGCTCTCGATATATATACAGTGTTGTAACATTCATCTCCCAAGTTGCCGGTTCTCGTGTGTTGTGTTGATCGATCACAGCAAAAGCACCCGTCGGTGTTTGGCACACGCTGGCTCCTGATTAATCAGATCGTACATGAAACCAATAATCTTCCTCGACGTCGATGACGTACTGGCAATCAGCCGGGAATTCACAAGCTACCAGGTGCTGACCATCTTCAAATCCGGTGATCTGGACAGCTGGCCGGAACTGTGGGACGGCCTCCTGTGCGCGCAGGCGCGCCGCAACCTGGCAGCGCTGCACGGCGAGTTCGATGCGCAGTACGTAGTCAGTTCATCATGGTCCCACTATCTGACGCGCGATCAAATGCGGGAAGTGTTCAATCGCTGCCAACTCCGGTTTGTCGCGGACAATCTGCACGAGGCGTGGACCACGCCGAAGCGCAGCGAATGGTCGCGTCACGACGAGATCCACGGCTGGACCATTGACCATTTGCAGTTCGGGCGCCGCGTGCTCGTCCTTGATGACGACCAGAGCGGAGCAAGTTTACGCGGATCGTCCCTGTTCGGCAGGGGCATGGTTGTGCTGTGCAAGCCGTGGGTGGGATTTGACGGTGGCAAGCTGTCCGAGGCACAGCGCCTGCTGCGTGCGCAGCCAACTTAGCGCCCGTACCAGTAGCGCGCGTGTTCTCGCCGATATTGTTCAGGGACGAAGCCACGGGCTGAGTCGAGCATGATCGCCCCCGATTCATCCGTGCGCAGGCGTTCGATTCCGAGCTTTTCATAGCGCTCCACCACTTCCCTCTTGGGATGGCGATAACGGTTGCGATAGCCCACCTGAAACAGCACCAGGCGTGGCTGCACCGCCGCCAGGAAGGCCGGCGTCGACGACGTACCACTGCCGTGATGCGGCGCCAGCAAAACGGCGGCGCGCAGCAGCGGCGCCGACCCGGCCACCAGTTGCGCCTCCTGCGCCGCTTCAATGTCGCCCGCCAGCAGGATCGCATTCTCGCCGGCGGTCACGCGCAGCACGCAGCCGCGCGCATTCGGCCTCAAGCGGGGGTCGTCGTAACTTGCCATGGCCGGATGCAGCATCTCGAAGCGCACGCCATCCCAGGTCCACTGCTGCCCACCGGCGCAGCGGATGTGGCGCGGCGCGGCCTTGACGATCGCATGGTCGTGCCACAGCGACGACGCCACCCAGCCCACGCCAATCGCATCGAGCAGGGTGAGCGCGCCGCCGGCGTGGTCGATGTCGCTGTGGCTGACGACGACGCCATCCAGAACGCCGATGCCGCGCGCCCTGAGGTACGGCAAGATCACCCGGTTGGCCCCGTTCGACTCGGGCGTGTACGCGGGACCGGTATCGTACAGCAGCCGGTGTCCGCTGGTTTCGATCAGCAGCGCCATGCCCTGCCCGACATCGAACGCGGTCACCCTCACCTCGCCCGGTGGCGGATGGGTGGGCTGGGCGGTCAGCAGCGGGAGCCACGCGGCCAACCCGGTCCAGCGATGCGGCCAGCCGCGCGGAGCGAGCATCCATAAAGTGCCGATGGCGGCAAACGCGAACAGCCACGGCTCCGGGCTCGGCGCGCTCCACACCGCAAAGCGCGATCCCGCGCACCAGCTCAGCACCCAGGCCAGCGCCTGCACGGCGTAATGGGCCACGTTGAGCAGCAAGGTCGATAGTGGCGCCGGCAGCATGCTGCCCGCCAGCGCGAGCGGCGTGACGATGAAGCTGACAACCGGGATCGCCAGCGCGTTGGCCAGGGGGCTGACCAGCGACACCTGCGAAAACAGCAGCATCGTCAGCGGCACCAGCGCCAGCGTGACCACATACTGCGTGTGCGCGCCGACGAGCAGCATGGCGCGCCAGCGCGGTTGGGCAGCGGCGGTGCGGCCGGTCGTGGCGTACAAGATGGCCGCCACCGCCCCGAACGAGAGCCAGAAACCGGGCGAGGTAATCGCCCACGGGTCGATCAGGACCACCACGCCAAGCGCCATGCACAGCACTTGCGACACCTGCGTGAGGCGGCCGAACCAGAGCGCGGCGGCCACCACCGCCAGCATGTACAGGGTGCGCTGTGCCGGTACGCCGAAGCCGGCCAGCAGCACGTACACCAGCGCCACCACGGCGCCGGTCAGAGCGGCGACCTTCTGGGCCGGCATGCGCAGCGGCAGCTGGGCGCCGGTGAAGAACGAGCGGCGCCACAGGAACGACGCGAGCGAGGCAAACAGCCCGGCGACCATCGTAATATGCAGCCCTGAGATCGAAATCAGATGCCCCACGCCGGTTCGGTTGAAGACATCCCAGTCGGCCTGGCCGATCGAGCGCTGGTCGCCGACCACCAGCGCCACGATCACGCCCGCGTATTCCTTGTCCGCCAGCGCGCGCAGTATGCGTTCGCGCAGCGTGGCGCGGCAATGTTCGACCAGGTTGGAAAAGCCGGCCACGAAGCTGTCCAGGCGCCTGTTCTTGTCGCCCGCCGGCCGCACGTAGCCGGTGGCGCGTACGCCCTGCTCCAGCAGCCACGCTTCGTAATCGAAGCCGTGCGGATTGGCGTTGCCATGCGGGCGTTGCAGGCGCACGACCAGCTGCCAGCGCTCGCCGGGCCGCACGTCGGCCACCGGCTGCACCGCGTCACGGTAGCCGGCATACCACGACAGCGACACGCGCGGCGGCACCCTGGCCGCGTCGCCCAACACCCGTTCGACCTTGAGATTGAAACGTACGCCCTGCTCGAAGCGGTGCGGCAGGCTGTCGATGGTGCCGACGACCGTGATATCGCGGCCCTCGTCGGCCCTGGCCAGTTCCGGCCCCAACGCCAGCTGCGCGAGCAGCGCGGCCCAGCAAAACCCTGTCAACGCGCCAGCCATGGCGATTCCGAGAACGCCGCGCAGGAAGCACAGCAGGAACGCGACAGCGGCCAAAGCCGCGATGGTCGATGGCGATGGCAACTCCGCCTGGACTTGCAGCACGGCGGCACCACAGGCAAATCCAAGGATGGCAACGCGCATGGCTCACTGGTGGCTTGGACAAAACCCCCAGCATGTCTCAGGACACCGTGCCCGGTCTTGGGGCGCATCAGTCTTTGGGGACTTTGGTGAGAAAGCCCGCGAAAGCAGGCACCAGGTTTTCCGCCATGGCAAAACCGTCTCCGCACATATTCTCTATATTAAGTATCAACGTAGACAATGGTATTTCAAAAATGATATTGAGAACTGGAAGCGCCCGGAACAGGCATACGTAGCCGATGTTATGACCCGCAGCCTGTTATACTGCATCAACGACGATTATGCTGGAGAATGACTTGACAAAAAAAGAACAATCCGTTGCTGATACCTTTCATAAATTTTTGAAAATGAAGGCAAATAGGAGCTCAGTTGAATTTGTCGACTTCAGCCTAAATGGCCAAGATAGAGATGCCGCCGCCGACTATCTTTTCGCAAGCGGAAGCCGGTTCACGCTCGTAGAGTATAAACACGAGGAAACTGATATATCCGCTGAAGCGGCTAAGTGGCGGCGCGGGAATTTGTGTGAGTTCCTCGAATTACAAAAGCACAGGCGGCGAAAGAAACAACACGACCAGTGCCATTACATCGCATGGAAAGCCGTCGACAAGGACTTACGGTTTAACATCTACAGGCATGAAGTTTGCAATACGTCGATTTTCAAATCAAGCACCAGACTAAAGTGCGCCCTCCCACGTACCGACACCCGGATTACAGGAACAAGTTTTGCGGAAAACTTCCTGAGTGGCCAGCAAAGCATTCCCATAGAAGAGTTCGAAGACTATTTGGAATGGTTAATGAAGCATGCAAGTAACGCCGAGACGAGCACAGTACAGTTAGCTGCAGTCAATTTGAATGAGAATATCTTTTCAATGGAAGAGTTTGATTCGGTTCGTGCTGCGTATGAATGGATGGAAAATCAAAAAGCGATACTCCAAAGTAAGTATGGAAGCTCGGGGCCTCAAGCTACAAAGGCGCCTCCTGATCAAGCCTCTGGAACTGATGTCGATAGCGCCGCGATGACGTCGAAAAAATCCAAGATCAAGTAAGTGAATCGTGAAACTTGCGGCGTAAATTTAGCGGGAAACAATAGGTTGTCAATCGGACGATCGGGTGGCGACGCGATCCCCAGCGCCGCCCACTGTATCATTTGATCTGTGTTTCCTTAGAGACCTTGTTCAGAAACCCGGCAACGGCCGGCACGAGCGTCGGCGCAAGTGGAAACTTGGGATCGATATACATTGGGGTCTGGCTGGCCTTATCAGGCGGCGCTTCTTTCAGGACGTGATTCATGCCCTTCACCACGACCAGTTGCGCATCCGGCTTTGCCTTGTGCAGCAGTCCGGCCTCGCTGACCGCCACCTGCAGATCGGTGCTGCCCTGGACCAGCAGGACCGGCATCTTCAGGTCCTTGATGGCCGTCGCAGGGACGTACCTGAACCAGGAAATCAGGTAGGGCTGCACGCTGGGCCGATACAGCGTGGCCAGTTCGGGCGGCACCTTGACGGCCTCGCGCCCCGCCTCCAGCTCCGCCAGAATGCGCTCGCTTTCCTTGTCCAGCGGTGCTGGCAACGCCGTCGCCAGCTGCTCGCGCAATACGGTCGAGGCGCCGCGCGCCACGCCGGCAATCGACACATACGCCTTCGCATCACCGGCCTTGGCCGCCAGCATGCCGATCAGGGCGCCCTCGCTGTGACCGACCACGCTCACGTGCGAGAAGCGCTTGTCGGCCTTGAGCATCGCCAGCCACGCCGTGGCATCATCAATATAGGTATCAAAGCGCAGGTCTGCCTCTTTGGCAACGGCTGCCACGCTGGCGGCAACGCCACGCTTGTCGAAGCGCACGCTGGCCACGCCGGCGTCGGCCAGCCCTTGCGCCAGCAGGCGCAGGCTGTCATTTTTCATGCCGGGGGCATTGCCATCGCGGTCGGTCGGGCCGGAGCCTGCGATGATCAGCGCGACCGGAACCGGTCCGGAAGCTTTCGGCAGCGACAATGTACCGGCGAGGGCGCCGCTGCCGGTACGCAGTTCGATCGCCTGCTCGCTTGCGGCCGCGCCGACGCACACGGCGAACAGCAGGCAGGTATTCCACTTCCATCGTCCGATTGCTGGCATGGCGGCTCCTTTCTGGACACATCAACGGATACGAAAATTATCATATTATTAACGTTGATAACGAGACCATCATAGCACGGCCTTCTCTACCCCGGCGCGTGAATCCGTTCGGTCGCATCCTTCATTGGCGGCAAACCGAACATGCGTCCATATTCGCGCGTAAACTGCGACACGCTCTCGTAGCCGACCGCGAATGCCGCGCTGCTGGCCGAGACGCCGTCGGACATCATCAGACGGCGCGCCTCGATCAGCCGCAAACGCTTCTGGAACTGCAGCGGCGAAAGCGAGGTCGCCGCGCGGAAGTGATGGTGGAACGACGACGCGCTCATCCCGGCCGCCGACGCCAGGCGTTCCACCGGCAGCGGCCGCGCATATTCGGACCGCAGCAGCGCCACCGCGCGCGCCACGCGCTGGGCATGCCGTCCGGCCCACCCAGACGGCGAATGGCCGGCCCGTGGCGGCCGGCCAGCAGCCAGTAATTCAATTCCCGCACCAGCTGCGCATGCAGCACCGGCACCGATGCCGGCCGGTCCAGCAGGCGCATCAAGCGCAGCGCCGCATCGGCCACTTCGGCATCGGTCGATTCGACCCGGGCGCCGTCGCCCGCCGGTACAGTCCTCATCTGCGCGGTCAGTTCGAACAGCACCGCCGGGTCCAGGTCCAGCACCAGCGACATATACGGCGCCGCGACAATCTGGCTGATGGTCGGCACATCGGCGGTAATGAGCAGCGAGTCGCCCGGACCGTACGTGACGCAGGTCGCGCCGATCGCCACTTGCTTGGCGCCCTGGAGAACAAGGCAGATCAGCGGCCGGGCGATCCCGTGCAGCAGGCCGGTGGCGTCGTTCGAGCGAATCGTGGTCAGGCCCGCGATAGGCGTTTGCGCAAGGCCGTCGGCATCGGCATGGGCCGCCACATAGCGGCGGACTATATCTAGCAAGGTATCGGTCATGCCGCAATCGTACCCGATTCCAGAGCGCCGCCGGCACCATCTGGAGGATCAGGCAAACAAGCGCGAGGTTCGGGCTACGTCACCGGCGAGGCTGCGTCCTATCATGAACTTCCCCCACACAGCAGGAGTTCAGCATGACCAAAATTGCCATCGTCACCGGCGCGAGCCGCGGGCTCGGACGCAACACCGCCTTGAGCATTGCCCGTAGCGGCAATGACGTGATCATCACCTATCAGTCGCGCGAGGACGAAGCGCGCGCGGTGGTGGCCGAGATCGAAGCGATGGGACGCAAGGCGGTCGCCATCGAACTCGATATGGGCCGTATCGACGCCTTTGCGCCCTTCGCCGACAGATTGCGTAGCATCCTGCGCGAGACCTGGCGGCGCGAGCGCTTCGACCACCTGGTCAACAACGCCGGCCATGGCGACTACGCGCTGATCGAACAGACCACCGAAGCGCAGTTCGACAGCCTGGTCGACGTGCACTTCAAGGGCGTGTACTTCCTCACCCAGGCGCTGCTGCCGCTGATCGCCGACGGCGGGCGCATCGTCAACCTGTCGACCGGGCTGACGCGCCTGACCTATCCGGGTTACGCGGCTTACGCGGCGGTGAAGGCGGCGGTCGAGACCTTGAGCCGGTACATGGCGAAGGAACTGGGCGGGCGCGGCATCGCCGTCAATACGGTGGCGCCGGGCGCGATCGAGACCGATTTCGGCGGCGGCGTGGTACGCGACAATCCCGACATCAACAAGAGCTTCGCGGCGCTGACGGCGCTCGGCCGGGTCGGCCTGCCGGACGATATCGGCCCGATGATCGCCAGCCTGCTGTCGGAGAACAACCGCTGGGTCAACGCCCAGCGCATCGAAGTCTCCGGCGGCCAGGGAATCTGACGGCCGCCTACCCCAGCGGCAGGCGGGGAAGCGCGGCCAGCGCGTTGGCGCAGGTGGCCGCGCGCACCTCGTCCACCGCCAAGCCGCGCAGTTCGGCCAGCACCGCGCCGATGGCGGGCAGCTGCTCCGGGCTGTTGCGGCCCGGGTGAATCCAGGCCGGCGAAATATCGGGCGCATCGGTTTCGAGCACGATGGCCTCCAGCGGCAAGGTCGCGGCAAGGCGCCGGATCTGCAAGGCGCGCGTGAAGGTCATGGCGCCGCCAAATCCCAGTTTGAAACCCAGATCAATATAGACCTGCGCCTGCTGGAAGCTGCCGTTGAAGGCATGCGCAATGCCGCCCGCCGGACCAATCTGGCGCACGTGCTTGAGCACCTGGTCCTGCGAGCGCCGCACATGCATCAGCACCGGCAAGCCGAGGTTGCGCGCGATGCGCAACTGTTCGCGAAAAAAGTGCTCCTGTTTGTCGCGCATGGCCGGTTCGCACAGCATCGGAATGAAAAAATCGAGCCCGATCTCGCCGATGGCGACAAAATTCGGATCGCTCAGCGCCAACTCCACCGCCGCGCGCAAGGCCACCAGGTCGTCCTCGGTGGCCTTCGGCACGTAGATAGGGTGGATGCCGAGCGCGTAGCTGGCGTTATGCGCGCTTGCCGCCATCCGGCGCACCACCTCGAAATTGCCGCGTTCGACCGCTGGAATGACGATCATCCCCACCCCTCCCTGGCCCGCGCGGCGCGCCACGTCCAGCGATTCGGCGCCGAATTCGTGCGCGTCCAGATGGCAGTGGGTGTCGATCCACATGGTCATAGTTCGGCCGGCTGCAATCCGTGTTCGGTCAGGCGCAGTACGCGGTCGCAGCGGCGCGCCAGCTCGATGTCGTGGGTGACGATCACGAAGGCCGTGCCCAGGGTCTTGGACAGTTCGAGCATCAGGTCGAAAATCTGCTGCGCGGTGGCGTGATCGAGGTTACCGGTAGGTTCGTCGGCCAGCACGCAGCCAGGCTGGGTGACCAGCGCGCGCGCCAGGGCCACGCGCTGGCGTTCGCCGCCGGACAGCTCGCCCGGCACGTGCACCACGCGCTTGGCCAGGCCCACGCGTTCGAGCCCGGCACGCGCCTTGTCGACGGCAAGCGCGCGCTTTTCGCGGCGGATCAGCAGCGGCATGGCCACGTTGTCGAGTGCCGAAAACTCCGGCAGCAGGTGGTGGAACTGGTACACGAAGCCGAGCGCCTCGTTGCGCAGGTCGCCGCGCGCGGATTCGGACAAACTGGCGAAGTCCTTGCCCAGCAAGGTCACCGAACCGGTGGTCGGCGTATCGAGCCCGCCCAGCAGGTGCAGCAAGGTCGACTTGCCCGAGCCGGAGGCGCCCACGATCGCCACCCGTTCGCCGCGATAGATGCTGAAGTCCACATTGGTCAGCACCGGCACCGAATAGGCACCCTGGGTAAAGGTCTTGCCCAATCCGCGGCATGACAGGACCGGCGTGGCGCCGGCGTTGTTCGCATTACTCATAGCGCAGCGCCTCCGCAGGCTTCACGCGCGAAGCGGTGTAGCTCGGGTAGAGCGTGGCGACAAACGCCAGCAGCACGGCCACGCCGCCGATCTTGGCCACGTCGGGCCAGCGCAGGTCGGACGGCAAGGCGCTGATCAGGTAGATATCCTTGGGCAAAAACTGTACTCCTAATAAACGTTCAATAAACGGGACGATGACGTCGATGTTCAGCGCGACCAGCACGCCCAGGCCGACCCCGGCCAGGGTGCCCAGCATGCCCACCAGCGCGCCCTGGATCATGAAGATCTTCATGATCGAGCGCGGCGAGGAACCGAGCGTGCGCAAGATCGCGATGTCGGCCTGCTTCTCGGTGACCGTCATCACCAGCGAGGCGATCAGGTTGAAGGCGGCCACCGCGATGATCAGGGTCAGCACGATGAACATCATCTTCTTCTCGGTCTGCACGGCGGCGAACCAGGTGGCATTCTGCTCCGACCAGTCACGGATGCGCAAGGCGCCCGGCATGCCGGCCTTGAGTTCCTGCGCCACGGCGGGCGCGGCGTGCATGTCGGCGATGCGCAGGCGCAGGCCCGATGGGGCGTCGAGGCGCTCCATCTTCTGCGCGTCTTCCAGGTGCACGAAGGCGAAGCTGGCGTCATATTCGTAATGGCCGGCTTCGAAAATCCCGACCAGCGTAAAGGTGCGCGTGCGCGGCAGCATGCCGGCCGGCGTGGTCTGGGCCTGCGCCAGCAGCATGGTGACCTTGTCGCCGATGCCGATGCCGAGCGAGCGCGCCAGCGCGTAGCCCATCACGATATTGAACTGGCCGGGAACCAGCGCCGTCAAGCTGCCCTGGCGCACCTGGCGCGCCGCATCGGACACCTTGTGTTCTTCGGCCGGCAAAATGCCGCGGATGACGGCCGGGCGCATCACGCCATCGCGCAGCAGCATGCCCTGGGTTTCGACGAACGGCGCGGCGCCCTTGACGGCCGGGTTCTTGAGCGCGTCCCGCATCGCCGCCTGCCAGTTGGGCATGGTGCCGCGCGGGTCGAACACTTCGATGTGGGCCAGCACCGACAGCATGCGGTCGGTGACTTCTTTCTGGAAGCCGTTCATCACCGACAGCACCACGATCAGCGCTGCCACGCCGAGGGCGATGCCGGAGACGGAAATGAGGGAAATGAACGAGATAAAGCTGTTGCGGCCACTACGCTTGCCGGCGCGCGTGTAGCGCAGGCCGACCAGCCATTCGTACGGTAAATTGTGGATGATGCTCATGTGCCCCGGCAGTGATTGATTGCAAGTGCGCAGTTTGCCACACAAAGCGCGTCGCGGGCAGGGTTGTCACAATTGAATCACGCGTTGCCACTATGGTTTTTACAAAAAAAACTTGAACCTGGCGCCCTCCGCGCACTCCAACCCAGTACCGCAGAACGGAGGAAAATCATGGCATTCAGTCTTTTCGATTCAAAAGGCACGGACATCGACAAGCAGCGGTTCACCTGGCGCGACATGGTGCAAAAACCGATCAGCAAGCTCGACGACGACGCATTCACGCGCATCCGGGTCATTCTCATCAACGGGCTCGAGACCGAGGCACTGCGCTTCGGCCACCTGGCAGCCCGCTTCAACCGCGACCTGCGCCTCCCGCTGGCCAAGGTGCGCCGTACCGAGCAGCACCAGGCCACCCTGGTCAACTGGCTCATCGCGGCCGACCACTCCCCGCTGGAGACCACGGTCGCCTACGAACAGGTGGCCATCGAGGTCACGGCGGCCATCGCCCAGAGCGAGCCCGACCCGTACCTGGCGCAGGTCTACCGCTTCGGCCTGCTTGAAGACTTCGACCACCTGTACCGCTATGCGGCCCTGCTCGACCGGCTCGAAGGCAAGGATGCCAACAACATCCTGCAAAGCTACACCGACATCCTGCCCGGGCGGCCCACGTCCGAGCAGCACCGCGCGCCCGAAGACGAGCTGCGCGAGCCGTACAACGCCCGCAGCGCCGCGTTTTTGAGCAAGGTCAACGCGCTGACCATCGTGGCCAGCGAATACCAGACGCACGACTACTACCAGAACATCGGCCCCCTGTTCTCCGACCCGCTGGCGCGCCAGCTGTATGCCGAAATCGCTTCCGTCGAAGAACAGCACGTGACCCAGTACGAATCCATGCTCGACCCGGGTGAATCGTGGATCGAACAATGGCTGCTGCACGAGGCGGCCGAGTGCTACAACTATTACAGTTGCGTCGAGCAGGAGACCAATCACCACCTGCGCGCGATCTGGGAACGCTTTCTCGACTATGAACTGGGGCATTTCCACATGGCATGCGAGGCGTTCAAGCAGTTCGAGCGGCGCGATCCGGCCGACATCGTCACCAGCGACTTCGCCAATCCGCTCGCGCTGCGCAGCCAGCGCGACTTCGTGCGCAAGGTCCTCATGGACGAAGTCGACCTGCGCACCGACGGCCCCCGCTTCGTCACCAAGGCGCTCGAAAGCCCGCTCTCGCTCAGCTACCGCAGCATGGTCAACGCCGACGGCTCGCCCAGCGAGATGGTCGCCGCCGGCTATGTCTGGATGCCGGGCACCGAGCTCAATCGCAAAGGCATGCTGGCCGCCGCCGGCGTCAGCGCGCCCTGAGCGCGTTTCGCAACAGGAGAATCGAGATGAGTACCGTTCAACAAGAACCCATGGGAATGAACCGCACCGGCATCCAGATGTCGCCGATCGACAGCAAGGCGATGCAGGAGCTCGAACCGACCGTCATCGCCGATGATGGCGTCGGCGACATGGCGCTGGCGGAGCTGCGCAGCGACTACATCGCCAATGCCGACGCGCTCGGCTCCGTCCCGCTGCCCGGCACCCTGAGCGGCGCGGTCACGGTGGGCATGTCGCTGCTCAAGGGCGACAGTCCGCGCATCCTGCTCGACAAACTGGGCGAGCGGCTGGCCTTCGAGCGCACCGGCACGCGCCTGTACGACGCGCTGATCACCAAGTGCGAGGTGATGCTGGAGGGCGATATCAGCATGACGATCGAAGACCTGGACCAGATCCGGGCCGACGAGGCGCGCCATTTCCTGATGGTGGCCGACGCCATCGAATCGCTGGGCGGCGACCCGACCTCGCAGACCCCGAGCGCCGACCTGGTGGGCGTGGAGTCGATGGGCCTGGTGCAGGTATTGAACGACCCGCGCACCAGCATCGCCCAGTCGCTGCACGCCATCGTCACCGCCGAACTGAGCGACAAGGCGGGCTGGGAAACGCTGGTGGCGCTGGCCGACGAACACGGCCTGGCAGACATGGTCGAGCGCTTCACCCAGGCCCTGAACGAAGAGCGCGAGCACCTGGCGCTGACCCAGACCTGGTATGAAGAAGCGATCGGCCTCACGTACGGGGATGTGGAGCTGGACGACATGGCGTCCTTGTCGCAGCCGCCGCCGCCCTGAGCCGGGCGGCGCGGCGGCAGGCAAGGGGTGGGCCGGCCGGCGCGCCCCGGCAGGCAGCGCCGGCCTGGCTCAGTTACGGCCGAATCTTCACGATGCGGTTGTTCACGCCCGAGACGTTCTTTTTCGGCTCGGCGCTCGATTGCCAGCGCACGCTGTTGTTGACGCCTTCCACGCTCAGGGGCGCTTTCGGGACCAGCGTAATGGTGACCGAGTTGCCGGTGCCGGAAACCTCCAGCCCCGAGCATACGCCCGTGAATGTAATGACGTTGTCGGTACCCTCGATGACGGCGCGGCGACCATCGCAGGCGAAGGAGCGCTGATGCCCGTTGCCGCTGACTTCAATCTTGTCCTTGCCCGACGAGGTGGTGCCGGTGGCATCTTCATCGGCGAGCGCAGCACCGCATGCGCCGATAGCGGCGATCACAGCAAAACCGAAAGTAGACAGTGTACGAAACGACATAGCGACCCTTTTATCAAAAGAATAATTGGCTGAATATTATTTCATGAATAAGAATTTGGCAAGTATTATGCAAGGACCATGATTGCCGCATGGCCCTTGCGCCCGCTTGTTGCTCACGGTTTCAGCGCAAGCCTGACGATTTTGTGGTCGGCACCGCCGACTTCCTGCGTCGGCTCGCCGGTCGACAGCCAGTTAAGCTGTTGACTGACGCCGTATACCGACAGCGTGCCCGCCGGCGCCACTTGCACCGTCACCTTGTGTTCCGCGCCGGCGATCTCGACGCTGGAGCACACTCCGGTAAACGTGAGCACATGCTGGGTACCGCTGATCAGCACCTTGCGTCCGTTGCAGGGAAACGTACGATGATGGCCGTTGCCGGTCACCTCGATCAGGTCCTTTTGCACGAAAATCGCGCCGATGCCCTTGTCCTGCGCCAGCGCGCTGGCCGATACAGTCAGCGCCAGCCCAAGGCCCAGGCCAAGTCCGCGCAATGTGGTGTTAATCCGCATACATGAACTCCTTGTCAGGAAATTAAGGTTGATGAAATTCTAGCATCAGCACCGGAGACGGCCGCGCGCGGTTGACGGCCTCGACAGTAAATCGGCCGCCAGGCAGCCGCTTGCGCAGCCGGCCCCGCACCCATCGAGGCGCGCCGGGTGCATGAGGCCGCACGTTGTTCCGCGCCGCCGGCGCCGGTCGCCGGCGTCCCGCATATTTTCGGCTTTGCCAATTTGTCCTACAATGCTGGATGACCCAAATTTCGCTCGTCCTGCCGTTCGCCCTGCCCCCTCCCGAGCTCGCCCCCGATCTGATCCGCGCATTGCAGGCCCCGGCCCTGGCCACGCTCATCAGCCGCAGCGCCTCGCGCCAGCAACTGCCGGTCGACGATAACATCCGCGCCCTGCCCCACGAAGCCTGGCTGGCGCGAGCGGTGGGCGCCTGCGCCGACGGCACCCCGGCGCTGGCCGGCGCCGTCATGCGCGGCTACGGCCTGGCGCAGCAGGAAGGCACCTGGTTCATCGTCCACCCCGCGCATACCCAGATCGCCCGCAGCCACCTGCTGATGGCCGACATGCGCCGCCTGCAGCTGTCCGAGGCGCACGGCCGCGCCCTGTTCGATCTGGCCAAACCCTACTTCGACGAATCCGGCAAGACGCTGCTGTACGGCGACGCCGGCACCTGGTTCATGCGCGCCGACGACTGGGCCGCGCTGGAGACATCGACGCCCGATTCGGCCGTCGGCCTGAACCTGACCGACTGGATGCCCAAGGGTGCGCCGTCGCGCGCCTTCCGCATGCTGCAAAACGAAGTGCAGATGCTGTGGTTCGAACACCCGGCCAACACCGAACGCGAAGCGCGCGGCCTGGCCGCCATCAACTCGTTCTGGCCCTGGGGCGCCGCCCCGGCCGGCGCCGGCGTCGACACCGCCCTTGTCGCCACCAGCGACGCGCTGCCGTGGATGGCGGCACTGGCCGGCCACCCGCAAGCGGCCATCCATGACAGCACGCCGCTCGGCGCGCTCAGTACCGATGCGATCATGCTGTGCGACGCGCTCACCGAAGCGGCCCTGGCCACCGACTGGGCCGGCTGGCTGCAGCACATGCACCGCCTTGAGCAAACGCTCTTTGCGCCGGCGCTGGCCGCGTTGATGGATGGCCGTCTCAGGCAGGTGCAACTGCTCCTGAGCCACCGTACGCGCCATCTCGCCTTTACCACCACCCGCTTTTCGCAACGCGCCTTCTGGCGCCGCCCCACCCTGGACAGACTGCTGCCATGACCCGTATCACGACTCGCCCCTGCTCTTTCCGCACTTCCGAAATGCTGCGCCAGACCGGCGTGCATCCCGTGCTCGCGCGCCTGTACGCCGCGCGCGGCCTGACCGATGCGCGCGAACTATCGAGTGAACTGGGCAGCCTGATGGCGCCCGCCGGCCTGCTCCACATCGACGCCGCCGCCGTGTTCCTGGCCGACGCCATCAAGGCGCGGAAGAAAATGACCATCGTGGCCGACTACGACTGCGACGGCGCCACCGCCTGCGCGGTCGCCCTGCGCGGCTTGCGCGCCATGGGCGCCACGGTCGACTTCATCGTGCCCAACCGCTTCGAGTACGGCTACGGCCTCACGCCCGAAATCGTCGAACTGACCGCGCGAGAAAAGGCGCCCGACATCATCATCACCGTCGACAACGGCATTGCCAGCATCGACGGCGTACTGGAAGCGAAGCGGCGCGGCATCGACGTTGTCGTCACCGATCATCACCTGCCCGGCGACACCCTGCCCGAGGCGCGCGTGATCGTCAACCCGAACCAGCCCGAGTGCGGTTTTCCCAGCAAGCACCTGGCCGGCGTGGGCGTGGTGTTCTACGTGCTGCTGGCACTGCGCGCCGAACTGCGCAAGCGCGGCGTGTTCGACGCCCAGACCCAGCCCAAGCTCGACAGCCTGCTCGACCTGGTCGCGCTGGGCACGGTGGCCGACGTGGTGCGGCTCGACTCGAACAACCGCATCCTGGTGGCGCAGGGCCTCAAGCGCATGCGCGCCGGCCGCATGCACGCCGGCGTGGCCGCGCTGTTCCGCGTGGCCGGGCGCGAGGCGCGCAGCGCCTCGCCATTCGACCTCGGTTTCGCACTCGGTCCGCGCCTCAATGCCGCCGGCCGCCTGGAAGACATGTCGCTCGGGATCGAGTGCCTGGTCACCGACGACGAAGGACGCGCCTGGGCCATCGCCCAGCAGCTCAACGAAATCAACCTGAAACGGCGCGAAATCGAAGCCGACATGCAAGATACCGCCCTGCTGCACCTCGACGCCTACCAGCCGGCCGACAGCAACACCATCAGCGTGTTCGACGAATCCTGGCACCAGGGCGTGATCGGGATTGTCGCCTCGCGCCTGAAAGAAAAATTCTTCCGCCCGACGATCACTTTCGCGCCCGGCGCGGAAGGCTGGATCAAGGGTTCCGGGCGCTCGATTCCGGGCTTTCACCTGCGCGACGCGCTCGACCTGGTGTCGAAACGCGCGCCCAGCCTGATCGACAAATTCGGCGGCCACGCCATGGCGGCCGGCCTGACCATCCGCGCCGACGCCTTCGAGGCGTTTTCGGCCGCCTTCGAAGAAGTCGGGCGCGCCTGGCTCAACACCCAGCAGCTCGAACGCATCATCGAAACCGACGGCCCGCTGGAAGACGCGTACTACACCACCGAATTCATCGGCCTGATGGATGGCCAGGTGTGGGGCCAGGGCTTCGCGCCGCCGGTGTTTTGCGACGAGTTCCGCGTGGTCAGCCAGCGCATTTTGAAGGAACGCCACCTCAAGCTGCAACTGGAGCGCAACGGCCAGCGCTACGACGCCATCTGGTTCGGCCACACCGCCTCGGTCGGCGACCGCGCGCGCGTGGCGTTCCGGCTCGACGCCAACGAGTACAACGGCGTCACCCGCGTGCAGCTGCTGGTCGAACACGCCGAGCCGGCGTAGGCCGAGCCGCCCCGCTCAGCACAGCCGGGTCATGCTCCTGCGGTCGGCACTGCCGGGAGTTGCCCAATCATGCCGCCAGCAGGGCAAGTCCCATTTCCTGGCGGTGGCGAAGGCGAAGGCCAGGCTTTCTTCTTGCGATGCAAGCGCCAGCAGGTCGTTCAGCGGATCGGGACGATGTGCGGCGCAGAGTTGTTCCACATCCCAGCGCCTGCACAGGGAAACGTGGTAGATCCTGGCTTCGTCCCTGTCGTCTCCACTCACGCTGTCGTAGCACATCAACGCCAGGTCGTCGAAGCGCAGCCGGGTCAGGCTGGTCGGCGCGCTCGATTCGGTATAGCGAACCGCATGATTCCAGCTGCGTTCGTCGACATCGAGCCAGGTCGTCGATTCCCACAGGGACTCCCCGTAAAACCGGGTGGCGACATACGCCCAGAGGGCGGCGCCGGTCACCAGCAAGGCATACGTCCATTTGAGGACACTCTTGTCACTGGTCACCTTGGATAAGCCAAACACCGGAATGAACCCAAGAGCGAGTCCGACTACCGTAGCGACGATGACGGTGGCAAACACGTCGCCTGATCGGTCGTGCGCGTCCCACTTTCTTGAAGCAAGCATCTCGCGATGAGCGCTACCTGGGCAAGCATGGCCCGGATCGACAGGTGTCCCGTCAGGACATGGCGCAACGTCCGGCGTGCTCGCCGCATCCGTCACAGCCGGGTTAACAGTGGCGCTAACAGATTTCATCGTGTTTTATCAAAATGCGAAAATGACCCGCGGAGCATTGTTGATATAAAGTCAGCATCATATACTACCAACACAGCCCAGGAGCGGCGGGCGGTCACGGCTGAGCAGGGATACGGCCCGTGAGCTGCACTGCGCGATGGTTTGCGCAGGCTCAGCAACCCTTTGATGGCGATTGGCTTGCACGCGATGCGAAAATAGAGTATAAATACTCCATAACCGGAGCCTACTATGAACCTTGCCTTCGCCTATCCCAAGAGTCGCTTCGAGCCGGCGGTGCTCATCGACCTGAATGCACGCGCGGAGCGGGAACGCTTGTCCAAGTCCGCGCTCAAGGGGTTTTTCGCCCTCATGGCTGCCTGGAAGCTGCGCGACGAAGATGCCCGCGAACTGCTCGGCGGCATGTCATCCTCCACCTACTACGAGTGGAAAAAGAACCCCGACCGCCTGCTTGAAGTCGACCGCATTACCCGCATTTCTTACCTGCTCGGCATCTACAAGGCCCTGCACATCCTGTACGGCGACAAGCTCGCCGACGAATGGATCACCCTCCCCAACAGCAATCCCATCTTCGCCGGACGCACGCCGCTGTCGCAAATGCTGGCGGGCGGCCTGCTGTCGATGCAAACGGTGCGCAAGCTGCTCGACGCACGCCGCGGAGGCCTGTGACTTGACGGTCATTCCCAAGCTCACCACCTTGCGGCAGTTCGATACCTGCCGCCTGATCCCGTCGCGCTTTGCCGACGTGGAAGACTCCGTGCTCGCCCCGCTGGCCGAGGATGGCGCTGTCTTGCGCGACCTGTTCGATATCGACAACGCCACCAACGAACGCTTGCGCGGCGAGTACGGCAGCCTGCCCGGCATCGGCGTCGACGAGCTGGTGTTCGGCGTGCCGAATTTCCGCATCATCAACGCCGCCTATACCTATCCGCGCCCGGAAGGCAGCCGCTTCAACGATGGCGAACGCGGCGCCTGGTACTGCGCCTTCGAGGCGGAAACCGCGCTGGCCGAGATCACCTTCCACAAAACCGTGGAGTACCAGGAAATCGGCCGCTTCGACGACAGCGTGACCTATCAAGCCCTGATCGCCGACGTTACCAGCACCTTCCACGATATTCGCGGCGTCGATGCGTTTGAAAAGTATCTCGACCCGACCAGCTATATCGAATCGCAAACCCTGGCCAGCCAACTGCTCGACAGTGGATCGATGGGTGTGATTTATCCCAGCGTGCGGCGCCCCGCCGGCACCTGCCTGGCCTGTTTCCGGCCCGCGCTGGTGGGCAATGTGCGCAAGGGACAAGTCTATCGCCTCACCTGGTCGGGCTCGCCCACACCCGTCATCGACATCGTCTGAACGATCGTCCTGCACGCTTCACATCACCTGAACTATTGAGTATTTGCATGAAAACCAAGCCTGAAAACGATACCGAACTGCGCGCCAAAATCAACCTCGAAACCGCGCGCCTGCCCTGGGCCGAACTGCAACGCCACTTTGCCCAAGGCAGCGTGGTCTTCGTCAGCGCCGAGCTCGACCTGGTCGACGTGGCGGTGCGCATCTCGCATGACGACAAGGACAGCATTGCCCAATGGATGGGCGACGGCAAGCTCGGCAAAGTCTCGGATGCGCAAGCGCAAGCCTGGACCGAGGCCGATGCCGTGCTGTGGACCTCGGTGGTCCATCCCTTCATCCTGGTGCAGCCCGATAAAGGCGTGCTGCACTAAGAGCCTATTTCGGCAACGGCCTAGCGCCGCTTCAGGATCGACCCCAGCACGCCGCGAATGATTTCGCGCCCGACTTGCGAGCCGATGCTGCGCGCAGCCGACTTCATCATCGCCTCGACCGGCGATTGACGCTTGCCGCCACCGCCGAACAAGCCACCGAGCATGCCGCCCAGCGACGTGTCGGGCGCGCTCTCGGGCACACTGCCGCGCCCGGCGCCGGCCGGCGGCCTGCCGCGTGGCGCCGGCGCGTCCGATTCTTGCGCCGCAGTAGCGCGGGCGGCAATCAGCTCGTGCGCCGATTCGCGGTCGATCGCTTGCTCGTACACACCGGCAACCACCGACTGCGCCATGGCGCGCTGGCGTTCGGCCGTGTCGATCGGGCCGATCTGCGACGCCGGCGGCAAGATGAACGCGCGCTCGACCACGTTCGGCCGCCCTTTCTCGTCGAGGAAGGACACCAGCGCTTCGCCCAGCTCCAGTTCGGTGATCACCTGGGCGGTATCGAGCGCAGGATTGGGCCGGAACGTTTCCGCAGCCGCCTTGACGGCTTTCTGGTCGCGCGGCGTGTACGCGCGCAAAGCGTGCTGGACGCGATTGCCGAGCTGCCCGAGCACGGTATCGGGAATATCGAGCGGATTCTGGGTGATGAAAAACACGCCCACGCCTTTCGACCTGATCAGCCGTACCACCTGCTCGATTTTTTGCAGCAAGGGCTTGGGCGCTTCGCTGAACAGCAAGTGCGCTTCGTCGAAGAAAAACACCAGCTTCGGCTTGTCCAGGTCGCCTACCTCGGGCAGGTTTTCAAACAGTTCCGACAGCAGCCACAGGAGGAAAACCGCATACAGGCGCGGCGCATTCATCAGCTTGTCGGCGGCCAGGATGTTGACCACGCCCTTGCCCTGCGCATTGGTTTGCAGCAGGTCGTCGATGTTGAGCATGGGCTCGCCGAAAAAGCGGTCGCCGCCCTGCTGCTCCAGCGCCACCAGCCCGCGCTGGATGGCGCCGATGCTCGCCGCCGAAATGTTGCCGTAAGTGGTGAGAAAGTCGGCCGCGTTGTCGCCGACATGCTGCAGCATGCTGCGCAAGTCCTTGGTATCGAGCAGCAGCAAGCCATTGTCGTCGGCGATCTTGAACACCAGTTGCAGCACGCCTTCCTGGGTATCGTTCAGGTTCAGCATGCGCGCCAGCAGCAAGGGGCCGAGATCGGAGATGGTGGCCCGCACCGGATGGCCGGCCTCCCCGAACACATCCCAGAACGTGACCGGACAAGCGGCCCAGGCCGGCGCATCGACGCCCAGCGCGCCCAGGCGCTTGGCCATTTTTTCCGACGCGGCGCCGGCCTTGGCCATGCCGGACAGGTCGCCCTTGACGTCGGCCATGAACACCGGCACCCCGATCCCGGACAATGCCTCGGCAATCACTTGCAAGGTCACCGTCTTGCCGGTACCGGTGGCGCCGGTGATGCAGCCGTGCCGGTTGACCAGCGACGGCAGCAGGTCGAGCAGTCGCGCTGGTTGGGAAGCATTGTTTTTCGCAATCGGCAGCAGCATGGACATGGCGGCAATCTCCTCGGCGCAGTAGGAAATCAATAGTACATCATGCCATCGGCATCGATTGATCATAGTTTTACGGCAACGTTCCAAATGTGGTCCAATAGGCCGGCGGCAGCTTGCCGCGTGCTTTTTTGAGGGAGTCCGCCAATGCGTTCGACTATTACGTTCCTTGCAGCCTGGCTTTGCGCCGGTGTTGCCCAGGCCGCCAGCGGCGTGACCGCAGGCGGCGTGGTTCTGCTCCAACCTGAACAGGTGATCGGGGCGCGCACGAGCGCCGACCAGCTCGCGCCTTACCTCAAGCAGGTCGACAGCGCCGCCACGCGGGCATTCAATGCGGCCAAAGGCGTGCCGCCCTCAAGTGGATTCCTGGTGGTGGCGATGCGCCCGGGAGAGCAATCGAACATCTGGCTCGATTTCAATCCGCCCTTGCCGCAGGCCTTGGCCAGGGCACTGGTCGACGGCGCGAAAGCCGTGCGGGTACCGGCGGTGAAAGGCACCGTCGTGGTCGCAATGAAGTATGGCGTCGCCGGCGGCAGTGCGCCATCTCAGCCGATGCCCTCACCGCCTGAGTGGACCGCGGCAGCCAGGGCGGCGGGAGTGCCGCTGGAAACCGGCGATCTGGTCGAACGCATCTGGAAATAAGCGACCTCCGGACATCGACAATGCCGCTAAGCAAGTGTGAAGAAATTACAAGAATGATGAGTATTCCTGAGCACCGTAAACCAACCGAGGGAATTGCGGAAACACCCTGGACATGCCCAGGCTGGCAGCGCGCTGATAGCCGGATGCACGCTGGCGACGTCGCCGCCGCCCATCGCGTCAAGAGCATTGGCAATCGCTAAAAAGCGGCACTCAAGCATGCACAATTTGTAACAAAATTTCACCCATTTTGATACATTGACTACAATGTCATTTATGCAAATTGAGGAGATACGATGTTAAAGAAAATCGCTGCCTGCGTGTTAGCACTGAGCGCCCTGACCGCCCAAGCCGCCGAGCAGGCTTACGAATTCAGCTACACCGGAGCAATATTGGACGGGGTCTGGGACGCCACTGCAAGCACTGGCGGCAAGTTTATCGTTGACGATCTGAATGGTGACGGCGTGTTCACCTTGCCAGAAGTCAAATCGTTCACCTACAAATTTCCGGCGGAGCAGCACTGTGGAGAAGAAAGGATTACCTGTACCTTGTCGACGTTTAACTACGATCCCAAAGGCACGTTGAATCTCTGGTATAGCTACAGTGAAAGGTAAGCGATCCATCAACCCCAGACTGTTCAGGAAGTCACGCCGCTGGTTAAATCGGGGGTATGCAAATCCTTCATATTCCACGGCAGCAGCGCCGCGACGTCATCCACGATTTTCGCCGCTGGCAAGTCGCGCAGCACCCGGCGCAGCCATGTGTAAGGCTCCAGGCCATTCGCTTTGGCCGTCTCCAGCAGCGAGTAAATAACCGCACTCGCATTAGCTCCAGCTACCGTGTCGCT
>NZ_WHJH01000045.1 GCF_011682145.1 Massilia mucilaginosa
GGCGCCGTGGGGGGGGGGCCGGCGGGGGGTCGTGGCGCCCCCCCGGGCCCACCCGGGGGGCCGGGCGGGCGCGGCCCCGCCCCCGGGGGGGCCACGGACGGGGTAGGTGGTATCGGCTTAGAAGCGGAAATTCGCCGTCAAACTGGCCGAGCGTGGCGCGCCCGGCGTGTAGCGATAGCCGCTCTTGTTAATCTGCGCAATGTACTCCTTGTCCGCCAGATTGTACAAGTTCAGCTGCAGGTCCACATTCTTGCTCACGCTGTACGACGCCATCGCATCGACCACCCAGTACGCATCGGCAAAGGCCGGCGTGCCCACCGCGCCATCGGTGCCGCGCAGCAGCTTGCCGACGTAACGCGCGCCGCCGCCCACTTTCAGGCCCATCGGCAGGGTGTACGAGGTCCACGAGGTGAACGCATCCTTCGGCGTGTAGTTCAGGTTGTTGATGCCGCTGGCGGTGACGACCTTGCCGTTGCGCACTTCCGTATCCATGCGGGCATAACCGGCACTGACCAGCCAGTTGCGCGCCACTTCACCGGTCACGCCCAGCTCGATCCCCTTCACTTGCTTGCGCCCGGTCTGGTAGTACAGCAGATCCACCGGATCCTGCTCCAGCTCGTTCTTGACGGTGGTCTTGTATACCGCCGCCGTGACGGACAGCTTTTGCTTGAGGAAATCCCACTTGGTGCCGATTTCGGTCGTGGTCGATTGCTGCGGATCGTATTTCGGGTTCGAGGCGCTGTTGGCGGAGCTCGACAAGGTGAAGTTGGTGCCCGGCGGCTGTTTCGACGTGGCAATCAGGGCGTATATGCTGCTGTCCTTGGTCGGCTTGTACAGGGCCGAGATCTTGCCGTTGCCGACCGTGTCGCTCAGCTTCAGCTTGGTCGGCACCAGAGTGCCCACCGGCAAGGTCGGATTGGCCGCGGCGGTCGACAGGCTGGTGGCGTTGTAGTTCACGTTGAAGTGGTCCATGCGGCCACCCACGTTGAAGATCCACTGCTCGCCCAGTTTGATGGTATCGAACAGGTACACGCTCTGGGTATCGACCTTGGAATTGGTGCCCGCGCCGTTGCGCACCAGGTTCAGCCCGGTGATCGGCGAGTACGGGTTCGGCGCGTACAGCGAGTCGACCGCCATCGTGCCGGCACCAAGGTAGCTGTAATTGGTCTGCTCTTCGCTGGTCAGCTCCAGGCCGCCCACCAAGGTGTGCTTCAGCCCGCCCATGTCCAGGTTGACCGTCGCCACGCTCTGGTTGGTCAGAATGGTGTTGGACTGGTCCTTGACGGTACGGTTGCCGCGCGTGATGGTCCAGCTGGACGGATCGTTGACGTTCGGCGTTTTCAGGTTGGCGCTGGTGCCCATGAAGGCGGTCAGCAGGTAATCCTGCGAGGTCTTGCCGTAGCGCGTGGTGTTCTGCAATTTCACGGTCGGCGAGAAATCATGCTCGACCTTGACGGTGAACATGTCGGCCTTGACCTTGTCGTAGTCGCTGGCCGAACCGTAGAAATTCTCCGGGTTGACCGGCGCCGCCGTGGTCAGGAAGGTGCGCGCATCCGGGCTCTTGTAGCCGGGCAGGCCGATGGTCGGCACGCCGCCGGTCGGCACATTGTCCTGGTCCACGTGCAGGTAGTTCAGGTAAATCCGGGTCGGGCTGTTCAGGCCGAAGGCGAGCGACGGCGCCAGCGCCCAGCGCTTGTTGTTGACCACATCGCGCCCCGGCGTGCCGCTGTCCTGCGCCAGCGCGTTGAGGCGGAAGGCGACGCCTTTTTCGGCGCTCAAGACGCTCGCGTAATCGAGCGTGGCGCGCTTTTGCTTGCCACTGCCGGCCACCACGGTGCCGGTGGTGCCGGACTCCATGACCGCCTGCTTGGTCACCATGTTGACCGAGCCGGTCGGCGA
This sequence comes from Massilia mucilaginosa, assembly GCF_011682145.1. Taxonomy (GTDB): domain Bacteria; phylum Pseudomonadota; class Gammaproteobacteria; order Burkholderiales; family Burkholderiaceae_D; genus Telluria_A; species Telluria_A mucilaginosa. The sequence goes on from NZ_WHJH01000045.1 coordinate 1,900, forward strand.
CGCGCGCCCGGTGTCGGTGCCGGCCGGGCCCTTGAGCACGTCGAGCTGTTCGACGTTGAACACGTCGCGCGAAATCGAACCGATGTCGCGCACGCCATCGACAAAAATGCTGGTCGAGGAATCGAAGCCGCGCATGTAGATGGTGTCGCCGGTGGTGGTGTTGCCGTTTTCGCCGAGGAAGAAGGTGCCCACGCCAGGCGTGTTGCGCAGCGCTTCGGTCAGGGTCACCGCGCCTTGCTGCATGATCAGCTCTTTCTTGATCACGGTGACCGTTTGCGCGGTGTTGAGCAGGATTTCGGTGTACTTGGGCGAGGCGGCGCGTTCGGCCTTGAAGTCGTTGGTGGTTTCTTCACCGGTTTTGCTGACGACCCGCACTTCCGGCAGGCTTTTGGCCTGGGGCGCGTCGGTGGCGGCATGGGCCGCTACCGGGACCAGCAGCGCGGCAAGCGCGGCGCTCATGTGTTGATTGAAACGGGATTGCGCGTGCTTGCGGCTTTTGATCGGGGCCATCTGCTTCTCTTCGGATAGGGTGGATTGGACATAAATTGCCAACAATCTAGTCATTGTAGGGGAAATGTAAAACTATGTAAATGAGAATCGTTATCAATATAATTCTTATTCGCATCTGATAAAATCGGCAAACTTATGCTTTTTGCATATTTTTTGCTGTGAAAAGCGGCATCAGTACACGTCGCGCCGATAGCGGCCGGCCTGGTCGAGCACGGCCACGGTGTCGGCGCCGAGCACCGTTTCCAGGGTGGCGTGGACGGCGCCGGCCATGCCCTGCAGGCTGCCGCAGACGTAGATGGCGGCGCCATCGGCCACCCACGCGCGCAGTTCGGCGGCCTGCGCCGCCAGCGCGTGCTGCACATAGCGCTCGCTGCCGCCATCGCGTGAAAACACCAGGCTGACGGCGTCCAGCATGCCGGCCTGGCGCCACGCGGCGATGTCGCCGGCGCAGAAGTGATCGTGCGCGGCCTGGCGCTCGCCGAACAGCAGCCAGTTGCGCGCTTGGCCCGCCTCGGCGCGCCTTTGCAGGTGCGCGCGCAGGCCGGCGATGCCGGTGCCGTTGCCGATCAAAATCAGCGGCCGTTGCGTGTTGTCGCCGATCCGGAAGCGGCTGTGCTGGCGCACGCGCAGCAGCACCGGCGCGCCTTCCCGCGCCTCGCGGCACAGCCAGCCCGATGCCAGCCCCAGGCTGCCATCGTCGCGCGCGTGCAGGCGCACCAGCAAGGACAGACAGCCTTCGGCCATGGTCGAGGCAATCGAATACTCGCGCGGATAGTCCGGGTCGCCCGGCGCGCTCACCTGCACCAGGTCGCCCGCTTCCCATGCGGGCAATTCGCCTGCGGCCGGCAGCAGGTCGATGCGGTACACCGGGGCGCCCGCGCTGCCGGGGTTGAGCAGGCGGCGCGCGGCGATGCGCCAGTCGCCGTAGGCTGGCGCGCTCCAGTCGGGGGCGTCGCTGGTTCCGGCCAGGTGGCTCAGGTGATGCTGCCAGGCCTCGATGGCGGCGCCGCGTCCGCGGTCCACCTCGATCCGCGCGAACAGCGCCTGCGCGCCGCGCGCTTGCAGGGCGGCGTCCAGGCGGCGCCCGAAGCCGCAGTAGTTGGCATAGGTGCTGTCGCCCAGTGCCAGCAGCGCGTAGTGCAGCTGGCCGAGCGCCATGCCCGGGTCGTCGAGCAGGCGCGCCAGGCGCGCCGCGCTGTCGGGCGCATCGCCCTCGCCGTAGGTGCTGGCGATGAACAGGATGCGCGCCGCGCCGCGCAGGGTGGCTTCGTCGAGTTGCTCGACGCTGATCGCGCGCGCCGACAGGCCGCCGGTGCGCAAGGTCGCCACGGTGTGTCCGGCCAGCGCTTCGCCGGTGCCGGTCTGGCTGGCGTAAGCCACCAGCCAGTCGGCAGCCGCGCCGCCGCTGTCCTGGGGACGCTTGCCGGCGGCGCGGCGCGCGCGCAACAGGGTCAGGCACATGCCCGCGTAAGCCGCAACGGCGGCGGCGGCGCCGCCCCAGCGGACCGGATCGACAGTCATCATTGCAGTAATTCCTTGTAGGCGCTGGAGAGCACTTCGCGCAGGCCGCCGTCATGGCGCAGCAGGAAGCGCGCGGCCAGCGTTTGTTTTTCGGCCAGCGCCAGACCCTCTTCGGGGCCGAGCACCGACAGCGCGGTCGAGAGCGCGTCGGCCGCCATGCATTCGGCATGCAGCACGGTGACCGATGCGACGTCGTTGCGGATCGGCGCGCCGCTGCGCGGATCGAGCGTGTGCGAGGCGCGCTGGCCGCCATGCTCGAAGTAGCGCCGGTAGTCGCCCGAGGTGGCGATCGCCAGGCCATGCAGCGCCACCGTGGTCGGGCCGGCGCCGTCGCCCGCGCCGGGCACGCCTTCGAGCGCGACCCACCACGGCTGGCCGTCGGCCTTGGTGCCGGCGCCGCGCAGCTCGCCGCCGATCTCCACCAGATAGTGAAACAGTCCCTGCGCTTCCAGGCAGCGCGCCAGCAGGTCCACCGCGTAGCCCTTGGCGACCGACGACAGGTCGATCTGCACGCCGCCCGGTTGCAGCGCGCGCCGGCTGGCGCGGTCCAGTTGCAGGCGCTGGCGGTCGGCGCGCGCCACGATGGCTTGCGTTGCCGCCGCCAGCGGCGCGTAGAAATTGGCTTCGTTGTAGCGCTGGCGCGCGCCGAAGCCCCAGGCGTTGACCAGCGCCCCCGCGCACGGATCGTAGGCGCCGCCGCTGGCCTCGGCCACCTCCAGCGCGTAACTGAGCACGGTGAAAAATGCATCCGGCAGGCGATGCCAGTTGCCGGCCGGGGCGCTGTTGAAGCGGCTCAGGTTCGAGTCGCGTTCCCAGTGGCTCATTTGCGCCACCACCAGGTCGAGCTGGCGCTGCAAGGCTTCCAGCACGGTCGGGGCGGCGTCGGGCGGCGCCATCACCCGCGCCGACCAGCTGGTGCCCATGGTGGCGCCGCCCAGCTCATGGAGCACGCTGGTGCGCGGCGGCAGGGCCGGCGCGATGGCCAGCGGAACGAGGACGCGGCGATTCATTGACGCTGGCTTACTCTGGCAGTATTTCGAGCGTGGCGGCGTAGCTGTAGCGGCGCGTCACGGCCGGTGCGTCGGCCGCTGCCGCGCCTTTGGCCTGGGCCGCCGGGAAGCCGGCGTTGAGCCAGTACATGCCGGGCGCCGGCAAGGTCACCGCCACTTCGCCTTTGGCGTCGGTCTCCAGGCGCACTTCACCGAGCACGCCGCGATAGCGCACCCCGCCCGGAATCAGGCTGAAAGCGAACTTGGGCAGCGGCTTGCCATCGAGCTGGAAGCGCCACCTGGCCGTTTCGCCGGCGCGCAGGTCGGTCGGATTGGTCAGCGCGATCATCTCCAGTCCCACGCCGCTCGGTTTCAGGGCGCCGTCGCTGGTCTTGTTGGCGCTGACAAACGTCTCCAGGCGCTGATGCGCGTAGGTGGTTTTCAGTTCTTGCGCATCGCCTGGCACTTCCTTGGCAAACGCTTCTTCGCTGCCACGGAAACGCTTGGTTTCGCCAGCCTTGTCCTTGTAGCTGGCCATGACGTTGCGGCTGACGATACTGATTTTGTAGGTGCCGTTCTTGGCCATCTTCAGGTCGAAGGTGCTGCGCTGCTTGCCCGTGTAGCCGGCCGGCGCTGGCGTGACCACGCCGTCCGGATCGGTGACGGTGGCCGCGTCGAGCTTGAGGGCGACGTGTTCGATCTCGAACAGGCCTTCCGAAATGGCGCCGTCGATGGTGACCCACGGCTCCTTCGCTTCGACCATGGTCGCCTGCGGATACAGCCAGCCCCGGTGGGCGGAGGCGCTCAGGGAGACGGCGGCCAGGGTCAGCGCGAGCAGGGTCTTTTTCATCATGGTGTTGGTCATTGTCTTCACTTAAGGGGTGATCTGGAGGGAAACCGCGCCGAGTTCTTCCTTGCCGCGCGCGCTGAAGGTTTGCTTGCCCTTGAGCGGCAGGGAAAACGGCACGCGTACCAGTTCACGGCCGCCCGATTCGCGCGCCGCTTCGATCACCAGCTTGTAGTCGCCGGCCGGCAGCTTGTCGATGCCGCTGCGCGCCGGGCCGAAGCTGATGGTCTGTTCGCCCGCCGAACGGGTGGCGCCGCTGACGCCATCCATCGGCAGTTCCACGTCGCGCCCGGCCTTGCGCCACCAGGTGCGCAGGTCCTTGACCCATTTGGTGCCGGCGTTGTCCTTCTTCTTGACGTCGTACAGCACCGACAGGTTGGCCGCCACGCTCTGGTCGGCGCGTTCCAGCCACATGGCCACGTAGGGCCGGTGGTATTCGGCCACGTTCAGTTGCGGGATCTCGAACTTGACGGCCAGGTCGGCGCCGACGGCCCAGCTGCTCAGCATGGGAAGGGTAAGGGCAAGCGTGTGCTGTAGTTTCATGGGTGGCAGACGTAGTGGGTAATTAGTGAGTAAACAGGAGGGCGAGCAGCAGCGGCAGCAGGATGCCGGCGCCGATCACCGGCCAGGTGGACGGGCGGTTGGCGGCGTGCAGTTTCATGATCAGGAAACCGGTCAGCGAAAACACCACGCAGGCCACCGCGAAAATATCGATGAACCAGCTCCACACCGGGCCGGCGTTGCGGCCCTTGTGCAGGTCGTTGAGCCAGGAGACCATGCCGCGGTCGGTCTTTTCGAATTCGGCGGCGCCGTCGACGGCGATGCGCAGCCAGGCGTCGCCGCCGGGCCGGGGCAGGGCGACGTAGGCGTCTTCCTCGGTCCATTCGGCGTCGATGGCGCCGAGGTCCAGCCCGAACTCGCGGTCGGCCCAGCTGGCCACGCGCGCCGGCAGCGGGGCGCGCGCGTCCACGTGTTCGGTGGCGGCCTGCTTCAGGTCGCGCAGCAGGGGCGCGGGCAGGGTGGCCTTGCGCTTGGTCACGGCCGGCTTGGCTTCGATCTGGGTGGCGTGGTTGAGCGTGATGCCGGTGATGCTGAACAAGAGCATCCCCATCAGGCACAAGGCCGAGCTGATCCAGTGCCAGCGGTGCAGGTTCTTGAGCCAGGCGGCGCGGCTGGCGCTGGGGAGCGTGGCAGGGGAGGACATTCGGTGCTTCCGTCAACGAGCTAAACGCAAATGATAACTATTATCATTTGTGCGGTCAATGGCATCAAGGCACATTTACAATACGCAACAATCGCTTGTTTTCACCCACACAGGCCCGATATTGTCCGTGAGCTGGCGCAAGAAATCACCGCGTTGACTATCCATAAACTTGTGCAAAGTCAAACTATTCGCGGCCAAGCCGTGGTTTTGGCATCGCCCAATACAAAAAGATGATCGGCAACTTTTTTCGCGGGGTGGAATGTTAGGCTACAATACGCGTGCTATTCTTCCGACGTCGTAAGAATGCTGCGAGCTTTACAAGTCCTTCCCCACAACTTGATGTGCAATCCGCTAACCGGTCAGGCCGTGTCGCGGAAGGTTAGATTAACCCGCCAAACTCGCGAAGCGCGAAGAAAGGTGAGCAAGATGATGCAAGAACAAACCGCGAACTCCTATTTGTTCGGTGGTAACGCGCCGTACGTTGAAGAGCTGTACGAGGCCTATCTCGACAACCCAGGCTCGGTGCCAGACAACTGGCGCGCCTATTTCGACTCCATGCAGAATGTCCCTGCGGTCGACGGCTCCAACAAACCCGACGTAGCCCACGCTTCCGTCATCGCCTCGTTCGCCGAGCGCGCCAAAGCAGGCCCGATCCGTGTCGTGACCGCGTCCACCGACGCCGAAATGGGACGCAAGCGCGTCGCCGTCACCCAGCTCATCGCCGCTTACCGCTATCTCGGTTCGCAGTGGGCCAACCTGGACCCGCTGCAGCGCCAGGAACGTCCGATGATTCCGGAACTCGAGCCAAGCTTCTACGGTTTCACCGATGCCGACATGGACATCGTGTTCAACATCAGCAATACCTACTTCGGCCCTGAAACCGCATCCCTGCGCGACCTGCTGAACTTCCTGCGCGATACCTACTGCCGTTCGATCGGCGCCGAATTCATGTACATCGGCGATCCGGCGGAAAAGCGCTGGCTGCAGGAGAAACTCGAAGCGATCCGCTCGACCCCGAGCTTCACGGCCGAGAAAAAAGCCCACATCCTCGAGCGCCTGACCGCTGCCGAAGGCCTGGAGCGCTACCTGCACACCAAATACGTCGGCGCCAAGCGCTTCTCGCTGGAAGGCTCCGAATCCTTCATCGCCTCGATCGACGAAACCATCCAGCGCGCCGGTGAAAAAGGCGTGCAGGAGATCGTTATCGGCATGGCCCACCGTGGCCGCCTGAACGTGCTGGTCAACACCCTGGGCAAATCGCCCCAGGAACTGTTCGAAGAATTCGAAGGCAAGCACGGCGACGACCTGCCGTCGGGCGACGTCAAGTACCACCAGGGCTTCTCAAGCGATATCTCGACCGCCGGCGGTCCGGTCCACCTGTCGCTGGCCTTCAACCCATCGCACCTCGAGATCGTCAACCCGGTGGTCGAAGGTTCGGTCAAGGCGCGCATGGAGCGTCGCGGCGACAAGGATGGCGCGCAAGTGCTGCCGATCCTGGTCCACGGCGACGCCGCCTTCGCCGGCCAGGGCGTGGTCATGGAAACGCTGAACCTTGCGCAGACCCGCGGCTACGGCACGGGCGGCACGGTGCACATCGTGATCAACAACCAGATCGGTTTCACCACGTCCGACCCGCGCGATGCGCGTTCGACCCTGTACTGCTCGGACGTCGTCAAGATGATCGAAGCGCCGGTACTGCACGTGAACGGCGACGACCCTGAAGCGGTCGTGCTGGCGACCCAGATCGCGCTCGACTACCGCGTCCAGTTCAAGAAAGACGTCGTGGTCGACATCATCTGCTACCGTAAACTCGGCCACAACGAACAGGACACCCCGGCGCTGACCCAGCCGCTGATGTACAAGAAAATCGGCCAGCATCCGGGCACCCGCAAGCTGTACGCGGACAAGCTGATCGCCCAGGGCACCCTGGCGGCCGACGGCGGCGACAAAATGGTCTCGGCCTACCGCGACGCCATGGACGCCGGCAAGCACACGATCGATCCGGTCATCTCGAACTTCAAGAACAAGTACGCGGTCGACTGGCTGCCGTTCCTGAACCGCAAATGGACCGACAGTGCCGACACCGCCGTGCCGATGACGGAACTGAAACGCCTGGCCACCCGCATCACCACCCTGCCAGAGAATTTCAAAGTCCACTCGCTGGTCGAAAAAGTGCTGGCCGACCGCGCCACCATGGGCCGTGGTGAGCTGAACCTGGACTGGGGCATGGGCGAGCATCTCGCGTACGCTTCGCTGGTCTCGTCCGGCTACGCCATCCGCCTGTCGGGCCAGGATGCCGGCCGCGGTACCTTTACCCACCGCCACGCCGTGCTGCACGACCAGAACCGCGAGCGCTGGGATGCCGGTACCTACGTCCCACTGTGCAATGTGTCGGAAGGCCAGGCGCCGTTCGTCGTGATCGACTCGGTACTGTCCGAAGAAGCCGTACTGGCCTTCGAATACGGCTACTCGACCGCCGAACCGAACACCCTGACCATCTGGGAAGCCCAGTTCGGCGACTTCGCCAACGGCGCCCAGGTCGTGATCGACCAGTTCATCGCTTCCGGCGAAGTCAAATGGGGCCGCGCGTCGGGTCTCGTGATGATGCTGCCGCACGGTTACGAAGGCCAGGGTCCGGAGCACTCGTCGGCGCGTCCTGAACGCTTCCTGCAGCTGTGCGCGGACAACAATATGCAAGTCGTGCAGCCGACCACCGGCTCGCAGATTTTCCACCTGCTGCGCCGCCAGATGGTGCGCCAGTTCAGGAAGCCTTTGGTCATCCTCACGCCGAAGTCGCTGCTGCGTAACAAGGACGCCAGCTCGCCGCTGACCGAACTGGCCAAGGGCATGTTCCACACCGTGATCGGTGAAGTCGACGAGAAAATCGACGCCAAGAAGGTCAAGCGCGTGATCGCCTGCTCGGGCAAGGTTTACTACGACCTGGTCAACAGCCGCAAGACGCGCAACCAGCTCGATACCGCCATCATCCGTGTCGAACAGCTGTATCCGTTCCCGCACAAGTCGTTCGCGGCTGAACTCAAAAAGTTCCCGAACGCGACTGAATTGGTGTGGACCCAGGATGAGCCGCAGAATCAGGGACCATGGTTCCAGATCCAGCACAACATTTTCGAGAGCCTCGAATCGGGCCAGCGCCTGGCGTATGCAGGCCGTCCGGCTTCGGCATCGCCTGCCGTCGGTTACGGCGACAAGCACAATGCGCAGCAGAAGGAATTGCTGGAAACGGCATTCTCGAAGCTCAAGGGTTTCATCCTGACCAAATAATCACCACGCCCCGCCGGGTCCATCCCCCGGCGGGGCGCTGCTAAAAACAATACACGGAGTTTTACATGGCACAAATCGAAGTCAAAGTCCCAGTTCTGTCGGAATCGGTAGCGGAAGCGACCCTGCTGTCGTGGCACAAGAAAGTCGGCGAGCCAGTCGCGCGCGACGAAAACATGATCGACATCGAGACCGACAAGGTCGTCCTCGAACTGCCTGCGCCGAACGCCGGCATCATCACCCAGATTCTCAAGGCCGACGGCGCCACCGTCGTCGCCGGCGAAGTCATCGCCATCATCGACACCGAAGCGTCGGCACAAGTGAGCCCGCTGCAGATCTCCAGCGTCCCTGTGCAAGCCGCGCCTGCCGCCGCACCAGCTGCCGCCGATCCGGTTGCCGCAGCGATCAGCGCGATCGCATCGAAATCGAACGTCGCCATGCCAGCGGCGGCCAAGCTGCTGGCCGATAACAACCTGACCACGTCCGACGTGGCCGGCAGTGGCCGCGATGGCCGCGTGACCAAGGGCGACGTCCTGGGCGCGGTAGCGGGCGGCGTCAAGCCGGCTGCGCCGGCACCACTGGCCGCACCAGCCGCGCCGGCCAAGGCACCGTTGCAGCAGATCGCCGCACCGGCCGCCGCCAGCCTGGGCGAGCGTCCGGAAGAGCGCGTGCCGATGAGCCGCCTGCGCGCCCGTATCGCCGAGCGCCTGGTCATGTCGCAGTCGACCAACGCCATCCTGACCACGTTCAACGAAGTGAACATGCAGCCGGTGATCGACCTGCGCAACAAGTACAAGGACAAGTTCGAGAAAGAGCACGGCGTCAAGCTGGGCTTCATGTCCTTCTTCGTCAAGGCCGCTGTCGCCGCGCTGAAAAAGTACCCGATCATCAATGCGTCGGTCGACGGTAACGACATCGTCTACCACGGCTACTTCGACATCGGCATCGCGGTCGGTTCGCCGCGCGGCCTGGTGGTGCCGATCCTGCGCAACGCCGACCAGATGTCGATCGCCGAAATCGAGAAGAAGATCGGTGAATTCGGCCAGAAAGCCAAGGAAGGCAAGCTGACCCTGGACGACCTGACCGGCGGTACTTTCTCGATCTCGAACGGCGGCACCTTCGGCTCCATGCTGTCGACCCCGATCATCAACCCGCCGCAGTCGGCCATCCTGGGCGTGCACGCGACCAAGGACCGCGCCGTCGTCGAAAACGGGCTCGTCGTGGTGCGTCCGATGAACTACCTGGCGATGTCGTACGATCACCGCATCATCGACGGCCGCGAAGCCGTCCTGGGCCTGGTCACGATGAAGGAAACGCTGGAAGATCCGGCGCGTTTGCTGCTGGACCTGTAAGCACGAGGTGCGCGCTGGCAGCGCGTGCTTAGCCGGTTGTTTTGGATGGGTGGATAATTGAATATCTCCGACGAAATCAAGCGTTTGCACGAACTGCATCAAGCCGGCGCGCTCTCCGACGCCGAATTTTCACAGGCCAAGGCGCGCCTGCTGGCCGAACAAGAGCGGGCCAGCCTTGGCCCCGGTCCCGGCAACGGCGACCTGGCCAGCGAGTTCTCGCGGCTGCGCCGCACGCGCGGCGACCGCTGGATCTCGGGCGTGTGCGGCGGCCTGGCCAGGGTCTCGGGCATGGATGCATGGGTATGGCGGCTGGTGTTTACGGTCTTTACCCTGTACTTCCTGCTTGGCCTGCTGATCTACCTGCTGATGTGGGTATTCGTACCAGAAGAATAAATCAAGGGAATCAATAATGAGTGACGCAAAACAATTCGACGTGGTTGTCATCGGCGCCGGTCCGGGCGGCTACATCGCCGCCATCCGCGCGGCGCAACTGGGTTTCAAGGTTGCCTGTATCGATGAATGGTCCAACGCCAAGGGCGGCCCGGCACCGGGCGGTACCTGCACCAACGTCGGCTGCATTCCATCGAAAGCGCTGCTGCAGTCGTCCGAGCACTTCGAGCACGCCGGCCATGCGTTCGCCGAGCACGGCATCGATGTCGCCGGCCTGGCGCTGAACCTGCCGCAGATGTTGAAGCGCAAGGACACCGTCGTCAAACAGAACAACGACGGCATCCTGTTCCTGTTCAAGAAAAACAAGATCGCCTTCTTCCACGGCCGCGGCGCGTTCTCCGGCGCCGCCGAAGGCGGCTACCAGGTCAGCGTCACCGGCCCCGCCGCCGAAACGCTCAGCGCCAAGCATGTCATCATCGCGACCGGTTCCAACGCGCGTGAACTGCCGGGCGCACCGTTCGACGAAAAACTGATCCTGTCGAACACCGGCGCACTGACCATCGACACCGTGCCGGCCACCCTGGGCGTGATCGGCGCCGGCGTGATCGGCCTGGAAATGGGCAGCGTGTGGCGCCGCCTGGGCGCCAAGGTCACCGTGCTGGAAGGCCTGCCGACTTTCCTCGGCGCGGTCGACGAGCAGATCGCCAAGGAAGCGCACAAGCTGTTCACCAAGCAGGGCCTGGCGATCAACCTGGGCGTGAAGATCAGCAAAGTCAGCGCAGGCAGCAACAACGTCACCGTCGACTATGCCAACGCCGCCGGCGAAGCGCAGAGCGCCGTGTTCGACAAGCTGATCATCTCGATCGGGCGCGTGCCGAACACGATCGGCCTGGGCGCCGACTCGGTTGGCCTGAAGCTCGATGAGCGCGGCTTCATCGCGGTCGACGACGACTGCAAGACCAACCTGCCGAACGTGTGGGCGGTGGGCGACGTGGTGCGCGGTCCGATGCTGGCGCACAAAGCCGAAGAAGAAGGCGTTGCCGTGGCCGAGCGTATCGCCGGCCAGCATGGCCACACCAACTTCAACACGATTCCGTGGGTGATCTACACCTCGCCGGAAATTGCCTGGGTTGGCCAGACCGAGCAGCAGCTCAAAGCGGCCGGCGTGGCCTACAAGGCGGGCACCTTCCCGTTCATGGCCAATGGCCGTGCGCGCGCGCTGGGCGACACCTCGGGCATGGTCAAGTTCCTGGCCGATGCCACCACCGATGAAATCCTCGGCGTGCACATCGTCGGCCCGATGGCCTCCGAACTGATTTCGGAAGCGGTCGTCGCGATGGAATTCCGCGCATCGGCGGAAGACATCGCCCGCATCTGCCACGCCCACCCATCGCTGTCCGAAGCGACCAAGGAAGCCGCGCTGGCCGTCGACAAGCGCACCTTGAACTTCTAAATCCGTACCCCGCCGGCGCGCCGATGAATTCCATCGGCGCGCCCGGCTTTCTGTATTGCCTCCCCAGATGAATGTCCAAGAGTTCTACCAGCACGCCTTATCCCAACGCGGCTTTACCTCGGACGAGGCGCAGCAACGCGCGGTCGACCGCCTGCAGCGCGCCTACGAGGAGTGGGTGGAGTTCCGTTCGCAGCGCTCGTCCACCTTCAAGCGCCTGATCAACCGTCCGGACGTGCCGCGCGGAGTCTACCTGTGGGGTGGAGTAGGGCGCGGCAAGTCGTTTTTGATGGACAGTTTTTACTCGGTGGTGCCGGTGGTGCGCAAGACGCGCCTGCATTTCCACGAATTCATGCGCGGCGTGCACCGCGAGCTCGATGAGCTCAAGGGCGTGGCCGATCCGCTCGACGACGTCGCGCGCCGCATCGCCAAAAAGTACCGCCTGATCTGCTTCGACGAATTCCATGTGTCGGATATCGCCGACGCCATGATCCTGTACAACCTGTTGACGGCCCTGTTCAATAACGGCGTGTCCTTCATCATGACGTCGAACTACGATCCCGACCTGCTGTACCCGGACGGCCTGCACCGCGACCGCATGCTGCCGACCATCGCCCTGCTCAAGGACAAGCTCGACATATTGAACGTCGACGCCGGCATCGACTACCGCAAGCGCGCGCTGGAACAGGTCGAGAGCTACTACACGCCACTGAACGCCGCCTCCGACGAGGCGCTGCGCACGGCCTACGCGCGCATCGCCGAGACGGCCGACGAAGACCCGCGCATCCGCATCGAAGAGCGCGAAATCCGCGCGCTGCGGCACGCGGGCGGCATCATCTGGTTCGACTTTGCGACCCTGTGCGGCGGGCCGCGCTCGCAGAACGATTACCTCGAAATCGCCAGCCGCTTCCACACCGTGGTGCTGTCGGGGATTCCGGCCATGTCGGCGGCGCAGTCGTCCGAGGCGCGCCGGTTTACGTGGCTGATCGACGTCTTCTACGACCACAAGGTTAAACTGCTGATGTCGGCCGCCGTGGCGCCGGAAGAGCTGTACACGCAAGGGACGCTGTCGAACGAGTTTCACCGCACCGTCTCGCGTATTATTGAAATGCAGTCGCGCGAATACATGGATGCGGAGCGGCGCGGCGCGGCCGAGTCGCTTTCCTGACCCTTTTCCCGCCCCTTCGCCCGACTGCCCACAGGATACTGAACATGAACAACCGCCTTGTTTTTCCCATGATCCGGCTTGCCGCGCTGGCGCTGGCCGCCGGCCTTGTCGGCTGCACGCCCGGCCTGCAGCCGACCAGCATGGCGCCGCAGGTGCCCGCCACCGAGTCGCTGGAACAGGCCGCGCTCAAGCTCGAACAGGTGCGCGCCCAGCGCGCCGCCACCGAAGCGCGCTACGCCAACAGCGAAGTGACCTGCTACGAAAAATTCTTCGTCAACGACTGCCTCGATGAAGCGCGCGAATACCGGCGCGTGACCCTGGCTTACCTGAACGCGGTGGAAGACGAAGCCCAGCATTTCCAGCGCAAGGCCTCGGCCGACGCGCGCGACGCGGCGGTGGCCGAATCGATCCGCGTGGCGGAAGCGGAAGAGGCGCGCCTGGCGGCCAATCCGGCGCCGGCCCCGGTGGTGGCGGCGCCGAAGGTGAAGGGACCATCGACCAGGCCGAGCCTGGAAGCGCGCCAGGCGGCGCAGGCGGCCAAGCTGGCCAACATCGCCGCCGCCGAGAGAGCGGCGGTGCCGGAACGCGCGGCCAACGCGGCCGCGTTCGAGCAGAAGCGGATCGATTCGGAGAGGCGCCAGCGCAAGGTCGAAGAGAAAAAGGCGGCCAGCGCGAAGAAGGCGGAAAAGGCGGCCAAAGATGCCGAGGCGGCCGCCAAGCCGAAGGAAGTGAAGATCTCGAAGTAAGCCCCATCGCTCCCCGCCGAGGCGGGGAGCGATGTACTACACCGCCCGGCGCATCCGTTCCACCGTGTAATTCGGCACTTCCTTGGGCGGCTTGACCAGCTTCACAATGGCCATGGTGCAGTTGCCACCCTTGCCCTGGGCCCGCTCCACCGCCTTGTTGATCAGCAGCTCGGAGGCTTGGCGCGGGGTGTTCTTGCTGGTCACCGCGCCCAGTTCGGCATCCGTGAAGAAGTGCCACAGCCCGTCCGAGGCCAGCAGGAAAGTGTCGCCCGCAGCCAGGTTCTCGTGGTGGCCGACGGCCACGAACGGCTCCTTGCGGCTGTTGCCGAGCACATTGACCAGCAGCTTGGAGTGGCGGTGGTTCCTGGCCGCTTCGAGCGGCAGCTTGTCGGTGCCGACCAGGTGCTCGATGTAGGGCACGTCGCTGGTGCGCACCACGCATTCGGAGCGCACGAAGCGGTACAGGCGCGAATCGCCCACGTGCGCCCACACCGCCGTGCCCTTGGGGGTGATCACCAGCCCGACGAAGGTCGAATGGCCCTCGGTCTTGCTGGTCACGGAATTGAGCTTGAGCATGGTGTGCGTTTCCAGCACGATATCGCGCAGCATCGCTTGCAGGCGCTCGACGCTCGGATCGTCGCCCGGCTTGAACAGGTCGAACTGCTGCTTGGCCGTCATCAGTACCTGGTCCGAGGCCGAAGAACCGCCGGAAACGCCGTCCGCCAGCACCGCCATCATGTAGCCGGGCGCGCGCGCGCCGGTGAACAGGGCGGTGCGGTTGGTCTGTTCCGGCCGGTTACCAATGTGCTGCGCGGTACCAGCTTCTATCTTGTATACGTTCATATGCTTGGGGTAAAGTCCTGGCTGCGTTACCATACGGCTCTCGTGGCTGCCGTATTCTATATTGTTGGCTGCAACGACGCCGTAGATTAAACTATGCACCGAGTATGCGGTATGTTGCAAGCCGCGACGATTTTCTGTGCGACAAAAATTGTTTCAGATTGTATGCGTTTTTCGCCCGCAGTTGATGAAATTTTTGAAATGAACTTGTCTGGAATGCCACATATGAACGATGACCAAACTATCCAGCGCCGCCTGATCGAACTCGATGTGGAACATCGCGACCTGGATGCGGTCATAGACATGTTGACCCTGGACGGGCACCACGACCAGTTGCAGCTGCGCCGCCTCAAAAAGCGCAAACTGCAACTGAAAGACCATATTACCCTGTTGAAAATGCAATTAGTGCCCGATGTTCCGGCCTGATCCGTCTTCGCTTCTCTGAAATGCCACTTTGACCGACCCTATTTTGGCGCCCGGCGCGCTTCCTGGCGCCGACGGCGCAGACACTCCGCCGGCTCAGCCGGAAGGCAAACACGATGCCGAAGTCGACCGCCTGTTCAGCGCGGGCGGCCCGCTTGCGCCGTCCGTCGGCAGTTTCAGCCCGCGCCGCTCGCAGACCGAGATGGCCAAGTCGATCGCCCAGGCCATCGCCGACCAGAGCACCCTGATCGCCGAGGCCGGCACCGGCACCGGCAAGACCTTCGCCTACCTGGTCCCGGCGCTGCTGTGGGGCGGCAAGACCATCATCTCGACCGGCACCAAGAACTTGCAGGATCAGTTGTTCTTGCGCGACATCCCGACCGTGCGCGCCGCGCTCAAGGCGCCGGTCTCGATCGCCTTGCTCAAGGGCCGCTCGAACTACGTCTGCCACTACCACCTCGAACGCACCCTGCAGAACGGGCGCATGACCTCGCGCGACGATGTCGGCAATCTGCGCGAAATCTCGCGCTTCATCAAGATGACCAGCTCGGGCGACAAGGCCGAACTGGCCAAGGTGCCCGAAAACGCGCAGATCTGGAACCTGGTCACCTCGACCCGCGACACCTGCATGGGCGCCGAGTGCCAGTACTACCAGGACTGCTTCGTGATGAAGGCGCGCCGCGAAGCCCAGCAGGCCGACGTGGTGGTGGTCAACCACCATCTGTTCTTCGCCGACGTGGCGCTGAAAGACACCGGCGTGGCCGAACTGCTGCCGTCGGCCAACACCATCATCTTCGACGAAGCGCACCAGCTGCCCGATACGGCGACCCTGTTCTTCGGCCAGACGGTCTCGACCTCGCAAATCCTGGAGCTGTGCCGCGACGTGCTGGCCGAGGGCCTGGCGCACGCGCGCGGCGGGCCGGACTGGGCCAAGGTGGTCATGGTGGTCGAAAAGGCCGCGCGCGACCTGCGCCTGACCTTCCCGCAAGACATCATGCGCCTGTCCTTGGCGCAGATCATGCCGTCCTCCGAGTTTTTCCCGGCCTTGAACACGCTCAAGGACAAGCTGGCCGAGATGATCGACGTGCTCGAAGACCAGGCCGCGCGCGCCGAGACCATCGAGCAGGTGAGGGTGCGCGCGGTCGAGCTGGCCGCCTCGCTGGACGGCTGGAAGCAGGATGGCAAGGGAAAGCTGGTCGAAGGCGACCAGGCGGTGCTGTGGGTCGAGGCCTTTTCGTCGTCCCTGCAACTGCACAAGACGCCGCTGTCGATCGCGCCGATCTTCAACAACCAGCGCGAAGGCACGCCGCGCAGCTGGATCTTTACCTCGGCCACGCTGGCGGTCAAGAACGACTTCAAGCATTTCTCGAACCAGATGGGCCTGACCGGCGAGCCGGCCAAGACCTGGCCGAGCCCGTTCAACTACGAGCAGCAGGGCTTGCTGTACGTGCCGAGCGGCTTGCCGGAGCCGAATTCCTTCGGCTACACCGACGCCGTGATCGACAGCGCGCTGCCGGTGATCGAAGCGGCCGGCGGGCGCACCTTTTTCCTGTGCACCACGATCCGCGCGGTCAAGCAGGTCTCCGAACGCTTGCGCGACGAGTTCGCCAAGCGCGGACTCGACTTTCCGCTGTTCGTTCAGGGCGAGCGCGGCCGCACCGAATTGCTCGACAACTTCCGGAATGCCGGCAACGGCGTGCTGGTCGGCTCCCAGAGTTTCTGGGAAGGCGTGGATGTGCGCGGCGACGCGCTCTCGCTGGTCATCATCGACAAGCTGCCCTTCGCCCCGCCCGACGACCCGGTGCTGGCCGCGCGCATCGACGTGATGGAAAAGCAGGGCTTGAACGGCTTCATGCACCACACCTTGCCCGAGGCGATCATCAACCTCAAGCAGGGGGCGGGGCGCCTGATCCGCGACGAGACCGACCGCGGCGTGCTGATGATCTGCGATCCGCGCCTCATTTCCAAATCGTACGGCAAGCGTGTGTGGCAGAGCCTGCCGTCCTTCAAGCGCACCCGTCTGCAGGAAGACGTGATCGCCTTTTTCAAACCACCTCAAGACACCCAGGACTAAGCCATGACCGTGCTGCGCTCGCTGTTACTTTCCGCCTTGCTGGGCACGACCGCGGGCGCCATGGCCCAGTCTGCTGCGCAGGCTCCCGCCCAGGTTCCCGCGCCGCCGCCGTTGGCGGGCGAGGCGAATGCGGCGGCAAACCCGGCCGCGAACCCTGCCGCCAATCCCGCCGCGCAGCTGGCCCGGCTGGCCGAACGCTATTACGAAGAGCAGGCGCGCTACGAGCCGGTCAACGCCACGTTTTCGGGCGACAACCGCTTCGACGACCTGCTGCCGATGACCATCGTGCCATCGGTGCGGGCGCGCCAGTTCGCCATGCTGCACGAGGTGCGCGACGAACTGGCCCGGATCGACCGCAGCAAGCTCGCGCCGGAGGGCCTGACCACCTACGACATCCTGGGTTTTGAAGTCAACAACCTGCTGCGTTTCGAGCCGCTCAAGGATTACCTGCTGCCGATGAACCACATGGACAGCCTGCCCGTGCTGCTGGCCAATTTTGGCGCCGGCGACGGTTCGCAGCCGCTGGTCAGCGTGGCCAATTACCAGGCTTACCTGAAGCGCATCACGGCCTTGCCGCAGTGGACCGACGCGGCGATCGCGAATATGCGCAGCGGCATCAAGCAGGGCGTGGTGCTGCCCAAGGCGCTGGTGCAGTCGCTGCTGCCGCAGATCAAGGCGCTGGCCGCCGCGACGGTCGACAGCAGCGCCTACACGGCGCCGGTGCGGGCGCTGCCCGATAGCTTTTCCAAGGGCGAAAAAGCGCGCATGACGGGCGCCTACCGCGAAGCGGTGCGGGTGCGGGTGTTGCCGGCGCTGCGCAGGCTGGCCGCTTTTCTCGACACCGAATACCTGCCGGCCGCGCGCGCCACCGCCGGCTGGGGCAGCCTGCCGGACGGCGGCAACTGGTACCGCGCGTGGGTGGCGTCGCAAACCACCAGCACCCTGGCGCCGGAAGAAATCCACCGCATCGGACTGGCCGAGATGACGCGCATCAATGCCGAGTTCGCCAAGCTGGCGCCCAAGCTCGGCTACAGCGGCGCGCCGGCCGGCCTGCCGCGCTGGCTGGCGCAGCAAGCCAAGTATCGTCCGTTCAAGACCGAGGAAGAGGTGCTGCAGGCCTACCGGGCGCTGAACGCGCGCATCCTGCCGATGCTGCCGCGCCTGTTCGCGACCTTGCCCAAGGCGCCGCTCGAGATCCGCGCCGAGCCGCCGCTGTCGCGCGATACCGCGTCCGACCATTACACCGCCGCCGCGGCCGACGGCTCGCGTCCGGGCATCTTCTGGGCCGTGATTCCCGATCCGGCCAAATATGCCAGCACCCGCATGACCTCGCTGTTCCTGCACGAAGGCCATCCGGGCCACCACTTCCAGCTGTCCAAGCAGCAAGAGCTGCCGATTCCGAAGTTCCGCAAATTCGGCGGCAACAATGCGTATGTCGAAGGCTGGGCGCTGTACGCCGAGTCGCTGGGCAAGGAAATGGGCCTGTACGAGGACCCCAACGCCTACGCCGGCCACCTGATGCTCGACATGATGCGCGCGGCGCGGCTGGTGGTCGATACCGGCCTGCATGCCAAGGGCTGGACGCGCGAGCAGACCATCCGCTTCCTGGTCGAGGAGGCCGGCAATACCGAAGACGATGCGCGCAACGCGACCGAGCGCTACATGGCGTGGCCGGCCCAGGCGCTCGGCTACAAGGTGGGCGCGCTGAAGATCATGGAACTGCGCCAGCGCGCGCAGACGGCGCTGGGCGACAAGTTCAGCCTGGCCAAATTCCATGATGCGGTGCTGTCCGACGGTACCTTGCCGCTGGCGCTGCTCGAGACCAAGATGAACGGATGGATTGCGCAGCAGGCCAGATAAGTTGGTAAACTTCAACAGATTGATTGGAAAAGCAATTTATTGATAGATTGCTACGATCGAGTGTGATACTTTGCACAGTAATGCGCATAAGAAATATTTTCTTGCGTATTTACCATCAAAGGAGTGCCACCCATGTTCGACCGTTTCAAGCGCAGCTTCGATCTCGTCAAAGCCAGCGCCGCCGTCCTGCGCCAGGACAGCCACCTGCTGATGTTCCCCTTGATTTCGGGCGCGGCGTCGCTGGCCGTGGTCTTGTGCTTCCTGTTGCCGGCCTTCGGCCTCAGTTCGCTCGACGGCCTGAGCGAGAGCAATGGGGCCTGGTATTCGCTGGCCTTCCTGTTTTACATCAGCCAGTACTTCGTGATGTTTTACTTTAATGCCGCGCTGGTCGGCGCCACCATGATCCGCATGGATGGCGGCGCGCCGACCCTGGGCGACGGCCTGCGCATCGCCAACAGCCGCTTCGCCGCCATTCTCGGCTACGCGGTCATCGCCGCAACCGTCGGCATCATCCTGCGCGCGATCCAGGAACGGCTCGGCTTCGTCGGCCGCTTCATCGTCGGCCTGATCGGCGTGGGCTGGACCGTGGCCACCTTCCTGGTGGTGCCGGTGCTGGTCGCGTGCAATACCGGTCCGATCGACTCGATCAAGGCCAGCGCCACCCTGCTGAAACAAACCTGGGGCGAGAACGTGGTCGGCCAGTCCGGCATGAGCCTGTTCTTCGGCGTGCTGATGTTCCTGGTGGTGACGCTGACCCTGTCCGGTGTGGGCCTGGGCGTGAATATCGGCAGTTCCGGCCTGGCCATCGCGTTCGTGGTGATCGGGGTGCTGGCTGCGCTGGTCATCTTGCTGATCCATAACGCGCTGTCCGGCATCTACGCGGCCACCTTGTACCGCTACGCCGCCAGCGGCAATGCCGGCAACGGTTTCGACCAGTCCGTGCTCAACCGCGCCTTCGCACCGAAGGCCTGATTGTCCCGGTGCGACAGCGGCGGGTGGCGGCGCGCAGGCGTCCCCACCCGCCTTGCCGTTGACGCCGCCGCTATCCCTGCGGCAGGATCACGACCTTGCCGGTGACCTTGCGCGCCGCCATGTCGTTGAGTGCCTGGGCGGTCTGTTCGAGCGCGTAGCGGCCCGAGATGCGCGGGCGGATCTTGCCTTCGGCCAGCCATCCCATCAGTTCGCGCATGGCCGCCAGGTTGGCCTTCGGTTCGCGCTTGGCGAACTCGCCCCAGAACACCCCCATCAGCGACGCGCCCTTGAGCAGGGTCAGGTTCAGCGGCAGCCTGGGGATCTCGCCATTGGCGAAGCCCACCACCAGGTAGCGCCCGCGCCACCCGATCGAGCGGAACGCCGGTTCGGCGTACACGCCGCCGACCGGATCGTAGATCACGTCCGGTCCCTTGCCGTCGGTGGCGGCCTTGATCGCTTCGCGCAGGTCGGAGCTGGTGTAGTTGATGGTGGCGTCGGCGCCGTGCTCGCGGCACACCGCCAGTTTTTCATCGCTCGAGGCGGCCGCGATCACGCGCGCGCCCAGCGCCTTGCCGATTTCTATGGCGGCCAGGCCGACGCCGCCGGCCGCGCCCAGCACCAGCATGGTTTCGCCGGCCTTGAGCGCGGCGCGGTCGACCACCGCGTGGTGCGAGGTGCCGTAGGTGAGGGTGATGGCGGCGGCGGTGTCGAAGTCCATTCCCGGCGGCATCGGCATGACGGCCTGGGCCGGCACCACGATCTGCTGCGCGAACGCGCCCTGGGCGGAAAACGCGATCACGCGGTCGCCCACCTTGACGTTGCTCACACCCTCGCCCAGCGCGGCCACCACGCCCGACAGTTCGCTGCCGGGGGTGAACGGCAGCTCCGGCTTGAACTGGTACTTGCCCTGAATGATCAGCACGTCGGGGAAGTTGACCCCGGCCGCCTGCACATCGACCAGCACCTGGCCCGCTCCCGCCACCGGGGCGGCCAGTTGTTCCACTACCAGGCTGTCGGGCAGCCCCCACGCTTTGCAAACCACGGCTTTCATAGGTGTCTCCGATGAGTGTTATCAAAAAATAGTACGACCGTTTGATTTTTGATTATGCCTCAATTCGGGATGGGCGGGGGTGGCCGGATGGTCCGGCCATTTGCGTGCGCGCAAGGTCGGCGCCGCCGCGCTTGTTAAAGTCGACAGCGCGAGCGCGCTGGTGGGACCACAGAAGAGGGAGGCTGACATGGCAATCCGTTACGGCTGTTTCTTTAGTTACGCCCACGGCCGCTATGAGCTGATGAACCGGTTCAAGGCTTCCCTGTCCGATGCCATCCGCTGCTATCTGGAACCCTATTTTGACAATGAAGACGAGCTGTTCATTGACACCGAACAGCTCGGCGGCGGCGACGACCTCGACCGCCGCATCGCGCGCGCCCTGTGCGAGAGCGTCACCATGATCCTGATTTACACCCCCAAATACGAGGCGCACGGTTACACGCGGCGCGAGTTCGCCGCCATGCAGGCCATCGAAGCCGAGCGCAGCCAGTGGTACGCCATGCCCAGCCATCTGATCATTCCGGTGATCATGACGATGCACCCGGCGCGCCTGCCGCCGCAGATTGCGGCGTCGAGTTTCTACGTGGATTTTTCGCATTTCACGATGGCCACCGGCGACCTGAAATCGCATCCGGATTTTCTGCCGGACATCAAAAAAATCGTGGAGCGGATTGTCATCCATTATCAGTATCAAAAAAAGTACACCCCCGCAGGCCATGACTGCAACCAATTCGTGCTCCCCGATGTCCCACCTCAGTGGCGCGATCTGCCGGATCTGTCTTTCCCGAAAAAATAAGAGGAGCAACATGGAAATCCAACGCCTTACCCTGCCGCCGCGTTCCGGTCCCGGCGATGTCACCACCTTCTATTCGTTCGAGAGCGCCAGCGCGCGCAGCGTGGCCTTGACCACCATGGCGCTGCGGCTGGCCGGCCGCGAGAACGCCACCGTGCCGGTGCTGATGATCGATTTCGATACCGAATCGCCCGGCCTGCACCACTATTTCGAGCGCCGCGGCGAGCGTCCCGGCCTGCTCGAATACTTCCAGGCCTGCCGCGACCAGCTGCGCCTGCTCGGGCGCGGCCATCCGGCGCGCACCCCGCCTGGCTACGGCGCCGACGATCCGGACGGCCTGGACGACGCGGCGCTGGCGCGCCAGGTGCTCGAGGCCGTCGCCTGGGAACCGTTCGTCGAGCGCGTCGACCTCAGCCGTCCACTGTACCTGATGCGCGCCGGCAGCTTCGACGACAGCTACGGCGAACGCGCCGACCAGTTCGACTGGGACGGCTTGTTCCAGCTATGTCCGGCCCTGTTCCGCTGTTTCGCCGAGTTCATGGCGCAGCGCTTCGCCCACGTGCTGGTGGACGCGCGCAGCGGGCGCTCGGCGGCGGTCAGCATCTGCACCACCTTGCTGCCGTGCCGCCTGGTGACGGTGTTCACGCCCACCCAGCGCAGCCTGGACGGGCTGGCCGGGGTGGTCACGCGCGCCATCGAGTACCGCTGCAGCCACGAACAGGAGCAGCGCCCGCTGCTGGTGTACCCGCTGCCGGCCGCGATCGACAGCGCCGACAGCGCGCGCCGCCTGCTGTGGCGGCGCGGCGACCCGCACAAGGCGGTGGCCGGCTACCAGAGCACGATCGAACAGTTGCTGCGCCAGTGCTACGGGGTGTCCCGGGTCTCGCTCGACAGTTACTTCGACGAAGTCCAGCTGCCCCAGCTGCACGCCATGGCCGGCGCCGAGCAGCTGGCCCACGGCGGCGAACGCGACGCCGACCGCTTTTCGCTCACGCGCACCTTCGACACCTTGCTCGACTGGCTCCTCGGTAACTATTTTCCCTGGCAATCGCATGCCGAAGTGCGTCTGGCCAGCGCCATCGGCGCGGCGCGCGAGCGGCTCGGGGGCGGCATCAACCTGGCGCTGGCGCTGCCGCTGGCGCGCGACCTGCACCAGCTCGGCGAGCTGTACCGCGGCGCCGGCCGCGCCACCGAGGCCATCGCCTGCTTCGAAGAAAGCATCAACCTGCGCCAGCGCCTGCTGGGCGACGAACACGCCGACACCCGCGCCGGACGGGCCCAGCTGGCCACCCTGCTGCGCCACGACGGGCGCCTGGCCGAGGCCCAGTTCCTGCACGAACTGCTGCTCGACGATTGCGCGCGCCTGCTCGGCCCCGAACATCCCGATACGCTCGCGGCGCGCGCCGCGCTGGCCGCCACCGTGGCCCGGCGCGGCGATTTCGGACGCGCGCTGGCGCTGCACGAGCAAGTCATCGACGCCAGCGAACGCCTGTACGGACCCAGCCACATGCACACGCTCGACTGCCTGGCCGAACAGGCGCGCACCCTGGCCCGCCACGGCGAGTACAGCCGCGCGCGCATGGTCTACGAGCGCGTGCTCGACGGGCGCGAACGCCTGCTCGGCAGCGAACACGAAGACGCCCTGCGCTGCACCCAGGACCTGTCGACCCTGCTGCGCGAGCTGGGCGACCTGGGCAATGCGCGCAAGCTGCAGGAAGGCGTGGTGGCGGCGCGCGAGCGCCATGCCGGCCCCGACCATCCAGCCACGATGCAGGCGCGCGAACTGCTGGCCGAGATCATGGCCGCCCAGAGCGACCTGGCCGGCGTGCGCGCGATGCTCGAACTGCTGGCGCGCAGCCGCGAGCGCAGCCTCGGCGCCGGCCATCCCGACACCCTCAGCAGCCAGTTGCGGCTGGCCTCGACCCTGAGCGAGCAGGGCGATGTCGACGCGGCGCGGCGCCTCCAGCAAAAGCTGGCCGGCGCAAGCGGGCAGGGACCGGCCGGCGCCAGTCCGGATGCGGCGGGCCTGGCGGCCACGGCCGCGCCGCGCCCGGGGCAGGGTGGCGAGGCCGGGCACGGCGCCGGCCGCCATGGTGCGCTTTTCGGCGGCCCCGGCGCGGCGCGGTTTGAGGCCGGCGCGCGCCCGACCAGCATCCTCGACGCCCCGCCCGACAGCGGCGGCGCCGACACCCTCAGCCACAAACTGGCGCAGCTGCAGGAACTGATCGACAGTTGCAGCGAGCGCGAGGCGCGCGCGCTGGCCGACAGCCTGCGCAAGCCGGTACTGCGCCGTAACGTGCCGCCGCCGCTGCGCAAGCGCGGCATGGCCCTGATCCGCCAGGTCTATGTGCGCCACAACGACAAGGATGCCTTGCTGGCGTTGGCCCAGGACGAGGTCGCGTTTTTGCAGGAAGCGCTCAACGACGCCGTCAGCGGGCGCCCGGTCAGCGCGCAGTAGCCGCGTGGCGCGCACAGTGCGCATAAAATGTTGGTGCGGGGCCAGCGTGAGGCTCATTGCTTCAGGTAAAATCTGGGGATGAGAATTCTTATCAGCAATGACGATGGCTATCTCGCCCCCGGGATCCAGGCGCTGGCCGACGCGCTCGCTTCGGTGGCCGAGATTGTGGTCGTGGCGCCCGACAGCAACCGTTCCGGCGCCTCCAATTCACTGTCGCTGGACCGGCCGCTGTCGGTGCAGAAGGCCGCCAACGGCTTTTACTTCGTCAACGGCACCCCGACCGACTGTGTGCACGTGGCCCTGACCGGCATGCTCGACTACCGGCCCGACCTGGTCGTCTCCGGCATCAACAACGGCCAGAACATGGGCGACGACACCCTGTATTCCGGCACGGTGGCGGCGGCGACCGAAGGGTATCTGTTCGGCATTCCGGCGATCGCCTTTTCGCAGGTGGCGTCCGGCTGGGAACACATCGACGCGGCGGCGCGGCTGGCGCGCGACATCGTGCTGCGCCGCTTCGACGACCTGCCCACGCCCTACCTGCTCAACGTCAACATCCCCAACCTGCCGTACGACGCGCTGCGCACGGTGCGCGCCACGCGCCTGGGCAAACGCCACCAGGCCGAGCCGGTGATTCGCGCGCGCGATCCGCGCGGGCGCGAGATTTTCTGGATCGGCCCGCCGGGCGCCACGCGCGACGCCGGCGAGGGCACCGATTTCCACGCCACCGCGCTGGGCGAAGTCTCGGTCACCCCGCTGCAGGTCGACCTGACCCACCGCGACCAGCTGGCGCTGCTTCAGCGCGGATTCGCATGAGCGACAAGAGCGACAAACGCAGCACGTTTCCGCTGCCGCTGTCGTCGGTGACCGGGGATAAGCGCGCGGGTGCGGCGTTTTCTCCTGTCAAAGTAGCAACCCCGCAAACCGCGACCCGGAATGCCGCCGGCAGCGGGGTGCAGGGCAGCCAGGGCGGGGCCCAGAATTACGTGCCGCGCGTCAGCGTCGCGCCTTCCAGGGCGCCGCTCGACGCCTACCAGCGCGCCCAGCCGCTGCCGCTGAGCGCGCCGCGCCCCGATACCGGCGTGTCGGACGCGATCCGGCGCGCCATGGTGGGCCGCGTGGCCAAGCAGGGCGTGCAGGACGGGGTGGTGCTCAAGGCCATGGAAAGCGTGCAGCGCCACCGCTTCATCGAGCCGGCCCTGTCGGCCCAGGCGTATGTCGACGCTTCCCTGCCGATCGGCCACAACCAGACCATTTCGCGCCCCTACATCGTGGCGCGCATGCTCGAAGTGCTGCGCAACGGCAAGCCGCTGACCCGCGTGCTGGAAATCGGCACCGGCTGCGGCTACCAGGCGGCGGTGCTCTCGCACATCGCCAAGGATGTGTTTTCGGTCGAACGGATTCGTCAATTGCACGAGCTGGCCAAGACCAATCTGCGCCACCTGCGCATCGTGAATCTGCGCTTGCACTACGGAGATGGTATGCTAGGCTTGCCCCAGGCCGCCCCATTCGACGGTATCATTCTGGCTGCGGCCGGTCTGGAGGTGCCGCAGGCACTGCTGGAGCAGCTCAGCGTGGGTGGCCGCCTGGTCGCCCCGGTGGGCGCGCAGGTCCAGCACTTGCAGCTGATCACCCGCACCGGCAAGGCCGAATGGATGAGCGAGACCCTGGAAGGCTGCCACTTCGTGCCGCTGCGTCCGGGCACCGTTTAGCGTTCGCCTGCGTTCGGCTGGGTTCGCCCGCCTGCGCCCCCTGGCGCGCGCCTCCGCTTACAGAACACGACACACATAACATGAGAATGAAATACACAAGCCATCTTCCCCTGCTGCTCCTGACCCTGGGCCTGCTCAGCGCCTGTAACACCGCTCCCCGCCGCCCCGCACCCGTGATCGACCGCCTGCCGGCCGCCGACAACCGCGTGCCGCGCCCCGTCGACGACCACAAGGATGAACGCGGCATGTACACCGTGCGCAAGGGCGATACCCTGATCCGCATCGCGCTCGACCATGGCCAGAATTACCGCGACATCGTCGAATGGAACAAACTGTCGAACCCGAACGACATCAAGGTCGACCAGGTGCTGCGCGTACAGCCGCCCGATAGCAAGAGCGACAGCGGCAGCAGTGGCGTGACCACCAGCAAGATCGACATGCCGCCGTCGTCGGAACCGAAACCGCCGCCGGCCCCGGTGGTGGTCAAGAAGACCACGCCGCGCGCCGACAAGCGGCCGTACAGCGACAGCGCGCTGGCCGAGTTGCAGAAAGGCGAGGGCGGCGTGCCGGTCAAGGCCGATCCGAAGCCGGCCGAGAAACCCGAGCCCGCGACGCCAGCGGTGGCGGTGGTGACGCCGCCGCCGCCTCGGCCTGCCGCCGCCGACGAGGAACAGCTGAGCTGGATGTGGCCGTCCGAGGGCAAGATCGTCGCCACCTTCGATGAAGGCAAGAACAAGGGCATCGATATCGCCGGCAAGGCGGGCCAGCAAGTCATGGCGGCCGGCGCCGGAAAAGTCATGTACGCCGGCAGCGGCATCCGCGGTTATGGTAATCTGGTGATTGTGAAGCACAGCAACAGCCTGCTGTCCGCCTACGCCCACAACCGCTCAATCGTGGTCAAGGAAGGGCAGAGCGTCCACAAGGGCCAGCTGATTGCCGAAATGGGCGATTCGGATGCCGATTCGGTCAAGCTGCACTTCGAGATCCGCCAGCAGGGCAAGCCGGTCGATCCTTCGCGTTTCCTGCCTAACCGCTGAGAAATTACCGCCGGATGACAACCGACACCGGCCCCGTGGATCTTTCATGACGCATTCGAGCTACCAGCAAGGCGACGATTCGGGCCCGGATGACTTTCCGGACGATCCGGACGACGCCGCGCTCGATCCCGCGCTCGACCCCGACATGGAGGCCGAGTCCGATGCCGGGCCCGGCGCCGACAGCGTGCCGGTGGCCGGCGCGGTGCTCGAAAGCGTCGACGAACTGAAAAAGGTGCTGGCGGCCGAGCTCTCGACCGATACCACCCAGCACTATCTGAACCAGATCGGCACGCGCGCGCTGCTGACCGCCCCGCAGGAAGTCCATTTCGCCACCCTGGCCAAGGCCGGCGACTTTCCCGCGCGCCAGACCATGATCGAACACAATCTGCGGCTGGTGGTGTCGATCGCCAAGCATTACATCAACCGCGGCGTGGTGCTGCTCGACATGATCGAGGAAGGCAATATCGGCCTGATGCGCGCCATCGACAAGTTCGAGCCCGAGCGCGGTTTCCGCTTTTCGACCTACGCCACCTGGTGGATCCGCCAGAGCATCGAGCGCGCCATCATGAACCAGGCGCGCACGGTGCGCCTGCCGGTCCACATGGTGCGCGAGCTGAACCAGATCCTGCGCGCCAAGTACCACCTCGAAGCCCAGCACCACGACGGCAAGGACGCCACCGCCGAAGACATCGCCCACCTGGTCGGGCGCCCGGTCGAGGAAGTGCAGGATATCCTGGCCCTGTCCGAGCACGCCACCTCGCTCGATGCCCCGCTCGACAACGATCCCCAGTCGAGCCTGATGGATATGCTGCCCGGCGACGCCGACGATGGTCCCGACAGCCGCGCCGAGCACCACGAAATGACGGTGCTGGTGCGCGACTGGCTCACCCGCCTGCCGGACAAGCAGCGCATCGTGATCATGCGCCGTTTCGGGCTCGACAACGACGATCCGGCCACCCTGGAAACCCTGGCCGAAGAGATGGGCGTCACGCGCGAGCGGGTGCGCCAGATCCAGCAGGAAGCCCTGGTCAAACTGAAACGGGCGATGGCCGCCCGTGGCGTGGTGCGCGATTCCTTGCTATGATGCGCGCGGGCTGATCCGCGCCTCCTCTTCCCCATTCAACCTCTTTCCGCACACGCCCTGCGCGTGTTTTTCGCCATGCAAGACACCATTCTCGACATCAAATCCCTGGACATGGACGCCCGCGGCGTCGGCCACCTCGCCAACGAGGACGGTTCGCCGGGCAAGGTGATCTTCGTCGAGGGCGCCTTGCCGGGCGAAAAAGTCAGCTTTGTCACCTTCAAGAAGAAAAAGAACTGGGAAGCGGCGCGCATGACCGTGCTGCACAAGGCCTCGTCGATGCGCGTGACGCCCAAGTGCCCGCATTTCGACAATTGCGGCGGCTGTTCGATGCAGCATCTGGAGCCGTCGGCCCAGGTGGCCATGAAGCAGCGCGTGCTGGAAGACAACCTGTGGCACATCGGCAAGGTCAAGCCGGGCAATGTGATGCGGCCGATGTACGGCCCGACCTGGGGCTACCGCTACCGCGCGCGCCTGTCGGTGCGCCATGTTGCCAAAAAAGACACGGTGCTGGTCGGTTTCCACGAAAAACGCTCGGCCTTCGTGGCCGACATGAGTGACTGCAAGATCCTGCCGCCGCATGTGGCCGCCATGCTGCTGCCGCTGCGCGCGCTGGTGGGCGCCCTGTCGATCTTCGACCAGATGCCGCAAATCGAAGTCGCGGTCGGCGAGGAAACCACGGCGATGGTCTTGCGCATCATGGCGCCCCTCACCGGCGCCGATGAAACCTTGCTCAAAAGCTTTGCCGACCAGTGGAACATCCAGTGGTGGTTGCAAACCAAGGGGCCGGAAACGGCCGCGCCGTTCTATCCGCTGGACAAGGAACTGTATTACACCCTGCCCGAGTTCGGCGTGAAGATGCCGTTCAAGCCGGTCGATTTTACCCAGGTGAACCACCACATCAACCGCGTGCTGGTCGGCAAGGCGCTCAATCTGCTGGAGGTGCAGCCGCAAGACCGCGTGGCCGACCTGTTCTGCGGCCTGGGCAACTTCACCTTGCCGCTGGCCACCCAGGCCCGCGCAGTGGTCGGCATCGAAGGCAGCACCACCCTGACCGAACGGGCGCTGTCGAATGCGCGCGCGAACGGGCTGTCGGACAAGACCAGCTTTTCGACACGCAACCTGTTCGAGGTGACGGCGGAAGACCTGGTCGCGCTCGGCAAGTTCGACCGCATGCTGATCGACCCGCCGCGCGATGGCGCGATGGCGCTGGCGCAGGCGCTGGCGGCACTGCGCCTGAGCCATCCGGACATGCTGCCCAAGCGCATCGTGTACGTCTCGTGCAGCCCGTCGACCCTGGCGCGCGACGCCGGCATCCTGACCCACGAAGCCGGGTATGAACTGAGCAAGGCGGGCGTGGTCAACATGTTCCCGCACACCTCGCACGTGGAATCGATGGCCGTGTTCAACCTGGTGTAAAGACCGGGCGGAGAAGGGTGGCGCGCTGTTTGGTATAATAAGAATCATTCTCATTTCCGGCCGCGCGCCGCCGTGCGGCCTGTCAGGGGCGGTGTGGCTATGCAGCGCGGGTCGGGACGACCATTTTCCAGCCGCCCGCCATCGTGTTCGAACGCTATCACCTTGAATTGCTCAACTTCTTGCACCGCCTGCTGGGCGACCGCCACGCCGCCGCCGACCTGGCGCAGGAGAGCTTCGTGCGCGTGCTGGCGCACCAGCAATCGGGACGCGCCATCGCCAATGCCCGCGCGCTGCTGTACCGCACGGCGCGCAACCTGGTCATCGACACCCACCGGCGCGCCGGCGTGCGCAGCCACGATGAGCTCGACGCCATCGCCGAGCAGGCCGGCCCGCGCCACCTCCAGCCCGACGAAGCACTGGCCTCGGAGCAGTCGGTGCAAGCCTACCTGCGCGCGATCGAGGGCTTGCCGCCGCGCTGCCGCGAAGCCTTCATCCTGCACGTCTTCGACGCCATGAGCCACAAAGAGATCGCCGCCCGCATGGGGATTTCGGCCAGCATGGTGGAAAAGCACATCGTGCGCGGCATGCTGGCCTGCCGCGCCTGCGAACGGAGCGCGTCGGCATGACGGGCGCCGAGCAGCGCATCGCGCAAGAAGCGGCCGCCTGGGCGCTGCGCGGCGGGGACACTGCCAGCCAGGCCGGACTGGCGGCCTGGCTGGCGGCCGATGCACGCCACCGCGCCGCGTTCGACGCCATGCGCGCCACCCTGCGCGGCGTGCGCGCCTTGCCGCAGTCGGCCGTGGCCGGCTTGCGCGCGGCGATCCCGGCACCGCCGCGCGCGCCGGCGCCGCGCCGCCTCCTCGCGCTGCAAGCGTGTTGCGCCATGCTGAGCGTCTGCGTGGCCGGCGGCGCCTGGCTGGCCTGGGAGCACCAGCGGCGCCAGCCGACCTTCAGCGCCGCGTACGCGACCGCGCGCGGGCAGCAGCTGACCCAGGCGCTGCCCGACGGCAGCGTGATCACGCTCGATACCGCCACCCGCATCGAGGTGCGCCTGTACCGCGACCGGCGCGAGCTGGTCCTGCACGATGGCCAGGCGCTGTTCGCCGTGCGCAGCGAGCGCGCGCGGCCGTTCCAGGTCAGCGCCGGCGCGGCCCGCGTCACGGTGCTCGGCACCCGCTTCGCGGTGCGCCACACCCGCACCGGCCTGGACGCGAACTTGACCGCCGTTTCCGTGCAAGAAGGGCGGGTGCGGGTGCGCGCCGGGGGCGGCGCGGAAACCGAACTGGGCGCGGGCCAGGCCATCAGCGCCGCCGCCGACGGCCGCCTCGGGGCCGTGGCCAGCGTGGCGCCGGGGGCGGTGGCCGCCTGGCGCGACGGCCGCATCAGTTTCAGGAACACCCCGCTGGCGCTGGCCCTCGCCGAATTCGAGCGCTACGGCCGGACCGCTCTGGTGCTGCGCGATCCGGCCGTGGGCGCCATGCGCGTGGGCGGCAGCTACACGGTGCGGGAATTGCCGGCCTTCGCCGCCGCGCTGCCAGTCATGCTGCCGGTGCGGCTGGTGGAGCGCGCCGGCCAGACCGAGATCGTGGCGCTGAAAAAGTGAGAATAATTCTCATTTCGACCTGAGGATGTGCGGCGCCGCTGCGTCTTCCTCCACAGAACCTCTTTTTTCAACATCTGTCTGTGGAGTTTGCCTCATGCGCAAAGCGCGTTTCATCCCCCTTCCGTTCGCCTTCGCGAGCTTGTTGTCGGCCGCCGCCGTCGCGGCCGCGCCAGTCCCGCCGCCGGCCGCCGCGCCCGTGCTGCGGCTCGACGTGGCCAGCCGCCCGCTCGGCGACGCCCTCAACGAACTGGCGCGCCAGGCCAATTTGCAGCTGGGCTTTTCCCCGGCCCTGGTCAGCGGCAAGACCGCGCCCGCCGTGGCCGGCAACTACACGACGCAGCAGGCGCTCGACCGCTTGCTCCACGGTAGCGGGCTGGCCGGCAAGGTGGAGCGGGGCGCGGTGCTGATCCGGCCGGCGCCGGGCGCCCCCGAGCAGGTCATGATGAAGGAAGTGACGGTCACGGCCGCGCCGCTCAGCGAGCCGGCCCAGGCGCGCGAGCAGGGCTACCGGGTGCGCCGCTCGGCCGCCTCTGGCTTTCGCGAGCAGGCCGTGCTCGACACGCCGTTTTCGGTGAGCGCGTTTCGGCCGAACTGTTCCAGGACCAGCAAGCCAAGTCGCTGGCCGATGTGGTCAAGAACGACCCCTCGGTCACGCTGGCGTCGGACCCGATGTGGTTCGACCGGGTGATGGTGCGCGGCTTCTACCTGGGCGTGGACGCGGTCAAGCGCGACGGCCTGACCATCAACGACCAGGGCTCGATCGCGCTCCAGAACAAGGCCTCGGTGGAGATCGCCAAGGGCTTGTCGGCGCTGCGCCACGGCCTGACCTCGCCCGGCGGGGTGGTCAATTACATCGTCAAGCGCCCGGGCGCGGACAGCCTGTCGCGCCTGACGCTGTCGGCCAATGACGATGGCGCGCTGGGCGTCCACGCCGACCTGGGACGGCGCTTCGGCCGCGACCGGCAGTTCGGGGTGCGCCTCAATGGCGCCGCCGACAAGCTGCGCAACCATGTGCCGGGCTACCAGGGCGACAAGCAGTTTGTCAGCGGCGCGTTCGAATGGCAGGCCGGCGACGCGCTGCTGCTCGAAGCCGATATCGAACACCAGCGCTCCGACAAGCAGGGTCCCGGCTCGCCCAACGTGTTGTGGTGGAACACCCTGGCCGAGGCGCGCGCCGCTTTTTCCCGCCTCGACGCGAAGAGCTATGCGGCGCAGGACTGGGCGGTCGAGCCGAACCGGCAAACCTACCTCGGCGCGCGCGCCACCTATCAGCTGGGCGAACAATGGAAGCTGGCGCTGGCCGGCCACCGCGCCAGGCTCGCGCGCGACCAGCGCTCGATCAACCCGCGCGCCACGCGTCCCAACGGCGAGTACGACGCCAGCCTGTATTTCAGCCCGGACCAGGAGCGCAACAACAGCAGCCTGCAGCTGGTGCTCGAGGGCGACCTGCGCAGCGCAGCGCTGGCGCATGCGCTGGCCGTCGGGGTCGACTCGGTGCGGCGCGACATGGTCTACGGCGACGGTTTTTCGGGGCCGATCGGGCAGGGCAACCTGTTCGCGCCGCGCCCCATCGCCGACCCGGCTCCGGTGGTGGGCGCGGCCTACCTGGCCAACCGGGCCGACCAGCGCGCGCTGTTCGCCACCGACACCATCAGCCTGGGCGAGCAGTGGCAGGTATTCGGCGGCCTGCGCCATACCCGCATCGCCATCCACAGCGGCAGCGCCAGCGGCGTGCTGCGCAAGACCTACGACAAGGCCGCGACCACGCCGGCGCTGGGATTGCTGTTCAAGCCGGTCCCCGGGATGTCGCTGTACGCCAGCTATGCCGAAGGCCTGGAGCAGGGCGGCACCGCGCCGCTCGGCAGCAGCAACCAGAACCAGGTGATGAATCCGCTCGACAGCCGCCAGCTCGAACTGGGCGCAAAGGCCGAGCTCGGCGGCGCCTTGCTGACCGGCGCGCTGTTCCAGATCGACAAGGGCCTCGAGTACACCAATGCCGACAAGCTGTACGTGCAAGATGGCAGCCAGCTGCACCAGGGTGTGGAAGTGACGCTGGGCGGGCCGCTCACGCGCAACTTGCGCCTGCTCGCGGGCGCGGCCTGGCTCAAGGCGCGGGTCGATGAAACGGCCAACCTGAGCCTGATCGGCAAGCGGCCGCAGGGCGTGCCGGCCTGGCAGGCCAATCTGTTCGCCGACTACGCGCTGGGGGCGCTGCTGCCGGGGCTCTCGCTCAACGGGGGTGCTTACTACGGCGGCAAGAAGGCGGTCGACCTGCACAATACCTGGATGGCCGGCGCCTACCTGCGGCTCGACGCCGGGGTGCGCTACGAACAGGCGCTGGCGTCGGGCCAGCGCGTGGTGCTGCGCCTGACGGTGGAGAACCTGGCCGACCGGCGCTACCTGGCCAATACCAACGGCGGCGCGCTCACCTTCGGCGCGCCGCGCAGCGCGCGGGCGTCGCTGGCCATGGATTTCTGAGCCGCGCACAGCCGCCGGGCGGCTGTGCGGACGTAAAAAAACCGGCCCGCGGGCCGGTTTTTTATTGCCGGATGGCTAACGCTTATTCGCGTTCGCCGCCCAGGCCCAGCAGCGAGAGCAGGTACTGGAAAATCATGTAGACGTTCAGGTACAGGCTCAAGGTGGCGCTGATGTAGTTGGTTTCGCCGCCGTTGACGATGCGCTGCACGTCGTACAGGATGTAGGCCGAGAAGATCGCAATGCCGATCACCGAGATGGCCAGCCACAGGGCGGGCATCTGCAGGAAGTAGTTGGCCAGGGTGGCGAGGATCAGCACGATCACGCCGGCGAACAGCCACTTGCCCATCATCGAGAAATCGCGCTTGCTCACGGTGGCGATACTTGCCAGAACGGCAAATACGCTGGCCGTGCCGCCGAACGCCATCATGATCAGGGTGCCGCCGTTGGAAAAGCCCAGGGTGCGGGTCAGCAGCGGGGTCAGCCAGATACCCATGAAGAAGGTAAAGCCCAGCAGCACCACGACGCCCATGGCCGTTTGCTTGGTTTTTTCAATGCCCCAGATGAAGCCGTACGACATCGCCAGGAACAGCACGAAACCGAGGATGCCGCGTGGTACGGGCAGATGGAACATCACACCGATGGCGGCGCCGAGCACCGTCGGGATCATCGACAGGGCCAGCAGCCAGTAGGTATTGCGCAGTACGCGATGACGTACCGCCTGGCTGGAACCCGCCAGGTCGTAGTCTTGCAAGCTAATTGACATAGTGCCTCCGATTAATAAAAAAGTAATGCTCGCTAAAAGAATAGCACGGCGCGGGAAAAACGCGCAAAATCGCGCATGCGCCCGCGTCCATTTGAAGCCGTCACTCTAACACTTCTGCGGACGGCCGTGCAATATCCCTCAAAAAGGGGTGTTGTATGGTAAAATCGAAGGTTGATTGGGTCCCGTTACCCAACATTAAACCTTTCTTTTTATTGGAGTTTTTACACATGGCAATCGAACGCACCCTGTCGATCATCAAACCTGACGCAGTTGCAAAAAACGTCATCGGGCAAATCTACAGCCGCTTTGAAGGCGCTGGCCTGAAAATCGTCGCAGCCCGCATGATGCACCTGTCGCGCGCCGAAGCGGAAGGCTTCTACGCTGTGCACGCTGCACGTCCATTCTTCAAGGACCTGGTCGAATTCATGATCTCGGGTCCTGTCATGGTGCAAGCGCTCGAAGGCGAAAACGCCATCGCTACCCATCGTGACCTGATGGGCGCGACCGATCCGAAGAAGGCAGAAAAAGGCACCATCCGCGCCGATTTCGCCGATTCGATCGATGCCAACGCCGTGCACGGCTCCGACGCCGCTGAAACCGCCGCTGTGGAAATCGCTTACTACTTCCCAGCACTGAACGTGTACTCCCGTTAATCAGTCATTCGCGACTGCTTGACCTGTATCACACCGCTTGCCCGGTTCGCCGGGCGGGCGGGATGTTTTTCCCCTGATTTTGTCCTGACTTACTGAAGAATACTATGACGACTCTCACCAACCTGCTGGACTTCGATCCCGCGCAACTCGTCGCTTACTGCGCCGACTTGGGTGAGAAGCCGTTCCGTGCCAAACAGCTGCAGCGCTGGATCCACCAGTTCGGCGCCAGCGAGTTCGACACCATGACCGACCTGGCCAAGTCGCTGCGCGACAAGCTGGCCACGCGCGCCGAAATCCGCGCACCGGCCACCATCAGCGACCACACCTCCACCGATGGCACGCGCAAGTGGCTGGTCGACGTGGGCAATGGCAACGCGGTCGAAACCGTGTTCATCCCGGAAGAAAACCGCGGCACCCTGTGCATTTCCACCCAGGCCGGCTGCGCCGTGAACTGCCGTTTCTGCTCCACCGGCAAGCAGGGCTTCAACCGCAACCTGACCGTGGCCGAAATCATCGGCCAGCTGTGGATGGCCGAATTCGAGCTGCGCCGCACCAAGGGCATCGAGCCCGGCCCCAAGGGCGAGCGCCAGATCACCAATGTGGTGATGATGGGCATGGGCGAGCCGCTGCTCAATTTCGAGCCGACCGTCACCGCCCTCAAGCTCATGCTCGACGATAACGCCTACGGCCTGTCGCGCCGCCGCGTGACTTTGTCGACCTCGGGCGTGGTGCCGATGATGGACAAGCTGTCGCAGGAAGTGCCGGTGGCGCTGGCGGTCTCGCTGCACGCCTCGAACGACGCCCTGCGCGACGGCCTGATTCCGCTGAACAAAAAGTACCCGCTGCGCGAGCTGATGGCGGCCTGCCGCCGCTATCTCGCATTCGCCCCGCGCGACTTCATCACCTTCGAATACTGCATGCTCGACGGCGTCAACGACAGCGACGAGCACGCGCGCGAGCTGGTCGCCCTGGTCAACGACCCGCTGGTCGGCGTGTCATGCAAATTCAACCTGATTCCGTTCAATCCTTTCCCCGAGTCCGGCCTGTTGCGCTCGAAGAATCCGCGCATCAAGGCTTTCGCCCAGGTGCTGATGGATGGCGGGCTGGTGACCACGATTCGCAAAACCCGCGGCGACGATATCGACGCCGCCTGCGGCCAGCTGGCCGGCGAAGTGCAAGACCGTACCCGCGTTCAGGAGCGCATGGAAAAAATGGCTGAATACCAGAAGAAGTTCGGCGCCGACTTCGGGCGCATCGTGGAGATTCCTTCTTGAACGCGCGCGTGCCGCCTGGCCTCGACCGGCGCCGCCTGATGGCGCTGGCCCTCGTGGCCGCTGCCGTGGCGGCGCTGGGCGCCTGCACCACCACCAGCGTCACCCGCAACGCCTCGGCCGAAGCGGCCGGCCTGCAGGGCAGCACCACGGAACTGAAGACCGCGTCCGACCAGACCACCAAGGACAAGCGCTCCGGCATCCGCATGCAGCTGGCCATCGGCTACTACCAGGATGGCAACTACGCGGTCGCCCTCGACGAGATCAAGCAAGCCATCGCCATCGATCCCGAGATGGCCGACGCCTACAGCGTGCGCGCCCTGATCTACACCAGCATGGGCGAGAACATCCTGGCCGAGGAAAACTACCAGCGCGCGATGCGCCTGGCGCCGCGCAATCCCGAGTTCAACAACAACTACGGCTCCTTCCTGTGCCAGACCGAGCGCTACGCGCCGGCCATCGCCCAGTTCGAGATCGCCCTGAAAAACCCCATGTACCAGTCGCCGGTCAAGGCGCTGGTCAATGCGGGCGGATGCAGCATCAAGCAAAAGAATTACGACGCGGCCGAGCGCTACCTGCTGCAAGCCGTGCGTATCGAGCCCGACCTGGTGCAGGTGCAAGCCGGCCTGGCGCGGGTCTATTACGAGCGGCGCGACTACGTGCGCGCCGGAGTTTATATCAACCGTGTCAAAGCGGTCGCGAAACTGGACAGCTTGCCCGCCGATGTGCTCTGGCTGGCGATCCGCGTCGAACGCAAACTGGGCGAGAAGGCTTCGGAGACGAGCCTGGTGACGCAACTGCGTCGCCGCCACCCCGGTTCGCCCGAGTTCGCAGCCTTCCAGCGCGGTGCATTTGATGAGTGAGACAGGATCGACAATGAGTTCAGAGTGGGCAGAACAACCAGCAGCGGGCGCCAACGCGAACGCGGCCAACCACGGTTTGCCGGGCAAGACCCTGGCCGCCCAGCGTGAAGCGATGGGATGGACGGTCGAGCAGGTCGCCGACCAGTTGAAAATGGCGGTGCGCCAGGTCACCGCGCTGGAAGCGGGCGACTACGCCAACCTGCCGGGACCGGCCGTGGTGCGCGGTTTCGTGCGCGCCTACGCCAAGGTCGTCAAGCTCGACGCGGCCCCGCTGGTGGCCATGATTTCGCTCGACACGCCCGAGCTGACCGAACCCGGCAGCCGCAGCGTGCGGCGCGACAAGCCGGCCACGTTTTCCGAAGTGCGCTTTCCGACCAACGGCAAACGCTCCGGCCTGCCGCTCGGCCTGATCGGCGCGGCGGTGCTGCTGATCGCCGCCGCCGCCGGCGCCTGGCAGTTCGGCCTGGTGCCGTCCTCGCTGCTGGGCGCCGCCAGCCAGGGTACGCCGGCGGCCGCTTCCGGTTCGCAAGCGAGCGTGACGGTGCTGCCGGCCCCGCTGGTGGGCGACAAGCCCGCCGGCGTCGCCGCGCCGCTCGAAACGACCCTGGTCAAGCCCGATGAACGCAAACCCGTGATCGCCCCGGCGCCGCCGCTGGTGTCGGTACTGCCGCCGGCCGGCTCGACCCCAGCGGCAACGCTTGCCACCCCGGTGGCCGGCGCCGCCGCGACCGTATCGGGCGCCGGTCCTGCCGCCGGCGTGGCCGCGCCCGCCGCCGCCCCGGGCAGCAGCCCGCTGGTGCTCAATGTGCGCGAAGATTCCTGGGTCGAAGTGCGGCGCGCCAAGGGGGCGCCTTTGCTGTCGCGCCTGGTCAAGGCCGGCACCGTCGAAACGCTCGACATCACCGAGCCGGTCACCCTGATCGTCGGCAAGCCGGGCGGCGTATCGGCCACCCTGCGCGGCGAAGCGGTCAATTTGCCGGACAATGGCCGCACCGCCAAAGTCAAACTCAAGTAAATTCAAGTAATAGGTCCTTGTTCATGTCTTCTTCGAATCTGGCGATTCCATCCGGTCCCCTCGCGCGGCGTGCAAGCCGCCGCGTGCTGGTCGCGCACGGCGAACGCAAAATCTGGGTCGGCGGCGACGCCCCCGTGGTGGTGCAGTCGATGACCAACACCGACACGGCCGACGTGATCGGCACCGCGATCCAGGTCAAGGAACTGGCGCGCGCCGGCTCCGAGATGGTGCGCATCACGGTCGACAAGCCCGAAGCGGCCGCCGCCGTGCCGCTGATCCGCGAACAGCTCGACAGGATGGAAATCGACGTGCCGCTGGTGGGCGACTTCCATTACAACGGCCACACCCTGCTGCGCGACTTCCCCGAGTGCGCGCGCGCGCTGTCGAAGTACCGCATCAATCCCGGCAACGTGGGGCAGGGCGCCAAGCGCGACAGCCAGTTCGCCCAGATGATCGAAGCGGCCGTGATGTACAACAAGCCGGTGCGCATCGGCGTGAACTGGGGCAGCCTGGACCAGTCGCTGCTGGCCCGCATCATGGATGAAAACGCGCAGCGCGCGCAGCCGTGGAGCGCGCAGGCGGTGATGTACGAGGCGCTGATCACCTCGGCCATCGACAACGCCGTGCGCGCCGAAGAAATCGGCCTCGGGCGCGACCAGATCATCCTCTCGTGCAAAGTCTCGGGCGTGCAGGACCTGATCGCCGTGTACCGCGAACTGGCGCGCCGCTGCGACTATCCGCTGCACCTGGGCCTGACCGAAGCGGGCATGGGCAGCAAGGGCATCGTCGCTTCGACCGCCGCCCTGTCGGTGCTGCTGCAAGAAGGCATCGGCGACACCATCCGCATTTCGCTCACGCCGGAGCCGGGCGGCGACCGCACGCGCGAAGTCGTGGTGGCGCAAGAAATTTTGCAAACCATGGGCCTGCGCAAGTTCGCGCCGATGGTGATCG
The DNA here is from genome assembly GCF_011682145.1 of Massilia mucilaginosa. Taxonomy (GTDB): domain Bacteria; phylum Pseudomonadota; class Gammaproteobacteria; order Burkholderiales; family Burkholderiaceae_D; genus Telluria_A; species Telluria_A mucilaginosa. Next base: position 40,673 of record NZ_WHJH01000045.1, read on the forward strand.
CCTGCCCGGGTTGCGGTCGCACCACCTCGACCACCTTCCAGGAACTGGCCGACAACATCCAGACCTATCTGCGCGAGCAGATGCCTGAATGGAAGAAGGCTTATCCGGGCGTGGAAGGCATGAACGTGGCCGTGATGGGTTGCATCGTCAACGGTCCGGGCGAATCGAAACACGCCAACATCGGTATCAGCCTGCCGGGCACGGGCGAATCGCCCGCCGCGCCGGTGTTCGTCGATGGCAAAAAAACCGTCACCCTGCGCGGTGACAAGATCGTCGAGGAATTCCAGGCGATTGTCCTGAACTACGTACAAACCACTTACGGTAAGCAAATCGCACATGGCGCAGGCGGGGTTGCAAGCGGCATGCCGCTTGCCGCCGTAGCGGTCCCCGGCTTGCAAGCCGGGACGCCTTAACATACAGAAGAGTTTTAAGAATATGTCTGATAACAAAAAAGCCACGAAGATCACCGCCGTCAAAGGCATGAACGATATCCTGCCGGCCGACGCGCCGCTGTGGGAGCTGTTCGAAAACACTGTGCACTCGGTCCTGAAAAGCTATGGCTACCTGAAAATCGTCACCCCGATCGTCGAAGACACGGCGCTGTTCAAGCGCGCCATCGGCGCGGTGACCGATATCGTCGAAAAGGAAATGTACTCGTTCAAGGATGCCATGAACGACGACGAACTGACCCTGCGCCCGGAAGGCACGGCCGGCGTGGTGCGCGCGGTCGTCGAACACAACCTGGTCTACGACGGCCCGCGCCGCGTCTGGTACTCGGGACCGATGTTCCGCCACGAGCGTCCGCAGCGCGGCCGCTATCGCCAGTTCTTCCAGGTCGGCGCCGAAGCGGTCGGCTTTGCCGGTCCGGACATCGACGCCGAACTGATCATGCTGTGCCGCCGCCTGTGGGACGACCTGGGCCTGGAAAACATCCGCCTCGAAATCAATTCGATCGGCGACGCCGCCGAGCGCCAGCGCCACCGCGCCGACCTGATCACGTATTTCGAAGCCAACTTTGACCTGCTCGACGAAGAAGCCAAGCGCCGCCTGCACGCCAATCCGCTGCGCATCCTCGACACCAAGAACCCCGCCATGCAGGACCTGGTTAACAATGCGCCGAAGCTGCTCGACTACCTCGAAGGCGAGTCGGTCACGCACTTCGACGGCCTCAAGCGCATTCTCGACCACAACAATATCCCCTACACCGTCAACCCGCGCCTGGTGCGCGGCCTCGACTACTACAACCGCAGCGTGTTCGAGTGGGTCACCGACAAGCTCGGCTCGCAAGGCACCGTGTGCGCGGGCGGCCGTTACGATCCGCTCATCGAAAGTTTCGGCGGTAAACCAACCCCGGCGGTCGGTTTCGCGATGGGCATCGAGCGCCTGATCGAGCTGATGAAAGAAGCGGGCGAACCGAACGATCCGTCCGAATGCGATGTCTACATGGTGCACCAGGGCGAGCAAGCGCGCATGCAGGCATTCGTGCTGGCCGAGCGCATCCGTGATGCCGGCCTGGATGTTGTGTTACATTGCGCCGCTGCGAGCGGTCCCGGCAGCTTCAAGAGCCAGATGAAAAAAGCCGACGGCAGCGGCGCGGCGTTTGCCGTGATCCTGGGCGACGACGAAATCGCCAACCGCACGGCGGCGGTCAAGTCGATGCGCGGCGCCGAAGGCGAGCAGCAGGCCAATGTGCCGTTCGACGATGTCGTCGACTATCTGGTCAACCAGATCGTCGGCGCCCACGATCACGACCATGACCACGAGCACGTGCATTACCATCACTAAGCAGCAGGCCCCGTCCGTACCCCGATTAACCTGACCTAATACTGTTGAGAAACACATGGCATACGATCTCGAAGAACAAGAACAACTGGCCGCGATGCAGGCCTTCTGGAACAAGTATGGCAACATGCTGATGGTGGTGCTGATCATCGCCGCCGGTTCCTACGCCGGCTACACCTGGATGAAGCGCGCCGAGAAGGTCAGCGCGGCCGAAGCCTCAAGCCTGTACACGCAGATCCAGAGCGCGGCGGCCGCCAAGGACAACGCCAAGGTGCAGCGCATCGCCGGCGACGTGCGCACCAAGTACGCCAAGAGCGCCTACGCCGCCATGACCTCGCTCACGGCCGCCAAGAGCGCGTTCGAGGCCAACGACCTGAAAGGCGCCAAAGCCCATCTGCAATGGGTGGTCGAGAACGGCAACGACGAATACAAGTCGATCGCCAAGCTGCGCCTGGCCGGCGTGCTGCTCGACGAGAAAGCCTACGATGAAGGCCTGAAACTGCTGGCGACGCCATTCCTGCCGCAGTTCGCCGGCGCCGTGGCCGACCGCAAGGGCGACATCCTGGTGGCGCAGAACAAGATCGCCGAAGCGCGCAGCGCCTACGAGGCTGCCCTGGCCGTGATGGACGTCAAGCATCCGGGCCGGGCCCTGGTGCAGATCAAGCTCGAAGCCATCGGCGGCACCGTGCCGGAAACTAAAGCGGCCGCCTGAGCGGACCACGTACCCAGAACAAGGTCATGACTATGCGTATTACCAAGAAACTTATCGGTGCGAGTGTGCTGGCCCTGATGGCCGGCTGCTCCACCCTGAGTTCGCTTAATCCTTTCGCCTCCAAATCCAAGGGCAACGTGCCCGCGCCGCTGGTCGAGCTCAAGGGCTCGATGGCCGTGCGCACCGCCTGGAAGCTCGATATCGGCAAGGCCCAGGATTACGTCTTCACCCCGGCGCTGGTGAACCAGTCGCTGGTCGTGGCCGGCGCCGACGGCGCCATCGCGCGCATCGACGCCGCCAGCGGCAAGCAGCTGTGGCGCATCAAGGCCGCAACCGCTCTGACCGCCGGCGTCGGCACCGACGGCAGCATGCTGGTCTTCGGCGGCGCCAAGGGCGGCGTGCTGGCCTACGACCTCGAAGGCAAACTGCTGTGGAAGGCGCAAGCCTCGAGCGAAGTGCTGTCGAGCCCGGTAGTGGGCGAGGGCATCGTGGTGGTGCGCTCGGTCGACAACCGCATCGTCGGCCTGGACGCCAGGACCGGCGAGAAAAAATGGACCGTGCAGCGCGTCTCGCCGCCATTGACCTTGCGCAATGCGCCGGGCATGGTGGTGGTCGGCAAAGAAGTCATCGTCGCCCAGCCGGGCGGCAAACTGCTGTCGCTGAACATGGCCACGGGCGCGGCGCGCTGGGAAGTGGCGGTCGGCGAATCGCGCGGCGCCACCGAACTCGAACGGGTCACCGACATCGGCGGCACCCCGGTCGTGATCGACCAGGAAGTGTGCGCCGTGTCCTACCAGGGCCGCGTCGGCTGCTTCGACATCAACACGGGCGCCGCGCGCTGGACCAAGGAACTCTCGTCCGACGTCGGCGTGTCGGTCGACCAGCGTTTTGTGTTCGCCGTCGACGACAAGGGCGCGGTCTCGGCCTTTAACCGCGAAGGCGGCGTGAGCGCCTGGAAAAACGACAAATTAAGCTATCGCCGCCTGTCCACCCCGGTGTCCTACGGACGCACCGTGGCGGTCGGCGACTATCAGGGTTTCATCCACTTCCTGTCACGGGAAGATGGTTCCTTTCTGGCGCGCGCCGCCACCGACGGGAGCGCCATTACGTCCGCTCCCCTGGTGGCTGGTTCAAACCTGATCTTTCAAACACAATCTGGGACAGTGACCGCTATCGCGGTCGAATAAAAACACCATGAAGCCGGTAATCGCATTAGTTGGTCGCCCCAACGTCGGGAAATCGACACTCTTCAATCGCCTCACCCGCTCGCGCGACGCGCTCGTGGCCGACTTGCCTGGCCTGACGCGCGATCGTCACTACGGCGAAGGCCGGGTCGGTGAACGCCCCTTCCTCGTCATCGACACGGGCGGCTTCGAGCCGGTCGCCAAGGAAGGCATCATGTTCCAGATGGCCCTGCAGACCAAGCAGGCCGTCGCCGAAGCGGACGTGGTCGTGTTCATCGTCGACGGCCGCCAGGGCCTCACGCCGCACGACAAGACCATCACCGACTTCCTGCGCAAGTCGGGCCGCAAGGTCATGCTGGTCGTCAACAAGGGCGAGGGCATGAAGTACAGCTCCGTCGTGGCCGATTTCTATGAACTCGGCATGGGCGATCCGTACGTCATTTCCGCCGCCCACGGCGACGGCGTGACCGACCTGGTCGAAGAAGCGCTGAACGAAGCCTTCGCCGGCCGTCCGGACGACCAGGAAGAACTGGAACCGGCCGCGCGCGGCATCAAGATCGCCATCGTCGGCCGTCCGAACGTGGGCAAGTCGACCCTGGTCAACACCCTGATCGGCGAAGAGCGCGTGATCGCCTTCGACATGCCGGGCACCACGCGCGACTCGATCGAAGTGCCGTTCGAACGCGACGGCAAGAACTACACCTTGATCGACACGGCCGGTATCCGCCGCCGCGGCAAGGTGTTCGAAGCGATCGAGAAGTTTTCGGTCGTCAAGACGCTGCAGTCGATTTCGGAAGCCCACGTGGTGATCCTGCTGCTCGACGCCCAGCAAGACATTTCGGAGCAGGACGCGCACATCGCCGGCTTCATCCTGGAATCGGGCCGCGCGCTGGTGGTGGCCGTGAACAAATGGGACGGCCTGCGCACCGACGAGCGCGACGAAATCAAGATCGACATCGACCGCAAGCTCGATTTCCTCTCGTTCGCCAAGACCCACTTCATTTCGGCACTCAAGGCGCAAGGCATCGCGCCGATGATGAAGTCGGTCGACGCCGCCTACGCCGCCGCCACCGCCGACCTGTCCACGCCGCGCCTGACGCGCGCGCTGATCGAAGCGGTCGAGAAGCAGGAACCGCGCCGTAAAGGCTCGATCCGTCCTAAAATGCGCTATGCGCACCAGGGCGGGCAGAATCCGCCGATCATCGTTATCCACGGCAATTCGCTCGACGCCATTGGCGAGCCGTACAAGCGCTACCTCGAGAAGCATTTCCGCGACACCTTCAATCTGGTAGGTACGCCGCTGCGGATCGAGCTGCGCGTGGGTAAGAATCCGTTCGCACGTACGTCGAAGTCGTAACAGACCTTGCGTGGCCCCGCAAAACCAGCCGGTTTTTCGGGTTCCACGTACGACAGACAATTGCAAAACAGGTTACAGTAACTCAGGGACATCATTCGCCTCACAGAATGATGGTCCCGGCACTTGAAAAACCAGCGAGTCGCCTCCAATTCTTTACTACAACAACATCACGGAGCTGTTATGAGCAACAAAGGGCAACTGTTACAAGACCCATTCCTCAATGCCTTGCGCAAAGAGCATGTTCCCGTCTCGATCTACCTGGTCAACGGGATCAAACTGCAGGGCCATATCGAGTCCTTCGACCAATACGTCGTCCTGCTGCGTAACACGGTGACCCAGATGGTCTACAAGCATGCAATCTCCACCGTTGTGCCGGCACGCGCGGTGAATCTCAATCTTGATACCGAAGCTGAGTAAGGCCATGGGCGTCGCCACCCCGGGTCGCCTGGCCCTGCAGGGAGGCCTATGCGCGCAGCACTAGTCGGCATCGATTTCGGCGCGGGCGACTTCAACGCGAGCGTTGAGGAGCTGGCCCTGCTCGCCCGCTCGGCAGGCGCCGAGCCGATCACTACCATCACCGCCAAGCGTTCCAGTCCCGACGCCGCCTACTTTGTCGGTAGCGGCAAGGCCGACGAAATCGGCCTGGCCTGCGTGGACCAGAACATCGAGATCGTGATTTTCAATCACGCCCTGTCTCCGGCCCAGCAGCGCAACCTGGAAAAGCGCCTGAATATCCGCGTGCTCGACCGCACCAGCCTGATCCTCGACATCTTCGCGCAGCGCGCCAAGAGCCACGAGGGCAAGCTGCAGGTCGAACTGGCGCAGCTGCAGCATCTGGCCACGCGCCTGATCCGCGGCTGGACTCACCTCGAACGGCAAAAGGGCGGTATCGGCCTGCGCGGTCCGGGCGAAACCCAGCTCGAGACCGATCGCCGCCTGATCGGCGAGCGCGTCAAGGCCCTGCGCGCGCGCCTGGCCAAGCTGCGCAAGCAGCATGAAACCCAGCGCCGTTCGCGCGGCCGCAGCCATACCTTTTCGGTCTCGCTGGTCGGCTACACCAATGCCGGCAAGTCGACCCTGTTCAACGCCCTGACCAAGGCTGGCGTGTATGTCGCCAACCAGCTGTTCGCCACCCTGGACACGACCTCGCGCCGCGTCTACCTGGGCGAAGAGGTGGGCAACGTGGTCATGTCCGACACGGTCGGCTTCGTGCGCGAGCTGCCCCACCAATTGGTGGCGGCGTTCCGCGCCACCCTGGAAGAAACCATCCACGCCGACCTGCTGCTGCACGTCGTCGATGGCGCCAGCCCGGTGCGCATGGAACAGATCGAGCAGGTCAACCTGGTGCTCAAGGAAATCGGCGCCGATCACATTCCGCAGATTCTTGTGTGGAACAAGATCGACGCCGCCGGCCTCGAGCCCGCGGTCGAGCGCGATGAAGCGGGCAATATTGCGCGCGTGTTCATCAGCGCCCACACCGGCGCCGGGCTCGACATGCTGCGCGAAGCCGTGGTCGAAGCGGCCAGGGCCGCGCCGGCGCGCAGCCACCTTTTTGAAGAGCAGGACGATGCCGAACCGGAAGACGCGCCCGACGGCGAGGACGCAGACGATGCGCTCGACGCCGACGATGCACAAGACGCAGACGACGCAGACGATGCGCAAGCTGCGCACGAGCAGGACGCGCAACCGGCCGAAATTCTAACCTCCACCAACGTCGGACCTCGATAGCATGCTTGCTTCATTACTCAAACGCGTCGGCATCCGGCCGCCGCCTACTGTCCTGCTGCAGGACAGCAAACGTCCCGGTGACGGCCCGCCCGATCTCGACCAGATGTGGCGCGACTTCAATCAGCGCCTCAATCGCCTGTTCGGCAACAAGGGCCCCGGTGGCGGCGATTCCGGCGGCGGCGGTCCGTACCGTCCCGACATGAAGGGCGCCGGCGTCACGGTCGGCGCGGCGGTGGCGGTGGTCGGCTTCATCTGGCTCGCCAGCGGCGTGTTCAGCGTGCGCGAAGGCCAGGCCGGCATCGTCTCGACCTTCGGCAAATACAGCCACAGCACCGGTTCGGGCCTGAACTGGCGCATGCCGTATCCGTTCCAGACCCACGAAAAGGTCAATGTGAACGAAGTGCGGACCATGGAAATCGGCTACAGCGGCAACGTGCGCTCGAAGAACCTGAAAGAGTCCTTGATGCTGACCGACGATGAAAACATCATCGACATCCAGTTCGCGGTGCAGTACACCCTCAAGGATCCGAAAGCCTGGCTGTTCAACAATCTGGAAACGGATGAGACCGTGCGCCAGGTCGCCGAGACCGCGATCCGCGAAGTGGTGGGCAAGAGCAAGATGGATTATGTGCTGTACGTCGGCCGCGAAAAAGTCGCGCTCGACACGCAGCTGCTGATGCAGCAGATCCTCGACCGCTACGCCCTGGGTGCCCAGATCAGCAATGTCACCATGCAGGGCGTGCAACCGCCGGAGCAGGTGCAGGGCGCCTTTGACGACGCCAACAAGGCCGGCCAGGACAACGAACGCGCCAAGAGCGAAGGCGAAGCCTACGCCAACGACGTGGTGCCGCGCGCCGCCGGTAACGCCGTGCGCCTGCTCGAAGAAGCGCGCGCCTACCGCTCGATGGTGACCGAAAACGCGACCGGTAACGCGGCCCGCTTCACGCAAGTGATGACCGAGTACCAGAAGGCGCCAGGCGTCACGCGCGACCGCATGTACCTCGACACCATGCAGCAGATCTTCAGCAGCGCCAGCAAGGTCATGGTCGACGTCAAGTCGGGCAGCAACCTGCTGTACCTGCCGCTCGACAAGCTGATCGCCCAGACCGCCGCCAACGACGCCGCCATCGGGTCCAAGTCGGGCCCGGTCATGATGGCGCCGGCGCAGGCCGCCGCCCAGCCGCAGGCTTTGCCGGCCGAGGTGATGCAGCCGCTCGAACAAGTGCGCCAGCGCGATAGCCGCAGCCGCGAATCCTCACGTGATCGGGAGACCCGTTAATGAACCGCCTAGTTACCATTTTTGTTGCGGGCTTCATCGCGCTGATGCTGTTCTCGTCGACCGTGTTCGTGGTCGACCAGCGCAAGTTCGCGGTGGTGTTCGCGTTCGGCGAGATGAAAGAAGTCATCAGCGAGCCAGGCCTGCATTTCAAGCTGCCGCCGCCGTTCCAGAACGTGATCTACCTCGACAAGCGCATCCTCACACTCGATACGCCCGACGCCGACCGTTTCATGACGTCGGAAAAGAAAAACGTCATGGTCGACGCCTTCGTCAAATGGCGCATCGTCGATCCGCGCCTGTACTACATCAGCTTCAACGGCAACGAGCTCAGCGCCCGTGGCCGCATGGGCCAGATCGTCAAGGCCGCCCTGAACGAAGAAATCACCAAGCGCACCGTGCGCGAAGTGATCTCGGGCGAGCGCGGCAAGGTGATGGAAGCGATCCAGCGCAAGGTGGTGGCCGAGGCCAAGCAGATCGGCGTGCAGATCGTCGACGTGCGCTTGAAGCGCGTCGATTACGACGAGAAGATCAACGCCTCGGTGTACGACCGCATGCGCGCCGAGCGCCTGAAGGTGGCCAACGAGCTGCGTTCGACCGGTTCGGCCGAATCCGAGAAGCTGCGCGCCGCCGCCGACCGCAAACGCACCGAACTGCTGGCCGCCGCTTACCGCGAGGCCGAGCAGATCAAGGGCGAGGGCGATGCGTCGGCATCGGCGATCTACGCCGAAGCGTTCGGCAAGAGCCCGGAGTTCTACAAGTTCTACCGCTCGCTGGAAGCCTACCGCGCGACCTTCAAGACCCACGGCGACGTGCTGGTGCTCGATTCGAACTCGGAGTTCTTCAAGTATTTCCGTGCACCGGGCGGGGCCTCGGCGCCGTCCGCGCCGAAGAAGTAAGCGGACGGTTGGGATGACATGACGGGCGGGCCTGGATTCCAGGCCCGCCCGTTTGCATTGGACGCCCGTTCCCGCCAGCACCACCGTCGTTCCCCGCTAGGAGTCTGCGCGGCAGAAGGAGCCGAGGCGAAACGGGTGGGAAAAGAACCCAATTCACACCCACTTTTGAGGTCTGTAGCCGTAGGTAGGTGCGCGACGGCGCACCTACGACCGAGAAATGGGTGGGGAGTGGGACTTTTCTCCACCCGTTTCGGCCGACGAGCTTCTGCCGCGCAGACTCCTAGCACCGTCTTCCCCGCGCAGGCGGGGAAGACGGCTCTGAGGGTAGCGGCCGCACCCATCGTAACAAGCTCACAACTGTCTCCTGCACATTTGTTGGCGCTCCTAAACCATTTTCCTGTAAAATCGCTGATTCGGCGCTACATTTAGCACGACCGTGCGCGCCATATTGTCCGATTTTTAACTATCTCCCGTTGCCCATGCCGAACTGGCTCCTGCCTGAAAATATCGCCGACGTCCTGCCGTCCGAAGCGCGCAAGACCGAAGAGCTGCGCCGCCTGATGCTCGATAACTTCCGTTCCTACGGTTACGAGCTGGTCATGCCGCCCTTGCTCGAATACGTCGAGTCGCTGCTGGCCGGCGCCGGCCAGGACACCGAACTGCGCAGCTTCAAGCTGGTCGACCCGATGTCGGGCCGCATGCTCGGCCTGCGCGCCGACATGACCACCCAGGTGGCGCGCATCGACGCCCACCTGCTCAACCGCGACTCGGTCACCCGCCTGTGCTACGCCGGCAGCGTGCTGCATACCCGCCCGAGCGGCTTGCACGCGACCCGCGAGCCGCTCCAGATCGGCGCCGAAATCTACGGCCACGCCGGCCTGGAAGCGGACGCCGAAGTGCAGGAACTGGCACTGGCCTCGCTGGCCCTGGCCGGTTTCGGCGCGGAGCAGGTGCGCCTGGACCTGTCGCACGCCGGCGTGCTGCGCGCGCTGCTGGCCGACGACCCTGCCGCCAAAAAAGACGAAGCGGCCCTGTACACGCTGCTGCGCGCCAAGGACAGCCCGGGGCTGGGCGCGATCAGCGCAGCGTACGCGCCAGCCACGCGCGCCGCCCTCAAGGCCTTGCCCGGCCTGTACGGCGACATCGACGTGCTGGCCAAGGCGCGCGAAGTGCTGCCGGCGCTGCCGGGCATCACGCGCGCGCTGGCCGAACTGGCCGCGCTGGCCGGATCGGCCCTGGGCCGCGCCGACGTGGCGATCGACCTGGCCGACCTGCGCGGCTACCAATACGAAAGCGGCGCGATGTTCGCGCTGTACGTGCCCGGCCTGCCGAATGCGGTGGTGCGCGGCGGACGTTACGACCATGTGGGCGAAGCATTCGGCCGGGCCAGGCCCGCGACCGGCTTTTCGCTCGATTTGCGCGAACTGGCGCGGCTCTTGCCGACCGCCGAGCGCAAACACTCGATCCGTGCTCCGTGGGGCAATGCCCCCGAGCTGCGTGAAAAAATCGCTCAACTGCGCAAAGCAGGCGAGGTTGTGATCCAGAGTTTGCCGGGTCACGACAATGAGCAGGACGAGTTCGAGTGCGATCGCGTACTCGTCCTCGAAAACAGTAACTGGATTCTCAAAAACTTAGGCTAAGTGTGATGTCAAAGAAAAACGTGGCAAAGAACGTCGTTGTCATCGGCACCCAGTGGGGCGATGAAGGCAAGGGCAAGATCGTCGATTGGCTGACCGATAACGCGCAGGGCGTGGTTCGCTTCCAGGGTGGCCATAATGCCGGCCATACCCTGGTCATCAAAGGTCAGAAGACCGCCTTGCAGCTGATCCCGTCGGGCATCATGCGCGAAGGCGTGGCCTGCTACATCGGCAATGGCGTGGTGGTGTCGGTTCCCGACGTCATGCGCGAAATCGACAAGCTCCAGGCCATCGGCGTGGAAGTGGTGTCGCGCCTGAAGATCTCCGAGGCATGCCCGGCGATCCTGCCGTACCACGTCGCCATCGACGTGGCGCGTGAAGTGGCGCGCGGCGCCAACAAGATCGGCACCACCGGCAAGGGTATCGGCCCGGCCTACGAAGACAAAGTGGCACGCCGCGCGATCCGTATCGCCGACATGCTCAACGAAGAGCGCTTCGCCGAAAAACTGCGCGAAAACCTCGACTACCATAACTTCGTGCTGACCAATTACCTGAAAGCCGACGCGGTCGACTTCCAGAAAACCTTCGACGACGCGATGGCCCTGGTGCCACGCCTCAAACCAATGGTCGGCGACGTGTCCTCGCAGCTGTACGCGGCGCACAAGGCCGGCGGCAACCTGCTGTTCGAAGGCGCGCAGGGCTCCCTGCTCGACGTCGACCACGGCACCTATCCGTACGTGACCTCGTCGAACTGCGTGGCCGGCAATGCCGCCGCCGGTGCCGGCGTCGGTCCGAACATGCTGCACTACATCCTGGGCATCACCAAGGCCTACACGACGCGCGTCGGCTCCGGCCCGTTCCCGTCGGAACTGCCGACGGACGCTGGCGTTGGGCATCACCTGTCGTCGGTCGGCCATGAATTCGGCACTGTCACCGGCCGTGCGCGCCGCTGCGGCTGGTTCGATGCCGCGCTGCTGCGCCGCTCGGTCCAGATCAACGGTGTTTCGGGCATGTGCCTGACCAAGCTCGACGTGCTGGACGGCCTGGAAACCTTGCAACTGTGCACCGGCTACAAGATCGACGGCCGCGATGTCGACATCTTCCCGGTCGGCGCGGAAGACGCGGCGCGCTGCGTGCCTGTGTACGAAACCATGCCGGGCTGGAAAGAAAGCACCGTCGGCGCGAAATCGCTGGCCGAGCTGCCGGCCACCGCGCGCGCTTACATCAAGCGCATCGAAGAACTGGTCGGCGTGCCGGTCGATATGGTTTCCACCGGTCCAGACCGGGTCGAAACGATCGTCCTGCGTCACCCGTTTGAATAATTAGTCGAATAATTACAAGAAACATAAGGAATCATCATGACCACCCCTCCATCGACCGAGAACGACCTCTGGGTGTCCTGGGACGAGTACAACCGCCTGATCGAGCGCCTGGCGCTCAAGGTCTACGAATCGGGCTGGAAGTTCGACCAGGTGCTGTGCCTGGCGCGCGGCGGCGTGCGCCCGGGCGACGTGTTCTCGCGCATTTTCGATGTGCCGCTGGCGATCCTGTCGACCAGCTCGTACCGCGAAGAAGCGGGCACGGTGCGCGGCGACCTCGACATCGCCAAGTACATGACGATGACCAAGGGCCCGCTGGCTGGCAAGATCCTGCTGGTCGACGACCTGGCCGATTCGGGCGTCACGCTCGACAAGGTCACGCGTCACCTGAGCGAGAATTTCGCCGGCGTGACCGAAGTCAAATCGGCGGTGATCTGGGTCAAGGGCACGTCCTCGATCCGTCCGGATTACTTCCTGGAAGACTTGCCGCACAACCCGTGGATTCACCAGCCGTTCGAAGATTACGACGGCCTGCGTCCGCACCAGTTGTCGGCGTGGATGAAGAAGTTCGACAAGCCGGCCTGAGACTGTCGCTGACGCTTGCCAACGGCGGGAGGATCACATGATCCTTCCGCCGTTTTTCGTTGCGGCCACACTTCGCGCCGGAAATCTTGCGTCTGATCCTTTTAAGTGTCCGGATTGATCGTAAATTCGTGCGCGCGCATGATGGGACACAAGCGGCGGCGACTTCCTGGTAGGCGGGCGGGCTGAACATCTCTACAGTGGAAGTGAATGCCCCCTTCACAAACAGGAGCCGACGATGACCACCCTGACCGGAACGCTGGACCTTGGCCGGATCCCGGACGAGCAGTTCGATCCGCACTTCCACTTGCGCGTTGCCGTCGTGTTCTACGACCAGGTGCTGGGGTCGGTCATCTTGAAACCCGTCAGCCGCGCGCTGCCACTCGCGTTTTCGGTTCCGTTCAGTCCGGCGCAGTTCGGCTTTCGGCGCTTGCCGCCGGCGCTGAGCGTGGTGATCGGCGCCGACGCCGCCGCTATCGATCTGCTCGGTACCGATATCTTGCGGCACGAGGTATCGCTGGCGGGCTTGCTCCATGCGCCCATGGAGGCCTTGGCGATTCCGGCGGGTACGCTCAGGCCGGGCATTGCGCAGTATGGCCGCTGGCTGGTCGGCAGCCGATTCTTCCCGGTTGCGGGCGGCATGGCCTGCACGCCGCCTGCCGAGGCCGACCTGGACGCCGAGATCGCCGAACTCGGCAGCGAGGACGCCAGGCGCAACGACTACACCATCGAAACCGAAGACGACAACCCGGACCGCTTCGTCGGGACGGCGCTGTCCGCTGACGAGGAACGCGCCCTCGACGTGATGGAGATCGCCACCGACGCCGCCGACGATCGCGGCGCCAGGGAGGTGCGGGTGGCGGGCGATTGCAGCAGCCGGCCCTGGCATGTCGCGCCTGCCCTGGTGCGCTTGCGTGCCGAGATCAACCTGCGCTGGCCGGATCGGGACAAGCGCTCCGACGGCACCATTGGCGACCAGAGTCACTGCGAGCGTCCCAGCGACCACAATCCCAACGAGCGCAGCTCGGTCAATGCCTTCGATGTCGACAAGGACGGCATCGCGCCGATGGAGGTGGTGCGCGCGGCACTGCTGCATCCATCGACCAATTACGTCATTTTCAACAAGACCATCTGGTCGCGCGCATATGGCTTCCGCGCACGCCAGTACACCGGTGCCAATCCTCACACGGCGCACCTGCACGTCAGCATCCTTCCGACCGCGGCTGCCGAGCAAGAGAGCCGTGGATGGCGCATCTGGCCGGTTGCGGCGCCCGAGGCCGTCACTGGCGCGGCGGCGTCGTCCGTGGACGGACTGTGCACCGATGTCGCGCCGGCTTTCGATGTCGGCCGGACTTATGAGGTAATGCTGACGCTGGGCGGCAAGCAGTTCGAGGTGGCGCTCACGGTGCTGTGCGCGCATTGAGGCGGCACCAGCGGGTGCGCCGTGGAACCGGATATGGCGCGCCAGGCGCAGGGGCGTGCCCGGCGTCTGGCGCATCGTGTCGCTGTGCGGGGCCGGTTGCCGGCCCCAAATGTCAGCGCGGCACGATCGCGAACTGGGGCCGCTGGCCGTAGTCCGGCTTGATCGTACGCTTCGCGAACACGTCCCACGCCGCGCGCGCGTTCGGAATGCCGCTGTCGGCCGCCGCCGCCAGCGCCGGCTGCATATTGGCCGGGAAGCCTTCCGCCGAACTGGCGTAGCCCGTCATTTCCCCGGCCAGCCACGGCGTGCGCCCGCTTTTCTTGTCGCGTTCGAGCTGGGTGCGCCAGTCGGCCTGCATCTGGCTGCCGCACGGCTGGTCCACATAGCGCTTGCCGGTGCTGTTGACCAGGTCGGTATTGTCCGCCGCCCGCATGGTCGCCTGCCAGGCTTCGCCAAAGGTGGTGAAGTAGGGCGCGGTTTCGGTGGCGCGCACCGACAGGGCGTACACCGCGCCATCGACCCAGCAATAGCCCGGCGCCGTCATGCGTCCGACCGGAAAGCGTGACTTCCAGTCGAGCAGCGGCTTGGCGTTGGTAAAGCCGAGCTCGTGCGCCTGGCCCACGGCGGAGGTGAAGAAATCATCCTGCCACGGCGACATGCCGGTCTTCGGGCCGCCCGGGCCGCCGTAGGCCACCGTCGCAAAGCCGCTGTTGTCCAGGAAGCCGAGCTGGTTGCTGTTGCCGTTCACATAGGTGGCGGTGTACCAGTCCAGGTTGTTCCCGACCACCTGCTTGAAGTAGCCCTTGAGCGGGTGATCGTCGGGGGCGATGTAGGCCGCCTGCGTCAGCGAGCGCAGCGCCCAGGCCTGTCCGCGCGCCTGGTGGCTCTTGACCAGGCCGGTGGCAAACTTGCGGTAGCCCGGGTTCTGGTTGACCAGGTTCCAGTTGGCCCAGAAGTGCAGCTCGTCCAGGTGATAGGTGTCGCCGGTGACCAGGTAGGGCAGGTAGGAAAAGGACGGATGGTGCGCGGTATCGGGCGTGTACGGCGTGACGCACTCGGCGGCCGGGGCGCAGCGCGGCAAGTCTTCCCAGCGCTTGAGCACGCGGTTGTAGCTGTCGCTGCTGATGCGGATGTCGCGCACGTAAGGATAGTCGACGATCGAGACCGGCTGGCCGGTGTTGCGGTCGCGGTAGTGCATCGGCCAGCTGCCGCTCAGGTCGCTCAAGCCGACGGTGACTTCCTTGGCGCGCTCGTCCATGCTGAGCAGGTACATCGCGCCCCACGTATGGTTCAGGCCGATGTCCGGACGGCCGCCCGTGGCCGGCATGTAGTTGTTGACCATCGCCATGCCCATCGGGCCGGCCTTGGCGCTATCCCAGGTGGTTTTCATGGCCGTCAGCGCGGCCGGCACGATGGTCAGGCTCTGGTCGTAATTGGGTACCGCTTTCGAGGCGATCAGGTAAGGCGTGTCATGCTTGATGTGGATGCTCGGGTCGACGCCGGGCCAGAACACCTTGCGCCAGCGCGCGTGCTGATAGTGCTTGAGGGCGTTGATGTTGTAGATGCTTTTGCCATTGATCAGCACTTCGGCATCGTAAGTGAACTGTTTCGGGGCCGGCTCGTAGGCCCAGTTGTTTTCGATCGTGACGTCGACCCGCACCTTGCCGTTGATGCCATTGACGCTGTTGTAGGCGCGGATGGCAAAACGCGCGCTCAGGTGCGGATGCTCGACCCCGGCGGCCGACTTGAGCGGCGCCGCGACCTGCCATTCGTTGACCACCGCGCCGGACAGCCAGGTCTGGTAAGCGCTGTGTTGCAGCAGCTCGGCCGCCGATGCCGTGTAGAGCTGCCCGCCGACGTTCAGCTTGACCATGGTATCGAATCCGGCCGCCAGCAGGGATCCCGGGCCGCGCGGTGCGACCGGCGGCGCTGCGGCGGCGGCGTTCAGCGCCAGCGAGACGCTCTGGCCGGCGTTAATCTGAGGCAGCGATGCGGAAATGATCGCGTGACGCACCGAGCCGTCGGGGTGCTTGGCCTTGACGTTCACTTGCAGCGGCACCAGCACGTCGCCGGCCACGCCGACCAGGCCGGCGTTGGCCGGGAAGGCGCCCGGCGCGAACACCTGGCCGAAGGTGAGCGGCACGTTGCTTTGCGCCACGGTCGCCTTGTTGATCAGCTGCAAAGTGGTCAGGGTGGTGCCGATCGGCGCCGGTAGCGCCAGCGGTGGCGCCGGCGTCAGCGGGTTGGCGGGATTGAGCGGATTGGCGGAGCCGGGCAGCCGCAATGCGCCGCCGCCCATGTCGGTGACGGTGACTGGCGCCGCCGGCGACACCGTGGGGGCGCGCTCGGATGTGCCGCCGCCGCCGCAAGCGGCGAGGACGGCGATGGAAAGGGTGCTCAGACTCCACTGCGCACCACTGCGAAAGTGTGATATCGACAAGGTAAATCTCCATTAAACATTTGATTTTTAGCAACGTTAGGCTGCTGTGGTGTCATTGTCAATACAGAAATGCAATACTTTGCGGAGAAGAGACGTTTGCGAAAATTCGTCGCGATGCGGTTCCGCCGTGCGCGTGCGTGTGGCAAACTCGCGGGGCCAATTCTGGACGATGCCATCGGCCACATCCCCTTGTCGAGCATGGACGGCGGCTCGAATGCCTCCCGCTGTTTTTATTGCTGCCAGAACATAGTCGACATGAGAAAATGCCGGGTATGCGCTGCCAGCCGGCGGCGATATGGAGCGTCTCGATCATGGCTGTGCCGCAAACCCGACAGGAATTATTGGACGCCGTCCGCGGCACCTACGACAAGCTTGCCGCCGACCTGGCCGGCATTCCGGCCGAGCTGGCCAACGAAGCGACCCTGGACGGCCACGTGCAAGGAACCCGCATGAGCGTGGCCAATCTGCTCGCTTACCTGATCGGATGGAATCTGCTGGTCTTGAAATGGTGCGATGCGAAGGCGGCCGGCGTGCCGGTGGATTTCCCCGACACCGGGTTCAAATGGAACGAACTGGGTCGCCTGGCGCAGAAATTCTACGCCGACCATGCCGGGTTGGACTACCCGGCGCTGCTGCGCCGCTTCGCTGACGTGCACGCCCGCATCGTGGTGCTGATCGACGGCGAAACCGATGCCTCGCTGTACGGCGCGCCCTGGTACGACAAGTATACCCAGGGCCGGATGATCCAGCTCAATACCTCATCGCCCTACGCGAATGCACGCTCGCGGGTGCGCACATGGAAAAGGGCGCAGGGGCTGGCAGGGTAAAGGTGCTTTTTTCCTGTATGCACGTTATGATCCCCGCATTACCCGAATCCCTCGCATTCTCACTCGTTGTGCCAGCCTGTAGGGGCACAACATCACTTATCTAATCGGCATTACCGCATGACCCAGACCTTCATCCAAACCTTTATCCTGCTGTTCCTGGTCACCGACCCGTTCGGCAACGTTCCGCTGTTCGCCAGCGCCATGGCCCAGGTGCCGAAACAGCGGCGCTGGAAGATCGTGGTGCGCGAATGCGCGATCGCCTTCTTCGTGCTGCTGCTGTTCATGTTCTTCGGGCGCCACCTGCTGGCGGCGATGCAGCTGTCGCAAATTTCGCTGCGCATCGGCGGCAGCGTGATTTTGTTCCTGATCGCCATGCGCATGGTCTTCCCTCAGCCGGGCGGCATGTTCGGCGACGACGGCAGGGGCGGCGAGCCGTTCATCGTGCCGCTCGCCATTCCCGCCATCGCCGGTCCGTCGGCGCTGGCCACCGTGTTGCTGTTTTCGTCGAACAGCACGACCGAAATCGTGATCCACGTCGGCGCGCTGGTGGCGGTGGCGCTGGTCTGGCTGGCGGTGTTCCTGCCCGCCGAGCGCCTGCAGGAAAAACTCGGACCGCAAGTGATGGCCGCTTTCGAGCGCCTGATGGGCCTGATCCTGAGCGCGATGGCGGTCGAGATGTTCCTTGCCGGGATACGCGAGTTCATCAAGTCGCTGTAAGGTGTCGCACCCGCCACGCATGTGATAAATCATCCAGAGGGGCAAGTTTCTACAATTGCCCTTCTGTCATCAAGGAAAATTTCCCGGACTTCATCTCTGCACAGTGCTCTTCGGGCAGTCGTGCCAGCGTATCTCAACAACCACTATGAAACGGCCAAAAGCCGATCAGAAGTGCGCTAAACTGGTATCAGCATTCAATCGACTTGAGGTGCCAAATGACAGACCCAGTGAAGGTGCTTGGTCAATCTCGTTGGAAACGAGTGGCGGGTGAGGCCAGAACGCCCAAACGCCAGATGCTTCGTGATAAGTCGGTCGAAGCGAGCGACACGACGGTGCGCTTAGAAAAAGGGCTACTCGTTATCGCGAAGAAGAAGGCCGCTGGCAGCGCAAGTGTGATCCTCGGCGGACTGACTGGCAACGCTTACCGCAGCCGACTGCAGAAGGCAATCAGAGAGAAGCTCTACGTGAAGCCCGAAGCTCAGGCGCCTGCTGTTGCTCAATCCGCTCAGTCGCCGGACTTGGCGAAGTTCATGAGCGCCTTTGGCAGTCTCAAAGGAAAGGACGTATTCGGGGGTGACGCTGTGGAGTTCCAACGAGAGATGCGGGAAGAATGGCGATAGCATTAATCGATACAAACATTGTTATCGACTTCTTCCGCGGGGTGCCCAATGCAAGGAAGGAGCTCCGGTATTACACGGACATCGCGATAAGCAATAGTACATTTATGGAGTTTCATGCGCATTCCGTATCAGCTTGGCGACAAGGATATGCTGGACCTGGAACTGCCCAAACCGATATGGCTAGAACGAGGGGAGATGTGTAAGCGCGATTTCTACCGCACCTTGACGTTGCCCTAATCGACGGGCAAGCGGCTGTTAAACAGCAGTAAAGTTGAACGGCAACAGATCGGCAATGTCGGCACCGGCCTGGCGCTGCGGCAGTTCTG
>NZ_WHJH01000046.1 GCF_011682145.1 Massilia mucilaginosa
TTGCGCCCTATAGAACCGAGCACATCAATCGGTATGGCGATTACACCTTAGACTTGGAAAGAAAGCTGCCGCCAATGAACTACAAAACCAAGATTCTTCAATAATTCAGTCACTTACAGCTCAATTTGGGTATTTTTACACGGATCCCGGCCGACCCTCTAAATCGCTGTTGCCATTACGATTCCTTTCGCCAGGTGAACGCGTCGGCAAACTGTTGCGCCTTGCGCTCGAGTTTCGAGTGAATCAGGTGGGTCACCTCGACCAGGCGCCGCGCGTACAGGTCGGCCAGCGCGTCGATCACCTGGCCCAGCGCCGCCGTGGCCGGCTGGTAGCGGAACACCGGCTCGCTGCCTTCATGGCGCAAGGTCACTGTCATGCCGGCGCGCGACAGATCCGCCAGCACGGTCGCGGCCAGCTTGTCGCCGATGTACAGCCGCTCGGCCACTTTTTGCACAGTCCAGTCCTGAGGCGCGCTGTTGCGCAAAAGCAGCAGCGCCTCCAGATGGGGAACGGAGGCAATGCTGGTCAGCAGGAAACGACGCAGTTCTTCGGGAATCGGTTGGAGCACCATGATGTACAAGAATCCATTGCGCCAAGCTAAGCCAACGCGGTCCAAAAATCGTATTCTAGTCGATTTTGCTTATCAAGTATGCATCGTTGTTGCGTGTTTACGTATCAACGTGTCAATACTTGAAGCGCCGCGCCAGCTTACGACAGGCCGCGCACCAGGTGCACCGCGCTCAGCACCGCCACCAGGATCAGCAGCACGCCCATGACGCGCGCGAGCAGCGTGGCGGCGCCCGGACGCTGTTCCAGCCAGCGCCCGGCGCCGCCGCCCAGCCAGGCCAGCGCGCCGTAGATGCCGGCCTGGGTCAGCGCCGTGATCGCCCGCAGCAGCGCTGCCTGGGTCCACCGCGGCGCGGGGCCGGGCCTGAGAAATTGCGGAAAGATGGCCAGCATGAACAGGTAGGCTTTGGGATTGAGCAAGCTGGTCACCAGCGCGCGCCGGAAGGTCGCGCCGCTGCTGCACGCCCTGGACGGCAGGCGTTGCGCAAACTGGCCGCTGCTGCGCATGAAGCTCCAGCCGATCCAGGCCGTGTACACGGCGCCGGCGGCCAGCATCGCCTGGAACAGGGCCGGCCACAGCCGCAGTACCGCGGCCACGCCCAGCGCCCCCATCGCCAGGTGGCAAACGCCGCCGCAGACGATGCCGGCCACCGCCGCCAGGCCGGCGCGCCGTCCGCCCAGCACGGCGCTGCCCATGACGAAGGCCATGTCGAGGCCGGGCAGGGCGATGATCCCGAACACGACCACAAAATACAGCCACAGATTGGCGCTCGCGCTCATGCCGGCACCGCCGGGCAGTGAAAGGCATGGTTCAGGGTAGGGAAGGGCATGGCGGGGCTCGCTTTCGGTTGGCAGGTTGGAACATCGACAGGGCGGAGAGTAGAGGTGGATCAGGGCAGATTGCGCCCTATTAATCTGCTATCGTTGCGCCATGTACCATCCAACCACCCGCGTGCTGGCAGTGCTGGAACTGCTGCAAACCCATGGCCGCCTGAGCGGCGCCGAGATGTCGGCGCGCCTCGCCGTCGATCCGCGCACCGTGCGCCGCTACATCGTCACGCTCGAAGAGATGGGCATTCCCATCACCACCGAGCGCGGGCGCCATGGCGGCTATGCGCTGATGGCCGGCTTCAAGCTGCCGCCGATGATGTTTACCAACGACGAAGCGCTGGCCCTGGCGATCGGCTTGCTCGCCGCGCGCAGCCTGGGCTTTGCCGAAGCCGCGCCGGCGGTGGCCAGTGCCCAGGCCAAGCTCGAACGCATCATGCCGGCCAACCTCAAGCGGCGCATGCGCGCCATCGACGACACCGTGCGGCTCGACATGCTCCGCGCGGTGGCGCCGCGGGACAACGACGCGCTTGTCACGCTCAGTTCGGCGGCGCTGGCGCAGCAGCGTGTCTGCCTGCGTTACCGCTCGCCCGAAGGCGGCGACACCGAGCGCGATTTCGACGCCTACGGCCTGGCGTTTCGCGGCGGCTGCTGGTACGTGATCGGCATGTGCCATCTGCGCGCCGGGATGCGTTCGTTCAGGATCGACCGCATCGTCAAGGCCGAGCCGCGGCCGGTCTCGTTTGCGCGTCCGGCCGGCTTCGACGCGCTTGGCTACCTGAAACAGTCGATGGCCCTGATGGCGCGCGAGCACGCGGTGGAAGTGCTGTTGCACTCCGACCTGAAAACGGCCAGCGCGCATTTTCATGGCGCGCTCGGCGTGTTCGAACAGGTGGCCGATGGCGTGCTGCTGCGCTGCACCGCCGACGACATCGACTGGTTCGCCGGCCACCTTGCGGGCCTGCCGTTCGACTTCGACGTGCGCGCGCCGGATCAGCTGCGCGCCAGTCTTGCAAAATTAGCTGAACGACTGCTTCGCATGGCGGGCACGCTCGGCTAGAATGCGTCGCTCAACTATTTTCGTTTTGGAAAACATGATTCAGAAAACACTGGCCGGCATCGTCCTCGGATGGACCCTGCTGGCAGCCGGCAGCGCATTTGCCGGCGGCTGTCCCGCACACTACATGGATGGGCGCCTGCCCGAGATCCGCAACCCCAAGCTGGCCAAAGCGACGACCGAATTGTGCTACGGCGTGTTCGGCGTGATGCACTCCGGGATCACCCGCACGCCGCTGTGGTCGGCCGAGCGCCTGCTGCCGGGCAACCTGAAACTGGCCAAGAAACTCTCGCGCGACGATTCCTTCCACGCCGAGGAACGGCTGTCGCCGTCGCAGCGCGCCGAGTTGTCCGACTACGCCCGCAGCGGTTTCGACCGCGGCCACATGGCGCCGAACGGCAACATGCCGGACCGGCAGACCCAGCACGAAAGTTTTACGCTGGCGAACATGGTGCCGCAGGATGCCGACAACAACCGCCACCTGTGGGCCGGGCTGGAGGGCCGCGTGCGCGATATGGTCCGGAAGGAAGGTACTTTATATGTGATCACCGGGCCGGCGTTCATCGGCGGGCGTTTGCAAAAGGTCGGCAACGTGCTGGTGCCGAGTCATCTGTACAAGGCGGTGTATAGTCCGAGCCAGAAGGCGGGCGCGGCGTGGATCGTGGAAAACCGTTCGACGGACGAGCTGGACGTGATGACGATCGCCGAGCTGGAAGAAAAGATCGGCATCAACCTGATGCCCTCCCTGAGCGCGCGGCAAAAATCCGCGATGCTGGACCTGCCGCAGCCGAAACAGAAGAAATCGCGCCGTTGGCCGTTTTGACTATCAAAGGAGACGCAATGAGTGGCAAGAAACAGAGTTTTGTACCGTACGCAAACGAGGCCGATGTGGTCGCGGTCGGCAAGCTGATGATCGAAAACCGGCTCGACCGGATCACGCTCAGCGGCGATGTCGACCTGACCGCCGACAAGGCCGGCCTGGAGCACGCGCGCAAGCTGCAGGCGCTGCTCGGCGAGATCGTCGCCACGCTGGAAGGGATGACCCTGCCGGCCGAGTTGCCGCCGCCGGCGGTGGGCGAAGTGGACAACCCCTTCAACTAAGGCGGTGTCAGGTCCGACATTCGGACCCGGCCAGGAAAGGCACGAGCTGAACCATCGGAACAAGGGCTGGGAATGGGATACTTGCGATTACTGCGGCGCCGGGGTGAGATGGTCTACACCGACAGTGAGCAAAACGCCCTGTTGGCGCTGTTCACGCGCTTTGAAGGCGTGAGCGCAGCGATTGACGCTGTGCATGTGAAAGGGGGATATCGGGTTCGCTGTACGATACCCGAGAAGACGTTCGACAGTCTCATCCTGGAACTTGAGCGGAATGACTGGTTTAGCGCAATGTAGGACGCACTCCGGGAACACCTGTGGTCGTTGAAACCGTCCCGGATGCGTTTTTTAGCAGGCGTCCTATTTGGCGCCGGCCGCCGGCGGTGGATTGGGATTGAGCTTCATCGACCAGATCACCGATGCGATTTTCCAGCCGTCCTCGGTGCGCACCAGATGCCAGGCTTCCTTGCCCCAGTTCTCGCGGTAGTCGCCCGCCTTGAAGCTGTAGTCGAACCAGACCTGCGCCACGTCCTCGTCGGCGTCGATGCGCACGTTCTCGAAGGTTTCCTCGAGTGGCTCTGTGGCTTTGGCGATGTCGTCGATGAATTCGCGGGGCGAGCCGCCGACGATCTTTTTCGGGCGCGGCAGCGCCTTGTTGGTGCGGCGCGCCATGATCCGGTCCAGGCTGGCATCCTCGTAGGCCGCGGCCCAGGTGATATCCTCGCGCAGGAACAGCTTCATGAAGTTGTCCTTGTCCTTGTTGACGATTGCCAGCCGAAACTTCTCGACGACCTTTTCGATCTGCTGCCGGCTCTGCGCAGGGGCATCGGCATGCGCCGGCAGCGTGGTGCACATCAGTAAGGCAAGCGCAAGGCCGCTTGCGGCCGTAACAAATCTCATCGTATCGTTCTCCTTGAAATTGATGAGTATATGCAAACATCAAGCGCCGAGGCTCACCAATTGTAACCATGATAACGATCGGACTGGCGACGTGTTGGTTTGACATCGGCGCCGTTTCACATGCCCCCTATCGTTGCAGCACATACGTCCCCGGCGCCGGTGCGAGTCCGCCTTGTACCTGGCGCGGCGGCAGGCGCGGCTGCCTCGATACCGCGTCGAGCCAGTGCGTCCACGCCGGCCACCACGAACCATCGCGCTGGCCGGCCTGCGCCAGCCAGCGGTCGGGATCGAGGTAGCACTCGCCGCGCGGCCGGTGCGCCGCGTGGTAGCGGCGCCCGCCATGGCCCGGTTCGCTGACAATGCCGGCATTGTGGCCGCCGCTGGTCAGCACAAAATGCACGTCGCACGGTGAAACAAGGTGGATCTTGTACACCGAGCGCCACGGCGATACATGATCCGTCATGGTGGCCACCACGAACAGCGGCGCCCGTATATCGCCCAGCGCGACCGGCCGCCCGTCGACCTGGTAACGCCCCGCACACAGATCGTTGTCAAGAAACAGCTTGCGCAGATACTCGCTGTGCATGCGGTACGGCATGCGCGTGGTGTCGGCGTTCCAGGCCATCAGGTCGGTCATCGGTGCGCGCTTGCCCAGCAGGTACTGGTTGATCGCCCTCGACCACACCAGGTCGTTCGAGCGCAGCAGCCGGAACGCCCCCGCCATCTGGCGATTGTCGAGATAGCCTTGCTGCCACATCAGGTCTTCCAGGAAGGAGATCTGGTTGTCGTCGATAAACAGCATCAGTTCGCCCGCCTCGCTGAAATCGGTCTGGGCGGCCAGCAGGGTCATCGAATTGATCAGCGCCTCGCCTTCGCAACCGAGCGAGGCCACCGCGATCGACAGCAGCGTGCCGCCGAGGCAATAGCCGGCCGTGTCGATGCGCTGGCCGGGCGCGACGCCACGGATGTGCCCGAGCGCGGCCATGATGCCGTCGCGCAGGTAGTCGTCCATGCCGAGGTCGCGGTCTTGCGCGTCCGGATTTCGCCACGACATCATGAATACCGTGTGCCCGTGCCCGACCAGGTAGCGCACCAGCGAATTGTGCGGCGACAGGTCGAGAATGTAGTACTTCATGATCCACGCCGGCACGATCAACATGGGCTCGGCGCAGACGCTGGCGCTGCCCGGCGCCGGATCATACTGGATCAGCTCGATCAAGTGGTTGCGGAACACCACCTGGCCCGGCGTGACGGCGACCTCGATGCCCGGCCGGAACGCGTCGGTCCCGGCGGGCGGCATGCCGGCCAGGCTGCGCCAGGTGTCGTCGGCCAGGTTCATCGCGCCGCGCACGAGATTGGCGCCGGCTTCGCGTACGGTTGCCTCGTCCACTTCCGGATTGGTGGCCACGACATTGAGCGGCGAGGCCAGGTCGAGCAGCTGGCGCGCGGTGAACGACACCACATCCTGATGGTGACGGCTGACCCCGTCGATGCCGGTGGTCGCGTTGTGCCACCATTGCTGATTGAGCAGGAAGGCCTGCTGCATCAGGTCGTACGGCCAGCGTTGCCAGGCCGGACTGCGGAAGCGCCGGTCCTGCGGCAGCGGTTCGATGCACGGCGCGGGCGCCTCGCGCAGCGTGCTGCGCAGTGCATAGTCGAGCCAGCGCATTTCTTTGGTCCAGGCCTTGTGCAGCAGGCGCTGCCACTTGGCGGGCGACTGCATCAGGTTGAGCAGCCAGTCGGCGTGCGCCAGCGCCAGGCTGGTGGGCGAGATGCCTTGCGTCAGCTGCGCCTGCATGGCGTGCAGATAACGGTCGAGCGGGCTGGGCGGTTCGATGTCGGGCGGCGCCGTCGCCTGCGGCGCGCCACGACGGTCGCTCAGTTCGGTCAGCGTGGTGGACGTGGACGGCAGCGGCATTGCGGATTCCTCCCGGGCCCAGTGGCGGGCGACACTCAAGCTTCGGCTGCGCGGCCGATCAAAACTTGAGGAAGGTCAATGGTGCGCAGGGTCGGCGCACTTTGCGGTACTCTCAACGGCTCCTGCTGCGGCGTTTTTCGGGGAGCGAACTTCATGGCAACAGACAGTGCCGAATCCTATGGCGAGCCCGGTGGCGACACGTTCACCGTGCCGCTGCACCGCGAAGAACTGCGGGTGGGAACGCGCGTCGTCGACACCGGGCGCGGCGTGCGGATTCACAAGAGCGTCGGCGAACATCTCCATCAGATCGACGAAACCCTGCTGTACGACGAGCTCGACGTCAGGCATGTGAGCGTCGACCGGATCGTGCCCCTGTCCGAGGCGCCGGTGGCGCGCCAGGAGGGCGACACGCTGATCGTGCCGGTGGTCGAAGAAGTGCTGGTGACCGAGCGGCGCCTGCGCACCAAGGAAGAAGTCCACATCACGCGCACCCGGCGCACCCGCACCCAGGGCGGGACCGTCATGCTGCGCGCGGAAGACATTGTCGTCGAACGGTTCGACGAAGGCCCTCACAAGTAAGCGAGTTCAAGCGAGTTCAACAACACGGAGGTAGTCATCATGGAACACACACTGGTAGCGGTATTTGACAATCGCGGCGACGCCGTGCAGGCGCTTGACGACCTGCTCGGGTCGGGTTACGCACGCCAGGACGTGCGTCTGAGCGATGGCGATGCGGACACATCCGGCAACCGGGTGGGCGGCGCGGCCGACCAATCGCTCGGATCGAGCATCAAGCATTTTTTCACCGACCTGTTCGGCGGTGAGCGCAGCGAGCATGCGCGGATGTATTCCGAGGCGATGGAACGCGGGCACTACCTGCTGACGGTGACGAGCACGACCGAACACGAGATCGAGCGCGCCGCCGACATTGTCGAGCGTCATGGGCCGCTTGATATCGACGAGCATGCCGGCCAGTGGCAGGGCGCCATGCAGGGTGGCGACGCCATGCGCGCGCAGACGCTGTCGCAGCAGTCCACGTCCGGCTCGGCGCAGGGTGGCGGCGCGCAGGGCTCGGCCATGGGCGGTTCGCAGCAGCGTGCGGCCGACACCACGGCCATTCCCGTGATCCAGGAAGAACTCAGGGTCGGCAAGCGCGAGGTGCAGCGCGGCGGCGTGCGGATTTACCAGCGCATCGTCGAGACGCCGGTGAGCGAAAGCATCGGCCTGCGCGAAGAGCATGTCAATGTGCAGCGGCGCGCGGTGGACAAAATGGTCGATCCGGCCGACATTGCCGCCTTCCAGGAAAACACGATCGAGCTGCGCGAAACGGCGGAAGAAGCGGTCGTCGAAAAATCCGCGCGGATGGTGGAGGAGGTTATCGTCGGCAAGGAAGTGACGCAGCGCCAGGAGCAGATCACGGACACGCTGCGCCATACCGAAGTGGACATCGAGCAACTTGCGCCGGACGACGACGCGTACTTCCGAGGCCACTGGACCAGCAATTTCTCACGCGAGGGCGGCAGTTACGACGATTATGCGCCGGCGTACCGCTACGGCACCAGCATGGCGGGCAGCGCGCTGTATCGTGGGCGTCCGTGGGAAGAGGTCGAGCCCGGGCTGCGCACCGATTGGGAGGCGCGCAATCCCGGATCGGCCTGGGAAAAGATGAAGGCGGCGATCAGGCATGGCTGGGAGCGCATGACTTCCTGATGCCGGCATTGTCGCCACTGCTTCGTCGTCTCCGCCAATGGCGGAAGCGACGAGCTAGCGATCCGCGCCAGCGCACGGCTTCTTACTGTGTCTACTCGGCAAACACCGCACTCGCCGGCGTAATCCTGACCGCCTCCGGCTTGATGTCGAGCTTCATGCTGCCGATGACCTTGTCTTCGTCGAGCAAGCTCTGCGGCTTGTTGCCGTCGTACTTGATCGTCGACACCGCATCGCTCACCAGTTTCTCTTTCAGTCCGGCGGCATCCTTGGTGATGAACACCAGCGACAGGTTCCTGGTCGACAGGTGCTTCTTGATGGCGGCGTTCAGGTCGGCCAGGGTCAGCTTGCTCAGGCCGTCGCGCATCATTTTGGTGAACTCGGGCGTGCCGTACCACTGCGAGTCGAGCGCATAGCCGAGATATTGGTCCTGCGTGGCGGTCATCACGAACACGTTTTTCATCAGGTAGCCGCGCGTGATCTCGAACTGCTCCTGGGTCAGACCGTGCTCGATCACCTTGTCGAGTTCGGTAAGCGCGATACGCAGCGCCATGTGGGCATTATCCGGCGCAACCGGACGAATCCAGACTTCGAACAGCTGGCCCTTGCGGCCGATATTCGGGTTCGGGAAGAACTGGAACATGCCGCGCGGGAACGCTTCGATGTAGGTGTAATCGCCATAGTTCATGCCGCGCACTTCGCGAATGCGCTGGTACAGATAGGCATTCGAGGCGCGGTGTTCACCGAGGAAGGTCTTGGCCAGCCACAGCGCCGGGAAGTCCGGATGGCCACGGCGTACCTCGATCGGCAAGCCGAACGACAGGGCGGTCGCGCGCGTGTTTTTCTCGATGATCTCCACTTCCCGGCCGTTCGGCATCTTTGCCAGCGGGGCACTGGTGGCAGGCAAGCCCGGACCGGGCGGCAGCTTGGCCAGCGCCTGCTTGAGCGCGGCCGTCATCTGGTCCGACACATCGCCCGAGATGCCGACCCGCACCGATCCCTGGGTGTAGGCCTTCTTGTAAAAATCCTTGACGTCGTCCAGGGTGATCGCGTCGATGCCTTTGGCGGTGCCGAGTACCGGATGGTCGTACGGCGTGCCGGCGAACACATTGGTTTGCAGGCGTTCCTTGCCCAGTTCTTCCTCGTTATTGTCCTTCAAGTCCACCAGCAGGGCGTTCTTGAGCGAATCCTTGAGGCGGCGGAAATCTTCCTCGCGAAAGCCCGGCGTGACCAGTTGCGGCATGGCCACGGTCATGTACTTGCTCCAGTTATCCTTGTGGATCGAACCGGTGAAGGTGGTCATTTCCTTGTCGGTCTGCTCGGTGAACGAGCCGGCCAGCGGGAACAGGGCCTTGGTCACTTCGTCGATCTTGCGCTCGCTTGAGCCGGCCGAGGCGACCATCATGGCGGTCAGCGCCGCCAGGCCTTCCTTGCCTTTTGGATCGTGCGCGGAACCGGCCGCGAACAACAGCTTGAAGCGGATCTGCGGCAAGGCCGATTTTTGCACCAGTACCTCTACCTTGGCTTCGGCGCCGCTCGCCGCTGCCGGCTTGGCCTGGCTTGCCGTCGCTTGCGGCAAGGCATCAACCGCCGGCGCGGCCGTGCCATTCGCGGCCAGGGTGGTCAGCTTGGGCAGGCTCGCCATCGCTTCCGGCAGCGCTTGGTTGGACAGGGTGGTGACGATCATGCCGTCATCGACCAGGTATTGACGCGCGGCCGCCAGCAGGTCGGCCGGGGTCAGGCTGTCGGTGACGCGGTAGAACTGGTTGAGCGTGCCGTAAGAACGGTTGTAGTGCACGTACGAAGCCAGGGTGCCGGCGATCTGCTCGGTATTGTCGAGCGAGCGGATCAGGCCGTATTTCTGGGCCGACTTGGCGTCGGCCAGCGCCTGCGCGGTGACCGGCACGTTGCGCAGCTGTGCGACGGTCTGCATGATCTGGTCGCGCACATAGACAGTGTCTTCCAGCTTTTTCACGCGGGCGATGATGGTCGCCAGGCTCGGGTCGATCCGTCCAGGGGTGTAGTCGCTGAACTGGTCGACCTTCTGCTCATCCTGTACCAGCTTTTTGTAGAGCGGCGAGGTGCGGCCGAACGAGAGCGACATCAGCATCGACAGCGCCGCGTGATCCTTGGCGGTGGCGGAAAACGCTGGCGCGCGGAAACCCACCGTGACGAACGGCAGCGTCTGGGTCGGCCAGGCGACATGCTTGTAGAGCGCACCGCGCGCAGCCGGCTCCACCGGTACTTCGCTCTTGTAACTGCCTTTCTGCCACTTGCTCCAGTATTTCTCGACCAGGGCGATGGCTTTTTGCGGCTCGACGTCCCCGGCGATGATCAAGGTGGTGCGTTCGGGGCGATACCAGCGGTCGAAAAACACTTTCGAATAGGCATACTGGTTCGGCATGTCCTCGATGTCCTTGATAAAGCCCATCGTGGTGTGCTTGTACGTATGCGTAGTGTAGGCGGCGTCGCGCTGCACTTCGAACAGCTTGGACATCGGATTGGCGCTGTTCTTATTGTATTCACCGAGCACGGCGCGCGATTCGGTCTTGAACGCATCTTCCTCGTACGACAGACTCTGGAAGCGGTCGGCCTCGACCTTGAGGATGGTTTCGAGGTCTTCCTTGGCGAAGGTCGTGTGGTAGTTGGTCAGGTCGTCGCTGGTATAGGCATTCTGGCGCGCGCCCGATTTGGTGATCACATCCTGGTATTTCTCAGGCGGATAAGCTTTGGTGCCGCGAAACATCATGTGCTCGAAAAAATGCGCAAAGCCCGACTTGCCCGGCTCGATCTCGTTGCGCGAACCGGTCTGCACAGGAATCTGTACCGACACCAGGTTCGGGAAGCCGGTCGGGACGACGATGATTTTCAGGCCGTTGGCCAGGGTTTTTTCGGTGGCTTTAAAGGGCAGAACATCGGCTTTGCCGGCTGGCGTCGCTGGTGCGGCCGCCAGCGCGTTCATGGCGAACGCGGGCAGGGCAAGCAGGCTGATCGGGATGAGTTTCGACACATTGTCTCCGGAGGCTAAAAATAGTAGCCGCAGGATAAAAGAATCGGACCAGAAAGAACAGCGGAAATTTGTGCATACACCCGTTTTGACATGTCCACCGCGGTGACAGGCACGGCGGTAGGCACCGGAGTGGACACGAGCTCGGCCGGCGTTCATGTCCATCCCGGTGTCCACTGCGGTGACAGGCACGGCGGTAGGCACCGGAGTGGACACGAGCTCGGCCGGCGTTCATGTCCATCCCGGTGTCCACTGCGGTGACAGGCACCGGAGTGGACACGAGCTCAGCCGGCGTTCATGGTGGAATGGCTGTCCGAGCGCGTGGTGGCGATGATGTCGGGCTCGGTCGCCGGCAGGCTGATGCGGTTGCGGCCCATGTGCTTGGCGCGGTACAGCGCCGCGTCCGCCGTCGCCACCAGCTGGCAGGCGCTGGTGTCCGACGAGGCGATCGCCGTGGCCGCGCCGATGCTCACCGTGACGTGTTCATTGACGCCGCGTCCGTTCGGCACCTTGAGCTGTTCGACCCGGCGGCGGATGCGCTCGGCCACGATGGCCGCCCCCTTGAGCGACTGGTTCGGCAAAATCACCGCGAATTCCTCGCCGCCGTAGCGCGCCACCAGGTCGTTCGCCCGCATTTCGCTCGATACGGCAATGGCGATGCGCTTCAGGCATTCGTCGCCGCCCAGATGCCCGTTGGCATCGTTGTAAGCCTTGAAATTGTCGACATCGACCATCAGCAAGGACAGCGGCTGCTGCTGGCGCAGCGCGCGCGACCACTCGGCG
The DNA here is from genome assembly GCF_011682145.1 of Massilia mucilaginosa. Lineage (GTDB taxonomy): Bacteria > Pseudomonadota > Gammaproteobacteria > Burkholderiales > Burkholderiaceae_D > Telluria_A > Telluria_A mucilaginosa. Next base: position 11,866 of record NZ_WHJH01000046.1, read on the forward strand.
CCCAAGGTGTTGTCGAAACAGCGCCGGTTGGCCAGGCCGGTCAGTCCGTCGAGCGTCGCCAGTTGTTCCAGCGCGACCTGGGCCGCTTTTTCATCGGTGATGTCGCGCAGGGTCTGCACCACCGCTTCGAGCTTGCCGTGCTCGCCAAGGATGGGGATGGCATCGACGGCCAGGTAGCGCCGCTGCCCGAAGCGCGGCATGTCGCACCAGCTTTCCGCCCCCAGCTGGCCGGCCACGTGGCAGCTCTTGGCCACCTGCGGATACAAGGCATCGAGCTCGTCGCCGCGGTCCTGCACCACCAGGTCGGCCAGGGTCGGCCGCGCTTCCTCATAAAAACTCTGCCAGTGGTCGCGCGTGCCCAGCACTTCCTCGGCCGCCACCCCGGTCAGGCGCTCGCAGGCCCGGTTCCAGATGATCACCCGCCGTTCGTTGTCCAGCACAAACGCGGGAACGGCCAGCATCTCCATGAGCTTGTAGGCAAACGCGTGGCCCTGTTCCGGTGCGGCGTGCGCGCTTGCGCTCTGGACTATCATCGTGCTCATCATGTGCCGCCCCTGTGAAGTAGTTCCTGACAATATCCTGTCGGCAAAATATTGACTGCCGACAAGACTTAATTTTGCCCGTCGTGGACGGCGGTTCTATTGATAAAGCACAAGGGTGAGCGAGATCGTGCTTCAGTGTGCGGCAAACGCAACCGTCAAGGGGATCGACACCGACAGCACCACGCCGCTGCCGGGCAGGCTGTCGATGGCGAAGCAGCCGCCGATGGCGCGCACCCGTTCGCGCATGCCGGGCAGGCCGCAGCCGCGTCCGTTGCCAAGGTCGACCATGCCGACCCCGTTGTCCTGCACGCGCAAGGTGAGCATGTCGCCGAAGCGCTGCAGCTTGATGTCGACCTCGGTGGCATGCGCATGGCGCGCCACGTTCGACAGCGCTTCCTGCGCGATGCGGTACAGCATCGCGTCACGGTCGGCGTCCTCGGGCGCATGCAGCGCGTCCGGGTCGGCGCTGAAAGCATGGCGGATGCCGTGCATGCGGGTAAATTCGCTCAGTTGCCACTCCATCGCGCTCTGGAAGCCCGCTTCCAGCACGATCGGGCGCAGATCGTAAATAATGGCGCGCAAGGACTTGATGGTGTTGTCGAGATTGCAGATCATGCCGTCGATTTTTTGCGTGATCAGCGGATGAGCGCCGGTCGTGCTTACGTGCATCAATTGCAGGTCGATCTTGAGCGCCAGCAAATTCTGGCCCAGGTCGTCGTGGATGTCGCGCGCGATGCGCTGGCGTTCGCTTTCGCGCACGTTTTCCTGGTGCTTGGTGGCCTGGCATAGCGATAAATGGGTGTTGGCAAGCGCCAGTTCGGCCACGGCGCGCGCGTGGCGTTCGATGGCCAGCTGGGCTTCCGTGTCGGCCAGCTGGTCGTCCAGGCGCAAATGGCGTTGCAGCAAGGCGTAAAATCCCCAGCCGATGAACAGCATCCAGAACAGGGCGAGGAGAGCGGTGGGCGTAATGTGCATGAGAACCTTCCGAGGAAACTGATAAGACAAGCTGACAAGTCCAAGCTGACCCTGATCAAGTTACTCCCCGTCATCACCATTGATATTGTCTCGGATCAACTCTATTTCATTTTGGAACTTATCTGGCGTAACGGCATCATTTTTAGTGATTCCCAGTCGTCCCACGCGACCTTGGTATAATGGAGGGTTGACGATTAGGATAATCAAGTGACTTACAGCATCAAAGAGATTTTCTACACCCTGCAGGGAGAGGGCGCGCACGCGGGTCGTCCCGCCGTGTTTTGCCGTTTCTCGGGCTGCAACCTGTGGACCGGACGCGAAAGCGACCGCGCCAGCGCCGTCTGCACCTTCTGCGACACCGATTTTGTCGGCACCGATGGCGAACGCGGCGGCAAGTTTGCCAACGGCGAGGCCCTGGCCGCGCTGATTGACAGCCTGTGGCCGTCTTCCTACCCGCACAGCAAATACGTGGTCTTCACCGGTGGCGAGCCGCTGTTGCAGCTCGACGCCCCGCTGATCGACGCGATGCACGCGGCCGGTTTCGAGATCGCCATCGAAACCAACGGCACCTTGCCGGTGCCGCCCGGGGTCGACTGGATCTGCGTCAGCCCCAAGATGGGGTCGAAGCTGGTGGTGGAGAAGGGCAATGAGCTCAAAGTGGTCATTCCCCAGACCAATCAGGACCTGGGCGCCTATGAAAACCTCGATTTCGAGAATTTCTTCGTGCAGCCGATGGACGGCCCGCTCGGCGAACACAACACCCGTCTCGCCATCGAGACCTGCAAGCGCAATCCCAAGTGGAAGCTGAGCTTGCAAACCCATAAACTTTTACAGATACCTTAAAGCACTTCATGCTCACGATTACACGCAAGCTCGAATTCGATGCAGGGCACCGCATTCCCGACCATAAAAGCCAGTGCCGCAACCTGCACGGGCACCGCTACACCCTCGAAATCACCCTCACGGGCGCCGTCATCCAGGCCGAAGGCAACTCCGACAACGGCATGATCATGGACTTTTCCGACATCAAGGCGCTGGCCAAGGAGCACCTGGTCGATGTCTGGGACCACGCCTTCCTGGTCTACGAAAAAGACGACAAGGTGCGCGAGTTCCTGGCCTCGCTGCCGGGCCACAAGACCGTGGTGATCGACCGCATTCCGACCGTCGAGAACCTGGCGCAGATCGCTTTCGACATCCTCAAGGCGGCCTATACCGACCGCTTCGGCACCGGTTTGCACCTGCACAAGCTGGTGCTGCACGAAACTCCGAATTGCTGGGCAGAGATTACCGATGCCTGATCCAGCCTTCATGCAACTGGCGCTGGAACAGGCGCAACATGCATGGAGCCTGGGCGAAGTGCCGGTGGGCGCCGTGGTGGTCAAGGATGGCGAGGTGATCGCCACCGGCTTCAACCAGCCGATCGGCCGCCACGATCCGACCGCGCACGCCGAAATCGTGGCCTTGCGCGCCGCCGCCGACAAGCTGGGCAACTACCGTTTGCCCGGATGCGAGCTGTATGTGACCCTGGAGCCGTGCGTGATGTGTTCCGGCGCGATGATGCATGCGCGCCTGGCGCGCGTGGTGTTCGGCGCGCTTGACCCCAAGACCGGTGCCTGCGGCTCGGTGCTCAATTTGTTCGAGCAGGAGCAGTTGAATCATCACACGGAACTGGTCGGCGGCGTGCTGGCCGATGAGGCGAGCAGCATGCTGCGTGCATTTTTTGCCGAGCGGCGCAAGGCGGCGCAGGCAGCGCGGCTGGCGGCGCAGGCGGCTGCGGAGCCGGAGTCGGCCAGCGCACAGGGTGCAGCGCCGCAATAGCGCATCGTTAAGCGGTAGCTGGCAGCACGAATAGCCGGAAAGCCGTCTTTCCCGCGCAGGCGGGAACCCAAGTTCAATGTGCGGCGGTGAGCCCTGCGCGGGACCGACGGCCCGGCATGCCTGCACGCACTGTATGCCCGCCGCCCCGCAAAAATGGTATGCTCAATCGCGTCAGTGCTTGCGGCCTTGTTCCGCCGCATGCACGGCGCGTGTCACGCGACTCAACCAATCACCAGCCTCCAGCCTGAGCATGCCTATTCTTACCGCCAACGGGATCCGGATCGCCTACGAAACTGCAGGCGACCCCAAGGACACGCCGCTGCTGCTGATCATGGGCCTGGGCATGCAATTGACCGCCTGGCCCGAGGACTTCGTCGAAGGCCTGGTCGACCTCGGCTTCTACGTGATTCGCTTCGATAACCGCGACAGCGGCCTGTCCACCAAATTCGACCATGCCGGCACGCCCAGCCTGCCGCTGGCCTGGCTCAAGCGCCTGCTGCGCTGGCCGCAGCGGAGCAGCTACACCTTGTCCGACATGGCCGCCGACGCGCTCGGCTTGCTCAACACCCTCGGCATCGCGCGCGCCCACGTGGTCGGCGCCTCCATGGGCGGCATGATCGCGCAAATCCTGGCGGCCCGGCATCCCGACCGCGTCCTCAGCCTGACCTCCATCATGTCCGACAGCGGACGGCGCGGCCTGCCCGGTCCGAGCAAGGAAGCGCGCGCGCTGCTGATGCGCCCGCCCCGTAACATGCGCGACCCCGACAGCCTGATCGCCCACATGGTGCACACCATGCGCGTCATCGGCAGCCCCGCCTATCCGACCCCCGAACGCCTGCTGCGCGAACGCATCGCGCGCTCGGTCAAGCGCAACCTGTGCCCGGGCGGGCTGGCGCGCCAGATGATCGCCATCGTGGCCACGGGCGATCGCAGCGAACTGCTCAAGTCGATCCGCGCGCGCACGCTGGTCATCCACGGCGCGGCCGATCCGCTGGTGCCGCTGGCCGGCGGCGAAGACACGGCGCGCCTGGTGCCCGGCGCGCGCCTCGAAGTCATCGAGGGCATGGGCCACGACCTGCCGCCGCAGCTGATCGAGCGGCTGCTCGCCTTGATCGATGAGCACGCGCGCGGTAAGATAAGCCCCGACTCCACAGCGCGGCTTTTCGAAAAACAGTGAACATACCCCCCATCGGCATCGCCATCGTTGCGCCGAGCGGCTTTGGCAGCGACAACGCCGCCATCGAACGCGGCATCGCGTCCCTCACCGCGCAGGGCCACACGGTGCACAACTACTTTGAGGCCGACAAGGTGTTCCAGCGCTTCGGCGGCACCGACGACGCCCGCCTGGCGCAGCTCAATGCCGCCGCCAGCGACCCGCAGGTGCGGGTGGTCATGGCGCTGCGCGGCCAGTACGGCCTCACGCGCCTGCTGCCGCGCATCGATTTCGCGCGCATGGCCGACAGCGGCAAGATCTTTGTCGGCTACAGCGACTTCACCGCCTTCCATATGGGCCTGATGGCGCAGACCGGGGCGCAAAGCTATGCCGGGCCGATGCTCTACAGCGACTTCGGCGCCGCCGAACCGGTGACATTCACGCAGCACGACTTCTGGCACTGCCTGCAAGGCCCGCGCCATGTGATCCGTGCCTGCGTGCGCAATAATCCCGAGCTGGAGGTTGAAGGCACGATCTGGGGCGGCAACCTGGCCATGCTCATTTCACTGCTCGGTACCGACTGGTTCGCGCGCATCGACGACGGCATCGTCTTCGTCGAAGACATCAACGAACATCCCTACCGGGTCGAGCGCATGCTGCTGCAACTGCTGCAGTCGGGCGTGCTGGCGCGCCAGAAGGCGCTGGTCCTGGGCGATTTTTCGGGCTACCGCCTCACGCCCGCCGACAATGGCTACGACTTCGACGCCATGCTGGCCTACCTGCGCGCCAAGCTGCCGATTCCGGTGCTCACCGGCCTGCAGTTCGGGCACATGGCGCAACGCGTGACGATTCCGTTCGGCGCGCGCGCGCACCTGGTCTCCGACTGCGCCGGCTTCACGCTGACCATGAGCGGCTATCCGACCATCGCGCATGCCTGAGGGCCTGGCGGCGCACGCCTACTACCGGGCCACCTCGCCTGGTGAAACATACGCGCCGCTGGCCGGGCCGCATGACGCGGCCGTTTGCATCATCGGCGCGGGATTTGCCGGCCTGGCCACCGCCATCGGCCTGATGGAGCGCGGCGTGCGCGACATCGTCCTGCTCGACGCCCAGCGTGTCGGCCACGGCGCCTCGGGCCGCAACGGCGGTTTTGTCTTCGGCGGCTTTTCGCGCGGTGAGCGCAGCATCGCCGCCGCCATTGGCATCGACGCCGCGCGCAGCCTGTACCGGATGACGCTCGACGCGGTCGAACGCATCCGCCGCCGCGTCGACCAGTACGGCATCGACTGCGACGCCCGCCACGAAGGCGTGTACCTGGCCAACTGGTTCGACGATGCGCGCCTGCTGGACGAGCAGCAGCGCTTCATGATGGACGCCATGGGCGTCGAGTGGCAGCGTGTTTCGCGCGCCCAGCTGGCCGGCAAGCTCGATTCGACACGCTACTTCGGCGGCCTGTTCGAGCCGGCCGCCTTTCATTTTCATCCGCTCAAATATGCGCAGGGGCTGGCCCGCGTGCTGGCGCAAAACGGCGTGCGCGTGCATGAACACAGCAAGGCCGCCAGCATCGCCGCCGACGGCGAGGGCTGGATCGTGACCACCGCCGCCGGCAGCGTGCGCGCGCGCGACGTGGTGGTGTGCTGCGGCGGCTACATCGAAAAACTGGTGCCAGCCCTGGCGCGCGCGGTGCTGCCGATCGCCACCTACGTGATGGTGACCGAGCCGCTGGGCGAGCGCCTGCAAACGGCCATACGCACCGGAGCGGCCGTCTACGACACCCGTTTCGCGTTCGACTACTACCGCCCGCTGCCCGACACGCGCCTGTTGTGGGGCGGCCGTATCGCGGTGCGCGAGCGCAGCGGCCTTGAGGTCGCGCGCCTGCTGCACCAGGACATGCTCAAGGTCTACCCGCAACTGGCCGGCGTGCGCGTGGCGCATGCGTGGAGCGGCATGATGAGCTACGCGCGCCACCAGATGCCGCAGCTCGGGCGCCTGCCCGACGGCCTGTGGTACGGCATGGGCTTCGGCGGCCATGGCGTGGCGCCGACCACCCTGGCCGGCGAAGTGCTGGCCGCCGCCATCGCCGGCGACGGCGGCCCGCTGGCGCGCTTTGCCGCGTGGGGCCTGCCATCGGCGGGCGGGCCTGCGGGCCTGGCCGCCGCGCAGATGACCTACTGGTACTACGAACTGCGCGACTGGATGCGTCAATGAAGGCTGCGCGCTCGCTGCGCATCGATACGCTGCGCGGGATCGCCGTCTTTGGCATCATGCTGGTGAACGTCTGGGGCTTCGCGATCGGGAATAACTTCTCGCGCTACGGGGTCATCGGCGAACAGGCGCCGCTGCTCGACCAGCTGGTGGTGTTCGTGGTGGCCGCGTTTGCGGAGCAGAAGTTCTATCCGATTTTTGCGTTCCTGTTCGGCGCTGGCTTCGCGCTGCAAACGGGCGGGCGGCATTTTCCGGGGCCGCGGCTCGATCGCATCAAGACCACCTATCGGCGCCGCGTGACATGGCTGCTCGGGTGCGGCGTGCTGCATGGCTCCCTGCTGTGGTTCGGCGATATTCTCACCGTGTACGCGATCTGCGGCTTCTGGCTGCTGACGCACGCGGGCCGCAGGCTGTCCGATATCGTCGATTCGCTGCACCGCCTGGCCGCGCTCAATGTGGCGGTGCTGGTGTTCATGGCCTACCTGACGTACCAGCTGATGACGATGCCGACCGAAGCCGTCACCTGGGGCGTGGACGAAATCGCCCGCACGCACGCGGTGTACAGCGAGGGCACGCTGGGCGCGATCGCGCGCGAGCGGCTGTCCGACTACTGGGGCAATCTGGCCAATTCGCTGTTCTTCCTGCCCAAGGTGGCGCTGCTGTTCCTCATCGGTGTTCTCAGCGTGCGCCTGGGCTGGCTCACGCAACCGGAGCGGCATCGGGCGCTGTGGGGCAGGGTGCTGCTGGCCGCGCTGTGGGTGGGCCTGCCGCTCAACCTGTGGTGGGGCTGGGCCGCGCTGCGCGATGCGCTCGATCCGCACGCGGGCGGGCCGATGGCGGCATTGGTCTCGTTTTTCGTCGAAGTGGCCGGACCCTTGATGGCGGCCGGCTATGTGGCCCTGGCCATGCGCGCGCCGCAACGGCTGTTGGCGGCCGTGGCGCGCTGGCTGGCGCCGGTCGGGCGCATGGCGCTCACCAATTACCTGGCGCAGTCGGTGCTGTTCGGGCTCCTGCTGCAAGGGACGGGGCTGCGCCTTGGCGCGCTGCTGTCGCACGCGGGACTGGTTGGCGTGTGCCTGCTGCTGATGGTGGTGCAGGCGGCGTTCAGCCGCTGGTGGATGCGGCGCCACACGCAAGGCCCGATGGAGGCGGTATGGCGCCGCTTTGCCGCCGCCTGACCCGCGTGGCGGCTCAGGCGATGCTCATGTGGCCCGCGAGGATTTGCCAGCGGCCGTCATCGGCCTGGCGCCAGGTGCGCGTGCAGCGCAGGTCCAGGTTGAACGGCGACTCGCCGAAACTGCCGACCAGGTTCATGCGGGCCGAGATGACTCCCACCGGCCCGGCCGCCGCCACAAGGCGTTCGCCCGCCTCGATCGCGCGGAACTTCAGCAGGCCGGAACGGTGCATGTCGAGGTCTTGCTGTTTGCCGATGACCTGGCCCATATGCGTGGTAAACAGCAAGTCCGGCGCAATCAGGCGGTCGAGCGCATCGACGTCGGCGCCGAGCATGGCGACCCGTAATTGTTCTTCCAAAGCGATAATATGCTCGTGTGCTTCGTTCATTGCGCTCCCTCGTGCATTGAATGGATCAGAACTGATAGCGGAAACCGGTCGAGATGACCGTGACCCTGGTTTTGGTCAGGCGCATCGCTTCGGCGGTGATCGCCCAGTGCTGGTCAAAATCGAAACGGATGCCGCCGCCGATGCTCGGATCGGTTTCCTTATAGTCGTCCTTGCCCAACGCGGCCGCATGCATGTTGGTGCGCCCGATGCCGGCGCGGCCGGTCAGGTTAAGGCGCTCGCTCAAAGGGAAGGTGCCCGTGACCGCGATGCCGACATGTTCTTCCGGGTGGGCCGGCTCGTTGCGGCTGAAACCATAGCCGATTTCGATAAAGCTGAGCGAATTGCCGAATACTTCGACGCCGAGGTGCTTGTTGAACTGGTAGCCGGCACGCGGGCCGAACGACAAGTCATCGCGTTCGATCCGGTCATTCGACGACGATGCCTGGCCGGCTTGAAAACCGACGTACACGCCGGGTGAGTTCTGCACCGCCGTAGCCGGCATGGACACACCGGCGGCCAGTGCGACGAGCGCGCTGCTCAATATCATTCGCATAAAATATCCCGAGTAGGTTTGTGCGATAGCCTGACGAGCAATTGGCTATTGCTGCGGGAAATTATAGCCGGGCGTATGATAAAAGTGTCAATCCTGCTATCCATGCAACATAATATGGCAAATATAGTGGGTGCGCTGCGCATTCATCGGATCTGTAATGCATAAAAAGAGCAATATCCGCTGGGCTATTGCAGCCGTATTGGGGCGGACGTGGATTGTCTCGATCTCTGTCATGATGCAGGGGGCATGCTCATCCAAATCGACATTCAAGCTTTTTGTGTTTCAACCCATGTTACTATTTTCATGTGATAAATTTTTTGGATTGATTCATGGCGGACGATAACATCATCAAGCTGGTTCATATTCCACCGAAAGCGGTCCAGGTCAGCCACAATATGGTGTGGAATTTCAAGACTGAGGCTGATGCCCTGGCCTTTATTGCGTGCGTGAAGCAGACCGGTCAGATGGCTGCGTGCAAAGGAAATCATCACTACACTGATTGGCGCGAGGCCAGTTCGGATGAGCGCTTTTCGTTTGGAGCTAATTAATCCTGTTGCCGCTACCGCGCATTCTCTTTGCTCGTTGACAACTTTCATGCGTACCGGCCAGCGCGATGCCCGCCAAGGGGCGCGCACCACGCGCATGCGAAGTAACTACATCGCGCCATCCTCTTCAAGGCTCGCTTCATGCGCAGCGCCTCTACGGGCAGGTCGTTTCCCGGCGTCGGTCGTGGCCCCATCGTGTCGACAATGTCGGTCGCCTGGGTCTTCCCGATCATGGCGCATCACGCGATCGGGCAGTTCCGCGCCGTTGGAAATACTGCGAGAAGCCATTGTTTTTCACTGTGCTATACAGTGGCGGATGGTGGATATTGTATAATGGCCGATTCGCGCCCAGCGCCTGTTTCCATTCGCAAAAGACCCAAAACGCATGTTATCCACAGCAAATATCACCATGCAGTTCGGCGCCAAGCCGCTGTTTGAGAACATCTCCGTCAAATTCGGTGACGGCAACCGCTACGGCCTGATCGGCGCAAACGGCTGCGGCAAGTCGACCTTCATGAAGATCCTCGGTGGCGACCTTGAGCCCTCGGGCGGCACCGTCATGCTCGATACCAACGAGCGCCTCGGCAAACTGCGCCAGGACCAGTTCGCGTTCGAAGACATGCGCGTGCTCGACGTGGTGATGATGGGCCACACCGAATTGTGGAACGCGATCTCCGAGCGCGACGCCATCTACGCCAACCCGGAAGCGACCGACGACGACTACATGCACGCCGCCGAACTCGAAAGCAAGGTTGCCGAATACGACGGCTACTCGGCCGAAGCGCGCGCCGGCGAACTGCTGCTCGGCGCCGGCGTGTCGATCGACCAGCACCAGGGGCCGATGAGCGCCGTGGCGCCGGGCTGGAAGCTGCGCGTGCTGCTGGCCCAGGCCCTGTTCTCGAATCCGGACATCCTGCTGCTCGACGAGCCGACCAACAATCTGGACATCAACACGATTCGCTGGCTCGAAGACGTTCTCAACGACCGCAATTCGACCATGGTCATCATTTCGCACGATCGCCACTTCCTGAACCAGGTGTGCACCCACGTGGCCGACATGGACTACGGCACCCTGAAGGTCTATCCGGGCAACTACGACGAGTACATGTTCGCCTCGACCCAGGCGCGCAACCAGCAACTGGCCAACAACGCCAAGGCCAAAGAAAAAGTCGCCGAGCTGCAAGACTTCGTGCGCCGCTTCGCCGCCAACAAGTCCAAGGCGCGCCAGGCCACATCGCGCGCCAAGCAGATCGACAAGATCAAGGTCGACGACATCAAGCCATCGTCGCGCGCCTATCCTTTCGTGCGCTTTGAAGCCGAGAAGAAATTGCACCGCCTGGCGGTGGAAGTCGAAGGCATTTCCAAGAAGTACGACCGTCAGCTGTTCAAGAATTTCAGCATCATGGTGGAAGCCGGCGAGCGCATCGCCATCATCGGCGCCAACGGCGCCGGAAAAACCACTCTGCTGCGCTCGATCGGTGGCGAACTGACCGGTTTGCAGCCGGACACCGGTAGGGTCAAGTGGGCCGAGAACGCCAACGTCGGCTACATGCCGCAAGATCCGACCGAAGAATTCGCCACAGATGCCGTCCTGACCGACTGGATCGGCCAGTGGACCAAAGAAGGCGACGACGACCAGGCCGTGCGCTCGATCCTCGGCCGCCTGCTGTTCGGCGGCGACGACGTCAAGAAATCGGTGCGCGTGCTGTCCGGCGGTGAAAAAGGCCGCATGATGTACGGCAAGCTGATGCTCGGCCGCCACAACGTCATGCTGCTCGACGAGCCGACCAATCACATGGACATGGAATCGATCGAGTCGCTCAACATTGCGCTCGAAAAATACACCGGCACCCTGATTTTCGTCTCGCACGACCGCGAATTCGTCTCGTCGCTGGCCAACCGCATCCTCGAAATCAAGGAAAACGACATCGTCGACTTCCGTGGCAATTACGAAGACTATCTGACCAGCCAGGGTATCGACTAAGAGCGGCAGCGGGGCGTTTGCGTCCCGTCAAGTCGATGTGGCAAAGCGGGCACCAAGGTGAGGCACCAAGGTGCCCGCGCGTCATTCTGCGGGCACTCCCTGCAACGAATCTTCTCTTGTGAGATAGTACCGATATGAATATTCTCCCTATCAAATCCGTTGAATACGAGCATCCCCAAGCCGGCCTGAGCTGCACCGCGCAAGCCTGGGCGCGCGCCCCGGCCACGCCATCCGCTGCCGAAAAAACCGCGCTCAAGGAGCGCATCAAGCGCCTGCTGAAAGAACGCGAAGCGGTGCTGGTCGCCCACTATTACGTCGATGGCGACCTGCAAGACCTGGCCGAAGAAACCGGCGGCTGCGTCTCCGATTCGCTCGAAATGGCGCGCTTCGGCCGCGATCATCCGGCAAAAACGCTGGTCGTCGCCGGCGTGCGCTTCATGGGCGAGACCGCCAAGATCCTCAGCCCCGAAAAACGCATCCTGATGCCGGACCTGGACGCGACCTGTTCGCTCGACCTGGGTTGCCCGGCCGATGAATTCTCGGCCTTCTGCGACGCCCATCCTGACCGCACGGTCGTGGTCTACGCCAACACCAGCGCCGCCGTCAAGGCGCGCGCCGACTGGATGGTAACCTCGTCCATCGGTCTGGACATCGTGGCCCACCTCCATGCGCAGGGCAAAAAGATCCTGTGGGCGCCGGACAAGCACCTCGGTTCCTACATTCAAAAGCAAACCGGCGCCGACATGCTGCTGTGGCAGGGCTCCTGTCTGGTGCATGACGAATTCAAGGGCATCGAACTCGACCTGCTCAAGGCCGAGCATCCCGAGGCGCGCGTGCTGGTCCATCCCGAATCGCCCGCCAATGTTGTCGCGCTTGCCGATGTGGTCGGCTCCACGACCCAGCTGATCAACGCCGCGCAGACGATGGATGCCACCACCTTCATCGTTGCCACCGATAATGGCATCCTGCACAAGATGCGCGCCGCCGCGCCGGGCAAGCATTTCATCGAAGCGCCAACCGCCGGCAACAGCGCCACTTGCAAGAGCTGCGCGCACTGTCCATGGATGGCGATGAACGGCCTGCAAAACCTGGCCGACGTGCTCGAGAACGGCAGCAACGAAATCCATGTCGACCCGCAAGTGGGCAAGGAAGCCGTGCGTGCCATCGATCGCATGCTCGATTTCGCGGCAGCAAAGAAAGCCAAAGCCTTGCCAACCAGCGCGTTGGCCAATGAAGCAACCCTGTTTTCCGGAGTGGGTCCAGCATGAGCAATTTACGAAATCCCTACGCCGTCTTCGACGCGGCACTGCAAACCGCGTTCGAATCGAACCTGCTGGCCGCCTTGCTGGAGGACGTCGGCAGCGGCGACCTGACCGGCAAACTGGTGCCGGACGACACCCGCGTGCGCGCCCGCGTGATCGTGCGCGAAGAAGCCGTGCTCTGCGGCGGACCGTGGTTCGAAGGCGTGATGCTGGCCCTCGATCCGAGCATCGATGTCGACTGGCAATATGCCGAAGGCGACCTGATGAATGCCGGCAGCGTGGTCTGCACCATCGAAGCGCCGCCGCGCGCCTTGCTGACGGCCGAGCGCGCCGCGCTGAACTTCATGCAATTGCTGTCGGGCGTGGCGACGGTGACGCGCAGCTATGTTGAAGTGGTCGAAGGCACCAAGGCCGCGATCCTCGACACGCGCAAAACCCTGCCGGGCCTGCGCCAGGCGCAAAAATACGCGGTGCGGGTCGGCGGCGGCAAGAACCAGCGCATGGCGCTCTATGACGGTATCCTGATCAAGGAAAATCATATCGCGGCCGCTGGCGGCGTGAGCAAGGCGCTGGCCGCCGCGCAGGCCTTGAATGCCGGCGTGTCGATTCAAATCGAAGTGGAAACCCTGGCCCAATTGGGCGAAGCGCTGGACGCCGGCGCCACCTCGATCCTGCTCGATAACTTCGAACTGGCGACGATGCGCCACGCGGTCGCACTCAATGCCGGCCGGGCACTGCTGGAAGCCTCGGGAGGGGTGAATATGGATAGCGTGCGGGCGATTGCCGACACGGGCGTGGACCGTATTTCCATCGGCAGCCTGACCAAAGACATCAAGGCTACCGATTTCTCGCTGCGGATTATTGACTGAGCGCCGACTGATCGACGTAAATCAGTTTCGACGTATTGAAACCAAGCGCCTGGGCTTTATCGACCAGGCGCTTTTTTGTTGCCTCGTCCATGGTCGGGGTACGCGACAGCAGCCAGAAGTTGTCCCGATCCGGTCCGCTGACCAGCGAATAGCCGCCATTCTCGCGATCGAGGTCGAACACGATATACGAGCCGTAAAAGGGGCCGAAGAACGAGACCTTCAGATAGCCGACATCCGGCTTCTCGACGAAATACGCCTTGCCTTCCGACTGTTTCCATTCCTTTTTCCCGGCGTGATAGCCGCGGTTGATGACTTTGATGCCGCCGTCGTCGCGCATGCTGTACTCGGCCGACACGCGGCTCAAGCCGCGCTCGAAAGAATGATCCAGGCGCGCGATTTCGTACCATTTACCGAGATATTTGGCCGAGTCGAAATTGGCCACCGGTTCGATGCCCTGCGGCTTGGAAACGCAGCCGGCCAGCAGGAATGCCATTACCGCTAACAATGTTTTCATGATGAACTCCGCACAGTAAAAATGTTGAGTTCGATTTTAGCCCAAGGGGTGGCCAGCCCCTTGCGCGATTGCTACACCAGCCCCCCGAGCGCGAACGCGACCAGGCCGATGGGGCCGGCCGCCTGCGCCAGCACGCTCACCCGTTGCGGCGCATAGGTCAGCAACAGCATCAGCGCCAGCGCCGCCGCCGTCATCCCACCGAGCCAGACCAAGGGACCATGGCCGCCGCCGGCCTTCAACACGGCGGCCACGAAGGCCAGCACCAGCGCGCTCGCGCCGGCCGCCTGCAAACGCCGGCGCAGCTCCGGCGGCGCTTCCTGGCCGCGACCGTGCATGTCGGCGTAGTGCCGCTGCATCGCCACGCTCAACGCGCCGAAGCCCGCATGACAGAGCGCGAACATCGCCACCATATACCAACCCCCGCTCATGATGCCGCCTCGACCGCTGGGCTGAGCGCCGTTGTTTTTGCTTCTTTGACCTTGCCGCGCCCGAGGCGCAGCGCGCCGTAACCGAGCAGCAGTCCCAGTGCCAGCACCGTGAGGTCGAACCACGCCACCGCGCTCGGGCCGTCGACCAGGGTCACCCCGAGGTGCGACGAGGTCGTCAACACATTGAGCAGCGGGATCGCGCCGAACAGCAGCGCCCCGGCGGCCAGCTGCAAGCGCCACATGGCGCGATCGGGTTTGATCTGCGCCAGCAGCGCGGCCGCGCCCCAGGCCGCGAAGAAGACCGCGATTTCATTTTCCGGCCGTTTGTCCATCCCGACCGGCAGCAGGCGATTGGCCCAGAAGTAGCAGGCCATCGCAATCGGCAAACCGGCAATCGCGCCGATGTTGAGTGCCTCCACCAGGCGCGTGCCGAACTTGACGCGCGCACCGGCCTTGAGCGCCTTGGCCTGCGTCTGGCGGCTCTTGACCGCCCACAGGATCGCGCCGGTGGCCACCATCGCATACCCGGCCAGGCCCGAGATGAAGAACAATGCGCGCAGCAGCGGCTCGGCAAAGCGCGCCACGTGCAGGCCGTACATCACGCCGTGCGTCGCCGCCGGCGGCGCCAGCTGCTCGCCCGCGCTGGCCAGCCTGGCCCCGCTCACGCCGTCGAACTGCATCGCCGGCTGCTTGTACGACAGATCGCGCCCACCGGCGCGCGTCACCGAAATGCTGGCGTTGGCGTGGTTCGGATGATTGACCGTGATCTGCCCGGCGTGGCCGCCGCCCCAATGGGCTTCGGCCTGTTCCAGCATCGGCCGCAGCGGCGCCAGCACGGCCGCCTCGCCCGGTTTCTTGGCTGGCTTGCCTGCGCTCGGGAACACTTCTTCGGTAAATTTGTCGCGGTCGCCCTTGTACGCCACCTGGGCGGCGCCCGGCATGTACATGAACATCAAGGTCACCAGGCCCGTGTAGGTGATCATCAGATGGAACGGCAGTGCCAGCACCGCCGTCGCATTGTGCGCGTCCAGCCACGAGCGCTGGCCTTTGTTGGGGCGGAAGGTGAAGAAGTCCTTGAAGATGCGCTTGTGCGTAATCACGCCGCTGATGATCGACACCAGCATGAACATCGCGCAAAAGCCCACGATCCAGCGCGCCCACAGGGGAGACATGTAGTGCAGGTCGAAGTGCAGGCGGTACAGGAACTCGCCGCCGCGCGTCGCGCGCGGTTCGGCCAGCGCGGCGCCGGTGAGCGGATCGATCAGGGCTGATTTCAGGCGCTGGCGTTTGCGCGGCGTGCCTTCCGGCGGTGGCGGCGCGGTCCAGGCGATGCGCACGGCGCCATTGCGCGCGGTCGGCAGGTTGATGAACCAGCGCGGCGCGTCCGGCGCGCGCGCCTGCAGCGCCTTGACCGCCATCTCGGCGGCATCGACGCTGCTGGTCTTGTTGGCGGCCACGCCATGCAGCTCGGGCTCCATCCACAAGGTGACTTCTTCCTGGTAGTAGCTGGCGGTGCCGCCGGCAAAGATCACCAGCAGGACCCAGCACGTCAACAGGCCCGACCAGGTATGCAGCCAGGCCATCGACTGGCGAAGATTTTCTTTCATGGGACGTTCCGGTACAGAAGATAGACGATGGCGGCCATGCCGGCCGCGGGCAGCAGCAGGCCAAGCCAGGCGCGCGTGGCGCTGCGCGCGGCGAACACCCAGATCACGGCGCAGGTGTAGATGGCGAACGAGGCCAGGGTGGCGGCGATGACGGCGTCGGCGCGTCCGGTACCCAGCATGCGCGGCAGCAGCAGCGCGAGCAGGGCGCTGGCCGCCGCCGCCAGCAGGTAGCCGCCGAGGATGGCGGCCAGCGCGCGCGCGCCGACGCCGAGCCGGTAAGCGAGAGGGGCGGACAGGCGCATGTTACGGCGTATTGACGTTCGGTTTTGCCGCTGGCGGGGCCGCGATGGCGCTCGCACCGGCCGTCTGCACCATGCTCATGGTGGTGACGTAGCTGGCGACGTCGTACGGCTTGCCGTCGCGCTGGCCGCCGGTTTTGTCGGTGTGGTGCGCTTCGAGCACATAGGTGCCTTTCCACGGCATGGCAAAGTTGACCATGCCCTGCTCATCGCTCTGCGCTTCCTTGCCCCAGCCCGATTGCGCCACCACGCCGACCTTGGTCTTGGCCAAGGGTTTACCCTGATAGCTCAGTTGGAACTGGCCCGGTTTGCCGGTCGGGACGATGTCGAGCGTCAGGCGCGCCTGCTGCGCGGCGCTGCCGTTGACCAGGCGCGCGGCCGGGGTCCAGATCGAGCGCACCACGGTGTCGCCGGTTTTCTTTTCGAACGCCGGATAGCTCGCTTCTTCGGCGATGATGCTCTGGCCATCGGCTGCGCGCGCCGACAGCACGAAGGCGCCGGCGGTCTTATCGAGTTTGAGCTTGCGGTCGGCGCCGGCGCCGATCAGGGTGGCGCTGGGCGAGCCGAACTTGTCGAGCAGGCCGGGCGAGGCTTCGCGCAGGTTTTCGCCGAATTCCCCAAAATAGACCGAGGCGCTCTTGCCATCCTGTTCGATCCAGATCTGGTGCGCGCTGGCGCCGGCAAAGGCGCCGCACAGGAGCGTGGCGAGGAGGGTGCGTGCGAGGTTGTTCATGATGTGTCCTGATTGTGATTGGGATGATTAGTATTGATAGCGCAGATTGGCCGACACCGAACGCGGCTCGCCGTAATAGCCGCCGTTGTAGAACCCCACGCGCCGGTAGTAGGTTTTATCGAGCAAATTATTGATGTTCACGCCGGCCGACAGCTGGGGCGTGATCTGGTAGCGGGCCATCAGGTTGAGCAGCGTGTACGCCGCCTGGCTGGTGCGCACCTTGCCGGCCGGGCTGGTTGCGGTGACGTAGATTTCGCTCTGCCAGTTGACGCCACCGCCGATCGTCACAGCGCGCCATTCGCCCGGCAGGCGCCAGGTGCTGGTCAGGCGCACCATGTCGCGCGGCTGGATCGTATTGACCAGGACATCCTTGGCATTGCGCGACGTGCTGCGCGTGGCGCCGGCCGACAGCTGCCAGCCCGGCAGCGGCGAGCCCGATACTTCGGCTTCCACGCCGCGGCTCTTGGTGCCTTTGCCGGTCGAGATGTAGGGACGTGTGCCATCGGCCAGCAGCACGCCTTTCGGTACCGAGGCGTCCTCTTCGCCCAGGTTGTCCTGCTTGGCTTCGAACACGGCGACGGCGGCGTTCAGGCGGCCGCCGAAAAATTCGGCCTTCAAGCCCGCTTCCACGTTGCTGCCGGTGACCGGGTCGAGGAAGTTGTTGTCCTTGTCCTTGTAGTTCTGCGGCTTGAACAAATCGCTGTAGCTGGCGTACAGGGAGGTGTTCGACGCCAGGTCGAACACCACGCCGGCGTACGGCGTGAGCACATCTTTCGATGCGTAGCGCCCGGTGGCGTTGACAAACCCGCCGCTGGTGTTGAAGTTGTCGGTGCGGGTCTTCCAGGTGCTCATGCGCGCGCCGGCGATCACTTGCAGCGGATCGGCCAGGCGCAGGCGCGCGGCCAGGTAGGCGCCCGACTGCTCCGTCACCGCCGAGGCGCTCGCACCGGTGTGCCAGCTGGTCGGCTTCGGCACCTTGCCGGTCCAGTTGCGGAAGTCCGGAATCGCCAGCGAAAACGGCAGCGGGTCCTGGGTGGCCACCGTCGGGCTCACACCTTCGCGGCGCCAGCCGTTCCAGCCTGCGACCAGTTCGTGCCTGCGACCGAACAGGGTAAACGCGCCGGTCGCATACAAATCCAGGTTGTCCTGGGTTTCTTCGTAAGGAAAGGCGCCGACCCATGCGCTAAGCCCGGTACCGTCGCGGTTCGGATAGCCGCTGCCGCCGTAGAACAGCGCGCCGTCGGAGGTCGAATCGAGCCGGTTGTACGCGAGCTTGACTTTCCAGTCGTCGTTGATGCGGTGTTCGAGATTGGCGTACACATTGCGGTAGGTGCGTTCCCAGCTGCTCCACTCGGCGGCCACGTTGAAGGAACGCGGCAGCTTGGCCGGCGTGCCGTCGCTGAAGAACAGCGGCGTGGTGCCCCAGGTGGTGCCCTTCGGCGTGTTGTGCTGGTAGTCGACGCCGGCGCTCAGGAGGCTGCCCTTGCCCAGGTCGGCCTCGACCAGCACCCCGGCGACAATCTTGCGCTCCTTGTACAGGTCCAGGTGCGAATGGCGGTTCTGCACGACGCCGGTCAGGCTTGCGCGTATGGTTCCCGCTTCGTTCAGCGGCGCCGAAATGCTGGCCTGTACGCGCCGCATGTCCCACGAGCCGAGGTTGACCGAGGCCGAACCGCTCAATTGCCGCGTCGGGCGCTTGTGCACCATATTGATGGTGGCCGACGGGTCGCCCGCGCCGGTCACCAGGCCGGTGGCGCCGCGCACCACTTCGATGCGGTCGTACAGGGCCGTGTCGAACAGGGCGCTGTTGCCCGAGCTGTAGTTGGCGGCCACGCCGTCGACCTGGAAGTTACTGATCGAGAAACCGCGCGACGAGAAGCCGGTGCGCTCGGAATCGTTTTCCTGCACCGTGATGCCGGGCGTCTGCACCAGCACGTCGGCGATGCTGGTCAGGTTCATGTCGTCCATGCGCTGGCGCGTGATGACGGTGACCGACTGCGGCGTTTCGCGCAGCGACAGGTTGAAGCGGGTGGCGGTGCTGGCGGCCTTGGCGCCGTAGGACGGGCTGTCGTCCTTGTCGCCACGGATCTCGACGACGCTGACAGGCGCGTCATCGAGCGCGGCCTCCGGCGTTGCGGCGTGGGCCGCGCCGGCGATGGACAGCAGGAGCGCCGAGCGAACCGCCAGCGCGAGGGGATGTAAGGTCATGGTCATGTCAACGAAGCTCAAAAGGTGTAGCGGGCGGTCAGGGCGACGGCGCGGCGCTGGCCGTAGAAGCAGTCGCCGCGTGCCAGGCAGGTCGAAATCTGGACTTTGTCGGTCAGGTTGGTGACGTTGAGCGCCACCCGCAGCGGTCCGCTGCTGTACGAGAGCATGGCGTCGAGCAGGGTGATGTCGGGCGTTTCGAGTTGATCGAGGCCGTCCATCGACGCGCCCAGGTAGCGCACGCCGGCGCCGGCGGAAAAGCCGTCGCGCTGCGCGACCGGGAAGCGGTGCGTCAGCCAGGCCGACACATTGTGCCTGGGGATGCCGTTGATGCGCTTGCCGTTGTCGGCGCCATTGCTGCGCGCGATGGTGGCGTCGGTGTAGGCATACCCGGCGGTCCAGTCCCAGTCGCGTCCCAGGTTGCCGGCACTTTCCAGTTCCAGTCCGCGCACCCGCACTTCGCCGATCTGCACGCTGTTGAGCGGATTGGCCGGGTCGCTGGTCTTGCGGTTGGTGTCGCGCAGGTCGTACACGGCCAGGGTGGTCATCAGGTTGCGGCCGGGCGGCTGCCACTTCAGGCCCGCTTCCCACTGCTTGCCACGCTGTGGTTCGAACGCCTTGCCGTTCAGGTCCACGCCGCCCAGCGGCAGGAACGATTCGGCATAGCTCACGTACGGCGACCAGCCGCCGTCGGCCAGGTACAGCAGGCCCACGCGTTTGGTGTTGGCGCTGTCGTCGGTGCGCGCGGCGGCGCGCCCTTCGACATCGTTGGTCACGCCATCGTGGCGCAGGCCGAGCAGCGCCACCCAGTGCGGACCGTATTTGATCTGGTCCTGCACGTAGTAGCCGTTCTGGCGCAGATTGGTGGTCGGCAGGTGGGCCAGCGAGGCCGGCCTGGTGTAGTTGCCGTACACCGGCGCGTACACATCGAGCGGCGCCGCCACGCCACGGCCGCTGGCCTGGCGCGTTTCGACGCGCTGCACGTCGGCGCCGAGCAGGATGGTGTGCTGCAGCCCACCGGTGGCGACTTTCGCCTCGATCTGTGTGTCGACCATCAGCGTGTCGAGATTGTTCAGGTTCTGCGTCAGGTCGCGGTTGATGGTGCGCTGGTCGGCATTGAACACCGGGCGCGCCGGACGGCCGGTCGCCGCAACGGCGGTGAAGCTGGTGTAGGCGCTGCGGTAATCGACTTCGCTTTTGGTCTTGCGCAGGGTCTGGCGCAGGCTCAGGGTGTCGCTGAAGCGGTGGCTGAACAGGTAGCCGAGCGCGGTCTGCTCGGTATCGTAGGCGTCATAGCCTGGTTCGCCGGTGAAAAGGCTGGTCGGAATCTGGCCGAACCTGGACGGCAGGAGCGTGCCTTGCCACGGGAAGAAGCCGATCATCGAGCCGCTCCGGTCTTCCTGGCGCAGGGCCAGCAAGGTCAGCGAGGTATTCGCGTTGGGCGCCCAGGTCAGCGAGGGGGCGATCAGCTTGCGGTCGTCGTCGACCATGTTCACCTGCGTGCCGCTGTCGCGGCCCACGGCGACCAGGCGCGCCAGCCAGTGGCCGTCGGTGTCGAGCACCTGGTTGATGTCGAGCGAGAGCTGCTTGCGGCTGTTGCTGCCGATTTGTACCTGCACTTCGCGCTGCGAGCTCGCCATCGGCCGCTTGGAGACCAGGTTGACCACGCCGCCGATGCCGCCCTGGCCGTACAGGACCGACGACGGTCCGCGCAGCACTTCGACCCGCTCCAGCGTGTAGGGATCGGGGCGGGTGGTGTTGTAGCTGCCGAAGTTCGATTGCACGCCGTCCTGCAGCATGGCCGGATTGCCGCCGCGCGAGGTGACCGAATCGGCCCGGCTGTCGAAGTAGCTCGATATCATGCCGGCGCTGTAGTTCATGGTTTGGCGCAGGGTTTGCGCGCCTTGTTCCTCGAAGCGTTCGCGCGGAATCACGCTGATCGACTGCGGCGTTTCGATCAGCGGCGTGTCGGTCTTGGTGCCGGCGCCGCTGCGGCGCGCGACGTAGCCGTTGTCTTCCTTTTTGCCGTCGACGGTGATGACCGGCATGGCGACAGCGGCGTCGGCGACCTCGGGGACGTCGTTGGCGAAGGCCAGCGAGCCGGGGCCGGCCAGGGCGGCGAAGATCAGTGCGGAGCGGACCGCTGCGGCCAGCGGAAGGGGATTACAGTGCGCGGCGCCGGCGTACGCCGGGCCGAAGGGTGCGTAGTGCGCCATGGAGCCATCCTGGAAAGTGAGTGCAATGGCTGGCTGAACGAGCGTGTGGCTGGCTATTGAATGAGAATTATTCTCAATTATAGCCGTTTGATTTCAATCGGGCAATGGTCGCATTATGCAATGCGGTTTGACAGGGCGGGCAGGGTGCTCTCGGCGCCGGCGTCGATTTTGAGTGAAATGAGCTCGTCGGCGCGGGTTTTGCCGAGGTTGATGGCGGCAATCGGCTTGCCGCTGTCCGCCGCCATGCGGCAGAAGCGAAAGCCGGAATAGACAATCAGCGAGGAGCCGATCACCAGCAGTGCGTCGGCGTCCGTCATGCGTTCGAGCGCGGCGCGCGTCACGCCGGCCGGCACGCCGTCGCCGAAAAACACCACGTCGGGTTTGAGCGTGCCGCCGCAGTGCACGCAGTAGGGCAGGTGGAATTCGGCCAGCGCGTCCGGTTCCAGGTGGGCGTCGCCGTCCGGCGCGGGCGTGGCGACGGCGCCGGCCAGCGCCGGATTGGCCTCGACCAGCTGCCCCTGCACGAAGGAGCGCGGAAAACTGGCGTGGCAGTCGAGGCAGACGACCTGGTGGATGTTCCCGTGCAGTTCGAGGACATCGGCGCTGCCGGCGCGCTGGTGCAGGCCGTCGACGTTCTGCGTCATCAGGGCGCCGAGTTTGCCGAGCGCTTGCAGCTGCGCCAGCGCGGTGTGGCCGGCGTTCGGGGCGGCGGCCGACAAGGCCGGATAGCCAACCATGCTGCGTGCCCAGTAGCGCTTGCGCACCGCTTCCATCTTGCGGAATTCCGGCCCCTGGACCGGTGTTTTCCCGCGCCGCACGCCATCGCGGTCGCGGTAGTCGGGAATGCCGGACGCGGTGCTCATGCCGGCACCGCTCAAGA
The DNA here is from genome assembly GCF_011682145.1 of Massilia mucilaginosa. Lineage (GTDB taxonomy): Bacteria > Pseudomonadota > Gammaproteobacteria > Burkholderiales > Burkholderiaceae_D > Telluria_A > Telluria_A mucilaginosa. The sequence continues at coordinate 34,217 of NZ_WHJH01000046.1, forward strand.
CCAGGATGCGCCGGTGGCGTTCGACAAAGTCAGCCAGCAGGTCGAGTGCTTCGCTGTCAGCAGTCATGCGAATGCACCGCCAGTTCGTCGAAGCCGGAAGCGGCGTCCGGCTCGCGCGCGAAGCGGTGGCCGGGCAGCAGGGCGATCAGGATTTCGGCCGTGGTGCGGATGGTGCAGCCGGCCAGCACGTGGCCGCCGAGTACGCGCCCGGCGGCGTCGGCCAGCGCCATATGCAGGTGCGGGCCGTCCGGGGACAGGGAGCCGGCCAGGGTCAGGATTTCGATATCGCCTTCGAGTTCCGTCGCATCGAGCGCGCCGGCCAGGCGCAGGCGCGCGCCGCGCAGGCTGCCGATGCCCTGCAATACGAAGCCGGCGCTCGCGCCATGCCCGGCCAGCACGCCGGCGAGGGTGGCGCGCAAGTCTTGTCCCGGCATCAGCCTGAGGGGAAGTGTCTTCATGCGCCTGATTCTACCCGGCCTTGCGGCGCGACGAGAACACGATCCCGCCGACGATCAGCGCGAACGCCACGCCGTGGTACAGGTGCGGCAGTTCGCCCAGGAAGGCCGACGACATCATGGCCGCGAACAGCGGGGTCAGATTGGTGAAGAAGGCGCCCACGCTCGGTCCCGCGCGCTGCACCCCGGCGCCCCAGCAGCGAAAGGCGATGATGGCCGGTCCGATGGCGACGTACATCAGCGCCGCGCAAACGGTCCAGCTCCAGTCGATGGTGTGCGCCGCGCCAGCCCATTCGACCCCGGCGAAGAGGCCCGACCACAGGACCCCGTAGATGACCTGGGCCAGCAAAAAGGCGGCCCAGTCGGCGCGCACGGCCGGTGGATCCTTTTGCTGCGTCAGCAGCCAGCTGTAGAACGACCAGGCGATGGTCGCCAGGATCATGTACAGGTCGCCGGCCACCAGCCGCATCGCCGCCAGCTGGTTCCAGTCGCCCCGGCACAGCACCACCAGCACGCCGACGATCGACATGGCCGCGCCGATGACTTGCTGGCGCCCGACCTTGACGCCGAAGAACAGCGCGCCGATGGCCAGCATCCAGACCGGCATGCCGGCGGCCACCAGGGTGACGTTGATCGGGGTGGAGCTTTGCAGGGCCAGGTACTGAAGGGAGTTGTACAGGCCGATCCCGAGCAGGCCGAGAAGGGCGAAGCGGCGCCAGTTGCCGCGCAGGGCGTCGCTGGCGAACAGGCGCCGGCCCAGCGGCAGCAGGATCAGCATGGCGATCGACCAGCGCAGCAGGTTGAGCGTCATCGGCGGCACCGCCTCGCGCACCAGGCGCCCGACGATGGCGTTGCCTGCCCACAGAAGCGGGGGCAGGGTCAGCAAACCGATGGTGGAGGGGGACAGTTTCTGGTTCATGAGACACCGTCGTTCCCGCGCCAAGGCGGGAACGACGTGTTAACGGCGTGGCGGGGTCAGCACGCTCGGCAAGGCCTTCGGCAAGGTATTCGGATAGTCGCGGCTGAAATGCAGGCCACGGCTCTCGCGCCTTGTCAGCGCGCTGTTGACGATCAGCGAGGCCACATCGACCAGGTTGCGCAGTTCCAGCAAATCGTGGGTGATGCGGAAGTTGCGGTAGTACTCGTCGATTTCTTCCTTGAGCAGCGCGATGCGGTGCTGCGCGCGCTCGAGGCGCTTGGTGGTGCGCACGATGCCGACGTAATTCCACATGAAGCGGCGCAGTTCGTCCCAGTTGTGGGCAATGACGACTTCTTCGTCGGCGTTGGTGACGCGGCTTTCATCCCAGGCGGGCAGGTCGCGCGTATCGCCTTTCGGCATGGCGGCGATTTCGTGCGCGCAGGCGCGCCCGACCACCAGGCATTCGAGCAGCGAATTGCTGGCCAGGCGGTTGGCGCCGTGCAGGCCGGTGCAGGCGGTTTCGCCGACCGCGTACAGGCCCGGTACATCGGTGCGCCCGGCCAGGTCGGTGACGATGCCGCCGCAGGTGAAGTGCACCGCCGGCACCACCGGAATCGGTTCCCTGGTGATGTCGATGCCCAGTTCCAGGCAGCGCGCATAAATGGTCGGGAAGTGCTCCTTGAGGAATTCCGGAGACTGGTGGCTGATATCGAGGTGCACATAATCGAGGCCGCGCTTTTTCATCTCGAAGTCGATCGCGCGCGCCACCACGTCGCGCGGGGCCAGTTCGCCGCGCTCGTCGTACATCGGCATGAAGCGGGTCCCGGCGGCGGCGCCGGCTTCGGGCGGCAGCTTGAGCAAGCCGCCTTCGCCGCGGATCGCTTCGGTGATCAGGAAGGACTTGGCGTACGGGTGGTACAGGCAGGTCGGGTGGAACTGGATGAATTCCATGTTCGAGACGCGGCAGCCGGCGCGCCAGGCCATGGCGATGCCGTCGCCGGTCGCGGTGTCCGGGTTGGTCGTATACAAATACACCTTGCCCGCGCCGCCGGTGGCCAGCACCGTGTGCTCGGCTTCGAAGGTGAGGACCTGGCCGGTTTTTTCGTCCTGCACGTACAGGCCGTAGCAGTGCGGCTGGCCGGCGCTGGCGGCGGCCGGCTTCGGGCCGAGTTTGTCGGAGGTGATCACGTCGATCGCGCAGTGCTGCTCGAACAGGGAGATATTCGGATGCGCGCGCACCTTTTGTTCGAGCGTGACCTGGACCGCGTGCCCGGTGGCGTCGGCCGCGTGAATGATGCGGCGCTGGCTGTGGCCACCCTCGCGGGTCAGGTGGAAACCCATTTCGGCGGTCGGGTCGCGCGTGAACGGCACGCCTTGTTCGATCAGCCATTCGATCGCTTCGCGCCCGTGTTCGACGATGAAGCGGGTGGCCGCCTCGTCGCACAAGCCGCCGCCGGCCACCAGGGTGTCGTCGATGTGCTGGGCGTGGCTGTCGCCCGAGTCCAGCACCGCGGCGATGCCGCCCTGAGCCCAGTTGCTGGCTCCGTCGAGCAGCGCCCGCTTGGAGATGATGGCCACGGTGCGCGTTTGCGCAAGGTGCAGTGCAACCGACAGACCGGCCAGTCCGCTGCCGACAATAGCGACGTCAAATTTCATGTTGGGCGAGTAATAAGTAACGAAGCATCACTATAGTCTATTTGGCTGGACCGTGTCTGGGCTTCAAGAAATGCCAGGAAATGCTTGTTTCTAGTCAATACCTCTTGTGTCTCTGTAAGCGATTATTTACCACGCCGTGTTGTCCGGCGTGGAAGCAATTGGCATCGCTGGCATTGGGGGAAGCGTGATCCGGATTTTCAGTCACTACGTATCCAAGATGGCGTTCGTGCTGTTGCTGCTCGAACTGCTGATGTTGCTCGCTTCGGCCAGCGTGGCCTCGGTGCTGTGGTTTTCGGACCAGCACGGCAGTTTCAGGGCCGATAACCTGTACCTGTCCTCGCTGACCTTCGCGCTGGTGATCATTTTCAGCATGAGCGCGCTGGGGATGTACCAGCATAGTTCGCGCGAGGGCATCCGCACCACCCTGATCCGCATCATGCCGTCGTTCGCGCTCGGTTTCGCTCTGCTGTCGGCCCTGATCGCGGTGCGCCCGGAGTTCTATTTCGGGCGCGGCATCAGCAGCGTGATCTTCGCCATCGGCGCCACCGCCGTGGTGCTCACGCGCCTGGTGGTGTTCAAATCGGCCGAGTCGGCGCTGCTCGAAGCGCGCCTGATTTTCGTCGGCAGCGGCCCGCTGGCGCGCGAATGCATGGATCTGGCGCACAGCAAGATCGGATTTCACCAGTTCAGCGTGGTCGGCTGCGTGCCGATCAGCGGCGAAGACAGCTGCGTGCCGGCCTCGCAGCTGCTGCCGGTGGGCGAATCGCTGCTGTCGATGGCGCGCCGCTACGAGGCGCGCGAACTGGTGGTGACGGTGACCAACCGGCGCAGCAAGGAATTCCCCGTGCGCGACCTGCTGGCCTGCGCGCTCGGCGGCGTGCGCGTGATCGACGCGGCCACCTTTTTCGAGCGCGAAGCGTGCCAGATCCGGCTCGATTCGCTGCAGCCGAGCTACCTGATCTTCGGCGGCGGCTTCGACCAGAGCTTCTGGCGCGCCAGCGTCAAGCGCAGCTTCGACCTGCTCGCCAGCGGTTTGATCACCCTGGTCTCGCTGCCGGTGATGCTGGCCGCCGCCGCCGCCATCGTCTTCGAGGACGGCGGGCCGGTGTTCTACCAGCAGGAGCGGGTTGGCAAGGATGGCGCGATCTTCAATGTGCTCAAGTTCCGCAGCATGCGCAAGAACGCCGAGGCCCCGGGCGTGCCTACCTGGGCGGCCGCCAACGATCCGCGCGTGACCCGCGTCGGCCATTACCTGCGCATGCTGCGCATCGATGAACTGCCGCAGATGCTCAATGTGTTCAAGGGCGAGATGAGTTTCGTGGGCCCGCGCCCGGAGCGCGCCTTCTTCGTCGAGCAGCTGGCGCGCGATATCCCTTACTACAACGTCCGCCACAGCATCAAGCCCGGCGTGACCGGGCTGGCCCAGGTGCGCTACCAGTACGGGGCCTCGGTCGAAGACGCGATCCAGAAACTGCAATACGACCTTTACTACGTCAAGAACAATAGCCTGTTCCTCGATCTGCTGATCCTGATCGATACGGTGCAGGTGGTTTTGCTGGGCAAGGGAAGCCGCTGACGGCAACCCATCTCTTACAAGGAGCTGCACAATGGGCAAAAAGAAGCTGTTGGTGGTCGAGGATGACAAGGGCCTGCAAAAGCAGCTGCGCTGGAGCTTCGACGGCTACGATGTCCTGATCGCCGAAGACCGCGAAAGCGCGCTGGCGCAGTTGCGCCGGCACCGGCCCGCAGTGGTCACGCTCGACCTGGGCCTGCCGCCCGATCCGGACGGCGCCACCGAAGGCCTGGCCACCTTGCAGGCGCTGCTGGCCGAGGTGTCCGATACCAAAGTGATCGTCTTGTCGGGCAACCAGGAGCGCGTCCACGCGCTCAAGGCGATCGGGATGGGCGCCTACGATTTTCACCAGAAGCCGTTCGACGCCGACACCCTCAAACTCGTGGTGGAGCGTGCCTTCTATCTGCACGCGATGCAGGAAGAGAACCAGCGCATGCTGCAGATCGGGTCCGATTCGCCGCTGGCGCGCATCGTCACGCGCGATCCGGGCATGCTGCGCCTGTGCCGCAGCGTCGAAAAGCTGGCGCCGTCGTCGGCCACGGTGATGCTGCTGGGGGACTCCGGCAGCGGCAAGGAACTGTTCGCGCGCGGCCTGCACGACCTCTCGGCGCGCCACGACAAGCGCTTTGTCGCGATCAACTGCGCCGCCATTCCGGCCGACCTGCTCGAGAGCGAATTGTTCGGCCACGAAAAGGGGGCGTTCACCGGGGCCGGCCAGCAAACCCTGGGCAAGATCGAGATGGCGCAGGGCGGCACCTTCTTCCTCGACGAAATCGGCGACATGGCGATGGCGCTGCAGGCCAAGCTGCTGCGCTTCGTGCAGGAGCGCGTGATCGAGCGCATCGGCGGGCGCAGCGAAATTGCGATCGACGCGCGCATCGTGTGCGCCACCCACCAGGATTTGCCCAAACTGGTGCGCGAAGGGCGCTTTCGCGAAGATCTGTACTACCGCCTGAGCGAAGTGGTGCTGGCCATTCCGCCGCTGCGCGAACGGGTCGGCGACGCGGTGCTGCTGGCGCACCATTTCAAGCACCAGGCCAGCCTGATGGAACGGCGCAACGTGCCGGCGTTCACCGAAGACGCGGTGCTGGCGATCGAGCAGTATGGCTGGCCGGGCAATGTGCGCGAGCTGGAAAACTGCATCCGGCGCGCGGTGATCATGGCGGAAGGGCCGCAGATCGGCGCGCGCGACCTGGGCCTGGGCGGCGTGCCGCAGCCGGACGCCCCGGTCAACCTGCGCCAGGTGCGCGACGCCGCCGAATACAAGGTGATGGTGACGGCGCTGGCGCGCACCAACGGCTCGATCGTCAAGGCGGCCGAGCTGCTGGGCGTGAGCCGCCCGACCCTGTACGACCTGATGCACCATCACGGCATCAGGATTTCTCCGTGACGGCCAGCATCGATATCACCACGACGCGATCCAGTTCGCGCTGACCTCCGCCACTTCGTCGCGCCATGCGCGGCTGGCGAAGGTGCGGCCGGCGCCGGCGATGGTGACGCACTTGCAGCGCAGCTCATGGCGGGCCACCAGGGCCGGCAACTGCTGCGCGGCCGGATCGCCGCCGCCGAGGATCACCAGCGCCGCGCCATCGAAGCCGGCCAGGCCCGCCAGCACGCGCTGCGGCAGCGCGCCTGGCGCGGCCACGGCCTCGCCCTCGCGCGGCGCCACCCAGGGATTGAGCAGCACCACGCCCGACACGCGCTGGTCGGCTTGCGCATAGCGCAGGGCCGCCATGGCGGCGTCGCCCAGGCCCCACAGCACCAGTTCGCGCATCTCGGGCACCTGGGCGAAGAAGGCGCGGGTGGCGGCATGGATGTCGTCGCCCAGGGCGTCGATGGTGCGCGCCTCGCCCTCGCTGTCGCCCATGCCGCGGTGGTCGAAACGCAGCACCGGGATGCCGCGCCCGGCCAGCACGCGCGCCAGCAGCGTGAAATGGCGGTGGTGGCCGATCCGGTATTGGGGGCCGCTGGTGACGACCAGTACGCCGCGCGCGAGCGGGCGTTCGGGCAGGTCGAGAATGCCGATCAGGGAATTGCCCTGGCAAGTGAACTGGAGTGCGCGTTGTTCGGCAAACATCAGCCTTCCCCCGTAAATACAGCACTGGTGGCGGCCAGCAGGGCCGGGCATTCGGCGATCTCGTTGGGGCCCCAGAACGGCGCCCCCTCGATCGGGTGAAAGTGCAGGGTGGCCCCGCGCGCGCTCCAGCGCCGCGCAATGCGCGCCGCGCTGGCGGCCAGGCGCTGCGGCGCCGGCGAGCCGCTGGCGAACCAGTGCACCTGGCAGGGCGGCAGCGGCAGCGCGGCGGCGTCGCAGGCGTCGATGGCGTGCACCAGCGGCGCGGCCAGTTCGTAGCCGCCCACTTCGAGCATGCCGCGCATGCCCAGCTCGGCGCGCAGCTGGCCGGTGGTGCCCAGCAGGGAAGGCTCGGCCGGGTCGGCGCCGCGCATGCGCGCGGCCAGGTCCTGGCGCAGGAACTGGCTGATGCAGGTGCGCCCGTTAAGAAAGGGCTGCCACAGGATGACGCCGTCGACCGCCATGGTGCAGGCGGCGTCGAGGGCCAGCAAGCCGCCCAGGCGCAGGCCCCACAGATGCATCGGGCCGCCGCCGGCGCGCTCGCCGAGCCAGGCGCGGGCGACGGCAAGGTCGCGCTTCCAGATGTCCCAGCGCGCCAGGCTGAGGTCGCCGCAACTGTCGCCGCAGCCGAACAGGTCGATTTGCAGCACCGCGTAGCCGGCGGCGGCGAAGCGGCGCGCCTGCAGGGTGGCCATGCGGCGCGCCTTGTTCAGTTCGTCCGCGAACGGATGGACGTACAGGATCGCCCCGCGCGCGCGTGCCTGCGGCGCGGGCGCGTGATACAGGCTGAAACGGGTGCCGGGATCGACATCGAAAAAGAACGGGTACACGCGCGGTAGCGGCAACAGGGGCGCATTCATGGTGTTCTGATCTCCTGTACGGTTCCCGGCAGCCTGCCGGGACACTGGTTTCATTAAACACCCCCGAAATTGCGCGCCTCTTGCGCGCGCACAAGCCCAAGAGTGCCATGCGCTTGTTTGACCCGCGTCAAGGACGGCGCGGCCGTTTTTCTCAATCATTGATTCCCTTGGGAAACAATTCAATCAGAGGAAACCATGGCCCAGCTCGTGCACGAACTGATCACCGAAGCCGCCCGCCGCACGCCGCAGGGACTGGCCTTGCGCTATCTCGACAATAGCCTCGGCTATGCCCAGCTGGCGCGCTGCATCGATGTGGCGGCGCAGGGCTTGCTGGCCCTGGGGCTGCAGCGCGGCGAGCGGGTCGCGATTTTTCTCGACAAGTGCGAGGAGGCGGTGCTGGCCCTGTTCGGCGCGGCCGCCGCCGGACTGGTGTTCGTGCCGGTCAATCCCTTGCTGAAAGCGGCCCAGGTCGGCCATCTGCTGCGCGACTGCGGCGCCCGCGTGCTGCTGACGTCGCCGGGACGGCTGGCGGCGCTCGACCAGGAACTGGTCCAGTGCCCGGCGCTGCGCTGCGTGCTGCAGACCGGGAGGGAGGATGGCATGCTGCCCGGGCTGGGCGTACTGGGTTGGGATGGCTGGATGCGGCGCGCCGCCGCCGCCCCGCTGCGCGCGCCGCACCGCTCAATCGAGAGCGACATCGCGGCGCTGCTGTACACCTCGGGCGACAGCGGCGCGCCCAAGGGCGTGGTGGTGTCGCACCGCAACCTGGTGGCGGGCGCGGCCAGCGCAGCCGCCGAGCTCGGGCACACGGCGCACGACCGCATCCTGGCGCTGCTGCCGCTCAGCCTGGCCTACGGCCTGAGCCAGCTGACCAGCGCCTTTGCGGCCGGCGCCGCCGTGGTGCTGATGAATCCGCTGTTGACGCGCGACATCCCCGAGCTGGTGGCGCGCGAACGCATCACCGGCCTGGCCGCGCTGCCGCCGCTGTGGATCCAGCTGGCCGAGCTGCACTGGAGCGCGCCGTGCAGCCTGCGCTACCTGACCAGTTCGGGCGGGGTGCTGCCGCGCGCGACCCTGGCCGCGCTGCGCCAGCGCCTGCCGCAGGCGCGCCTGTACCTGATGTTCGGAATGACCGAGGCATTGCGCTCGACCTGCCTGGGGCCGGAGCAGCTCGACCTGCGGCCGGACTCGATCGGCAAGGCCATTCCCAACGCCGAGGTGCTGGTGCTGCGCCCCGACGGCGAGCCGTGCGCGCCGGGCGAGCCGGGCGAACTGGTGCACCGCGGGCCGCTGGTCGCGCTCGGCTACTGGAACGACGCCGCGCGCACCGCCGAGCGCTTCCGCCCGCTGCCCTCGCGCGACGGGCTGCCGCTGTCCGAGCTGGCGCTGTGGTCGGGCGACACGGTGCGCATCGACGAGGAAGGGTTTCTGTACTTTATCGGGCGCAGCGACGAGACCATCAAGACCGGTGGCTACCGGGTCAGCCCGAGCGAGATCGAGGAGGTGCTGTACGCGACCGGGCTGGTGGAGGAGGCGGCGGCGCTGGGGCTGGACCATCCAGTGCTGGGACAGTCGATCGCGCTGGCGGTCACGCCGCGCTCGGGCTGCCTGCTGGACCCGGCGGCGCTGCTGGCCGCCTGCCGCGCCAAATTGCCCTTCTACATGAAGCCGCTGCTGGCGCAGGTGCGGGCGGCGGCCTTGCCGCGCAGTCCCAACGGCAGCTTCGACCGGCGCCTGCTGGCCGCGCAGATGGCGGGCGCGGCCTGATCGCGGCCCGGCCTGATCGCGGCCCGGCCTGATCGCGGGACAAAATCAGCCGCGTGTAAGCAGATTGCCGGCCATGCGCAGAAGAAAGCCCGCACTGCCCGCTTCGCACGGGGTAAACCGTGGCAGGGCGAACAGGTCGCTGCCGCTGCGCGCCGCGCCGCGTCCGCTGCCGACGGCCGCCTCGAAGCCCTGGGCACGCAGCATCAGGCCGTGGCGCTGCTCGAAATCCTCGCCCGGCTTGCCGCTGGGGTAGGCGAACAGGCTCACGCGCGCGCGGATCAATTCTTCGATGCGGCACCGGCCCTCGGCGATCTCGGCGCGCGCGGCGGCGTTGGACAGGGTCGAGAGCACCGTGTGGTGCAGCGGATGGGCGCCGATCCCCATGCCGGCGCGGTGCAGGGCCAGCACCTGGTCCGAACTCATCATGGTCGGGGTCGGGCGGCGCGCCATCGACAGGGCGCGCGCCAGGCGCTCGGCCGGCGGCAGCAGGCGCAGCGCGGCCAGCAGCATCTCGATCACGGCGCGGCGCCGCACCGGGCAGCCGATGTCGTAGCTGGCAAAGCCGCTGCGGCCCAGGTTGAGGCGCTCGCCGGGCGCGTTGCGCACCACTTCGGTGACGATGTCGCTCCAGGTGCAGCCGCCGTCGAGGTAGGCGGCGGCGACGAAAAACGTGGCCGGCACGCCATAGCGCTGCAACAGGGGCAGCGCGACCGAGGCGTGCTCGGCGTAGCCGTTGTCGAAGGTCAGGCAGGCGGCGCGCGCCGGCAAGGTGCCTTCGGCCAGGTGGGTGACGGCGCGCGCGAGCGGCATCAGGCGGAACCAGCGGCGCAACAGGCGCAGGTGCTGCTCGAAACGGCGTCCGTGCAGGCACTCGGGAAACAGCGGGTCGGGTGCGGCCAGCACGCGCTGGTACATGAGAATCGAAAGCGGAACGCGCATGTGATTTTCTTTGGTGAAACTAATTGACTTGCCTCAATGATGCGTCTGTGCCCGTCGGTACACTGAAACTCTTAAGTTGAGGCAATACTAAATCAGCGCGGGTGGCGACTTGTTGAGCATTCTCATGCCGCCCGCCTTGCTGGTCCCCGGCGACCGGCCCGTGTTGACAATGGAGGCGTGCATGCGTATCGGAATTTTGTCTTATCCCATGCTGTTCGAACGCGAAGACGGCGTCCAGCAGCAAGTCCGCGAAACCATCCGCGCGCTGGTGCGGCTGGGCGTGCAGGGGACGTCGGGAATCGACGTGGAGTTGGTCAATCCGTATGCCAGCCGGCTCGATGAATACGACCTGATCCACGTGTTTTCGGCCACCCACGGCAACCAGCGCCTGGTGGAAGCGGCCGTCGAACAGGGCGTGCCGGTGGTGCTCACGCCGCTGATCGCGCCGGGCTGGAACCGCGCCAGCGGCACCAGCGCGCGCGCCGCCGACCATCGGCTGGGCAACATGACCTCGTGGAATGTGCAGTCCGGCTACGCCCAGACCCGGCGCGCCTTGCAGCAGGCCAGCCTGATCGTGGCGCTCGGTGAAGCCGAGAAGCAAGCCATCGGCGCCGGCTTCCTGATCGACAGCGGGCGGGTGCGGGTGCTGCCGAACGGCGTCAATACGGCCTTGCTGGCGGCCGATGGCGATCTGTTCCGCAAGCGCACCGGAATGAGCGGGCCGTTCGCCCTGATGGCCGGCCCGATTTCGCCCTACCAGAACCAGCTGGCGATGGCGCAGGCCATGGCGGCGCTGTCGCTGCCGGTGGTGCTGGTGGGCGAGGCCGGCGAACGCGACCAGGATTACCTGCGCGAGCTGCGCAGCGTGCGCGGCCTCACTTGCCTGGGCGCGCTGCGCCAGGATGAAGCGATGCTGGCCAGTACCTACGCGGCGGCCGCGCTGTGCATCGCGCCGGGCGACGGCCAGGGCACGGCGCTGGCGGTGCGCGACGCGCTGGCGGCGGGCGCGCCGATGCTGATCGCGCGCGATTCGCCGTTCAGCCTGGCCGGTGCCGAGTTCGCGCTGGCGCGGGTCGCTTGGGACGATACCGACGCCCAGCAGCGCGCGGTGCTGCGGCTGCTGGTGTCGCCGCCGCCGCGCGAACAGGTGCGCGCGCTGGTGCGCGGCGACAGCTGGGAGCGGGTGGCGCGGCAGGTGGCGGCCTGCTACGCGCAGGTGCACGGGGAGCGCCAGAGTGCGCTGGCCTGGACATGATCGCCGCTTTCAGGAGTGCGCGGCCGGGCCGGGGCAGCCGCCGTCCGGGTGCGCCAGCGCATCGTACACGCGCAGATAGCCGCGCGCCATTTCGGGCAGGCTGTGCCTGGCGATGACCTGGCTGCGCGCGCGCATGCCGTGGCGCGCCGCCATGTCGGGGATGCGGCAGTAATCGGCAATCGCGGCGGCCATCAGGTCGGGCGCGCGCGGCGGCACCAGGATGCCGGTAAAGCCGGGATGCACCAGCACCGTATTGCCGCCCACGGCGGTCGCCACCACCGGCAGCCCGGTGGCCATGGCTTCGAGGATGGTATTCGAACTGCCTTCGGCCAGCGAGGGCAGCACGAACAGGTCCATGGCGCGCAGCAACTGGGCGATGTCGGTGCGTTCTCCCGGCAGCCAGGCGCGGTGCGCGGCGCCGGCGCGGGTGAGGGTGTCGAGGCAGGCGGCGCGTTGCGGGCCGTCGCCCACGATCAGCAGGCGCATGCGCTGGTGGGCCGGATGGGGCGAGGCGATCAGGCGCAGGAAAGCTTCGACCAGGGTGCCGTAATCCTTGATTTCCTCCATCCGGCCGACGCTGCCGATGACGAAGGCATTGTCCTGCATGAAGCCGGCCGGGCCGATCGCGGCCGGCGGGCCCAGGCGCGGGTGGAACTGGACGCTGTCGACCCCGTTCGAAATCTGCGACACTTTTTCGGGTTCGGCGCCGACGCTGTCGATCAGCCAGTGTTCGAGGTCGGCGCTGACGGCGATGAAGTGCCCGATCAGCGGACGCAGCAGGCGGCGCAGCAGCTTGTACTTCAGGCGCTTGCCGTACAGGTCGCTCATATCGCGGCCATGCTCGCCGTGCACGCGCAGCTTGACGCCGGCCAGCGCCGCCACCAGCTGGCCTTCGATGCCGCACAGGTTGCGCGTGTGAATCAGATCCGGCTGCAGCGCGCGCAGGGCGCGGAACAGGCGCAGGTAATGGCCCCAGTCCTTGCCTTCGCGCTTGTTCAGGCTGATGATCTCGACGCCGCGCTGCTTGATATGCGCGTGATACTCCGAATAATCCTTGAGGCAGACGATGGCGTGCCGGTAGCGTTCGGGCGGCATATGCTTGATCAGGTTGATCAGGCCGTTTTCGAGACCGCCGACGTCGAGCTGATGGATCAGATGCACCACAAGGCGCGGCGGTTCAAGGGAAGTAGTCATGGTCGACTCCAAAGGTTAATCGGGCGAACGGAACAAACAGGATGACGCGGATAGCGCCGCCCTCAACTTCACACCGGTGTCAGGTCTGACATTCGGACACGGCCTCAACTGCAAACTCCGGTGTCAGACCTGACACCAGCTTGTTGTTTGGCATCGGCTAGTCGTAGTAGCCGTGGTAGTCGCCGCCGTTGAAGGCGCGCGCTTTGTTGCAGATCAGGTCGACGCGGGCGCAGTTGTCGAGCCGCAGCAGCGCTTCCTTGACGTCGCGCTGGGTCGTCGTCTCGGATTCGACCACCATCACCACCTGGCCCATCTGGGCCGCCAGTACCGCCGCTTCGGTGGTCAGCAGCAGGGGCGGCAAATCGAAAATCACAATCCGGTCCGGGTAGCGGTTGGCAATTTCCGAGAGCAGCTTGCTCATCGCGTGGCTGGCCAGCAGTTCGGTGGCGTGCTTGTTGTTGCGCCCCGCCGGCAACAGGCTCAGGGTCGGGATGTTGGTCTTGAGAATCACGTCCGACAGGCTCAGGTCGTCGTTGAGCAGGATGTCCATCAGCCCCAGCCCCGGCGCCAGGCCGAGCGTGCGCAGCACCGAGGGTCGCGCCACGTCGGCGTCGACCAGCAGCACGGTGTGGTCTTTTTCCATGGCGATGCTCATCGCCAGGTTGATCGCACAGTAGGTCTTGCCTTCGCCGGGCAGGGCGCTGGTGACGACGATCAGGTTGCCGTGCCGTACCCCGCCGGATACCGCCGCGCGCGCATTGCGCAATAGGGGGCGCTTGATGATGCGAAAGTCTTCGGCCACGCTGGTGCGCCCGCCGTCGTACGTCACCATGCCCATCTGCTGCAGGCGCGCCAGGTTGATGTCGACTTCGCGCAGCTGCTCGGCGCTGTGGGCGCCGGCGGGCGCGTCGGGGCCGTGCGGCGCAGCGGCCGGTGTAAGGGAACTGTCCACGTTGTACTCCCTGGGGCTTAGCCCGTAAAAAATCCGGATGCCATGATCGCGCCGTACAGGCCGAGCAGGGCGGTGAAGGCGCAGCCGAGCAGGTATTGTCCCCGCCGCAGCTTGTTGCTTTCGGCATCGTTCCAACTCATCGATACCGTACCGAGCACGTTCAGGCCGGTGATCTCGCGCAGCGCACTCGGACTCACAAACGTTGGACGGATCTGGCTGATCAGGAGCGCCGCGCCCAGGCCGGCACACAGGGCGATCAGCAGCACGCCGCTGTAGAACAGGCGCCGGTTGGGGCCGACCGGCGAAATCGGCATGGTGGGCGGATCGATGATGCGGAAGGTCATCATCTCGGTCGAGGAACTCAGGTCGCCCGAGATCCTGGCCGACTCGCGCCGCGCGATCAGCTTTTCGTAGTTGTCCTTGTTGATTTCATAATCGCGGTTGAGCTGGGCCAGTTGCGATTCGACTTCCGGCACCGCATTGCTCTGCTCGCGCAGGCGCTCGTGGCGCACGCTGTACTCATGCACCCGCACCCGCATCGAGGCCACCTTGGCGTCGGCCTCGGTCAGGGCCACCTTGAGCTGCTGCAGCATGGGGCTGTAGAAGCGGCCCGGGTCGCCATCGCGCAGCGCCAGTTTGCTTTCTTCGATCTTGCGCGCTTCGAGCTGGGCCAGCAGGCGGCGCGCGCTGACCACGTCCGGGTGCAGGTCGGTGTATTGCAGGCGCAAGGTGTCCAGGTTCTTGTTGATGGCGGCGATGCGGGCGTCGATGTCGGGGTTGACGACGGCGCGCGGACGCGCATCGGCGCCGGCCGGCAGCGGGTCGCCGTTGATGCGGGCCTGGATCGCGATGCGCGCCTGTTCGGCTTCGAGCAGGTCGATGCGCGCGGTGCTGAGCGCGTCGCTGGCAATGGCCAGCTGGGCGCTGTAATCGACGCCCTGGCGCGGCAGCAGCGCGCTGTTGCGCAGCTTGAATTCCTTGACCGTGTTTTCGGCCGCCACCAGGCGCTGCTCGTAGTTCTTGATCTGGTCGTCGATGAAACGGATGGCGTTCTGCGAATCGGCTTTCTTGCCCTTGAAGCTGCCTTCCAGGAAGATGGTCAGCAGCGCCTGCACCACGTCGTGCACCTGCTTGGGATTGTCGCCGCCGTAAGTGATCGAATAGATATCGTTGGTGCTGGTGCCGGAAATTTTCAGGCGCATGGCCAGCTCGTCGATCTGTTGCTCGCGCTGGCGCGGCGTGGTGGCGTCGACATCGAGGTCGACCGTGCGCAACACGCGCTCCAGATTCGGCCGGCTGAGCAGGGTACGGCTCATGATCGACACTTGGTGTTGCACGTTGGGCATGCTGGTCATGCTGGCCATCAGCGGTTTGAGGATACTCTGGGTATCGACAAACACGCGCGCCGAACTCTGGTAGTCGTTCGGCAGGCGCAGCACCACCACCCAGCCCAGCCCCGCCACGACCCACATGGTGCCGATGGCGAGCCACCGATATTTCCAGATGCCTCGTACATGCAGCAGCAACTGGCTGATGAAGTCCTCCATATCGTGTGGGTCTCCGTAAGTCGGACGGCGATGGGAAGCGACACTGCCAGCTTCACTACTCGTTCGATTATATGTCCGTGGAAACTGTAAGTTTCCGCTGATCACGGGCGCGTTGATTCGCGTCAAGAGTAAAAAGAGCATGCGCCCGCAGCCTGCCCTGAGCAAAAAAATCGTCCGGCCAGGCGCGCTCCTGACCGGAAAAATGCCGGCTGACAGCGAGCCGTGCATCAGAGTCCACCGGGGCGGTCCGGCGCCCGCATCCCCAGCCGGCGCTGACCGCGCAGCACCGGCTGCGGGCCCTGGAATGGCCGCAAACAGCGTGGCCACCTTGTTCTTCTTGTCCGCATGGCCGGCCTAGTTGCGGCGCCGTGTCATCAGCGTCATGCCCAGCAGGCCGAGGCCGAACAGCGCCAGGCCGCCCGGTTCCGGCACCGCCGTTTTCTGCATGGCGTTGGCGAGGGTGGTCTGGTTGATGGTCAACTGATAGTTCTGGTTGGCGTTGAGCGTGAGCGAGGTGGCTGCGAATTTCAGCCAGCCCGGGTCGAATGTCGAGTTGCCAGCGTAGCCGCCATTGCGGCTGGACAAGCTCTCGCCGTTGAGTTTGCCGGGCGAGTAGTCGAGCATGAGTTCGCCGGTATCCAGGTTGATGATGTTCACGCTCCACGCCAGGCGGGCGATGGCGTTGGTGCCGCTGCCGCTGCCGCTGCTGGCATAGGCCTGGGTCATCGGCCTGCCGTCGAAGGAGACCGACATGGTCTCGCTGGCGCCGAGGGTGAAGCGGAACATGGTCAGGGTACCGACGTCGGACTGGCCGCCGGCCTCGCCATCGCTGCGCAGGGACGCGTCGGCGCGCGTTTCGACGCGTGCCCCGGCGTCGCGCGCACCGATGGTCATGGCGTTGCCGGTCATGTTCTGGTCGGCATAGCCGAAGGTACCGGGCAGGCTTGGCAGTATGGAAAAGTAGCTGAAGTCGTTTTCGGCGCGCGGCGGCGTGGGCAGCCCGACAAACTGGTGCGCCACATCGGGCATTGTGCCGCTGAGGATGCCGCTGCTCGGGGTCGTCGCGATGACGCTCGCGCCGTTGAGGGAAGCGGTGGCACGGGCGGTGACGGCGCCGTTGAGCGAGGTGAAATCCGTCGACTTGAAGGCGCCGCCGCTGTGATGAAGCAGGCGGAAATTGTCGATCAGGAGGACGGACTGGGCGAATGCATCGGCGCGCGCGCCGTTCATTGCGGCCAGGCAGAGACCGGCAATCGCCGCATGTTTCATCAGGGATGTCGGGACTAGTTTCATAATTAACTCTCCGGTGGGATCAGGTGGGGAAGCGTCGACAGCTTGCGGCGCCGCCGTGCAAACCTTGTATGCAGCAAGCGTGCCAGCCCGGTTTATGCTTACAAATCAATGACTTGCCAAGAGTAACTCAACAGTTCAGAGTGATTTCCACAAGGATGCAAAATTTCCCGACGTTCTACGTTTGTTGCAGAACAATGTCCGGGCGGAGCGCCTGAACTTCCGTATTGATGGCCCTGTCTGACTTACACAACTTTGCGCGCGGACCGGCAGGCGGACCGTGCGATCACGTGGAAGGAAGAGAGCCATGTTTCAAGACGATCTACCGATTGCAACCTTCGAAATGCCGGCGGGCTTGCGCGAGCCGGAACCGAGCGAGGCGCCGCCGGCGGCCCACGATCCGGGGCAGCAGCTGCAGGTTTTCCATATCCGCCTTGCCAATTCGGCCGGACGGCGCGAAGCCGCCAGCCTGCTGATCCGCAAGATGTACGGCTGGCGCGGCTATGCCTTCGAGCCCAGCCTGCAGCACGATCCGAACAAGGTGACCTTGTATGCCGAAACCGGGGGGGTACTGGTCGGCACCATGAGCTTGTGCCTGGACAGTGCATTCGGGCTACCGGCCGATGACAATTTTCGCGACAAGCTCGACGCGCTGCGCAGCCAGGGCCGGCGCTTGTGCGAGCCCTCGCGCCTGGCGATCGACAAGGGAGTCACCAAGCGCGTGTTCGCCGCGCTGATCCATATCTCGTATCTGTACTCGCACAAGCTGCACGGATTCACCGATTATGTGATCGAAGTCAATCCACGCCACGTGATGTTCTATAAGCGCATGCTCGGTTTCAGCGACTTCGGCGGCGAGCGTCCGTGCAGCCGGGTCGGCGCGCCGGCTGTCCTGCTGCGCCTGCCGCTGGAAGAGATGGGCGTGCAGATCCGCAAATGGGGCGGGCTGATGGAGCAGCATGGCGAAGAGCGCTCCTTTTACCCGTATTTTTTTCCGGTGTGGGACGAGCCGGGCATCACCGCGCGCCTGAACGGCGGGCGTCACTGACACGGGGGCGCGATGCACATTTTCGATGAGCAAAAATTCCGACAAACCGGGCCGTACGGAGCCGCGGTCGGGCAAGACCGCTTGCTGGCGGCGCTGCGCGCGCTCGTCGGTCCGGCCCATGCCAGCGCCGAGCTCGACGCGCTCAGGCGCTACAGTTGCAGCACCGCCGCGCGCGCCACCACGCCGCTGGCGGTGGTCTCTCCTGCCAGCCAGGCCGAGGTGGTGGCCGTGGTGCGGCTGGGCGCGGAGCTGGGCTTGCCGCTGTATCCGATCAGTACCGGACGCAACTGGGGCTATGGCGACGCCTGCGCGGTCGGCGAGGCGCAGCTGATCGTCGACCTGGGCAGGATGAACCGGATCGTCAGCGTCGACGCCGAGCTCGGCTACGCCGTGATCGAGCCGGGCGTGACCCAGCAGCAGTTGTCGGATTATTTACAGGCCGAACAACTGGACTGGTGGATCGATTGCACCGGCGCCGGTCCGGATACCAGCTTCATGGGCAATATCCTGGAACGGGGCTTCGGCCACTCGCCGTACGGCAACCGGCTGCAGCACGTTTCCGGCATGCGCGTCGTGCTGGCCAGCGGCGACGTGCTCGACACCGGCTTCGGCCATTATCCGCAAGCGCGCGCGACCCATCTGTTTCCTTACGGCGTGGGACCGTTCATCGATGGCATGTTTACCCAGTCGAATTTCGGCATCGTGACGCGCATCGGCATCTGGCTGGTGCCGGCCGCCGATTGCGTGAACCATTTTCTGTGCACGGTGTCTGACCATGAAGACATCGCCGCGGTGGTCGATGCCCTGCGGCCGCTGCGCATGAACGGCACCTTGCGCAGCATTGTTCATATTGGCAACGACCTGCGTGTGATTTCTGGCGGGCGCGTGTTTCCGCGTGCGCTGGCGCCCGGCCAGTCTTGCCTTCCGCAGGCGGTGCGCGGTGCCCTGCGCGAAGCGGCGGCGATTGGGGCGTGGACTGTATCGGGCGCGCTGTCTGGCACTGCGGCGCAGGTGGCGGCGGCGCGCGCGGCGATCAAGGCGGCTTTGCGCGGCACGCGCGCGCGCACCGCGTTCTTGAGCGAGCGCAAGCTGCGCTGGGGCGGCGTGCTGGCGCGTGTGCTTGGTTCGACGCGGGCCGGGCAGCGCCTGCGCGCGCAGGTCGGGCTGGGCGAAGCGCTGTTTGCGATGAACCGGGGCAAGCCGAACGGACGCTTTCTGGCGGGTGCTTACTGGCGACGGCGCGCGGCCTTGCCGCCCGGCTTTCCGCAGCGGGCCGATCCGGCGCAGGACAATTGCGGCATGCTGTGGATTTCCCCGGTGCTGCCGATGCGCGGGGCCGATGTGCTGGAGTTGCACGCGCTGGTCGCACCGCTGTTCGCGGCGCATGGTTTCGATTTGTTTGTGACGTTCAGCATGATCAACGAACGTTCGCTGGGGGCGGTACTGACAATTGCCTACGACAAGGAGGATGCGGATGAAGTGACACGCGCAAAACAGTGCTACCAGGCGGTGTTCGACAGCGTGATGGATGCCGGCTATATCCCTTATCGTGTCGGCAACCAGTCGATGGGACAGCTCGATCCGCACGGGGATGTGTACTGGAAGACGGTGGCGCGGATCAAGAAGGCGCTCGATCCCGCCGGGATTATTGCACCTGGACGTTACGAGCCGGGACGGACGTAAGGGTTGGTGCGGCGCTGGCCGGGGGCATGCACGATGGCGCCATGCCGTGGCGGCGCTGCTGCCTCACGCCGGGCATCGGTAATCGACGGCATCGCATGGTATGGCGACGCTGCGACGCGCCGGCGTGCGCGGTGATGCCAACGCATCGTGCGTGTGCCTGACTGGCTGGCTGGTATCACCGGACCAGCCTTGGCGGACGGATCCGCTTGCGGACGGCGCTGGCCTACAAGGTACGCAGCAGGGCGGCCGCCTGTTCGTGATGGGCGGAGCGCTGCGGCTTTGCGAGCAGGCGTTCGAGTTCGCGGCGCGCGCCGCGCTTGTCGCCGGAACGCGCCAGCGCCGTGCCCAGGTGGAAGTGAATATTGCCGGCCGAGGGCGCCAGCGCATTGGCTTTGCGCAGCAAGGGCACGGCGCGGGCGAAATTGCCGCGCTCGACATCAATCCAGCCGAGCGTGTCGAGGACGGCCGGGTTGCCGGGCGCCAGTGCATGCGCGCGCTCGGCGTAGGCTTGTGCGCGTGCATCGCCGCTTTGCTGGCAGGCCCAGGCGATGTCGTTGAGCGCGATCACATTATCCGGGTCGGCTTTGAGGATGGCTTCCAGATGCCCGATGGCACCCTTGTAGTCGTTCGCGACCAGCTTGCTGCTGGCATAGTACAGGCGCGCCGGCACATCGCCTGGATGCTCCTTGAACCACTGGCCCATGCGCGCATCGGCATCCGCAGCGCGGCCGAGCTTGTTCAGGGCGCCGTGGATCTGGATCAGCAGGCCGGCGTCGGCCTTGCGTGCAAAGGCGCGCTCCCATGAGGCCAAGGCTGCCGCATGCTGGCCCTGGGCTGCATGGACGTCGCCTTCGAGCTTGTGTCCGTTTGCGGAATCCGGTTTGCGCTGCTGGGCGTCGAGAGCGACGGCGCGCGCTTCGGCAAATTTCTGTTGCCTGAGCAACAGATTGATCAGGGTTGTCTGGGCCTCGAACGAGGCCGGTTCGATAGCGAGCGACTGGCGCAGCAGGGCCAGGGCGGCGCTGTCGTCCTGCTTCGCCACTTGCAAGTTTGCCATCCGCAACAGTGGCGCGGACGAGCTCGGGGCCAGGACTGCCAGGCGGCCGTAGGCTTCGATGGCGGCGCTCAGGTCGCCGTTGAGCACGTAGGCTTGGGCGAGCATCTCGGCAGCTTGCGGATTGGATGGATTGGCGGTCTGGAGGGTGCGGGCAAGGCGCAGGGCTTTGTCCTTGCTGCCGGCGCGGGCATACATATCGGCAAGGCGCAGCGCCAGCGGCAGGGCGTCGGGCTCGATGTTGCGCGCGCGTTCCAGCCAGGCGACGGCGTCGACCATCTTTCCTTCACGTTGCGCGAGGCCTGCCAAGGCTTCAAGCAGCGCACGGTTGCGCGGCGCTTTTTGCAAGGCCGCTGCGTAGCGTTGGCGGGCATCGGCCGGCTTGCCTTCGACCAGGTCCAGCTGGGCCAGGTTGGCCAGCGCAGGCAGGTACAGCGGTTCGAGCAGCAGTGCTTTGTCGAAACTGGCGCGTGCCAGGCCGGCCTCGCGCCGCGCGAGGTAAATGCCGCCCTTGAGATTCTGGACCAGTGGATTGTTGCCGCGCTGCTCCATTTCCTCGACGGAGGCGAGCGCTTTGTCGATATCGTTGGCCTGCAGATGGGTCATGACCAGCAGCAAACCGGTGCGCGGCGCGCCGCCGTCCAACGCGGAGGCGCGCTGCAGTTCGGCGGCTGCGCGTCCGGTGTCGCCGCTGCCCAGGCGGCTTAATGCCAGCGATGTGTGCAGCGCGGTGGCTTTCGGATCGAGCGCGAGGGCCTGCTCGAAAAAGGCGGTGGCGGGGCCGAACTTGCGTGCATTCAAGCTCGCTTCGCCGGCCAGGGTCAGCAGTTCGACATCGGCGGGGTATTTCTCGAGCAAGGGCGTGAGCAGGTCGAGGGCTGCCTGGGGGGCGTTCGAGCGCACGTGCAATGTACTCATCAGCTTGGTGGCGTACGGATCGCCCGGATAAGCGGCGAGAAATTTCTGCAGATGTTGCTCCGCCTGTCCCGTCGCCCCCAGGCCCAATTGCACCGCGCCGGAGAGCAGGATGGCGGGATAGTAGTCCGGCGCGACGCGCAGTACTTGTTGCAGCGAAGCCAGGGAGGATGTCAGTTTTCTTTCGCGGAAGTCGGCCATGGCGTCGGCGTACACCA
The DNA here is from genome assembly GCF_011682145.1 of Massilia mucilaginosa. Lineage (GTDB taxonomy): Bacteria > Pseudomonadota > Gammaproteobacteria > Burkholderiales > Burkholderiaceae_D > Telluria_A > Telluria_A mucilaginosa. The sequence goes on from NZ_WHJH01000046.1 coordinate 55,616, forward strand.
CCGGGAGCGAGGCGCCGGCCAGTTTGCGGGCGGCGGCGAGCGCCTGGCGCGCTTCCCCGAAACGTCCGGCGTCGATGTGCAGGTTCGCCACGTCCAGCCGGGCTTGTACGTTGTACGGTTGCAAAACCAGGATGCGTGCGTGCGCGGCCAGGGCCTCTGCCGGCTTGCCGGCGGCGCGCTGCAAATCGGCATGAAAACGCAGGCACTCGACGTTGTCTGGATGGGCGGCCAGTGCGCGCTTGATCAGCGCGGCAGCCTCGGCGTCCTGCTTGCCGGCCAGTGCCATGCGCGCCATGCCGAGCAGGGCATCGGGCAGGTCCGCTTGCAGGCCGAGCGCTTGCGCGAACAGCGCGCTGGCCTGGGCGCTGTCGCCGCTGCCGAGCAGGGCGTTGGCGCGCAGGGCCAGGATGGCGGGGCGCTCGGCGGCCGGGGCAGTGAGGCCGATTTCGGCCAGCAGGCGGTCATGCTGGCCCTGCATCAACATGGCCCTGCCCAGCAGAAGCGGCAAACCGGGCGCCGTCACGCCGAGTTCGCGCGCGCGCCGCAACTCTTTCTCGGCCGAAGGCGCATCGCCTTGCTCAAGATACACCTCGCCCAGCAACAGACGGGCTTCGCGGTCGCCGCTATTTTTTTGGATGGCATTTTTCAGCACGATCACCGCCGCCCGCAAATCACCTTTCACGCGATGTTGCCTGGCCTCGGCCACGAGGGCGTCGGGGTCGGCCGGCTTGCATCCGCCAAGCACGGCGGCCGACAGCAGGGCGAAGGCAATGGCGATGGCGGCAAGCGGACGCGGCCAGCGGGAAATGGAATAGGACATGACGTTCTCCTGACGCGCCAACGCACTGGCATCTTCCTAGCCTGAATTTTGCATAAAAAAGAGCAAGAATGCCGTAAGTGATTGATAAAATGTGAGTTATCCCTAAAACACAATTTCAACACGAACGCACCTTGCCCGGCATGAATTCTACCTCAGAGCAGCT
>NZ_WHJH01000047.1 GCF_011682145.1 Massilia mucilaginosa
TCGCGGCAACGTGCTTCTCCCAAAAAACGGTCGTGTTTTCCATGCTTGCTCCGGTATCAAATCGAAGTAGCAAGAATGCGGAAATTCGGATTAGCCAGCAAGTCTGGGGTTTATGGAGCGCTTACGGCAATTCCCCCTCGCCGCAGTTACACACTGGCGCCCATGCCAGCAACCACAGGGCTAATGTCGCAAGGGTTTCTGAACGCGCAATAGACGCGAAAGCCGTTGCGAATCAAATGGTTGCGGCAGAGCGTGCAATGCCGACGTCGCAGGTTTCTGAACGGATCGGCGGCGAGTGCGCGGCCGGCGCCGGACCTCCAGCTTGGCCGGGCCGGCCCGGCGGCTGCGAGGTAACAAGTAACGCGCGTGCGCGCAAGGAGCCGGTCCAGCTCTCATCGTGTTGTGGCGGCTGGTCGCCTGTGAGTGCGGTCGCGCGGACCAGTCTACAGAGGTGCGCTGACCAGCGTGGGCGGCCTTTCAGTGGCGCCGTGACGGCGCTAGAACTGGCAGCGGCGGGCTTCCTGTGCCATCGGTATGGGCAAAGTGCCGGAAAGTGCCGGGAAGTGCAGCTTAACGCCGCACGGTGTCCGGGCTGGATGGCACAGCGCAAGGTCGACCGTGATACATTCGATTAGCCAGCGCGCTACTTCGGGCAGGCCAGCGGCGGGAACTGAGGGCCGGAGGACGCAATGGCAAAGTAAGATGCCTTAAGCAGTTGTGGCAGCAGGAAAAAACTTCTTGCGGCGCTCTTTGACGATGTCAGGTACATACCGATTTTTCTCAGTTCGGTTACCGAGGCCCAGCAATTCATAAAGCGAGCCCCCTATTCCGGGAAGCACACTTTCTCCATCAGCGGCTTTTTCGCTATCCGTGACGAAGTGCACAAACTTAAACTTTGAGCTAATTGCGTCAGGGAACTCTTGCGCTAAGCGATCTTCAGCACCCACTAGCATGACCGGGGACGCAACAAAGATTTCCGATGGATCGGCGAACGAAATTGCGCGAGTCAAGTTGGTCTTAACTACGCAGGCGCCAGAGATAATTGCCTTCACGACAACAAACGTCGAATGTTTGGGGTCGAAGTCCTCTTTATACTGTCGAGTAATTGGGGAGAGCGATACCCCGTTCTTGCTAATCTTGTCATTCCACAAGCAGATAAGGTGAAGGCGACTACCGAAGCCGCGCTGCTCTAGTTCCTCGATCAGTCCACGTCCGAGAAAATCCGCATCCTCGACAGTGCAGACCACGCATATGTCGTTCTCAAGGCCTTTGTCAAGTTGAGGCGCCACACCGGCACCAAGGTGCTTACCAATCTGACGCATTTGATCACGATACTTCAGCGGATTATTCTGGATAGTGTGGAGCTCTTCCACCAGTTGTCGAGCAACCGGATCATGATTAGAGTAGGAAGTGAAAGTTCTCATGGCAGTAGCTCCTCAAAGCCATCAAATGTCGTCGGTTGTTTAAGTTCAATTAATGCCTGAAAGTCATTGAAGCGTTCATCAGCACAATCGAAATCTAACGCGCCATGTGTTCCAAAACCTGACCACGCAAAGAACCCTTGGGTGACATCGTACGTTAATCCCGATATTCCAGCAAGAGTATTGACAAACTGAGCACGCAGGTGTACTTGCTCAACGACTCCAACTCTTCTAAGCTGGTGAGGGAGATAGCGCTGTGCAACATCTAGCACATCGTCCACGCTGCCGCCGTCCGGGAAATCGCCACAGGCCATCACGAGCACGCCTAACACACCAGCGAGTTGGTCATCAGTTGGATTGCGCGACCGCGCCAGACTGCCGAGTACGCTGTGAAAGGACGGGTTCTCAATTACCCAACGGTTTAGGGTCGGGCTATACGGGAAATGAATCACGCCGGAATGGGACCTGATTGCGGCCGGCACATCAGCACTGAGCTTAGCCGCAAGCGCGGTTGAGGATACGACGATACTTGTCTTGGGTGTTGGCTGTTGAAGAAAGTTCGCGAGACGATACTGGTACGAAAAATCGGTTACAACCGGGTGCTCGCCTGCTGTCCAACTGATTGTTGCTGCGTTTTTCAGCTGGAAATAATTCGTTGCCATTGCGTCCCGAATCACCACGTCATCTACAAAGCTCTGCGCCTGGCCACTCACGTGAGGCCATGGATCGGTTGTTGACGTACGAAGTGAAACGATCTCTGCAACCTTATACGCAAGAAATAGATCCTCATATCGCGTTCCCTTCTTGCCATTCTGACCGCCACGATGCTTATTCGCTGCGTAGTTAGCGGCGGCTTGACCCAAACCGCACGCAATTATTGCCGCTGCGGTGGTTGAAGCCACTCCAGGAACATTTTGGGACGGTGGTTGAGTCATCAGAACCTTGAAAGTTTCCGTAAGAAATTCCTACATGGTGCCTACACGGCGCAGGATAAAAAAAGCCCAGCCATATTTGGCCGGGCTAAGTTATTGATTTTATTGGTGCCGACTGCCGGTTTCGAACTGGCCACCTGATGATTACAAATCAACTGCTCTACCAAATGAGCTAAGTCGGCGAAACTTTTACAGCTGCGATTATACGCTATTTGATGCGCGTGAGCGTCGGACGGCCACCTTTTTTAGGCGGATCGTTGTTGTCGTCCGGCGCCGGCGCGGTCGCCGGCACGCCCGTCGGCGCACTGTCCGCACCCGTGACCGGCACGCTCTGCAAGCCCACCGGCGGCACCTTGGCCAGCGCCGGCACGCTCGACAGCGGGCTGTCGGTCGGCTGGCTGGCCGCGTTCTCGGACGCCGTGCTGCTCACTTCGAACGCCATCCCCTGGCCGTTCTCGTTGCCGTAGATCGCCAGCACATTTTGCACCGGTACGTAAATCTCGCGCGAGACGCCGCCGAAGCGGGCGTGGAACTGGATCGCGTCATTGTCCATCTTCAGGCCCGAGGTGGCGCCGAAGCTGATGTTAAGAACGATTTCGCCTTTTTTGACGAATTCCATCGGCACCGTCGTAGCGGCGTCGACCTTGACGGCGAGGTAGGGCGTGAACCCGTTGTCGGTGCACCACTCGTAAATGGCGCGCAGCAGGTAGGGCTTGGTTGAGATCTCGGGCATGTTCTGTCGTGGTGTGATACGCGGTGATCACGCCAGTCTACTGCGATTGGCCCGAAGGCGTCGTGACTGGCGTGATACGGAAGTTGCGGTAAGCGTCGGCCGCCGATCAGCGGCGCATGACTTTCTCGGACGGGGTCAGCGCTTCGATGTAGGCCGGACGCGAGAAAATGCGCTCGGCGTACTTCATCAGCGGCGCTGCCGTCTTCGACAGTTCGATGCCGTAGTGGTCCAGGCGCCACAGCAGCGGGGCCACCGCCACGTCGAGCATCGAGAATTCGTCGCCGAGCATGTACTTGTTCTTCAGGAACAGCGGCGCGAGCGTGGTCAGGCGGTCGCGGATTTCGGCGCGGGCCTTGTCGTGGCTCTTGTCGTTGGCCTTGGCGCGCTCGCTTTCGAGCACGTGCACATGGACGAACAATTCTTTTTCGAAGTTGAACAGCATCAGGCGCGCGCGCGCGCGCATCAGCGGATCGGCCGGCATCAGTTGCGGATGCGGGAAGCGCTCGTCGATGTATTCGTTGATGATGTTCGATTCGTACAGGATCAGTTCGCGCTCGACCAGGATCGGTACCTGGCCGTACGGATTCATCGTCGAGATGTCTTCTGGCTTGTTAAACAGGTCCACATCGCGCACTTCGAAGTCCATGCCCTTTTCGAACAGGACCAGGCGGCAGCGTTGGGAAAACGGGCACGTGGTGCCGGAGTAGAGAACCATCATTTTTATAGTTCCTTAGAAACAAAGGGGGTGAAACGACGAGCGGATCACCCCGAAATGTGCCCGCTGAATGACTCAGCGGGCAATGAATGAAGCGTGCAGCCTGCCTTACTTGACTTCTTTCCAGAACGATGCGCTCAGGCGCCATGCGAACAGGGCGAAGATCGACATCAGGAACAAGACCCACACGCCCAGGCTCTTGCGGGTGGCGGCGGCCGGCTCGGCCATCCACTCGAGGTAGGCAACCAGGTCGGCCGTCGCTTCGTCGAACTGGAGCGGCGTCATGGTGCCAGGCGTCACTTGGGTAAAGCCAGCGAACTTGTGCACGGTTTTGCTTGCATCATGCGGATCTTTGACTTCATCCATCTTGACGGTGCGCACACCCTGCTGTTGCCACATGACGTGCGGCATGGCGACGTTGGCCACCACCATGTTGTTCCATCCGGTCGGACGGGTATCGTCCTTGTAGAAGGTACGCAGGTAGGTGTACAGATAGTCGGGGCCGCTGCCGGCCGAGGAGGCCTTGGCGCGCGCGATCACGGACAGGTCGGGCGGTACCACGCCGAACCATTCCTTGGCGTCGGCCGGGCGCAGCGCGGTGGTCATCAGCGCGCCGACTTTTTCACCGGTAAACAGCAGGTTTTCCTTGATTTGCTCTTCCGTCAGCCCCAGGTCTTTCAGGCGGTTGTAGCGCATCGAGGAAGCCGAGTGGCAGTTCAGGCAATGGTTGACGAACAGCTTGGCGCCGTTTTGCAGCGAGGCCAGGGCCGGGCGCGCAGGCGCCTTGTCCAGCGGATGGGTGCCTTCGCTGGCCAACGCCAGGCCCGGCAGCAATGCCAGGATCGCGATCAGTTTTTTCGGAAAATTCATGTAATGTCCTTTTGCTGTGATGTCGTCGATTAGTGCGGATGGAACGTCACACGTTTCGGCACGGGCTTGAAGGTGCCCATCGAGCTCCACCAAGGCATCAACATGAAGAAACCGAAGTACAACAGCGTGCACACTTGCGATGCGGCCGTGAAGAAGGCGGTCGGCAACTGGGTGCCGAGGTAGCCCAGGGTCACGAACGACAGGCCGAACACCATGTACACATACTTGTGCCAGTCGGGACGGTAGCGGATCGACTTGACCGGCGACTTGTCCAGCCACGGCAGGGCGGCGATGATCATCACCGACGAACCGAACAGGACCACGCCCCAGAATTTCGCATCGAGCACCTGCGGCAGCATGCCGATGATGACCAGCAGCGCGAAACCGGCGATGGCGGCCTTGACGATGAACGGCAGGCGCGTCTTGACCCAGATGAAGGCCACGTACAGGGCGATCGCACCCATCAGCACATACATGAAGTCGGCCGTGGTGGCGCGCAGCACCGAGTAGAACGGCGTGAAGTACCAGGTCGGGGCGATGTGCGCCGGGGTCTTGAGCGAATCGGCCGGGATGAAGTTGTTGTACTCCAGGAAGTAGCCGCCCATTTCCGGGGCAAAGAACACCACCGCGCTGAAGATCAGCAGGAACACCGACACGCCGAACAGATCGTGCGCCGAGTAGTAAGGATGCGACGGGATCGAATCGAGCGGATGGCCGTCCGGACCCAGGGTTTCCTTGACTTCGATGCCGTCAGGATTGTTCGAACCGACTTCGTGCAGCGCGATCAGGTGGGCGGCAACCAGGCCCAGCAGAACCAGCGGGATCGCGATCACGTGGAAGGCGAAGAAGCGGTTCAGGGTGGCGTCGGAAACAACGTAGTCGCCGCGGATCCACAGCGACAGGTCGGGGCCGATGAAAGGAATCGCACCGAACAGGTTGACGATCACCTGGGCGCCCCAGTACGACATCTGGCCCCATGGCAGCAGGTAGCCGAAGAAGGCTTCGGCCATCAGGCACAGGAAGATCGCAAAGCCGAACAGCCAGATCAGTTCGCGCGGTTTGCGGTAGGAACCGTACAGAAGGCCGCGCGTCATGTGCAGATAGACGATGATGAAGAAGGCCGAGGCGCCGGTCGAGTGCATGTAGCGCACCAGCCAGCCCCACGGTACTTCGCGCATGATGTATTCAACCGAACCGAAGGCCAGGTTGGCGTCCGGCTTGTAGTGCATGGTCAGGAAGATACCTGTGACGATCTGCAATACCAGCACCAGCATCGCGAGCGAGCCGAAGATGTACCAGAAATTGAAGTTTTTCGGGGCGTAGTACTGGCCCCACTGGTCGTTCCAGAGTTTGGTCAGGGGAAAGCGGTCGTCCACCCAGCCCAGTGCCTTGTCGGCCACCGGCGCATTCGCGGGGAACTTGGTTTCTTTGAAAGCGGCCATGGTTATGCCTCGCCTTTCTCGTCTTTACCGATGATCAACTTGTCGCCCACGTACATGTGGCGCGGCACTTCGAGGTTGTCCGGCGCCGGCTTGTTCTTGAACACGCGGCCGGCCAGGTCGAAGGTCGAACCGTGGCAAGGGCACAGGAAACCGCCCGCCCAGTCGTCCGGCAGGTTGGGCTGGGCGCCTTCCGCGAACTTCGAGGTTGGCGAGCAGCCCAGGTGCGAGCAGATGCCGACCGCGACCAGGTAGTCGGGCTTGATCGAACGGTGTTCGTTGCGCGCGTACTCGGGCGTGAGCATGTCCGGCGTACGCTCGGACTTCGGATCGGCGACCGCGTTGTCGGTCTTTTTCAGCGACGCCAGCATTTCCGACGAACGCTTGAGAATCCACACGGGCTTGCCGCGCCATTCCACGGTTTTCATTTCGCCGACAGCCATGCCGGCAATATCCACTTCCACCGGCGCGCCAGCGGCTTTTGCCTTCTCCGACGGCTGGAATGTGCTTACCAAGGCTCCCGCCGTGGCCAAACCGACAACACCACCCGCCGCGCACGTAGCGGCGAGCATGACGCGTCGGCCCGGATCGACCTGCTTTTCGTTACTCATACCAACCCCAATCAGTCAAAATGCGAAATCTTAAAAAGCTACTTAGAGCTTCTAGCAACCTTAAATTATAAGGGAAGAGGGGGGCGAGTTAAAGAAAAAATGTTGCTCGTGCGCCTGTCAAGAGCGAATCATCGCCAATTTGAAACGAATCGGCCGCCCGTTGCCGGCATTTCGCGCGCGCCGGCCCTGTTTGCGGGGCGATAGCGGTGCGCTGGGAACCGATGACACGGTTTGGTTTCTAACAGCGGTGCGGTATGATCGGGGATGGCTATTTCACAATCCTAGGGTGGCAAGAATGACGATGATGAGCGAGTTCCGGCAGTTCGCAATGAAGGGCAATGTGGTCGATCTCGCCGTCGGCGTGATCATCGGTGGTGCTTTCGGCAAGATTGTCGATTCACTGGTGCAAGACATCATCATGCCGCCCATCGGCCGCCTGTTCGGCGGGCTCGATTTCGCCAATTACTATATCCCGCTCAACAACCAGGCCATGAACCTGACCCTGGTCGAAGCCAAGAAAGCCGGCGCGGTGCTCGCGTACGGCAATTTCCTCACCATCCTGCTCAATTTCATCATTCTCGCCTTCATCATCTTCCAGATGATCCGCCTGATGAACAAGCTGCGCCGCGCCGAGGAAGCGCCTGCGGTGGCGGCCGCGCCGACCCCCGAAGACGTGCTGCTGCTGCGCGAGATCCGGGATTCCCTGAAAAAATAGACAGGAGGGCGCGATGCGGCGCTGCTGGTTGTTGTTTTCGCAAGTGGTGACGATTGCCCTGGCCCTGTACTTCGTGGCCGCGGCGCTGCGCCCGGACTGGCTGGCGTGGCCGGCGCGCCGGGTTGAACCGGCCAAGGTCGCCAGCAACGTGTCGGTGCTGCAGGCGCCCGGCGCGGCGCCGGCCTCGGGCAGCTATCGCGAGGCGGCCGGGCGCGCCATGCCGGCCGTCGTCAACATCCTCACGAGCAAGAACCAGGGACGCGAGCATCCGCTGCTGAAAGACCCGTTCTTCCGCCGCTTTTTCGGCGACCGCCTGCCGCCCGGGGAGCAGCAGGCCAGCCTCGGCTCCGGCGTGATCGTCAGCCCGGACGGCTATATTCTCACCAACAACCATGTGATCGAAGGCGCCGACCAGATCCAGGTGGTGCTGGCGGACGGGCGCAAGGCGCCGGCGCGCCTGGTCGGCACCGACCCCGAGACCGACCTGGCGGTGATCCGGATTGAGGCGCGCAACCTGCCCGCGATCGTGCTCGGCAACGACGACGCCGTGCGCGTGGGCGACGTGGTGCTGGCCATCGGCAACCCGTTCGGGGTCGGCCAGACCGTCACCCTGGGCATCGTGTCCGCGCTCGGGCGCAACAACCTGCACATCAACCAGTTCGAGAACTTCATCCAGACCGACGCCGCGATCAACTTCGGCAACTCGGGCGGCGCCCTGGTCGATACCAACGGCAACCTGCTCGGCATCAATTCGGCCATCTATTCGCAGAGCGGCGGCTCGGTCGGGATCGGTTTTGCGATTCCCGTCACCACCGCCAGGACCGTGCTCGACGCCATCATCCGCCACGGCGCCGTGGTGCGCGGCTGGATCGGCATCGAAACCCAGGACATCACGCCCGAGCTGGCCGACAGCTTCGGGCTGGCGCAGCAAAGCGGCACCATCATCGCCGGCGTGGTGCGCAACGGCCCGGCCGACCGCGCCGGGCTGCGTCCGGGCGACATCTTGCTGGCGGTCGACGGCAAAGAGGCCGGCAACACCAACGACACCTTGAACCTGATCGCGCAGCTGGCGCCGGGCGGCAAGGCTACAATGACCGTGATGCGCAAGAACCGCCCGGCAAAGGTCGACGTCACCATCGGCAAGCGCCCGCGTCCGCAGTAAGGACTCCCGGGGACCTCGACACCCCCTTCTTTTTTGGATTGACAATGCATTTGCGCGACCTGACGCAGTTTTTGAACGAATTAAGCGAAAATAACAACCGTCCCTGGTTCATCATGAACAAGCCGCGCTACGATATCTTGCGCGAAGAATTCCTGGCCGTCGTGACCGAACTGATTAGCGAACTGAGCAAATTCGACCGGCAGGTGGCGGCCTGCAATCCCAAGAAAGCCATGTTCCGGATCAACCGCGACATCCGCTTCGCCACCGACAAGCGCCCGTACAAGACGCGCTTTTCGGCCGGCATCACGCCCAGGGATTTGCGGCGCCCGAGTGCCGGTGGCGGTTCCACCTACTATTTCCAGATCGACGGCAGCGGCAAGCTGCAGTTCGGGGTCGGCGAATACCTGCCGCCGGCGCCGCGCCTGAAGGCGATCCGCGAGCACATCGTCAACGATGCGACAGGATTTGCCAAAGTAATGAAGAATAGACAACTGCGCGCCACCTACGGCGACCTGCTGGACGAAGACAAGCTGCAGCGTCCGCCCAAGGGCTTCGATCCGCAGCACGTGCATGTCGAGTATCTGAAGCTGAAAAGCTTTTTTGTCTGGACCGCGATCGACCTCAAGGTCAATCAGCCGGACCAGCTGGTGCCGGACCTGGCGCGCGGATTCAAAGATGCCTTCGCGCTGGTGACGTGGTTGCGCAGCGTGGAGATGAGCAATCCGGAAGAATAAAGGGAAACATCATGGCCTTACAACATGCCGCCTCGGGCGAACTGATTCCACTGCAACGCGGCGACGACGACATTGCCCATTTCACCTCGGTGGCGCTGGCCAAGACCGAGAACATGGAGCTGATCCGGCTGGTGCTGCCGAAGGACCGCGACATGCCGGTGCACAAGGTCGATGGCGAGATTACCTTGCTGTGCCTGCAGGGCGAGATCGTCTGCGATGCGTACGGCAAGAGCGTGCTGCTGCGCCCCGGCGAGATGCTGTACCTGCTGGGCGGCGTGCCGCATGGCTTGCGCGCGAACGAAGATGCGGTCGCGCTGTTGACCATCTTGCTCAAGCCCTGAGGCCGGGGCGGTGGCAAGGGACGGGTTAAGATGGTACTGAGCACATTCCTTCGGAGAATCCCATGGACCGCCACCGTTTTTTGATACTTGCGTTCGCCTTGAGCGTGATGCGGGCGGGAGCCGCTGCCGAGAGCGGCGACATCCACGTTTCCACGCTGGTCGGCAGCGACCCGGCCACCAGTGTCGCCGAACTGGTCATGGGCGAAGCCTATCGCCGTATCGGCCGGGTGCTGGTGGTGCACAAGCTGCCCGGAGAACGCACCCTGATGATGGCTAACGAAGGCCGGATGGATGGCGAGCTGTATCGAAAGGTCGGCATGGAGCGGGACTATCCGAACCTGACGATCGTTCCCGTGCCCTTGCTGACCTATGAGATCGTCATCTTCACGCGCGGGACCGATTTCGTCGTCAACGGCTGGGAAAGTTTGCGGCCGTTCACGATTGGCTATGTGCGCGGTATCAAGATCGTCAAGGAAAATACGGCGGGCATGAAGACCGAAGCGGTGCCTGCCATGGGACAGGCTTTCCAGAAGCTGGCCATGGGCCGCACCGATGTCGTGGTCGGCAACCGCCTGTCGGGACTGGCTGCCGCCGAGACCCTCGGGATCGACGATGTGCGCGTGCTCTCGCCCGCACTGGCCTCGTTCCCGGTCTACCACTACGTGAACAAGAAGCACGCCGCGCTGGTGCCGGCACTGGTGGCGGCCCTGCAGGCAATGAAGGCGGACAAGACCATCGACAGGCTGCAGAAACAGGGCGCGCGCGGCGCGCGGCCCTGATGTGCGGCGGCGCGCAGTGCCCGTTCCGGGCAATCGGCGCCGCCTGAGGCCCTGCGTCAGGTCAATTCATCGCGCGGATCGCGCGCCAGCAATTGCGCCAGCATCGCCTGCGGCGTTCCGCCGTCGAACAGCACGCCGGCCACCGCGTTGGTGATCGGCATATCCACTCCCAGCGTGAGGGCCAGCGCCCGTACCGCCTTGGCGCACGGCACGCCTTCGGCCACGTGCCCGAGTTCGGCCACGATGGTTGCCAGGGCCTTGCCCTGCGCCAGCCCCAGCCCCACGCGCCGGTTGCGCGACAAGTCGCCGGTGCAGGTCAAAATCAGGTCGCCCATCCCGGTCAAGCCCATGAAGGTTCCCGCAACCCCGCCCAGCGCCATGCCCAGCCGCGTGATTTCGGCCAGCCCGCGCGTGATCAGCGCCGCGCGCGCATTCAGGCCCAGCCCCAGTCCATCGGCCACGCCGGTGGCGATCGCCAGCACGTTCTTGACCGCGCCGCCCACTTCCACGCCGACCAGGTCGTCGCAGGAATACACGCGGATATTGCCGCCATGCACAGTGGACACCACCCGCTCGCGCAGCATCTCCGAGCGCGACGCCACTGTCAGCGCACACGGCAGGCCGCGCGCGACTTCCTGCGCGAACGACGGTCCCGACAGCGCGGCGCCGGCCACCCCGGCGCCCAGCACCTGGCCGACCACCTGATGCGGCAACAGGCCGGTATCGCCCTCGAAGCCCTTGCAAAGCCAGACGATGTGCGAGATTGCGTGCGGTTTGAGTTGCAGCAGCAGCGGCCGCAGCCCGGCCACCGGACAGGCCGCGATCAGCAGCGGGGCCTGGTCCTCGGGCGTGCCGAGCACATGCGCCAGCGCGGCATCGAAGTCGGCCGTCACCCGCAGCCCGGGCGGAAACGCGCAGCCGGCCAGGTAGGCGCGGTTCTCGCGCTGCGCGCCCATCGCCGCCATGGCGCCGCCGTTGCGGCCCCACATCAGCACATCATGGCGCGCCGCCAGGGCGATCGCCACGGCCGTGCCCCAGGCGCCCGCGCCCAGCACCGTGATCTTGCGGTTTGAAACGTTGTGCGTGCTCGTTGGCATGGGGCTCAGGTGCCCCACACGTCGGCGGCGCGCATATAGCCGCTGATGCCGTCACGATGACGGACTTTGATCCAGCCCGAGGCCGGGGCATCGAGCAGTTCCAGCAGCACGCCCTTGTCGGCGGTCATCACCGGATTGGCGTCGGCGTCGGCCGTGCCGCGCACTTTGGCGTTGGCGCTGCGCACCACCACGGTGCGGCGCGGGCTCAGCGATTTGGCTTCGGCCCAGGCCAGGTCGCCGCCGGCGTCGCGCAGCTTGACCCAGTCGCCATAGGTGAGCACGACTTCGACCGGCATGCCGCGCGGCGCGATGAACAGCTTGGCGCCTTTGAGCGAGGGTGCGTCATACAGGATCAGGCTGGCCGCGCCGACGCTCTTGAATTCGAGGGCGTGCGCGCAAGCCGGGGCCAGCACGAATGCGGCACTGAGAAGAAAACGGGGAATTGTCATTGCGTGGCCTTCGCCGTGAGAGTGCAGGGTGGCGGCCGCCAGCGGCAAGGGAGACCCGTGCCTGGACAGGACCCGCGCGCAGTCGATGGAGTCGATAGCGCGCGGGCGGCCCGGCCCACCCTGCGGCTTGCCTAGAGCCTATCTCGGCAGACCGGAGTCGCTGCTGGCGCGCCTGGCAGGCGGGGGCGGCGTTGCTCGTCGTTGCATGGCTAGCCATGCGGCCTCCTCGCGCCTTGCCCGCGCCGGCCATGCACTGCCACCAGCTTCCCCCGGTCTACCGAAATAGGCTCTAGTGTGCTGCGGTGTCGGCTGGGGCAGCGGCGGCTGCTTCAGCGAGCGCCTGGCGGCGCTGCTGGTAGAACACTTCGAAATTGATCTCTGCCAGATGCACAGGCGGGAAGCCGGCACGGGTGATCACGTCGGCGATATTGCCGCGCAGGTAAGGGTAAACGATGTTCGGGCAGCCGATTCCCAGCAGGGGATCCATCTGGTCCGCAGGAATGTTGCGCGCTTCGAAGATACCAGCTTGCTTGCCTTCAACCAGGAACGCAACCTTGTCCTTGACCTTGGCGGTCACGGTGATGGTGACGGTCGACTCGTAGATGCCGTCGGCGATGGCTTCGGCGCCAACGTCCAGCGACACTTCGATCGACGGCGCTTCTTGCTCGAGGAAGATGGCTGGGGAATTCGGCTGTTCCAGCGACATGTCTTTCAGGTAGACGCGTTGGATTTGGAATACGGGTTGCAGATTTTCGTCAGACATGGAACGCTTTCGTTGAGAAATTAACAGAACGGCGACACGCCGTTCCCTCTGTGCTTGGACTTCAAACGCGACGGCAATTGTAGCAAAATCATACGACTTGAAATAGTTTTGCGCAATCGATTACCGGCGACCCGGGACTATATGCCGATCAAACCCCTTTTAACAAGGGATCGAGTCGTCCTTGTTGATCGAGCGCATACAAATCGTCGAAACCGCCGACGTGCGTCTCGCCCACGTAAATCTGGGGCACGGTGCGGCGTCCGGTCCTGTTCATCATGACCACTTTCTGGTCCGGGTCGAGGTCGACGCGGATTTTCTCGATATCGGTCACGCCCTTCGCTTCAAGCAGGCGCTCGGCGCGCACGCAATACGGGCAGGAGGCGGTATGGTAGAGCACTACATGGGCTGTCATGGTGTTTCCTTTCTCACTTTGCAATCGGCAAGCCAGCGGCTTGCCATGCGGTCTGGCCACCGTCGAGGCTGAACACGTCGGTAAAACCGGCGCCTTCGAGGATCTTGATGGCCTTGTCGGCACGCGCGCCGGTCTGGCACACGACGACAACGGTTTTGCTTTTCGCCTTGTCGAGCTCGGCTATGCGGGATGACAAGTCTGCCAGCGGAATGTTTTTCGCGTCGCGCAAATGCCCGTTTGCAAATTCTTCCGCCGTGCGCACGTCCACCACCACGGTCTTGCCGCGGTTGATGAGCTGGGTCACCTGCAAGGTGGAAGCACGTTTTCCGCGTGGTTGCAGCGCCGGCCAGAGCAGGGCGCCACCCGACAGCACGACGATGCTGACGATAAAAATATGGTCAATAATGAATTTCACGGGGTTCCAATGGTTTAGGACAATCCGCGCATTATAAAATAGAAGCCGGATCTGCTATAACTTCACCTTTGCTGCATCGATAGTTAGCGCTGGCACTCACCATTTTCGCATCGCACCCCTTTTCCTCACTCTTTTGAAAAATTGCTTATGTACAAAATTGTCTTCATGCGCCACGGCGAATCCACCTGGAACCTCGAGAACCGCTTCACCGGCTGGACCGACGTCGACCTGACCGAAAAAGGCGTGCGCGAAGCGCGCAGCGCCGGCCAGGTGCTCAAAGAGGCCGGCTTCACCTTCGACGTGGCCTACACCTCGGTGCTCAAGCGCGCCATCCGCACCCTGTGGCTGGCGCTCGACGACATGGACATGATGTGGCTGCCGATCAAGAACGACTGGCGCCTCAACGAGCGCCACTACGGCGCCCTGCAGGGCCTGGACAAGGGCGAGACCGCCGCCAAGTACGGCGACGCCCAGGTGCTGGTCTGGCGCCGCAGCTACGACACGCCGCCGCCGGCGCTCGAAGCGTCCGACGAGCGCACCTCGTTCAACGATCCGCGCTACAACGGCGTGCCGAAAGACAGCATTCCCCTGACCGAATGCCTGAAAGACACCGTGGCGCGCGTGATGCCGGTGTGGGATGAGGAAATCGCCCCGGCCATCCGCGCCGGCAAGAAAATCCTGATCTCGGCCCACGGCAACAGCCTGCGCGCCCTGATCAAAATGCTCGACGGCATCAGCGACGACGACATCGTGGGCCTGAACATCCCCAACGGCCAGCCGCTGGTGTACGAGCTCGACGCCGACCTGAAACCGATCCGCCACTACTACCTGGGCGACCAGGATGCCATCGCCGCCGCCGTCGCGGCGGTTGCCAATCAAGGGAAGGCCAAGTAAGTTTTGTCTTTCAAGTTCAAGCAGTTAGCGGCCGGAGCCTTGTGTGCGCTCCTGGCCGTCGCCACGTGCGGCGCGGCTAGCGCGCCGGCTCCCCGCCAGACCGAACGCTCCAAGCAGAAAGTGCTGGCGGAGAAGACGCGCGCCGGCATCCAGCAAAAACTGGCCGAGCTCAAGCGCGAAGTCAGCAAGACCGAAAGCGAGCGCGAGGATGCGGCCGACACCCTGGCCGAGTCCGAGGAAGCCATTTCCAACGCCAACCGCGTGCTGCGCGAGCTCGCCAGCGAACAGAGCGACACCAGCGCCACCGTGGCCGAACTGGCCGCCTCGCAAGAGCAGCTGGCCGCCACCATCGTCAGCCAGAAACAGCAACTCTCGCGCCTGTTGCGCGAGCAATACGTGGCCGGCAACGAAGACCGCATCAAGCTGCTGCTGTCGGGCGACAATCCGAACCGCATCAACCGCGATTTGCAGCTGATGGCCTATGTCTCGAAAGCCCAGGCCAGGCTGCTCGCCTCGCTGCACGGCAACCTGGCCGCTGTCGCCAGCAACCGCGACAAGGCTGAAAACGCGCGCGAAGAACTCGACGAAATCGCCCAGGAAGAGCGCGAACAGAAAGCCGTGCTGGTCAAGGAAAAGGCGCGCCGCGCCGCCTTGCTCGGTTCGCTGTCGGAACGGCTCGCCGAGCAGCGCAAGGAAATCGGCGGCCTGGAACGCGACGAGCAGCGCATGGCCGGGCTGGTCGACAAGCTCTCCAAATTGATCAAGGAACAGGCCGAAGCGGCGGCCGCCGAGCAGCGCCGCCAGGAAGCGCTGGCCGCCGCGCGCGCCAAGGCCGCCGAGCAGGCCCGGGTGCTGGCGGCGGCCAAAAAAGCCGAACGCCGTGCCGAACGCGAGCGCGAACGGGAGCGCGAACGCGAACGCCTGGCGCGCGAAGCGGCCAAAAAGCCGCCCAAGATCGACCCGCGCACCGGCGCCAGGACCCCGCCGGCTCCGGTCCCGGTACCGGTTCCGGTCCCGCTGGACCCGATCGACGACGACGACGCACCGGTGCTCGCGCAAGTGCCCGAGAAGCCGGAACCGGCGCCGCCGCGCAAACCCGACATCGCGCTCGCGCCGGCCATGCTCGACGGCGCTTTCGCCAGCCTGCGCGGCAAGCTGCGCGCGCCCGTGTCCGGCAAGCTGGCGGCCCGTTTCGGCGCCAAGCGCGGCAGCGGACCGAGCTGGAAAGGGATGTTCATCAAGGCCGCCGAAGGCAGCGAAGTGCGCGCCGTCGCTGGCGGGCGGGTCGTGTTCGCGCGCTGGATGCGCGGCTTCGGCAACCTGATCCTGGTCGACCATGGCAGCGAATACCTCTCGATCTACGGCAACAACCAGGCCCTGCTGAAACGCGAGGGCGACGCCGTCAAAGGAGGCGACCCCATCGCCAGCGCGGGAAACACCGGCGGCAACGAGGAATCGGGGCTATACTTTGAAATCAGGCACAAGGGTGCGGCAGTCGATCCGGCGGGCTGGGTGAATTTCTGACGGTATTACTATAGGTAGAAGAATGAAAGTCAAAAGTATCGGCCTGATCGGCATTGGGATGGTGGCCGGCGTGGCCGCGTCCTTCCAGTTTTCGGCCATGGCGCAAAAACCCGGCGGCGCGCCCCTGCCGCTCGACGAGCTGCGCCAGCTCACCGATGTCTTCGGCCTGATCAAATCCGACTACGTCGAGCCGGTCGAAGACCGCAAGCTGCTGTCGGAAGCGATCACCGGCATGGTGGCCTCGCTCGACCCGCACTCGGTCTACCTCGACAAGAAAGCCCTGCGCGAAATGCAGGAAAGCATGCAGGGCCGCTTCGTCGGCCTCGGCATCGAAGTGGCCATGGAAGAAGGCTACGTCAAGATCGTGACCCCGATCGAAGATTCGCCGGCCTTCCGCGCCGGCATCAAGGCGGGCGACCTGATCACCCGCATCGACAGCACCCCGATCAAGGGCATGTCGCTGGACGAAGCGATCAAGAAAATGCGCGGCGAGCCGAAAAGCCGTGTCGTGCTGACGATTGCGCGCAAGGGCGACGACATGCCGTGGATCGTGCCGCTGGTGCGCGAAGAAATCCGCGTGCAGAGCGTCAAGGCCAAGATGGTCGAGCCGGGCTACGGCTGGCTGCGCATCAGCCAGTTCCAGGAACAGACCGTGGACGACATGGTCAAGAAGGTCAACGCGCTGTACGCCCAGGACCCCAAGCTCAAGGGCCTGGTGCTGGACCTGCGCAACGATCCGGGCGGCTTGCTGCCGGGCGCCATCGGCGTCTCGGCCGCGTTCCTGCCGCATGACAAGCCGATCGTCTCGACCGCCGGCCAGCGGCGCGACTCGAACGAAGTGTTCTACGGCCGCCGCGAATTCTACGCCGCCCGCAGCGGCGCCGATCCGCTGGCCAAGCTGCCGGCCGCGCTGAAAAACGTGCCGGTGATCGTGCTGGTCAACACCGGCTCGGCCTCGGCCTCCGAAATCGTCGCCGGCGCCCTGCAGGATTACAAGCGCGCCATCATCATGGGCACCCAGACCTTCGGCAAGGGCTCGGTGCAAACCTTGCGCCCGCTCACCAAAGACACCGCCGTCAAGCTCACCACCGCGCGCTACTTCACCCCGAACGGGCGCTCGATCCAGGCCAAGGGCATCGTGCCCGACGTCATGGTCGACGAAACCGCCGAGGGCGACGGCTTGAACAGCCTGCGCGTGCGCGAAGCCGACCTCGAAAAGCACCTGTCCGACGGCAGCGGCAAGGATAGCGTCGATGCGGGCCGCGCGCGCCGCGACGAAGTCGAAGAAGACCAGCGCGCGCAGAGCCTGGCGCGCAGCCGCAAGCCGCTCGAATTCGGCAGCAAGGACGACTTCCAGCTGGCCCAGGCCCTGAAGCATTTCAAGGGCTTGCCGGTCAAACTGTCCAAGGTCGAACCGGTGCACGACAAGGAAGCCGAAAAATCGAAGGAAAAGGCGGCGCCGGGCGTCAAGCTGCCGGCGACCGAGGTCAAACCGCCCGAACTCAACAAAGGCGACAAGAAATAATGCAGCACAGTACGGCCCGCACGCGATGAACGACAAGCAGCTGCTGCGCTATTCGCGCCATATCCTGCTCGACGAGATCGGCATCGAAGGCCAGCAGCGGGCGCTGGCGGCGAGCGCGCTCGTCATCGGCGCCGGCGGGCTCGGTTCGCCGGCGGCCCTGTACCTGGCCTCGGCCGGGATCGGGCGCATCGTGCTGGTCGACGATGACGAGGTCGATCTGACCAACCTGCAGCGCCAGATTCTGCACACCACCGAGCGGGTGGGGCAGCCCAAGGCCGAGTCGGGGCGCGCCGCGCTGCTGGCGCTCAATCCCGAGATCGAGGTGGTGGCCTTGCGCGAGCGGGCCGATGACGCACGCCTGGCCGAGCTGGTCGGGCAGGCCTCGGTGGTACTCGATTGCAGCGACAATTTTGCCACCCGTCACGCGGTCAACCGGGCTTGCGTGGCGCACACCGTGCCGCTGGTGTCGGGGGCGGTGATCCGTTTTGATGGGCAGATCAGCGTGTTCGATCCGCGCGCCAAGGAGTCGCCTTGCTACAGTTGCCTGTTTCCGCAAGACCAGCGCTTTGAAGACGTGGCGTGCAGCACCATGGGCGTGTTCGCGCCCTTGGTGGGCGTGGTCGGCGCGATGCAGGCGGCCGAGGCGCTCAAGCTGGTGATGCAGATCGGGCAATCGCTGGCGGGACGCCTGCTGCTGCTCGACGGGCGCGCCATGGAGTGGACCAGCATCGGCGTGGCGCGCAATGCGGGGTGCCCGGTGTGCGGGAGCGCCGGTTGCGTGTAAGCCTGCTAGCGCCTCCTTCAAACTCTGACCTCAAGACGGCTATAAATGAGGCGGTCAATGATGCTGCACCGTACGGATTAGCGCGCTTTTCACCCTCTCTCTTCCCCCCAACATAGTCATTTGTGCATTTGTCTTTCTGACATTGCTCTAGACCGTACTTTGCCGTGCTATTCTTGCGACCCAGCACAATTCCAACCATCCCGTCCAGGAGATGCATCACATGAAACGTCCGCTCGTCCTTGCTGTCGCTGCCGCCCTGAGCTGGTCGGCGCACGCCGCCACCCAGACCATCCGCTACGAAATGCACGCCGAGAACGGCAAGCGCATCGGTGAACAGGTCGTCGAGCGCGACGACGATGGCCTCACCCGCGTACGCTTCATCTACAAGGACAACGGCCGCGGCCCCGAGCTGACCGAGCAATTCCGCCTGGGCGCCGACGGCACCATGACCGACTACACGGTCAAGGGCAACTCGACCTACGGCGCGGTGGTGGACGACCGCTTCGAACGCAAGGGCGACAAGGCCAGCTGGAAATCGACCTCCGAAACCGGCGAAAAATCGATTGTCGGCCCGGCCATGTACGTGCCCCTGAACAGCTCGGCCGAAATGGCCTCGATCGCCATCGCCGCCCTGGCCGCCAGCCCGAGCGGCAGCCTGCCGCTGCTGCCTTCCGGCACCCTGACCCAGCGCAAGCTCGATGAAGTGGAAGTCTCCGCCAACGGCAAGACCCGCAAGGTGCAGCTGTTCGCCCAGACGGGCCTGGGCATGTCGCCGCAATTCTACTGGGCCACCACCGACGCCAGGCCGCGCCTGTTCGCGATGGTGATCCCCGGCTTCATGACCGCCGCCGAAGAAGGCTGGAACAGCGTCGGCAAGGTGCTGGCCGAACGCCAGAAACTGGCCGAAAGCAAAATGCTGACCGACCTCGCCAGCCAGCTCCAGCACAAGCTGACCGGTTTGACGGTGGTCAGGAACGCGCGCATCTTCGACAGCGAAAAAGCCACCGTCGGCGCGCCGTCCGACGTGTATGTGCTGCGCGGGCGCATCAGCGCGATCCTGCCGGCCGGCGCCCCGGTGCGCGGCGCGGTCAACGAAATCGACGCCGCCGGCCGCATCATGCTGCCCGGCCTGTTCGACATGCACGGCCACGTGGGCCGCTGGGACGGCGGCCTGAACCTGGCTGCGGGCGTGACCACGGTGCGCGACATGGGCAACGATAACGCGCAATTGCAGCAGATCCTCGACGAAGTCGCCGATGGCCGCCTGCTCTCGCCGCAAGTGGTCCCAACCGGTTTCCTGGAAGGCGAAAGCCCGTTCTCGTCGAACGGCGGCTTCGTGGTCAAGGACTTGCCGGCCGCTAAGAATGCGATCGACTGGTACGCCGAGCACGGCTATCCGCAGCTGAAGATCTACAACTCCTTCCCCAAGGCGATCCTGAAAGACACCGTCGCCTACGCCCACCTGCGCGGCCTGCGCGTGTCGGGCCACGTTCCGGTCGGCCTGCGCGCGCATGAAGCGCTGGACGCCGGCTACGATGAAATCCAGCACATCAACCAGGTCATGCTCAACTTCCTGGCCACGCCGGAAACCGAAACGCGCACCCTGGAACGCTTCATCCTGCCGTCCGAAAAAGTGGCCGGCCTGGACTTCGCTTCGCCCAGGGTCAAGCAATTCATCGCGCGCCTGAAAGCCAAGCAGATCGTGATCGATCCGACCCTGGCGACCTTTGCCTTCCTGAAGCAGCGCGACGGCGACCTGAACGAGCCCTTCGTGGCCGTGGCCGAGCACATGCCGCCGGATGTGAAGCGCGGCTTTTATGTCGGTACCATGAAGATCGCCGACGACGCGGCCCAGAAGCTGTACGAAAAATCCTACGCCAAGATGGTCGACTTCGTCGGCCTCCTGTACAAGGCGGGCGTGCCGATCGTGGCCGGCACCGACGAAATGGCCGGCTTCACCCTGCAGGCCGAGCTCGAACTGCTGGTCAAGGCCGGCCTCACGCCAGCCCAGGCGATCCAGGTCGCCACCCTCAACGGCGCGCGCTACACCCGCACCCTGGCCGACCGTGGCACGGTCACCCAGGGCAAGCTGGCCGACCTGGTGCTGGTCGACGGCGATCCGACCAAGCAGATCGGCGACATCCGCAAGGTGGCGGCGGTGATCACGCGCGGTTACGTGATCTATCCGCATGAAGTCGACAAGGCACTCGGCATCGTGCCTTTCGTCAAGGATGCGCCGATGCTCAAGGCGCTCGCGCCGGTCTCGAGCAACCTGGCCGAGGGCGGCAATGATGGCGGCTGCATCGCTTCACGGGCAGTAGTGCCCGCCATCACCACTGATTGAGCAAAGCTTGCGCGCGGCGGCACTGTCGATTTGTCCATCATTGGAAAGCGCCGCCGCACTGCCTTACAATGAAACCGTCGATCCGCCCGATCGACAGCGCCGCCGGGTGTATCAAGGTAACTTGTATGACGTCCGGCAACGGAAGCTTCCACCTGCGCAATTATGACGGCGAGATGACGCAAAATAGCCCGCAGTTGGATAGCGACGGCGGGCCTTATTGGCCTTATACTCCGACTTCATCGTAGAACTTATTACAGACTGACTATGAAACTCGCTGCAAAACTTTCTCTTCGCCAGCGCCATGCGCGCGGCATGCGCGCCCCTGGTTTCACCCTGGTCGAAATCATGGTGGTGGTGGTCATCATCGGCGTGCTTGGCGCGCTGGTCGTGCCGAAGCTGCTCAGCCGCACCGTCGAGGCGCGCATCACCGCCGCCAAGAGCGATATCGCCAGCCTGAACCAGGCGCTCAAGCTGTACAAGCTGGACAACCAGCGCTACCCGACCACCGAGCAAAGCCTGAACGCGCTGGTCGCCAAGCCGAGCAACGGTCCGAGCGCCAACGGCTGGAAGTCGGGCGGCTACATCGATAAATTGCCGAAGGACCCGTGGGGCAACCCCTACCAGTTCCTCTCGCCCGGCGTGCAGGGCGAAGTCGACGTGTTCTCGCTCGGCGCCGACGGCTTGCCGGGCGGTACCGGCGACGACGCCGATATCGGTTCCTGGGAACAGTAAGCCGGCCCGGGTCGCTTGAGCGTGATGAAGGCACTGCGCGCCGCGCGCGGCTTCACCCTGATCGAGGTGATGGTCGTCATGGTCATCATGGGCATCGTGCTGGGCATGGTCTCGATCAATGCCATGCCGAGCCCGCGCCAGAACCTGGAGAACGAGGCGCGCCGCCTGGCCTTGCTGCTGCAGCTGGCGCGCGACGAAGCCATCGTGCGCAACCGCCTGGTGGCCTTCGAAGCCGATACCGAACGCTATCGCTTCCTGGTGCGTAACGAAGCGATCTGGGAACCGGTCACGCGCGACGACCTGCTGCGCGAGCGTCCCTTCAAGGGTGCGCCGGTGCAGCTGCTGCTCGACCCGCCGGTATCGGTCGGCGGCGGTCCGGTGCGCATCACCTTCGGGCGCGAGCCGGTCGACAAGCCGTTCGTGCTGACCCTGGCGATCGGCGACGACCGGGTTGCCATCCGGGCCGACGGCATCGGCCACTTTGTCGTTGAGTAAACCAGCTGAAAACATGATGCGCGCTCCTGACCGTTGTCCATCTTCCCGCCAGTCCGGCTTCACCCTGCTCGAAGTGCTGGTGGCGCTCGTCATCATCGGCACCGCGCTGGGCGCCTCGCTGCGCGCGGTGGGCAGCCTCACGTCCAACAGCGCCGGCCTGCGCGCCGCCATGATGGCCACCTGGTCGGCCGAAAACCGGCTGGTGCAGATCCGCCTGGCCAAGGAATATCCGGCCATCGGCAAGAACAGTTACGAATGTCCCCAGGGCGACCTCAAGCTGCTGTGCCAGGAAGAAGTGCTGGCCAGCCCGAATCCGCGCCTGCGCCGGGTCGAGGTCAGCGTGTTCGACAGCGCCAGTCCGGAACGCCGCATCATCAAGCTGGTCCAACTGGTGCTCAACGAATGAGTCGGCGCGGGCAGTACGGCAAACGGCAGCGGCAAGGTGGCTTCACCCTGATTGAACTGCTGGTGGCGATCAGTATCCTGGCCATCGTGGCGGTGCTCGGCTATCGCGGCCTGGACAGCATCGTGCGGGCGCGCGAAGCGCTCACCCTCCAGCTCGAATCGGCGCGCGGCATGCAGCTCGCCTTTGCCCAGATGCAGAGCGACTGCGAGCACCTGGCCACGCCAGGCCTGCTGCAGGGCCGTCCCTACCTGCTGTCCGCGCCCGACCGCCTGACCCTGGTGCGCAGCGTCTACAACGAAAACGACGCGGCCCGGATGCAAGTGGTCACTTACCGCATCGTCGAGCGCATGCTCACGCGGCGCGAAAGCAATGGCACGCGCGACCTAGTCCAGCTCGACGTGATGTGGCAGGCCGCCATCAGCAATGCCGACACCAGCCCGTCGGTCACCCTGCAATCGGGCGTGAGCGCGATGCAGATCATGACCTGGGAAAACAATGGCTGGCGCCAGAACACGCAGCCGCTGGCGCAGGCGGTCCCCACCCAGCAACAGCAGCAACAGCAGCAGCTGGCCCCGGTCGCGCCGCCCAGCCTGGCCCCGACCGGGCTCCAGGTGCAGTTGCAGGTCGACAATGTGGCGGCCGTGATGACCAAGTCCTTTCTGTTGGGGGGCATGTGATGCGCCGCCCCTATCCGCGCCGCCAGCAGGGCGTGGCCATCATCACGGCCCTGCTGCTGACCATGCTGTCGGTGACCATTGTCGCCAGCCTGTTCTGGCAGCAGCAGGTCCAGGTGCGCTCGATGGAAAACCAGCGCCTGCACTTGCAGACCAAGTGGATCCTGCGCGGCGCGCTCGACTGGGCGCGCCTGGTGCTGCGCCAGGACGGCATCGACAACCGCAGCCTGACCACCCTGAACGCGGTGTGGAACACGCCGCTGGCCGAAACCCGGCTCGACCAGTACATCGAGCGCGAGCGGGTCGAGGGCGAGGTGTTCGACGCCACCCTGTCGGGCCAGATCTCGGACGCCAACGCGCGCTACAACCTGCTCAACCTGGCCAACGGCCGCGATGTCGACAAGATCCACGTCGGCATCTACCAGCGCCTGCTGCAAAACCTGCAGCTCGACCCGGCCCTGGCCCAGCGCACCGCGCTGGCGGTGGCCGCCGGCGCGGTGGCGGAGGCAAAGAAACTCGACGAGAACGGCCAGCCGCCGCCGATCGACCCCGACGTGGTGACGGCCCCGGTCTCGAGCGACACGGCGCCGCTGGCCCTGACCCAGCTCGACGACCTGCTGTCGATTCCCGGCTACACCGTCGAAACGGTCAACCGCCTGCGCCCGTTCGCCATCGTGCTGCCCGAAAAGACCAGTATCAACGCCAACACCGCTCCGGCCGAAGTGCTGGCCGCGATCGTGGTCGGCATGTCGGTGTCGGAAGCGACCGCCCTGGTGGCGCGCCGCAAGACCGCGTATTTTCTGCATGACGACGGTTTCAAGGAACAGTTGTATGGCCACAAAGAAGACGTGATCAAGAAGACCTATAGTTTCAAGAGCGAATTTTTCCTGGTAAAAAGCCGGATCCGCCTGGACCGGGCCGCGCTCGACGCGGAAGCGCTGGTCAAGCGCGGGCTGGACGATCGTGTCACCACCACGACCGTCTGGGTACGGCAAAATTAAGAACGAAAGCGAGATGGTTTGACTACTTTATATATCCGGCATCCGGCCAGGGCTGACAGCGACGGGCCGCTGGCCCGCTTCGCGCTGGTCGCCGACGGTGGCGCCCTGATCCAGCAGGGCGAGGGCGTGCTGAAAGGCATGGGCGACCTGGTGGCGTCGAGCCGGCGCGTGGTGCTGCTGCTGGCCGCGGCCGATGTGACCTTGCTGCACATTAAGGTGCCGCCGCTGTCGGCGGCGCGCCTGCGCACCGCGCTGCCCAACCTGGTCGAAGAACAAGTGCTGGGCGACCCGGAAGAATGCGTGCTGGTGGCCGCGCCCGCCACCGCCGCGGACGGCATGCGCCCCGTCGCCGTGGCCCAGCGCGCCTGGCTCGAAGCGCTGGTGCGCTCGCTGCTGGCCATGGGCGCGCGCTCGGTGTCGGCCTTTCCCGCCCAGCTGTGCCTGCCGCTGGCGCCGGGCAATGCCTCGGCCGCCATCGACGGCGCCGGCATCACCATCCGCCATGGCCAGTATCACGGCCTGGGGCTGGCGCTGGCCGGCGAGCCGGCGCTGGCTCTGCAAACGGTGCGTGCGCTGGCCGGCGACACGCCCCTGACCCTGTACGTGCCCGAACAGCAGCTGGGCGAATACCAGGCCCTGCTGGCCGAAGCTGGACCGGCCGTCACGCTCGAAGCCGAGCACTGGGCGCACTGGATCGCCGGCTCGAAAAGCACGGTGCTCGACCTGGTGCCGGGCCTGGGCGCGGCCGGCGCCCGCACGCGTGACTGGCAGCGCTGGAAGTGGCCGGTGCGCCTGGCCCTGCTGGCGGTGGCGGTCAACCTGGCCGGCATCAATTACCAGTGGCTGCGCTTGAAGCGCGAAGCCGACAACACGCGCACGGGCATGGTGCAGATCTTCCGCGCCGCCTATCCGAAGGAGACCGTCATCAGCAACAACCTGGAACGCCAGATGCAGCAGAAAATCGCCCAGGCGCGCGGCGCTTCGGGCCAGGTCGGCCCCGAGGAATTCACCTTCCAGGCCGCCGCCCTGGGCGAAGCCATGCGCACCCTGGGCAAGCCGCCCGAGCTGGCCTCGATCACTTTCCGCGAGCGCGCCATGACGGTCAAGCTCAAGCCCGAAGGCGCCGATCCGGCCCTGGCCGCCAACCTCCAGCCCGGCCTGCAAAAGCACAAGCTCGACGTCAGTGAAGTGGCCGCCGGCACCTTGCTGGTACGCACTTCGGGAGCGAAACCATGAGCGCCCTGACCGCGCTGACCGGTTTCAAGGACAAGCTGGCGCTGTACTGGATGGCGCGCACCGAGCAAGAGCGCAAGTTCCTGGCCATCGGCGGCGCCATTGCGCTGCTGGCGCTGGTGTACGGCGTGTTGCTGGCGCCCGCGCTGGAAGGCAGCGCGCGTCTGCGCAAGGAACTGCCCCTGCTCAAGCAGCAGAAGGCCCAGCTCGAAGCGCTGGCCAAGACCGCCGCCGAACTGGCCGGCCAGACGCCGCCGCAGGTCACGCCGATGTCGCGCGAGACGCTCAATGCCAGCTTGAGCGCGCGCGGCATCAAGCCCGAGCAGGTCAGCATGACGGGCGAGTACGCCAAGGTCCAGCTCAGCGCCGTGGCGTTTTCCAATCTGTACGCCTGGCTCGAGGCGCAGCGCCTTGAAAACCGGGTCAGCGTGCTGGAAGCGGCGATTACCGTCCCCACCACGGCTTCTGCCCCGGCCGGCCAGGTCGACGCCACCATCACCTTGCGCCAGAACGCGGATGCGGGTTCGCGATGATGCGCGCCGTGCTATGGTTGGGCGCCATCGTGCTGGCCGTCGCCCTCACCGTGCTGGCGTTCGCGCCGGCCGCCTGGCTGGGCGACGTCATCGAGCGCCAGACCGGCGGGCGTTTGACTCTGGGGGATGCGCAGGGTACGCTTTGGCGCGGCTCGGCCTTTATCGGCGGCGCGCCCGGGCCGGGTGGCGCGGTCACGCCGCTGCTGCCGGGGCGCTTCGCCTGGACCCTGTCGCCCCTGGCCCTGCTCGGCTCGGTCGACATGAGCCTGGAAAACCCGCTGGCCTTGAGCCAGCCGGTGCGCCTGACCGGCAGCTGGTCGCAGTGGCAGGTCAGTCCGGCCGCGCTGCTGCTGCCGGCCGAAGGCCTGGCCGGCCTGGGCGCGCCGCTCAACACGCTGGCGCTGTCGGGCGACATGAAGCTGTCGTGGACCACCCTGGGCCTGGCCGCCCTGAATGGCGGCAAGGCCATCGCGGTGGACGGGGTGACCACCCTGGAACTGAACGAAATGGGCTCGCGCATGGCCCCGATCAAGGTGCTGGGAAGCTACAAGATGACCATGGATTGGCAGGGTCAGCAGGCACAACTGAATTTGAAGACCGAACGCGGTGCCTTGTTGTTGGCGGGAAAGGGCAGCCTGAACCAGGGCCGCTTCCAGTTTTCCGGCACGGCACAAGCCGCCGATGGATATGAAGAAACGCTGGGCAATCTCCTGAATTTACTGGGCCAGCGCCGAATGGTGGACGGCAAGAAAACTATCGCCTTAGAGTTTAAATGATGAAAAAACAGTCACTGAGCACTTTCCCTTCCCCGGCGCTGCGCCGCATTGCCGCCGGCGTCCTGCTGTGCTGCGCGGTCGCGGGAGCCCCGGCCCCCGCGCTGGCGGCCCCGGACGAGTCGGCCGCCCTCAATTTCGTCGGCGCCGACATCGAATCGGTCATCAAGGCGGTCGGCCATTACACCGGCATGACCTTCATCATCGATCCGCGCGTCAAGGGCACCCTGACCGTGACGTCGGAAAAACCGGTCACCAAGGCCCAGGCCTTCGGCCTGTTGACCTCGGCGCTGCGCCTGCAGGGCTACGCCGTGGTCACCGGCGACGGCTACGCCAAGGTGGTGCCGGAAGCCGAGGCCAAGCTGCAATCGTCGCCGACCCAGGTCGGGGTGGGCGGCGCCAGGATCAAGGGCGACCAGATCGCCACCCAGATTTTTCACCTGAGCCACGAATCGGCGGCCAACCTGACCGCGGTCTTGCGCCCGCTCATTTCGCCGAATAATTCGATCATGGCCAATCCGGGCAATAACAGCCTGGTCATCACCGATTACGCCGACAACCTGCGCCGCCTGGCCAAGATCGTCGCCGCGCTCGACGCCCCGGTGGCGGCCGACCTCGACGTGATTCCCGTGCGCCACGCGATCGCCTCCGACCTGGCCACCATGGTCAACAAGCTGATGGAGCCGAGCGCCGGTGGCGATTCGGGCCGCATCAGCGTGGTGGCCGATCCGCGCACCAACGCGGTGGTGCTGCGCGCGCCGTCGCCGGCGCGCGCCAGCCTGGCCAAGTCGCTGATCGCCAAGCTCGACCAGCCGACCTCGGAAGCGGGCAACGTGCACGTGGTGTACCTGAAAAACGCCGACGCCACCAAGCTGGCGCAAACCCTGCGCGCGGTGGTCTCGTCCGACTCCTCGGCCCTGCCCCAGCAGCAGCAGGGCACCACCGGCGGCAGCGTGGCCAGCGGCGGCGGCGCCAGCAACAGCATGACCGGCGGGAACAACCAGAACAGCGGCGCCGGCAACAGCATGGCGCAGCAAAGCCAGACCGGCGGCGGCAGCGGCGGCAGCGGGGCCGGCTTCATCCAGGCCGACGCCTCCACCAACACCCTGATCATCACCGCCCCGGACGCGGTGTACCGCAACCTGCGCGCCGTCATCGACCAGCTCGACGTGCGCCGCGCCCAGGTCTACATCGAATCGCTGATCGTCGAAGTCAACGCCGAAAACGCGGCCGAATTCGGGGTCCAGTGGCTCGGCATCACCGGCACCGAAAACAGCAAGTACCGGGTCGGCGCGCTGCAGAACTCGACCAACGTGGCCGGCAACAACGCCCTGCTCAAGCTGGCCGCGGCCGGGCGCGCGGCCACGCCGGGCGCGGGCCTGTCGATCGGCATCTTCAAGCAGGTCGCGGGAGAACTGGGCCTGGGCGCGATCGCCCACGCGCTGCAAACCACCGGCAACGCCAACATCCTGTCGACGCCGAACATGCTCACGCTCGACAACGAACTGTCGACCATCAAGGTCGGCCAGAACGTGCCGATCATCACCGGCAGCTTCACCACCAACACCGGTGGCGCCGCCGGCGGCAACCCGTTCCAGACCATCGAGCGCAAGGATGTCGGCCTGACCCTCAAGGTGCGTCCGCAGATCTCGGAAGGCGGCACCATCAAGATGGCGATCTACCACGAGACCTCGAACGTCGACCAGTCCTCGCTGGCCGCGCCCTCGGGCGTGACCACCAATGTGCGCATCATCGAAAACAATGTGATCGCCGACGATGGCCAGATCATCGTGCTGGGCGGCCTGATCAAGGACGACACCAGCGACAACGAAGAACGGGTGCGCGGCCTGGCCGACATTCCCGTGCTCGGCAACCTGTTCAAGTACCGCAAGCGCGGCCGCACCAAGACCAACCTGATGGTGTTCCTGCGCCCGGTGATCGTGCGCAGCAAGGAAGACAGCAACGTCATCGCCACCGACCGCTACGATTTCATGCGCTCGGCCGGCCAGGCCGTGGGCGGACCGAAAGACAGTATCGTCATGCCCGACTACGGCACCCCGGTGCTGCCGCCCCTGACCAACGGCCAGCCGCCGCCGGGCGGCACCATGGCGCCGATGCTGCAGCGACCAAGCCAGGCGCCCGCCACGCCGGCCCCGGCGCCGGGCAGCACCACCGAGCGTCCCTTGTCCGCCCCGGCCACGATCAACCCGGCCGATGTGAATATGTATCGTCCGGCCACGAAGTGATGAAGACGCGGACAACACAGAAGCGGATAACCCAGAAGCGGACAACCCAGCGATGAGCAATCTTTTACCTTACGCCTTCGCGCGCGACTTCGGCGTGCTGGCGCGCTCGCCCGACAATGGCGAGCATCCGATCGAAGTCTGGGTCTCGGGCGCCACCGCGCCGGCGGCGATCGCGGAAGTCTCGCGCCGCTTCGGCCGCATCGCGCTGCGCTCGATGGAACGGGCCGACCTGGAAGCGGCGATTGCCAGCGCCTACGCCGGCGCCGGCGGCGACGCCTCGCAGGTGGCCGACGAATTCGACGCCGATCTCGACCTGACCAAGCTGCTGCAGGACGTGCCGGCCATCGAAGACTTGCTCGAATCGTCCGACGACGCCCCGGTGATCCGCATGATCAACGCGCTGCTGACGCAGTCGCTGCGCGAAGGCGCCTCCGACATCCACATCGAGCCGTTCGAACAGACCTCGGTGGTGCGCTTTCGCATCGACGGTTCGCTGCGCGACGTGGTGCGTCCGCGCAAGGCCATCCACGCCTCGCTGATCTCGCGCATCAAGATCATGGCGCAGCTCGACATCGCCGAAAAGCGCCTGCCGCAGGATGGCCGCATCACCCTGCGCGTGGGCGGCAAGCCGGTCGACGTGCGCGTCTCGACCCTGCCGACCGGGCATGGCGAACGCGCGGTGCTGCGTTTGCTCGACAAGGAAGCCGGCCGCCTCGACCTGTCGCACCTGGGCATGAACGCGGCCCTGCTGCCGCAGTTCGATGAACTGATCAACCAGCCGCACGGCATCGTGCTGGTCACCGGGCCGACCGGCTCCGGCAAGACCACCACCCTGTACGCGGCACTCTCGCGCCTGAACGCCTCGACCACCAACATCCTGACCGTGGAAGACCCGATCGAGTACGACCTGATCGGCGTCGGCCAGACCCAGGTCAACGCCCGCATCGACATGAGCTTTTCCAAGGCCCTGCGCGCGATCCTGCGCCAGGATCCGGACGTGATCATGATCGGCGAGATCCGCGACCTGGAAACGGCGCAGATCGCGGTCCAGGCCTCGCTCACCGGCCACCTGGTGCTGGCCACCCTGCACACCAACGACGCCGCGGCGGCGGTCACCCGTCTGCTCGACATGGGGATCGAACCGTTCCTGCTGTCGTCGTCGCTGCTGGGCGTGATGGCGCAGCGCCTGGTGCGCAAACTGTGCGAGCACTGCAAGGTGCGCGACGAGGTCGAAACCCCGCAGGGCCGGTCGGTCCAGTGGAAGGCGGTCGGCTGCGACAAGTGCGGCCAGACCGGCTACCACGGCCGGGTCGGCGTGTACGAACTGCTGCAAACGAACGACAAGATCAGCGCCCAGATCCACAACCGCGCCTCGGAAGCCGAGATCCGCGTGGCGGCCCAGGCCAGCGGCATGAAAACCATGCGCGAGGATGGCCAGCGCTGGCTCGACAACGGCACCACCACGCAGGCCGAATTGCTGCGCGTGACCAAGGACTAGGCCGAACACCATGCCCGCATTCCGTTATGAAGCCGTCGATGGCGACGGCAGCACCCGCAAGGGCGTGGTCAACGCCGACAGCGCCCGTTCGGCGCGCGCCGACCTGCGCCTGCAGGGCCTGACCCCGCTGATGGTCGACGCCATCGCGGCCCAGCTCGACGCCGCCGGCGTCGAGAAGAGCCGCGGCTTCGGCGAGCGCCTGTCGCAGGTCGAACTGGCGCTGTTCACGCGCCAGCTGGCCAGTCTGCTGGAGGCCGGCCTGCCGCTCGAACAAGCTTTTACGGCCCTGCTGGAACAGGCCGAGCGCCCGTATGTGCGCGACCTGGTGGCCTCGATCCGCTCGGAAGTGATGGGCGGCGCGCCGTTTTCCGACGCGCTCTCGCGCCATCCGCGCGACTTTGCCGAGATTTACCGCGCGCTGGTGGCCTCGGGCGAGCAGATCGGCCACCTGGCGCGCGTGCTCTCGCGCCTGGCCGACTACATCGAACGGCGCAACGCGCTGGTGCAGAAGGTGCGCCTGGCGTTCACCTATCCGGCCATCGTCACCGTGGTGGCGTTCGCGATCGTGATCTTCCTGCTCACCTACGTGGTGCCGCAGATCGTCTCGGTGTTCGCCAACACCAAGCAAAAGCTGCCGCTGCTGACCGTCATGATGCTGGGCGTGTCGAATTTCGTGCGCGCCTACGGCATCATCGTCGGCATCTTGCTGGTCGGGGCCTTCTGGATGTGGCGGCGCGCGCTGCGCAACCCGGTGCTCAAGCGGCGCTGGCATACCTGGCTGCTCACCGCGCCCATCTACGGCAAGTTCGAGCGCAGCCTGAACACGGCGCGCTTCGCCAGTACCCTGGCGATCACCACCGGCTCGGGCGTGCCGATCCTGCGCGCGCTCGACACCAGCCGCGATACCCTGTCCAACGTCGCCATGAAGGAGCTGGTCGAGCAGGCCAGCGCCAGCGTGCGCGAGGGCGTCAGCCTGGCGCGCGCGCTGTCGGCGCAAAAGCACTTTCCGCCGATGCTGATCCACATGATCCGCGCCGGCGAGATCACCGGCGAACTGCCGGCCATGCTGGAACGGGCCGCCAATTCGCAGCAGCAGGACCTGGAGCGGCGCACGCTCACCATCGCCGGCCTGCTCGAACCGGTGCTGATCCTGGCCATGGGCGTGGTGGTGCTGCTGATCGTGCTCGCGGTGCTGATGCCTATTATTGAAATCAATCAGCTGGTGCGGTAAAAAGGAATGTAATGAAGCGTTTGCCAATAGTTTTCAGCCTGCTCGCCGTGGTTCTCCTGTCGGCCTCGATCGCCTACTGGGCCATGCAGTTCATCAAGGGCGAGCAGCGCCCGATCGTCGCCGCCGCCAGCGCGCCCGATCCGGTGCCCGCGCCGGATGCCGCCGCCACCCTGTTCGGCGGCCAGGCCGCCACCGTCGTGGTCAGCAATTACCAGCTGACCGGCGTGATCTCGGCCGGGCGCGACAGCGCCGCCATCCTGGTGGCCGACGGCCAGCCGCCGCGCGCGCTCAAGGTCGGGCGCGAAGTCGCCCCCGGCGTGACCGTCAGCGCGGTGTTCCCGCGTTACGTGATGCTGTCCGAAGGCGGCGTCGAGAAGCGCATCGAACTGGCCACCGACGCCAAGGCCGGCCCCGAGATGGCGCCGCCGATGCCGGCCCCGCCGCCGGCCGACAACAGCGCCGCGAACCCGCCGCCGGCGCCGCCGCCGGACGCCGCGCAAGGGCTGTCGCCAACGCCGCCGGCGGCCAACGCGCCGCCGCCGCAGATGCCGGGGCCGAACCGCACCGTGGTCAGCCCCGGCAACAACGACAACCAGCCGCCGACCCAATAGGGTGCCCATGAAGCGACTGTGCGTGCTGGCCGCAGCCTGCGCCCTCGGCCTGCCCGCGGGCGCCGCCCTGGCGCAGGCTCCCGCCGCGTCCGATGGCGGCGCCGGCGCCAGTGTGGCGGCGCGTCCGCGCGTGGCGCTGGTGCTCTCCGGCGGCGGCGCGCGCGGCTTCGCCCACATCGGCGTGCTGCGCGTGCTGCGCGAGCTGCGCGTGCCGGTCGACATCGTGGTCGGCACCAGCATGGGCAGCGTGATCGGCGGCGCCTACGCGGCCGGCTCCTCGGTGGCCGACCTGGAACAGATGGCGCGCCACACCGACTGGGACCGCGTGGTGGCCGACCGTCCGGCGCGCGAAGACCTCGCGTTCCGGCGCCGCGAAGAAGACGTGATGCTGCCGTCCCGCATCGAGTTCGGCCTGCACCGCGACGGCGTTTCGCTGCCGCCGGCGGCGGCCGGCAACGCCGCGCTGGAACTGGCCCTGGCGCGCCTGCTGCCGGCCGGCACGCGCGACCGCCCGGTCAATCAACTCAGCCTGCCGTTTCGCTCGGTCGCCTCGGACCTGGTCACCGGCGACCTGGTCGACCTGGTCGACACCCCGCTGTTCCTGACCATGCGCGCCTCGCTGGCGGTGCCGGGCGTGTTCGCGCCGGTGCGGGTCAACCAGCGCCTCGTGGTCGACGGCGGCCTGGTGCGCAACCTGCCGATCGACCTGGCGCGCAAGATGGGCGCCGACATCATCATCGCGGTCAACGTCGGCACCCCGCTGGCGCCCGAAAAGAACCTCGGCAGCGCGCTCGGCGTGGCGCAGCAGATGATCAACATCCTGACCGAGCAGAACGTGCAGCGCTCGATCAAGGAACTCGGCCCGGACGATGTCCTGATCTCGCCGGACCTGAGCGGCACCAGTTTCCTGGACTTCCGCAATATCGACAACGCCATCAAGGGCGGCGAGGCGGCCACGCGGGCCCTGGCGCCGCGCCTGGCGGCGCTGGCGCTGCCCGCTGCCGGCTACGCGCTGTTCGAAAACAACCGCCTGGCCACGCCGCCGCTATCGGACACGCCGCTGCTGCTGGCCGAGGTCAAGGTCGAGAGCAGCGGGCGCATCAACCCGAAAATCCTGCAAGTGCAGTCCGGCCTGGCGCAGGGCCAGACCCGCACGCGCGACCAGGTGCGACGCGCCGCCAACAGCCTGTACGGGCGCGGCGACCTGGAGCGGGTCGAAACCGATATCGACGACGAGGGCGGCCAGCGCGCGGTGGCGATCCGCGCCACCGAGGCCGGCTGGACCAACAGCCGCCTGCGCGTGGGGCTGGAACTGGCCAGCGACTTCGACGACGCCAACCGCTTTGCGCTCAAAGTGATGCACGTGCGTTCCTCGATGAACCCGTGGGGCGGCGAGCTGCGCACCACGGCCCAGATCGGCGACGAGCGCGGCATCGGCGTGCAGTTCCACCAGCCGCTCGGCCCCGGTTCGCCCTGGTACGTGGCGCCCGACGCCCAGTACGGTTCCAGCGCGTTCGACGTGTTCAAGTACGGCCGGCGCCAGAGCCGCGTCGCCTTTTCGCAGCGCTCGGTGAGCCTGGTGCTGGGGCGTGAACTGGGCAACTGGGGCGACGTGCGCTTCGGCGTGGTGCGCCAGAGCCTGGGTGTGCGCGCGGTGATTCCCGAGCAAAGCGGCGGCGCGCGCGCGGAGAATAACTATAGTTTCCTGCGCTACCGCATCGACACGCTCGACTCGCTCGGCTTTCCCAGCCGCGGCAATTTTCTCGACGCCCAGCTGGCCGGGCGCGGCCGCGACGCCGACGGCGCCGGTGCGCTGGCGCAGTTTTCCGTGCTCGGCCTCTCCGCCTTCCGCACGCGCGACTGGGCCGGCCATGTGTACGGCGAATACGCGATCGCCAGCAGCGGCGCCGCGCCGCTCAGCCTGGGCGGATTCTTGCGTTTGTCGGGCTCGCTGCCGGAATCGGTGGAAGGCAACCGCATCGTTTTTGGACGGCTGGTCATGGCGCGCCGCATCGGTGCCTTGCCGGTGACCCTGGGCGGCACCGTGCGCGCCGGCTTTTCGCTGGAAGCGGGCGGTGCTTTCGACCGCCAGATCGTGCAGGGCGACGCCGCCTTCAAGCAAGCCGTCAGCGGTTTTCTGTCGGTCGACACGCGCTTCGGCCCGGTCTACGTGGGCGCCGGCAAGACCATCCACGGCGGCGGCACCGCCTATCTGTTCCTCGGGCCGATCTGGTAGCCGCCGGCGAGCCTAAGCGCGCCGCAGCGCGGTAAACGCACTCGACTCCCACGATTGAAAGCCGAGCAGCAGGGTCACGCCGTCGCGCTCGTCGCGGGCCAGGCGGCGGTCGGCCTGGTGCAGGCGCGCCAGCTCGGCCGCCAGCTGCTGGATTTTCAGCAGCAATTCGCGCGAACTGCCCAGCGACAGGCGCGCGGGCAGGCACAGCAAGGTTTCGCCGGCGCCGTCGAAGCGCCCGCTGAAATAGTCTTCCACCACATGCTCGCGGAAATACTGCTGCACCGGCCCGTCCGGCAGCCAGCGGAAGGTGGTCGAGACGCGCATGCTGTAGCGGTTCAGGGGTTTCAGTTCGATCAGGCCGAGACGGTCCAGTTCGACCATCAGGCCGATGCATTCGGGCTCGCTCAGCTGGTAGGTTTCGATGATCTGGTCGAGCGTCCAGTTGCCCAGGCAGCAGATGGCGACCAGCAACAGGCGCGGATTGGCCATCAGCGACTTTTCCTGGGTCGGGGTGAGGGTGTCGGCCTGCGGACGGGCGTCGGCGGCGCGGCGCAGCACGTCTTCGAGCGGCACCCCGGCCGCCTTGCAGATTTGCGCCAGGCGCGACAGCGCCATATCTTTCTGGCCGAACATGCGCTTGACGCTCGACTCGCTCATGCCGATGCGTGCGGCCAGCGCCTTGTACGTGATGCCCGCCGCGCGCAACTCGGCGCGCAGCACTTGTATGACCAGCTCAGGTGAGCTCATGCGATTCCTTTAAGGGCAAAATGTAGTGTTATCCGATACTCAATGTACCGAATTTCGGTGCTTCGCACAAGAAGATAGTACTTTTTGAGGAAAAGCAGGACACTGGCTTCATTCCCCTCACGCTGTATAGCGAAAGTGAACCGATGCCGAAAACCCCGCTGCTTGCCGCCATCCTGCTGACCGTGTTCAGCGGCGCCGCCAGCGCCGCCAGCTACGGCGATACCAGCCCGATCTATGTGGGCGGCGCGGCAGGGCGCATGCAGTTCAGCGCGCCTTGCGGTGCGGGGGATGGGTGCAAGGGACAGGACAATGGCAGCGGCAAGCTGTTCGCCGGTTTCAATTTTGCGCCGTTCAGCGCGTGGCAGGGTTCCGAGCTGACCAGTTCGGTCGAGCTGGTGGGCTACCGCAGCGGCAAGATGAGCCTGGCGCGCGAGCATGGCGCGGCGTCGCTGCGGGGAGCGGGGCTGTCGTACCGGATCAGTTCACGCGAGACCGATGCGCTGTCGGTGCACGCCAGGGCGGGGCTGGCGCGCTTGTCGGGCAAGTTCGATGGGGCGTCAAACGCCTCGACCGGGGTGACGGGCGGGCTGGGGATGGCCTATGCGCTCGACAAGCATCTGTCGCTGACGGCCGATTACGATGTGCTCAGGGCGGGTTTCGGCGCGCTGGCACGCACGCAAGTACATTTACTGACCTTAGGCGCGGCCTACAAGTTCTAGGACGCGCGCACCAGATGGCCTGATCGCGGGCGCCCGCCAGGGCGCCCGCTGGCGGCCCTTGCCTTGATCGTTTGATATCCTCGCTGTACTCAACATGCCCGTCCCCGTCGTCGATGCGCTACTGCGACAAGCTCCCGATCGGAATCGACGCTAGCATCGGTGATTCGGCGCTTGCCTCGCCACCCGGCGTTGCCGACAACCCACCACACATCACCTATGGACCCATCAGAATCACCAAGGCGGGCTGTCTCGAAGAGCTCGCCAGCAATACCCGTGTTGGTACAAACTTCCAGTGGTGGATGAACGATTTTCCTTGCTGGTCCAGCTGGGGGGCGTAAGCCGGAACCGCCGAAAATTCCGCGCCGCTGTGTGTCGCTCGTCAGCTTGATCCATACCTCAGCTTGACGTCAGGCACATGGTGAAAATCACGCCAACTTAAGGTCGGTTTTGGCATTGTCTGACACCACCGTGCCGACTTCCCAGGCTTCAACCGGACCTGGCAGGGGCGCGGAATTTTCGGCGGTTCCGGCTGACATTCCCTACTTCAGGTCATTTTCATAGCTGGCATCAGCTTCCGGCGGTGGGGTTCCAAACGCTTCTGCGAATTCGTGCTGAATGTAGTCTTGCAGGCGCTGCAAAGCGTCGCGATCTTCGTACAGTTCGGCCAATGCGTCTTCATCGATGCTTTCAGTGTCTACTGCATCCATTTTCGACATGCGCGCAGCGATAGCCTGGCGCAGCACTACTGCGTCACCCATCAGCAGCGATAGCGAGATCCCCGATTTTGTCGTATTAATCATATTTAACTCACTTTATGGCAGTGCATTACAAGCTCTTGAAGCAAGCCGATGAACTTCGCAAACGGCATGCTCTTCGCTGGCGCCAGCATATAATGGCCGTCGTGTCCCGGGCGAAGGTCTTTTACCAACTTTACCCCGGATGGCAGCGGGGTATTCACAGGAATTTTCCAAGTATTTTTGCGCTTGGGGTCAAATTTTGTGTTTAAAGAAATGCCGTTACCATTGGCGATGATGGTTTGTATGCCGTTGGTCGTTATGATCGCAACGTCATGGAATGGGCGGACGTTATCCAGTCTCGGCCCCGATGCATTTCCATTGCGGAAGAAATCGTGCGTTAAAAAAGTGGCCTCTTCAATGTACAGAAATTGCGGCTCTAGCATTGATATTTCCCTCTCTATTGTTGCAAATAAAGTAGTTAATTAGTTTGTAATTATAGATGGGGACCGCCCTTCCTGGTTGGTTAAACCGTAGCTGGGGAGAACCTGCAATTCTAGGACGCGCACACCAGATGGCCTGATCGCGGGCGCCCTTCAGGGCGCCCGCTGGCGGCCCCCGGATTTACTCCGTGTACTCCAGCACCGGTGTCGTCAACGCTTCCATATACAGTGCACAGCAATTGCGCAATTCTTCCAGCGTCCCGCCCGATGGCGCTTCTGGCAAGATACTCGAGCTGATCACCTTGCCATCATCATAATACACCGAATAAACCGCCAGTTGCCCTGCCTTGTCCATGACCCGGTAATTCCAGGTCATTCGTCCTCCGGCACCAGCTTGGCCTTCTTGAGCGCGCGCTTGGCCGCCTGGCGTTCCTGCGCCGGCCCCTTGGCGTGCGGTCCGGCGGCGCGCAGCTTGGCTGCCACGGCCACCGGGTTGCGCACCTTGGCAACCTGCTGCGTCGGCTTGACGGTGATGCGCATCTTTTGCCGTGTCGCCAGTGCCTTGTTCGCCATCGCGCGCCTCCTTACAGCACGTAGCGCGACAGGTCTTCGTTGTCGGCCAGTTTGTCCAGACGCTCGTTGACGTACGCGGCATCGATCGCCACCACGCTGCCGCCGGTTTCGCTGGCGGTAAACGACACTTCTTCGAGCAGCTTTTCCATCACCGTGTACAGCCGCCGCGCGCCGATATTCTCGGTGCGCTCGTTGACCGAAAACGCAATCTCGGCCAGGCGCGTGATGCCGTCCGGCGCAAACTCGACCTTGACGTCCTCGGTCGCCAGCAGCGCTTCGTACTGCTTGGTCAGGCAGGCATCGGTGCTGGTCAGGATGCATTCGAAATCGGCAATCGACAGCGATTCGAGCTCGACCCGGATCGGAAAGCGCCCCTGCAATTCGGGAATCAGGTCCGACGGCTTGGCCAGGTGGAACGCGCCCGAGGCGATGAACAGGATGTGGTCGGTGCGGATCATGCCGTACTTGGTGTTGACCGTGGTGCCCTCGACCAGCGGCAGCAGGTCACGCTGCACGCCGGCGCGCGAGACATCGGCCCCGCCCATTTCGGAGCGCGAGGCGATCTTGTCGATCTCGTCGAGGAACACGATGCCGTTCTGCTCGACGTTGGCGATCGCCTTTTGCTTGAGCTCGTCGTCGTTGACCAGCTTGGCCGCTTCTTCGTCGATCAGCAGCTTCATCGCTTCGCGGATCTTGATCTTGCGCGGCTTCTTGCGCGCCGCGCCGATGCCGGAAAACATGGACTTGATCTGCTCCGTCATTTCTTCCATGCCGGGCGGGGCCATGATTTCCATCTGCGGACCGGGTTCGGCCACGTCGAGCTCGATTTCACGGTCATCCAGCTCGCCTTCGCGCAGGCGCTTGCGGAAGGTCTGGCGGGTGCCGTCGCCTTCCTTGGTTTCAAGCGGCGGCGGCGTGACGTTGAAGCCGAAGTCG
Organism: Massilia mucilaginosa; assembly: GCF_011682145.1. GTDB lineage: Bacteria > Pseudomonadota > Gammaproteobacteria > Burkholderiales > Burkholderiaceae_D > Telluria_A > Telluria_A mucilaginosa. Next base: position 38,481 of record NZ_WHJH01000047.1, read on the forward strand.
CGCGCCGGCGGCACCAGGATGTCGATGATGCGGTCTTCGGCCGCGTCTTCGGCGCGCTGGCGCACTTTTTTCATTTCGCTGGAGCGGGTCTGCTTGATGCCGATGTCGATCAGGTCGCGGATGATGGTGTCGACGTCGCGCCCGACGTAGCCGACTTCGGTGAACTTGGTCGCTTCGATCTTGATGAAGGGCGCGTCGGCCAGCTTGGCCAGGCGCCGCGCGATCTCGGTCTTGCCCACGCCCGTGGGCCCGATCATGAGGATGTTCTTGGGCGTGATTTCATGGCGCAGCGGCTCGGCCACCTGCTGGCGGCGCCAGCGGTTGCGCAGGGCGATGGCGACCGCGCGCTTGGCCTTGCCCTGGCCGACCACGTGCTTGTCGAGTTCGGAAACGATTTCGCGGGGCGTCATATTCATGGTGCTTGGCATGGTGCTTCCCCTTAATCCAGTGTTTCGATGATGTGCGACATGTTCGTATAGATGCACAGCTGGCCGGCGATGGTCAGCGATTTTTTGACGATCTCGGCCGGCGACAAATCGGTGTTCTCCTGCAGGGCCTTGGCGGCCGACTGGGCGTAGGTGCCGCCCGAGCCGATGGCGCCGACCCCGTCTTCGGGTTCGAGCACGTCGCCGTTGCCGGTGATGACCAGGGTCGATTCATGGTCGGCCACCAGCAGCATGGCTTCCAGGCGGCGCAGCACGCGGTCGGTGCGCCAGTCCTTGGCCAGTTCCACCGAGGCGCGCAGCAGGTTGCCCTGGTGCTTTTCGAGCTTGCCTTCGAAGCGGTCGAGCAGGGTGAAGGCGTCGGCGGTGCCGCCGGCGAAGCCGCACAGGACCTTGCCCTGGTACAGCTTGCGCACCTTGCGGGCCGTGCCCTTCATGACGATGTTGCCGAGCGTGACCTGGCCATCGCCGCCGATCGCGACTTGCTTGCCGCGCCGTACGCACAGGATGGTGGTGCCGTGAAATTGTTCCATTGTCGTTGCCTCTCAGTGATGGAGCGGCCGGCCGGGAGAGGGCTCCCGCGCGGCTGCATGCCTCCCAGAAATGGGGATGCTCACGGAAATTGCAAGACAGCTACCGGCAAGCTGCGCCGGCCAGCCATGGTCAGTACTTGTGCGGGAACAGCTTGGCCACTTCCGTGAAGCCCAGTAGTTTGAACAGTGCGGCGACCAAATGGTTCAATTCGCGCAGCTCGATTCTTTTCTCGGCCGCGATCGGGCGCAAGCGGTTGAGCAGGGCGGCGGCGGCCGAATAGTCGACCCGCGCCAGGCGCGAGCAGTCGAACAGCACCGTTTCGGCGCTGTCGGCGGCGTAGGCGTCGATGGCGTCGAACAGGCTCGCGGTCGCGCCTTCGATCACCGACGGCAGCATGAAGCCTTCGGTGGCCGGCGGGGTGTGCAGGATGCTGACCGAGGTGGCGGTGCTCAGGGATGGTTCGAACGAGGGCGGCGAAACCTCGTAGGTGACGCAGTAGTCCATCGCCGTTTCTTCGAAATCCTTTTCGCGGTCGAGCAGCTGGAACAGGGCCAGTAGCAGCAGCCACGGCGCTTCGCTGGCGTCGCGCTGGCCGATCTCGATGGTCGAGTGGACCAGCTCGGCCAGTTCGGCGGCGCCGGCCACGATCAGTTCGCGGTCGCTGGCGCGCAGGCGGTTCATGGTTTCGAGCAGCAGGGCGCAGCCGTCCGGGGTGACGCTCTGGATGCGCGCGAATTCGAGGCGCAGCACCGGGTTTTCGCTGGCGCGCTGCAGCAGGCGTTCCAGGCGCGGGGCCACTTCGCCATCGAGCACGCCGCTGAAGACTTCGGTCGGGGTGACCCCGGCGAAGGTGCGCTCTTCCATGCCGGGAGGCATCAGCGGCGGCGACCACGACGGCGGCGAAGTTTCGAACTGGCTGGCGTAATCGATTGCAATGTTGTCGAAGTCCTCCTGGCGTCCGCCCACCTGGTACAGGTCGAACAGCATCCACCAGATGGTGCGGTCGTCCTTGCCCAGCTCGGCCAGGCTGTCGAGCAGCATGTGCTCGGTCACGGCCATCTGGTCGTTGGCGAACATGATGGCGATTTCTTCGATGACGGGGGCGGTCTGGGGCGCGACCAGCGCGTCCGGCAAGTCTTCGTCGGCCAGCAGCTCGGTGGTGGCCAGTTCCAGCATCGGCAGGGTGTCGCTGCCGGCGTCCTCGGCGGCCGGGGCCTTGGCCTTGCGCGGGCCGCTGCCCCAGGCCGGCTCGGGCGTGTTGAAGATGTCGTTCGACATGGCCGATTCGATCGCGTCGATCTTGGCCGCGGTGGCGCGCGCGATCTCGCGCTGGCGCGCGCGGTCGGCGTCGGTGTCGGCGGCCAGGCGCGACGGTTCGCCGACGCGCAGGCGCGAGTCCGGCGCATTCTTGCCGCCAGGCTGCTCAGTTTTCTTCTTGTTGAAGATGGAGAAGATACCCACGTCGTTCCCTGTCTCGTTCTACGCTGCGCACTGCGCCAACGGCGCCGGGCGCACCGACCGCAGCAAGCGCCCTGATTGATCTGTCTGCGGAACCAGCCGCAGCGCCAAGCCGCACGGTAGCATGCCGGCCCGGAGCGCGCCAGCCACCCATGCTGTCCGCTGGACTGGACAATCCGACATAGTGTAGCCGATAGGCAAGCTTCGAGTCGGATTGGCGGGAGCGGCAAAACAAAAAAGCATGCGGGGGCGAACCCGCATGCTTCTTCGGAGGTGGCGTGCGGCGAGGCTCAATCGCCGTACAGTTTTTGTTTCAGCTCGCGGCGCTGCTGCGCTTCGAGCGAGAGCGTCGCGGTCGGGCGCGCGATCAGGCGCGGAATGCCGATCGGCTCGCCCGTCTCTTCGCACCAGCCGTAGTCGCCCGCGTCGATGGCGGCGATCGACTGCTGCACCTTCTTGAGCAGCTTGCGCTCGCGGTCGCGCGTGCGCAGTTCGAGCGCGTGTTCTTCTTCGATCGTGGCGCGGTCGGCCGGGTCGGGCACGAGCACGGTTTCGCGCAGGTGCTCGGTGGTCTCGCCGGCATTCTTGAGCAGGTCTTTTTCGAGCTGCTGCAAACGGGCCTTGAAAAACGCCAGCTGCGCCGGATTCATGTAGTCCTTCTCACCCATGGCCCGAATTTCGTCTTCGGAGATGAGATGGCCTTCCGTATTGACGGCGGTCGATTTAGTTGTTTTAGTCATGACTTCACTTACCTTCGATACGACGGTGGTTTCATTTTATCAGCTAACCCGGCTGCGGCACCGGTAAAGCGGCGGTGCTGCGGCCGAAGCGCCTACCTTGACGGCTTGCTGAACTGCCGCCTTGTTCGTAACTCCCCGCACCGGGATGGCTTTTACTGATGGTGCGATAAAGCGGGCATCTTAAAACCCGGATAGTTTATACCAAACATTGTTCCAAACCGCTGACAAAGACATCTTTCGGTAAATTTTTGCCAATAAAAACCATTTTGCTGCCACGTTCCTCGTTTTCGCCCCATTTTGCGCCCAGATCGCTGCCCATCATCTGGTGCACGCCCTGGAATACCACCTTGCGCTCGGCGCCCTGCATCAGCAGCACGCCCTTGTAGCGCAGCATGCGCGGACCGAAGACATTGACCAGGCTGGCCAGGAATTCGTCGAGCTTGGCCGGGTCGAACGGGCGCTCGCTCTTGAAGACGAAGGCGGCGATGTCGTCGCTGTGGCGGCCGTGATGGTGGTTATGGTCGTGATCGTGGCGGCAGGCGTCGGTGTGCACATGATCGTGCTCGTGCTCGTGCGCTTCCTCGGCCTTGAGGAAGTCCGGGTCGATTTCCAGCTTGTCGTTGAGGTTGAAGCCGCGGATGTCGAGCACCTCGGCCAGCGGCGCGCGGCCGAAGTCGACCTGGCTGATCGGCGCGCGCGGGTTGATGCGCATCAGGCGCGCCTTGAGCGCGTCGAGCTGGGCCGTATCGACCAGGTCGGTCTTGGAGATCAGCAGCTTGTCGGCAAAACCGACCTGGCGCTGGGCTTCCTCGTAGTCGTCGAGCTGGGTCATGGCGTGGCGCGCGTCGACCACGGTCAGCACGGCGTCGAGCATGTAGTGCACGCCGACTTCCTCGTCCATGAAGAAGGTTTGCGCCACCGGCCCCGGATTGGCCAGGCCGGTCGTTTCGATGATGATGCGGTCGAAGTGCAGCTCGCCCGCTTCGCGCTTTTGCGCCAGGCTGGTCAGCGCAACGATCAGGTCGCCGCGCACGGTGCAGCAGATGCAGCCATTGTTCATCTCGACGATCTGCTCGCTGCTGTCCTGCACCAGGATTTCGTTATCGATGTTTTCCTGGCCGAACTCGTTCTCGATGACGGCAATCTTCAGCCCGTGGTCTTCCTGCAGGATGCGATTGAGGAGCGTGGTTTTGCCGGCGCCGAGGAAGCCGGTCAGGATGGTGCTGGGAATTAAGGCCATGTTGTCGTCAGTCAGTGTGCGGCCCGGGACCGGGCGAATAATCGAGCGATTATGCCGGATTTCGCCAATTGCTTCCAACTACCGCCATGCGGCTTGATGCGGATCATGCCGCAAGGGCGTTTCCGGCCCGGTTTTCGGTCCTGCTTCGGGCTTACTTCGCCTTGGCGCGCGGGTGCGCCTGGTCGTACACGGCCGCCAGGTGCTGGAAGTCGAGCGCGGTGTAGACCTGGGTCGAGGTGATGCTGGCGTGGCCGAGCATGTCCTGCACCGCGCGCAGGTCGCCCGACGATTGCAGCACGTGCGAGGCGAACGAGTGGCGCAGCATGTGCGGATGCACGTGCACCGGGGTGCCGGCGTCGATCGCGTGCTGTTTCAGGCGCAGTTGCACCACGCGCGGCGAGACGCGCGTGGCGCGCTCCGACAGGAACAGGGCGGCGCTGCCGTCGGCGGGCGGCGGGCGCACCGCCAGCCAGGCCGCCAGCGCGCTGCGCGCATGGCTGCCGACCGGCACCGTGCGCATCTTGTTGCCCTTGCCGGTGACCAGCACGTCGCCCGAGGCCAGGTCGATCCAGCCGAGCGACGGCGCCTGGCCGTCGCCGCCCTTGGTGTACGTGACGTCGAGCCCGGCCAGCTCGGCCACCCGCAGGCCGCTCGAATACAGCAGCTCGAACATGGCGCGGTTGCACAGCTCGGCGCTGGTGAGGGTGGCGCGGCCGGGCGGTGCGCTCGAGACCAGCTGCACGGCGTCGTCCACCGCCAGCGCTTTCGGCAGCGGGGCCGGGCGCTTGGGGGCGCGCACGCCGTCGGTCGGGTTGGCCGCCAGGGTCATGTGTTCCGACAGCCAGCCGAAAAACCCGCGCCAGCTCGACAGCTTGCGGGCGATCGAGCGCGGTCCCAGTTCCTGGCTGTGCAGGATCGAGGTCAGGCGGCGGATGTCGGCCTGGCGCACCTGCTGCCAGGGCATGCCCTTGGCCAGCGTGTGCAACTGTTGCAGGTCGCGCCGGTAGGCGTCGATGGTGTGCGGCGAGAGCTGGCGCAGGGTGGCCAGCTGGTCGAGGTAGCGCCCGACCCAGTCGGTGCGCTCCGGCTCGGCCGGATGGTCCATCTCAGGCCCGCAGCGCGGCCAGCGCGGCGCTGGCGGTTTCGCCGATATGGACCAGGAAATCGGTGCCCATGCTGGCGCTGAAGCGTTCCGGATCGGGCGAGCCGAGGATCAAGAGGCCGAAGGCGCTGCCGTTGCTGCGCAGCGGCAAAATGACGGTCGACTGCACCGCGCCGGCGTCGGCCAGCCAGCGCACCGCTTCGAAGTCGTGGTTGCTGCCGCAGTAGGGCGCCAGCAGGCTGTTGGCGAACAGGCGCGCATCTTCCGACACGCCGTTGACGTACCAGTTGCCGGCATGCGCTTGGGCCAGGTTCCACAGGCGCAGGGTCGCTTGCGGCACGCCGAAGTGGGTGGCCAGGCCGTCGACCAGGGCGCGCGCCATGTCGCTGTCGTGGCGCGTCTTGAGCAGGGTCTGGGTCCAGCCGTGGAACTTGTTTGCGATGGCGGCGTTCGCTTCGGCCAGGCGGACCAGGTCCGCCATGCGCAGCTCCAAGGCCTTGTATTTATCGCGCATCACTTCCATCTGGCGCTCCTGGAGCGAGACGGCCTTGCCGGTCAGCGGGCTCGACAGCTTGACCTCGCCCAGCAGCTTGGCGTGTTCCTGGAAAAAGGTCGGATGGCCGGCCAGGTAGTCGGCGACGGCGGTGGGGTCCAGTGTGGCGGTCATGTGAGTCTTTACGTGAAGTCTTGGTGCGGGGAATCGTGTTGCTGGCGAAAAAACGTCCCGCAATTCTAACCGACAGCTTGCGCTCACACGCAAAAAGACGCCCGCAGGCGTCTTTTTTGCAGTGCGGGAAGGTCCCGGCGCGTGCTTAAGTAAGTGCACATAAATTCTTGTCATTTCCAGCTTCCATAAGCGGCGCCTTGCTGCGTTGCCCACCGCTAGCAGTGCTCGCACTGCGTCGCGGCGTGCGCCTTGCCAGGCATCCGCTTCTGTTCGCTATAAATGACAATAACTTCTGCGCACTTACTTAGAAGCGGTGGCGCACGCCGATCTGGATGGCGCGGCTGTCCTCGCCCGCGACTTTGGTGAAGCCGCCCGGCGAACCGGCCCCGCCCGGCGTGTACTGGCCGTCGTTCTGGTTCTTGATGTTCGACAGCACCGTGTAGATATCGGTGCGGGCCGACAGGTTGTAGTCGTAACCGACCGCCATCAGGGTGGCATCGCTGTTCGACGCGGTACGGTCGTTCTGGCGCGCCGCCGAGGCCATGATGCGGCCCTGGCCCAGACGGTAGTGCAGGCCGAACTGGTAGCTGCTGGCATCGACCTGGCTGTTGCGGGTGATGTTGGTGGTGTAGATGCTGGTCAGGGCGGCGACGTTGGCAGCCGGCACGCCGGCGGCGCGCAGGCCCGGGGCGACCTGGCCGCTGAACACGGCGAGGTAGTCGGCCAGCAGGGCCGAATTGCGGTTGACCTGGTCGTGGTAGCCGGCGAAGAACTTGAAGTCGCCGACCTTGACCGAACCGCCCACGGTGGTGGTGGTCAGGCTCTTGCGGCCTTGCAGGTCTTCACCCTGGTTGTGGCCCACGCCGACATCGACAACGCTGGTCTTGTAGGTGATCGCGCCGCCCATGAACTTGTTGTAGCGGCCCAGGTAGCCGGAGTTCTTGGTGCCGTACATGAGCGAGCCGCCGAAGCCGGACGGGGTGGCGATGCGGTACTGGATCGATTTCTGCGAGCGGATGTCCGCGCCCAGCGCGGTAAAGCCGGCGGTGCCGCCGGTGATGCCGCCCCAGGTGCCGCCGGTGCCGGTTTCGAACGCGTCAGCCGCGGCGAACACTTCGTAGCCAGGGGTGTACATGCGGCCGACCAGGATGGCGCCGAACGGGGTGACCACGCCGACCATGGCGGTACGGTCGAACAGGGCTTTCTCGGCGTTGACGGCAACGGCTGGCTGCAGGCCGGCGCGCAGGGTCGCCAGGGTCGACGCCAGGGCCGGGGTTTTAAAGGCATCCATGCCCTTGGTCAGGTAGAAGCCTTGATTCGGGTTGACCAGGCCGGGGCTCTGGGTACCGGTGTCGAGTTCGACGCGCGCTTCCAGATTGAAGATGGCCTTGTAACCACCGCCGATGTCTTCGGTACCTTTGAGACCGATGCGCGAACCGTCCGCGATACCACTGACGAGTTTGGCCGATTCACCTTTGGTTTTCATAAAGCCGGCGTCGGCAATACCGTAAATGGTCACGCTGGACTGGGCCAGGACCGGGGCTGCGAAACAGGTAGCGATTACACCAGCGATTAATTTTGTTTTCATTGTGTCTCCAGGAGATTATTTTGTCTAAAAACGAACGTGCGTACTAATTCGTTTTAACCAATATGCCATCGTTTTTTAGCCTTGTACAGAAAGCCGGTCGCGCGCGCAAATGCTGGTTGCGAAAAAGACACAGACGAAGCAAAAACGTCAATATCGTCTTATCTGAAACACCACAGCATAACGCGAAAAACGCCAGGGGCGCCGATGTTGCCATCGCCGCCCCTGGTTTTATCCGACAAAATTATGTTGCATGCGATTTATATCGCACTGCATCAAAAAGCGTGATTGACGCCCAATGCATAGATATTCATGCTCGATGGAATGGTCGGGCCTTTCTTGTTGGAGGCATCGGCATACACATACGTGCGTGGCGACAGGCTGTATTCGTAGCCGATCGACATTTGCTTGGTCTTTTGCATGCCCTGGTTCAATGCGCCCTGGTTCTTCTGGCCATAACCGGCCAGGATTTTGCCCGCGCCCATCTTGTAATTGGCGCCAACCACCCACGAACGCGCTTCTTCGCTGTTAAAGAAGGTGTGGCCGCGGTCTTGCTGCACGCGCGTGGCCATCAGTTTCAGTTCCGGCGTGGCCATCACATAGCCGGCGACCGAGACCAGGCGCGATTCGACCGCATTGCGTTCGGCGGCCAGCATGATGGCGCCGGCGGCGCCAGTGTAGGTGGCCGAGACCGAGTACGGATTGGCCGACGCTTCCGAGCCGGGACGGTATTGCGGGTTGGCCAGGGTGCCGCGGCCGACGATGGCTGCCGAACCCGAGGCCGCTTCCTTGGTGCCGATGGTGGCATTGATCTGGAAGCCGTTGTACACGTTCGAGTTATAGAACAGGGCGTTGTTGAAGCGGTTGGTCGAATTGCCAACCGAGCCCAGCGGGTCCGAGGTATAGCCGGCCACCATCAGGTCGGTCTGGAAACCGGCCGGGCTCGGCACGCCGTGGAACGGCTCGAACTGGGTGCTCGTTTCCTGGAACGCGGTCAGGCCGCGCCCGAGGCGCACCATGCCGAAGGCGCCTTGCAGGCCGACCCGGCTCTGGCCCTGGAACAGGGGACGCTGGACGCCATTGCCGCCCTGCTCGATGGTGCCGGAGTCCGGTTCATAGCGAATTTCGAGCTGGAACAAGGCTTTCAGGCCGCTGCCGAGATCTTCCACGCCTTTGAAACCGAGGGTGTTATTGGCGCGCTTGCCGATGTTCAGCGATTGGTCGGTACGTTTGATCATGCCGGCATCAACGGTGCCGTAGATGACCACAGAAGATTGTGCTTGTGCAAAGCCGGCGCTTGCGCCCAGAACTGCCAGAGCGACCAGTGATTTTTTCATGTACACGTCCTTAAAAGTGAATCAGTCGAATCCGCAAGTGCCTTGAGTTTTCAATTTTCTGAACACCCGGATCAAGAAGCCTTAATTGCCTGGCCATGTGCCACTGGCTGTTGTGGTCGATTATGAGGGGTAGAATTGGTTGAAAGCCAATCATTCCAGCGGTGCTGTTGTATTTATGAAACGTCCGTGCGTATTGATACGGGCAAGAACAAGCGCATTTTTATGAAATCCTTTCATGCGGTATCCCACATATTCTTACTAACAAGCTTTGTGCGAAATCAAGGAAGTCGCCATCAGCGGACATCGCGCCGCATGCCTGACGTAGACTTTACAAGGTCGGCTGCACCCGCATCAGCCAGGCAATTGTTGTATATTGGCAACTCTACCGGCGCCATGCGGTGTAGCAGGCTCAAGGAATTGATCCCCTCCCGGAGCCCCTCCAACAAAGGTGATGGCAACAATCATGGCAAACCGCGAAGAACTAGCGCTCATCCGTGGCGCGCGCGCAGGCCGCGCCCAGGCCCAGCTTGAGCTGGGCACCCTGTATCTGTTCGGCAGCGCGGGCTTGCCCAAAAGCCTGCCGACGGCGCTGCACTGGCTCGACCGTGCCGCGCAGCAAGACTGTGCCGGCGCGTGCCAGCTGATCGGCAACCATATTCCCTTCGAGGTGGCGGTGCAGAGCCAGCGCGCGGTGGCGTGCTGGTTCGAGCACGCCTACGACGACGGCAACCTGCGCGCCGGCCTGGTGCTGGCCCAGCTGATACTGGGCGGGCATGGCGGCGGCACGCCCGGCTTGGCGCGGCGCGAGAAAGCGTTCGGCGCGCTCCAGGCCGGCGCGGCGGCCGGCCTGGCCGAAGCCCAGTGGCTGCTGTCGCAGCACCGGCGCCTGGCCGGCGCGCTGGCGGTGGCGCCCGAGGCCCCGGCGCCGTCGCCGGCGGCGCCATTGGCGCATCCGGCGCCAGCGGCGGCGGGTGCCGGGGCGGCGCCGCGCACGGCCGATGCGCGCTGGCTGCGGCAAGCCGCCGACAGCGGTTTGCCGCAGGCCCAGCTGTCGCAACTCGACATCGACTGGGAAGACGGGCGCCTGGGCGCCTACGCGGAGGGCGCGCTGCCGCTGGCGCGCGCCCTGGTGCGCCGGCTGGGCACGACCCCGCGCGCCGCCAGCGGGCTCGGTCCGGCGGACGTCACGCTGCTGTCGCGCTGCGCGCGCGCCATGGCGGCCGAGGCCGAGGCTGGGCGCGCCGCTACTGGCCGTGCCGAGGCGGTCAGTGCGGAAGCCCGTCATTTCTTCGAGCTGGCCGCGGCCGAGCACGATCCCCATGCCCAGTTCGCCGTGGGACTGTGGTGTGCGCGCATGCAGGTCGACGGCAAGCGCATTGCCGTGGGCGAAGGCTCGGCCAACTTCAAGAAAGCCATCCGCTGGCTGACCCTGGCCGGCAACCAGGGCCTGGCCGAAGCCTGGTACGCGCTGTCGCGCATCTACATCAAGCCCGAGTTCTCCCAGCGCAATGTGCTCGACGCCCAGCGCTATCTGGAGCGGGCCGCCGAAATGGGATACCGCGACGCCCAGCTCGAGTGCGGCAACAGCGCCTGGCGCGCGCGCCGCGAGAATGAAAACAATGACGTGCGGGCGGTGTACTGGCTGCAGAAGGCGGCGCTGCAAGGTTGTCCGCTGGCGGCCACGGCGCTGCACAAGATCGCCCCGCGCTGCGAGGGCACGGCGTACACCGAAACCGGGGCCCTGGCCGCGTACGAGCTGGGCGGAGCACATCCGCTGCTGGCCGCGCGCCTGGAACTGGCCGCCCTGTTCGGGCTGACCCGCGCCGAAGCGTTATTGCTCGATGTAACGGCGGCTGACCAGGGGCATTGCCTGGTGATCGACATCCGCGGCAGTTACGGGCGCAGCAAGCGGCGCCTGGTGGTGATCGATTCGATGCACGAGCGGCACGCGCTCGACCGCATCGTGCGCCTGTTCGACGGCATCGATTGCGGGCCGACCGGGCCGGAGGGCAATTACCGGCAGCGGCTGTACCGGCTCAAGACGCTGGTGCCGGAGTCCGAGCATGCGGAAGGGGAGGTGGAGGCGTACGAAATGGCGGCGTGAGGAGAAAGAAGGCGACCGGGAGTCGCCTCGCATTCAGGCTAAACCTCGATCTCGCCCTCAAACACCGTCACCGCCGGTCCGCTGAGCAGTACCGGCTGTCCATCGCCAGCCCAGGCAATCGACAACTCCCCGCCGCGCGCGCTGACGCGCACCGGTGAATCGAGCAGGCCGCGCCGGATGCCGGCCACCACGGCGGCGCAGGCGCCCGAGCCGCAAGCGAGCGTCTCGCCGGCGCCGCGCTCGTACACGCGCAGCTTGACATGGCCCCGGTCCAGCACCTGCATGAACCCCGCATTGACCTTGTTCGGAAAGCGCGCATGCGCCTCGATCAGCGGCCCGGTTTCCAGCACCGGCGCCAGCTCGACATCCTCGACCACCTGCACCGCGTGCGGATTGCCCATTGACACCACCGACACGAACACCGTCTTGCCACCCTGATACTTGATCGGCAAGGGCCACAAGGTATCCTGTCCCTCGGCCCAGCCGCCCAGCCCGGCCGCATCGAAGGGCACCCTGGCCGCCTCCAGCACCGGCGCGCCCATGTCGACCGTGATGCTGCCATCGGCTTCCAGGCGCGGCGTGATGATGCCCTTCATGGTTTCCACACGGATGCTGGACTGCTCCGTCAAGCCCTTGTCGGTGACAAACTTGACGAACGCGCGCGCGCCGTTGCCGCACTGCTCGACTTCGCCGCCATCGTTATTGAAGATGCGGTAACGGAAGTCGCAGCCGGCGCCCCGGGCTTTTTCGACCACCAGGATCTGGTCGGCGCCGATGCCGAAGCGCCGGTCCGCCAGGCGCTGCCACTGGGCGGGGGTGAAATCGACCTGCTGGCTGATGGCATCGATGACCAGAAAATCATTGCCGGCGCCGTGCATCTTGGTAAATTTGAGTTTCATGAGCGTCAGTATAGCGGTAGAAAAGCTATTGTTTGAAGTACGGCGACGGTTCACCGGGCGGACGGGTCTTGAAGCGCTTGTGCGTCCAGAAATACTCGGCCGGCGCTTCGCGCACCCGGTCTTCGATGAAGGCATTCATGCGGCGGGCCGACTCGGCCATGTCATCGCCCGGATAATTCTCCCACGCCGGATAGAACGTCACCTTCCAGCCCGTGTAATTCGGCAAGAACGTTGCCACCACCGGAATCACCTGCGCCCCGGTGGCCGCCGCAATGCGCCCCGGTGCGGTCAGCGTGGCGGCGGGAACGCCGAAAAACGGCACGAACTCGGCATCCTTGTCGCCGAAATCCATATCCGGCAACATAAAGTAGGGCACATGCTCGCGCATGGCGCGCAGGATCGGCTTGACTCCCTCCTTGCGCGAAAACAATTGTACCGGACGAAAGCGCGAGCGTCCCTTGCGCAACACCTCGTCGAAGACCGCGTTTTTCTGCGGCACATAAATCGAGCACAAACTGGTTTCCAGCATCACCGCCACGCCGGCCACGTCCAGGCTCACGAAGTGCGGACACAGCAAGATGGTCGGCTGGGCCGCGATCCGCGCCAGCGGCACGCCGGGCTCGACCTTGATCAAACGGCGCAGGCGCGCTTCCGGCGCCCACCACAAAATGCCGCGCTCCCACACGCTGCGCGAATACGACTGGAAATGCTGGCGCGCCAGCACCACCCGCTGCGCCTCCGACAATTCCGGCATGCACATGCGCAGATTGGTCAGGGCGATGTGGCGGCGTTTGCGCAGCACCATGAACAGCAGGCTGCCCACGCCCGTGCCGACCCGTCCCAGCACGGGCAGCGGCAACCAGTGCATCAGCCAGACCAGGCCGACCAGGAGCTTCATGCGTCCACCTGCGCGTCGGGCGCAGGCACGCCGCTGGGCTGCTTGTAGCGGTTATAACTCCAGAAATACTGGGCCGGGCAGCGCGCGATCAGCTGCTCCATGGCACGGTTGATCGTGCTCGCCTGCTCGGCCGGGCTGCCTGCCAGTTCCTGGCCGAAAGGCACGAAGCGCACGATGAACCCCTTGCCACCGGCACGCCGCTCGGCGTACACCAGGATGATCTCGGCATTGCCCAGCTGCGCCAGCTTGGCCGGCAGGGTCATGCTGTAGGCCGGGCGTCCGAAAAACGGCGCCCACACGCCTTCGCCCTGCTGCGGCACCTGGTCCGGCAGCACCCCGATCGGCTCGCCGCGCTTGAGGCACTTGGCCAGGATGCGCACGCCCGACAGGTTGGCCGGGGCCAGGTGCAGGTTATTGCGCGCTCTAGCGCCCTCGATCAGCGGTTTCAGCGCCGCCTGCTTGGGCGGGCGGTACATCACGGTCAGCTTGGTGCGCAGCGCGATCTGCTGGGCGGTGATTTCGAAGCAGCCCAGGTGCGGCGTCAGGAACATGATGCCGCGTCCGCTGTCGATGACCGACTGGACGTAATCCCAGTTCTCGTCGGTGGCCATGCTGGCCACTTTGTCGGGCGGCGCGCACCACACGAAGGCCAGTTCGATGATCGACTTGCCGGACTCGGCGATGGCGGCCGACAGATGCTGGCCGAAGCCGGCCGCGCGCATATTGGTACGCATCAGCTTGCGGTAAGAAGGGGAGGCGAGATACACGAACCAGCCCAGGCCGGCGCCCATGACATGCAGGACCGGCAATGGCAGTTTCGATAAGGTACGGAAAAGGGGAACTAACATGGTTTTTGACTGTGGTTCAACAAACGGCTAGTTGCTTAGCCAAAATTTCTCAAGGAGCGTAAAATACCACGTATGCAGTATCCGCCGAGTTAATAGACAACTTGCGAAGCGGAATATAAATGTCGCTAAAGCGTCGCAGGCAACCCGGTTACTGCGACATCAACACCACTCAGTAACAGGAGCATTGCATGTCAAACGACTATCTCTTCACGTCCGAATCCGTGTCCGAAGGCCATCCAGACAAGGTTGCCGACCAAATTTCCGACGCCATCCTCGACGCCATCCTCGAACAAGACCCGAAAGCGCGCGTTGCCGCCGAGACCCTGTGCAATACCGGTCTGGTCGTGCTGGCCGGTGAAATCACCACCCACGCCAACGTCGATTATATTCAGGTCGCGCGCGAAACCATCAAGCGCATCGGCTACGACAACACCGACTACGGCATCGACTACCGCGGCTGCGCCGTGATGGTCTGCTACGACAAGCAGTCGCCCGACATCGCCCAGGGCGTCGACGAAGGCGCCGGGCTCGACCTGGACCAGGGCGCCGGCGACCAGGGCCTGATGTTCGGCTACGCCTGCGACGAAACGGCCGAGCTGATGCCGGCCGCGATCCACTACGCGCACCGCCTGGTCGAGCGCCAGTCGCAACTGCGCAAGGATGGCCGCCTGCCGTGGCTGCGTCCGGATGCCAAATCGCAAGTTACCCTGCGCTACGTCGATGGCCGCCCGGTTGGCGTCGACACCGTGGTGCTCTCGACCCAGCACGCGCCGGAAGTGACGCACGCGCAGATCGAAGAAGCGGTGATTGAAGAAATCATCAAGAAAGTGCTGCCGGCCGAGTGGCTGCACAACACGCGTTACCTGGTCAACCCGACCGGGCGTTTTGTGATTGGCGGACCGCAAGGCGACTGCGGCCTGACCGGCCGCAAGATCATCGTCGACACCTACGGCGGCGCGGCGCCCCATGGCGGCGGCGCGTTTTCGGGCAAGGACCCGTCCAAAGTCGACCGTTCGGCGGCGTACGCGGCCCGTTACGTGGCCAAGAACGTGGTGGCGGCCGGACTGGCGCGCCAGTGCCAGGTGCAGGTCAGCTACGCGATCGGCGTGGCCAAGCCGATCAACATCACGGTCTACACCGAAGGCACGGGCGTGATCTCCGACGAAAAAATCGCCGCGCTGGTGATGGAGCATTTCGACTTGCGTCCGAAAGGCATCGTCCAGATGCTCGATCTGCTGCGTCCGATTTACCAGAAGAGTGCGGCGTACGGCCACTTCGGCCGCGAAGAGCCGGAATTCACCTGGGAACGCACCGACAAAGTCGCCCTGCTGCGCGCCGAAGCCGGCCTGTCCTAAGCAACACCGCCGCAAACCGCCCCCAGCGCGGTTTGCACCCCCAACCGGGGTCAGAGCTCTGACTAGAAATGTTTCAAGTCAGAGCTCTGACCCCGGTTGCCGTTTCGGGATTATTCCCTGCTAAAAGCGCAAGAATCCGGTGAAGTAGCTTCCTGTGTTTTCGTTTTCCGTATTCCGTGATCGCCAGTGGCGCGCGTTTGTGCGCCCAGGAAAAATTCCTCAACCGGGGTCAGAGCTCTGACTCGAAATCTTTCGAGTCAGAGCTCTGA
>NZ_WHJH01000048.1 GCF_011682145.1 Massilia mucilaginosa
ACATTTCTGCGTCATCCGTTCTTGCCTCGATACCCTGCGAAAACAGGGCCACAACATGCTCGCAGTGCTACAGCGCGCATTTGTCGGCGCGCCTATCCCATCAGTTGCATAGCGGCTGAATAGTTACCCGAAAATTAGCAATGGAAGGTGGGGTAAATAGACCGCTTACTGAATAGAGCGTTACTTGTTCAGGCTGCGTGGCTCGCGCAGCACGGCCTGCTTCGGCCATTGGTGGAGTATGTCGATTCCAACTTCTTCACCAAGATAGGTCCGCCGTTCGATGGGATTACGTCAGGCAGCAGCTACTTCTCAATGTTGGCGCGTCTGGTCGAGGTGCTTTCGGAGAGATTGGATCCAGCAATCGAAAGACCAATCGTTGTTCAATGGAGTTCGAGCGTCGAAGAAATCCTCGCCCCCTGGTGATTTCCACCTCTTCGTTCCAGGACGAATTTGCTCATTGTGCAACAACAATGTATATTTGCAGAACAAAATAGACTTGTAATCGATGTTCCATTACTTCCCCCCTGTACTGCAACCGAAAAAGCAAAATATGACGCTACCTGTTGAACGCATCGTAAAATTTTTCGACGACGCCAAACGACCTATTCTTTTTTCTGGAGCGGGAGTATCCGCGAAAGCCGGAATTCCCGTTTGGGGGAAATTGTTAACAAACCTCGCCGAGTGGTTGCGTTCAAAAGACCCATTAATTGCGAATAAGATAGTAGAGTTAATTGCAAAATACGATTTTTTGCGTGCCGCAGAGTTCTTTTTCCTCAGCGACGCTGTAACCGATAAAGAGAGATTCGGGCAATTACTACAAGAACTCCTGCCGACGCACCCTGAAAAAATAGACATATTATGTTCTCTACCTTTTGTTGCGGCTGTTACAACAAATTTCGACCGCACACTTCTAGATAGTTTCGCCGCTGTCCGCGGAAAAGCTCCCATCGACTTTAAACGAGGAGACAGTTCGTTTCGACAGGCCCTGCATTCAGACGAATTATATGTATGTAGGGTTCACGGATTCGTGGAAGACCCTGAGTCAATTGTCTTGACTAGCCGTCATTTTGACGAAATTGATAAAGATCCTTACTACCGTGATTACGTCGCAAGTATATTTACCCGAGCCAACTTATTACTTGTCGGTCTATCATTTTCGGACCCTGCGATCCTTGCGGTGCTACAAGCAGTAAATAACGCGTATGGCCCCCTTGCTGTAGGTGAGCATTTAGCCGTCGTACCGACAGATGTATCAAGTGATGTACTGAGTCGGTTGAATCGATTAAACATCGAAGTCGTATACTATGATCATCCGCCGGGTGATTTTTCCCATTCAGAATTGTGGAATGTGATCGGTGCCGTCGAAAAAGAATTGAAGGACCGTGCTAAGACAACTGTCAAAATTTCAGAAATTCCCACGGAAATTCGCCCTTTTGATACGGCAAAGAAGTATTTAGCGTCTTGCTACGCTAGATCTACCTTGGGATCACAGATCGGTCCGTTACGGGAAGCGATAGTCGAGGGTATGGTAAGTGCCATCGTCCAAAGTGCTTCACCGAACTCCGTTTCCACGGCGGATTTGGTGAAACGAATCCATCTAGACACAAGTCTTAGCATGGAGAATTCGGAAGAATTGGTTAAAACTAGCCTAACCACACTCAGCGACGAAAAACTTTGCATCTGGCATAAGAGGTCGGCCGAGAAAAAGGTCAATTGGATAGGTGCAACGGACGACAAAAATCAATTAGAGGCAGCAATCAGCAAATTGGTTAGTAATACAGTGGACCGCGCGTTCGTCGAAGAGGGATATCGTTCGACTACTGATAGCAAGAAGTCTTTAAGTGCATTTTTCACCCAGTTGGTTTTGCAGCGGGGATGGGATCTTGGTGCGGCCTTCGCAAGTGGAAAGATACCTAAAGGCGCGGACTTCAAAGTACTAATGTTTCAGGTCGCGCGTACTTTGCACACAAGCGACGTAGAGCTTTTATCGCGAGTCTGCGAACGGATGATTCACAATCCCACCGGCGAAGAGGCAGCTATCTTGGCTGCGCTTGGACGTGCCAGCTTTGGTCTCGAACTAGCTTTGCAGGCCCCAAGGTCGCAAATGCTGCACTCCTCCACATTACCGTCGAGAATTTATTTAGATGCCAATGTCGTGATGCCGGCGTTTATTGTTGGCCACACATACCACTCTATTTACGCTCATACAATCGACTCCTTGAAGACAGCTTCTACGGGAAACGGTCCTCTTCAAATTTGTACTACGTACGGTTATCTGAACGAAATTGTAAGTCATCGTAAACTTGCGGTCGCTCAGTTTGAGGATAATCCAGAACATTTTCAAAGTGACGTAATCAAAGAGGCGATCTTTTCAGGCTCGACCAACATGAACGTTTTTGTCGGTGCTTACGCAAATATGGCAAGCTCGAATTCTTCTCTTAGCTTTCCTACATTCATGGCGGAATTTGCGCCGTTTGTGACTGAGATGGAATTGGCTAGATGGCTGTCGGATCGAGGTGTCCATTTAATCAAGAAAGAGCAAGTTGCAGGTACTCTAAGTATGTCCGATATTTCTCTCGAACTACAAAAAGGATATGCGTCTTCCCTAAAATCGAATAAGGACGTGCGGCTCCTCGAACACGATTCCGTGCAGTTGGCCTCCCTATTCCGCGATGTCGAGAATGGCGTTAGAGCTGTTCTAGTAACTGCAGATCGGCGACTCCGCGAAGTTGTCGGTGCCTCAAAACTAAAGAACCTGGCTAGCCACATGGTTAGTCATGTTGGCCTAACGCAGCTCGTAGATCTCCTAATTGGTGCAAATTCAGACAATCGATCTCTCGCGCATCTTCTTTGGGATTCTACAATTTCCGAACGATCAAATGAGCTAAGACGCTATTTCATCGGACTTGCGCTTCGCCATTATGATGAGGCAATGGCTATGGAGTTGCCAGGCTTAGTTGAAAAGTTTACGGATCAAGTTATGACTGAAGCTAGACGTAAAGGCATTCATGTCGATAACAGAGTTAATAGCGAACAACGCGATTGGTTTAACATTGCAGGTTCGTTTGAGGACCGATTTTTCGCGGCGATTAGTGAGAAGATCCAACTTCGGCAGAAGCAGGCTGAGGCCGATAATGCGGGGTGACAAAACTGAGTTACGAAGCCACGCGTGGGTCACGTATTTGGCACTTCGTGCAAGCTTGGTTCGTTCGATTGTGGTTTGACCAGAAAGTGGTCGGGAGTGGCGTACCTCCCCGACCAACTTTATTGTTTACCGACCGACTTTATTGTTTCCAATCAAAAGCCAGCAAGCAGTCTTACTCCACCGTCACCGATTTCGCCAGATTCCGCGGCTTGTCCACATCCGTGCCCTTGGCCAGCGCGGTGTGATACGCCAGCAATTGCAGCGCCACCACGTGCAGGATCGGCGACAGCAGGCCATAGTGTTCCGGCAAGCGGATCACATGCAAGCCATCGCCCGAGGTAATGCGCGAATCCACATCGGCAAACACATACAGCTGACCGCCACGCGCGCGCACTTCCTGCATGTTCGATTTCAGCTTTTCCAGCAGCGCATCATTCGGCGCAATCGTCACCACCGGCATTTCATCGGTCACCAGCGCCAGCGGGCCGTGTTTCAGTTCGCCCGCCGGATACGCTTCGGCGTGGATGTACGAAATTTCCTTGAGCTTCAACGCGCCTTCCAGGGCGATCGGATAGTGCATGCCGCGGCCCAGGAACAGCGCGTTGTCCTTGCGCGCAAAGTCGTCGGCCCAGGCGATGATCTGCGGTTCCAGCGCCAGCACGGCGGAAATGGCCACCGGCAGGTGACGCATTTCTTTCAGGTAGGTCGCTTCTTCTTCATCGGAGAGGCGGCCATTGACCTGCGCCAGCGTCAAGGTCAGCAGGAACAGCGCGGCCAGCTGGGTGGTGAAGGCCTTGGTCGAGGCCACGCCCACTTCCACGCCGGCGCGGGTGATGTACGCCAGGGCGCATTCACGCACCATGGCGCTGGTCGCCACGTTGCAGATGGTCAGGGTGTGCACCATGCCCAGGCTGCGCGCATGCTTGAGCGCGGCCAGGGTGTCGGCCGTTTCGCCACTCTGCGAAATCGTCACCACCAGGGTGTTCGGATGCGGCACGCTGTCGCGGTAGCGGTATTCGCTGGCGATCTCGACCTGGACCGGGACCTTGGCCACCGATTCCATCCAGTACTTGGCGGTCAGGCCGGAGTAGTAGCTGGTGCCGCAGGCCAGGATCAGCACGCGGTCGATCTGCTTGAAGACCTTGAACGCGTCGTCGCCGAACAGTTCCGGCATGATGCCGGTGACGCCTTCGAGCGTGTCGCCGATGACGCGCGGTTGCTCGAAGATTTCTTTCTGCATGTAGTGGCGATACGGACCGAGCTCGGCGGCGCCGGTGTGGGCGTGCACGGTTTTCATGTCGCGCTCGACCGGCTTGCCGTCGACGTCGACGATCCAGACCTTGGCCAGTTGCAGGTCGACCACGTCGCCTTCTTCCAGATAGATGATCTGGTCGGTGGTGCCGGCCAGCGCCATGGCGTCGGAGGCGACGAAGTTCTCGCCCTGGCCGATGCCGACGATCAGCGGCGAACCCTGGCGCGCGGCAACCACGCGGTGCGGCTCTTCGCGGCTGAACACGGCAATCGCGTAGGCGCCGTGCAGGCGCTTGACGGCCAGCTGGACCGTCTCGAACAGGTCGCCGCTATACATGTGGTCAACCAGGTGGGCGATGACTTCGGTATCGGTCTGGCTCTGGAACACGTAGCCGAGCGCAGTCAGTTCGGCGCGCAGTTCGTCGTGGTTTTCGATGATGCCGTTGTGGACCAGCGCGATGCGGGCGTTCTCTTCGGTTGGCGAAAAGTGCGGGTGCGCATTGTGCGATGCCGGCGCGCCGTGCGTGGCCCAGCGCGTGTGGGCGATGCCGGTGAAGCCTTGCAGGCCCACGCTCTCGATCTGGGTTTCGAGGTCGGCCACGCGCGAGGTGCTGCGCGAACGCAACAGCTTGCCGTCGACGTGCAGCGCGACGCCGCACGAGTCGTAACCGCGGTACTCAAGGCGCTTGAGACCTTCGACCAGGATGGGGGTAATGTTACGTTGTGCTACTGCTCCGACGATACCGCACATGATGACCTCGATGTAGAAATGAATGAATGCGCAGATCGTAGTTGAGCCAGCATGAAATATGCTTTCTAATTTGATGTATTATTGATACATAATTTCATCAACCAGTTTGCATGAATTATTCTTTCATTTATCAGTAAAAATCTTTGCGGATCATCAAACGCCATGCTTAGCAACGAACTCGACGACGTCGACCGTCGCATCCTCAATATCCTCCAGCTTGATGCATCGCACACCAATGCGGAGCTGGCCGAGCTGGTCCACGTGTCGCCGCCGACCTGTCTGCGCCGGGTCAAGTACATGAACGAAGGCGGCATCATCGAGCGCCAGGTGGTGATCGTCTCGCCCGAAAAAGTCGGCGCGCGCCTGACCGCCATCGTCGAGATCACGCTCGATGTGCAGGCCGCAGAGCGCATGGCCGAGTTCGAGCAGCACGTCGCCGCCGAAGCAGCCGTGCTGCAATGCTACCGGGTCGCGCCCGGCCCCGATTTCGTGCTCATCGTGCAGGTGGCCGACATGCCGGCCTACCACGCGCTGGCGCACCGCCTGTTTGCCACGCGCACCAATGTACGTAACGTCAAAGCCTATTTCTCCACCTTCCGCAGCAAGTTCGAAACCCGCATCGCCGTCTGACTATTGCCATTGAGTAATCGCAACGGCACCCCGCCCGAAACGGGTTCTACTCGAACGTGGCGCGCGTCCTCCTGGTGATGCGCGCACTGACGAGGCGGGAGGTGGACCGATGGATGTCATTCTGGAACACGACGGGCCGATGCCCCCGGCGCCCAAGCCCCCGGGCGACCTGGTGCGGCTGGCGCGGGTGCACAAGTATTACGGTGGAGGACTGTCCGGCGTGCACGCGCTCGATGGCGTCGAGCTGCAAGTGGGCGAAGCCGAGATGGTGGCCATTTGCGGCCCCTCGGGCAGCGGCAAGACCACCTTGCTCAACCTCATCGGCATGCTCGATCACGCCACCGAAGGCAGTATCGTGATCGCCAAGCTGCTCATTGCGCGCCTGCCGGAACAGGCGCGCGCCGACCTGCGCAATGAAATGATGGGCTTCGTGTTCCAGGCGTTTACCCTGATTCCGGTGCTGACCGCGCGCGAAAACGTGCTGCTGCCGCTGATGCTGCGCGAATCGCTCACGCCCAAGGCCTTGCGCGCCGCCAACGCGCGCGCCGGCGACCTGCTCAACCAGCTTGGCCTGGCCAGCCATGCCGATACCTATCCGCCGCGCCTCGACCCCAGCCAGAGCCAGCGCGTGGCCATTGCCCGGGCGTTGATGACGCGGCCGCGCCTGGTGCTGGCCGACGAGCCCACCTCGCGCCTGGACAGCGCCAGCATCCGCCTGGTGATGGATCTGTTCGTCCAGCAGCAAAACGAGCACGGCACCACCTTCATCATCGCCACGCGCGACCAGCGCCAGCTGGGCCGCAGCACGCGCACCTTGCAGCTGCAGGAAGGGCGCCTGCACGTCGCGCTGGGCGACCCGGAACGCCAGCCCTTCCGGGTCCGTTTATGAGCCCGTACCGGCTGGCCTTGCGCACCCTGCTGCTTAACCGTCCACGCAACGTGCTGGCGACCTTGCTGATCGCGGCCAGCCTGTGCGTGCTCGACCTGTTTGCGGGCAGCATCGCCAGCACCCGCGCCGGGATCGAATACCAGGCCGTCATCGTGGAACGCATGGGCCACCTGACCGTGTTGCCGGGCCCGGTGGCGGGCGCGCCGCGCCAACTGCGGCGCTTCAGTCCGGACGAAGCAGGGCGCGTGCGCGCCTTGCTGGCCGGCGTGAAAGGGATCGCGCTGGTGGTGCCGGAAATGAGCGTGTCCGGGATCGCCGCCGCCGGCAAACGCTCGGCCACGTTTGCGGGGCTGGGACTGCGCATGCCGGATGCGCCGGGCGGGGCGCTGTTGCAGGCGGCGCCGGGCAAGCTGCAGGCGGGCGTGGGCAATGGCGTTGCCATCAGCCAGGCCAAGGCCGCAGCGCTAACGCTGCGCGTGGGCAGCGCGGTCACGCTCACGGCCGCTGTGCCCGATGCGGCGCCACGGCAAGTGGTGGCGCAGGTGGTCGATGTGTATGCGGCGGGCGCCGGCGACGAGCAGGCCCGTTCGATGCTGATGCCTCTGGCGCTGGCGCAGGACTTGCTCAACACCGGCGGCAGCGAGCATTTTGTTGTTTTTTTGTCAGACACGGCATTGATGGAACAGCAGCGCGGCGCACTGGCGGCGGCGCTGCGCAAGGCGGGAATCCAGGCCGAGGTGCGCACCTGGCAGGAGTTGTCGCACACCTACATGCGCGCGCGCAGTGCGTCCGACCTGGCGTTCGACAGCATTGCGGGGATGGTGTTTGCCGTGATTGCGGCAAGCATTGCCGCCACCATGTCGATCACTGTGCTGGAACGGCGGCGCGAAGTGGCGACCCTGCGCGCGCTGGGCATGCGTAGTCATTCGGTGTTTTTGATGCTGGTGGCGGAAGCGCTGGGCATGGCGGTGATGGGGGTGGTGGCGAGCCTGGTCGGCAGCGCCGTGATCGCGTGGGTGATCAACCGGGTGAGCCTGGCGGACGGCGCGCCGCAGGCGTTGGCGGGGGCGATGCCGGTCGAGCTCGATGTGAACCGGATGATGATGGCCGTGGCGGCGGTGCTGGCGGTGGCCTTGATGGCGGCGCTGGTGCCGGCGTTCAAGGCGGCAAGGGCGCATGTGGCGGCCGGGCTGGCGGGGTGAGGATGCAGCGCTTGCGTCCGCACCGTCGCTAACGTCGAAACTTTCGCTAACATTAAGACCGTCTCTCCCGCGCCTTGGCGCGGGAGAGACGGCGAACTTACTTCTTCACCTTCACCGGCCGCGACCAGTTTTCAATCGTCGTCTGCCTGGCACGCGAAATGGTCAGCTTGCCGGCCGGCGCATCTTTCGACAAGGTGGTCCCGGCCCCCAGGGTCGCGCCCTTGCCAACCGTAACCGGCGCGATCAGCTGGCTGTCGCTGCCGATAAACGCATCATCTTCAATCACGGTGCGGAACTTGTTGGCACCGTCGTAATTGCACGTGATCGTGCCAGCGCCAATGTTCACGCGCGAACCCACCGTGGCGTCGCCCACATACGCCAGGTGATTGGCCTTGCTGTGCGCGGCGATCTGGCTGTTCTTGATCTCGACGAAGTTACCGATATGAACGTCTTCGGCCAGCTCGGTCCCCGGACGCAAGCGCGCATACGGCCCGATCACCGACTTGGCGCCGACCACCGCATCTTCAATATGACAGAACGGTTTGATATTGGTTCCCGCCGCGATGCGCGCGTTGACCAGCACATTGTGCGCGCCCACGCAGACGCCGTCGCCCAGTTCCACGCGGCCTTCGAACACGCAGCCGACATCGATGGTCACATCGCGTCCGCAGATCAGTTCGCCACGCACGTCGATGCGCGCCGGATCCAGCAGGGTCACGCCTTTTTCCAGCAGCGCATGGGCAATGTTGAGCTGGTGACGACGCTCCAGCTCGGCCAGTTGCACCTTGCTGTTCACGCCGGCCACTTCCCACTCGGCCGAGGGATTGGCCGAGACCACCGGCACGCCGTCCAGCACGGCCTGGGCCACGATGTCGGTCAGGTAATACTCGCCCTGCGCGTTGTTGTTCGACAGCGAACCGAGCCATTTTTTCAGGTGGCGCGTCGGGGCGACCATGATGCCGCTGTTGATTTCGCAGATGGCGCGTTCGGCTTCGTTGGCATCCTTTTCCTCGACGATGCGGGTAATCGTGCCGCCTTCGCGCACGATGCGGCCCAGGCCGAACGGATTAGCCTGTACCACGGTCAGGATGCCGAGCTTGTCCGTGCCGGCGGCCTCGACCAAACGCTTGAGCGAGGCCACGGCGGTCAGCGGCACGTCGCCGTACAGGATCAGGGTCGGCGCATTGTCATCGAGCTGCGGCACGGCCTGGCTGACCGCGTGGCCGGTGCCGAGTTGCGGCTCTTGCAGCGCGGTATCGATAGCGGCGTGGCCGGTGCTGTCCTGGCTTTTCAGCATCTCCGGCACCGCTGCGCCGCCGTGGCCGTAAATAACGCATAATTTGCTCGGTGCAAGTGCCCTTGCCGTATCGATCACATGCTGCAGGAGGGGTTTGCCCGCCAGCGGGTGCAGCACTTTCGGCAGCGCAGATTGCATACGCTTTCCCATTCCAGCGGCAAGAATCACTACGTTCATAAGCGTTCGTTCAAAAAGAGTTAATAAATGAAAAAGTTTAACACGCAGGAACCACTTTCCCGGCGCTTTCGCGTTCTTTGCATGCTCGCCGCGATGGCCGTGCTGACGGCCTGCAGCGGCATCAAACTGGCCTACAACCAGGGCGACACCTTGCTGTACTGGTGGCTGGACGCCTATGTCGACCTCGATTCGGAGCAGGCGCCGGAGGTCAAGCAGGATATCAAGGAACTGTTCAAGTGGCATCGCCAGACCCAGTTGAAGGACTATGTCCACATCCTCACTCATGCCCAGCGCCAACTCGCAGGCAATCTGAGCAAGGCCGACCTGGACGCCGACTACCGCGACATCATGACGCGCACAGAATTGCTGGCGCGAAAGGCCTTGCCGGAATTGACCGACCTGGCGCTTTCGATCAAGCCCGAGCAGTTGGCGCACATCGAAAAGAAGTTCGACAAGAACAACGAAACCTTCCGCAAGAAGTTTGTGCGCGGCAGCGTCGAGGACTTGCAGGAAAAGCGTTTCAAGAAGTCGATGGAGCAGTTCGACCTGTGGTTCGGCGACTTCAGCAAGGAACAGGAAGTGCTCTTGCGCAAGGCTTCCGATGCGCGTCCGCTGAACAACCAGCTCTGGCTCGACGAGCGCATCCGGCGCCAGCAAAAGATCATGGCGGTGCTGCGCAAGATCGATAAGGAGAACCTGAGCAAGGAGGCGGCCGCGCCGCTGGTGCAGGGCCTGGTCAAGGACATGCTGGCGCGCACGCAAAGTCCCGAGAACAAGGAGTTTTTCGATACCTACACGGACGGCACGATGCAGATGATCCTGACGGCCGTGAAGATCGCCACGCCGGAGCAGAAAGCCCATGCGCAAAAACGCATGCAGGGCTGGATCAGCGACTTCAACATCCTCGCTGCCGACACCAGGTAAGCGCATCCGCATGACCCGCGCACCCGCCGCCCGGCGGGTGCGCAAGTTCCCCGCCACACCGCAACGCCCATTCCCCCCATGATATAGTGCGCCGGATCAGCAATCCGTCCCCGTCGCCATGCAAAAGAAACCCGCCAAAGTCCCGGTGCACCGTCCGCCGCCGCCCAAACAAGTCCGCATTATCGGCGGCGCCTGGAAGCGTTCGACGCTGCCGGTGCTCGACGCGCTCGGCCTGCGTCCCACCCCGGACCGGGTGCGCGAAACGGTCTTTAACTGGATCAGCCACCTGTGGGACGCCAACTGGGCCGGCGCCGACTGCCTCGACCTGTTCGCCGGCAGCGGCGCGCTCGGTTTCGAAGCGGCCAGCCGCGGCGCCCGCTCGGTCACCATGGTCGACAACCACACGCCCGTGGTGCGCCAGCTCGGCGATGTCAAGCTCAAGCTCAAGGCCGAGAACGTCCAGGTCGCCCGCGGCGAAGCCCTTGCCACCGCGCAAAACATGGCGCTGCGCGGCCAGCGCTTCCATCTGGTGTTCCTCGATCCGCCCTACCAGCAAAACCTGCTCGAACGCAGCCTGCCGCTGTGCATCGGCCTGCTCGCCGAGGATGGCCTGGTGTATGCCGAATCCGGCGCGCCGCTGCCGTTCGAAGCGGAAGACGGCAGCGCCGTGCCCGACTGGCTCGCGCCATGGGAAGCGGTGCGTAACGACAAGGCGGGCATCGTCTTCTATTACCTGCTCAAGCTGCGCAAAACGGCAGCGTAAGCACCATTTGCCAGCGCTTTGTTCGGCCGCGCTCAAGGCCGCCCGATGGCGCTACCGGGGGCGCGCATAAATTTCAGGCATAATGCGCGTTCTATATTGGTGCATCTCTAGGGAGCCGCAATGGTTGTAGCCGTTTATCCAGGAACCTTTGACCCGCTCACGCGCGGCCATGAGGATTTGGTGCGCCGTGCGTCCGGGCTGTTCGACAGCCTGATCGTGGGCGTGGCCGACAGCAAGAACAAACGCCCGTTTTTCTCGCTGGACGAGCGCCTGGAAATCGCCAATGAGGTGCTGGGCCATTATCCGAACGTGCGGGTCGAGAGTTTTTCGGGCCTGCTCAAGGATTTCGTGCGCAAGCATGACGCCCGCGTCATCGTGCGCGGCCTGCGCGCCGTCTCCGACTTCGAATACGAGTTCCAGATGGCGGGCATGAACCGCTACCTGCTGCCCGATGTCGAAACCCTGTTCCTGACACCATCCGACCAGTACCAGTTTATCTCCGGCACCATCGTGCGCGAGATTGCCATGCTGGGCGGCGATGTGTCCAAGTTCGTGTTTCCATCGGTCGACCGCTGGCTGCAGAAGAAAATCGCCACCATGGCGCCGCCTTCCGAATAAAAAGCGAAGCAATCATGGCCTTACTGATTACCGACGACTGCATCAACTGCGACGTGTGCGAGCCCGAGTGCCCGAACGACGCCATTTACATGGGTGCCGAGATCTACGAGATCGACCCCAATAAATGCACGGAATGCGTCGGCCACTTCGATGAGCCGCAATGCCAGCAGGTGTGCCCGGTCAGCTGCATTCCGTTCAACCCGGCCTGGCGCGAAACGCCGGAACAGTTGCGCGCGAAATACGAGCGCCTGACCGCCGGCAAGGACACCCCGGCCGCCTGACGCGCTTGCGGCAGGCTGAACCGGGTAGCGGGCCGCCTGACCCGCTTTTCAGTTGTCTTGCCAACTTATAAAGTCATGTGCCTTTACAGCCACACTTTTGTTCTATAACCATCAACTTCCTCGCCTAAAATGCCCTTGCGGCAATTTTTTTGGGAAATTCGATGGTATATTTGCCTAGTTCCTTAGCGCCCCGCCATGACATTTTCCTCGCAACCCGCATCCCGGCCCTATCTCGACCGCACAAAAAGTCTATAATACCCGCCGCGTAAATACGATGGCGGCGATAGTCGTGTCGTCCGTCGTGCCTGCTGCTGCGTTGAAGAAAATGCGGGGTTGCCTTTTGAGAACACAACGCTGGCGAACCGCAGGCCGGCGCCACGGGGTTTTATGCGGAACAAAAATAGTCAAACCACTGGAGACACCATGATCGCAATGAACAGTTTTAGTTTCAAAGGCTTGTTAGCAGGTATCGTCCTCGCCTGCGCCTTCGGCCAGGGTGCCTCCGCGGCGGAGATCAGCGGCGTCAAGCTCGACGATACCGTCAAGATCGGCGGCAAGGAGCTCAAGCTCAACGGCTACGGCATGCGCCAGAAATTCGTGGCCAAGGTATACGTCACCTCGCTGTATCTGCCGGAAAAGAGCAAGTCCCTGGCTGAAATCATGAAGATGGACGGCCCGCGCCGCGTCACCCTGGTGATGATGCGCGACCTGACCTCGGACGATTTCGGCGACGCCTTCATGAGCGGGCTGAACAAGAATCTCGACAACAACGAAAAAGCCAAGATCGTCACCCAGATCAGCAAATTCGGCGAAATGTTCGCCTTGCTGCAAGTGCTGAAAAAGGGCGATGTGCTGCACCTGGACTGGATTCCCGGTGTCGGCACCCAGTGCGAATTCAACGAGAAGAAAATCGGCGAGGTCGTGCCCGATATCGCTTTCTACAATGCGATCCTGCGCATCTGGATGGGCGAGCATCCGGTCGATACGCACTTGAAGACAGCTCTGCTCGGCGGCAAATAAAGTCTCCTAGCAATAAAAAAGCGGCGCCGGTGATACCAGGCGCCGCTTTTTTATGGGCTGCCGGGGCAACCGCGAGGCAATCAGGAACGGGCCGCCATGGCGCGCAGTTCCGCAGTCAGGCTGGCGTTGCCGGACGACGAATTGGTCATCCGTTGCAGCAGCTTGGCATTGCGCATATTGCGTTGCGCGGCAATCTGGTCCTTGCTCATGCGTGGTTTGACCACCAGCACCAGCGCGCGGAAAATACCAAGCAGCAAAGGCTTGAAGAACAGGGCAAGGGCGGCAATCGCCAGGAACAGGCCCGCGCCGCGCACCAGCGGCATCAGCGACAGGGCGACATCGCCGGCGGTTTGAAGCAGAGTAGACATGATAGTGAAAACACAGGATCAGTTGTTATGTGTCAACTATAGTGCAACGCAACATATAAATCCAATTCCAATATCCAATACCGATTATATCAATGGTGAATGGATTGCGGTATGATAGCTAATCGCTAACTCTTTTCGATCATCATGAGCTTTCTGACCCTGGATTTGAACCTGCTGCGCGTGTTCGACGCGGTGATGACCGAGCAAAACCTGACGCGCGCGGCCGGGCACCTGGCGATGACCCAGCCGGCGGTGTCGAACGCGATCAAGCGCTTGCGCGAGAGTCTGGGCGATGAATTGCTGATCCGCACGGCCTACGGCGTCAAGCCGACCCCGCGCGCCGAGCTGCTGTGGCCGGCCGTGCGCCAGGCGCTGGCCGGGCTGGAAGCGGCGGTCACGCCGGAAACGTTCGATGTCTCCAAGGCGCACGCCACCTTCCGCATGGCGATGGCGGACGCCACGGCGGCGTTCTGGCTGCCTTCGCTGATGCGCTCGATCGAGAGCGAAGCGCCGGGCGTGAACGTGCGCATGGTGCCGCTGACCACGCGCGAACCGCGCCCGATGCTGCTGCGCGGCGATATCGACCTGGCGGTGGGGTTTTTCCCCGGGGTGGCGGCGCAGTTGTCGAGCGACACCAGTTCGCCGATCCGCCATGAGCGCCTGTATTCCGGCCATTATGTGTGCGTGATGCGCAAGAACCATCCGCTGGCCAAGGTCGAGCTGGGGATGGAAAACTATTGCGCGGCGAATCACTTGCTGGTGAGTTTTTCCGGGCGCGCGCATGGCCTGGTGGACGAGGCGCTGGCCCAGCTGGGCCGCGAGCGGCGCATCTTGCTGACCGTGAATCAATTCTTCACGGCCGGGCGGGTGGTGGCCAATTCGGATCTGATCACCGTGCTGCCGAAGCACTTGATCGCCTCGACCGGGATGAC
Source organism: Massilia mucilaginosa (assembly GCF_011682145.1). Taxonomy (GTDB): domain Bacteria; phylum Pseudomonadota; class Gammaproteobacteria; order Burkholderiales; family Burkholderiaceae_D; genus Telluria_A; species Telluria_A mucilaginosa. The sequence continues at coordinate 14,249 of NZ_WHJH01000048.1, forward strand.
CGATGCGCTGGTGTGGCGCGAGCTGCCCTTCAGTTTGCCGGCCGTGCACCTGGACATGCTCTGGCACGAACGCGACGCCCGCAGCCCGGCGCATAAATGGCTGCGCAAGCATCTGGAGGGGATGAATACGAGTACCCTGAGGGCGGTGGCCAACAGCGACTGAGCTGCGGGCTTCACCCCGGTTGCGGCCTGTTTCAGTTCGCCGCGGCGCGTTTGAGGTCGGGCGCCAATTTGGCCACGAAACCGTCCATTGTTTCCTCGCCTAAATCAACCGCCTTGGCGCCGCCGCCGGCAACGAAGGTCACGTCGCTGATACCGATGACACCGAGGATGAGGCGCAGGTATTGCGTGGCGATATCACGCTCGCGGATGGGCGAACCCTCGGTATAGATGCCGCCCGAGGCGATCAGCACCGTCGCCTTTTTGCCGGTAAGCAGTCCGCGCCCATCGAAGCCGAGCGTCATCCCCTTGCGGACGATGTGGTCGATCCATGCCTTCAGGACGGCGGGCACATTGTAATTGTAGACCGGCGTCGCAATGACGATCTGGTCTGCCGCGAGCAGTTCGGCGACCAGTTGATCCGACAGCCGCAGCCTTTCCTTCATCTCGGGCGACTGCTGGGTTGGTGGCGTGAAATACGCTTCCAGCCAGGGTGCCGTGACAAACGGCAAGCCCGTTTCCATCAGGTCGCGCTCGACGACATCGCCGCCCGGGTGCGCGGCCCGCCATTGCTCCACAAACCGGCGCGTCATATGGCGCGAGATCGACGTATTCCCGCGCGGGCTGGTTTCAACCACCAGAAGTTGGGTCATTTGAATATCTCCTTACAAAAGAATTGGCTGCAGGCGGTCACTATACGGCCAGCAATCCCACTGCGGCAGAGATCAAAATATGATACTTTCTATCGGAATTTATGATGAACTATGCAAGGGAGGACTGTCTTGATCGGAACTTTGACGCTGGACCAGCTGCGGGTCCTGGTAACGATTGCGGATACGGGCAGCTTCTCCGCCGCGGGCAGGCAACTGGGGCGCGTGCAGTCCGCCATCAGCCAGGCAGTCGCCACGCTGGAAGAAGTGCAGGGCGTGCTGCTGTTCGACCGCGGCGGTCACCGGCCGCGCCTGACTGACACCGGACGCGTCCTTGTCGAGCAGGCGCGCCTGGTCCTGGCGAGCGCCGGCCGTTTCCAGGCAATAGCGATGAGCACGCACGCCGGCCTGGAACCCGAACTCGTCATAGCGATCGACCCGCTGGTGCCGACCGCGCCCTTGATCGACAGCTTGCGCGCGTTGGAGGAACGCTTTCCCGATCTTCCAGTGAGCTTCTCGACAGAAGGGCTGGGAGGCTCCTTGCGGCGCCTGCGCAGCGGTTCGGCGGCCCTCGGCATCTGCCTGCTGCTTCCCGCCGTTCCCGATGACGTCGCCGCCTATCCCTTGCTTAACATCGGCATGCAGCCCGTGGTCGCGCCCGGGCATCGACTCGCCTCGCTCGGACGTCCCGCAACGCAAAGCGACCTGGAGCCGCATGTGCAGCTGGTGCTGTCGGATCCTGTCGACCCCGCCGGCGGAGATTATGGGCTGTCGAGCGCCAGGCGATGGCGCTTCGTCGATCTTGGCCGGCGGCTGGACTTCCTGATGGCGGGATTCGGCTGGTGCCGCATGCCCGCGCATCTGATCGCCGGGCCGATCGCAGCCGGGCAGCTGCAAGCGTTTCAGATCATCGACGACCCGACGCCGCGCGAAGGACTGACGATCCATGCGGCGCATATGCGCAACCGCGCACTCGGGCCTGCCGGACGCTGGCTGCTGGAACAACTGAGGGAACGATTATCGGCCTGATGCGATCCGCGGCGGCCGTCCGGCGCTATGTGGCCGCCGAGCGGTATCCGATGCGAAACCCGCCCCAGTGCTTGCCGTCGACATAAATCGGCGCCGACAGGTCGTGCATCACTTCCCCCGTGTCGCGCTTGTACGTCTGCAGCAAAAACGCCTTGGTATTCGCGCCGCAGCGCGACCCCGTCCGGTCGTTGAAAATGCGCTTGGTGCGGTTGTTCACGATATCCACATCGTAATCCCCGGTCAGCGGCTGCGAAAACTTCTTGTTGTGGGTCGGAAAATAGCCCTTGGTATCGACCGCGCCCGCATACGCCAGTTGCGGCATGCTTGCCAACAGCGCTTCCTGCAAGGCCGGCAGCACCTGATCGGTAAAGCCGTCGAAACGCGTGCTGTGCTTGGGCGGATCGGTATTCGGAATCGGCTTGTACCGGCGGTCGAACAGCGCGTCATGGCTGATCTGGCCCGACTTGATCGCCGCGCTGAACAGCTTGCCGATCTGGTCGGCCGCCTGCTGCGCTGCAATCCGGATCGGATCGTGCGCGGTCGTCAGCGACGATTCGCCCATCGCCCCGGCAATCGATTCGGCCTTCTCGGCCAGCGCCATGGCCGACCCGGTCGCGCGCGGCAATTCGGCATTGGTCGAGAGCATGCTGTCGCGGATCTCGGACAGCGCCCCGCTAATGCCGCGCGTGGTCTGCACATGGGTCTGCGCGGCACCGGCAATCTGCCCGATTTCCGCTTCCGACAGGCTTGAGGAACGTTCGATATTGCCCAGGAAACCGTGCACCCGCTCCACATTGCCGGCCGCCTCGCTGACCACGCTCGCCAGCGACGCCATGCCGATGCTGGCCGTTGCCGCCTGCTCATTGATCGCGCGCACCATCATGCTGATTTCGCCGGCGGCCTCGCGGGTGCGATGCGCCAGCTGGCGCACTTCACCGGCCACCACCGCAAAGCCGCGCCCGTGCTCGCCGGCGCGCGCCGCTTCGATGGCGGCATTGAGCGCCAGCAGATTGGTCCTGGCCGAAATTTCGGTAATGACGTCGGTAAAGCCGGTGATGGCCTTGGATTTTTCTTGCAGCGCGCTCATGGTGCTGGCGGCCTGCTGGGCGTCCACGCGGGCGCTGCTGATACGTTTGAGCCCTTCGGCCACCTCAGCCCGTCCGGCCACGCTTTCGCTGCGCACGTCGGCCGCCACTTTGGCGGCGCGTCCGGCGTTGATGGCGATCTGTTCGGTGGTGCGGGCCACGTCTTCGGCGCTGGCAACGATGCCGACGGCGGTTTTCACGTCTTTTTCGATCTTCTTCTTCACCGAATCGACAAAATACGCCGTTTCGGCGGCGCCGATCATGATGTCGTCGATGGAGTGGCCGACAACGGCGATGAACTTCGCGCTATCGTCGCCATTGCCGTTCCTTTGCAGGAGGAGGAACAGACCGAGGCTGGTCGCGCCCGACAGCGCGGCGGCCAGTAGCGGTCCCAGCGCGGGTCCGGCGGCCAGGCCGATCAGGTAAACCACAAGCACACCACCAGCGGCAGCGCCGCAACAGGCGAGCACGCGCCGCCCTGTCCTGGATTGAAGTTGCTTCATGTGTCCCCTCGGCCGGTCGAATCGCCAGGAGATCCTCAGTAGGGATCGCTTCCTTGGTATTCGTTACTCATAACCTACAGCATAAGCCTGGGAAGCTCAATGCATTTGAGACACAATGTATCCAAACTAAAACATTTCTGCGGAGTGCTTATTTGATCGGCAGTTTGGTGGTATTTTTCACTTCTTCCATGACGGCGTAGGTATGGGTTTCGCGCACGCCTTTCTGGAGCAGGGTTTTGCCCAGGAATTCGCGGTAGGCGGCCATGTCCTTGACGCGGGCCTTGACCAGGTAGTCGAAACCGCCCGCCACCATATGGCATTCGAGCACTTCGGGGATCAGCTGGACGCTGTTTTTGAAGGCATCGAAGACTTCCGGGGTGGTGCGGTCGAGCACTACCTCGATGAAGACGAGCAGGGAAACGTCGAGCAACTGGGGATTGAGCTGGGCCGTGTAGCCCATGATATAGCCCGATTCGTGCAATTTGCGCACGCGCTCGAGGCAGGCGGCAGGCGACAGGTTCACCCGCGCCGCGAGTTCCACGTTGCTGATCCGGCCGTCGCTTTGTAGTTCCGACAGAATTTTCTTGCTAATCTTGTCCAGCATTGAGATCTCCGCAATAAATTTTATTTGGTGAAATTGTCTCACCAAAAACTATCTATTGCTAGTCTTCTGTAATACCAGAATTAATCCAGAAGAATTCACTCTACAATCGAATCATCTTTTCGCGTACGCCGCAACATCGTTTCCTTAACGGAAAGCAATGTTGACGTGCGCGGAATCGTCATTCCGATTCGTTTAATCCAAGTAAAGAGTCCTCAATGCAAACTGCCGCTGCTTCGGCCATCCCCTTCGTTCCCTTCTCTGCGCTCCAGGCTGAAATCAAGCCGGAGCAGACGCCCTTGCGCGCCGCCATCACCGCCGCTTACCGGCGTGATGAAGCCGAGGCCGTCGCCTGGCTGCTGGGGCAGGGCAACGTAGCCCATCCGGATGCGCACGCGCTGGCGCACAAGCTGGTCTCGGCGGTACGCGAAAAACGCACGCGCTCGTCCGGCGTGGATGCGCTGATGCATGAATTCTCGCTGTCTTCCGAAGAAGGTGTCGCACTGATGTGTTTGGCCGAAGCGCTGCTGCGCATTCCCGACAGCCAGACCGCCGACCGCCTGATCGCCGACAAGATCAGCAAGGGCGACTGGCGCAAGCACCTGGGCGAATCGCCCTCGCTGTTCGTGAACGCCGCGACCTGGGGTTTGTTGATTACCGGCAAGCTGGTCGGCACCAGCAGCGAAACCGGGCTCGGCTCGGCGCTGACGAAACTGATCGGCAAGGGCGGCGAGCCGCTGATCCGCAAGGGCGTGGACCTGGCGATGCGCATGCTGGGCAACCAGTTCGTGACCGGCCAGACCATCGGCGAAGCGATCAAGAACAGCCGCGACAATGAACAGCGCGGCTACCGCTATTCCTACGACATGCTGGGCGAAGCGGCCCTGACCGAAGCCGATGCGAAGAACTATTACGCCTCGTACGAAACGGCGATCCATGCGATCGGCAAAGCATCTGCCGGACGCGGCATCAAGGATGGGCCGGGCATTTCGGTCAAGCTGTCGGCCCTGCATCCGCGTTACAGCCGGGCCCAGCATGCGCGCATGATGAGCGAATTGCTGCCGCGCGTGAAAAGCCTGGTATTGCTGGCCAAGCAATACAACATCGGCATCAATATCGATGCGGAAGAAGCCGACCGCCTGGAAATCTCGCTCGACATGATGGAAGCGATGGCGTTCGACCCCGACCTGGCCGGCTTCGAGGGCATCGGTTTCGTGGTGCAGGCCTACCAGAAGCGCTGCCCGTTCGTGATCGATTACCTGATCGACCTGGCGCAGCGCAGCGGCCGCAAATTCATGGTGCGCCTGGTCAAGGGCGCGTATTGGGATGCCGAAATCAAGCGTGCGCAAGTCGACGGCATGCCCGGTTATCCGGTCTATACGCGCAAGGTATATACCGACGTGTCCTACCTGACCTGTGCCAAAAAACTGTTGAAAGCAAGCAGTCTGCTGTATCCGCAATTCGCCACCCATAATGCGCACAGCCTGTCGGTGATCTATACCTGGGCACAGCAGGACGGCATCAAGGATTATGAATTCCAGTGCCTGCACGGCATGGGCGAAACCTTGTACGACCAGGTCGTCGGCAAGGACAATCTGGACAAGCCGTGCCGCATTTACGCGCCGGTCGGTTCGCACGAAACGCTGCTGGCCTACCTGGTGCGCCGCCTGCTGGAAAACGGCGCCAATTCGTCCTTCGTCAATCAGATCGTCGACGAAAAAGTGAAAATCGAATCGCTCATCGCCGACCCGTTCGAGGCATCGCGCGCGCAGGGCGGCGCGCCCCATCCGGGCATCGCTTTGCCGCTTGCCTTGTTCAATGCGGAACGCAAGAATTCGGCCGGCCTCGATCTGTCCAATGAGGACGTGCTGCGCGCTATCGGCACCGCATTGGCGCAGCCGCGCAATTACCACGCCGCGCCATTGATCGACGGCCCCGTGGTGGCGGGCACACCGGCGTCGATCCGCAATCCGGCGCTGCACCTTGATGTCGTCGGCAAAGTCAGCGACGCCAGCGCGGCCGATGTGGAAACGGCGCTGCACAGCGCCAGCAATTACGCCATGGACTGGCAAACCACCGGACCGACGGCGCGTGCCGCGATGCTCGCGCGCGTGGCCGATCTGTTTGAAGAAAACTATGCGGAACTGATGGCGCTGGCCATTCGCGAAGCCGGCAAATCGCTGCCGAACGCGATCGCCGAAATCCGCGAAGCGATCGATTTCCTGCGCTATTACGCGGCCCAGGTGCATGGCACCCAGCATGTGCTGGCACTCGGTCCGGTCACCTGTATCAGCCCGTGGAATTTCCCGCTTGCGATCTTTACCGGCCAGGTGGCGGCGGCGCTTGCCGCCGGCAACGTGGTGCTGGCAAAACCGGCGGAACAAACGCCGCTGATCGCGTATCGCGCGGTGCAGTTGTTCCATGAAGCGGGCATTCCGGCCGCGGCCCTGCAATTCCTGCCCGGCCGCGGCGAAGTCGTTGGCGCCGGTCTGACCGCCGATGCGCGCGTCAAAGGCGTCATTTTCACCGGCTCCACCGAAGTCGCGCAATTGATCAACCGCACCCTGGCGGCGCGCTCGGTAAAAGAATCGTGCGATATTGCGCTGATCGCCGAAACCGGCGGCCAGAATGCCCTGATCGTCGATTCCTCGGCCTTGCCGGAACAGGTAGTACAGGATGTGATGACGTCGGCGTTCGACAGCGCCGGCCAGCGTTGTTCCGCCTTGCGCGTCCTGTTCCTGCAGCAGGAAATCGCCGATAAAACCATCAAGATGCTCAAGGGCGCAATGCAGGAATTGCGCGTGGGCGTACCCGATCGCCTGGCGACCGATATCGGCCCGGTGATCGATGCGGAAGCGCAGCAAAACCTGCTCAAACATATCGAGCGCATGAAGTCCACCGCGAAAAACCACTTTGCGCTGGAAGTGCCGGCGGCGGTGGCGTCGCAAGGCACTTTTGTCGCGCCGACCGTGCTCGAAATCGGCTCGCTGGCGGAACTGACGCACGAAGTATTTGGCCCGGTACTGCACATCATCCGCTATCGCCGCGACGATTTGCCAAAACTGATCGAGTCGATCAATGCCACCGGTTTCGGCCTGACCCTGGGCGTCCATTCGCGCATCGATGAAACGATTGATTTCATCACCTCGCGCGCCCATGTCGGCAATATCTACGTGAACCGCAATATCGTCGGCGCCGTGGTCGGCGTGCAGCCGTTCGGCGGCGAAGGCCAGTCCGGCACCGGTCCGAAAGCCGGCGGTCCGCTCTACCTCAAGCGCCTGCAGCGCGCCGCGCCGCCGCTGCTGCAACATGATCGCCAGGGCACGCCGGGGCTGGACGCCTTGCTGGTCTGGGCCAAAACCCACGGCCACGAGCACGTTGTCAGCCTGGCCGAAGAGTACATGCGCACCACCCTGGCCGGCACCAGCCTGATCCTGCCCGGCCCGACCGGCGAGCGCAACGGCTTGTCGTTCGCCCCGCGCGGCGCCATTTTGTGTGCGGCGGCAACGCCTGGCGTGTTGCTCAATCAACTGGCAGCATGCCTGGCGACAGGCAACCAGGCGATTGTGCTGGCGCGTGCGAAAGAAGTGATTCCCGAAGGCTTGCCGCCGGAAGTCACGGACCGCATTACCTTTGTAAAAGGGGCCGATACGGCGGAATGCCATTTCCAGATTGCCCTGGTGGAAGCGTCGCTGACGGCCGAATTGTGGCCCGTGCTGGCAAGCCGCCAGGGAGCGATTGTCGGCGTGATCGATACCTCGGAAGAAGGTGCGATTGCGCTGTGGCGCATGGTGGCCGAGCGCGCACTGTGCGTCAATACCACTGCGGCTGGCGGAAACGCAAGCCTGATGACCTTAGGTCTGTAATGATGCAGGAATAAATTTACCCCTTGGAGGATGACATGATCGTAGGCGTTCCAAAAGAGATCAAGAATCACGAATACCGGGTCGGCTTGACGCCGCCGAGCGTGCGCGAATTGAGCTCGCGCGGGCACCAGGTACTGGTTCAGAAAAATGCGGGCGCCGAGATCGGCTTATCCGACGAGCAGTATGTGGCCGCCGGTGCGAGCATCGTCGACGACGCGACAACCATTTTCGCGCGCGCCGACATGATCGTCAAAGTCAAGGAGCCGCAGGCGGTTGAATGCGCGATGCTGCGCGACGGCCAGATTCTGTACACCTATCTGCATCTGGCCCCGGATCCGGAGCAAACGGCGGCGCTGGTCAAATCGGGCGCCGTATGCATCGCGTACGAAACCATTACCGGCGCCGGCGGCGGTTTGCCGCTGCTCGCTCCCATGAGCGAAGTGGCGGGGCGCATGGCGATCCAGGCCGGCGCGGCGCATCTGGAAAAATCCAAAGGCGGCATGGGATTGCTGCTCGGCGGCGTGCCCGGCGTTGCGGCCGGCCATGTGGTCATTATCGGCGCCGGCGTGGTCGGTACCAATGCGCTGCAAATGGCGATTGGCACGGGGGCGCGGGTGACGGTGCTCGATAAGAGCATCGACCGTTTGCGCCAGCTCGACCTGGTATTCGGCAACCGCATTTCGACCCAGTATTCGAATGCGCATGCGATCGAAGAAGCGGTGCTGTCGGCCGACCTGGTCATCGGCGGCGTGCTGGTACCGGGCGCCGCCGCGCCCAAGCTGGTCACGCGCGCCATGATTGCGAAAATGAAGGCGGGCGCGGTGGTGGTCGATGTGGCGATCGACCAGGGCGGCTGTTTTGAAACCTCGCATGCGACCACGCACGCCGATCCGACCTATATCGTCGACGGCGTGGTGCATTACTGCGTGGCGAACATGCCGGGCGCGGTGGCGCGCACCTCGACCTTTGCCTTGAATAACGCGACCATCGGCCACGCCGTGGCGCTGGCCGAAAAGGGCTGGAAAAAAGCCCTGGGCGACGACGTTCATCTGAAAAACGGCCTGAATGTCTGCAACGGCAAAGTCACTTACGCGGCCATTGCCCAGGCACTCGGGTACGACTACACGCCGGCCGATTCCCTGCTGGCTTGAACCCGGCCGCGTTTCAGCTCGGCGCAGAAACGCGTGACGATATGAAAAGCATAACGGGAGGCGACTGATTTCACGAAACGCATGAAATCGGTCGCCGCCTCTTCATTCGCGTTATCCGAAATCGTCCGGATCACCGCAAACGGAATGCCCAGCTCGAAACACACCTGGGCCACTGCCGCTCCTTCCATTTCCACCGCCAGCAAACCAGGCAGCGCACCGTTCAGCTGCGCCAGGTGCGCGCGTTTGCTGATGAACTGATCGCCGCTGGCGATCAGCCCGCGATGCACCCGTGGCCGTTCCAGGCCGAATTCGGCGCGTTCCGCCTCGTCGATCACCGTTTCAAAATCCCTGTCCAGGAAATCGAGGGCCGCACTGGCGGCGCGCTGGCTCATCTGCAAGTCGGACTGGAAGTGCGACAAACCGGTCAGCGGCACCTCGAAGCGGGGAAACAGGGGACTGGCATCGATGTCGTACTGGACCAGCGATTCGGCCACCACGATGTCGCCCACCTTCACGCCCGCATCGCCGGCGCCGGCAACGCCGGTGAACAGGATGTGGGTAACTCCGTACTTTTCCACAAGCGTTGTCGCGGTCATGGCGGCGGCAACCTTGCCAATCCGCGACAGGACGCACACAGCGTCGATGCCGGCGACTTGTCCTGATGCGTAGGTGCGCATGCCATGGATGAGCGTGGCGGGGCCTTGCATGCCTTCCACGAGCCCTTCCTGTTCTTCGTGCAAGGCGCTAATGATGCCTAAACGTATATTTTTTCCTGAATTCATGCTTTGTAGAACCTTTTTTTGGTGAACGTGCATGTGGGTAAGTCCGGAGTTTTCCACAAGGATAAACCGTTCTGCGTGCACTGCAAGCTTCGCAAGGCGCGCAGGAGGCCGCCAGCGTCGATTTCTGCAGACAGTCCCGGCTTGCGGTCCACTGGCGCGCTCGTGGCCGTGGCGGTGCCTCCAGGGGCTTCCCAGTGCATTGGCGGTTCCGGGTTTTTGCCTGGATCAACTTGTAAACGCTTGTTTTTCCGGGTTTTTGGCTTTTGGAGGATGTTGCTGTGGATGACTTCGAGGTTATGCACTGCTTTGCCGGGGTTTAGGGTTTTATATAAGTAGTATGTATACAAATTTAGTAGTGATAGTAAACGGCCGTTTTTGTGTGGATAAGTCCGCTTTTATCAACAGGATCAAGCGTTTACGCGTCGAAAAAGTCGCTGGAAAACGCCTGTACTTTCAAAGGATGACTGTTGGACAAAAATTTGCCTGTGTACAAAGTCGACGGTTTTGCACATCTCATCCTGTGGATATCCATCGACTTATCCACATGTCCTGCCTTTCAGAGAAGCCGTTCGCGGCATTTTTTTCGTCTTCAACAAAGTGACTCGCACGTTTTTGTGGCCGATTCTTTTTTTTGGGAAACCTTGAGTTTTTGTTCAGCAAAGAAAATTTTTTTGGCTTTTTGGCCTTTGGCGTTGTTGACTTCGTTTTTCAAAGGTCTTGATGGTTTACCTAAAAAGGTTAAATATAGATTTAGTAGTAGTTGTTAACAGGTGCGTTTTTCTGTGGATAATGGCAAAAATGCGCTAGAAATCATGAGCTTGCGAGAGGTATAAGTCGGTGATCAGCTCTGTATCCGGCTGGTACCAATCTGGGACAAATTTTGGCCTGTGAATAAAGTCGCGTTTATCCACAAACGGTGCCTGTGGATATCAATAGGCTTATCCACAGGTCGTTTCGAACCTTGACGGAGGTGGTATGGATCTGCACGCGTTGTTTAAGTTTCCAATTTTGCAAGGACCGATGGCCGGCGGTGCCAGCCGGGCCGAGTTGGTGGCCGCTGTATCGAATGCCGGCGGCCTCGGTTGCATGGCCGGATCGTTGTTGTCGCCCGCAGCGCTGCGCGACGAGGCCGGCCGGATCAGGTCGATGACCGATCAGCCCTTCCTGATAAATTTTTTTGTGCTCCAGACACCGTCGCCGACGCTGGACGAGGTCGGTGCCGCCGTTGAACTGCTGCGCCCGGTCTGGGAAAGCCTCGGCTGGGACAACTTGCCGGTGCCGAAACAGTGGTGCCAGGACTTCGATGCCCAGTTCGAGACCTTGATCGAACTGCGTCCGGCGGCTGCCAGTTTTACTTTCGGCATCCTGACCCCCATCCAGGTCGAGCGTTTGCACGATGCCGGCATCCATGTCATCGGCACGGTCACCACGATCGATGAAGCGCTGGCCTGGGAAAATGTGGGCGCCGATGCCGTGATCGCATCGGGAATCGAGTCCGGCGGCCATCGCGGCACCTTTCTTGGACCGCAAGAGGACGCCACCCTGGGCGGAAAGGAACTCTGGCCCCAGGTGGCCGCAGCCGTCAAGATTCCTGTCATTGCCGCCGGCGGCATCATGACCGGGGTCGACATTACCGAAGCGCTGGCGCTGGGTGCCCAGGCCGTGCAAATGGGCAGCGCCTTCATCGTGACCGACGAGTCCGGCATTCATCCGGCCTACAAACAGCGGCTGATCGAAGCGCGCGACACGCCGACCCGCCTGACGCGCGCCTTCAGCGGCCGTTACGCGCGCGGCCTGGAAAACACCTTCATGCGCAAGATGGAAAGTGTTGAGAAGCAAGTTCCAGCGTATCCTGTCCAAAACGCACTGACCACGGGCATCCGCGCAGCTGCTGCCGAACGGGGCGACACCGAACTGATGTCGCTCTGGGCGGGCGCCGACATCCGCCGGGCGCGGCCGATGCCGGTCGCCAAACTGATGCAAATGCTGGTGGCCGAGATGCGTACTATCTAAATATAACCAGAAGAACAGAGACGAGGAGCTGCATTTGGAATCGGCAGGAGAATACGACTACATCATCATCGGCGGCGGCACCGCCGGCTGCGTACTGGCCAACCGCCTGACCCGGCGCCGCGACATCAACGTGCTGCTGATCGAAGCGGGCGGACGCGACGACTATGTCTGGATTCACATTCCGGTCGGCTATTTGCACTGCATCGGCAATCCGCGCACCGACTGGCTGTATAAAACCGAAGCGGATGCCGGCCTGAACGGCCGCTCGCTGATTTATCCGCGCGGCAAAGTGCTCGGTGGCAGCTCCTCGATCAATGGCATGATCTACATGCGCGGACAGTCGCAGGATTACGAGCGCTGGGCCGAACTGACCGGCGACGCTGGCTGGGCCTGGGACAAGGTATTGCCACTTTTCAAAAAGAGCGAGGATTACCACGGCGGCGCCAGCGAACTGCACGGCAGCGGCGGCGAGTGGCGCGTCGAGAAGCAGCGCCTCTCCTGGGAATTGCTCGATGCATTCCGCGATGCCGCCGAACAGACCGGCATCCGCAAAATTGACGATTTCAACGGCGGCGACAATGACGGTTGCAACTATTTCGACGTCAACCAGAAGCGCGGCATTCGCTGGAACACCGCCAAAGCCTTCCTCAAGCCGGCCGCCAAACGTCCCAACCTGACCATCATGACCGGTTGTCACGTGGAACGTTTGATCATCGAAAACACAGAACACGGCAAAGTCTGCCGCGGCGTTCAATTTTCCGGCGGCGGCACGGCTTTTAGCGCCACCGCCGTGCTCGAGACCGTGCTGACCGCCGGCGCGGTCGGCTCACCGCAGATTTTGCAACTGTCCGGGATCGGCCCGGCGGCGGTGCTGCGCGACGCCGGCGTGACGGTGCAGGTCGACTCTCCCGGGGTTGGGGGTAACTTGCAGGATCATTTGCAGCTGCGCATGATCTACAAAGTCAGCAATGCGCGCACCTTGAACACCACGGCGGCCAGCTGGTTCGGCAAGATGAAAATCGGCATCGAATACGCGATGTTCCAGAGCGGGCCGATGTCGATGGCGCCATCGCAACTGGGCGCGTTCGCCCGCTCCGATCCGGGCCAGGCCACGCCGGATTTGCAGTATCACGTGCAGCCTTTGTCGCTGGAGAAATTCGGCGACCCTTTGCACCCGTTTCCGGCGTTCACGGCGAGCGTGTGCAACCTGCGGCCCACCTCGCGCGGGCATGTGCGCATTGCGTCCGCCGATTCCTACGCCGCGCCGAAAATCACGCCGAATTACCTGAGCACGGAGCAAGACCGCAAAACCGCGGCGGCGGCCTTGAGCCTGACGCGCAAGATCGTGGCCGCGCCAGCCCTGGCGCGCTATGCGCCGCAGGAATTCACACCGGGCATGTCGTTCCAGACGGAAGAAGAACTGGCCGCCGCCGCCGGCCAGATCGGCACCACGATTTTCCACCCGGTCGGCACTTGCAAGATGGGCCGGGCAGGGGACCCGCTGGCCGTGGTCGATAGTGAACTGCGCGTGAACGGCGTGCAAAAACTGCGCGTGGTCGATGCCTCGGTAATGCCGTTAATCACCTCCGGCAATACCAACAGTCCGACCATCATGATCGCGGAACGGGCGTCCGAGCTGATTGCGCAGGCGGCCAAGCGGGCGTCTTAGCCAGACCTCAAAACTGCCGCAAAGTTGCACTTCCATGTCGCTTGCCTGATAGGCATCAGGGCTGGCAGCATGGTAGTTATACTGTATTGTGAGCAAAATCCAATCTGTGTATAGTCGAACAAAAAAGTTTTCAAAGCGGTATGAAAATAAACCGGAGACACAATGACAGATGTCATATTGGAAACAAGAGCCCTGACCAAAGAGTTCAAGGGCTTTACCGCAGTCAATGATGTTAACCTTGCCGTCCAGCGTGGACACATCCACGCGCTGATCGGTCCCAACGGCGCCGGCAAGACCACCTGTTTCAATCTGCTGACCAAATTCCTGGTGCCCACCTCGGGCAAGATTTTGTTCAACGGAAAAGATATCACCGATGCGCGCCCGGCGCAGATCGCCCGCATGGGCATCATCCGCTCATTCCAGATTTCGGCCGTGTTTCCGCACCTGACAGTGCTGCAGAATGTGCGGATCGGCCTGCAGCGCGAGCTGGGGACCTCCTTTCATTTCTGGCGCAGCGAAAAGTCGCTCTCGAGCCTGGACGACCGCGCCATGGAATTGCTGGCCGAGGTCGACCTGACCGAGTTCGCCGATACCGTGACGGTCGACATGCCCTACGGCCGCAAGCGCGCGCTCGAAATCGCCACCACCCTGGCCATGAAGCCCGAGCTGATGCTGCTCGACGAGCCGACCCAGGGCATGGGCCACGAAGATGTGCACCGGGTCACCGAGCTGATCAAAAAAGTCTCGGCCGGCCGCACCATCCTGATGGTGGAACACAATATGAATGTGGTATCCGGCATCTGCGACAAGATTACCGTCTTGCAGCGCGGCGCCTTGCTGGCCGAGGGCAGTTACGCCGAAGTCTCGACCAATGCGCAGGTGATGGAAGCCTATATGGGCACCACCAGCGCCGAGCTCGAAGGAGCGCATTGATGACCGCCGCGCTCGAAATTTCGCATCTGCAAGCCTGGTACGGCGAATCGCACATTCTCCACAACGTCAATTTGCGGGTCGAGAAGGGCGAAGTCGTGACCCTGCTGGGCCGCAACGGCGCCGGCCGCACCACGACATTGCGCGCCATCATGGGCCTGACCGGAGCGCGCACCGGCTCGATCAAGGTCAACGGAGTCGAGTCGATCGGCATGCCGACGCACAAGATCGCCCACCTGGGCATCGGCTATTGCCCGGAAGAGCGGGGCATCTTTTCGTCGCTCTCGACCGAAGAAAACCTGATGCTGCCGCCGCAGCTCGCCGGTGGCGATGCCGGCATGTCGGTGGCCGAGATCTACGAGATGTTCCCGAATTTGCTGGAACGAAAAAACAGCCAGGGCACGCGCCTGTCCGGCGGCGAGCAGCAGATGCTGGCGGTGGCGCGCATCTTGCGCACCGGCGCGCGCCTCTTGCTGCTCGATGAAATTTCCGAAGGCCTGGCGCCGGTGATCGTGCAAGGTCTGGCGCGCATGATTACCACGCTCAAGGCCAAGGGCTACACCATCGTCATGGTGGAACAGAATTTCCGCTTCGCCGCACCGTTGGCGGACCGGTTTTACGTGGTGGAGCACGGTCAGATCGTGGAAACCTTTGCTTCGTCGGAACTGAGCGCCAAGATGCCGATTCTGACGGAACTGCTGGGCGTATAGCAGGATAGCGACAGCCCAAAGCAAGACCATACCAATACCCTAAATGGAGACAATATGAAACGTAACATCATTGCTTTAGCAGCCAGCGTCGCATGCCTCGGGTTCGCCTTGCCGGCGCACGCGCAGATATCGAACGACACCATCAAGATCGGCATGCTGACCGACGTGTCCGGCGTGTATGCCGACGTCGATGGCGCCGGCGGCGCGGAAGCGGTCAAGATGGCGATCGCCGACCTGGGCGGCAACATCAACGGCAAGAAAATCGAATTCGTTTTCGCCGACCACCAGAACAAGGCCGACATCGCCGCCAGCAAGGCGCGCGAATGGTTCGACCAGCAGGGTGTCGACATGCTGATCGGCGGCACCAATTCGGGCGCCAACCTGGCCATGGCCAAGATTGCGGCCGAGAAGAAAAAAGTCTTCATCTCGATCGGCGCCGGCACGGCCCGCCTGACCAATGAAGAATGCTCGCCGTTCACCGTGCATTACGCCTACGACACGGTGGCCCTGGCACGTGGAACGGGCGGCGCGATTGTGAAGCAGGGCGGCAAGTCCTGGTATTTCCTGACCGCCGATTACGCCTTCGGCCAATCGCTCGAAAAAGACACGACCGACGTGGTCAAGGCCGCTGGCGGCACGGTGGCGGGCACCTCCAAGCATCCGCTGTCGGCCTCGGATTTTTCGTCCTTTCTGCTGAAGGCGCAAGGCTCGAAGGCGCAGATTCTGGGTCTGGCCAATGCCGGCGGCGACATGATCAACGCGGTCAAGGCGGCCAACGAGTTTGGTGTCGGCAAGTCGATGAAGCTGGCCGGTTTGCTGGTGTTCATCAACGATATTCACACCCTGGGCTTGAACATGACCCAGGGCATGTATCTGACCGATGGCTGGTACTGGGATCAAAGCCCGGAAAGCCGGGCCTGGTCGAAGCGCTATTTCGCCAAGATGAAGAAATCGCCGTCCATGCTGCAGGCCGCCGATTACTCGGCCGCGACGACCTACCTGAACACGGTCAAGGCGCTCGGGACCGACGACAGCGAGAAGGTCATGGCGCAGTTGAAGAAGACCAAGATCAACGACATGTTCACCAAGGGCGGCGAAATTCGTCCGGACGGCCGCATGGTGCACGACATGTATCTGATGGAAGTGAAGAAGCAGGCGGAATCGAAGTATCCGTGGGATTACTACAAGGTCGTCGCGACCATTCCTGGCGCGCAGGCGTATACGACCAAGGCGGAGACCAAGTGCGCGTTGTGGAAGTAAGTTGAGCGGGTTTTCGCTCGGTCGCTAAGCCATTAGCGCCGTTGTTCCCACCAGCCTCGTCGTTCCCGCCTGCGCGGGAACGACGGATCGTCCCCAGTCCCTTTTATGAACTGAGATGCCATGGAAATATTCGGCGTTCCCCTGCAGGCGATGGTCAGCCAGCTCTTGCTCGGCCTGGTCAACGGCTCCTTCTACGCCATGCTCTCGCTTGGCCTGGCCGTCATCTTCGGCCTGCTTAATGTCATCAACTTTTCCCACGGCGCCCTGTACATGATGGGCGCTTTTGCCGCCTACATCGGCGTCACCACCTTCGGCCTGAGCTACTGGACCATGCTGGCGCTGGCACCCTTGCTGGTCGGCGTGTTCGGCATCATCATCGAAAAATCGATGCTGCGCTGGCTCTACAAGCTCGACCATCTGTACGGCTTGCTGCTGACCTTCGGCATCACCTTGCTGCTCGAAGGCGTGTTCCGCTCTTTCTTCGGCAACTCCGGCCAGTCGGTCAGCGTGCCGGAACTGCTCCAGGGCCGGACCGACCTCGGCTTCATGGAATTGCCCAACTACCGTCTGTGGGTCGTGTTCGCCTCGTTATCAGTTTGCCTGGCAACCTGGTTCGTCATCGAAAAGACCAAGCTCGGCGCCTACCTGCGGGCCGGGACCGAAAACCCGAAACTGGTCGAAGCCTTCGGCATCAACGTGCCGCTGATGGTCACGCTCACCTACGGCTTCGGCGTCGCCCTGGCCGGCTTTGCCGGGGTGCTGGCGGCGCCGATCGTCAACGTCACACCACTGATGGGCTCGAACCTGATCATCGTCGTGTTCGCCGTTGTGGTGATCGGCGGCATGGGCTCGATCATGGGGTCCATCCTCACCGGCCTCGGCCTCGGCGTGATCGAGGGCCTGACCCGCGTCTTCTATCCGGAAGGCTCGGAAGTGGTGGTGTTCGTGGTCATGGTCATCGTGCTGCTGCTCCGTCCCGCCGGCTTGTTCGGCAAAGAGAAGTAAAAGACAAGTAAACGAGAACTGGAGCCATTGATGAACAAGAACATCGCTTACGGCGTCGCGCTGGTCATTGCGCTGGCGGCGCCTTTTGTCGGCTATCCCGTGTTCCTGATGAAGTTGCTGTGCTTCGGGCTGTTCGCCTGCGCCTTCAACTTGCTGATCGGTTACACGGGCCTGCTGTCCTTCGGCCATGCCGCTTTCTTCGGCGCGGCCGGCTACGTGACCGGCCACGCCCTGACCGTGCTCGGCTTGCCGACCGAAGCCGGCATCGTGCTGGGCGTGGCGGCCAGCGCGCTGGTCGGCCTGGTCATGGGCATGGTGGCGATTCGCCGCCAGGGCATCTACTTTTCCATGATCACCCTGGCGCTGGCGCAAATGGTGTACTTCGCCGCACTGCGCGCACCCTTCACGCACGGCGAGGATGGCTTGCAGGGCGTTCCACGTGGCAAGCTGTTCGGCGTGATCGACCTCGGCAACGACCTGACCCTGTACTTCGTGGTGCTGGCCATTGCCGTGGCGGGCTTCGCCATCATCGTGCGCACCGTGCATTCGCCCTTCGGCCAGGTACTCAAGGCCATCAAGGAAAACGAGCCGCGCGCCATGTCGCTGGGCTACGACGTCGACAAGTACAAGCTGCTCGCCTTCGTGCTGTCGGCGGCGCTGGCGGGGCTGGCCGGCGCCACCAAGACGCTGGTGCTGGGCTTCGAGACGCTGACCGACGTGCACTGGACCATGTCGGGCCTGGTGATCCTGATGACCCTGGTGGGCGGCATGGGCACGCTGTCGGGACCGATCATCGGCGCCTTCATCATCATCACCCTGGAAAACAAGCTGGGCGATATCGGCACCTTCCTGGCGACGCATACCGGCGTGGAATGGTTCAACACCTTGGGCGAATCGGTCGGCATGGTGACCGGGCTGATCTTCATCCTGTGTGTGCTGCTGTTCCGGCGCGGCATCGTCGGCGAAATCGGTGCGGCGCTGGCGGCCTCCGGCGTTCGTAAAAAATCCGTATGATTGCTTAAAATGCACGGTTGCCGCGCAAGCCGGGTCGCATGACCCGGCTTTTTTTATCCCATTTTTTGCGGAGGAACGATGGAACAAACACTTGCCGTCAACGGTATTGCGATGCACGTCGTGAGCGAAGGCGAGGGGCCGCCCGTGCTCTTGCTGCATGGATTTCCGGATACGCATGCGGTGTGGCGCTTGCAGATCGATGCGCTGGTGGCCGCCGGCTACCGCGTCATCGCGCCCGACCTGCGCGGCTATGGCCGGACCGAAGCACCTGGCAACGAAGATGCTTACAGCATGGATGCGCTGCGCGCCGACGTGGTGGGTTTGCTCGATGCGCTCGGCATCGAGCGCGTGCTGCTGGCCGGCCACGACTGGGGCTCGGTGGTCGGCTGGAACGTGTGCATGCATGCGCCGGAGCGCGTGGAACGCTTCGTGGCGCTGTCGGTAGGCCATCCGGCCGCCTATACCGAGGGCGGGCCGTTGCAGCTGCTCAAAGGCTATTACGTGCTGGTATTCCAGCTGCGCGGCATTGCCGAATCGATGATCAAGGCGTTCGACTGGCATTCGCTGCGCGGCCTGGCCAGCACGCCAGCCCAGTTTGAAGAATGGCGTACGCACCTCGACCGTCCCGGCCGCCTGACCGCCGCCCTGAACTACTACCGCGCCAACCTGAAAATGTTCAACGCAAGCACCTGGCCGACCGTCAATGTGCCGGTGCTGGGCGTGTGGAGCTCGGGCGACGTGGCCTTGACCGAAGCGCAGATGCGCGGCTCTGAAAAATATGTCGGCGACAGCTTCGAGTATCAACGCATCGAAAAAGCGGGTCACTGGCTTCAGCTGGAAGCAGCCGGAGAGGTAAATGCCTTGCTACTCAAGTTTTTCCAGGAACAGCCTCAAAATGCTTCACGTGAAACAATGTCGTAAATTGGTTGCATAGCGAACTATCATCGGCTACAGTGGATGCATGTTTGATCACTGCCTCTATTTCAACACCACTGCGCTGGCCCGGGTTCTCGAGCGCGAATGGACGCGCGCGTTCAAGCCGTTCGGATTAACGCCGTCGCAGGCGTTCATGCTGCGCGCGATCCTGGTTCGGCCGGGCTTGCTGCAAAGCGAACTGGCCAGGGAACTGGTGATCAGCCGCCCGACCGCCACGCGCTCGCTCGACGGCTTGCAGAAGCTGGCGCTGATCGACCGCCGCGCCACCGGCGGCGATGGGCGTGAATGCGCGGTGTTTCCCGAACTGGCCGCGCGCGCCATGCATGACGATCTCGACGCAGCGAGCGGGGCCGTCACCGCGCGCCTGAAACAGCTTCTGGAACCGGAACAGTTCGCCGCCATCGTCGGTTCGCTCAAGCAGGCGCGCGCGGCAGTAGTGTGATATTTTTTACCCAAGTAGTTGCATAGCTAACCAATGGAGATCCACATGCCCATCATCAATGTCAAAGTCAGTGCCGTGAAATCCCCCGCCATGATCCGCCAGATTGCCGACCTGGTGCAGGACAAGACCGTTGGCATCCTGAGGAAGAAGAAGGAGCTCATTTCCATCGCCATCGATTTTGTCGATCCGGACTGCTGGATCGTCGCTGGCGAGTCCTTGAGCGCGCAAGGCAAGCACAGCGTCTACGTGGACGTGAAGGTGACCGACGAAACCAACACCAAGGATGAAAAGGCGGCCTATATCGCCGAGGTATTCGCGGGCTTCGGCGCGCTGCTCGGCGAGCTGCATGAGGAAAGCTACATCTACGTCGACGACGTGCGCGCAGCGGCGTACGGCTATGGCGGGCGGACGCAGGAGTACCGTTACCAGCATCCGGCCGGCTAGCCGTCCGCCTCCCTGGCGGCACCGGCGCCGAAACGTCCGCCCGCCTGGCGCCGGAACTCCTTGGGCGTCACGCCCTTGATCTGCAGGAAGCGGCGGTTGAAATTGGCCACATTCTGGAAACCGACGTCGTAGCAGACATTGGTGACATAGTGGTCGGTGTTCATCAGCAACTGGCACGCCTTGTTGACGCGCAGCCGGGTCACGAAGTCGGTGAAACTGTTTCCCGTGGTCTTGCGGAAGAAGCGCGAGAATTTGCTCAGCGACATGCCCAGCTGATCCGCCACTGCCTCGGCCGAGATCGGGTCGCGATAGTTGTCGGTGATGTAGCTCAGGACCGCGTTGACCTTGGCCAGTGTTCCCTCGTCGTCATACGAACGCATGGTGGCGCTCGACAGCAGCCGGTATTTGTTGTTGCGCGCCAGCCGGCACATGAAGTTGACGAAGTAGCCGAAACGCTCGGCGCCGCCGCTGCCGCGAATGCGCAGGAAATCCTGTTCGGCCTCGGCGCCGATGTCGAGGAATTCGATGCCGTAGATCGAGCGCTCCAGCAGGGGCAGCAATTCGCGCAGCTCGGGGATCAGCCGCGCGGCCTGCTCCAGCGGCTCGTGGGCGAACTGCAGGATCATGTCGCGCAGCAGGACGCCTTCGTCCGGCACGCTGCTCGATATCCAGTTGTGCGGCAGGCGCGGCCCGGTCAGCACCAGGTGGCCGGGCGAGAATTCGCCGATGTAGTCGCCCACGAACAGCTTGCCGCTGGTCGAGACGATCAGGTGCAGCTCGTACTCGTCGTGGCAGTGCCAGCGCACGCGCGGGCTGGGGTAGCCATGCTCGATGTAATGGACGATGCCGTCGTAGTTTTCGCGTTCCAGCTCGGGCGGCTTGAGCTGGAAGCGCTGCGCTTCCACGTGGCGCATCTGAGGCAAAGTGGTCATGGTGCGTGCTCCCCGTTTTTCATCCCCGTTGATCATTCCCATCGTCGTTCACTTTGCGCTTGCCAGCAAGTGGGTCAGCGCGCCACGCGCACCATCCCGGTACAGCCGCGCCAGCGCATCGGCCACCGCGTCGACGAAGCGCGGCGCTTCGCTCAACTCGCCGAACAGTTCGCGCAGCGACAGCAGCGCGCCCGGGTCGGCGCCGCCGCGCAAGGCCAGCTCGCGCAACTGCGCGGCCAGCGGGTCGATCAGCGCCAGCGGGCGGCCCTGTTCATCGCTGCCGTTCAGATAGCGGAACCAGCACGCCACGGTGAAGCTGAGCAGGGCGATCGGACCGCCGCGTCCGAGCTGGTCGCGCACCGACGGCAGGACGAACTTGGGCATCCGCGCCGAACCGTCGGTACCGATCCGCAAAAGCTGGTCGCCGACGGCCGGATTGGCGAAGCGCTCGATCAGGGTGCGCTTGTAGTCGGCCAGGTCGATGCCGTCCACCGCGGGCAGCAGCGGCGTGACCTCGATGTCCATCATGCTGGAAAACAGCTGGCCGATATCGGCATCGGCCATCGCTTCGTGCGCGTACGCGTAACCGAGCAGCATGCCGATGTAGCACAGCGACTGGTGGCCGGCGTTGAGCAGGCGCAGCTTCATTTTTTCGTAGGGCAGCACATCGTCCGTCATGTGCGCGCCGACCAGCTCCCAGGCCGGACGGCCACCCGGAAAATGGTCTTCGATCACCCAGCTCTTGAACGGCTCGGCCATCACCGGCCAGGCGTCGATCAGCCTGAATTGTTCGCGCACCAGCAGGCGATGTTCGTCGGTGGTGGCCGGCGTGATGCGGTCGACCATGCTGTTCGGGAAGGCGCAGTGCTCGGCCAGCCATGCGCTCAAAGCGGGATCGCGCAGCCTTGTGAAGGCCAGCAGCATCGCGCGGGCCACGTCGCCATTGCTTTGCAGGTTATCGCAGGACATGACCGTGAACGGCGCCAGTCCGCGTTCGCGGCGCCGCGCCAGCGCCTCGGCCAGGTAGCCGAAGCAGCAGCGCGGCGCGTGCGGGTGGGCCAGGTCGTGCACGATGTCGGGATGGCCGGCGTCGAAGCTGCCGTCGCCCTGGTTGACGTAGTAGCCGCCTTCGGTGATGGTGAGCGAGACGATGCGGGTGCCGGGATCTGCCAGCTTTTCCAGCACCGCCTGCGGATCGTCCGGCGCGTACATAAACTCCAGCAGCGCGCCGACCACGCGCGCCGTGTCGCCCTGCGCGCTGCGCTCGACCAGGGTGTACAGGCAATCCTGGGCCAGCATGGCGTCGCGCATCGCCGCATCAATCGGCAGCAGGCCCACGCCGCAGTAACCCCATTCGGCGTGGCCGGGCAGGCGCAGCAGGTCGTCGAGATACAGCGCCTGGTGCGAGCGGAAAAATCCGCCGACGCCAATGTGCACGATGCTGCGCGCGGGCGCGCTGCGCTCGTAGCCGGGTCCGGGGATGGTTGACGGCAGATGCGCCAGCGCTGCCCTGTTCAATGCCATCGCCATCATCGTGCTCCCTGCCGATGCATGCCGCACGTGGAACCCGATTTGTCGAAGTGGTGCACGAAACCGTGTTCGAACGCCAGGTGGGTGCGCGCGCCGGGTTGCAGGGCGATGCGCTCGCTGCCGCGCGCGACCACCTGCACGTTGTTCTCCAGGCGCGCGTAGACCAGCGTTTCGACGCCGAGCGACTCGACCATGTCGACCGTGGCGGGCAGGCTGTCCGGCTGCGCCGCATCGAGCACATGCACATGCTCGGGGCGGATGCCGACAAAGCCGTCGGCAGGGGCCGCGCCGCCCGACAGCGCGGCCAGCCGCGGCAAGAGCGCCGCCGGCACCACGTTCATGCTCGGGGTGCCGATGAACTGCGCCACGAAGCGGTTGGCCGGGCTGTCGTACAGGAACAGCGGCGAGCCATGCTGCTCGATCTGGCCGTCGCGCAGCACCACCACGCGGTCGGCCAGGGTCATCGCCTCGACCTGGTCGTGCGTGACGTAGATGGTGGTGGCGCCCAGCTCGCGGTGCAGCTTGGCGATTTCGATGCGGGTCTGCACGCGCAGGGCCGCGTCCAGGTTCGACAGCGGTTCGTCGAACAGGAATACCTTCGGATCGCGCACGATGGCGCGGCCGATGGCAACGCGCTGGCGCTGGCCGCCGGACAGCTCCTTGGGCTTGCGTTCGAGGTACTCGCCCAGATTCAAAATCGCGGCGGCCTTGTCGACCTTGGTGCGGATTTCGGCGGGCGGCACGCCGGCCAGTTTCAGCGCGAACGACATGTTCTGGAAGACCGTCATGTGCGGGTACAGCGCGTACGACTGGAACACCATCGCCAGGTCGCGCCTGGACGAGGGCAGGGCGGTGATATCGCGCCCGTCCAGGTGCAGGCTGCCTTTGTCGATCGGTTCCAGGCCGGCGATCAGGCGCAGCAGGGTCGACTTGCCGCAGCCGGACGGACCGACGAAGACGACGAATTCGCCTTTCTCGATCTCGAGGTCGATACCCTTGATGGCGTGGTGCGCGCCGAAGAATTTTTCGATGTTTTTCAGTTGGAGGTAAGCCATGATCTTGATGTCCTTTGATGTTCTTTTGTCTTATTTGACCGCGCCGAATGTCATGCCTTGCACCAGCTGCTTCTGGCAGAACCAGCCCAGCGCCATGATCGGTGCGATCGCCATCAGCGAGGCGGCCGACAGCTTGGCCCAGAACAGCCCTTCGGGACTGGAGTAGGAGGCGATCAGCCACGCCAGCGTGCCGGCGTTCGAGGCGCCCAGGTTGAGCGACCAGAACGACTCGTTCCAGGCCCACACCATGCACACCAGCGCGGTCGAGGCGATGCCGCCCACCGACAGCGGCAGCACGATGTAGCGGAACTCGTGGAAGACGGTGGCGCCGTCCATGCGCGCCGCTTCCAGGATGTCGCGCGGGAGTTCGCGCAGGCTGGTGTAGAGCAGCCAGATCATGATCGGCAGGTTCATGAGCATGAACATGATGGTCAGGCCGACGCGCGTGTCGAGCAGGCCGGCATACTGGAAGCAGACGTAGATCGGCATCAGCGCCCCCACACCCGGCATGTAGCGCGAACTCAGAATGAACTTGAGCAGGCCGACCGTGCCGCCGGTCGGAAAGAACGCCATCGAGTACGCCGCGGGAATGGCGATGGCCAGCCCGAACACGGTCGAGAGCACGCTGGTGATGAGCGAATTGAACGCATAGCCGGCGTAGTGGTCGCGCGCCATCACCTCCTGGAAGCTTTGCAGGGTCGGCTCGAAAAACAGCAGCGGCGGCGTGGCGATGGCCTGGCCCTCGGTCTTGAAGGCCATCAGGGCGAGCCAGAAGATCGGGAAGAACAGCAGCAGCGCGAAAAACCAGGCGGCTGCCGTGCGGGTGTGCAGTGCGAGTTTGTTGGTCATCAAGGTCTCCTATTTCGCCAGGTTCTTGCCGATGACGCGCATCAGGAAGAAGGCCGCGATGTTCGCCAGCAGCACCGCGAACAGGG
Source organism: Massilia mucilaginosa (assembly GCF_011682145.1). Lineage (GTDB taxonomy): Bacteria > Pseudomonadota > Gammaproteobacteria > Burkholderiales > Burkholderiaceae_D > Telluria_A > Telluria_A mucilaginosa. The sequence goes on from NZ_WHJH01000048.1 coordinate 38,950, forward strand.
CGCCGGCCGATGCCGCGCCGATGTCGTAGGACTGCAAGGCCTGCTGATAGATCATGAAGGTGATGGTGGTGGTCTCGAAGCCCGGACCGCCGCCGGTGGTGGTGAAGATCTCGGCGAACACCGACAGCAGGAAGATCATTTCGATCATCAGCACCACCGACACCGCGCGCCCCAGGTGCGGCAGGTACAGGTAGCGCAGCTGCTGCAGGTAGTTGGCGCCGTCCATGCCGGCCGCTTCCAGCTGTTCCTTGTCCATCGACTGCAGCGCCGTCATGAAGATCAGGCAGGCGAAGGGGAGCCACTGCCAGGACACCATCATCACGATCGACAGCAGCGGGTATTGCGACAGCCAGTCGATGGGCGTGGCGCCGAAGAAGATGCTGACGTGCGCGAACAGGCCGTAGATGGGATTGAGCAGCATGTTCTTCCACATCAGCGCGTTCACCGCCGGCATGATCAGGAACGGGGAAATGAGCAGCACGCGCACGACGGCGCGCCCCGGGAAGGCGTCGTTGATCAGCAGGCCGAGCGCAATGCCCAGCACCACCGTGATCGCCATGACGGAAAACATCAGCACAAAGGTGTTTGCCAGCGCCGGCAGAAAAGCGCCGTCGGTGAAGAAAAAGATGAAGTTGTCGAGCCCGTTGAAGTCATGTTCGCCGGGAGCGAGCATGCTGTAGCGGACAAAGGAGTAGTACAGGGTGATCAACAGCGGGACGATGGAAATGACGGTGATGGCGAACACCGCAGGGGTGAGCAAGGTCCGGGGCAGGAGTCGGGTCATAATGTTCTCGGGTGCGACAGGGGAACGCCGCCTGCCCGCAGGGGAGGCGACGACCGAAGAAGTCGGATGGGGCTGGCGCGTGGGGCGCCAGCGGCGTGCCTACTTGTAGTAGCCGCCCTTGCGCATCTCGCGCTCGGCCGCCTGCTGGGTAAGCGCCAGCGCCTGCTCGACCGTGACCTTGCCCAGAAGAGCCGCGCTCATCTGCTGTCCGGCCGCCACGCCGATGGTCTGGAATTCCGGGATCGCGGCGTATTGCACGCCGACGTAGGGCGACGGCGGCAGGGTGCTCTGGTTGGGACGGCTGCTGGCAATCGCCGCGCCCTCGGCGGCGGCGAATTTGGCGGCCTTGACGAACTCGGGCGCGGCGTAGGTCGACTTGCGGGTGCCGGTCGGCACGCTGGCCCAGCCGGACTCCCTGGCGACCAGTTTGATGTATTCCTTCGAGGTGGCCCAGTTGATGAACTTTTGCGCCGCCTCGGGCTGTTTGGAGCTGCGTGGAATGGCCAGCGACCAGGCCCACAGCCAGTTGGCGCCGCGCTCGGTGGTGGCGACCGGCGACTGTGCGAAGGCGACCTTGTCGGCCACCTTGCTCTGCTTCGTATCGGTGATGAAGGAGGCGGCGATGGTGGCGTCGATCCAGATGCCGCACTTGCCTTCGTTGTACAGCGCCAGGATTTCATTGAAGCTGTTCGAGGACGAGCCCGGCGGGCCGTAGTTCTTGAGCAGGTCGACGTAGGTGGTGACGGCGTCTTTCCACGGTTTGCTGGTGAACTGCGGCTGCCATTTCATGTCGAACAGCTGGCCGCCGAAGGAGTTGGCGATGGTGGTGATCAGTGCCATATTGTCGCCCCAGCCCGGTTTGCCGCGCAGGCAGATGCCGTACACGCCGTTGGCCGGGTCGTGGATCTTGGCGGCCACGGCGCGGATGTGGCTCCAGGTGGGGCGGTCTTCGATGCTCATGCCGGCCTTTTTGACCAGGTCGCTGCGGTACATGATCATCGAGCTTTCGCCGTAGAACGGCGCGGCATACAGCTTGCCGTTCAGCGACAGGCCGTCGCGAATCGATGGCAGCAGGTCGTCGATATCGTAGGCGCTATCGGCCTTGAGCGGAATCAGCCAGTCCTTTTTGGCCCAGATCGGCGCTTCATACATGCCGATGGTCATCACGTCGAACTGCCCGCCCTTGGTGGCGATGTCGGTGGTCATGCGCTGGCGCAGTACGCCTTCTTCCAGGGTCACCCATTTGAGCTTGATATCGGGATTGGCCTGCTCGAAGAACTTGCTCATCTTCTGCATTTCGATCATGTGGCCGTTGTTGACGGTGGCGATCACCAGGTTGGTGGCTGCCAGGGATGCGCTGCTGACACAGAGTAGGGCCGTGCACAAGGCACTGCTTGCGATACGTTTCATGCTGTCGTCTCCAAGTTTTTTTGCTTTTTATGTTCAATGCAAGGTTTGCACCGTGTACAGAATGTAGCACCAGACTCCGATACTTTCTGATACTGCAACTCCTAGTGTCGATACTTTTTTGCAATGGGCGCATGCCTGTCCGCCGCTGTATGGAGCGCTGATGCCGCTTGGATAAAAGTATCGACTATTGCGTTGGCCGTATCAGGCGCGCCGCCTGATCGTTGCTAGACTTTTCGGCATCACCCACACCCAAGGAGATTGATGATGATGTCGACCCAGCACGCAAGCATGAACCGGCTTACATCCAGGCATGCCCTGCTGACCGGAGCCGGTGGCGGGATCGGTCTGGCGGTGGCCGAGGCTTACCTGACCGAGGGAGCGCGTTGCAGCGTGGTCGACCTGGCCGGCGCGCCGCCGCCCGCGCTGGCGCCGCTGCTGGCGCGCTACCCGGACCGGCTGCACTACCTGAGCGCCGACGTGCGCGACGCCGGCGCGGTCGCCGCCGTGCTGGCGCTGGCCGCCGAACGCTTCGGCCCGGTCGATATCCTCTTCAATAATGCGGCCGTGTTCGACATGGCACCCTTGCTGGAATCGGACCTGGTGATGTACGAACGCATCTTCGACGTCAACGTCAAAGGCATGTTCATCGTGATGCAGCAGGTGCTGCGGGCGATGGTGGACGCGGGCCGCAGCGGCGCCATCATCAACCTGGCGTCCCAGGCCGGACGGCGCGGCGAAGCGCTGGTGGCGCACTATTGCGCGAGCAAGGCGGCGGTGATCAGCTATACCCAGTCGGCCGCGCTGGCGATGGCGCCGCACGGCATCCGCGTCAACGCCATTTCGCCGGGGGTGGTGGACACGCCCATGTGGGACCATGTGGACGCGCTGTTCGCGCGCTACGAACAGTTGCAGCCGGGCGAGAAGAAGCGGGCGGTGGGACTGGCCGTGCCGCTGGGACGCATGGGCACGCCGGGCGACCTGGCCGGCGCGGCGATTTTCCTTGCCAGCGACGAGTCAGCGTACATCACGGCCCAGACGCTGAACGTCGACGGTGGCGCCGTGATGAGCTAAGTAGGTAAGCAAAATTTATCCTAAATTTTGCTCCGAAACCTTTCATCAGTGATTCAATTTCATCGAGCAACTGGGCTCCGTTCAGGCTGACGAAACGCCCAAAAATGTTTGGCATGTTTCCACGAGTTTCGATGCGGTTCAGTTCCGGCTGTAGGGCGGCAGGTAATACAGGTGAAGCGCTTGCCTTGCCCACTTCCGGCGTTTGCTCTCCACGACATCGCCTTTGTGCATCGCGGCATTATCCATTAACACAATGCGGGGCACCGGTGCGCTTGAGGTTCTACGGCACGCGACTGGCCAAGCTGTGACCATCGGTATTCACCGGCGGGTTTGGGCTGAAGCCTGATTCGTCAAAATACAGTAGTTCGCACTGGCCGTTTGGGTCCAGCTTGCCCAACGATGCAATTAGCTGAAGGGCGCGCTCAAGAGCATCCTCGCTGCGCTTTTTTAGACCGTACCGGTAACGTTTGTAGCTGAAATTCATTTCCTTGAGATAGCGTTTGACGCTGCTTTCGCTAATCGATACCGCCTATTTGCGCTGCCCGCTGTGATGCAGCACGACTGCTCCCGTTCCGCCCTCCGACTGCGCCAACGCGCGTAGCGCGTGTCGCTGTCGCGCGGTCCATTTCGGCTGGCGTCCCGTATGGCGACTTTCATATAGCCCGGCCAGCCCCAACCTGTTTCAAAAATCCCCTGCGCGCGCATTCGAGTGCGTGGGTGGCTATGGAAAATTCCCATCTCTTGCAACGTCCGCCACTCGTTCTCGCCCAACCCGCTGAGGTGCAAGAATTGCTGCCGTGATGGTTGAAAGTCGCCGGCGGCACTGCCAGGCCGACCTGGCAGTGCCACGCGCGAAAGGCACAAGTAACAGCGGCGCCGTTACCTTAGAGATACTTCTTTTAGACCTTCAATGCCTTTACGATGAATTCATGCACGCACGCCGCGATGCACAGCGATCAACCTCACATCCAAAGGAAACCCCATGTCTGCCAATTTTATCAATGCCATGAACGCGATGAATGCCCACTACAAAACCGGCACGCTCCAGGCTTTTGCAATCGACGATCATCTGGAACATTTTCCTCTGGCGGCCACCGCCAATATGGTGATGCTGAGTGCGACAGCAGATGACACTGCTGATGTCACGGCAGCCATTGCAAAGATCACGGGCGATGCCAAGGCGGCGGTGTCCACCTCGACGTCGACCCAGCAAACGGGCATCACTACCGCATGCACGGCGCTGTCCGATAACAAAACTAGCTCAGCCGCGCCAAATGACTTCATTACGCGCATGACCGCGCAAAGGGATCAGGCCAAGGCAGACGCGGCCAAGACCATCGACACGGCCTACCAGGCAGCGATCGATCTTGGCAAGAACGCCCCGGAGGCACAGCAAAATTCAATTATTTCCGGTATGCAGACGCTGTCGTCGACGATCAATAACGTCTTCTCGACGATCACCAATTTCGTTTCCGGACTGATTGAAAAGGTCATGAACATCATCAATGGTATTTACGATTTCTTGAAAGGAATCCAAGACACGTTCAAATCCATCGCCAGCATTTTCTAATAACGGCGAGGCGGCCGAACAATGCCGGCTTTGCACACTGATCAACCGGGGAGAAAATCATGTCAACAGAAGTGTTCGTAAATCAAATGCGGTCCTTGCAGGCGAACCGCGGGAAGCCACAACGATCAGGCATGTTCGATATCATGGAACATTCGCTCCAGAATCTCACCAATCGCCCGTCTGAAATTGACCAGGTCGTAGCGGACCTGAACAACGCGATGCAAGGCGTGGAGGCGACCCAGTCGGCACAATTGCAATTGGCCCAAGCCGCCCTGGCGAACAAGCAGCAGTCCTCCTTCGAGAGCCTGATGGAAGCATCCAAGGCGCAGGCAAAGGCCGATGTCAACGCCGCGATCGACAAGGCATATGCCACGCTGACAACGATTGGGCAGCAGCACCCCGAATCGCAAAGCGCCATCGTGGCCGCCATGGCTCAGTGTAATCGTATTGCGGACACAACGATTTCGGGTGTCAATGCAGCGCTCGACACCTTGTCCGACACCGCCAGAACGGTGTTCAACGGGGTGGCGGATGCGGCAACGACAGTCGCCGGTGGCGTGACGACGGCCGCAGGGGCAGTGGGCACCGTCGTGAACGATGCTGGCAATGCCATCGCCAAAGTGTTCTCCGGCTGGTAAGCATATGCTCCACCATTTTTCCTGTTCGGGCGCGCCTGCGCGCCGCGATGACCTGGACGCTGCGCTGGCAGCCTGGGAGGCCGTGGTGGGGCCGCTGCGCGTGAGCGTGGCTCTGGACGTGATCGCGGCAGCCGGAATGGCGACGCTGCACGCGCCGGGCCGCATCGATGTCACCATTGCGCCCGGATCTGTCGATGAACTGCGCGCTTGCCTTGCGATTGCAACACGGTATGTTGTGCCTGTTTATCCCGTCAGTGGGGGCAAGAACTGGGGATTGGGATCGAAGCTGCCGCCACGGGGGCGTTGCGTGCTGGTGGAGCTGTGGCGTCTCAATGAGATAATCGACTTCGATGAGGAACTGGCGGTCATCACCATACAACCGGGCGTTACGTTCAGGCAGATTTCGGTATTTCTGGCCGAACGAAAGTCCACGTTGTTCTTGCCCGTGATCGGCGGCTCGCCCGACGCCAGTGTGATCGGAAACGCGGTCGAACGCGGTTCAGGCATAGGGCCGTCGGGCGAACGTGCCAATGCCATCGGCGGGCTGGAAATCCTGACACCACAGGGCCACATCCTGCGCACCGGCTTCAGCCGATTCCCGCACGCGCGCACGGCGCGCCTGTCACAGCACGGAGTGGGCCCCTCCCTGGATGGCCTGTTCTTACAATCAAATCTTGGTGTCGTTACGCAGCTCAGTGTATGGTTGACGCCACGTCCCGCGATACTGTCGCTCTACCAAGGACAAGCACTCGATGCCCACTGGCTGGGGATGGCGGTCGATGCCTTGCGGCCTTTGGTACTCAACGACGCGCTCGGGCCTTGCGCGATCACCTTCTGGAACACCGTCAAGCTGCTCGCTCGCCAATCCCAATATTCGCCGCTGCACGCGATCACGGACCCTTCCTGGTTCGTTTCGGCCGCATTGTATTCGTCCAGCATGAGCGCTGCCGCTGCGGCCACCTCGGCAATCAGGACCTGCCTGGATGGCGTTCTTGACGGTGCTGCTGTGCGCTGCGTCGACCCGGTCGCGATGACAGAGCACGAGGCGATGTTTGTCGGGGTACCGAATAGCGGCAACGTGGGCAGTACCTACTGGCGCAAACAGATGGCGGTGCCGCCAGAACCCGACCCCGACCGGGACCGGTGCGGTCTGATCTGGCTCTGTCCCACCTTGCCGTTTCTTGGTCGCGACTGCGTTGCTGCGATTGGGATGATCGAATCCACATTCGCAAAATACCGCTTTGAAGCGAATATTGGTTTTAATGTGTTCAATGCGAGAACGCTAGATTTCTTCGTTGTGATTGCGTATGACCGGGATATCGCGGGCGATGACGAGCGCGCCATGGCATGCCACGATGAATTGATGGGCAAGCTCATTGCGCGCGGATATCTCCCGTCGCGGCTGGGCATCCATTCGATGACATCGTTACCCGACACGAACGACGATTCGGACGCCTTCATCGATGCCATTAAGAAGATCGCCGATCCCGCGAATATTCTGTCGCTCGGAAGGTACACCACACGCGATTCATCCCGACCAGGTTAGCGCTCTGATCTATTGACAGCGATTGCGCGAGCCGACCACGGTGGCATGCGACTTCGGCCATGCCTTTAGTACGCGGCGCTGTAGATGCTGTGGATATCTTCGCGCGTCAGCTCGCGCGGGTTGTTGCCGAGCAGGCGGGTTTGCAGCATCGCATCGTCGGCCAGCTTGTCGATGTCGGCTGCGCTCACGCCGACCTGGCGCAGCGTGGTCTGGATGCCGGTCTTTACCGCAATCTGTTCCATCGCATTGACCAGCGCATTGGCGCGCGCCTCTTCGCTGCCGCTCACGCCCGGATCGATCAGGCCGGCCAGCTCGGCGTAATGCGCGCTCGCGTGCGACAGATTGAAGCGCAGCACATGCGGCAGCACCAGTGAATTCGACAAGCCATGTGGCACGTGAAATATGCCGCCGATCGGGTAGGCGAGGGCATGCACGGCCGCCACCGGCGCGTTGGAAAATGCCTGCCCGGCAAAGCACGCGCCGAGCAGCATGGCTTGGCGCGCTTCCAGATCGCCGCCGTGTTCGCAAGCGCGCAGCAGGTTGCGCGACAGCAGCGACAGCGCCTGGCGCGCCAGATTGTCCGACATCGGGTTCTTCTTGTGCTTGCTGGTAAAGGCTTCGATGGCGTGCACCATCGCATCGATGCCGGTCGCCGCCGTCACCAAGGGCGGCAGGCCGAGCGTGAGTTGCGCGTCCAGGATCGCCAGGTCGGCATACAGCTGCGGGGCGACCACGCCCATCTTGGTGGTCGCGCCGGTGGTGACGATGGCGATGTTGGTCACCTCCGAACCGGTGCCGGCCGTCGTCGGAATCTGCACCAGCGGCAGCCGTTTGCCGCGCACATTGCCGATGCCGTAAATCTGGCTGAGCGGCTGCTCGCTGCCGGCCAGCACCGCGATCAGCTTGGCCACATCCATCGAACTGCCGCCGCCCAAGCCGATGACGAGATCGGTATCGTGGCGGCGCGCCACCTCTACAGCCTGCTGCACCACCGACTCCGGCGGGTCGGCAACGACCTCGGACCAGACCTGAACCGCCACATTTTCCTGTTCCAGCGAGCGCTGCGGAGCGCCGACCAGGCCGGTGCCGAGGAAGCCGGGGTCGGTCACGATGAGCGCGCGGCGGGCATCGGGGAAGTGGCTGCGGACCAGGGAACCGAGCCGGCTGCTGGCGCCAGGGCCGGAAACAAGGTGGGGAACGGTACTGAAGCTGAACTCGGCGGACTCGGTCATTGCGCACCTGTTGGTCGATGGGAGATGTCAAAAGCTTACACCATTGGCGCGCCGGGCAGGAAAATGGCGGCCGGGAACGTGGATCAGATTTCTTACGTACAATATCCGACTGTGCTGTTCAGTCCTCCCTTTCTGGAAAACCCATGGTCGATTTTGCCTTACTCGGATGTGCGGCGTTCCTCGCCGGCTTGGTCGATGCTGTTGTGGGCGGAGGCGGATTGATCCAGGTGCCGGTGCTGTTCTCGGTGTTTTCACGTGAAATCCCCGCGACCTTGCTGGGGACGAGCAAGTTTGCCGGCATCTTCGGCACCGGCGCGGCGGCCGTCAATTATGCGCGCAAGGTCAGGGTGGCGTGGAGCGCGGCGGCGCCGGCGGCGGTGTCGGCCTTGCTGCTGTCGTTCGCCGGTGCCTACACGGTGACCAAGGTGCCGGCCGATTTCGTGCGGACCTTGCTGCCGTTTGTTCTGGTCGCGGTGGCGGTGTACACCTTCCGCAAGAAGGACTTCGGCAGCGTCCACGCGCCGCTGCACAGCGGCTCGACCGAGCGCTGGGTGGCAGTGGGCATCGGCGCCGCGATTGGTTTCTATGACGGCTTCTTCGGTCCCGGTACCGGCAGCTTCCTGCTGTTCCTGTACGTGCGGTTTTTCGGATTCGATTTTCTCAGCGCTTCCGCTGCGGCCAAGGTGGTCAACGTGGCGTGCAATCTGTCGGCGCTGATGTGGTTTGGCTACAGCGGCCACATCCTCTGGCAACTCGGTTTGATGATGGCGGTGTGCCAGGTGGCCGGTTCTTTGGTCGGTACCAGGCTGGCGATCAAGCATGGCAGTGCGTTTGTGCGCAAATTGTTCCTGGTCGTGGTCAGCCTGCTGATCGTGAAGACGAGCTATGACGCCATCGTGAAGTGGTAGTTGTTTCACGTGGAACAGCGCAGAGGACTCAGCCGATGTTCCACGTGAAACCATAGAAGTTCGTCAAATAGTACGTTCCACGTGAAACACTCCGTTGCGAGAAAATCGCGGATTCGCGGGGTAAAAGAGTGGAGGGTCTGAAAAGACTCTATAATCGGGCCTCATATCCCCTCGCTCTACACTCCATCATGCTATTTCCAACTGAATTCGACGTCATCGTCGTCGGCGGCGGCCATGCCGGCACCGAGGCTGCGCTCGCTTCTGCCCGCATGGGCCAGAAGACTTTGCTGCTCACCCATAACATCGAGACGCTCGGCCAGATGTCTTGCAACCCATCCATCGGCGGCATCGGCAAGGGACACCTGGTCAAGGAAGTCGACGCCATGGGCGGCGCCATGGCGATTGCCACGGACGAATCCGGTATCCAGTTTCGTATCCTGAACTCGTCCAAAGGTCCAGCCGTCCGCGCCACCCGCGCGCAAGCCGACCGCATCCTGTACAAGCAAGCCATCCGTTCGCGCCTGGAAAACCAGCCGAACCTGTGGCTGTTCCAGCAGGCGGTTGACGACCTGATGCTCGAAGGCGACCGCGTGGTCGGCGCCGTGACCCAGATCGGCATCAAGTTCCGCGCCCGCGCGGTGGTGCTGACGGCGGGCACTTTCCTCGACGGGAAGATCCACGTCGGCCTGCAAAACTACTCGGCCGGCCGCGCTGGCGATCCGCCGGCGATTTCGCTCTCGGCGCGCCTGAAGGAAATGAAGCTGCCGCAAGGCCGCCTGAAGACCGGCACGCCGCCGCGTATCGACGGCCGCAGCATCGATTTTTCGCAGATGGCCGAGCAGCCGGGCGACCTCGATCCGGTGCCGGTCTTCTCGGTCATGGGCAATACCGCCATGCACCCGCGCCAGGTGCCATGCTGGGTTACGCATACCAATGCGCAAACGCACGACATCATCCGTGCCGGCCTGGACCGCAGCCCGATGTACACCGGCGTCATCGAAGGTGTAGGCCCGCGTTACTGCCCGTCGATCGAAGACAAGATCCACCGCTTCTCGGGCAAGGAATCGCACCAGATTTTCCTGGAGCCGGAAGGCCTGACGACCAACGAATTCTATCCAAACGGTATCTCGACCAGCCTGCCGTTCGACGTGCAGATCGCCCTGGTGCGCTCGATGAAGGGCATGGAAAACGCCTTCATCCTGCGCCCCGGCTACGCCATCGAATACGACTACTTCGACCCGCGCGGCCTGAAAACCTCGCTCGAAACCAAGGCCGTGCAGGGCTTGTTCTTTGCCGGCCAGATCAACGGCACCACCGGCTACGAAGAAGCGGCGGCGCAAGGCATGCTGGCCGGGATCAACGCGGCGCTGCTGACGAAGGGCGTTGACGCCTGGATTCCGGGCCGTTCCGAAGCCTACCTCGGCGTGCTGGTGGATGACTTGACGACGCAAGGCGTGGCCGAGCCGTACCGCATGTTCACCAGCCGCGCCGAGTTCCGCCTGAGCCTGCGTGAAGACAATGCCGACATGCGCCTGACCGAAATCGGTCGCAAACTCGGCTGCGTCGGTGACGCCCAGTGGGAAGCCTTCGAGCGCAAGCGCGAAGCGGTCGCGGTGGAACTGGAGCGCCTGCGCACCACCTGGGTCAACCCGCGCATCCTTGCCAGCACCGAATCGGAACGGGTGATCGGCCAGGCCATCGAGCGCGAATACTCGCTGGCCGACCTGCTGCGCCGTCCGGGCGTGGACTACGACAAGCTGATGGGCTTGAGCGGCGTGGAAGGCCAGGCGCTGGCCGGCCCCGGCGTGGCGGATCCGGCGGTCAAGGAACAGGTCGAAATCCAGCTCAAATACGCCGGCTATATCGACCGCCAGGCCAAGGAAGTGGAGCGCCACGACCACTACGAAAACTTGAAATTGCCTGCCGGATTCGACTACCTCGACATCACCGCGCTGTCGATCGAGGTGCGCCAGAAGCTCGACAAGCAGCGTCCTGAAACCCTGGGACAGGCATCGCGTATCTCGGGCGTCACGCCGGCGGCCATCTCGCTGCTGCTGGTGCATTTGAAAAAACGTGGTGCGAAAGGCTTCACCACCCTGAATGAGGAATTGGCAGGATGAAGTTTTTCGACCGTAACGCCATTGCGCCAGTGCTGGCCAATGGCGTCAAAGAACTCAAGCTCGACCTGAACGAACAGCAGCACGCGCAATTGCTCGACTACCTGGCACTGCTGGCGAAGTGGAATTCGGTCTACAACCTGACCTCGGTGCGCGATCCGATGCAGATGGTGACCCACCACGCGCTCGATTCGCTGGCCGCCGTATCCGCCTTTGAAGGCGCGACAAGGGTGCTGGACGTCGGGGCAGGGGGCGGCTTGCCCGGCATCGTGCTGGCGATTGCCCGGCCGGACATGAAAGTAGCGCTGATCGACACCGTGCACAAGAAAACCGCCTTTCTCACGCAAGTCAAAGCCGAACTGGGCCTGGCCAATGTCACCGTGCACACGGCGCGCGTGGAGCAGTTGCAGGTGCCGCACAAATTCGACGTCATCACCTCGCGCGCTTTCGCCGACCTGTCGGATTTTGTGAACTGGTCCGGACACCTGCTGGCCGAGGGCGGCAAATTCATCGCCCTGAAAGGCACGGCGCCGGCGGACGAACAGGAGCGGCTGCCGAGCGACTGGAAAGTGAGCGAATTGCGGCCTATCCAGGTTCCAGGGCTGCAAGCGGAGCGGCATCTGGTTTTCATCGAAAAGAACCTGTAAACAGTATAAATCATATAAACGGTTTATATCATTTAAACCATATAAATCGAATAAACGGTTTATACTATTAAAACAGTATAAATCGTTTGCATCAAAACCATCATAAGAGCATATATGGCGAAAATATTTTGCGTTGCAAATCAAAAGGGCGGCGTAGGCAAGACCACCACCAGCGTTAACCTGTCGGCGGGGCTGGCCAAACTGGACCAGCGCGTGCTGCTGGTCGACCTGGACCCGCAGGGCAACGCGACCATGGGCGCAGGCATCAACAAGGCCGGGCTCAAGGCATCGACCTATGAAGTGCTGCTGGGCGAGGCCGAGGTGAGCGAAGCGCGCACGCGTTCGGAAGCGGGGCGTTTCGACGTGCTGCCGTCGAACCGCGAACTGGCCGGCGCCGAAGTCGAGATGGTCGAACTGGAAAACCGCGAGCGCCGCCTGAAGGATGCGCTGGCCTCGGTCGACAAGGACTACGACTTCATTTTGATCGACTGCCCGCCGGCCTTGTCGATGCTGACCCTGAACGGCCTGTGCGCCGCGCATGGCGTGATCATTCCGATGCAGTGCGAGTACTACGCGCTGGAAGGTTTGTCGGACCTGGTCAACACCATCAAGAAGGTGCACGCCAACCTGAACACCGATTTGAAGATCATTGGTCTCTTGCGCGTCATGTTCGATCCGCGCATGACGCTCTCGCAGCAGGTGTCGGCCCAGCTGGAGCAGCACTTCGGCGACAAGGTCTTCAATACCATCATCCCGCGCAACGTGCGCCTGGCCGAAGCGCCGTCGTACGGCGTGCCGGGCGTGGTGTTCGATCCGTCCTCGAAAGGGGCGCAAGCCTACATCGCCTTTGGCGCCGAGATGGTCGAACGCATCAAGACAATGTAAACATCCGCATCACACAAAATAGGCAGCACACATATGGCAACCAAAAAACTCAAGGGGCTCGGTCGCGGGCTCGACGCGCTGCTGGGCGGCGACGGCGAGGGCGCCAAGCCCGATGCGCCGTCGGTCCTGGCCGTGCACCAGATGCAGGCCGGTAAATACCAGCCGCGCACGCGCATGGACGAAGGCGCGCTCAACGAACTGGCCGCCTCGATCAAAACCCAGGGCATCATGCAGCCGGTGCTGGTGCGCCCGATCGGGCAGGACACGCTGACCGGCGCGCTGCGCTACGAGATCATCGCCGGCGAACGGCGCTTCCGCGCGGCGCAGCTGGCCGGGCTGAACGAGATCCCGGTGCTGGTGCGCGATGTGGACGACCAGGCCGCCGCCGCGATGGCGCTGATCGAGAACATCCAGCGCGAAGACCTCAATCCGCTGGAAGAGGCGCAGGGGATTCATCGCCTGATCTCGGATTTCAATTTCACGCACGAACAGGCGGCCACCGCGGTGGGGCGCTCGCGCAGCGCGGTGTCGAACCTGCTGCGCCTGATGAACCTGGCCGCGCCGGTGCAAACCATGCTGATGGCGGGCGACGTGGACATGGGCCACGCGCGCGCCTTGCTGGCGGTGGACCCGGCCAGCCAGATCGCACTGGCCAACCAGGTGGTGGCAAAACGCCTGTCGGTACGCGAGACCGAAAAGCTGGTGGCCAGGGAGCTGGAAGAGCAGGCCAACCCGAGCACCACCCGCCAGAAGGAAAAATCGGGTGATATTGCCCGGTTGGAAGAAGAGCTGTCCGACAAGCTGGCCACGCCGGTGTTGTTCAAGATGGGTGCGAAGGGCAGGGGACAGATGATCATCGACTTTGCCGATCTGGATATCTTGGACGGGGTACTGGCCCGTTTGCGAGCATAAACAACTGTATTGGCCGTCGTTCCCGCCACTGCCTCCGTCGGTACCCCGCCCGCGGGGACGCCCCGGGGGCCCCCAGTTTAACGCCACCCGGTGGGTTTTGGTTAACCGTTGCCCCAAACCCCCGG
>NZ_WHJH01000049.1 GCF_011682145.1 Massilia mucilaginosa
TTTCTGCGTCATCCGTTCTTGCCTCGATACCCTGCGAAAACAGGGCCACAACATGCTCGCAGTGCTACAGCGCGCATTTGTCGGCGCGCCTATCCCATCAGTTGCATAGCGGCTGAATAGTTACAAATTTTCAAGGTATCAGCAGCCTACTCTTGAACGCGCAGCCAGGCGCGGTAACTGATCGATCGATTGGGCGCTTTGCCGTGTAGCAGTAGTAAAGATGTATTCGAAGCAGCACTTTTCAGGGGTAACATCATGAAACTCACAATCAATCATTTTGCAAAAACGATGGTTTTATGCGGGGCACTTTCAGGCGCGGCTACCACCGTTTATGCGGCGCGTCCCCACTTTGTCGGGCGAGTGACGTCGACGCTGGCCGGAACCAGTGTGCAGGCGTGCTTTAAAATAGCAGGCTTGGGCGATAATGCGACAATCACGGTTAACGCCAGCGCTAATGCAAGCGCGACCTTCGTTTGCCAGACTAAAAGTGGACAATGCCCCAGCGCAGCAAATAAGACCACGGTCAACACGGAAGTGTCGACATCCGGGGATTTCGTCAGCGATAGAAACGGCAACGTTTCAGGCTGTCTTACTCTGGCTGCCCCAGGTCCTGGCAACTTTGCGTGCCCATCTGGACAGAACTTGGTCCTGGCGAACGTGACCTTCTCAAATATCACCGTCCAGTCCGCCCCGACGGGACCCGCCACTGCAAACCCACCGGTACAAACCGTCGGCTTCGGGGCCTGCCCTCGCCGATAAGCAAGGTTTTTCACAGCACGCGACGCGCCCGCATTCGTCCCGCTTCTGTGTGAGACCGCCCTCGCAAACGCGTCAGCGTCTTGCCTGCGCCGTCTGGACGTAAGCAGGCTCGCCCGACAAAGTAGTTCCCACCGCTTTTTGATGGGAACTACTTTGGACTCAGAAGCAAAGCCGGGCAAGCGCAAGGGCAAGCCGAACAATTCAGTCGAGTTCAAGCGCCGACTCGCCGTTGCGGCTTGCGAACCCGGCGTGTCTGTCTCCAAGCTGGTGCGGCCGGATGCTTACTTTTCAGGCGCCGGCTGATCCGCTCAGTGCCGTGCATAACGATCTGGCTGGACCTGGCCGCGCCCCGCTTCTAGCCGTCGGCGTGCCGTGCCGCCTCGTCCCAACCGCCCGCCACGCACAACTGATCGAACCGCTGCGCCAGATCGGCCAGCACCACGTTGCCCAGAGTCTCGATCAGGATCGCCTCGGCCCGTTGCAGCGCATCGCCCAGCGCCTGGTTGACCACCTTTTCGACCGCGCAGTCGGGATTGGCTTTATCGACGCCAATGGCAAACAAATGCGGCCCGCCCACCGCGCGATGAATATCGAGCAAGGTCACCTCGCGCAGATCGCAGGCCATCGTCCAGCCCCCGTGCTTGCCCGCGCCGGACCTCACATAGCCGGCCTCGCGCAAGCCGGCCATGGTGCGCCGCACCACCACCGGATTGGTGTCCAGCATCCTGGCGATGTGTTCCGATGTCATCGGTCCGTCATGCCTGGCCATGTGCAGCAGCACATGGAGCACGCGGGAAAGGCGGCTGTCTGTTCTCATTGAATGTCGCGATAAAAGGTGATCTGGAGCCACAGTTTACCGCCTCCCGACACTCCCCGTGCGCCCCAATTGGCGCCCGCAAAAGCCGTCTTCCCAGCCCGACTATTTCATGTACAATCATTGTGAACGGTCGTGCTATTTTTGGACGATAATAACAAAGGAGACTGTATGGACCTGAACTATACGAGCGGGGACCTGGCGTTCCGCGACCAGGCGCGCGCCTTCCTCGACGCCAATCTTCCGGCCGATCTGCAGCAAAAGGTGCGCAAGCACCTGCGCATGTCGAAGGACGATTACGTGCGCTGGCACCGCATCCTCGCCACCCAGGGCTGGGTCGCGCCGGGCTGGCCGGCCGAATTCGGCGGCCCGGGCTGGAGCGCCGTGCAGCGCCACATCTGGGACGAGGAATGCGCGCGCGCCGGCACGCCGCCGATCCTGCCGTTCGGCGTCAACATGGTCGCCCCGGTCATCATGGCCTTCGGCAGCGACGAACAGAAAGCCCACTTCCTGCCGCGCATCCTCTCGTGCGAAGACTGGTGGTGCCAGGGCTATTCGGAACCGGGCGCCGGCTCCGACCTGGCGTCGCTCAAGACCACCGCCGAACGCGATGGCGACGTGTATGTCGTCAACGGCCAGAAAACCTGGACCACCCTGGCCCAGCATGCCGACATGATTTTTTGCCTGGTGCGCACCGACAGCGGCGTGCGCAAGCAGGAAGGCATCTCCTTCCTCCTGATCGACATGCACAGCCCGGGCGTGACGGTGCGCCCGATCATCATGCTCGACGAAGACCACGAAGTGAACGAAGTCTTCTTCGATAACGTGCGCGTGCCGGTGCAGAACCTGGTCGGCAAGGAAAACAAGGGCTGGACCTACGCCAAATACCTGCTGGGCCACGAACGCACCGGCATCGCCGCGGTCGGCCGCTCCAAGCGCGAACTGGCCACGCTCAAGCGCATCGCGGCTTCGCGCAACAAGAACGGCAAGCCGCTGATCGACGACCCGCTGTTCGCCGCCAAGGTGGCCACGCTGGAAATCGAACTGATGGCGCTGGAGATGACCGTCATGCGCGTGCTGGCGCAGGAGCACAAGGCGCCCGGACCGGAAGCGTCGGTGCTCAAGGTGCGCGGCACCGAAATCCAGCAGACGCTCACCGAACTGATGGTCGAAGCGGTCGGCCCGATGGCGCTGCCCTTCGATCCGGCCTATCTCGAATCGGACACGCCGCACAGCGTGTTCGACGATGACGACGCCGCGCCGCTGGCCTCGCACTACTTCAATTTCCGCAAGACCTCCATCTATGGCGGCTCGAACGAGATTCAACGCAATATCATCACCCAGATGATCCTGGGCCTGTGAGGGACTGAACATGGATTTCAACTTCAAGGAAGAACAGCTGGCCTTCGCCGATGCCCTCAAGCGCTGGGTGACCAAGGATTACAGCTTCGAGGCGCGCAAGAAGATCGTCCACTCCGAGGCCGGCAGCTCCGACGCGGCGTGGGCCGCGCTGGCCGAACTGGGCATGCTGGCGCTGCCGGTGCCGGAAGAGCAGGGCGGCTTCAATGGCACGGCGGTCGACATGTTCGTCGTCATGCAGGAGCTCGGGCGCGGCCTGGTGGTCGAACCGTATTTCGCCACCGTGCTCGGTGCGCATTTCCTGACGCTGGGCGGCCAGCATCCGGAGCTGCTGGCGCAAGTGGCCGGCGGCGAACTCAAACTGGCGTGCGCGCTGGCCGAAAAACAGGCGCGCCATGACCTGTCGGACATCGCCACCACTGCCGTCGCCAATGCCGGCGGCTACGTCCTCAATGGCCGCAAGAGCGTGGTGGTGCACGGCGGCCAGGCCGGCAGCCTGATCGTCTCGGCGCGCAGCGGCGGCGCGCAGCGCGGCTTTGATGGCGTGTCGCTGTTCGTGGTGCCGGCCAATGCGCCTGGTGTGAGCGTGCGCGATTACCGCACGCTCGACGGCCAGCGCGCCGCCGACATCGGCTTCGCCAATGTCCAGGTCGCGCGCGAAAACCTGATCGGCCTTGAAGGCCAGGGCTGGAACCTGCTCGACGCCGGTGCCGACTACGGCGCCGGCCTGCTGTGCGCCGAAGCGCTGGGCGCGATGGAAGCCATCTTCGCCGCCACGCTCGACTACCTCAAGACGCGCACCCAGTTCGGCGCGCCGATCGGCAAATTCCAGGCGCTGCAGCACCGCATGGCCGACATGTACATCCACCTCGAACAGGCGCGCTCGATGGCGCTGCTGGCCGCGGTGCGCCTGGCATCCTCCGATGTGGAAGAACGCCGCCGCACCGTGTCGGCCGCCAAGTTCCGGGTCGGCCAGGCGCTCAAGTTCGTCGGCCAGCAGGCGGTCCAGCTGCACGGCGGCATGGGCGTGACCGACGAACTGCCGGCCGCGCACCATTTCAAGCGCCTGACCATGATCGAGCTGTCGCTGGGCGACTCCGATCACCACCTGCAGCGCTTCATCGCGCAGCCGGGATTCGCGCAAGGTGACATGGCATGAAACAGAGCACATGGTATTTCGAGGACTTTTACGTCGGCCAGGAGATCGCGGTCGGCAGCCGCACCGTGACCGAAGAAGAAATCATCGCCTTCGCCACCCAGTTCGACCCGCAGCCTTTCCACGTCGACCATGACGCGGCCGCGGCGTCCATCTTCGGCAGTGTGATCGCCAGCGGCTGGCATACCTGCAGCATGATGATGCGCATGGTGGTCGACAGCGTGCTGGGCACCTCGTCGAGCATGGGCTCACCGGGCCTGGACAAGGTACGCTGGCTGCAACCGGTGCGCGCCGGCGACACCTTGAGCGTCACCTACATCACCACCGGGCTCAAGCCATCGGGCTCGCGCCCGGATCGCGGCGTGGTCTGGTCGACCTGGCGGGCCGCAAACCAGCACGGCGAGGCGGTCTGCACGATCGAAGGCATGGGCATGTTCGGGCGCCGCCCGCGGGAGAACAACGATGCGTGAATTTTCCAGCCTGGCCGAGATGCAGGCGCTGGTGGGGCAGGAGCTCGCGGTGTCGGAATGGGTCGAGATCACCCAGGAACGCGTGAACCAGTTTGCCGACGCCACCGACGACCACCAGTGGATCCACCTCGACCTGGAACGCTGCGCGCGCGAGTCGCCATTCGGCGGGCCGGTGGCGCATGGCTTCCTGACCCTGTCGCTCATTTCCGGCCTGTTCGGCAGGGCGCTGCGCATGGTCGACGCGAAGATGGTCGTCAACTATGGCCTGAACAAGGTGCGCTTTCCGGCTCCGGTGCCGGTCGGCAGCCGCGTGCGCGCGCGCCTGACACTGCGGCAGGTCGAGCCGATCGACGGCGGCGCGCAGCTCGAATGGAGCGTCATCGTCGAGCGCGAGGGCGGCGCCAAGCCGGTCTGCGTGGCCGAACTGCTGGTGCGGCGCTACCCTTGATGCCCGCGGCGGGGCCGCCCGGTCCCGCCTACACCACCGCACTTGCCATCGCACCTAGCAGGAATCACGGGGCAATCCCGGCCGCGTGGCGCACCGGATGAGACTAGTATGAGCTGACGGGTAGTTTGTCGTCGTGTCGTCGTACGGTCATCAGCCGGGAGTACGGATGAAAATTGCGAACTTGAAGATCGGTGTTCGTCTGGGGGCCGGTTTCGGCCTCGTCTTGCTGTTGATGGCGACCCTGATCGCCACCGGCATCACCCTCCTCAACAGTGCCGGCGCGAGCACCCGGCGCATGGTCGAGCATGAGTGGGTCAAGGCCGATGCCGCCAACGAAGTCAACGTCGGCACGCGCGCCAATGCGCGCCGCACGCTCGAACTGTTCATCGTCACCGACCCGGCGCAACTGGCCAATATCCGCTCGCGCATCGAAGCGAACAAGAAACTGATCACCGATGCGCTGGCCAGGCTCGACAAACTGGTCGACACCCGCGAAGGGCGCGACCTGCTGAACCGGATCACCAGTGCGCGCGTCGCCTATGTGGCCTCGTACTCGCGCGTCGACAAACTGATCGCCGCCGACAGGCGCGATGAAGCGGCAACCGTGATGCGCACCGAAACGCTGCCGGCGCTGGACGGTTTGCAGGCCTCGGTCAGCGCCCTGGCCGAGTTTCAGAAACGCCTGGTCGGATCGGCCAGTGCCGATGTCGGCGCGCGCATCGCCAGCGCGCGCACCCTGATGCTGTGGCAAGGCGCGGCGGCGCTGGTCATCGGCGTGCTGGCCGGCTGGTGGATCACGCGCTCGATCACGCTGCCGGTCAACGACGCGGTGCGGGTGGCCAGGACGGTGGCGGCGGGCGACCTGAGTGCCCGCATCGCGCCCGGTTCGTCCAGCGAGACCGGGCAACTGCTCGCCGCCCTCGGCGACATGAACGCGGGCCTGTGCAATATCGTCGACCAGGTACGCCACGGCACCGATGCGATTGCCACCGCGTCGAGCCAGATCGCCAGCGGGAATATGGATTTGTCGGCGCGCACCGAGCAGCAAGCCAGTTCGCTGGAGGAGACCGCGTCGTCGATGGAAGAACTCACATCGACCGTCAAGCAGAACGCCGACAATGCGCGCCAGGCCAACCAGCTGGCCATTTCGGCCTCGCACGTGGCGGTGCAGGGCGGGTCGGTGGTGGCGCAGGTGGTCGACACCATGGGATCGATCAACGCATCGTCGCGCAAGATCGTCGAGATCATCAGCGTGATCGAAGGAATCGCGTTCCAGACCAATATCCTGGCGCTCAATGCGGCGGTGGAGGCGGCGCGCGCGGGCGAACAGGGGCGCGGGTTTGCGGTCGTTGCCAGCGAGGTGCGCAACCTGGCGCAGCGCTCGGCGGCGGCGGCCAAGGAAATCAAGATGCTGATCGACGATTCGGTGGACAAGGTCGCGCAGGGCAGCGAACTGGTCGAGCGCGCCGGCACGACCATGCAGGCGATCGTCACCAGCATCAAGAGCGTGGCCGACATGATGGGCGAGATCACGGCGGCGAGCGTGGAGCAGACGGCCGGCATCGAACAGATCAACCAGGCCATCACCCAGATGGACGAGGTGACGCAGCAGAACGCCGCGCTGGTCGAGCAGGCGGCGGCGGCGGCCGGTGCGCTGCAGGACCAGGCCGGCACGCTGGCGGGCGTGGTCAGTGTCTTCAAGCTGCCGGCGGGCGCGGCGCAAGCGAGTGTGCCTCCCGCGCAGCGCGCGCTGGCGACGCGCGCGCCGCCGCAACGCGCCACGCCCGCGCCGGCCGCTGGACGCACGCGCGAAGTGGCCGCTGCCGGCCCGGACGACTGGGAACAGTTCTGAGACAGGCGGCCGGGGGCGAATCGCGATTTCCTTGATCTGCGTTGGTTGACGAGGGCCGCCCGCCCAGCCTACTATTGCTGCATGGAAATATCAGATACGGGCCGCCCGGTAGCAGCATGAACATTGCAAACTTAAGAATCGGGACGCGCCTGGGTGGCGCGTTCGGCATCATCCTGCTGATCATGGCGGCCCTGATCGCCAGCGCGCTCACACTGCTCGCCAATATCAGCGCCGTCAGCAGCACCATGATCGAGCGCGACCTGGTGCAGGCCGATGCCGCCAACGTCATCAACGTCACCACCCGCGCCAACGCGCGCGCCACGCTCGAATTGTTCATCGCTCCCGATGCCGCCTACAGCGCCAGGGTGCGCGAGAAGATCGAGGCCAACAAGAGGGAGATTACCGGCGCCATCGCGGTGCTCGACAGACTGCCCGGCAGCGCCGAAGGCAGGGAGCTGCTGGCGCACATCAAGGTGCAGCGCGCGGCGTATGTGGCCTCGTTCGGCGCCGTCGGCAAGCGCCTCGCCGCGCAGGAGCGCGATGCGGCTGTAGCCACCATGCTGGAGCAGACCTTGCCCGCGCTCGACACCTTGCAAGGCTCGGTGACGCGGCTGGCCAGCCTGCAAAAGACGCTGGTCGGCGCGGCCGGCCAGCGCATTGAGGCGAGCGCCGTGCTGGCGCGCAAGGCCATGCTGGTACTCGGCCTGGCCGCGCTGCTGGTCGGCGCCTTGTCGGGCTGGTGGATCGCGCGTTCGATCACCGCGCCGATCGTCACCGCGGTGCGGGTCGCGAAGACGGTGGCCGCGGGCGACCTGACCAGCGACATCGCGGTGCGCTCGGGCGACGAAACGGGCCAATTGATGCAGGCCCTCAGGGAGATGAACGGCAGCTTGCAGCGCATCGTCGGCCAGGTGCGCAGCGGTACCGATGCCATCGCCACGGCATCCGGCCAGATCGCCAGCGGGAACATGGATTTGTCCGCGCGCACCGAGCATCAAGCCAGTTCGCTGGAGCAGACCGCGTCGTCGATGGAAGAACTCACATCGACCGTCAGGCAGAATGCCGACAATGCGCGCCAGGCCAACCAGCTGGCCATGTCGGCCTCGCAAGTGGCCATGCAGGGCGGCGCCGTGGTGGCGCAGGTGGTCGATACGATGGGGGCGATCGACGCATCGTCGCGCAAGATCGTCGACATCATCGGCGTGATCGAATCGATCGCGTTCCAGACCAATATCCTGGCGCTCAATGCGGCGGTGGAAGCGGCGCGCGCGGGCGAGCAGGGGCGCGGATTTGCGGTCGTTGCCAGCGAAGTGCGCAACCTGGCGCAGCGCTCGGCGGCGGCGGCCAGGGAAATCAAGCTGCTGATCGGCGACTCGGTGGAGAAGGTCACGCAGGGCACCGAACTGGTGGACCGCGCCGGAACGACCATGCAGGCCATTGTGACGAGTATCGGCAGCGTGACCGACATGATGGGCGAGATCACGGCGGCCAGTGGGGAGCAGAGCGCCGGCATCGCGCAGATCAACCAGGCCATTGCGCAGATGGACGAGGTGACGCAGCAGAATGCGGCGCTGGTGGAGGAAGCGGCTGCGGCGGCGCAGGCCCTGCAGGATCAGGCCGGGGCGCTCTCCGGCGTGGTCAAGGTCTTCAAGCTGCCCGCCAGCGCGGTGGTGGCGCCGAAAAAGACGGGGCGAGTGGCCGGAACGAAGTAAGCAATGTCGTAATCCGCTTGAACTGTTTTTAATCGGCCTGTAAACAATAGCGGTTGCGTCCACCGGCCTTGGCCTCGTACAGCAGCGCGTCGGCGGTCTTGATCAGGCCACCGCTGGTCAAGCCGTCGGCCGGCATCAGGCTGGCCACGCCCATGCTCAGGGTCAGCCACGGCGAGGCGCCCGATTTTTCGTGCGGGATGGCCAGCTGCGCGATCTCGTCGAGCAGCTTTTTGGCCACTACCTCGGCGCCGCGCCTGTCTTCCTGCGGCAGCAAGATCACGAACTCCTCGCCCCCATAGCGCGCCACCAGGTCCTGCGGGCGCGCCGCCGCGCGCCGCATCGCCGCGCCCACCCGCACCAGGCTGTCGTCGCCGGCCTGGTGTCCGTACGCGTCGTTGTACGCCTTGAAATGGTCGATGTCGGCGATGATCAGCGCCAGCGCCGTTTTGGCGCGCGCGCAGCGGCGCCATTCTGTGTCCATCGCCTCGTCGAAGCCGCGCCGGTTGGCGACCCCGGTCAGGCCGTCGGTCAGGGTCAGTTCGCGCAGCGCGTCGCTCTGGCGCTTGACGGTCAGCTGCGTGCGCACCCGCGCCCGCACCACCGCCGCGTTGACCGGCTTGGTGATGAAATCGGCGGCGCCGGCTTCCAGCGCGCGCGTTTCATCTTCCGGGGTCTTGAGGGCGGTGACAAAAATGATCGGGATGTCGCGCGTGGCACCCGACTCGCGCAAGGCCCGGCACACGGCATAGCCGTCCATGTCGGGCATCATCGCATCGAGCAGGATCAGGTCGGGACGCTGGGTCTGGGCGATATGCAGCGCCTTGGCGCCGTTCATCGCGAACACCACTTCGTGCTCGTCCTGCAAGGCCTGGTGCAGGATCTGGATGTTCTCCATCGCGTCGTCGACGATCAGGATTCGTCCGTTCCTTGCCATATCGGTCCAACTCATGCATGGTCCCTTCGTTTCAAAATCTCCTGCACCTGCAGCGCGGCGTTGGCAAAGCCGAGCGTGGCGACGGCGTCGCCCAGCGCGCCCACCACGGCCGGGGCCAGGGCCGCGTCCAGAACCGGACGCAGGGCATCGAATGCCGACATCGCCTTCAGGTTGTTATTCTGAAGCAAACCAAGCAGTTCCGCCAGCGCCGCGTCGAGTTGTGCGGGGTCCTGTGTCCCCGGGCGCACGCCGGCGGCGGCCGGCGCCGGCAGGGCGCGCGCGGTTTCGAACACCGCCTGCAGCGCCTTGTCGAGGGCGCCCAGGCGCACCGTCAGCTCGGCGCTGCCGGCGCTGCGCAAGGCTTGTTCAAAATCGAACGCCAGCGCCGCCAGTTCGCTCGCCCCCAGGTTGGCGGCCACGCCGCGCAAGCGGTGCACCAGCTGGATCGCTTCCTGGCGCTGCTCGCCGCGCAGCAGCGCGCGCACCTCGTCCAGGGTCTGGCCCTGCGAACTCTCGAAACGCTTGAACAAGGTCACGAAGTTATCCAGATGACCGCCGAAACGCGGCAAGGTCGAGGCCAGGTCGATGCCGGGGATGTCGATGCGCGGCGTGTGGCCGGGCGCTGCCGCATGGCCGCTGCGCGGCGCCGCCCCGGGGCCGGCGGCAGCGTCGCCCGCCGTCCCCGGCTGGCGCACCTCGTGCCGCGCGCAGACCCGGATCAGGGTATTGACCATGTCGTCCACATCGATCGGCTTGGCCACATGGGCGTTCATGCCGGCCGCGATCGCGTGGCGCCGGTCTTCCTCCATCGCGTTGGCGGTCATCGCAATGATTGGCAGCGTGTTCACGCCCATGCGCCGAATCGCCTCGGCCGCCTCGTAACCGTTCATCACCGGCATCTGGATATCCATCAGCACCGCATCGTAACGGCTCGGGGCGTCGGCCAGCATGCTGACCGCAATGCGCCCGTTGGCCGCGATATCGACCGCGGCGCCGGCGTGCAGCAGGATGTACTTGGCCACCTCCTGGTTGATCTGGTTGTCCTCGACCAGCAGGACGTACAAGCCCTTCAGGCGGCCGGCCAGCGGCAGGTCGGCCGAGACCTCGGGGGCCGCCTTCCCGGTATGCAGTTCGACCGCCGCCGCCATCAGCGCCAGCCGGGTGACCGGCTTGCTCAGGATGGCGTCGAGTTTCAGGTCATCCTGCAGGCCGACCAGTTGTTCGCGCGCGCTCTCGGCCACCATCAGCGCGCAGCGCGGCATGGCGATGGCCGGATCGGCGCGCGCGAACGTCAATACCGCGATGCCGTCCAGTTCCGCCATCGCCGTATCGAGGAACATCAGGTCGTACGGCGCGCCGGCGCGGGTGGCGGCGCGCAAGCGTTCGAGCGCCTCGGCGCCGCTGGCGGCGGTGTCGGCACGCCAGCCGACACCGCCGCACATGCGCGCGATGGCGGTGCGCGCGCTGCGGTTGTCGTCCACCACCAGCACCGAGCGCACCGCGCCCTCGGGCAGCTCGGGCAGATTGGTCGCGTCGTCGCCCCCGGCCACGCCGAAGACCGAATCGAAAAGGAACTCGGCGCCGGCACCGAGTTCGCTGCGCACGCCCAGGGTGCCGCCCATCAGGCCCACCAGGCGGCGGCAGATCGCCAGTCCCAGGCCGGTCCCGCCGTATTTGCGGCTGGTCGAACTGTCGCCCTGCGAAAAGGCGTCGAACATGTGCTCCTGCTGTTCAATCGCGATGCCGATGCCGCTGTCGCGCACCGAGAAATCGAGCACCAGCACGCCGTCGCTCTCGCTGCGGCGGGTGATCGACAACACCACTT
Source organism: Massilia mucilaginosa (assembly GCF_011682145.1). Lineage (GTDB taxonomy): Bacteria > Pseudomonadota > Gammaproteobacteria > Burkholderiales > Burkholderiaceae_D > Telluria_A > Telluria_A mucilaginosa. Next base: position 11,330 of record NZ_WHJH01000049.1, read on the forward strand.
CGCCCTGTTCGGTGAACTTGATCGCATTGCCGATCAGGTTCAGGAGCACCTGTTCCAGCCGCAGCGCGTCGCCCACCACGAACAGCGGCACCTCCGGCGCCACCGCGTACACCAGCTCCACGCCCTTGCCCCAGGCGTTGGCCGACAACAGCACCGACATGCTGTCGAGCACCTGGCACAGCCTGAACGGCGACGCTTCGAGCACCAGCTGGCCCGCCTCGATCTTGGAAAAATCGAGCACGTCGGAGAGGATCCCCATCAGCGAGCGGGTCGACATCTTGATCTTGGCGACATAACTGCGCTCGCGCCGTTCCAGCGCCCCTTCTTCCAGCAGGCGCGCCAGGCCCATGATGGCGTTCATCGGCGTGCGGATTTCGTGGCTCATATTGGCCAGGAACTCGCTTTTCGCGCTGCTGGCCGATTCGGCCCGTTCCAGCGCGCCGATCAGCTGCTCGTTGAGCGACTGCAGGCGCAACTCGGTGCGCTTGAGTTCCGACACGTCCGAGATCAGCACATAGAAGCCGCGCACCGCGCCGTCCTCGTCGAAGTCGGGGATGTAGCTGGCCCACGTGTGGCGCACTTCGCCGGATGGCGAATTGAGCTCGCGCGCGAAGTGGGCGGCCTTGCCGGCCAGGACATCGCGCAGGTGCGGCGCGATGTCGGCCATGGTGTCGGGGCCGAGCACCTCGTCCATGCTGGCGCCGGTCATCTCGACGGCGCTGCGCCCGCACAGCTCCAGATACAGGCGGTTGGCGAACTGGCAGCGCAGTTCGGCGTCCCAGTAGGCCACCATGCCGGGCACGTTGTCGGTCACGGTGCGGATGAAGCGCTCGCTCTGCTCGAGCCGTTCGCTGGTGGCGCGCAGGGCATTTTCGGCGGCCACCCGCTCGCTGATATCGCGCACGGTCGACTGCAAAATGCCCTTGCCGCCGATATTGACGCTGGTGAGCAGCACATCGGCGTGGAACAGGGTGCCGTCGCGGCGCATGTGCAGCCACTCGAAATGGTGACTGCCGTTGTCGATCGCGTAGCGGATGAACTGTTCGGCCTTGTCGGCCGAGCGCCGTCCGTCGGGCTGGAATTCGGGCGAGGTGGTGGCCGGCGACAGGGTCAGGAATTCGTCGATGCCGGTGCAGCCATAGATGCGCACCGCCGCCTGGTTGCCGCCGATGAAACCGGCCCCCTGGGCGATCAGCATGTGGGCGTCGCCCGACATCTCGTACAGCGCGCGGAACTGCTCGTTGACGTCGCGCAGGCGCTCCGACAGCAGCTTGCGTTCGCTGACGTCGAGCACCACCGCGCTGATGCCGACCAGCGCATGGTCGGCCCCGAACACCGGGTGGTAGCTGACCACCCAGTGGCTTTCGACATCGGGCGAGCCCGGAACCGGGCGCGATTCGTGCGCCGACTTGATCGGCAGGCCGGTATCGCGCACCTGGCGGTAGGCCTTCTCGTACTCGACGCCGAGGGGGCCGAGCAGTTCCGGCAGGGTGCGCCCCAGGTGCCCGGCCACGGGAATCGCGTTGAGGGCGGCCAGGTAGTCGTTGACCATGACGATGCGCAGGTCGGCGTCGAGCAGGGCCAGGCCCACCGGCGCGGTCGCGTACACGGTTTCGAGCAGGGCGTTGGCGCGTTGCAGTTCGCCGGTGCGTTCGGCGACCAGGGTTTCGAGGTCGTTGCGGTAGCGTTGCAGCTCGCCGCCCATGTGCCTGAGCGCACCGGCCACCTCGGCCACTTCGCGGATCTGCATCGGCGGCAGTTCCAGCGGTTCGCCGCGCCCGAGCGCCGCCGCCGGCGCGCACAGCGAACGCACCGAGCGCCCGATCACGCCGCCGATGCTCCAGGCGGCGGCGAAGCCGACCACCAGCAGCGCCGCCACGCTCAGGAACACGCTGGCGAGCGCCTCGCGCAGGGCATCGTAGGCGGCGTCGCGCGGCAGGGCCACCGTGGCGTACCAGCCACGCTTGACGGAGCGCTGCAGGCTGGAGATGACGCGCACGCCCTCGCGCGAAGTCAGTTCGACCGTGCCGGCATTGGCGCGCCGCGCCAGGCTGGCCATTTCGGGACGGGCCAGCGAGCCGACGAATTTGTCGGGCGCGGTGCTGCGCGCCACAAAAGTGTCGCGGCGGTCGAACAACTGGGCGTTCCAGCGCGGCGGCAGGCGCTGTTCGGCCAGCAGCTGGTTGAAGCGCTCGGGGCGCAGCTGGGCCGACAGCACGTACACTACCTCGCCGTGGCGCCGCACCGGCACCTCGACCGAGACGGTGTACGGTGCGGCGGGGCCGGCGCGGTACAGGTCCGAGGTGGCGGCCAGGCCGCTGCGCGCCACCTGGCGGATGGTCTCGGCGTTGCCGTTGGGCGGCAGCGGCAGGCCATGGGCCACGCGCGTGTTGAGCAGGGGCTTGCCATCGAGGTCGCTCAGCACGAAGGCATAGCCGGGGAACTCCGGGCCGAGGATGGAGCGCGCCTGGTAATGAAAATCGGCCAGGTCGGCGCTGCTCAGGCTGGGCGAACTGGCCAGGGCGCGCGCGGCCGTTTCGCCGGCATCGAGATCGCGTTCGACCGCCATGAGCACATTTTGCGCCAGCCGCTCGGCATCGCGCAGCAGGTCGGCGCGTTCGCGCCGGAAGGAATCGTACGACAAGGCGGCAAAGCCGATCAGGGTCGGCACGGCGCAGGCGAGGACCAGCATCGCGGTCTTCGAGCGGATCGAGGGGAGGGTGGAACGTGATGAAAACGACACTGCCCGAACCTTTCGCCGCATCAAAGGCGGCGCCACGCACCGCACTGAGATCGATGGTAGCCGAGCGCGCGTTTTCTTCAAAGCACTTTACGCCAGCCGTGCGCGGCTATGCGTTTGCCATATCGACCAGCAACATTCTGACCCCGGTTGGCGAATGTTGCTGGCGCGATTGGTGCGGATCAGGAACGGGTGATCGGCAGCGCCAGGTCTTCGCCCAGCTTGATGTGCTTGGCGAGTTCGATTTTGGCGATGGCGTTGCGGTGCACCTCGTCCGGACCGTCGGCCAGGCGCAGGGTGCGATTGCCGGCCCACTGGTAGGCCAGCGGGAACTCGTCCGACACGCCCGCCGCCCCGTGCGCCTGGATCGCCCAGTCCAGCACCTGCTGGGCCACGTTCGGCGCCAGTACCTTGATCATGGCGATCTCGGCCTGGGCATGCTTGTTGCCCACGGTATCCATCAGCGCCGCGGTCTTGAGCGTCAGCAGGCGCGCCGTGTCGATCTGGATGCGCGCTTCGGCGATGCGCTCGCGCCACACCCCCTGGTCCGAAATTTTCTTGCCGAAAGCAACGCGGCTGTTCAGGCGCAGGCACATCAGCTCCAGCGCGCGCTCGGCCACGCCGATGGCGCGCATGCAATGGTGGATCCGGCCCGGCCCCAGGCGGCCCTGGGCGATCTCGAAGCCGCGTCCCTCGCCCAGCAGCAGGCTCGAGGCCGGCACGCGCACGTTCTCGAACAGGATTTCGCAGTGGCCGTGCGGGGCGTCGTCGTAGCCGAACACCGGCAGCGGGCGCACGATGGTGATGCCCGCCGTGTCGGCCGGCACCAGGATCATCGATTGCTGGGCATGGCGCGCCGCGCTCGGGTCGGTCTTGCCCATGACGATGAAAATCTTGCAGCGCGGATCGCCCGCGCCCGAAATCCACCACTTGCGCCCGTTGATCAGGTAGTCGCCGCCATCACGCTCGATGCGGGTTTCGATATTGGTCGCATCGGACGAGGCCACGGCCGGTTCGGTCATGGCGAAGGCCGAGCGGATCTCGCCGCGCAGCAATGGTCCGAGCCAGGTTTGCTTGTGTTCTTCGCTGCCGTAGCGTTCGATGGTTTCCATGTTGCCGGTGTCGGGCGCGGCGCAGTTGAACACTTCCGGCGCCCAGCCGACCCGGCCCATGATCTCGCACAGCGGCGCGTAGTCGAGGTTGGACAAGCCTTCCGGCGCGCGCACCGACTTCGGCAGGAACAGATTCCACAGGCCTTGCTCGCGCGCCAGCGGCTTGAGCCGCTCGATCAGCTCGGTCGGAATCCAGCGGTTGCCCTTCTGCGTGCCGTTGTTGTCGACCTCCTGCCTGAAGGCGTTCTCGTTCGGATAAACGTGCTGATCCATGAAGGCGAGCAGGCGCGCCTGCAACGCTTTGCAGCGGTCGGAGTAATCGAAGTTCATTAGTTGTCCTTGGAAAGAGAAATGGCGCGCTGCCCGTACTGCCAACCGAGTTCGGCCATGGGCCGGGCGGCCTTGCCGTTCTCGAGGGCCTGGGCGCTCGATGCGGTGCCGTCGACGTAGCGTTTCATGATGCCCTGCATGATGCCGGCCAGGCGGAACATATTGTAGGCCAGGTAAAAATTGAAATCGTCGATGCGGATGGTCTTGCCGGTGCGCGCCGCGTAGGCCGCGATATACGCTTCCTGCGTGGGAATGCCGAGCGCGTCCAGGTCGAGCCCGGCGATGCCGCGGAACTGGCCGGGAGCAATGTGCCAGCTCATGCAATGGTAGGAAAAATCCGCCGCCGGGTGGCCCAGGGTCGACAGTTCCCAGTCGAGCACGGCCAGGATGCGCGGTTCGGTCGGGTGGAAAATCATGTTATCGAGACGGAAGTCGCCATGCACGATGGCGGTATCGTCGCCCGGCGGAATATTGTGCGGCAGCCAGGCGATCAACTGGTCCATGGCCTCGATGGGTTCGGTGACCGAGGCCTGGTACTGGCGCGTCCAGCGTTCGATCTGGCGTGCGAAATAGTTGCCGGGCTTGCCGTAATCGGCCAGGCCGATGGCGCTGTAGTCGACCGTGTGCAGGGTGGCGATGACGCGGTTCAATTCGTCGTAGATGGCGCCGCGTTCGGCTGGCGTCATGCCGGGCAGGGACTGGTCCCACAGCACGCGGCCGTCGACGAATTCCATGACATAGAAGGCGCGCCCGATGACCGACTCGTCGGTGCAGAGCGCGTACTGGCGGGCGGCCGGGAAGCCGGCTTTCTGCAAGGCATCCATGACCCGGAATTCGCGCTCGATGGCATGCGCGGACGGCAACAGCTTGGCGGCCGGCCCGGGCTTGGTGCGCAGCACATAATGCTGGCCGCCGGCGCTGATCTTGAAGGTGGGATTGGACTGCCCGCCCTTGAACTGCACCACCTCCAGCGGGCCGCCGGGGTAGCCCTCCACATGCGCGCGCAGATAGGCGTCGAGGGCATCGACATCGAATTTCTGGCGCTCCGAGACCGGCTTGGTCCCCATCATTTCCTCGAACATCTTGTCTCCTGCTGGTTATGTGAGATCTATTCTAGCTCATGAATAGAACGACCGTACTAATTTCTGTTTTTCCTACAACCGGGGTCAGAGCTATAAATAGAAATAGTTGCCCAGGAAGCGATAAAACGTGAAAAATCGACAAAACATTGCGAGTCAGAGCTCTGACCCCGGAGTTGCCGGAGTTGACCCGGAGTTGCTGTGAGGAGGCTTCTTTGATCAATGACTTACTTCTTTTGAGAGGGAAGGCGCTGCGCGCTTGGGCGCATTGAGGCGAAATCCTACTGCAATCCTTCGCCAATTTCCCTCGATATCTTCTACAACGCCTACAACCGGGGTCAGAGCTTCAATTAGAAATCTTTCGAGTCAGAGCTCTGACCCCGGTTAAGGACGGCGAAATGTTTCGAGTCAGAGCTCTGACCCCGGTTAGAGCTAGCGCGAGAGGCGGTATTGCTCGTACAACTGTTCCATCGTGGTGCTGCGGGTGCTGGTTTGCAACGGCGACGGCGGGGAGTAGTTGACGAAGCGCACCACCCAATCGGCCTCGGCTTCGCCCACGTCGAGGGCGTTGATGCAGCCGGCCGTTTGCGACAGGCCACCCAGGAACATGCGCTGACCCGTGAGCGCGAGCGATAAAATCGCACAGTTCACGCCCCCGTGCAGCACCAGCAGCACCGTGTCCCAGTCGTCCTGGCCGCGCAGGCGCGTCACCGCCGGATGAATGCGGTCCATCAGCTCGCCCACCGATTCGCCTCCCAAAAAGCGCTTTTCTTCCCCAACCATGCCTTCGAACGCACCCGTGAACGCGTCCTTCAGGTCGGCGTCGGCAATGGTCGATAAGCGCCCGCCGCGAATTTCTTCGAACTCCGGCCAGATTTCGATGTCTATCCCTTGTCCGGTCGCGGCCAGCACGCGCGTCGCCGTTTCGACCGTGCGCGGCAGGCCGGAGACGATCACGCGGTCGAAATGGATGCCTTCGGCGGCAAAGGCGTGCCCGGCGGCACTGGCTTGGGCGCAGCCTTGCTCGTTGAGGGGGACGGTTTCGGGAAGGAATGGTTTGCCGGTGGCGTCGAAGTAGGTAACGCTGCCATGGCGCATCAAAAACACGCGCCGGCGCTGGGAAGTAGGATGCATGGGTCCTTGCAATTGGTTCAGAAAAACAATGCGGTGCGAGTGACGATGCTGCCGGTGTTGGTGTACGGGGCGGTCGCGCGCACCGCGCCGGTGGTGGCGACGCCGTCGTCGAGCTTGCTGTCAAGCTGCTGGGCGAAGGAGTCGGGCAGGTTGTCGAAGCGTAAACCATTGCCGCTGCGCCCGCCCACGGCGTCGTTGTAGATGTACACCGCGCCGCCCTGGGCGCTGGTCATGAAGTCGGTCGTGCCGTTGTAGGCGCCGGTAATGAAGCCCGACAGCGCAAGGTGCTGTGGCGCCGACAGGTATTCGGTGATCTGGCCGTCGCCGTTGCCGTTGGCTGTCGCGCCCGCCACATGGGTGGTGGCCAGCACGTCGTCGCCCGGCAGCGCGCGAAATTTATCCTGGTAGGCGTTCACCGCCGCCGACAAGGAGTTCGACTGCTGGATGATGTTCTTGACCTTGGCGCTGTCGATCAGCCCTTGCCCTTTGAGCACGCCGCCCAGCAGCAGGCCGATGATCACCAGCACGATGGCGATTTCGACGAGGGTAAAGCCTTGTTGTCGTTGCATGTGGTTCTCTCTTCGGTGACGGCCGGTCTGTTCCATTCCAGCGATTATTCTAGCCTATCAAGGATGGGCCTGGCGCTGGCGCGCCGAAATCGCGCGCAGGCGCCGTTCCAATAACGCCAGTTCGCGCGGATCGCTCACCTGGCCGGTGGCGAGCATGGCGCCGATCAGCGCCCTGGCACTCTCGTCCTCGCCCATATCGTCGAGGATGAACAGTTCCATCTGGCGCGCCCACGCGGGCAGGACTGCGCTTGTCACACGGGTGCGGATGGCTTGCGCATACTGCCGCGCCAGCGCCGCGTCATGCAGCCGGTGGCGCGCCACCAGCGCCGCATGCGCCAGCCACGGCCAGCGCCGGTCGGGGTCTTCGCCAAAACGCCGGTACACGAAATCGAGCATGATGCGGGTGCGCGCCGGGTCGGAACTGGCGGCGTACACCTGACTGGCGGCCAGCAGCGGGGCCTGCCCGCGCGGATCGAGATCGACGATGCGCTCGAACCAGCTGCGCAAAGCCACGTAATCGATCGCGTTCAAGGGCGCATTTGCATCGTCCTGCCCTTGCGCGTGCAGCGTCATGGCCTTGGCCAGCGCCACCGGTTCGCCCAGGCTGGCCAGGCGCAGCACCGCCAGCGGTGGCGCATCATCCAGCTTGGTCGCAAACAGATGCTGCGGTGCGCGCACGGCCTGATAGCCCACCTGAAGCGCCAGCGCGGCCCCAAGCAGCAGCGTCACGGGCAGCGGCACGCGCGAGGCCATCACAGGTCCTTGCGGTAAAAGTCGAACAGCGCGGCAGCGCCCAGCAAGGTGACGTAGATCGCCGTCTGCGCCAGCAGCGGCGCCACCTGTGCACCGCCATACACCAGCCATTCGCTGCGCGTGAACTGGTCCAGATGCGGCAGCATGGCCGACAGCGCGTCGATCCCGGTGCGCACAAGCGCCGCCGCATCCTGCGCCATCGCCTGCAGGCCGCCGATGGCGCGCGCCAGCACATAGAAGGCCAGCGTGCCCGCCAGCGCCGCCACCACCTGCCCGAACGTGAGGACGCACAGCAGGGCGAATGCGGCGACAATCCACAGTTCGCACCACAGCGACAGCGCCCACGCGGCGCACCATGCGGCCGGCGCCAGCGTCAACGCCAGCGCGCCGAACAGCAGCGCGGGCAGCAGTGCCACGAGGCCGAAGCCGGCCAGTTTGCCCAGCACGTACGCGGCGCGCGGCATCGCCAGCGCAAGCAGCAGTTCCTGGCCCTTGTCGCCCGCTTCGCGCACCACGCTGGTGGCGACAAAGCTTGCCACCAGCAGCACGCAGCACACGCGCAGAAGCGCCGCCAGCAGGGCCGCTTGCAGCGCGGCGCTTTCGGTCAGCGCCAGCTGGCCCAGAAAGCCGCCCAGCGCCACCGCGCCGATGGCCAGAGCGCCCAGCACCCAGGCCAGGCGGTTGCGCAGCGCTTCGAGCAGGGTGTAGGTGGCGATGGTGCGAACGGATCCCAGCATGGCCTAGCGCGGCAGCGTTCCGGCGGCGACCATGCGGTTGGACAGTACATTCGGCGAGAGCCAGATCACCAGGTCGTCGTACTCGCCGCCGGGCGCGGTGGGGCTGTCGCTCGGCGTGCGCGCCACGAAGGCGATGCCGGTGCTGCCGGCGTTGGTGCGCTCGTCGACGTTGGTGCTGCTGGTATCGAGCGTGCGGATGCCGGTGTCGCCAAAGCCGCCGGCGCCGTTCTTCCCGTGCGAGACGATCACCGCCGGAATATCGTTGATGGCCGTCGCCGCCACCAGGTTTCCGCGCGCATCGCGCGTGCCGATGGTGATGTCGCGCGGGCTTTGCAGCGTGAACATGGTGCCGCTGTTGCTGTAGGCCGGCGCCACGCTGTAGTGGAATGCGCGCCCCCAGCTATCGAGCTTGGGCAGGCCGAGCGTGGCCCACGGCAGCACGCCCTGGCGCTTGCCGTCGCGGCAGGTGGCACCGCTGCGGTCTTCCAGCCCATTGACCGGCGAGACGGCGGGGCAGGGCAGGTAGCCGTTGCGCAGCGCAAATCCCATCAGCGCTTCGCGCGCTTCGTCCATGGTTTTCCGGGTGTCGCTGATCTTGCGCTGCTCCATCTGCACCGCCAACGGCGTCAGTAATCCGCCAATCATCAGGCCGGCGATGACCAGCACCACGGCCATTTCGACCAGGCTGAATCCGTGTTGGGCGCGTTTCATGGCGTGTGCTCGGTGACGGTGCCGGCGTTGGCGTCGATACTCTGCCCGGGCTTGACGGTGACCCGCTGGCCCGACGGCAGCGTCAGTGTCACGCGCGGCGCTTGCGCCGGTCCGCTGAAGCGGTTGCGCGCGCCGTCCTGCGCCTCGTTGTTGACCCACACGGTGGACTTGCCGCCGCTGCGCCGCACGAAGCCGTTCACGGTCATCGGCTGCGGCGCGGGCGGTGCTTGCGCCACCGGCGGCGCTGGCGGCGGCGCCACCAGGCCGCGGGCTATATCGAGCTGCTGGCGTTCGGCCGGTGTTGTGAACAGGCGCCCGATGTGGGCCTGGGCCTGGGTTTGGGCAATCATGGCTGCGGCGAGCAGGATGCAGGCGCTGACGATCAGTTTCATAGGGTTCCTTTCGCCAGCGTCAGGAAGACCAGGGTGCAGTTGGCCGTCAGGCGCGCCACCCCGAACGATTCGGCCGGTGCGTCGGTGCGTTTCAGTTTGCAGTCCTGGACCGTGAAGCGGCCGGCACCGCGCAGGTCGTCGATGAAGTGGAACAGGTCCAGTTCGTGCACCAGCCCCAGTTCGACCCGCATGCGGCTGCCGCGCAGCTGGTAGTCGCCCAGCGTCATCGGGGCGGCGAACACCAGCGCCTGCTGCGCTTCGATGTCGTAGCTGGCCGAAACCAGCTTGCGCTTGCCCTGGATCGATTTGATAGTTTCGATCCAGGCCAGCCGGTTTTCGTCGCCGATCAAGCCGCCGGCCTGCAGTTCCACAAAGCGCGGCTGGTAAATGGCGATGTCCTGTTTTTCCGATTCGACGTTCTGGAAGCGGCTCGATGCCGCAGCGCGCGCCCGGGCCGCCTGCGCCAGCTCGCCCGCCTGCTGCGCCCAATACCACGATGCCGCGCCCACCAGCAGTGCGGCGCCGAGCAGCACGCCGGCGCACAGCCTGGCCGGCGCGGCGATCAGGTCCAGTTCATCGCGCCAGGCCGGGGTGATGGCGTCGGCCGGTTTGCCGCGCAGCGCGTTCGGTTTGGCCATCATGGTTTCCACGTCACGTTGATGGCGAAGCGGGGCTTCGCGGCAGCGGTGTCGCCGCTGTCGGTCTTGCCGCTTAACTTGACGCTCTGGCGCACGTCCACCGGCGCTTCGACGATGTGCACCGCCACGCCGGGGTTGCTGGCCATATCCAGCGCGAACTGGTTCACGCTATCGAGGATGGCGCGGTAGTCCGATGGCCCGAATTCGACTTCGCCGTCGATGCGCAGCACCTGCCCCGGCGCTCCCGGCAGCCCAACCACGCTTGCGGGAATCGGTTCGGTGGCGCCGTCGCTTTGTTTGAACACACCGGCGTCCAGACCCGGTTGCGCAGGCGGCGGCTGCCGCACTTGCCAGTCCAGCGCCAGCAGGCGGATCGCCGGCGCGCGTTCGAGCGAGCGGCTCACCAGCGCCACCAGCGGCGCCGGGGCGGGCGCGGTGGCGGCCAGCAGGCCGTCGAGCCGCACTGCGGCCTTCATGTTGGCGCTGCGCGCAGGCGTCGGCGGCAGACTCGCCATGATGGCGCGGTAGCGCGCGTCCAACTGCGCCGCTTCGGCCGTCAGGCGCGTCGCCTCCTGGCCGTCGCGCACGCCGCCCCACACGCTGGCCAGCAGCCAGAGCCCGCCGACAAAGGCGATCGCGCCACTGGCGCAGTTGAGCGCCAGGCGCGCGCGCCAGATCTGGTAAAAGCGGCAGGCCGCACCTGGCGGGTACTGGCTGGCTGGCGCGTCGCGCCCCAACAGGCCCAGTAACAGCTGTTCGGCCGTGTCCACCTCGCCGGCCAGCTTGAGGCGCGCGCAGGCGCTGTCGATGTCGATGAAGTGAAAGGCCAGTTCCGGGTCGTCCTCGCAGCGCTGTTCCAGCGCCTGCACGCGCTCCACGGGCGCCAGAACCACCACGTGCAGCATCTCGCCGCGCCCCAGCAGGCGGGTGCTGGTCAGGAACTGCCGCATCTTGGCGGTTTCCGACGCGGTGGCGTCAACCACGTCGTCGTGCGCGGCCAGCACCGTCAGGCGCGAAAATTTGAGGTAAGGACCCTGGAAGTAGCTTTGGCGCAGGCCGCCGCCTTGTTCGGCGATCAGCAGCAGGTGGTCCTGGGCGACGCCCATGCGGCGCACCAGTTGCGCCGACAGGTGCGCCGCCGAATACAGCCCCGCCAGCGGGACCTTGTTCTGCTCCATCACGGCCACCCACGGCTGCACCATGGCGGCATTGGTCAGGGCCGAGAACAGGACGTGGTCGTCGCGCCGGCCTTCGCTGTCGCGGTCCTGGATGTCGGCGTGGCGGAACGGGGTGTCGCGGTAGGCGTGCGAGAGGCGCCGCTCGACCAGGTTGCGGCCCGCGCGTCCGCGTACGTGCGGCAGCAGGCAGCGCGCGAAGTCTTCTTCGACCAGGTCGGCGACCAGGTAGGCGCGCGCGCCCGTCGCGCCATCGACAAAGCGCGCAAAGGCGTCCATGCCGTCGCGGTCGGCGTAAAAGCAGGGCCCGGGCGTTAGGACGCCGGCGCGCCAGTCGAAGGCGCACAGCCGGTCGTTCGTCACATAGAATAATTGTTTAGGCAGCACACCCGTCCTTAGGTTTTCAACTGGCTCATGGTGTCGTAGATCGGCCCCAGCACGGACAGCATGATCCATCCGAGCAGCAGCCCAAGCGTGACCGTCATGGCCGGTTCGATCAGCGACTGCACGCGCTCGATCATTTCCTTCACTTCGCGATTATAGAAGTAGCTGACGTTGCGCAGGGCGTTGTCGAGCGAGCCGGTGGACTCGCCCACGCGCAGCATGCGCAGCACCAGCGGCGGGAAGATGCCGCTGTTCTGGAACGCCAGCGTGACGCTCTGGCCGTCCGAGATCAGTTGCGCGGCGCGCTGCAGGCCGGCCGCCACCACGCGGTTGGCGACAATGCCTTCGGACAGGCGGATGCATTCGAGGATGGTGATGCCGGAGCCGTACATCAGCCCGAAAAAGGTGGCGAAGCGCGCCAGGATGATCTTGTGCAGCACGGGGCCGATCAGCGGCAGGCGCAGTTTCAGGCCGTCGGCCAGCAGGCGCGCGCTGTCGCTGCGGCGCAGCCACGCACGCCCGCCAAACCAGGCCAGCAGCGGCAGGGCCAACAGCACGTACCAGTAATTGATGAACACATTCGATAGCGCGATCAGCGCCCTGGTATGGAACGGCAGTTCGCCGCCCATGTTCCTGATGAAGGAAGTCAGTTGCGGTACCAGCACGATCATCAGGAAGAAGGTCACGGCCAGCACCACCACGGCCACCACGATCGGGTAGGTGATGATTTTCCTGGTCTGGGCGGCCAGTTCGTCCTGCCATTTCAGGCTGTCGGACAGGTTGCGGAATACCTCGGCCAGTTTGCCGCTCGACTCGCCGGCGGTAATCAGGCTGGTGAAGGTGTTGTCGAACACTTCGTCGTGGTGGCGCAGCGCTTCGGACAAGGTCAATCCGCCTTCGATCGACTCGATCAGGTCGGTGACGATCTCGCGAAAGCGTGGATGGTCGGTGGAGTCGCGCAGGTCGCCCAGTCCCTCCAGGATCGGCACGCCGGCGGCGGTCAGCTGCTCCATGTGGAAGCAGAAGTTGATCAAGTCGGCGCGCCGCACCACGCGCTTGCCGAAGGCGACCGCCTTCTGGCCGGCCACGCGGAAGTCGATCAGGTCGAGCTCCATGCGGCGCAGGCGCAGTTCCAGGTCGGCGCTGTTGGTCGCGTCCATGGCGCCGGGCACCATCTGGCCGGCCAGGTCCATCGCGCGGTAGGCGTACAGCGGCATCAGGCCAGCCTGTCGGTCAGGTCGACCACGCGCGCCACTTCGTCGAGCGAGGTGGCGCCCTCCAGCACGCGGCGCATGCCGTCGTCCACCAGCGAGCGAAAACCCGCCGCGCGCGCAGTCTCTTTCAGTTCGCGCAGCGAGGCGCGGCGGGCGATGGCTTCGTCGATGTCGGCGTTCACCTTGAGCAGTTCCATGATCGCCATGCGGCCCTTGTAGCCCTGGTGCCCGCACGCTTCGCAGCCGGCCGCGTGGCAGATGGTGGCCGGCGGATCTTCCTCGCCCAGAGCAAGCAGGCGCCGTTCGGTGGCGTCGGCGATCGACGTGGTCTTGCATGACTGGCACAGGCGCCGCACCAGGCGCTGGGCGATGATGCCGATGATGTTCCCGGCCATGATGTCGGGCAGGATGCCGATGTCGAGCAGGCGCGAGACCGAGCCGATGGCCGAATTGGTGTGCAGGGTCGTGTACACCTGGTGGCCGGTCATGGCGGCCGAAAACGCCATCTCGGCGGTCTCCCTGTCGCGCACTTCGCCGACCAGGATGATGTCCGGGTCCTGCCGCATCATCGAGCGGATGCCGTCGGCAAAGCCCATCTTGGCCGATTCGTTGATCGAAGTCTGGCGGATCATGTTCATCGGGTACTCGACCGGGTCTTCCAAGGTCATGATGTTGACGCTCTCGGTGTTGATGTGGTTCAGGATCGAGTACAGGGTGGTGGTCTTGCCGCTGCCGGTCGGCCCGGTGACGAGAATCACACCGTGCGGACGCGCGATCATCAGTTTCAATAAATGCAGTTCGTCCGCGCCCAGTCCCAGCCCGTCCAGCGGCACCAGGCCTTTCTGGCGGTCGAGCACGCGCAGGACGAAATTTTCGCCGTGCGTGGTCGGCTGCGCGGAGGCGCGAAAGTCGATCTGGCGCCCCGAGAACTTGATCGAAATGCGCCCGTCCTGCGGCGCGCGCGATTCGGCGATGTTCATATTGCTCATTACCTTCAGGCGCACCGCCATCGCCGGCCAGTACGATTTGTGCAGGCTGCGGATCTGGCGCAGGATGCCGTCGATGCGGTAGCGGATGCGCAGAAAACTCTGCTCCGGCTCGAAGTGGATGTCGGACGCGCCGTTCTGCACCGCGTCGGCCAGCAGCGCGTCCATCAGGCGCACCATCGGCTGGCTGTATTCGTCGGTGGTGGCGGCCATGGCGGCGTAATTGACTTCGCCGGTTTCAATCTCCAGCAGGATGCCGTCGATCGACAGCTCGAAGCCGTAGTACTGGTCGATGGCGCGCGCGATGTCCGATTCGTTGACCAGCATGGCCTCGATGGTGATGCCCTTGACCAGCATGGCGCTGATCTGGTCCAGCGCGACGATGTTGCTGGTATCGGCCATGGCCAGGATCAGATTGTCGGTATCGCGCTCGTACACGATGGGGAACACGCGGTAGCGCTTGGCCACGTCTTTCGGGATCAGTTTGAGCGCGATGGCGTCGACCACCAGGCTGGTCAGGTCGGCGCTTTGCTGGTTCAGGTTTTCGGACAGCGCTTCGCGCACCGTCGCTTCGGTCACGAAGCCGAGCGTGATGAGCAGTTTGCCGAGCGGCTCGCTTGAGCGTTTTTGCTCGATCAGCGCGATGCGCAGCTGGTCTTCGCTGATGACCCCTTTCTGGATCAGCAGTTTACCGAGGGGGAATTTGGCGTGTTCGGTCATGCGCTTATTGCTTGACCGCTGGTCCGCCCAGTTCGCGTGCGCGCGTGGCGGCAGCGTCGCGGTCGAAATTGACCGCGCCGCGCGGCGCCAGCTCCAGCGCGCGCTGGTAGTAGGTCAGCGCCAGCGTGCCCTGGTTCAGCCGGTCCAGGCCAATGGCGAGGTTGAAGGCGTAATCGGCATTGTTCGGATTGGCCGAATAGGCGCGGAAGTAGTGCTGCTGGGCTTCCGGCCAGCGTCCCTGGCGCGCGTACAGGTTGCCCAGGGCGAACAGCAGCGGCCCGGAGTCGGGATTGCGCTCGACCATGCGGCGCAGGCGGCCTTCGGACTGGCCCGGGTCGCCCTGGCGCACGCTGGACAGGCCGGCCAGCGCGTCGTTGTCGTTGGGATCGAGTTCGAGCAGGCGCGTGTAGATGCCGGCCGCTTGCTCGGCCTGCTTGTCGCGGGCGGCGAGGGCGGCCATGCCGAGCAGGGCGTCGCGGTTGTTCGGGTCTTGCCGCAGCACGCTCTGGTAGCTCTGGCGCGCGGCCGGCAGGTCGCCGTTGTTGTACGCCGCAAAGCCGCTCTGGAGCGAGGGGTTGACCTGCTCGGGCTTGGCGACGCGCGCCACGCGGATGCCGCCGGCGTCGGCTGCAACCGTGGCACGCGGGCTGGCGGCGGCGGGCGCGGGCGGCGCGGCTTGCGCAGGCGCTTGTTGTTGCAGCTGCGCCAGGCGCATCGCTTCGTCCGGCGGTATCTGATCGCGCGAGGAAGGCGGCGGCGCTGAGGGCACGTACTCCTGGACCGGCGGCGGCGCGACTTGCGCGCCCGGCTGGGGGGAGACCACGGGCACGCCGGGCACGGCAGCGCCCGCGGCGGCTGCCAGCGGCTGGTTCTGGCCCGGCATCGGCACCATCGGCAAACCACGGCTGGAACCGGGGCCGTATACGGCGTGCCAGTAGATGTAGCCGAACACGGCGGCAATCAGCACGGCGATGCTGCCGAGCACGGCGATGCGGATCGTGCGCGCGTCCATGCGCGCCGCCATGGCGCGCTTCTGGGCCTTGACCCGTGGCGGCGGCGGCGGGGCGTTGCGCGCGCGGCGCGGCGGGTCGGCCTGCGGATCGGGCGTGGCCATGCGCGGCGCTTCGGGGGCGAAGTCGATCACCGGCTCGGCGCGCGCGGTAGCCGACGCGGCAGCCGACGCGCCAGGCGACGCGGCCTCCAGCGGCGACAAGGTCAGCGGCTCGGCTGCCCTGGCATCCTCCTGTGGCGACAGCGCCAGTACCTCGTCGTAGGCTTCGGACGGCTTGGCCAGTTCCTCGTCCGGCACATGGTTTTGCTTGGCGCGCTCGGCTTTCTTGAGCGCCTGCATCAAAAGGCTCATCTCAATTCACCTTTACGCGCACGGATTCTGAATACGGCTCGGAGACTGCGCCGGTGGTGTCCGGCAGCAGGTAGCGGTAATCCTTGTAGTCGCCATTCACGCTGGCGTTCTTGACCACCACCGGACGGATGAAGATCACCAGCTCGGTCTTGCTGACTTTTTCGTTACGGTACGAGAACAGATTGCCGAAGAAGGGGACCTTGCCCGCGCCCGGCACCGCATCCTTGGCGTTGTCGACCGAGTCCTGCATCAGCCCGCCCAGCACCGAAATATCGCCGCTGTAGACCTTGAGGATCGATTCGATCTCGCGCGCCTGGATCACCGGCACCTGGCTGATGACCTTTTCCGCCGCCAGGACCGGGTTCGGGTCTTGTACCTGGCCGACGATGCGGGTGATGGTCGGGCGCACGTTGAGCGTGACTTCATCGTTGTCGGCAATCTGCGGCGTCACGCTCATGACGAAGCCGACCGGCACCGTCTCGAGCTTCGATTCGTAGGTGGCCGGGGTGGTGACGTTGCCGTTCACGCCGATCACGGCGGGCGTGACCTTGATCGTGAAGAAGACGTTGTTGTCGACCACTTTCAGCATCGCGGTCTGGTTGTTCAGCACGCTGATCTTGGGGCTGGACAGGACCTTGACCTTGCCGAACGATTCGAGCAACTGGATCGCGGCGCTGATATTGCCCAGCGCCGAGGTCGGATTGACGTAATTCATGGTGAAGATGCCCGCCGAGGTGCCCAGCGCGACGTTCGACGGCAGCGCCGCGGTGCCGACCCTGCTCTGGTTGAGCGACACGCCGGTCGTGCCCTCGCGCAGGCGGTTCCAGTTGATGCCTTGCTGGTACTGGTCGGACAGTTGTACCTCGATGATGGTCGCTTCGATCAGCACCTGGCGCTTGGCGCTGCCGAGCACGATATCGAGAAATTGCTGGACTTTTTCGTGCTGGCGCCCGCTGGCGCGTACCGCCAGCAGGCCGCCTTCGGCGTTGACGATCACCGACGGCGCGTTGCGCTGGCGCTCGCCGGAGGAGGCGTTGAATGCCGCCAGGACGTTGTCGGGCACCGGCTGGGGAGCCGCTTGCGCCTGCTGGTTCGGTGGCGCCGGGGCCGCACCCGGGGCCGCCTGCAGCGCTGGCGGCGGCGCCGCCGAGATCGTCGTCGGCGCGTCGTTCAAGGTCGTCTCGCGCAGCATGTCGCGGATGTTCTTTTCCAGGCTGCCCCAGAAATTGTTTTCGGAGCGGTTGGTGACCGAGGTGGTCGAATTGTTGTTGCCCGATCCGGTATTGCCCGCCGCCGCGCCGCCGCTGGTGGTGCCGTTGGCATTCGTCAAGGTCGGGGAACTCGAGCCGCCGCCCGCGGTCGAAATCTGGGTGGCGATGTTCACGCTGCTGTTGGTGCTGCGCGCCATGTTTACATAATCGACCTTGTAATTACGCCACACCGGTGTGTCCGGCAACACGGTCAGGATGCCGCCGTCGATCTCGTAGCGCATGTCCACCTGGCGCGAGATGCGGGTCAGCAATTGCGGCAGGGTCTGGTCGAGTGCGTTCAGGGTCACCGTGCCCTCGATGCCGGGGTGGATGTCCACGTTCAGGCGGGCATCGCGCGCCAGCGCGAACAGCAGCGACTGCACCGGCACCTTGTGCACCGTCACGCTGTAGGTTTCGACCTTGGGCGTGGCTTTGGGCGGCGGCAGCGGTGCGCTGTGCAGCACCGGATCGGGAATGCGGCCGGCGGCGCGCGGCGTTTCCGTCACATGCGAGGGCGAAGCGGTCATGCTGGGCGTGGCACACGCGCTCAAGACGGCGCAGACAATGGCGGTACCGGCGGTGCTCAGCGAGGAAACAGGTTTTTTCAGGGTCATTGGTGCGCTCTTGAGTGCCAAGGCACAATAATGGCGGAAAAGTAAGCGTGGGGCAATTGCCGCACGCCTAATGGAAGAAGATGCTGCGCGAAACAAGCCACGCCAGCAACGATAGCGTGGTTATGCCGACAACTGCCAGTGCCAGTGTCTTGACGCCGGGTCCGTTTGTGGCGGCAAAGGCGCAGTCGGCGATGGCCGCTTTGGCGTGGCGCGCCTCGACCCGGTCCGACTCGTCGATGTAGGCCGCCATCAGGGCTTTGTCCGCCAGAATGTTGATGCGGCGGACAATGCCTTGCGACACGCGCGCGATCTGCCTGGTGGCGGCGGCGCTGAACACGGCCGGGCCGTTGTAGCCGGCCGCATGCAGGCGGAATGCCAGGAAGTCGGGAATCACATCGGGCGGCATGGCCGGCACCACGAAGTTGTGGGTGATGCGTTCCTTGAACTGGCGCATGCTGGCCAGGTTCAGGTGCGCGTCGAGCTCGGGTTGTCCGAACAGCACGATCTGCAGCAGCTTGTGGCGCGCCGTTTCCAGGTTCGAGAACAGGCGCACTTCTTCCAGCGTGTCGAGCGGCATGGCCTGGGCTTCCTCGACCAGCAGCACCACCTGCTTGCCGGCGCTGTGGCGGGCGATCAGGTCCGCTTGCAGCATGCGCGTGACTTCGTCGATGCGCTTGCCGTTCACGTCGAGTTCGAGTTCGCCGGCGATGGCGTAGGCGACCTCGGTGTTCTTCAGGGTCGGATTGGCCAGGTAGATGACGTCGATGTGCTTCGGCAGTTGATTTTCCAGCATGCGGCACAGCATGGTCTTGCCGCTGCCCACTTCACCGCTCACCTTGATGATGCCTTCGCCGTGCTCGACCGCGTAGAGCAGGGCGTCCAGGATCTCGCCGCGCGTGTTGCCGGCGTAGAAGAAGGCCGGATTGGGCGTGATGCCGAAGGGAGACTGGTGCAGGCCGAAGTGCTTGTGATACATCTTGTTCAATTCACGCATGCGAGGAAGGCCTGTTCCAGCGTCGCCGCGCCGTAGGCGTCGCGGCAGGCCGCCGGGGTGCCGGTGAAGCGCAGCTGGCCATCGTGCAGGATGGCCATGCGGTCGCACAGTTCCTCGATGTCGGCCAGCGCGTGCGAGCTGAAAAAGACGGTGGCGCCCTGGGAACGGGCGTGTTGCAGGCGTTCCTTGAGGCGGGCGCGCGCTTTGGGGTCGAGCCCGCTCATGGGTTCGTCGAGCACGTAGGCTTGTTTGTTGGACAGGAAGCAGGCGGCCAGGCCGAGCTTCTGGGTCATGCCTTTGGATTGCTTGCGTGCGGGCATGGACAGGGCCGCGTGGTCGAGCTCGAGTGCGTCGAGCATGGCGTGCGCTTCGCTGGCGTCGTAGCGCTTGCCGTGCAGTCTGGCCATGTATTTGAGGAATTCGGCGCCGCTGAGGTAGTAGGGCGGCACGAAGCGTTCGGGCAAAAAGGCCAGCGGACTGCGCGCGGCGGGTTCGCGGTGGCCGCGGCCGAAGATCTCGATGCTGCCGCTGTCGATGCGCACAAAATCGAACAGGCATTTGAGCAGGCTGGTTTTGCCGGCGCCGTTGACGCCGACCAGGCCCACGCACTCGCCGGGTGCGATGTCGAGGTCGATGCCTTCCAGCACCGGCGTGCCGGCGTAGCGTTTGACTAACTGGCGGAAGCGCAGCGCGGGTGTGCTCATGTTGGCAATATTGGCGAGTCTGGCAAGGTTGAGCAGGGAACGAGGCTCCGACTGTAGCCTATTCAGTATCGCTTGCACAATGGTTGCACGTTAGTACGACACAAAATCATTCTGAATGTAAAAAACTAGTGTTTCTGGAATAGAATAGTTCGACGGTCTCCGGTGCGCGGATGGAAAACATCGCATACTTTAAATCCGTCGTCCCCGCCTTCGCGGGGACGACGGTTCGGAGTGCGGTGGCACAAGGTTGCAGCAGCCGTCTTAACCTCTCGACAAGCATTCAACAAGGGTCTTCATGGCACGGCCAGAAAAAGTCCGCCTCGGCGAAATCCTCGTCCAGCAAAAGCTGTTATCCGAAGATCAACTGGGTGCGGCGTTGCAAGACCAAAAGCGCACCGGCCGCAAGCTCGGCCGCGTCTTTATCGAAAACGGTTTTGTCACCGAGGAACAGATCTCGGGCGCGCTCGCCAAGCAGCTCGACATTCCCTACATTAACCTCAAGTTTTACAACACCAACCCGGACATCGTCCGTCAGTTGCCGGAAACGCAGGCACGGCGCTTCCGCGCCATCGCGCTCGAAGACCGCCGTGGCGCGCTGCTGATCGGCATGTCCGATCCGACCGACCTGTTCGCCTACGACGAGATCGCGCGCCTGGTCAAACGCAATATCGAACTGGCCGTGGTCAACGAGACCGAAGTGCTGGCCGCGATCGACCGCATCTACCGCCGCACCGACGAGATCACCGACTTCGCGCGCGAGCTGGAACAGGATCTGGGCGACACCTTCGTCGACTTCGGCACCCTGGCCGCCAATCCGGGTCTGGAAGAAGCGCCCATCGTCAAGCTGCTGCAATCGGTGTTCGACGACGCCACCCAGGTGCGCGCCTCCGACATCCACATCGAACCGCAGGAAACGCGGCTGCAGATCCGTTTCCGCATCGACGGCGTGCTGCACCTGCAAACCGAGGCCGATATCAAAATCGCCACGCCGCTGGCGCTGCGCCTGAAACTGATGTCCGACCTCGACATTTCCGAAAAACGCCTGCCGCAGGATGGGCGCTTTGCCGTCAAGGTCAAGCAGCAGCGCATCGACGTGCGGATTTCGACCATGCCGACCCAGTACGGCGAATCGGTGGTCATGCGCTTGCTGAACCAGGGCGGCACCACCCTGCGCCTGGACGCGATCGGCATGCCGGCGCGCCTGGTGGAAAAATTCCGCGCCATCGTGCAGCGCCCCAACGGCCTGGTGCTGGTCACCGGCCCCACGGGTAGCGGCAAGACCACCACCCTGTACAGCGCGCTGTCGGAACTCAATTCGGTCGAGAAGAAACTGATCACGGTCGAAGATCCGGTCGAATACCGCCTGCCCGGGATTAACCAGGTGCAGGTCAACGACAAGATCGAACTCACGTTCGCGCGCGTGCTGCGCTCCGCGCTGCGCCAGGACCCGGACATCGTCCTGGTGGGCGAGATGCGCGACCAGGAAACCGCCCAGATCGGCCTGCGCGCCGCCATGACGGGTCACCTGGTGCTCTCGACCTTGCACACGAATGACGCCGCCAGCACCCCGCTGCGCCTGATGGACATGGGCGTGCCGCGCTACATGGTGGGCAGCTCGCTGCAAGCGGTGCTGGCGCAGCGCCTGGTGCGGGTCATCTGCGAAAGCTGCAGCACCAGTTACCAGACCACGGCGACGGAACGCGAATGGCTGCGCGCCGAACTGCGCGACCTGGCCGAGACCACCCAGTTCTTCCACGGCAAGGGATGCTCGCATTGCAACGGCATGGGCTACCGCGGCCGCACCGGCGTGTACGAGCTGCTGGAGATGACGTCGGCCGTGGTCGATGCCGCCAACCACCCGGACCCGGCCCACTTCCTCAAGGCCGCGCACGCCGAGATGCAGGGCGAAACCCTGCGCCGCCACGCCGTGCAGCTGGCCGTGCAGGGCCGCACCACGGTGTCCGAAGCGATGCGCATCAGTAACCAGATCGAGGATTAAACCGTGCCGTTTTTCGCCTACAAGGGACGCAATGCCAAAGGCGAGCTGATGCAAGGCGTGCTGGAAGGCGCCGACAGCGGGGCCGTGGCCGACCAGTTGTTCGGCAACGGCGTCACCCCGCTCGACATCACCCAGACCAGCCGCGCGGTCACCACCGGCAGCGAGGAAGGCTTCTTCGCGCGCCTGTTCGAGAAAAAAGTCACGTCGATGGATGTGCAGTTGTTCAGTCGTCAACTCTACACCCTGCTCAAGTCGGGCGTGCCGATCATGCGCGGGCTGGCCGGGTTGCAGGAATCGGCCATCAGCAAGTCGTTCGGCAAGGTCATCAAGGACTTGCGCGAGTCGCTCGATTCCGGGCGCGAACTGTCGGCCGCCATGCGCCGCCATCCGACCGTGTTCTCGAATTTTTACCTGTCGATGGTGCGCGTGGGCGAGATGACCGGGCGCCTGGAAGACGTGTTCCTGCGCCTGTTCGACCACCTCGAATTCGACCGCGACATGCGCGAACGGGTGAAAACCGCCACGCGCTACCCTACTTTTGTCATGATCGCGATGCTGCTGGCGATGATCGTAGTGAACATTTTCGTCATTCCCCAGTTCGTCAAGGTGTTCGAAAGCTTCAATTCGCAACTGCCGCTGATGACCCGCATCCTGATCGGCAGCTCGAACTTCATGGTGCGCTTCTGGCCGGCGTTGCTGGTGGGCTCGCTGATCGCGTTTTTCGGCTGGCGCGCGTATATCAACTCGGTCGACGGGCGCATGTGGTGGGACCGGGTGCGTCTGCGCCTCCCGATTGCCGGCAAAATCATCCTGAAAGGCACCATGGCGCGCTTTGCGCGCAGTTTCGCGCTGTCGATGAAGAGCGGGGTGCCGATGGTGCAGGCGCTCACGGTGGTGTCGCAAACGGTCGATAACGCCTACCTGGCCTCGCGCGTGGAAGCCATGCGCGACGGCGTCGAACGCGGCGAGAGCATCCTGCGCACCGGCGTTGCCGCCGGGGTGTTTACGCCGATCGTGCTGCAGATGATCGCGGTGGGCGAAGAAACCGGCTCGCTGGACGACCTGATGGATGAAATCGGGCAGATGTACGAGCGCGAAGTGGACTACGAACTGAAGACCCTGTCGGCCCAGATCGAGCCGATCATGATCGTGTTCCTGGGGGCGATGGTGCTGGTGCTGGCGCTCGGCATCTTCCTGCCGATCTGGGACCTGGGCAAAGCCGCATTGCATAAATGAGACAGATTGCCACCCCATCAATGTTGTCGAATCCGCGCGGCTTTTCGCTGCTGGAACTGGCGGTATGCACGGTGGTGGTGGCGCTACTGACTGGTGTGCTTTTACAACGCTTGCTGGACTACCGCGAACGGGCCGAACTGGCCGCTGTGGAGCAGCTCGCCGGCGTGCTGCGCACCGCGCTGGTATTGAAGGTCGGCCAGTTGCAGGCCCGTGGAAAAGAGGCGGAAATCGCCTTGCTCGCAGGGCGAAATCCGATCGAACTGCTGGCCGAAAAACCGCGCAATTATGCCGGCGAATACTTCACGCCCGCGCCCGGACAGGTGGCACCGGGCAACTGGTATTTCGACCTCAGGACGAAATCTCTGGTGTACTTGATAAGAAAGGAAAAGAAATTTCCACAAGGCACCACGAAGCGCATTAGTTTCAAGGTAGAATTATCTCGCTTGCCCACAATCCCCGCCAAGCAGAGTGGTACGCCAGATGCACGGACCGTTGCCCTTACTCAAGTTAATAGTTAAACCGCCGTTAAAGAATACGGTACTCGTGTTTCTGTTACGCACCTCATTGTTCACTGCTTAAAACGAATTTGGAGATCCATATGAAAATGCAATCCTTCGGTAAGTTCCGTCACGCCACCCAAGCCGGCTTCACCCTGATCGAACTGATCGTCGTTATCGTCATCCTCGGCATCCTGGCGGCGACCGCCTTGCCGAAATTTGCCGACCTGGGCGGCGACGCCCGCGGCGCCACCATGAAGGCGGCCAAGGGTTCGCTGGAGGCGGTGTCGGCCATGGTGCACGGCAAGTACCTGGTGACCCCGACCGCGACCGCGGTCTCGCTGGAAGGCACCTCGGTGACCCTGGCCAACGGTTATCCAGCCGGCAACGCCAACCTGCTCGAAGCGGCCGGCCTGAAAGCCAGCGATTACCTCTTGATCACGGCCGCCGGCGGCAGCGCCACCGCGCCGACCACGCTCGCCGGTGAAGTCGCCGTGGTACCGCTGAGCGTGTCGGGCACCGCCAAGGCGGTCAAGTGCTACGCGCTGTACAAACCGGCTGTCGCGCCAACCGGCACGGCGACCGACCCGACCCCACCGGTCATCAGCGTCGACGTGACGACCTGCTAAGCAGCCGCCGAGCGTGACTGACCGACTGGCGCATCGCAGCATGGGTAGCGCGGCCACGGCCGCCACCCATCGCGCCAGTCTGGCCTGGAATATCCCCATGAGCGGCAAAGTCCGACCCCGGCGCAGCGGTCAGCACGGTTTCACGCTGGTCGAGCTGATCACCGTGATGGTGATCGTCGGCATTCTCGGCGCCGCCGCGGCGGCCCGCTGGTTCGACCGCGGCGTGTACGACGCCGCCGCCTTCACCGAGCAGGCACGCGCCCTGATCCGCTATGGCCAGAAAGTGGCCGTGGCCCAGAACCGTCGCGTGTTCGTGCGCCTCGACGGCGCCAGCGTGGCGCTGTGCTTCACCGAGACCGGCGCCTGTCCGGCCGACGAGCGCGTGCTGGCCGCTTCCGGCAGCAACAGCGGCGAAAAGACCACCCTCAACCGATGCGAGCAGTCCGGCAACTGGGCCTGCGAAGGCGCGCCCAGCGGCGTGAGCTACGTCACCAGTCCCGCCACCGCCATGTTTTCCTTCGATGCCCTGGGCCGTCCCGGCGTGGGCGCGGCCGGCTTGCCGAAAATGACCATGAGCGTCAAGGCCGGCGCCAACAGCGCCACCGTGGTGGTCGAAGCCGAGACCGGCTATGTACACTGAATCGCCGCGCCTGCACCGTCCCACGCTGGCGCGCCAGCGTGGCATCAGCTTTGTCGAACTGATCATCTTCATGGTGATCATCGGGGTCGGCCTGGCCGGCATTCTCAACGCCATGAACCTGACCACCCGCACCAGCGCCGATCCGCTGGTGCGCAAGCAGGCGCTGATGCTGGCCGAAGGCCTGATGGAAGAAGTCCAGCTGGCCCGCTTCACCTTTTGCGACGCCACCGACGCCAGGGTCGAGGAGGCCAAGGCGGCGGCCATCGGCGTCGACAACTGCGCCAGCCTGGTCGAGAACGCCGGCAACGAGGCCGGCGGCACGCGTCCCTTCGACAACGTCAACGATTATGTGGCCGCCTACGGCACGCCGACCCAGGCGTTTCTGAACGCGGGCAAGCTGAGCGACGCCGCCGGCCAGGAAATTGCCCTGCCGGGCTACACGGTCATGCTGAGCGTCAGCCCCACCGGCGGCCTCGGCCCGGCGGGCCGGCAAGTGCCGCAGACGGAGGCGCTGGCGATCCGCATCGCCGTCTTCTTCAACAACGTGGAAACCGTGGTGCTGGAAGGCTACCGCGTGCGCTACGCACCGAATTCGCCGCCATGATGACGCGCGCCCGCCGCCAGCACGGCTTTACCCTGGTCGAAGCGATCGTGGTGATCGTCATCACCGGCATCCTGGGCGCCATCGTCGCCACCTTCCTGCGCCTGCCGGTGCAAAACTATGTCGACAGCGCCGGCCGCGCCGAGCTGGCCGACGCCGCCGATACCGCCGTGCGGCGCATGGTGCGCGACATCCGCCTGGCCTTGCCGAACACGGTACGGGTGTCGGGCAATGCGATCGAATTCGTGCCCACCAAGACCGGCGGGCGCTACCTGGCGGCCGAAGATGCCCTGGTCCCGGCCAACAATCCGGCGGGCGACCACCTGAACTTCGTCGACCCGGCCGACCTCACGTTCCGCGTGCTCGGGCCGCTGCAGGATGGCCCCCAGCGCATCGCCGCCGGCGACATGGTGGTGGTCAACAACCTGATGATCAGCGGCGAGGCCTCGAATGTCTACGCCGCCGTGCCCACCAACCGCGCCGAGGTGGCGGGAGTGGACGCCGCCAGCAAGGTGATCACGCTCAAGGCCAATCCGTTCGCCACCCAGAACCCGCCGCTGGCCCATCCGATGCACCGCTTCCAGGTCACCGGCCAGCCGGTCACTTACAGCTGCGCCAACGGCGTGCTCTCGCGCCATGCCAACTACGGTTTCAATGCGGCCCAGAACAGCTTCCCGAGCGCCTCGCCATCGATCCTGGCGACCAATGTCGAGGCCTGCGAATTCAGTTACAACCTGATCGGCACGCGCGCGGCGCTGGTGCGGCTGACCCTGACCCTGCGCCGGCCGGACGGGCGCGATGGCGCGATCCGCATGACGCAGCAAGTCCACGTGGACAATAATCCATGATCGCGCGCCCGACCCTGCGCCATATGCGCGGCGTCAGCCTGGTCACCGCCATCTTCCTGCTGGTGGTGCTGTCCGGCCTGGCGGTGGCGATGGTGACCCTGTCGACCACCGCGCAGACCAGTTCCATGCTGGACGTGCAGGGCACGCGCGCCTACCTGGCCGCGCGCGCCGGCACCGAGTGGGGCGTGTACCAGGTCACGCGCGCCAAGGGCGCCTGCACCACGGCGGCCTCGGGCGTGGCCAGCAGCAGCAGCTTCGCGCTGCCGGGCGACGGCGGCCTGGCGCGCATGACGGTGACGGTGGTGTGCCTGCGCACTGTCGACAGCGTTACCCAGCAGGCCCGCTATACGCTGCGCAGCACCGCGTGCAACAGTCCGGGCAGCAACGGCGGCTGCCCCAATCCGTCCAACAGTATCGACTACGTGCAGCGCGTGGTGCACGTCGAATTCAGCGCTTCACCGGAGGAGCCATGACGGCGCGCCCCGCATCCCCTTGGCCCGCCGCGCTGGCCGGCCTGTGCGCGGCCGGCCTGCTGCTGGCGAGCCTGCCCGCGCGCGCCGATACGCCGATTTCGCTGTTCAAGAGTTATGCCGGGCGCTTGAACTTTACCGGCGTCCAGAAGACCATGCGCACGGGCTCGAACAGCAACAACCCGTGCGCCATTAATACCGGCACCCTGAGCGCCACCCTGGCCGGCATTCCATCGACCGCCAAGATCGTCAGCGCCCAGCTGTACTGGGCCGGATCGGGCTCCACGCCCGACTACGCGGTGCTGATGGACGGCGCCTCGGTCAGCGCCCCGACCAACCGGCGCTTTACCACCGCCACCATCGGCTACAACTATTTTTCGGGCGCGGCCGACGTCACCGTGCAAGTGACGGCCAAGCGCAACGCCACGTATACCTTCGGCGGCCTGTCGATCGACAACGGCAACACCTTTTGCGGGGTGCAAGGGGTGCTGGGCGGGTTTTCGCTGCTGGCCATCTACTCCGTGCCGGCGCCGGCCGAAACCTTCCGCGTGCTCAATCTGTACGAGGGCTTCCAGTACATCCGCACCTATGGCGCCGACAACATCAAGGTCAACCTGAACCTGAGCAACTTCAAGACCCCATCGCCGCTCGGCACGGCCACCGGGCGCATCGCCCACGTGACCTGGGAGGGCGACACCACGCTCTCGGGCGGCGGCGAAAACCTCAAGTTCAACGGCGCCGAGATGGTCGATTCGGCCAATCCCTCCGGCAACCAGTTCAATTCGACCAGCAATATCGGCGCCACCGTCGACAACGCCTCCTACGGCATCGACTTCGATTCCTACGTGCTGGCCAGCCCCAAGCTGTTCGCCGGCCAGACCACCGCCACCATGCTGTACGAGTCGGGCCAGGACATGGTCTTGCTCAACGCCGAAATCGTCTCGGTGCCGAACGTCGACGTGGCCGACCTGTCGCTGGCGATCGCCAGCAGCGGCACGCCGGCGCGCGGCAGCGTGATGAACCTGATCCACACGGTGACCAACAACGGACCCTTGCCGGACGCCGGCCCGGTCACCGTCAAGCACACCCTGCCCACCGGACTCGATTTCATCTCGGCCGGCGGCACCGGCTGGACCTGCTCGCGCTCGGGCCAGGTGCTCACCTGCGTCTCGCCCGAGCAGCTGGCGGTGGGCGAAGCGGCGCCGGCCCTGACCATCAGTACCCGCATCGCCCTGACCGCGCCGGGCAGCATGACCGCCAACGCCAGCGTCGGCGGCTTGCAGTTCGATAACGACCTGGCCAACAACAGCGCCAGCAAGACCATCAGCTTTTCCAGCGCCCGGTATGTGTTCACCGACAGCCCCTGCCGCACCGGCATCACGCCCGGCAGCACCGGCCAGTGCAATTACCTGAGCATGCCGACCCAGCAGGCGGCGGTCAACGGCACGGTCTATATCACGGCCATCGACAACACCGCGCTCGACCTCAATTTCAAGACGATCGTCCCGCCCGGCACCGCGCCGACCCTGCAGTTTTCACTGAAGTGCGTCAATCCGGTCAGCGGCGCGGGCGGCGTGGCCAGGCTCAAGAATATTGCATTGAAATCCTGCATCGGCGCTTCCGCCGCGCAAAGCGCGGCCCAGTGGCAAGCCATGACGATTCCCTTCGAGTCCAATTCGGCCACCTCGCTGCCGGTCGCGTTCGTGTACTCGGACGTCGGCCAGGTCGAACTGCTGATGGCCGAAACCGCCTCGGCGCTGGCCCAGGTCAGCACCAGCGGCCAGTTCGTGGTGCGGCCCTACAAATTCGCCCTGAGCACGCCGCTGGCCAATCCGGCCGGCCTGGTCGAGCAGACCAAGATGACGGCCGACATCGGCCGCTTCTGGAAGGCCGGCGCCGGCTTCACGTTCGATGTGATCGCGCAAAATTTCGATGGCTTGCCGACCCCAAATTTTGGCAAGGAAATCACGCCGCAGCAGGTCGAACTGATCACCACGGTCGCCATCGATTCGCTCAACTACGCGGTGCCGGGCGACCCCGGCTCGGAGACGCTGGCGTTCGCCGACATGGCGGTCGCCGACGGCGAGGAGTTTCCGCAGGTGGAAGGGGATTTTTCGCCGTTCAGCGGCGGGGCGGCCAGCGGCATCAACTTTACCTTTGCCGAAGCCGGCATCATCAATGTGCGCGCCCACATGAACAATGCGACCTATCTCGATACGGCCGACGTGACCAGCAACGGCATCGCCCTGGGCCGCTTCTACCCGAGCTACTTCCAGACCGAGGTGCCGGTCGTCATGCCGTGCCCGACGCCCGATACGCTCGACTGCAAGCTGCTCGGCCTGCACTATTCGAAGCAGCCGATCCAGACCGTCGTGCGGGCCTTCAACGCGGTCGGCGCGATCACCAAGTTTTACCAGGGCAAGTTCGTCAAGTCGCCCAGGCTGCTGCCGTTCACCACCATGGGCGGCGGGGTCCAGGCCACCAGAGGCACGCTCACGCCCAGCCCGATCGCCGATGCGCCGACCGTGTTCATCCAGGGCGTCGCCACCACCTGGCCGAGCTACGACTATGCCGCCACCACCTACGAGCCCTTGGAGATTTACCTGCGCGCCAGCGACGCCGACCTGGTCACCTCGAACCGTTCCAGCCTGTCGGTCGAGGGCGGCACGAAAATCGTGCGCGGCCGCATGCTGGTCGAAAATGCCTTCGGCTCGGAACTGCTGCCGCTGCCGGTCACCGCGCGCGCCCAGTACTGGACCGGCACCAGCGCCACCAACGGGCGCTGGGTCACCAGCACCACCGACCAGATCAGCATCCTGGCGCCGCCGATCCCCGGCTCGGGCCAGGTGACCTTGGCGCACAGCGTCACGACCAGCGAATTGCGGCTCGCTTACACCCAATGCAAGGGAAACATGACGACCTGCAACGGACTCACGCCATTTCCCGACCCCAAGGCCACGCTCGTCACGGCGCTGATGAAAGACGGCGTGCTCAAGTTCAAGCTGGCGCCGACCGGCAAGACCGGCAGCGTCGATGCCAGCCTGAACCTGCCCGCGTGGCTGCCGTCCTCGCCCGGCCGGCTGACCTTCGGCGTCTACAAGACCACGCCGCTGATCTACATCCGCGAGGTTTTCTGAGGGGCGCGCCGGGGGAGCTTGTAAAGAACGTTCCATACTGCTATCACTATGCGGTGGAAATCAGACGGTTTCAGTTGCTGATCGCAAATTAGGTGTTAAATCGGGATGAAACTTGAATATAATCAAGAAGCTACCGCACGAACTTCGCGCGCGGTATTGATATAGATTGCGGGCATGGGATTTTTCTCGAAATCAAAGAAGAAGGATGGCTTGCTGGCAATCGCCCTGCATGGCGACGGCGTGTTCGCGGCGCGTGTCAAGCGCCAGCCCGAAGGCAAGCCGCGCGTCACCCTGGCGGCGTTTTACGCGGCCGACAAGGGCGGCGGCCCCGACATGCTGGAAAAGACCGGCAAGGACTTGCACGCGAACAGTTTTCGCTGCACGACCGTGCTCGGCGCCGGCGAATACCAGTTGCTCTCGGTCGAGGCGCCCAACGTGCCGGCCGACGAATTGCGCACGGCCGTGCGCTGGCGCCTGAAGGACATGCTCGACTTTCCTGCCGACCAGGCCGGCATCGACGTGTTCGACATTCCCACCGACAAGGGCCAGGGCCGCAGCCAGTCGCTGTTCGCGGTAGCCGCGCGCAACAGCCTGATCGAAAGCCGCCAGAACCGTTTCGTCGACGCCGGCGTGCCGCTGGCCGTGATCGACATTCCCGAAATGGCGCAACGGAATATCTCGGCCCTGCTCGAACCGGAAGGGCGCGGCGTGGCCGTGCTCTCCTTCGGCAGCGATGGCGGTTTGCTGACCGTCACCTACAACGCCGAGCTGTACCTGGCGCGCCGGATCGACGTGACGCTCGATCAATTGCTCGACAGCGATCATGACCGCAAGCATGTGTGCTACGACAAGATCACCCTCGAATTGCAGCGTTCGCTCGACCATTTCGACCGCCAGTACAACTTCATCAATGTCTCGAAACTGGTGCTGGCGCCGACCGGCGCGAGCGGGCTCGACGAATACCTGTCCAGCAATCTGTACACCAAGGTCGAGTCGCTCGACCTGGCCAGCGTGCTGGACCTGGACGGGGTGCCGGAACTGGCCGGCGCCGCCGCCCAGCAGCGCTTTTTCCTGACCCTGGGCGCGGCGCTGCGGCACGAGGAGGTTGCCTCTTGAGCCAGCAAATCAATCTGTTCAACCCCGAGTTTCTCAAGCAGAAGAAGATTTTCACGTCCAGCGCCATGCTGCTCGCCCTCGGCGTGCTGGTGGCCGGCGCGCTGGCGCTGGTGATGGTGGGCCGCCACAGCGTCGGCCGGCTGGAGGCCGAGGCGGCCGCCGGCGCCGAGCAGCTGGCCCAGAAAAAGGAGCGCCAGGCCCGGGTCATCGCCGAATTCGCCCCGCGCCAGAAAAGCCGCGAGCTCGAAATGCAAATCGCCAGCGCCGAAGCCGACCTGGCCTCGCTGCACGATGTCTCGACAGTGCTGGGCGGGCCGACCCTGGCCGAGGCGCGTAAAGGCTATGCGCGCTTCTTCAAGGCGCTGGCGCGGCAGGGCGGTGCTGACCTGTGGCTGACCGGCGTGCGCATCGGCGGCGACGGCCACCATATCGGCTTGCAGGGCAGGGCGCTCGACGCCAGCCTGGTGCCGGCCTTCGTCACCCGCCTCACGCGCGAGCCTGCCATGCAGGGCAAGAATTTCTCCAGCCTGCAAATGAGCCGGGAGCGCCTGAAGGTCGACGGCAAGGATGCCGACGACCCGGGCCAGATGGCGCCGTATATCGACTTCACCTTGCAGGACGTGGCGCCTGAGCGCGTGGCCGCCGTGCCTGCCGCCGCCGCCGCGCCGGCCGACATGAAGCAGGTGGCGGCGAGCATCAAGGCGGAGGCCGCCAAATGAAAGCGCGCCTGCTCCAGCTGCAACTGAAAATCGACGCCATGACCGTGCGCGAGCGCGCCATGGTGTTCGGCGCCACGGTCGGCGTGCTCGTCTTCGTGCTGTTCGCCCTGCTGTTCGATCCCCTGTTCGCGCGCCAGAACATGTTGCGCAGCCAGATCAGCCAGCAGCAAAACAATATGCTCGGCATCGACGCCGAGATCACGGCCATGGTGCAGGCGAATGCGGTCGACCCCGACCGCGACAACCGCGCGCGGCTGGCGGTGATCAAGGGCGCCAGCGCCAAGCTGTCGGACAGCCTGCGCACCGCGCACAACAGCCTGGTCACGCCCGACAGCATCGCGCCGCTGCTCGAACGCATTCTCAAGGCCAACGGCCGGCTGCGCCTGGTGGGCGTGAAAAGCTTGCCGGCGATGCCGTTCGAGGGCTCCTTCGCCGCCCCCGCGGGCGATGCCGAGCCCACGGCGGCGCCGGCCGGCTCCGGACGCGCCATCTATGCGCACGGCTTCGAAGTGACGGTGCGCGGCAATTACCTGGATATGGTCAACTACATGGACGCGCTCGAAGGCATGCCGGTCCAGCTGTTCTGGGGCAAGGCCCAGCTCGAAGTCGAGTCCTATCCCGACGCGCGCCTGAGCCTGACCCTGTACACCTTGAGCCTGGACAAGAAATGGATGAGCTTATGAGCGCGCGCCTGCTGCTGTGCGCAGCGCTGCTGGCGGCGCAGGCCGCCGCCGCCCAGCCTTTGCCCGATCCGACCCGTCCTCCGGCGCGCCTGTACACCCCGGCCGGCGACGCGGCTGCGCCGCAGAGCGTCGAGCCGCAGTTGCAATCGGTGCTGATCGCGCGCCATGCGGGCGGGCGCCACGTGGCGGTGATCGACGGCCAGACGGTGCGCCTGGGCGAACAGTTCCGGGGCGCGCGCGTGGCGCAGATGACGCAGAATGAAGTTGTACTGGTGAAAGGCAGGGACCGCCGCGTGTTGCGCCTGTTCCCGCCCACGCCAGCCCCGCAGCGGCTTAACGAGAGAGACTGACAAAGAGCATGCAAAAACACCGTGTGGAACACCTCGTGATGGCATCGATGATCGCCAGCGCCCTGGCCCTGGCCGGCTGCGACAGCACGCCCAAGCGCGACACCTACGAGAACATCACCGCCGAGATGGCGCTGGCCGCCAAACGCACGCCGCCGCCGCTCGACGACGCGGTCAGCGCGGCCCTGCTGCCGCCGGTCGCGGCGCTGGCCGGGCAACTGCCCAAGTCGCGCCAGGCGCTGGAAGAACGCTTCAACGTCAACTTCAACAATGTACCCGCGCAGCAGTTCTTCAACTCGATCGCCACCGGCACGCGCTACAACATGCTGGTCCATCCCGAAGTCGGCGGCACCATCACTGCCACCCTGAAAGACGTGACCCTGGCCGAAGCGCTCGACGCCGTGCGCGAAATGTACGGCTACGATTACCGCATCGAGGGCAACCGGGTCTCGGTCAAGCCGCTCACCATGCAGACCCGCATCTTCCAGGTGAACTACCTGGTCGGCAACCGCAAGGGCAAGTCGAACCTGCGCGTGACCTCGACCTCGGTCTCGAACGCCACCAACAACCAGAACGGCGGCGGCAACAGCAACAATAGCGGCGCCAATAGCGGCGGTGGCAACAACGGCGGCAGCAACGGCGGCAGCAACAATGGCCAGGACAGCGGCAACAACAACGGCAACGGGCCGACCGACAGCACCAACGTCAGCACCACCTCGGACAGCGACTTCTGGCTCGAACTGAAGGCCTCGCTCGCCGCGATCGTCGGCTCCAAGGACCTGGGCCGCAGCGTGGTGGTCAATCCGCAGTCGGGCGTGGTGGTGATCCGCGCCATGCCGGAAGAACTGCGCAATGTCGACATGTTCCTGAAAGCGACCCAGCTTTCGGTCGGGCGCCAGGTGATCCTGGAAGCCAAGATCCTCGAAGTGGAACTGAACGACAGCTTCCAGAGCGGCATCAACTGGGCGTCGTTCGCCTCGTTCCGCGGCGGGCACGGCAACCGCGTCTCGACCGGTTTCGTGCAGCCGGGCGCCTCGCTGGCGCCGCTGCCGTACACCGGCGGCCAGCCGGCCGTGATCGGCGACCCGAAATCCTTGACCGCCAGTACCGGCTTCCTGCTCTCGAATGCGGCGGCCTCGGCCGGATCGATGTTCGGACTGGCCTTCCAGACCAGCAATTTCGCCGCCTTGATTTCCTTCCTGGAATCGCAAGGCACCGTGCACGTGCTGTCGAGCCCGCGCATTGCCACGATCAACAACCAGAAAGCCGTGCTCAAGATCGGCACCGACGAGTTTTACGTGACCGGCGTCTCGACCACCACCAGCACCGGCGACAACAACAATACCGTCAGCCCGAGCGTGACCCTGCAACCCTTCTTTTCCGGCGTGGTGCTCGACGTGACCCCGCAGATCGACGAGAAGGGCAATATCCTGCTGCACGTGCACCCCTCGGTCAGCCAGGTCACCACGGTCAGCAAATCGGTCAACCTCGGCAGCGCCGGCAACCTGAGCCTGCCGCTGGCGGCCTCGTCCACTTCGGAAATCGACAGCATGGTGCGCGGGCAGGATGGGCGGGTGGTCGCCATTGGCGGCCTGATGCGCCAATCCTCGACCGCCGACGGCAACCAGATTCCGGGCGCGGGCAATCTGCCGGTGATCGGCAAGCTGTTCCGCAACAAGAGCAACGTCAACCAGAAGCGCGAACTGGTGGTGCTGATCAAGCCGACCATCGTCGACGGCGCCAACAGCTGGAACCAGGACCTGATCGACACCAGCCGCCGTTTCGACGATCTCGACCCGCGCGCGGCGGGACAACGCTAAAATGTATACCTCGCACTTCGGCCTGCGCGAAGTCCCGTTCGGCATTACGCCGGACACGAGTTTCTTTTTCACCAGCCCGGATTCGCAGGAAGCGCTCAACACCCTGCTGGTGGCCGCCAGGAGTGGCGAAGGTTTCATCAAGATCACGGGCGAAGTCGGCACCGGCAAGACTTTGTTGTGCCGCAAGTTCATGGCAACCCTGGGCGACGACTTCGTCACCGCCTACATCCCCAACCCGTACCTCGAACCGCGTACGCTGATGCTGGCCCTGGCCGACGAACTGGCGCTGGTGCTCGACAAGGACGTCGACCAGCACCAGCTGCTCAAGGCCATCACCCACCAGCTCATGGCGCTGGCCAACGACGGCAAGCGCGTGCTGCTGTGCCTGGACGAAGCGCAGGCGATTCCGATCGAAAGCCTGGAAGCGCTGCGCCTGCTGACCAATCTGGAAACCGAAAAGCGCAAGCTGCTGCAGATCGTGCTGTTCGGCCAGCCCGAGCTGAACCGCAACCTGGCGCTGCAATCGATTCGCCAGCTGGCCCAGCGCATCACCTTTCACTACCATCTGGGGCCGCTGACGCGCGACGATGTCGAGTTTTACCTGGCGCACCGGCTGCGCGTGGCCGGTTTTACCGGGGCCCGGCTGTTCAGCCGGGCGGCGGTGGGCGCCCTGTATGCGGCCAGCGGCGGCATTCCGCGGCTGGTCAACATTCTCGCGCACAAGGCGCTGATGCTGTGCTACGGGCAAGGCCGGCAGCAAGTGAGCCGGCGCCACGTGAGCGAAGCGGTGCGCGATACCATTTCCGCCAGGCGCCCCCGATGGCCCTGGCTTGCCGCGCTGGCGCTGACGATGGCGGCGGGCGGCGGACTTACCTGGGCCTTGAACACATGAGTCTGATCAACAAGATGCTGCAAGACCTCGACGCGCGCGGCTCGCAGGGCGCCGGCACGGCGCAGTCCGACATCCGCCCGGTTGGGCGCGGCGAGCGCGCCGTGCCGGTGCCGGTGGTGATGGGCGCGCTGGCCGGGGTGCTGATCCTGTCGGTGGGCGGCGTGTACGGCTGGCGCGTGCTGCGCCAGCCGGCGGTGGCGCCAGTGGCGCTGGTGCTGCCGGCCACCCCGATCCAGCAGGCCGTGATCGAGCCGCCGCACCAGCTGCCGGTGCCGGAGGTGGCGCAGGCGCCGCAGCCGGCTACCCCGGTGGCGGCGCCCGTGGCCAGCGAGCCGGTGGCGGCAGCCAAGCCGGCGCTGGCGGCGCAGCCAAGGCCAGCCGCGCCGCAACGCGAGCGCAGCGCCCCAGCGCGGACCGACAAGCCGGTGTTGCCGGCGCAGCGCACCAGGACGGCGGCGGGCAGCGACGGCGTGGCGCCGCTCGCCGGCCGCCAGGCGGCGGGCGGGCAGGGTGCCGAGAGTGTCTACCGGCGCAGCCTGGCCAGCCTGCAGGACGGCCGCGTCAGCGACGCGGTGCTGCAGCTGGAGCAGGCGCTGGCGGCCGATCCGCGCCATGAGGCGGCGCGCCAGACCCTGGTCGGGATTCATATCGAACAGGGGCGCACGGCTGAGGCCATGCGCTTGCTGCAAGCGGGCCTGGCGCTCGACGCCAGGCAGCCGGCCATGGCCATGCTGCTGGCGCGCATGCAGATCGACGGCGGCGGGTCCGGCGTCGAGACCTTGATGGCGAGTTTGCCGGCGGCCGGCGGCAACGGCGAGTATCGCGCCTTCCTGGCCGGCGCCTTGCAGCGCGAGCGGCGCCATCAGGAGGCGGTGGAGCAGTACCAGGCGGCGCTGCGCAGCGCGCCGGAGAACGGCGTCTGGTGGATGGGGCTGGGGATGTCGCTGGAGGCCGAGAAACGCTTGCCGGAGGCGCTGGCGGCGTTCCGGCGCGCCCGGGCGGCGGGCAATCTGTCGGCGGAACTGCAAGGCTTTGTCGAGCGCAAGGTGGGGGCGCTGGGAGGCTGAGCTGTCGCCGTCGGCGTCCGCAGACGTTCACAACTGCGCTCTGAAGTCCAGGTTCACTTTCCACTGCTCCTCGACTGCAACGGTGCGCCGCGAGCTGGTCTCGTGGGAGCCTTCCCTGGTCCACAAAAACGGGAAGAAGCCGAAGCACTGGTCGCCGGACAAGGTTTTTACGTCAGGCGCGTATTTCTCCATGAGGTCCTGGCCGTAAAACTCGCGGATCCTTGCCGTCAAGGCCCATTCGACAAAGGTCGTGAAGCCGACCTCCAGCGATTCCCATTCCAGGGTGTCGGGGGCGAGGTAATGGACCATCCCCTGGTCATCCCCGAGTCCACCGACGTTGACCGCGAAAAAGCCGCCAAGCACGTCATCGCCGACCAACAGGAAACCGTCCGATTTTCCTTCGTTCCACGCCGTGATGTTGCGCTCCAATCGAGGATGGCCAGAACCCAATATCCGAAGCCAGCCGCCATCGACCAGGATGCCCCCGGTGTCGTAAGCGATCGCGCCCAGGGTGGAGCGCGTGGTCACCTGAAGCGTCAGCAGGACATCGGCCCGGTCTAGCGAGGGCGGTAGCAGTTCCACGGGCACGTCTGTCTCACTGGCCCATTGCTGGACCAGAGGGAATGCCGGTTCTTCGGTGTCCAACAGCTCGCTGAGTTGTCGCATGGTTTTCCGCTTCCTCTGCGACCGTTCTTGACGGTCGCATCAAGTTCTTGTTTGGCTTCCGACGCCGGCGTTGGGACGCACCGCGGCGATGGCCTCGATTTCGATCATGGCCGCGGGATTATACAAGGCCTTGATTTCGGCGATGGTGTCGGCCGGGTAGGGCGCCGTGAAGAAGCGGCGGCGCAGTTCCACCACCTCGTTGAAGTTGCCCATATCGGTCACGAAGATCGTGACCTTGATGACGGCGTCGAGGCCCGAGCCGCCGGCGTCGAGCACGCGCTCGAGATTGGCGAAGGCCTGCTCGCCCTGGGCGCGGAAGCCGCCGTCGACAATCTTGCCATCGTCGCCGGCGCCCGCCTGCCCGGAGACGAACAAGAGCTCGCCGAATTTGATCGCTTGAGAAAGCAGGAAGGGTTCGTAATTGTCCGGCTGGGTGATGATTCGTTCGAGCATGCTTGACTCCTTTTGTCACGGCAGGGGATGTATGTGTGTGCGGCGTTGCCGGTGCCGCAGGGAGAAGATAGGCGTGCGCCGTGACGTTGACAAACGCTCATTTGTCAGGCATAAGATGATTTCATTTCATCTATATGCGCAATGCGGCGACTTCCTCCATTTTCGGCACTACGCGCGTTCGAAGCGGCAGCCCGGCATGGCAGCTTCAAGCAAGCCGCCCATGAACTCGCCGTCACGCCGACCGCGATCAGCCATCAGATTCGCGCTCTGGAGGAATTGACCGGGTTGACCCTGTTCGAGCGGCAGGTGCGCAAAGTCGTCCTGACCGACGCCGGGCTGGAACTGTATCCGGTGCTGCGCGACGGTTTCAATGCATTCGAAACGGTCTTGCAGCGCCTTGAGACGGCGCAGGCACGGCGCCGGGTCGTCATCTCGGCGACCAATGCGTTCATGGCGCGCTGGCTGGCGCCCCGGGTGGCGGATTTTCGAACGCTGTACCCTGACATCGACCTGGAGCTGCATGCATCCGATCAGGCAGTCGACCTCGGGTCCGATCTCGCCGATATTGCGATTCGCTACGGGCGCGGGCCGTATCCGGGCATGGTCGCGGAGCCGCTGTTCGCCGACCGCTTCGCGCCGGTGTCCGGCCCCCAGCTCGGACCGTTGACGCTGGCCGACCTGGACCGGGTCCCGTTGATCGATTTCAAGTGGAGTCACGCGCACCCGCTCAACCCGACCTGGAAGAACTGGTTCGCACAAGCGGGCTTGCCATGGAAGCCGCATCACGGCCAGCTACTTTTTTCGGATGAAGACCATGCAATCCAGGCGGCCCTGGCCGGCCAGGGAATTGCGCTTTTGAGCCTGGAACTGGTGGCCGCCGACCTCGCAGCCGGGCGCCTGGCGCAGCCGTTCGGCCCGAGCATGGCGGGGCACGCGTATCATCTGGTGCGCAGTGCGGGACATCGGCACGGTCCGCATGCGGAGGCTGCATGGGAATGGTTGCGCAGCCGGGCCGCTGGACCGGCGACGCCTTTGGCGCGGCCCGGACGAGCCGGGTGAGGCAGGGGAACGGCGAGCTAGCTACAAACTCGCCAGCTCGCCCCAAATCTGCTTCATCGGAAACCTTAACTTTGCGTGATCCTCATGCAAGGCTTCCGCAATCGCGCAGCCCGGTTCGCTGGTGACGCGCTCCCGCGCCTCGCCCAGGCTCTTGCCATCGGCCGCGCGCAGCACGTGCACGCCCATGCCCGCGCCGTCCTGCGCGCGGCGCGACACCACGCCCAGTTCGGCATTTTCCAGCCGTACCAGCGTGCCCGGCGGATAGGCCCCGATCTGCGTGGCGAAGTGGCCCAGCACGATCTGGTCGTACGGCATCTCGTTGCCCGCGCCCAAACGCTGCAGCGCCACCGGCGGCAGCAAGGAGCGCCGGTAATTACGCGCCGACACGAATGCGCAGTAGCGGTCGGCCAGTCCGATCAGCTTGGCGTTCTGCGAAATCTCATCGCCCAGCTTCCCGGCCGGATAGCCGCTGCCGTCGTCATTTTCGTGATGCAGCAGCACCAGGTCGAGCCACGCCTCGTCGTTCACGCCGGCCCAGCGCAGCATCTCGACGCTGGCCGACGGATGGCGCCGCACCAGCGCCCGTTCTTCGTGCGACAGCGCGCCATCCTTGTTCTGGAACAGTTCCGCCTGGCGCACCATGCCCACGTTCATGCTCAGCGCCGCCGCCGTGATCACCAGCACTTCGGCCGGCGACTTGCCCATGGCGCGCGCGATCAGGCAGGCGACGACGGCCGCCTCGGTGCAGTGGCGCACCGCGTAGGCACCGGCAATCTGGTTCAGGAAGATGGCGGCCAGCGCCACGTCGCCGCCGCGTTCGACGGTGTCGATCAGGTCGTCGGCGGCGGCGCGCAGTTCGCGGTCGGCGCCGCCCTGGTCGCGCAGGTCCATCAAGGTGCGTTCGAGGCGGCGGTTGATCTGGTTGAGCGATTGCAGGACCGACACCGGCGCCGACGCTTCGGCGTACAGGCCGGCGGCAAGCCAGTCGTCAAGCTGGCCGGGCGCGAGCACCTGGCCCTTTTTCAGCAGCGGACGGGCGGCCGAGGGCGTGCTGAAAATATCCCAGCGCAAGGGTTCGCCGAACGCCAGGTCTGCCACGGTGATGCGCCTGATTGCCATGATGTTGGTTCCAGCTCCGGTAGATCACAATCTGGCCAGACGCTCCAGCGCCAGGTGTCGTCTTTCTTGGCGAAGCAAAAACGCACAATCCCCGATTCCCGGCCATTGCTGTACAACGCGGACACGGGAAGGGCGGCGACCTTGATGCCGGTGGTCGGCCATTGTGCGAATTCCGACTCCAGTATAGGCGAAATTGCCTCGTACACACACCTTGAAAATAGGTCGCGTCGGATGGCAACAACGTGCAGCGCGAGCCTTTCAGGCCCTCGCGCAACAGGTCACGCTTGCGCCGGTAAAAGTCCTGCATGTCGGCCGCGCGCAGTACCGGGGCGGTCGGGTTGTGCGGGGCATGATGACGATCAGGCGCGTGCGCGGCGTGACCGCGCGCGCCGCGGACATTGGCGATCCTGGCCGCGACGGCGCAGCGCAGGACGTGCCACGCCCACCGCTTGCACGGGCGGTTCAGACGTAAGGGGATTTGTGCGTAATTGAAGCGTGGCTGAAGCACCACGCGAACATGATATCGGTCGTGGCATTCGCAATCGTGTCGGGGATGTTGATTGTGACTCTGCCGACATTAATAACACGTATCCTCGGATTCGAATTGGAAGTCTCCCTGTCCTCAATGGCAAAATCACGAACTGCATAGTCGATACCGCTGAAGTTGCCCTCCGGGTCGCCATGGGTCCCGCTGTAGATCGTCAAGCTGCCTTCATGGCGGTATTGGTCAACCACCTTTTTGACGTCATCAGCGGAAACCTCCCGATGGTTGGCAGTCCAGACGATGCGGTCGCCATAAACTCGTTGTATGAAATGTCGCGTGTTATGGAATGGCACTTTTTGATCTCCCGTTAATTGAGTGAAAGCGTTCCTTCCGACGGAAGGCGTGAACTGTGTGAAAGCTTTCCAAGCCGCGCGCCAGATTTGCGTCGTGAACTATCGACGCGCTTGTTGCATTTTAGCGCTGAATGTATTTTTGTACAATGTTGGTCGGGAGCGGGGACCAGGGGTCCGCGCTCCATCACAGCCTGGCAAGGCGCTCCAGCGCCAGGCGCAAGGTGTCGTCGTGCTTGGCGAAGCAAAAGCGCACGATGCCCGACTCCTGGCCCTGGCTGTAAAACGCGGACACGGGAATGGCGGCGACCTCGATGTCGGTGGTGAGCCATTGTGCAAAATCGGACTCCGGCATCGGCGGCATCGCGTCGTACCTGACACATTGAAAATAGGTGCCGTCGGCTGGCAGCAAGGTGAAGCGGGAACCCTGCAAGCCATCGCGGAACAGGTCGCGCTTGCGCTGGTAAAACGCCGGCAAGTCCAGATACGGCGCCGGATCGGCCATGTAGTTCGCCAGGCCGTGCTGCATCGGCGTGTTGACGCTGAAAACATTGTACTGGTGTACCTTGCGGAACTCCGCCATCAGGCTGGCCGGGGCGGCGACGTAGCCGATTTTCCAGCCCGTGTTTGCACAACGGTGAGTGGTTGGGGTATGGACATCGGACGGATGCCTTATGCACGCGGGAACTACGTGATTTTTCAAATGTCCATGGATTGGTCCGTCTTTGCGGTGCTTACTGGGCAAAATGTCCATGCTTTGGGGCCGGTTTTCTTAAGTAACTCGTGTAGGTTCAGCGTGCCTCGGGATGATGACGCAAGCAGTATTCTCACAGTGCCCTGATTTGCCGCACGCAGAAACCATTTCCTCGCCATGGGGTAGTTCTTTGGACACCGACGCCTTCTAACCTGGATGTTTCATAAACGTCATCCGCAATTCCGAATTGTCGCTCTCGACGCCGCTCGGTTCGAATTATCCTATTGTGGGCAATAGGCGCCCTACCCAATTGAACGGGGCAGGGTAAAGCGGCATGA
>NZ_WHJH01000004.1 GCF_011682145.1 Massilia mucilaginosa
TCGCTACCGCCAAGCTCAACGGCCTTGATCCGGCGCGCTGGCTGGCCATCGTGCTGGAACGTCTCCCGACGTGCCCCAACAGCCAGATTGATTCGCTGCTGCCATTCCCCGACTTTACTTAGCGCTAAACAGGCTGTACAGGTGGGGCCGCTGGCCGCTTACCCGCCAACCCCGCTTCATGGCGATCCTTCCTACCGAATTGTTTTTGCCTTGGGCAAAACTTTTCAAAATATTTTTCGGTGCATTGGGCAAAAAATCGTGTTTTTCAAGGCCTTGAAAACCCCTGGTAGCGCCTTTAGATTGGATTCAACGGATGCTCCACGGAGGTCCGTCAACTTATCGCTTAACTTCTAAAAGGATACTTATCATGCGTACATTCGACCTTGCTCCTCTCTATCGTTCCGCTATCGGCTTCGACCGCCTGGCCAACCTGCTGGAATCGCAGCGCGCCGATGCGCAGCCCAGCTATCCACCGTACAACATCGAACTGGTCAGCGAAGACAAGTACCGCATTGTGATGGCACTGGCCGGCTTCGACCGCTCGGAAGTCGAGATCATCACCGAGCGCGACAGTCTGCACATCACCGGCCGCAAGCAGAAAGAGGACACCCAGCGCACCTACCTGCACCGTGGCATCGCGGCGCGTGATTTCGAGCAGCGCTTCCAGTTGGCGAACCATGTCAAGGTCACCACGGCCTCGTTCGACAACGGCATGCTGACCATCGAACTGGTGCGTGAAGTGCCCGAGGCGCTCAAGCCGCGCCGCATCGTCATCGACGGTGGCGAGAACGTGCAGGCGCTCGAGCAGCGCCAGGCCGCCTGATCGGGGCCAGCCGGCTCGCGCTGTATAGCCAGCTGAGCTAAACACCGGGGCGCCCGCAGCAAGGGGCGCCCCGTTCCACGTGCTGGCCGGCTTGTCGTTACCGGCGGCAAGAGCATTAAGACAACCCTAAGTCTGATACCGCATCATTGCATCATTGGCCAGGCAGCAAGTGGTCACGAAGCTGCAAGACAAAAGAAGCAAAACCAGGCAAAGCAACACAGTAAACAACAACAAGCGTTCATTACTGAACATATCCTTTCAAACCAGGAGTACGTCCATGCATAACGAAGGTGCCATCACTGTCATCACCGCCAAGCGTCTCACGCTAGCCCTTGCCGCCGCGGGCGCCATTGGCGGAGCGGTTGGTGCGATTGCGGTCAACCATAACAACGCAGTCGCCTCCGCTCCTGTCGCGCTCGCCGCGCAGGCACCCTCCGCCGTGCCGCCGGCCGCGCCATCGGCCGTGCCATCGGCCGCCCCCGTCAATCCAGGCGCCCCCGCGCCGCTGGCGGCCGGCGTGGTGCTGCCCGACTTCACCCAGATCGTCTCGCGCAACGGCCCGGCCGTGGTTAACATCCGCGTCATGGGCAGCACCAAGACCGCCATGGGCCAGCAGCGCGGCCGCGGCATGCCTCCGCAGTTCAACGAGGACGACCCGTTTTTCGAATTTTTCCGTCGCTTCCAGGGGCCGCAGATGCCCCGTGGACAACAACGCGACACGCCCGTTTTTGGCGCCGGTTCCGGGTTCATTATCAGCCCGGACGGTGTCATCCTGACCAATGCGCACGTGGTGCGCGACGCCAAGGAAGTCACGGTCAAGTTGAACGACCGGCGCGAATTCCGCGCCAAGGTGCTCGGCTCCGACCCCAAGACCGATGTGGCGGTGCTCAAGATTGACGCCAAGAACCTGCCGGTAGTGCCAATCGGCAAATCGAACGATCTCAAGGTGGGCGAATGGGTGCTGGCGATCGGCTCGCCGTTCGGCCTGGAAAGCACGGTCACGGCCGGCGTGGTCAGCGCCAAGGGGCGCTCGCTGCCCGACGACAGCCAGGTGCCGTTCATCCAGACCGACGTCGCGGTCAATCCCGGCAATTCGGGCGGCCCGCTGTTCAATACCAAGGGCGAAGTGATCGGCATCAATTCGCAGATCTACAGCCAGACCGGCGGCTACATGGGCTTGTCGTTCGCCATTCCGATCGATGTGGCGTACCGCATCAAGGACCAGATCGTTACCACCGGCAAGGTGCAGCATGCCAAGCTCGGCGTGACGATCCAGGAAGTGAACCAGGGTTTCGCCGATTCCTTCAAGCTCGACTCGCCCGAAGGCGCGCTGGTGTCGAACGTGGAAAAAGGCGGCGCGGCCGACAAGGCCGGCCTCAAGTCGGGCGACATCATCCGCAAGCTGAACGGCCAGCCGATCATTGCCTCGGGCGACTTGCCGGCCATGCTCAGCGTGGCCCGGCCGGGCGACAAGGTCAGCCTCGACGTCTGGCGTGACGGCAAGATCGTGCGCATCGATGCACGCCTGGCCAACGCCAGCGACAAGGTGGCGCAGGACGAGCGCGAACCGGCCGCCGGCGCCGACCAGAGCGCGAAGCTGGGCCTGGCCCTGCGTCCGCTCGACCCCAACGAGAAGCGCCAGTCCGGCATTAGCGCGGGCCTGGTGATCGAAGACGCGGCCGGCGCCGCCTCCTCGGCCGGGGTCCAGCCGGGCGATGTTTTACTGTCTGTCAATGGCCGTCCAGTCAATTCGGTCGACCAGGTGCGCGATCTGGTGGGCAAGGCCAGCAAGTCGGTGGCCTTGCTGATTCAGCGCGGTAATGACAGAATCTTCATTCCGGTGCGGATCGGGTAATCGTGCCCCTTCCGCCCGCAGGATACGAGAAAGAAGGATGTGATGCGGTTGCTGCTGGTGGAAGACGATACGATGATTGGCGAAGTGGTGCTCGACCTGCTCAGGGCCGAGCACTACGCGGTCGACTGGGTCAAGGATGGCGAAATGGCCGACACGGCCCTGCGCCAGTCGCAAAGCTACGACCTGGTCCTGCTCGACCTGGGCTTGCCGCGCAAGGATGGCCTGGAAGTGCTGCGCGCCATGCGCACGCGCAAGGACCGCACCCCGGTGCTGGTGGCGACCGCGCGCGACGCGGTCGAGCAGCGCATCGCCGGCCTCGACGCCGGGGCCGACGACTATGTCCTCAAACCCTACGACCTCGACGAGCTGCTGGCGCGCATCCGCGCCTTGCTGCGGCGCGCCGCCGGACGCGGCGAACCGGTCTTCGAATACAAGGCCATCAGCATCAACCCGGCCACCCGCGAAGTGCAGGTCAACGGCGTGCCGGTCACCTTGTCGGCGCGCGAGTGGGCGGTTCTGGAAGCCTTGATTGCGCGTCCCGGCGTGGTGCTCTCGCGTGCCCAGCTGGAAGAAAAGCTGTACAGCTGGCGCGATGAAGTGAGCAGCAACGCGGTGGAAGTGTATATCCACGGCTTGCGCAAGAAGCTCGGCAGCGATCTGATCCAGAACGTGCGCGGGGTCGGCTACATGGTGCCAAAACTATGAACCTGGCGCACTCGCTGCGCGGCCGTCTGTTGTGGTTTTTGCTCGCGGCCATCAGTATCGCCGCCGTGGCGCAAGCGTCGATCGCCTATCGC
Organism: Massilia mucilaginosa; assembly: GCF_011682145.1. Classification (GTDB taxonomy): domain Bacteria; phylum Pseudomonadota; class Gammaproteobacteria; order Burkholderiales; family Burkholderiaceae_D; genus Telluria_A; species Telluria_A mucilaginosa. The sequence continues at coordinate 3,476 of NZ_WHJH01000004.1, forward strand.
ACGGCGCTGTCCGACGCCGACCAGATTTTCGATTACCACATGCAGCAGATGGCGCTGTCGCTGCGTTCCAGCGCGCCCTTGTCCAACAACACCGAGACGGCCGCGAACGTCGAGGCGGACGCCGAAAACAACGAGCTGATGGTGCAGGTCTGGACCCCGGACGGGGTGCGCGTATTCCGCACCGTCTCGCGCACCAACTTGCCGCAGCACGCGGTGCTGGGCTTTTCCAACGTTAAGGCCAACAACACCACCTACCGCGTGTTCTCGGTGCAAAGCAGCACCCAGACCCTGCAGATCGCCCAGGACATGGCGGTGCGGCGCAATATGGCCGGCAACCTGGCCCTGCGCACGGTCGGCCCGATCGCGGTGATGATGCCGATCTTGATGCTGGTCGTCTGGTGGGTCGTGAGCGGCTCGCTGCAACCGGTCTCGCGCGTGCGCACCCAGGTGGCGGCGCGCCAGGCGGACGACCTGTCGCCGGTGTCGGAAGCGGACTTGCCGGATGAAGTGCTGCCGCTGGTGCAGGAATTGAACCTCCTGTTCGGACGGGTGAAAACCGCCTTCGACGCCCAGCAGCATTTCGTGGCCGACGCCGCGCACGAACTGCGCACGCCGCTGCAGGCGCTCAAACTCCAGGTGCTGAGCCTGGAGCGGGCCGACAGCCCGGAAGCGCGCGGGGTGGCGGTGGGACGGCTGACGGCCGGCATCGAGCGCGCCACCCGGCTGGTCGAGCAATTGCTGGTGCTGGCGCGCCAGGAAGCGAGCGCGGCCAGTGGAGTGAAGACCCAGCCGGTCGAGCTGGCCGACCTCGCCAAGCGCGCCCTGGCCGACCTGGCGGGCGCGGCGCAGACGCGCGGCATCGACCTTGGGCTGGCGCGTGCCGACCCGGTGCGGGTGGCGGGCCAGCCCGACGCGCTGATGATCATGCTGCGCAACCTGATCGATAACGCGCTGAAATACACGCCAGCCGGCGGCACGGTCGACATCAGCGTGACGGGGGAGGGCAAGGGTGCGGCCCTGGTGGTGGAAGACAGCGGCCCGGGCATTCCGGCCGACGAAAGGGAGCGGGTATTCAACCGCTTCTACCGCATCGCTGGCAGCGAGGCCAGCGGCAGCGGTTTGGGGCTGGCCATCATCAAAGCGATCGCCGAGCGCCACGGCGCCAGGTTAGGCCTGGGCGAATCGGCCAGACTGGGCGGCCTGAGCGTCCGCATCGACTTCCCCTAGGGGTCAGACCCCGGTTTTTCAGTTGGGGGTCTGACCCCGGTGTTCCCGAAGTCGATAGCGGAGAGGGGGCTGACCCCGGTGTTGCCTGTAATCAACGGTGCATACGCCTACTTCTTAATAATCGCCTGCAACAACGCAAACGCCTCATGCCGAATCGTCGCATCGGCAGCGGCCAACTCCTTGCGCGCCTGCACCAGCGCAGGCTTCTTGAGCATCTTCTTTTCCGCCGCGTTCGGCACCGGCGGTTCCGGCGGGAACATGCTGGCCCGGCTGTTATACGTCTGCTGCAACAAACGCTTGCCATAATCCGACGCATAAAACGCCGTCAGTTCATTGGCCGCCTCGGTCCCGATCACGCGCGCCACCGGCAGCGCCAGGCGTTTGTAAATTTCCTGCGGCGTCACCTTGTCGAGCTTGGCGAACACGCTGGCGCGCTGCTCTTCATTCACATACCGGCTCGCACCGGCCACCGAGCGCATCATTTTTTCCGACTGCATGGCTTCCAGCATGGCTTGCACCGCCTGCACCCGGGCGGCATCGGGCGTTGCCACCGGCACCGACGCACCCGGGGTGGCGGTAGGCACGGCGGTAGGCACGGCGGCAGGTACGGCGGCCGGCACAGCGTGGGAAAGCGGCGCGCAGGCCAGCAATGCGGCCAGGGTCAGCGCGTAAGATCGTTTCATTTCTTCATCCTTTTCAACAGTCACAGGGCTGCCCGTCAACGGGCCAGCCGACACAATAATGCAAAAGGGCAGACCAGGTTGACGCGACCCGGCCTGCCCTTCACCTTTAGCGACCGCTGCGCTTAAAACTTATGCCACAGACGGGCGAAATACGACGCGCCGTTCATGCCGAACTGCACCGACTCATACTTGAAGCCGTTGTCGGTCTGGTCCGGATCCTGCTCGGTCGGCTTGACATTGAAAATATTCGCGCCGCCCACGGTCAGCTTGGTCTTGTCGCTGAAATTATACGTAAAACTCAGGTCGGCCGAGGTCTTGGCCTTGTACACCTGGTTCGGGGTCGGAGGACCGGACCAGGTGCCGAGGGTTTGCTTGCCGAAGTGGATCACCTTGAAGTCGGTGCCAATCTTGCCCAGCGAGTACTCGAAGCCCAAAGTCGCCTTGCGCCGCGGTCCGCCCTGTTCCAGGAACAGGCGCTCGCGTTCGGACAGCAGCACGTCTTCGTAGCCCTTGAAGGCGGCCGGCGCATTCACCCCGGTCACTTCGGTCTTGCTGATGTTCATGGCCAGGAAGGTATTGAGCTTGCCGCCGGCCAGTTCGCTGCGGTTCGACACTGTCAGGTCCAGGCCTTGCGTCTTGGTATCGATCGAATTGACGAAGAACTGGGCCGCGCCCACGCCCAGGGTGCTCAGCAGCGGCACGATCGGCGCGTAGTTGTCGGCGTCGAAACGGCCCGAGAACACGATGCGGTCGTCGATCGCGATGCGGTACAGGTCGGCCGTGATCGAGGTGGTCGGGGTCGGCGTCCAGGTGCCGCCCAGAGTGAAGCTGACCGACTCTTCTTCTTTCAGCTTGGGAATGCCGATCGCATTGGCCACATTGCCGCCGTTCGGCGCGAACACCGAATCGACCGGATTGCCGTTGACGAACTCGGTAAACGTCGACGAGAAGAACGCTTGCTGCAGCGACGGCGCGCGGAAGCCCGTGCTGGCCGAACCGCGCAGCAGGATCGCATCGCTGATCTTGTAGGCGGCGGCCAGTTTGCCGGTCACGCTGTTGCCGAAGTCGCTGAATTTCTCGTAACGCACGGCCGACAGCACTTTCAGGCGCTCGGTGATGTCGGTCTCGACATCGATGTAGGCCGCCACGCTATGGCGGCTGCGGTCGGTCGCGTCGGACGGGCGGAAGCCCGGAAAACCCTGGCTGCCCGGGTCGCCGCCGAAGCCGGGACCGTCGACATCGTTGTAGGAACCGGCTTCGCCGGCGAAGATTTCGTAGTTTTCCTTGCGGAACTCGGCGCCGAAAGCCAGGTTCAGGCCGCTCATGATGTTCGGATAGAAACGGCTGGCATCGGCATTCGTGGTCAGCTGCGTGGCGGCAAAACCGCCGGCGTCGAATTGTGAGGCCGACACGCCCTTGCCGCCCTTGAGCAGGTCGGCGTTGGCGATCGAGGCATTGAGCGTATTGCTGATGTTGTAAAGCATCTTGTTGTAGCCGTAGGTCTGCGAAAAGTCCGCATTCCACTCGCCCAGCTTGGCGCGATAGCCGACCGTGCCGTAATGGTCGTCGATATCGGCATTGATGTACGGTGCGAAACCGTTCGGATACATGGCTTGCGCATTACGCACCGGAATCTGGTCCGGACCGCGGCCGAACGCGGCCGACGAAGCATCGCGCTTCTGGGTGCCGGCCGTGAAATAGAGCTTGCCGTCGACCATGGGAATGTCGCCGTTCAGGTACAGGGTCTGGTTCTGCACCTTGCTGTCGCCGATGGTGCGCAGGCTGCCCGCGTCGGCCCGGTTCGAGCGGCCACGGTCCAGATACTCGGCCGTGATGCCGACCACGCCGCCGGCCACGGCCACGCCGCAGTAGGCCGAGGCCAGGTAGTTCTCGCCGTCGCCGGCCGAATACTGGCCGGCACCGAGCACGCTCTCGCAGCCGAGCGATTTTTTCAGTTCGATATTGATGACGCCGGCGATCGCATCCGAGCCGTACTGGGCGGCGGCGCCATCGCGCAGCACCTGGATGTTCTTCACCGCCAGCAGCGGAATCGCATTCATGTCGGTGCCGGTGTTGCCGCGGTTGCGCGCGCCGAAAATGTTCACCAGCGAGGTGCTGTGACGGCGCTTGCCGTTCATTAACACCAGGGTTTGATCCGAGCCCAGGCCGCGCAGGGCGGCCGAGTCGACCAGGTCGGCGCCGTCGGCCCCGCTCTGGCGCGTCGAGTTGAACGACGGCGAAATGTAGGTGAGCGTCTGGGCCAGGTCGAACTGGCCGCCCTGCTCGGCCAGGCGGGTCATGGGAATCAGGTCGACCGGGACCGCCGTATCGGTGGCGGAGTTGGCCGAGACGCGGCGTGAACCAACCACGCTGACGCTGGGAATGACTTCTTCTTTGGCGGCTGGCTGGCCCGACTGGGCGAAACTGGCGGGGGCATACACGGCGAGAGCGGCACTGCCGTACAAAGCGAGCAAGACGGACCTACGTAAAGTGGTGGGGGTGAACACGCGACGGTCTCCGGGTTTTTATGAGAAAGGAGATTGATTCTAATGCAATTTCCATGGCCGCCGTCCAGCACGTTGTGGCGCAATGACAACGTTGTCATTGCCCGTCCGCAGCCTCGGCCCGTCCGCCCACCAGGATCGCATCTGCCTCGCAGCGGGCGCGGATCAGACAGGGCGCGCCCAGTGCACCACCCTGATGCACCATGATGGTGCACCCCAGGTGGGCCGCCAGCGCGCCCGCCGCCACCCCGGTGGCGCGGTCTTCCATGGCCGCATCGAGATGGTTGAAGTTGCGCCCTTCGTACGTGTGCTCAGCGCTGCGCCACAGCACGTAGCAGCCGTTGACCCCGTGTTCGCGGCCCCACGCGACGATGCGCTCCAGGGGCGGGTGCAGCGCGTGCAAGGTGGCGCGCTCAGGCACTTCGATCAGCAGCTTGGGACTGCCGACCGAGGCCAGCACCGGCGCTGTCGCCAGCCTCAAATCGGGCTGGTCCAGCAGCCAGGCGGCCAGCGCCGTATCGACCGCGACCGCGACGGCGGGGACGGGCTGGGCTTGCAGCGCGACAAAATAGTCTTCTCCCTCGCGCCTCAGGAGCAAGGTTTGCGCGCGCATCGCCGTGCTCAGCACGATGTCCGACGCGGCCTGGCCGGCGCGCGCGAACAGCAGCTGCGCCGCGCCCAGGGTGGCGTGCAGGCACAGCGGACTCCTGGCATGCGGATAGTAATAGTCGGCGATGAATGCCTGGCCCGGCCCGGCGTCGAGAAACACGCAGGCCGGATGCGGCTGCCCGCGCGCAAATGCCTGGCGCGCGGCGGGCGTGGCCGGCCCGCCTTCGATCACCATCGCCATATTCCCGTGACCGGGCAATGCACCAAAACAGCGCACCAGATGAGCCTGCATAGTAATTCCCAATTGGTAAGAAAATGGCGGGAGGTATACTGTGTTTTCATACAGTAGTTTCCCTGATAAATTTGATTGTAATATTTTTCCATGAGTAGCACCGTTCCCGCCCCCAGCCTGCCCGATTACGCCGAGTTGTATTGTTTGACCAACTTTTCCTTCCTGCACGGCGCTTCCCACGCCGAAGAACTGGTGGCCCGCGCCGTCCAGCTCGGTTACTCGGCGCTGGCGATTACCGACGAATGTTCGCTGGCGGGGGTGGTGCGTGCGCATGCCGAAGCCAAGAAGGCGGCGCTGCCCCTGATCATCGGCGCCCATTTTCACCTGTGCCACGATGATGGCAGCGCGGCCCTGTCGCTGATCCTGCTGGCCCGGAACCGCAATGGCTACGGCAACCTGGCCGAGCTGATCACCCTGGCGCGCACGCGCACGGCCAAGGGGACCTACCTGCTCACCCCGGCCGACCTGGCCACGCCCGCCCCGCCGCAAGCCCACCTGGCCGGCATGCCCGACTGCCTGGCGATCTTGTTGCCCGCCTATCCGGGCCACGACCCGGCCGACCTCGACCGCCTGCACACCCAGGCCGCCTGGATCGCCGCCACCTTCCCCGATCGCGCCTGGCTGGGCCTGAACCTGCTGCACCGCGCGTTTGACGAAGCGCACCGCGCCACGGTCGACGAAGTGGCCTGGCAGCACGGGCTGGCCGTGGTGGCGCTGGGCCACGTCTGCATGCACGTGCGTTCGCGCAAACCGCTGCACGACACCCTGTGCGCGATCCGCCTCAACACGCCCGTGGCCGAGTGCGGCTACGCACTGGCGCAAAACGCCGAACAGCACCTGCGCGCGCGCCTGCGCCTGGCCAACCTGTACAGCCCCGAGGCGCTGGCCGAAACGGTGCGCATCGCGCGCCTGTGCACGTTTTCGCTCGACCAGCTGCGCTACGAATACCCGGACGAACTGGTGCCGCCCGGACAAACGGCATCGGGCTACCTGCGCGCCGAAACCTACATCGGCGCGCACCACCGCTTTCCCCTCGGCATACCGGCCAAAGTCCAGGAACAGCTCGAAATCGAACTCCAGCTGATCGGCGAACTGCGCTACGAACCCTATTTTTTGACGGTGTACGACATCGTGCGCCATGCGCGCTCGATCGGGATTTTGTGCCAGGGGCGCGGCTCGGCCGCCAACTCGGCCGTCTGCTACTGCCTGGGGATTACCGAAGTCGACCCCGCGCGCGGCAATTTGCTGTTCGGACGCTTCATTTCCAAGGAACGGGACGAACCGCCCGACATCGACGTCGACTTCGAACACCAGCGGCGCGAAGAAGTGATCCAGTACATCTACAACAAATACGGGCGCACCCGCGCCGCCCTGGCCGCCGTGGTGATCAGCTACCGTCCCAAGAGCGCCCTGCGCGACAGCGGCAAGGCGCTCGGGGTCGACCTGGCCATCGTCGAAAAAGTCGCCAAGACGCACCACTGGTTCGACAGCAAGGACGACCTGCTCAGCCGCCTGGCCGAATGCGGGCTCGACCCGGACTCGCCGCTGGCCCGGCAATGGGCGACCCTGGCCCAGCGCCTGCTTGGCTTTCCGCGCCACCTGTCGCAGCACCCGGGCGGCTTTGTCATCGCCGCCGGCAAGCTCTCGCGCCTGGTGCCGATCGAAAACGCCACCATGGCGGAGCGCAGCGTGATCCAGTGGGACAAGGACGATCTCGAAGAACTCGGCCTGCTGAAAGTCGACGTGCTGGCGCTCGGCATGCTCTCGGCGCTGCGGCGCGCGCTCGACCTGGTGGGCGAGCTGCGCGGCACGGTGTTTTCGCTGCAAGACATCCCGGCCGAAGACCCGGCCACCTACGACATGATGTGCGCGGCCGACACGGTGGGCGTGTTCCAGATCGAATCGCGCGCGCAGATGAGCATGCTCCCACGCATGCTGCCGCGCACCTTTTACGATCTGGTGATCGAAGTGGCGGTGGTGCGGCCGGGGCCGATCCAGGGCGGCATGGTCCATCCCTACCTGCGCCGGCGCCAGGGATTGGAAAAACCCGACTACCCCAAGGAGGAATTGAAGGAAGCGCTGGAACGCACCCTGGGCGTGCCGATCTTCCAGGAGCAGGTGATGCAGGTGGCCATGATCGCGGCCGGCTTCACGGCGGGCGAGGCCGACCAGCTGCGCCGTGCCATGGCCGCCTGGAAGCGCAAGGGCGGGCTGGAAAAATACTACGGCAAGATCGTCAACGGCATGCTCGAGCGCGGCTATACCCTGGAATTTGCCGAATCGATCTTCAGCCAGATCAAGGGTTTCGGCGAATACGGCTTTCCCGAATCGCACGCCGCCAGCTTTGCGCTGCTGGCCTACGCCAGTTCCTGGCTCAAGTGCCACGAACCGGCCGCCTTCCTGTGCGCCTTGCTCAACAGCCAGCCGATGGGCTTCTACAGCCCCTCGCAACTGGTGCAGGACGCGCGCCGCCACGGCATCGACGTGCGCGCGGTGGACGTGGCCATCAGCGGCTGGGATTCCAGCCTGGAGGTGGGGCAGGGCAGCCAGCCCGCCGTGCGGCTGGGCTTGTCGCTACAGCGCGGCATGCGTCCCGAAGCGGCGGCGCGGATCGAAGAAGCGCGCGCCGTCAAGGCGTTCGAGAGCGTGGCCGACCTCGCGCGCCGGGCCGCTCTGGACCGGCACGACCTGCAAGTGCTGGCGGGCGCCAATGCGCTGCACGGGCTGGCCGGCAACCGGCGCCAGGCGCTGTGGCAAGCGGTGGGCGCGGTGCCCGACAAGGACTTGCTGCGTCCCACCACGCCGGACGAAGACCTGCCGCTGCTCGCTGTCCCGAGCGAAGGCGAAGAGATTGTCGGCGACTATCGCTCGCAGGGATTGACGCTGGGGCGGCACCCGCTGGCGCTGCTGCGCGCGCGCCTGCTCGCGCAGCGTTTTTTGCCGGCCTCGCAACTGAACGATTTCAAGCAAGGCCAACTGGCGCGCGCCTGCGGCATTGTCACGGTACGGCAACGTCCGGCCACCGCCAAGGGCGTGCTGTTCGTCACCATCGAAGACGAGACGGGCAATGTGAACGTGATTGTCTGGCCGAGCCTGGTGGAACAGCAGCGGCGCGAAGTGCTGGGAGCGAGTTTGCTGGGCGTGTACGGCGTGTGGCAGAGGGAAGGGGAAGTGCGGCACCTGGTGGCCAAGCGGCTGGTGGACATGAGCCACCTGATGGGCCGGCTCGACACCAGCAGCCGCGATTTCTGCTAATCCTACAAGAAAAGCAGCCAACTCCCACAACCGGGGTCAGAGCTCTGACTCGAAACATTTCTTAACATTTCTTAACCGGGGTCAGACCTCGACGTCGAATAAAGCCGAGGTAGGACCGAGGACCGTTAACCTCAAAACCGTCATTCCCGCAGGCGGGAATCCAATTCTGTCGAGCCGCCTGTAACGGTGCGAAATTGGATTCCCGCCTGCGCGGGAATGACGGTTTTGAGGGTGGCGACAGGATCAGCGTTTGCTAACACTCAGCGTTTGCCGAGAGTCAGCGTTTGCCAAAAATCAGCGTTTGCCAAAAATCAGCGTTCGCCTAAGTCCAGCATCCGCCCCTGTCCCGCGCAATTTAATGCGCGTTGGTGCCGTAGTAGCTGTGAATCTGGCTCGACCATTGCTGGTTGGCCATATCCGGCCAGTGATCGGTATCGAAACCCGGCGCGTTGTCGATGCGCTCTTTGTCGATATCGAGCGTGAAGCGCTTGTTGGCGGTGTCGAGCGTCAACGCAGCCCAAGGCACCGCGAACAATTTCTCACCAATGGTCAGCACGCCACCGCTCGACATGACTGCATACGCAATCTTGCCAGTACGCATGTCGAGCATGATTTCTTTGATTTCACCGAGGTGCTCGTTTTTCAGATTGTGTACGTGGTCGCCGATCAAGGTATCCGCGCCCATCAGTTCCGGACCGGGGCCTTTCGAGCCTTTGTCGACATACATGCCATAAGCATCGCGTTCTTCGTAGGACATTTTGACCTCCTGTGGTAAAAGTTCAATCCTGAGGCTTGAGCAAGATCATGTCTGTTCGCTGGCGCACACCAAATGAGTAATCGGCAATCTTTCAAATTGATCAAGATGGAATGTCCGACGTAGCCGTCCGCTCGGCCGTTGTTGCTGTTTTTTACCTTGTTTTGCGGAAGCATTGGCTGGTTTAAGGTATAATTTCAATTTCCCGCACGTGCCGTTCGGCACCATCTGCAATGACCAAATTTGTCTTCGTCACCGGTGGCGTTGTGTCTTCCCTTGGAAAAGGGATTGCCGCCGCCTCCCTCGCCGCGATCCTCGAATCGCGCGGCCTTAAAGTCACCATGCTCAAGCTCGATCCGTACATCAATGTCGATCCCGGCACGATGAGCCCGATGCAGCACGGCGAAGTCTTCGTCACCGACGATGGTGCCGAAACCGACCTCGATCTGGGCCACTACGAGCGCTTCATCAGCACCCGCATGCGCAAGGTGAACAACTTCACCACCGGCCAGATTTACGAATCCGTGATCCGCAAGGAACGCCGCGGCGAGTACCTCGGCAAGACCGTGCAGGTGATCCCGCACATCACCAACGAGATCCAGGATTACATCTACCGCGGCGCCGAAGGCGTGGACGTGGCGCTGGTCGAAATCGGCGGCACCGTGGGCGACATCGAATCGCTGCCCTTCTTGGAAGCGGCGCGCCAGTTGTCGCTGCGCGCCGGCCGCAAGTCGGCCGCGTTTGTCCACCTGACCCTGGTGCCGTACATCGCCTCGGCGGGCGAACTGAAAACCAAACCGACCCAGCACAGCGTGCAAAAGCTGCGCGAAATCGGCATCACCCCGACCGCGCTGCTGTGCCGCGCCGACCGCCCGATTCCCGACGACGAACGCGCCAAGATCTCGCTGTTCTCGAACGTCGAAGAGCAGGCCGTCATCTCGGTGTGGGACGCCGACACCATCTACAAAGTACCGCAGATGCTGCACGACCAGGGCCTCGACGCGATCATCCTCGAAGCCCTCGGCCTGGAAGCGCCGCCGGCCGACCTGTCGATGTGGACCAAGTTGATCTACGCGCTGGAAAACCCGAAAGCGGCCGTCACCATCGGCATGGTCGGCAAGTACGTCGACCTGACCGAATCGTACAAGTCGCTCACCGAAGCGCTGCGCCACGCCGGCATCCACACCGAAAGCCGGGTCAACATCGAATACCTGGACTCGGAAGACATCGAGACCAAGGGTTGCGACCACCTGGCCAAGTACGACGCCATCCTGGTACCGGGCGGCTTCGGCAAGCGCGGCGTGGAAGGCAAGATCATGGCGGCGCGCTACGCCCGCGAAAACAAGATCCCTTACCTGGGCATCTGCCTCGGCATGCAAGTGGCCCTGATCGAATACGCGCGCCACATGGCCGGCCTGACCAACGCCAACTCGACCGAATTCGACACCGACACCGACCAGCCGGTCGTGGCCCTCATCAACGAGTGGCAGAACCATGACGGCAAGGTCGAAAAGCGCGACGAAAAATCCGACCTGGGCGGCACCATGCGCCTCGGCGCGCAAACCTGCGCGGTCAATCCGGGCACCCTGGCTGCCGAAATCTACGGCAGCGTGGTCACCGAGCGCCATCGCCACCGCTACGAAGCGAACAATCACTACCTGTCGCGCGTCGAAGCGGCCGGCATGATCGTCTCGGCGCGTACCCCGACCGAAGATTTGTGCGAGATCATGGAACTGCCGCGCACCGGAGAAAATGCGCACCCGTGGTACATGGGCGTGCAGTACCATCCCGAGTTCAAATCGACCCCGCGTACCGGCCACCCGCTGTTTACGTCGTTCATCAAGGCCGCGCTGGCGCACCAGGCTGCCAACGGCCATGCAGCGGCGGGCGCACCCACAGGAGATGCAGCATGAAGCTTTGCGGTTTTGACGTCGGCCTCGAGCACCCGATTTTCCTCATCGCCGGCACCTGCGTGATCGAATCGCGCCAGATGGCGATGGACACCGCCGGCACCTTGAAAGAAATCACCTCGGCGCTCGGCATCCCGTTCATCTACAAGTCATCCTTCGACAAGGCCAACCGCTCCTCGGGCACCTCGTTCCGCGGACCCGGCATGGACAAGGGCCTCGAGATCCTGGCCGACGTGCGCCGCGAAATCGGCGTGCCGGTCCTGACCGACATCCACTCGATCGAAGAAATCGCCGCCGTCTCGAGCGTGGTCGACGTGCTGCAAACGCCCGCCTTCCTGTGCCGCCAGACCGACTTCATCATCGCCTGCGCGCAGTCGGGCAAACCGGTCAACATCAAGAAGGGCCAGTTCCTCGCGCCCGGCGACATGAAGAACGTGATGGACAAGGCGCGCCAGGCCGCGCGCGACGCCGGCCTCAATGAAGACAACTTCATGGCCTGCGAGCGCGGCGCCTCGTTCGGCTACAACAACCTGGTCTCCGACATGCGCTCGCTGGCGATCATGCGCGAATCGAACTGCCCGGTCGTGTTCGACGCGACCCACTCGGTACAACTGCCGGGCGGACAGGGCACCTCATCCGGTGGCCAGCGCGAGCACATTCCCGTGCTCTCGCGCGCAGCCGTGGCGGCCGGTATCGCCGGCCTGTTCATGGAAACGCACCCGAACCCCGCCCAGGCGCTGTCGGACGGCCCCAACGCCGTGCCGCTCGGCCGCATGAAGGAACTGCTCACGACGCTCGTCGAACTCGACCGCGTGGTCAAGAAAGCCGGCTTCCTCGAATCGAGCTTTGCGTAAGTTTGTATAGTGCGGCACTTGCCGCCGTCCTGATCGCCCTGACAGATGCAGGCGGACCGTTCGCGGTCCGCCCACCTTTTTCTTACCCTTTGGAGATTGAAATATGAGTGCTATCGTTGACATTATCGGCCGCGAAATTCTCGATTCGCGCGGCAATCCAACCGTCGAATGCGACGTGCTGCTCGAATCGGGCGTGATGGGCCGCGCGGCGGTACCGTCGGGCGCCTCGACCGGCTCGCGCGAAGCGATCGAACTGCGCGATGGCGACAAAAGCCGTTACTTCGGCAAGGGCGTGCTGCAAGCCTGCGAAAACATCAATACCGAAATCTCCGAAGCCATCATGGGCCTGGACGCGAACGAACAAGCGTTCCTCGACCGCACCCTGATCGACCTCGATGGCACCGACAACAAGAGCCGCCTGGGCGCCAACGCCATGCTGGCCGTGTCGATGGCGGTCGCCAAGGCCGCCGCCGAAGAAGCCGGCCTGCCGCTGTACCGCTACTTCGGCGGTTCGGGCGCGATGCAAATGCCGGTGCCGATGATGAACGTCATCAACGGCGGCGCGCACGCCGACAACAACCTGGACATCCAGGAATTCATGATCATCCCGGTCGGCGCGCCGAGCTTCAAGGAAGCAATCCGCTACGGCGCCGAGATCTTCCACACGCTCAAAAAGATCCTGCACGAGAAAAAACTGGCGACCTCGGTCGGCGACGAAGGCGGTTTCGCGCCGAACGTGGCCAACCACGAAGAAGCCATCAAGCTGATCATGCAAGCGATCGAGCAGGCAGGCTACGAGCCGGGCACGCAGATCTGCCTGGGCCTGGACTGCGCCGCGTCCGAATTCTACAAGGATGGCAAATACCACCTTGAAGGCGAAGGGATGCAGCTGACCTCGACCGAGTTCACCGACATGCTCGAAACCTGGTGCGACAAGTACCCGATCATCTCGATCGAAGACGCGATGCATGAAGGCGACTGGGATGGCTGGAAGATCCTGACCGACCGCCTCGGCAAAAAAGTGCAGCTGGTGGGCGACGACCTGTACGTCACCAACACCAAGATCCTGAAAGAAGGCATCGAGAAAGGCATCGCCAACTCGATCCTGATCAAGATCAACCAGATCGGCACCCTGACCGAAACCTTCGCGGCAATCGAAATGGCCAAGCGCGCCGGTTATACTGCCGTCATCTCGCACCGTTCCGGCGAGACCGAAGACTCGACGATCGCCGACATCGCCGTTGGTACCAATGCCCTGCAGATCAAGACCGGCTCGATGTCGCGTTCGGACCGCATGGCCAAGTACAACCAGTTGCTGCGCATCGAAGAAGACCTGGGCGACATCGCCAGCTACCCTGGCCGTAGCGCTTTCTACAACCTGAAGTAAGCCGACCGCACCGGCTGGCCGTGCGCCGGCCGGTGCCATCCTCCTTTTCATGCGCCTCATTACGCTCGTTCTTGCGACCCTCCTGATCCTGATCCAACTGCCGCTGTGGCTGGGCAAGGGTGGCTGGCTGCGCGTGGGCGAACTGGAAAACCAGGTGATCGTCGCGCAGCGCAAGACGGTGGAACTGAAGGCGCGCAACGCCAAGCTCGACTCCGAAGTGCACGACCTGACCAACGGCACGGGCGCGGTGGAAGAACGCGCGCGCTTCGAGCTCGGCATGATCAAGAAGAACGAGATCTTCATCCAGATTCTGGATGCCAACGGCCACCCCAAAGAATCGGCCACCCCGCTCCCGCCGGTCAAGCCCGACACAAAGACTACCCCCTGAAGCAAACTCCCACCACCGGGGTCAGAGCTCTAATTCGAAATTAGTTAGCCTCTGGCACAGTTACGCCCAACCGGGGTCAGAGCTCTGAAGCGAAACAATTTTCGCTTAGGTAACTTCTTCGATCCACATTGCGCCCCAGCAAGCGCAAGTTTCATCACTGCTCATCGATTCCTGCCATGGGGCGATTGAGTGCGCGTGGATGGCGGAACACATTCGTTTTTACAGCAAGCACCAACTCGCGTTGCCGGAAAGTCAGAAATTGCTCATTAAAGCTCTGACCCCGGTTGTAGGGGGGTGACTCTTGAGCGTGTCGGCGGCGATACCGAATCGTCGGATAATTCCTCTGCTGTTTCTCATTTTCACTCATTTTCGTTGACAACGAGCTTCAATCGGTATTTAATTTCTGTAACGACAGAAATGAATGAAATTGGAGAAATCATGGCATTGGGACCGACCGAACGGAAATTCGTCCTGCACTGGGGCGAGATGGGGACGCGCTGGGGCGTGAACCGCACCGTGGCGCAGATTCACGCGCTGCTGTTCCTCGCCAACCGCCCGCTGGCGGCCGAGGATATCGCCGAGACCTTGTCGGTCGCGCGTTCCAACGTGAGCAACAGCCTCAAGGAGCTGCAAAGCTGGAACCTGATCCGCGTCACCCATTTGATGGGCGACCGCCGCGATCACTTCGTCGCCCTGCAGGATGTGTGGGAGATCTTCCGCGTCATCGTCGAGGAGCGCAAACGGCGCGAAATCGATCCGACCCTGACCGTGCTGCGCGAATGCGCCATCGAGGGCGATACCGATAGCGCGCTCGAACCAGCCTCGCTGGCGCGCATGAACGAGGTGCTCACGTTCCTCGACATGCTCGGTACCACCTACGACGATTACAAGCACCTGCCGCCGGCGACCCTGCAGCGCTTCCTGAAGATGGGCGGCAAGGTCGCGCGCTTCCTCGGACCGGACGACAAGGACCCATCATGAGCGGCGCCGAACTGACGCTCTACTTCGACGGCAAGTGCCCGTTCTGCCGCGCCGGCATGGACAAGCTGGCGCGCTGGGACCGCGCCGGACGCCTGGCGTTTGCCGATATCGCCGCCCCCGGCTTCGATCCGACCCACCTGGGCGTCGACATGGCCGCCCTGAACCGCGAGCTGCACAGCCAGACGCGCGACGGCCGCGTACTGGTCGGCGTGGACAGCCTGCTGCGCTCTTACACCCTGGCCGGCCAGGCCTGGCGCGTGCTGCCGCTGCGCGTGCCCGGACTGCGCACCGTGTGCAGCTGGTCGTATCGCCTGTTCGCGCGCCACCGCTACCTGATGTCGCGCGCGCTGGGCTACCGCTCCCCGACCTGCACCGAAGGCGTGTGCGAGCGCCCCAATCCCTTCTTCAAACGCTGAAAGCCCATATGCACTCTGCCACTCTTCGCCGCTGGGCCATCCGCTGGATGTTCGCGGCCATCGTCACGCACCTGGTGGTCGGCATGCTGCTGCCGTGGTTCGCCGACGCTGCGATCTTCAGCGGCTACCATCGCGGCATCGAAACCGCCTTCTGGGGCGCCACCGTGCCGCCCCAGGCCCACGCGCAGCAGATCTGGTGGATCTCGCTGTTCGGCCCCACCGTGCAAAGCGCGGCGCTCTGGATGGGCGCCCTGGCGTGGATCGGCGCCCGCCAGCGCAGCGCCTTTGCCTGGGGCGCGCTGATCGCCGGCATGCTGTTGTGGGCGCCGCAGGACATGCTGGTGTCGCTGCGCGCCGGCTGCTGGGACAATGTCTGGATCGATACCTTCGCGCTGGTGACGATGCTGCCGCCGCTGGCGTACCTGTTCTACGTCGACCGCGCGCAGGCGGTGCGCGCATGATCGCGTCCGAAGGCGAGTTATTCAAGAAGATCCTCGGTCCCGCATGGCGCGGACTGCACCCCGATATCCAGGCGCGCTTCGACCATAACCCCATGCCCGGCAAGCCTTTGTACTACACCGGCCGCATGACGGAGCTGACCTGCTCGAGACTCGGCCGCGTGCTCGGCTACCTGACCATGCCGCTGATCCGGGGCGCGCTGATGCCGTATAACGACGCCGACTTTCCGGTCGATATCGAGGTCTATTCGAAAGAGGGCAGCGCGGCCATTTTCAAGCAGCGCATCTATCGCCTCAACGGACGCAAGCCGGTGCAGTTCACGTCCTACATGCTCGAGAGCGCGCGCGGCGAAGTGCTCGAATACGTCGGCATGGGGATGGGGATGAAGCTGGTGCTGGCGGTGCGCGACGGGAACCTGCATTTCGAGAGCGATGGCTATTTTTGGCAGGTGGCGGGCGTGCGCATTCCCGTGCCGGCCTGGCTCACGCCGGGCAAGACCTACCTGTGCCACCGCAATAACGACAGCGCGCAGTTCGATATCCGTATCGAGATCCGCCACGCGCTGTTCGGTACAACCTTCACGCAGGCGGGCGTGTTTCGCGAGGTACGGCCATGAATACCCATGTATTGGCATTGCAGTTGATGGCGTTCCAGGGATGCCTGGGCGCCTTCGACACCCTGTATCACCATGAACTGACCGAGGCGCTCCCGGGGCGCGCCAGCGCCAGGCTGGAACTGTCGATCCACGCCGTGCGCGCGCTGATGTACAGCGCCATGTTCATCGGCCTGTCGTGCTGGCGTTTCAATGGCCTGTGGGCGGTGCTGCTGCTGGTCGTCTTCGCGGTCGAAATCGTGCTGACCCTGTGGGACTTCGTGGTCGAGGACAAGACCCGCCTGCTGCCGGCCACCGAACGCGTCACCCATACGGTGCTGGCCATGAACGGCGGCGCCTTCATCGCCTTGCTGGCGCTGAACGCGGGCGAAGCTCTGGCGCTGCCGACCGCGCTGGTGTGGGAACCGCACGGCGCCCTGAGTATCTTCCTGTTCGTCTGCGGCCTCGGGGTCGGCTTGTCCGGCATTCGCGATGCATTCGCGGCGCGCGCGCTTGCCCGCCAGGCAGCGCAGGCGCGCGCACCCGTCTTGCGTTTCGGGGATGCCGAGTGCGCGGTGCTGGTCACCGGCGCCACCGGGTTCATCGGCCAGAAACTGGTGCGCGCACTGCTCGCCGACGGCCATCGGGTCACGCTGCTCACGCGCCAGCCGCGCGCCGCTGCCTGGATGTTCGACGCCCGCGTGGAGTGCATCGCCGACATGGGCGCCTTGCCGCCTGCGCGCCGCATCGATGTGGTGGTGAACCTGGCGGGCGCCCGCATTCTGGGCTGGCGCTGGAGCGAGGCGCGCCGCGCGGCCTTGCGCGCCAGCCGCATCGGCACCACGCGCAAGGTGGTCGCCTGGATCGCGGCGGCGCATCACAAGCCGGCGCTGATGCTGTCGGCGTCGGCCATCGGCTACTACGGCATCCAGGCGCAGGGGATCGATACGGTGCTCACCGAACGCGATGGACCGCAGCCGATGTTCATGTCGGACCTGTGCCGCGAGTGGGAAGAAGCTGCCTACGCGGCCGCGGCGCATGGCGTGCGCGTGGCGTGCATGCGTTTCGGCCTGGTGCTCGGCACCCAGGGCGCGCTGCCGATGATGCTGTTGCCGGTCAAGCTGGGCATGGGAGGCCCGCTCGGGGGCGGGCGCCAGTGGCTGTCGTGGATCCATGTGGACGACCTCATCGCCGGCATGGCCCACCTCTGGACGACGGGAGAGGGCGGGGCCTGGAACTTCACCGCGCCTGAAGTCCTGTCGCAGGCGGACTTCAACAAGGTGGCCGCCAGGGTGTTGAAACGCCCGTACTGGCTGCCGACGCCCGGCTGGCCGATGCGCCTGGCGCTGGGCGAACAGGCCGACCTGCTGCTCGAAGGCCAGCGCGTGGCGCCGGCCAGGCTGCAGGCCAGCGGTTTCGCCTTCCGCCATCCGGCCCTGGCCGGGGCGCTGGCCAATTTGTTATGACGCTTAGAGCCTATCTCAGTAGATCGGGGGAAGCTGACGGTGATGCATGGCAGGCGAGGGCAAGGCGCGAGGAGGCCGCATGGCTAACCATGCAACGACGAGGGTATTTCGAAGGAATACCGAGGCGGCACTCGCCCCAGCGCGGCGCGCGGCAGGGCGGGGCCGACATCGACGCTGGTGACGGCGGCGAAGCTGGAAGGGGCAAGCGCGGCCGCCATGACCAGGGCGAGCAATGTCCTTCGGGGTGTGCGCATGTCGACCATCTCATGTACGCTAAAAACTCAAAAGGTCTTTCAATTCCTGGGCATTGCGGCGCGAGATTTCCAGCACTTTGCCGTCGCTCATGGTCACCTCGTATCCCATCGAGATCGATTCTTCGATGGCGCGGATTTCCTGCAGGTTGATGATGCACTGGCGGTTGGCGCGGAAGAAGAACTTGACCGGCAAGCGCTCTTCGATGCTGTTCAACGATTTTTTGACGTAGGCTTTTTCGCTGCCGAAGAAAATGCGCACGTAGTTCTTGCAGCTTTCGATATAGCGGATCGTCTCCAGGCTCACCAGGTGGCAGCGCTCGCCGTCCTTGACGAAGATTTTGCTGTTGATGTCGAGCGGCGGCCTTGCCACCGCCGCCGGCGCGGCATCGGCCGCGGCCAGCTTGGCAATCGCGGTGGCCAGCCGTTCGTGGCTGACCGGTTTGAGCAGGTAGTCGATGGTGTTGTAGTCGAACGAGCGGATCGCGTATTCGGAGTAGGCGGTCGTGAAGACGATGCGCGGCAGGTAGTCGAGCATCTCCAGCAGGTCGAAGCCGCTGGCGCCCGGCATGTGGATGTCGAGGAACAGCACGTCCGGCCGCAGTTCTGCGATCATCGGCGCGGCCGTTGCCGGGTGATCCGCCTGGCCGACCACCTCGACCCCGTCGAACTGGCCGAGCATGCGCACCAGGCCCTCGCGCGCCAGGCGCGAGTCTTCAATGACCATCACCCTCATGCGGCGCGCTCCAGCGGCAGCGTGACAGTGACCTTGAAGGCGCCATCGGCGTGCGCCGCGTTCAGGGTGGCCAGCTCGCCATACAGCAGGTGCAGGCGCTGTTCGATATTGAGCAGGCCGATGCCGGTGCAGCCGGGCCTCTGGACGGGGGCGTCGGGGGCGTCGTTGCGCACTTCCAGTTGCAGGCACTGGCCCAGCTGGCGCGCGTCGACCTTCAGGGTGCCGCCGCCCTGAAGCTGGTCGAGGCCATGCTTGACGGCGTTCTCCACCAGCATCTGCAAGACCATCGGCGGCATCAGCGCGTCATCCAGGCCGGGCGCGATGCGAAGGGAGAAGTCGAGCCGTTCTTCCAGCTGCGTCTTGACGATGGCCAGATACTTGGTGATGATGCCCACTTCATGATGCAGGCTGACTTTTTCGTGCCGGCTGCTTTCGAGCGAGTAGCGCAGGATGTCGGAAAACGAGGTAATCATGGCGTCGGCGCGCTGCGCATCTTCGTGGATCATGAAGCGGATGTTATTGAGTGAGTTGAACAGGAAGTGCGGATTGAGCTGGTTCGACAGGCTGCTCAACTGCGCTTCCTTGAGGTTGTTCTGCAGGCGCAGGTTGAACAGTTCGGCGTTCTTGATGCGCCGGCTGCTGCTCACGCTGATGTAGATGAAGCCCCATACCGCCACGAACAGCTGGCTCTTGGGTGCTTCGTCCATGAACTTGTTCATGATGAGTTCGGACGGGATCACCGGTATCTTGAGCGCTTTGTATTTGGCGCTGATGGCTTTCAAGAACATCGGCGTGACCACGGCCGTGACGCAGGCGCCGATCACCATGCCGGCCAGCGCGCTGTAGATCACCACGATGGCAATCAGCCTGGCGATCGGCACCGCGTCGCCGCCGCGCCGCTTGTACAGCCAGCGCAGCACCAGTACCGCCAGCGTGTAGAACGGAATCCACGCCAGGCTGGTATAGACCTGCAATCTGACCATGAAACCCCACACCACGGCGATGGCGATGCTGGCCGTCAGCCCGACCGCCACCGCGCTGAAGTGGTAAAGCCAGAAGTCGCGCTCGCGCGGGAAGAAGTGAAGTGGCATGCGGTCGGCTTATCCAGTGGATGATCGGAGAGCGCATTCTAACAAGACGGCCGGTCCGGCCTGGTCGCCGCCTTACTTGGCCGCTTTGCGCCGTTCGCGCTCGGCCGCGCGCGCGGTGACCAGTTCCGCTTCGAAGCGCGCCGCCGACGCAGCCTGCGCTTGCACCGGTCCGCCCAGCGCCAGGCGGAAGCCTTCGCCGATGCTGCTCGGGTTATCGATTCCCGCGTGGCCGCGCACCACCGTGCGTACGTTGCGCGACGAGAAGCTGCCGCCCCGGTGAATCATCATCGGCGACTCGCGCTTGCTGCAGTTGGTGGTCCATGCCGAGCCGTCGACCGGCGCGCCGTCGTAGTTCAGGTGTTCGCAATCGGCCACGTATTCACCCACATTGCCGATCATGTCGTACAGGCCGAAGGCGTTCGGCTCGTACATGCCGACTACGGTGGTAAAAGCGGCGCCGTCTTCGCAGGTGGCCGGTTTTCCGGTGCGGCCGATGATGGCGGCGATCGCCTTGCTGCCCGTGAAATCGCGGATGTTCGCATGGCGGCACACCTGGGTGGCGTCGTCGCCGAAGTAATAGTCGCCCGTGCTGCCGGCGCGCGCGGCGTATTCCCATTCGGCTTCCGACGGCAGGCGGTATGGCTTGCCGGTTTGGGCCGACAGCCATGCGGCGTAGGCGGTGGCGTCCTTCCAGGTGACGCACATGACCGGATGGTAGTCGCCTGGCGCGTATGCGGGCGTGTTCCAGGCGCCAGGGCCCATGTCCATGCCCCATTCGGTGCTGGCGAACTTCCAGCACTGGTTCTCGGTCTTGTGGCCGGTCGCTTCGACGAACTGGCGGAACTGGCCGACGGTCACTTCATATTTCGCCATCTGGAAGGCGGGCACGCGCACCGCGTGCACCGGCTGGTCGGTCGGATAGTCCTTGGCCGTGCCCGGAACGGTGCCGCCCATCGTGAACGTGCCGCCTTTGATGGCGGCCATCGGCGGTTCGGTCACGCTGCCGGGGGCGGCTGCCGCGCCGGTCGATGCCATCAGGGCCAGGGAGAACAGGAGGGTGCTTTGCATGTCGTGCCTTCATCAAGTGGGGTGGTGAGAATGAAGTGCATTCTGGGGGAGCATGCTGTCGTTTTGGCAAAAAGGTGCCGACCGGCGCTATGCGGGGATGAGCGGCGCTGCGGACCGGCAGACACGTCCCGTAACACTTCTTACCGGTGCATGCTGGTTGCAAGGAGCGAATCGCGGTGTAATGGGTACATGGACGACACGCAGTAGTCGCCCTGGTCCCCGGAGCGGCAGTATGTTCAGGCGGCCCATTTGCTGCAGGCAGTATTGACGACAGGAGTTCATATGCACAAGAAAGCCCTCATCATCGCCCTCATGGCTGTTTGCATGGGCATCGGCAGCGCAGCGTTCGCTCAATCGCGCGACTATCGCGGCGAGCATGGTCAGCGCAGCGAGCACAATGAACGCAATGACCGCTACGAGCGCCATGAGCGCCATGAGCGCGACAATCGTTATGAGCGTGACCGTCACGACAATCGCCGCGGCGACCGTTACGACGGCCCGCGCGGCGGCTACCAGGGCCACGATGAGCGTCCGGCGGCGCGTCACCACTTCCGTCGCGGCGCGTACCTGGATCAGCGCTATCGGGGCAGCAGCTACGTGGTGAGCGACTGGCGCAGCCGTCGCCTGAGCGCGCCGCCGCGCGGGGCGCACTGGGTGCAGGCCAATGGCGACTATGCGCTGGTGGCGATTGCCACGGGACTCATTACACAGGTGCTGTTGAACCAATAACGCCGATACCGGGGCAGGGGCTACAATGCCGCTTTTGCTCCGGCCGCGCCGCCTGGTCTTTCATGACACCGAACCACAAACCCTTTCATCCCGACCTGCTTGCGCTCCAGCAGGCATACGACGCGCACGGCCTGACATGGAACGTGCCCCGGTGCGAGGCCGAAAGCGCGGACTATGCGGCGACCGCCTTCGAAGTCGATGGCCTGCGGGTGCGCTTCCGGGTTGCCAAAATCACGCCGACCAAGGTGGGGCAGTTCGTCACGCTGTGGAAGCGCATCGGCGCCGGCCCGATCCAGCCTTTCGACGACACCGACCCGGTCGACCTGTTCGTGATCAGCACCCGCGACGGCGAACAGTTCGGGCAGTTCGTCTTCCCGACGGCGGTACTGGCCGCGCGCGATGTGCTGGCGCGCAGCGGGCAGGGCGGCAAGCGCGCGATTCGCGTGTATCCGCCATGGGTTGCCACGACCAGCAAACAGGCGCAGGCCACGCAGCGCTGGCAGCTCCCGTATTTTGTCGCGAACGGCGCCGATGCCATCCGCATGGGGACGTTGTACGGCCGGGCCGCGTTACCAGGCCGCAACGACGCGTGACACGCTTGCCATCGACCCGCCACCGGGTGCACAATCTGTCGAAACGAAGCACCGCAGCCACTTTCATCTACGGGAACTGCCATGAGCCGTCGACAAAACCGAACCAGGCTGGTTTTTGACTCATCCCTGCGTACATTGCCGGAGCAGGATATCCGCACCATCCTGCGCGCGGCCGATCCGCTGATTGCCATTGCCGGGCGCGCCATGCTGATCAAAGTCCTGAGGGGGTCGCGCGCGCAGGATGTCCTCAAGTACGGGATGGATGACAATCCGTGCTACGGCGCTTACCAGGGCCGCACCGAGGCCGAAGTCCTGGCCATGGTCGACTGGATGATCCTGAACGATTACCTGGGCCTCGATTTTGCGGGTGACTTGCCGCTGCTGTTCTATACAGAACGGGGATGGAGCATCGAACGCGAGATTTACGCCAACGAGCTGATAGACGGCTTCGACAAGTTGCTGGCGCAGGCCGCGCCGCCGTATGACATGCTGTATCTGAAGGACCGCAGCAGGGACATGATATTGCTGCTGCTCGAGATCCTGCATGAACGTGCCGATCCGAAGTATGTGCCCATCCTCGAGGCGTGGGCACAGGTCGACTATGCCAAGGTGCGCAAGGAGATTGCCCGCGTCATTGGGCATGTGAGCGCGCCGGCGCCTGCGTCCCAGTCTGCTGCGACTTCCAGTACTCCAGCGGCGACCTCCCCACCAGTTTCGTGAAGTCGCGCGTGAAGTGGGCCTGGTCGAAAAACCCCAGCTGGCTTGCCAGGGCCGCCAGGTCGACCGGCCCGGGCCTGGCCAGGCGCCAGCTCGCCTCCTGCAGCCGGTAGCGCTGAATGACCCACTTGGGCGACACCCCGACATAATTACTGAACAGCCTTTGCAGCGCGCGTTCTTCGATCCCCACTTGCGCGCACAGGGCGGCTACGCTGGCCGGGCCATCGACGGCGGCGGCGGCGGCCACCGCTTGTTCGGCGGCCAGCGCGCGTGCGTCCGGCGCCGGCAGCACGGCGAGCAGCATCGCTTCTGCCGCAATGACCATGCCGGCGTCGCCGGCGCCGCCGAGCACATGCTGTTCGGCCTCGATCGCCGGCACGCGCAACACATCGTCGACTGGCATGGTGCGGTCGGCCAGGGTTGATACCGGATGATCGATGAAGGGACGCAGTCCGCCCGGCCTGAAGCGTACCCCCAGCACGCGGCCCGCGCCGGCCACGCTGCGCTCGAACGCGCCGCGCACCACGCCGTGGATGGCGCTCTGGCCACGGTCGAACACCAGGTGCGCGTTCGGATACGGCAGCACGCGCTGAATCTCCGGCGCGCGCTCGCCCATGTTCCATTCGACGATCCAGTAGTAGTCGACAAACGGCGCCAGCGGCGCCGCCGGCGGATAGGTGGCCAGGCGGATGCGGCGCGCCATGCCGAGCGGATCGACGATGCCTTTCGGCGTCGCTGGGGCGGTGTCGGGTTTATCCAAGATGTTTGTCGTCCTTGCGCATATTGTGGTGGTTCCCGCGAGCGGCCGCGCGTTTGGCCGCGGCGCCGCCCATCCTCGACTTGAAAGCCAGCCATGTCCTTGTTCCGTTCCAGCGCAGCCGCGCTCTCCCTGCTCGCCGCCCTGCCACCCGCCAGCGCCCAGTCGGCGCCAATCACGCAGCGTGCCAGCGGGCCGTTCGAGATCACGATCATACCCGCCGGCGCCCCCGACAAGGAAGGCCGCACCGCCACCGCCCGCATGGCGCTCGACAAGCGCTATACGGGCGCGCTGGCCGCCAGCGGCAAGGGCACCATGCTCACGGCGGTGAGCGATACCAAAGGCTCGGCCGCCTACGTCGCCATCGAGCGTGTCAGCGGCACGCTGGCGGGGCGCAAGGGCAGTTTCGTGCTCCAGCATGCGGGCACCATGCGTGGCGGGACGAGCCAGGCCGCGATTACCATCGTTCCCGATTCGGGGACGGAGGAGTTGAGCGGGATCGGCGGCAGCGTGGTGCTCACCGTCGTCGACGGCCAGCACTTTTACGCGCTCGACTACACGCTGGGCAATTAGTGTCCCGAGTCAGAAATTGGTTGAATAAATACGGCGATAATCGCGCCGATACCGCGTCACAAATGCTCGCCAGGCATTTGCCTGTCTGCGCTTTGTTCCTTGTCTCGGTGCGATTTCGCCATATTTAATCATCAACGAATTTCCAACTCGGGACACTAGCCGCGCACGGCGTCGACAAAGGCGCGCAGGGCGGGCGGCATCTGGCGGCGGCTGGGGTAGTACAGGAAATACTGGGACGGCGCGGCCTCGCACTCGGCCAGCAGCACCTGCAAGCGGCCGGCGCCGATGTGGGCCGCCGCATCGGCGTGGTAGACGTAGGCCAGGCCGGCGCCGTCGAGCGCCGCGCGGAGAATCAGCTCGTCGTCGTCGAACACCAGCGCGCCGTTGACGGCGACCGAGAAGCTGCGACCGCCCTGCGCGAACTCCCAGGCGTAGCGGCTGCCGCTGGGGAAGCGCCGGCCGATGCAGCTGTGATTTGCCAGCTCGCGCGGCGTGGCCGGCGCCCCGTGCAGCGCCAGATAGGCGGGTGAGGCGACGACCACGAAGCGTTGCGGCGGGCCGAAAGGAATGGCGATCATGTCGGCGGCCAGCCGTTCGCCGAAGCGCACGCCGGCGTCGAAGCCGGCGCCGACGATGTCGAGCAGGCCGTCGTCGGTGACGGCCTCCAGCTGCACGCGCGGACAGGCGGCGGCGAAGCGCCCCAGCATGGGGGCAAGCAGCAGGCGGGCGGCGGAGCGCGGCAGGTTGATGCGCAGGGCGCCGGCCGGCACGTCCTGCAGGCTGTCCAGTTCCGCCAGGGCGTCGGCGATTTCGCCGATGGCCGGCGCCAGGCGGGCCAGCAGGCGCGCGCCGGCCTCGGTCGGCGTCACGCTGCGGGTGGTGCGGTTAAGGAGGCGCACGCCGAGCCGTTCTTCCAGCGCGCGCAGGGTGTGGCTCAGCGCCGAGGCCGAGACGCCGCGTTCGGCGGCGGCCTTGCGGAAGCTGCGCAGGCGGGCCACGGCGGCGAAGGCGCCGAGTTCGTGCAGGTCGGTCATGGATTGATGAATTCTTCTCAGTAGTGCATGCGCAATAAGGCATCTTATCCGATCAAACCAGGCCGCGCATACTGGCTGCTTCATTCAAACCACAAGGAGTTAGCTGTGATGAAAACGCGCACATTGGGTTCGACCGGCTTGTCGGTGTCGGCCATCGGCATCGGTTGCATGGGAATGAGCTTCGCCTACGGCGGCGCCGACGAGGCAGAGTCGCTCCGCACCTTGCACCGCGCCGTCGAACTGGGGGTGACGATGTTCGATACCGCCGAAGTCTACGGACCCTACGCCAACGAGGAGCTGCTGGCGCGCGCTTTTCGCCAACTGCGCGGCAAGGTGACCATCGCCACCAAGTTCGGTTTCCGGATCGGGGCGCAGGGGCGGGGCATGGAGCGGGTGACCGGGGTGGACAGCCGCCCGGAACACGTGCGCGCGGCGGTCGAGGGCTCGCTGGCCCGGCTGGGCGTGGAGACAATCGACCTGCTGTACCAGCACCGGGTCGATCCGGCGGTGCCGATCGAAGAGGTGGTCGGCGTCATGGCCGATCTGGTACGCGAAGGCAAGGTGCTGCATCTGGGTTTGTCGGAGGCGTCGGCCGAGACCTTGCGGCGCGCTTGCGCGGTGCATCCGATCGCCGCGCTGCAGTCGGAGTATTCGCTGTGGAGCCGCGAGGTGGAGGACGAGGTGCTGCCGGCCTGCCGTGAACTGGGCGTGGGCTTTGTGCCATACAGCCCGCTGGGACGGGGCTTTCTCACCGGGCAGCTGGGTTCGACCGAGGGACTGGCGGCGGACGATTACCGGCGCGGCCTGCCGCGCTTCCAGGACCAGGCGCTGCGCGCCAACGCGGCGCTGGTGACGCGCCTGGAGCAGTTGGCCGCCGCACGCGGGGCCAGCGCGGCCCAGCTGGCGCTGGCCTGGCTGCTGGCGCAGGGTGATCACATCGTGCCGATTCCGGGCGTGCGCCAGCTGGCCAATCTGGAGCAGAACGTGGCAGCCGCGGAACTGGTGTTGAGCGCGGCCGACGTGGCGGCGATTGCCGCCGCCGTGCCGCGCGGTGCGGTGAGCGGCGCGCGCTACAACCAGAAGGAGATGGGCATGGTCGGGTTGTGAGATGCCGGCGCGGCCGGTGCTGGCACGCGTCAGGCGAATACCGTGAGCGACGGCGCCGCCCGGGGTCCGCTGTCGTAGGCGCGTTGCAGCGCCAGGCGGCGCGGGTCGGCGCTGTCCGGCGCGGCGCTATCCGGCGCGGCGGCCGATGGCGTTTGCGTGCTGCGTTCGGCGGCCAGTTCGGCGCGTGCCTGTTGTTCCATTTGCCCGGCCTGGGCGGCGACGGCGCGGTCCGCGCCCGACGGGTCGGCCGGCGCCAGCGCGGCCGCTGCGATGGCGCGCGCACGGCTGATGGTCTCCTGCGGCGTGCCGCCGGGCGAGGTATCGATCTGCACTTCGCCGCCGATGGCATAGTTGACGCCATTCGGTCCGCGCTGGTAGGTATAGCTGGCGCCGGAGAGCGCCAATCCACCGGCGGCGGCCAGGTGGGCCTGTTCGTGCTGGCGTACTTCGGCGTCGCGGGCCTTGAGCTTGTCGATCCGGGCCAGCGCTTGCGGCGTCGGTTCGGTGCGCGCAGGGGCTGCGCGCGCCACAATGGCGGCGGGGACTGCGCTGGCGGTGGCGGCGACGCTGCTCATGGTGGGGCGCGTGTTTGGGTTGCGGATGCGTTCACGGGTGACGGTGAAAAACCGGCCCGGTGCCGCCAGGATGGCTCGTCCACAAGCCGCCGGCTGCACCGTTTTCCGATGATAGCAAATTTATGGGCTGTGCATACATTGGCGGCGCGCCGGCCTGTGGCATGATGACGGCCGGTCCGCCAGTGTCAAGGACAAGCGCTCAGGCTTGCAGGCCGTGCCCGCGTGAGGGCGTCAGGCCGGCGCCAGGTCGAGCAGGTACAGCGCGCCGTCCACCCGCGCGCCGTCGACGATGGCAAGCTGCGGCAATTCGCGCGCGTGCACGAAGCCGCATTTGCGCAGCACCGCCGCCGAGCCCTGGTTGGCATGCGTGATCTCGGCGCGCAGTTCTTTCAGCTGCCAGGCCGTGCGCGCCAGGCCGATCAAATTGCGCAGGGCGAAGGTGGCCAGGCCCTTGCCGGTCTGGTCGTGCGCGATGCGGTAGCCCACTTCGGCCGAACCCTCGGCGCGGTCGATGTCCTTCAGGTTGGCGCGTCCGACGATGCGCCCGTCCTCATCGAGCAGCAGGCACGGATGCCAGGCGCCGCTGGCGTGGCCTTCCAGGTATTGCGCAATGTGGCGCGCCACGCCGTCGGGCGAATAGAACGCCGGCTCGCGCGCTTCCACATGGCGTTCGAACCAGGCGCGGTTGGCCAGTTCGAACGCCAGCAGGGCGTCGGCGTCGTCCTGCCCGAGGGTGCGCATGGTGTGGCTGGAGACGGCTGTCATGCTCAGGCCTGCGGCGCGCTGGCGATGCTGGCCAGCACGGCGCGCACGGCGTCCGGCACCGGCACCGAACGGTTGCTTGCGCGGTCAACGTAGACGTGCACGAAATGCCCCGCCGCGGCGGGCAGCGCTTGGTCGTTGCGGTACAGCGCCAGCTCGTAGCGCACGCTGGAGTTGCCCAGCCTGGCCACGCGCACGCCCACATGCACCGTGTCCGGGAAAGCGATCGAGCTAAAGTACGAGCAGCCCGTATCCACCACCAGCCCGACCACGCTGTCGGCGTGGATATCGAGCACGCCGCGCGCGATCAGGAACTGGTTCACGGCGGTGTCGAAGAAGCTGTAGTAGACGACGTTGTTGACGTGCTGGTAGGCGTCGTTGTCCATCCAGCGCGTGGGAATGGCCAGGAAATGCGGGAACGCGGAGCGGGGCGAGTCGCGCATGTCAGTGCTTCACGTCGCTGGCGGGAATGAGCAGGTCGACCGGCGTGTCGCCGACGAACAGCTGCGCGCAATCGACCTTGTCGAACGCGTAGTGCTTGCCGCAGAAATCGCAGTCGATCGCCAGCTGGCCCAGTTCATCGAGGGCGCCGTCGACTTCTTCGCGTCCCAGCATCTTGAGCATGTTGCCGACTTTTTCGCGCGTGCAGCTGCAATGGAACTGGGGATGGGCCGGGTCGAACACGCGGATCGTCTCTTCCCAGAACAGGCGGTTCATCAGGGTCTGGATGTCGGTCGAGAGCAGTTCTTCCCGCTTCAGGGTCGAGGCCAGCATGACGGCGCGGTTCCAGGTCTCGAGTTCGTCGGCTTCGCTGCTTTGCTTGATCTGGTCATCCTTGCCGCTGTGGCGCGGCAGCTTTTGCAGCAGCAGGCCGCGCGAAACGCTGTCGTCGGCCCCCAGCCACAGGCGCGTGTCGAGCTGCTCGGAACGCAGCATGTAGTTTTCGATGACGGTCGCCACGTCGTCGCCGTCGAGCGGCACGATGCCCTGGTAGGGCTGCTGGCCCGGCATCTTGTCGGTCGGGTCGAGGGTGATGACGAAGCGCGCCTTGCCGCCCGGGTTGAGCAGGTCGGTCAGGCTGGCGTCGTCGGCCACGCTGGTGCCTTCGGCCACCTTGGCGGTGGCGCGCATGCGCAGCTCGGAATCGCATTCGACCACCAGCAGGCGCACCGGCCCGTCGCCGTGAATCTGCATGATGATGGCGCCGTTGAACTTGAGGTTGGCCGAGAGCAGGGCCGCCGCGGCGACCATTTCGCCGAGCACCGTCTTGACGGCCGGCGGGTAGCTGTGGCGCTGCAAGATCTCGCGCCAGGTGGTGGAAATGTCGACGAACTCGCCGCGCACGGCGGCGTTGTCGAAGATGAATTTTTGCAGGGTGTCGTTGTTATTGTCTGTAGTCATTGTTTATCCAATCTTTTTCAGTTGCGTCTTGAACAGCTGGGCGCGCGCCACGTAGCTGGCGGCGCTGCCTTCGAGGCGCGCGATGTCTTCCTCGCCCAGGGTGCGCACGGCCTTGGCCGGGGCGCCGATGATCAGCGAGTAGTCGGGGAATTCTTTGCCTTCGGTTACCAGCGCACCGGCGCCGACCAGGCAACCCTTGCCGATCTTCGCGCCATTCAGGATCACGGCCTGGATGCCGATCAGCGAGCCGTCGCCCACCGTGCAGCCGTGCAGCATGGCCTGGTGGCCGATGGTCACCTTGCTGCCGATGGTGAGCGGAAAGCCCATGTCGGTATGCATGACCGTGCCTTCCTGCACATTGCTGTCGGCGCCGATCGTGATGCGCTCGTTGTCGCCGCGAAGCGTGACGCCGGACCAGACCGAGGTATTGGCCTGCAGCGTCACTTTGCCGATCAGGCTGGCCGAATCGGCGACGTAGGCGGACTCGTGAATCTCGGGCGCGTGCTCGCCCAGTTGGTAGATAGCCATGTTGGTGTCGGGAAGCGTTGGAATGGCGCTATTTTACGCCGCCCCGGCCGTTTCGACGCGGCATGGCCATTTCTTGCCGCCCCGAGTGGAGGATGTTGGGCGTTTTCTTCTAATCACAAGGCGGGATGGCGCAAGGGCATTTGTTTCGCGTAGGATTGTTTTCTTTTCTGACACAATTATCTTGGAGGCATCATGCGATTGTTCCCTGTTGCGCGGCGGGCGGCTGTACTTGCCGCTGTCTTGTCCTTGGGCGGCGCCATGGCGCTTCCGGCGGCCGCTGCGGCCGATTTCACCACGACCGGCGGCTACGCCGCAGCCTGCGCCGAGGTGGCACGCGGGGCCGTGCCCAGCGATGACGATGCGCGGGTGGCCGCCGTCATCTGCCGCGATACCGCGCTGGTCAGCCAGATCGTGACCTGGGCCAGCCAGGGCATGAAGCGGATGGACAAGCAGGACATGCCGAAGGACGCCATCATGGTCGAGGTGAGGAAGGAAATCGACTATGTGATCGCTGAACTCGGAACCACGCGCAAGCTGCTGGCCCAGATCAAACTGGGCAAGCGCACCTCGCTGCGGCTGGCGCCGGCCCGGTGGGAGCGCGATATCGACGGCGACGGCACCGTCCAGCTGTGGGAGAAATACCTGTTCGCCCTGCCCAAACGCGGGCAGCAGGGCTTTCGCATGACGGCGCCGAGCAACGAGCAGGCGTACTACGACAGCCAATACAATCTGGGCGCGGTCATCCGCGTCGACCAGAGCGATATTTTATGGTCGCTCGCGTACCATCATTTTATCGAGGGCATGCTGACCAATCTGCGCGCCTTCGAGCTGACCGACAAGTTCGACGGCCTGATCCTGGCGCGCCCGGAACTGCTGAAAGCGGCGCACAAATTGATCGGCAACGGCTTTGTCATTTCTGGAAAAATGCGCCAGGAAGTGCTGGACGAGACCGATGACGATGAGGAGTGGATCGGCAATCCGAAGCAGGCGGGTAGCGTGTTCCCGGTGCCGCTTGACGCGGCCGGCTTTGCCAGCTGGGGGATGATGGTCAAGGAAATGTCGGCACTGTGGCAGGGGCGTACCTTGCTGCCGGCCACGCGGGGCGGACGCGGGATGCTGGCGGTGATGGCGCCTTTGTGTCCCGAGGGGAGCGGGCTGAACGTGGCGAAGTTGTATCTGCATCCACCGGCGGCAGCTACCGTCTACAGCTTCCGCAATACCAAGCTGCCGGCCGGCAGTTGCCAGCGCATCGACAAGGGGCACCCGCTGTCGCCGTTGCCGCAGATGGCCGAGCAGGCCGCGACGACCGATACGGGAATGGGATTTTTGCGGTATTTGTACTGGACTAACTGAGGGTGCGGTACAGGGCTTGACCAGCGCTGCGTTGGGCGTACTATATCGGCATGGAAGTTGACACTGCACGCATCGGGCTGCCTCAGTAGCCTTGGTAGCGAACCTAAGGATTTCCGTGCAAAGAATATCGCCTCCAAGAGCGGTTCGCGTTCCTTGGTCAGACCGGTTTCCGAAGGTGCTCAGTCACTCGGCTGAAACGGCTGTAAAGCAACATTTTGCATATATGGCGGCGAAAGCTGGCGATGCCGAGGCTGCATTTCTTCTCGTCATGGATACCATGGGCGATAAAGCGATTCGGTGGATGGTCGACTTGGGCAGTGCATTTCAACCAGTTCTCATCAGCGTTCATGCAGAAGAGCGCGCGGGTGTGAACGCCATCCCGGCGGTTTTTGCCGATATCTTGAGTCATATTGTCGGTTGGGATGTCGAGAAGAACGTGGTGCAGGCTAACGTAGTTAACCCTACCGGAGCAAGCGGCTTTGCCAGATTGGCCAAGCAGGCGTTTTTCAAGGGCGCCGTCAGACCGGCCGTGTACATCATCGTCGATGATTTTGTCGGGCAAGGCGGAACAATTGCGAATCTTCGTGGACACTTGCACAGGCAGGGTGGGCGTGTTCTTTGTGCGGCTACGCTGACTGGCAAAGCGCACTCTGCCTTGATTTGGCAGAGTGCCGGGCAGCTAAATGAATTGAGAGGAAAGCATGGTCAGCTCGAAGAATGGTGGAGCAAGCGATTTGGATTCGGATTCGAATGCCTTACTGCTTCCGAAACCCGTTACCTCATCAACACGCCAACGAGCCATAGAATCCGCGATCGCATCGAAGCGGCTCTTGCAGAGTAGTCAGTTAACGCCCAGCAAGTTAGTGGTGACGCTTCCTACTGGCGCAGCGACGGGAAAATCCAGAACGCTGACCGCGAAGGAGGTGTTGTCGCTCAGACAAACCAAGCGACAAGTCGCCGAGTATGTGATGCGTGAGTTAGCAAATCGGGCGAAGTAAATAATCGCAAGGAAATCCGATCAATTATTCTTGTCGATACCGTTGCTGGATCACGTCGCAGTCCGGCCCTGCCGCCCGGTATCGCGCATCTGAAAGCGCTTGACCTCAAGCCCGCTTGCGGTTTTATAGTGGCATCGTTTCCTCCCGATCCTCCACCAGAAAGCCATCGATGCACACCAAAAACCAAGCCGGCATGTCCTTCATCAATCCCATCGGGCTGGTCGACCCGCAGCCCAACGGCTACACCCACGTGGTGATCGCGCCCACGCCCGCGCGCATGGTGTACGTGGCCGGGCAGGGCGGCGAGAACGCCGCCGGCGAACTGGCGCCCGACTTTGCCGGCCAGGTCGCGCAGGCGATCGCCAACCTGCGGACGGCGCTGGCCGCCGCCGACGCCAATCTCGACCATGTCGTCAAGATCAGCGTGCTGATCGTCGACCACAGCATGGAACGCCTCGGCATCCTGGGCCAGGCCGTGCGCGCCGCATGGGGCGAACGTCCGGCCCCGGCCTGCACCCTCATTCCGGTGCCGCGCCTGGCGCTCGACGGCATGCTGTTCGAAATCGAAGCGACCGCCGTCGCCCCCTTCATCCATCCCGACTGAGGGTGTGGCAACGGCAGCCGCAAGCACGGGAACAAGGCGGGAAAAGTTCTCCGGTAT
This sequence comes from Massilia mucilaginosa, assembly GCF_011682145.1. Classification (GTDB taxonomy): domain Bacteria; phylum Pseudomonadota; class Gammaproteobacteria; order Burkholderiales; family Burkholderiaceae_D; genus Telluria_A; species Telluria_A mucilaginosa. Next base: position 36,187 of record NZ_WHJH01000004.1, read on the forward strand.
AATGCGAACGGTCGTTCTTTTTTATTGTCGAGTCCTCTCATGAAACCTTCCCGTTCCGAATTTCTGACCGTGCGCGGCTTGCGCACCCACGTGCGCCACTGGGGCAGGGAGGGCGCGCCCAAGCTGTTCATGGTGCACGGCTGGATGGATGTGTCGGCCTCGTTCCAGTTCGTGGTCGATTGCCTCCAGCAAGACTGGCACGTCATCTCGCCCGACTGGCGCGGCTTCGGGCTCTCCGAGCGCAGCCACTCGGACACCTACTGGTTCCCCGACTACGTGGCCGATCTCGATGCCATGCTCGACCATTACGCGCCGGGCGAGGCGGTCAACCTGCTCGGGCACAGCATGGGCGGCAATGTGGTCGGTATTTACGCCGGCGCCCGGCCGCACCGGGTGCGCCGCCTGATCAACCTGGAAGGCTTCGGCATGCCCGCGTCCAAGCCGGAAAAGGCCCCGGCACGCTACGCCAAGTGGCTCGACGAGATGCGCACGCCGCCCTCGCTGCGTACCTATCCGAGCCAGGCGGCGGTGGCGGCGCGCCTGCAAAAGACCAATCCGCGCCTGAGCGACGCGCGCGCGCAGTTCCTGGCGCAGCACTGGTCGGCGCAGAACGACGCCGGCGACTGGGAGATTCTGGGCGACCCGAACCACAAAAAGCCGACCCCGCTCGGCTATCAGGTCGAAGAGGTGATGGCCTGCTGGTCGGCGATTAGCGCGCCGGTGCTGTGGGTCGAGGCCGAGGATACCAATATGTGGCAGTGGATGGGGCCGCGCGAGCAAGCGCGCATCGAGGTCGACCGCCGCCTGGGGCACCTGAAGACGGTCAGCTCGCGCATGATGGCCGATGCGGGCCATATGCTGCATCACGACCAGCCGGAGCAGCTGGCCAGGATGGTGGAAGCGTTCCTGGCCTGAGCACGTGCGCGGGCAATCGGCGCCGCGCCGCGTCAATCGCTCAGTGAGCGTACAATAAAGCCTGTCCCCACCCTGCTGCCGATCCGAGCCTTGCCTGCGTATGCTGAATGTAGATCTCCATTGCCACTCGACCGTCTCCGACGGTGTCCTGGCGCCTGCCGCCGTTGCCGCCCACGCGCACAAGGCGGGGGTCAACGTCTGGGCCCTGACCGACCACGACGAAGTCGGCGGCGTGGCCGCGGCGCGCGAAGCGGCCGGGGCGCTGGGCATGCGCTTTGTGTCCGGCGTCGAAATCTCGATCACCTGGGCCAACCAGACCGTGCATATCGTCGGCCTGCAGATCGACGAGAACAATCCCGGCCTGGTGCAGGGCCTGGCCGCCACCCGCAGCGGCCGCGATGGGCGCGGGCGCGAGATGGCCGCCCAGCTGGCCCGCGCCGGCATTCCCGGCGCCTACGAGGGCGCGCTCAGGTTCGTCGACAATCCCGACCTGATCTCGCGCACCCATTTCGCCCGCCACCTGGTCGAGTCCGGGGTGTGCGCGAACATCCCGGAAGTGTTCCGTAAATACCTGGTCGAAGGCAAACCCGGCTACGTGCCGCACCGCTGGGCCACCCTGGCGCAGGCGCTGGGCTGGATCCAGGGCGCGGGCGGCATTGCCGTGATCGCCCATCCGGGCCGCTACAAGCTCGGCATGGTCGGGCAGGGCGCCTTGTTCGACGAATTCAAGCAGCTCGGCGGCACGGCGATCGAGGTGGTTACCGGCAGCCATACGCCGGACCAGTATCCCTTGTACGCCGAAGAAGCGCGGCGCTATGGTTTCCTGGCCTCGCGCGGCACCGATTTCCATGCGCCGGGCGAGTCGCGCGTCGATTTTGCCGCCTTGCCGCCGCTGCCGCGCAGCGTCAAGCCGGTCTGGCACGACTGGTTTTAGGCGCGGCCGGCCAGGCGCGGCCGGCCAGGGCTGCCGGCTTAAGCGGTCCTGAACAGCGCCGTCCCTGCCCATGGCGGAGGCGGCGCGGCTCTTGTATTTGTCACGCTCGGGCCTTATCTTATTCTCCTGTCCACCAATGCCGAAGCCGGGAGGCTTGCCATGAAGCGCGTTTTACTGTTCCTTGCCACTAACCTTGCCGTGATCCTGGTCCTGACCGTGGTGCTGAACCTGTTCGGCATCGGGCGCGGGGTCAGTGCGTCGGGCATCAATCTCGGCCAGCTGCTGGTGTTTTCGGCCGTGGTCGGTTTCACCGGCGCCATCATTTCCTTGCTGCTGAGTAAAACCATGGCCAAATGGTCGACCGGCGCGCGCGTGATCGACACGCCGTCCGGCGCCGGCGAAGTATGGCTGGTCGGCACCGTGCGCAAGCTGGCCGAGCGGGCCGGCATCGGCATGCCCGAGGTTGCCGTCTACGATGGCGCGCCGAACGCCTTCGCCACCGGCGCCTTCAAGAATTCGGCCCTGGTCGCGGTCTCCACGGGCCTGCTCGAGAGCATGGACCGCGATGAAGTCGAAGCCGTGCTGGGTCACGAAATCGCCCACGTCGCCAACGGCGACATGGTCACGCTGACCCTGATCCAGGGCGTGGTCAATACCTTCGTGGTGTTCCTGGCGCGGGTGGTCGGCTTCGTGGTCGACAAGGTGGTGCTGCGCAATAACGAGCGCGGCCCCGGCATCGGCTACATGGCCACCGTGTTCGTCTGTGAACTGCTGTTCGGCCTGGTGGCCTCGATGATCGTCGCCTGGTTCTCGCGCCAGCGCGAATTCCGCGCCGACGCCGGCTCCGCCAAACTGCTGGGCAGCCCGCGTCCGATGCAGCAGGCCCTGGCCCGCCTCGGCGGCCTGGCGCCCGGCGCCCTGCCGTCGCAGATGTCGGCCTTCGGTATCGCCGGCGGCGGCAAGGGCTGGGGCGCGCTGTTCTCGACCCACCCGCCGATGGAAGAACGCATCGCCGCCCTCAACAACCTGCCTCCCGCATGAGCCAATTTTTCGCCATCCATCCCGACAATCCGCAGGCGCGCCTGATCAAGCAGGCCGCCCAGATCATCCATGCCGGCGGCATCGTCGCGCTGCCGACCGACTCGTGCTACGCGCTGGTCTGCCACCTCGACGACAAGGCGGCGGTGGACAAGCTGCGCCGCATCCGCGGCATCGACGAAAAACACCACCTGACCCTGCTGTGCCGCGACCTGTCCGAAATCGCGGTGTATGCGCGGGTCGACAACCGCCAGTTCCGCCTGCTCAAGGCCGCCACCCCGGGGCCGTACACGGTGATCCTGGAAGCGACCCGCGTGGTGCCGCGCCGCCTGTCGCACCCGTCGCGCAAGACCATCGGCCTGCGCGTGCCCGAAAACGCCATCGCCCAGGCCCTGCTGGAAGAATTGGGCCAGCCGCTGCTGGGCACCACCCTGATCCTGCCCGATCCGGACGGCGAGGGCGATGAACTGCTGACCGACGCCGACAGCATCCGCGCACGCATCGACAAGCAGGTCGAGCTGATCATCGACGGCGGCGCCTGCTCGCTGGAGCCGACCACCGTGATCGACCTGACCGGCGACGACGTGGTGCTGGTGCGCCAGGGCCGCGGCGATGCCGCCGCGTTCGGACTCTGAACGCGCCCGCGCGGCCCGCGCCCGGCCCGCATCCGGCCGCGCCGCCTGCGCGCGCCCGCTCGCGTAGCATCGCGCCATGAACAGCCCCGACGCGCTCCTGCGGACCGTGCTCATGTTCGGCATCCCGGTGCTGTATGCGCTGGCGCTGCACGAAGCTGCGCATGGCTATGTGGCGCGCCTGCTTGGCGACGACTCCTCGGCCAAAGAGGGGCGCCTCAGTCTCAATCCCCTGCGCCATATCGACCCGTTCGGCACGATCTTGCTGCCGATGCTGATGTACTGGCTGATCCAGCTGCCGTTCGGCTACGCCAAACCGGTGATGATCGAGTACGACAGCCTGCGCGAACCGAAGATCAAGAGCATGGCCTGGGTGGGGCTGGCCGGCCCGGCCGCCAACCTGGCCATGGGCGTGGCCTGGGCCGTGGCCGGCCTGGTGCTGAGCGCGAGCGGCATGCACAACGGCTTTTTGCGCGGCATGGTGCAGGTCGGGGTGTCGTTCAACGCGGTCATGATCGTCGTCAACATGTTGCCGATTCCACCGCTCGACGGCAGCAATGTCGTGGCCGGCCTGCTGCCCGACCGGGTGCTGCGGGCGCTGCCAAGCTTTCCCAAGGACGAGGTGCCGGTCTTGCCGGGTTTGTTGCCGACGCGACTGGCGAACTGGCTGACCTGGACCGACGTCGGCGGCGTGCTGCTGTTCTGCACGCTCATCGTGCTGATCAAGCTGCATGTGCTCGACAGCTTCATGCTCAAGGCGACCCTGATGGTAAGCTCGCTGTTTTCGCTGATCGCCTCGCCGATTTCATTTTTTCTGCATGTATAAAGGATTTCCGATGACCGACGCCCTCCTTGCCGCCGACGCTTCCCCCTGGATCGCCCGTTTTGCTCCGCTGGCGCGGCGCGGCGAGGCGCTCGACCTGGCCTGCGGCAGCGGCCGCCACGCGCGTCTGCTGGCCGCGCTCGGCCACCCGGTGGTCGCCCTCGACCGCGATCCGGAGGCGCTGGCCGCCGCCGCCGGCCCCGGCATCACCACCATGGCATTCGACCTGGAAGACGGCACGGCGCCCTGGCCGTTCGAGGAAGGGCGCTTTGCCGTGATCGTCGTCACCAATTACTTGCACCGGCCCTTGATTCCGGCGCTGGTGCGCAGCCTGGCGCCGGGCGGCCTGCTGATTTATGAGACCTTTGCAGGCGGAAACGAAGCCTTCGGCCGTCCCAGCAATCCGGCGTTTTTGCTGCACGAAGGCGAGCTGCTGCGCCAGGCGGCGGCCCATCACCTGCGCGTGCTGGCGTTCGAAGACGGTTTTACCAGCCTGCCGAAGGCGGCCATGGTGCAGCGCCTGTGCGCTTGCGGAGCCGATTTTGCCCGGGAAGATGCGCATCTTGACGGGGGCGCGGCGGCGACCGAGGTGCGATTCTAGTCAACAATGAACCATTCGGGCGGGCGATCCGCTACAATCGGGGTTTTATCTACCAGCATAGTTACCTACATATGATCAAGGGCAGCATAGTAGCAATCGTCACCCCGATGCATGCAGACGGCAGTCTGGACCATCCGGGCCTGCGCAAGCTGATCGACTGGCACATCGCCGAGGGCACCGACGGCATCGTGATCGTCGGCACCACGGGCGAATCGGCCACCGTCAGCGTCGAGGAACACTGCGAACTGGTCAAACTGGCCGTCGAGCACACTAACGGCCGGATTCCGATCATTGCCGGCACCGGTGGCAATTCGACCTCCGAAGCGATCAAGCTGACCGAATATGCCAAGGAAGTCGGGGCCGATGCCGCACTGGTGGTGGTTCCGTACTACAACCGTCCGACCCAGGAAGGCATGTATCTCCACTTCAAGGCCATCGCCGAAGCGGTCGACCTGCCGATCATCCTGTACAACGTGCCGGGCCGTACAGTCGCCGACATGAGCAACGACACCGTCGTACGCCTGTCGAGCATTCCCAACATCGTCGGCCTCAAAGATGCGACCGGCAACATCGGCCGCGGGCTGGAACTGCTGCGCAATGTCGACAAATCGTTCGCCGTGTACTCGGGCGACGATCCGACCGCGATGGCGCTGATGCTGTGCGGCGGCGCCGGCAATATTTCGGTCACCGCCAACGTGGCGCCGCGCGCCATGCATGAGCTGTGCGTAGCGGCGATGGGCGGCGACATCGCGCGCGCCGTCGAGATCAACAACACCGTCATGCCGTTGCACCAGAAACTGTTTATCGAGCCGAATCCGGTCCCGGTCAAATGGGCACTGGCGGAAATGGGCCTGATGCCTGCCGGTATCCGCCTGCCCCTGGCGCCGCTCGGGCAAGACTGCCACGATGCGGTCCGCGGCGCCCTGCGCGAAGCCGGCGTCCTACCACAGCCCTGACCCGCAAGGGTCGGATCATCCCAGACACCAGCTGCCTTTCAGCTTCTCATTCAGTAACGACATGACTATTCGCAATACATTAACAATGGCCAAGGCCCCGGCATTTTCTCCTGCAGCGACGCGCGGCCTGGTGCTGTCGGCGCTGATGGTCAGCCTGTCCGGCTGCGGCATGATCAGTTCCGTCATTCAACAAGACAAGCTCGATTACCGTGGCGCCAAGAAGGCCGCCTCGCTGGACGTACCGCCCGACCTGACCCAGCTCGAACGCGACAACCGCTACGCGATTCCCGAAGGGCGCGGCGTGGCGTCGGCCTCGACCTACCAGCAGCCGAAGGGCACCACGGCGCCGGCGGCCGGCGGCCAGGCGGTTGGCGTGCTTGGGACCGAGGCCGTGCGCGTCGAGCGCAGCGGCAACCAGCGCTGGCTGGTGGTCAACCAGACCCCGGAGCAACTGTGGCCGCAGCTCAAGCAGTTCTGGGCCGATTCGGGCTTTACCGTCATCAGCGAGTCGGCCACCACCGGCACCATGGAAACCGACTGGGCCGAGAACCGTTCGAAGATTCCGCAAGACTTCATCCGCCAGTCGATCGGCAAGGTCTTCGATTCGCTGTACTCGACCGGCGAGCGCGACAAGTTCCGCACGCGCCTGGAGCGCACCCCGAACGGCACCGAAATCTACATCAGCCATCGCGGCGCGGAAGAAGTGCTGGTCGGTTCGCAAAAGGATTCGACCACCTGGACCGTGCGTCCGAACGATCCGGGCCTGGAAGCGCAGTTCCTGAGCCGTTTGCTGGCCAGGCTGACTGGCGTGGCCGACGTCAAGCCGGCCGAAGCGGCCGTGGCTGCGGCCCCGCAAGCGCCGCAGAACGCCAAGCTGCTGGGCGATTCGGTCGAAGTGGCCGAAGGGTTCGACCGCGCCTGGCGCCGCGTCGGCCTGGCGCTGGACCGGGTCGGCTTCACGGTGGAAGACCGCGATCGCGTGCAGGGCGTGTATTTCGTGCGCTATGTCGATCCGGACCTGGCCGAGAAGGACGGTTTCCTGACCAAGCTGTTCAGCTTTGGCGCCTCGTCCGACAAGGCCAAGGAAGCGCAGCGCTTCCGCGTGGCGGTCAAGGCGGAAACGGGCGCGACGGTGAGCAAGGTGACCGTGCAGAGCAACGAGGGCAAGCCGGAAACCTCGCCAACCGGTGCCAAGATCCTGAAACTGCTGAGCGACGAACTGAAGTAAGCGTTTGCGCAGGCATGAAAAAACCGGCCAAGGCCGGTTTTTTACGTTGGAACTTGTTTCGGACGGGGCTCAGGGTAACAGTACCGTCAGTTGTGACGTTAAGGCCAAGCGCCGCACATCGCCAATCTCCAGGCGAAAAAAAACCGGCCCGCAGGCCGGTCTTTTCAAATCGCGCTGATTACTTGGCAGCCGATGCAGCAGCCGAAGCAGCGTCCGAAGCGGCAACCGAAGCGGCAGCAGCAGCGTCAGCAGCAACGGAAGCAGCCGAAGCTGCGGTTGCGGCAGCAGCAGCTGCTTCAGCTACTGGAGCTGCTGGAACTTCAGCTGCTGGGGCAACAACAGCTGGAGCTTCAACAGCTGGGGTTACTGGAGCAACTGGGGTTTCTTCTTTTTTGGTGCAAGCAGCCAGGGCTACGGCCAGCAGGGAGACGATCAGCAAAGATTTTTTCATGGGTTTTCCTTAGTTAATGCACTAAATGTGACAACGTATATTGCGATGAATAATTACCGGTAATTATCGCTCGTTAGGGAATTCTCGTTAGCTTTCGTACCTGTAATGGTGCTTGACAGACAACGGAAACTTCCTAACCCGATATTATAGCTAAATTTGGTGCTTCGCAATAGCACCATGATGCTTTTATGGAAGCTTTTTGCGAACTGGCAACATTCATGTTGTGATAAAAGGCATCTTCATGCTCATTTCATCGGCTAATTTGCTGCATCTCCAACTTATATTCAGATTCGACCGTTTTGGGCCTTACAAACCCTTACAAACCAGTCGTGGTTGCGTGTAAGGTTGAAACAGCCTCCAGCCAGATAGCTGCGAATCTTTCTCTGCTCAGTTCGGTAGCGGCCGGGGCATCGAAGGCCGCTTCACCGCGCATGTGGTCGCTGTGAAAGCGGCGCACGATGTGGCTGCCGTCGGCGATGCAGAAGGAATCGGTCAGGTGATGCAGCGAACGCGGCGTCGCCCGCACCTCGATCTTGTGGTTGAAGTCGCGCAGCAGGCGCACGAAGCGCGGGTAATGGCGCTCGATGTGGGTGCTGTGATGCATGGCCAGTTGGATGGCGCCGCCGCCGGCCAGGAACTGGCGCAGGGCGGCATCGGTCTCGCTGCTGCCCAGAGGGAACGCCGAAAAGTCCGGATCGAACATCGCGAGCGTCAGGCGCGCGCGCCCCACGCAGTCGCGCAGCTGGGCCTCGAATTCGGCGTGCGAGTTGAACTTGAAAACGGCGGCGTCGGTCATGGCAGTGTCCTTGTTAGCGTCAAGATCAGGCGTCAGGCTCAGGCGAGTTCGATCCAGCCATCCTGGTACCAGGTGTACAGCGCATCCATCACATCGTCGGAGGCGCTGGCCACGGCCGCACCGGGCAGCGCGCGCTCGTTGGCCAGCACGTCCAGCACGGCCTTGTCGGCGCGGCCGACGGCAAACGATTCGCCGTTGATGAACACATGCTTGCCACGATACAGCATCTGCGACTTGAGCGAGAGCGCCACGCCGCGCTTGGCGGCGGTCTCGGCGAAGCGCCCCATGGTCAGCGGCTTGGCCGGGCCGGTGAAGAACACATTGTGCTTCGGCTCCGACATGTGCTCGCCGACGAAAATGGTGATGTCTTCCTCGGTGAAGCGCACCTTGTTCATTTCTTCGGTGATGGCTTCGAGCATGTTGCGCGGAATTTCGGCCGGGTTCCTGGCCACGTCCAGGTCCGGATCGGCGTAGCGGCCCGGCAGGTCGATCGAGTCGGCCATGAACTGCAGGAACGCTTCGCCCAGTTCCTGGTAGGACGGCGAACGGAAACCGATCGAGTACGTCATGCACTCGCCCTCGGCCACGCCGTCGTGCGCGTAGTGGGGCGGCAGGTACAGCATGTCTCCCGGTTCGAGCACGAATTCTTCCTGCGGCTTGAAGTTTTTCAGGATTTTCAGCGGCTTGCCCTCGACCAGCGACAAATCCTTTTGCGCGCCGATGCGCCAGCGGCGCTTGCCGTGCGCCTGCAGCAGGAACACATCGTAGGAATCGAAGTGTGGACCGACCCCGCCGCCATCGGTGGCGTAGCTGATCATCAGGTCGTCCAGGCGCGCGTCCGGGATGAAACGGAACTGGCGCAGCAGCGCGTCGCAGCCCTTGTCGGCCAGATTGGCGCCCTGCACCAGCATGGTCCATTCACGTTGCGTGCGCGGCGGCAATTCGGTCAGCGGGCCGTGCTGCATGCTCCAGTCGCCGTCGGCCTGGGTGATCAGGCGCGATTCGACATGGTTGAGTTTGGCAAGCGCGGCCAGCGCGTCCAGCTTGAGCAGGGGCTTGAAGCCGGGAATTGCCTGGCGGATCAAGAGCGGTTTCTTGTGCCAGTAATCGCGTAAAAACTGGGCGGGCGTGATATCGCCCAAGAGCGTTAATTTTTTCATGCGACATTATAACCAAGTCCGAAACAGGGCAAGGCGGCGGGGAGGTATAATCCGCCAGTACACACTGAAAGGAAGCACTATGAAGATTGCCAAAAACACGGTCGTAACGGTCAAGTACAAATTGTCCGACGCGCAGAACAATCTGATCGAAGACGGCAGCCAGCCGATGGTCTATCTTCACGGCGGCTATGAAAATACGCTGCCGAAAATCGAAGAAGAACTCGATGGCAAAGAAACCGGCTACGCCTGCGTCCTGCAGATCGAACCGGACGATGCGTTCGGCGACTACGACTCGGCACTGGTCAAGGTTGAAGCGCGCGAGCGCCTGCCGGAGCCGCTCGAAGTCGGCATGCAGTTCGAAGGCATGCCCGATGGCCCGGACAGCGATGAAGAAACCATGATCTTCACCGTCACCGACATCGCCGACGACAAGGTTGTCCTCGACGGCAATCACCCGCTGGCTGGCATCGCGCTGCGCTTCGAGCTGGAAGTGACCGACGTGCGCGAAGCGCTCGACGTCGAAATCGCGCACGGCCACGTGCACGGCGCGCATGGTCACCACGACCATGACGACGAGGATGACGGCGCCGAAGGCGACCACTTCCGCAGCCATCCGGTGCATTGATTCCGCGCGGGCGGGGCGCTCTTGCGTCTGATTTGCGCCTGCCCCGCGTCCGGTCCGTGCGGCGCCCGAGATCTTCTCCGGCGCCGCATTCGTTTTACGGCTTCTGAAGCAGGAACATCTTCTCGCTGCCCGGCGCCACGCGCATGCGCAGCACGCTCGATCCCACACTGACATGTCCGAGGTTGCCGCGCCAGGCGATCGCCGGCGCCGGTCCCGCCGGCGGCGCGGTATCGACCAGCAGCACCTTGCCCGCGAATTTTTGGGCCGACGCCAGTACCTGGTGGCGCGCCGCGGCGTAGCCGTCCTGGCGGCTCTCGCCCGGTCCCAGCATGGCCAGCAGGCCTGGCTTTTCGCTGTGGATCTTCATGTCGCCTTCGGTAAACAACACCACCGCATCGAACTTCTTGCGGTGGGCCGTGCCGAACAGGCGCTTGAGCCAGAAACGGTTGGCCACGGCGCGGTCTTCGAACTCGCTGTTGCGGCCCGCTTCGGGACGGTAGTGATTGTTATCCGAGGTCAGGTTCATGGTCGCATACAGCACGTTGCCGACCACCCAGTGCGCGTTCTCGGCGTAGCTGCGGAACTGCGAACTGGTCGACAGGCGCAGCAAGGGCAGCTGGCGCTTGCCGAGCGAATCGGCGTCCGGATAAAACAATTCGCGCAGGCGGTTCAGGCGGTCCACCGCCACCTGGCTGCCGGCGCCGTTGGTGCAGCCGCTCCAGTCGCTGGCGGCGGGCACCACGATCATCGGGCGGCGCGCCCCGGCGAACAGGTCGCGCCGCTGCGTGTACAACTCGTCGCTGCACGGCTCGCGCTCGGCCTTGATGCCGGTGGCGACGATAAAGGCCACCGCGCCATCGTCGCTGGCGGCGATGGCCTGTTCCAGCTGGGCCTCGCTGCCGCCATCGCTGAAGCGGTGGCCGATGATGGCGAACTGGTAGGGCGCCGGTCCCCTGGCGGCAGCCGCCTTGCCTTGCGCGGCGGGGGCGCCGGGCGTGGCCGACAGCAGCGCCGCGCACAGGAACGCGGCCAATGGCGCGGCGCGCATCATGGCGTGGCCAGGCGCTTGAGCTGGTACAGCTGCTCGAGCGCTTCGCGCGGGGTCAGGGCATCGGGATCGATGGCGGCCAGGGCGTCGAGCAAGGCGTCGTTGGCTGCGATGTTGGCGTCATCGTGCGATGGCGCCGGCGCCACGTCCTCCGGTTCCACGCACGGCAGCGCGAACAGGTCCAGCTGCGGCGTGGTGTCGAGCGCCTGCGATTCGAGCCGCGCCAGGTGCTTGCGCGCGGCCTTGATCACCGCCTGCGGCACGCCGGCCAGCTGCGCCACCTGCAAACCGTAGCTTTGCGACGCCGGACCCGCCTGCACCGCGTGCAGGAAGACGATGCTGTCCTTGTGCTCGACCGCCGAGAGGTGCACGTTGGCCGCGCTCGGGTGGCTTTCGGGCAGTTGCGTCAGTTCGAAATAGTGGGTCGCGAACAGGGTGAAGCTGCGGCTGGCGTCGATCAGGTGGCGCGCGATGGCCCACGCCAGCGCCAGGCCGTCGAAGGTCGAGGTGCCGCGCCCGACTTCATCCATCAGCACCAGCGACTGCGCGGTGGCGCCGTTGAGAATCGCCGCCGATTCGGTCATCTCCACCATGAAGGTCGAACGTCCGCCGGCCAGGTCGTCGGTGGCGCCGATGCGGGTGAAGATGCGGTCGATCGGGCCGATGGTCGCGCTGGTGGCCGGCACGTAGCTGCCGATGTAGGCCAGCAAGGTGATCAGGGCCACCTGGCGCATGAAGGTCGATTTACCGCCCATGTTCGGGCCCGTGATCAGCAGCAGGCGGCGTTCGTCGTTGAATGTGCAGTCGTTGGCGATGAAGCGCTCGATCTGGTTTTCCACCACCGGATGGCGGCCCTCGCAAATGACCAGGCAAGGCTCGGCGACCAGTTGCGGCGCGCACCAGTTGTGCTGCAGCGCGTGGGTGGTGAGCGCGGTGAGCGTGTCGAGCTGCGCCAGGCCCTGCGAGATGGTCTGCAGGGTGCCGATGTGCGGCGCCAGGTCGGCCAGCAACTGGTCGTACAGGATTTTTTCGCGCACCAGCGCCTTGTCCTGCGCCGACAGGGCCTTGTCTTCGAACACTTTCAGTTCCGGCGTGATGTAACGCTCGGCGTTCTTCAGGGTCTGGCGGCGGCGGTAATCGTCCGGCACCTTGTCGGTCTGGCCGTGCGTGACTTCGATGTAGAAGCCGTGCACCTTGTTGTATTCGACGCGCAGGTTGGCGATGCCGGTACGGGCGCGCTCGCGCGTCTCCAGGTCGACCAGGAACTGGCCGGCGTTTTCGGACAGGCCGCGCAGTTCGTCGAGTTCGGCGTCGAAGCCGCGTGCGAACACGCCGCCGTCGCGCACCATGGCAGCCGGTTCCGGCGCCACCGCGCGCTCGAGCAGGTCGAGGCAGATGGCGGGCGTGGCCAGCGCGGCGTGAATGGTGGCCAGCAGGCTTTCTTCGCCGGCGATGAAGGCTTGCTGCACCGAGCGGCGCAGGGTTGGCAGCTGGCGCAGGCCGTCGCGCAGGCTGGCCAGGTCGCGCGGACGGGCCGAGAGCAGCGCGATGCGCGTGGTGATGCGTTCGATGTCGGGCACCTCGGCCAGGGTGGCCGAGAGGGCGCCGGCGGCGTCGCTTTGCGCAAGTGCCGCAATGGCCGCGTGACGGGCGCGCGCCACGTTCTGGTCGCGCCGCGCGTGGTGCAGCCAGTGGCGCAGCAGGCGCGAACCCATCGCCGTGCGGCAGTGGTCGAGCAGCGAGAACAGGGTAGGCGACTCCTGGCCGCGGATGGTTTCGGTCAGTTCCAGGTTGCGCCGGGTGGCGGCGTCGAGGCCGATGAATTCGTTCTCGGTTTCGGTCGACAGGCTGCGCACGTGCTGCAGGCCGCGGCCCTGGGTCGACTGGGCATAGCGCAGCAGCGCGCCGGCCGCGCCGAAGGCGGCGCCCAGGCCATCGGCGCCAAAACCGGTGAGAGTGGCCACGTTCAATTGGTCGAGCAGGGCCTTGTGGCCGCCGACCACGTCGAAGTGCCAGTCGGGCACGCGCTGGTTGTGGGCGCTGCCGTCGTCGTCGAACAGGTCGGCGCCGCTAGCGTCAGCGCGCAGGATTTCGGCCGGGGCGATGCGTTCGAGTTCCTGTTTCAGGCGCAGGCCGACGGTGCGGCTGTCGCCCGAGAATTCCATCAGTTTCAGGCCGCCGCTGGCCAGCGACAGCCACGCGAGACCCGTGGTGACGACCTTGCGCTGGCTGATCATGCACACGGCCAGCAGCGGGCGTTCGGCCTTTTCGGGCAGCAGGTCGGCATCGGTCAGGGTGCCCGGAGTGACCACGCGCATGACCTTGCGCTCGACCGGGCCCTTGCTGGTAGCCGGGTCGCCAATCTGTTCGCAGATCGCGCACGACTCGCCCAGTTTGACCAGTTTGGCCAGGTACGGGTCGAGCGAGTGGAAGGGGATGCCGCACATCTTGATCGGGTTGCCGTTCGAGGCGCCGCGCGCGGTCAGGGTGATGCCGAGGATGCGCGCGGCCTTTTCGGCGTCGTCGTGGAACAGCTCATAGAAGTCGCCCATGCGGTAGAACACCAGCATGGTCGGGTAGTCGGCCTTGATGCGCAGGTATTGCTGCATCATCGGCGTGTGCTTTTCGGCAGGGCCATTTTTGACGGCGGCGGCGTTGATCTCTGAAGGGGTGGTGGTCATCGTAACTTTCAATCCGGTGCGGGCGCGGCATTGTCACTGCCGCGTCGTGAGGGCGCCATTTTACCGCCTTGGCACGCGGGCGAGGTGAAGTGATCGCAGAGGCGGTGCGCGCGACCTTATGCGGGCGTTATCCAGGTTTTTGGATGTCAATAATGCAGATGTGCTGACACCGTACCGGCCAATCTGGAACGTATCGAAATTCAATACTCACGGTGACAGTAGCCCGGCAACTAAACAATATCTTAAATATAAGGTTCCTCATCCTGCAAGGTGTTTACAATGCCAACTAGCAATTGTTAGTTAAATTGTGAAACGGCTTGATTGTCGTGCGCCAGCTTCGCGCGCGTACCGTCTTCCGCCCTCCGGACGAGTCGTACGCGTGTCGTCGGGGTACTTCCACAGCAGTTATTTCGCACAGCAGCTAGTTCAATTACGATGAAACACACCGGTGTCAGCAAAGCGTCATTCTTTTGGGTTTTACAGGGTCTATGCACCCTTCACAGAAAACCTTTTTCCCCTGAAATAGCACAACAACAGTTAGCCGCGCCCTATTCAACCGACTCTTTGGCCGGCGCTCTCACTTCCTTTGGCTTCAAGGCCGACATCGGGTCGGTCAAATCCGCCAGGCTCCACAAGGAATCCTTCCCGCTGGCCGCGTTCCTGCGCGACAGCGGCGAGCAAGCCGGGTCCGGGACGGACGGCGCTTGCGTCGTCGCGCTGGTATTGCAGGCCGGCCGCGACAGCGTCCTGGTCGTCGAGCCGGACGACAGTGCACCGCGCACGATCTCGTTGGCCGAGTTCGGCGAACGGTTTCTGGGCAAAATCATCCGCGTCACCCCGGAGAGTACGGATGCCAGCGATCCCGACAGTGAAGAACTTGCGCGCCAGTCGCGTCGATTCGGATTCAGCTGGTTTGTTCCCGAATTGCTAAAACATAAGAAATTGTGGCAGGAAGTGTTGCTCGCATCGCTGGTGATCCAGCTGATTGCGCTGGCAACGCCCTTGTTTACGCAGGCGATCATCGACAAGGTTGTCGTCCATCACAGCCAGAGCACGCTGATCGTCATCGCCATCGGCATGGCTGTGTTCATGCTGTTTTCGGCGGTACTGTCGTGGATGCGCCAGTATCTGGTGCTCCATACCGGTAACCGGGTCGACGCCGCGCTGGGCGCGTCCGTGTTCGGGCGTTTGTTCAAGCTGCCGCCGATGTACTTCCAGCACCGTCCTACAGGCGTCATTGCGGCGCGCCTGCAGGGGGTTGAAACGATTCGCGAATTCATCTCCAGCGCGGCGGTCACCCTGGTGCTGGACTTGCCGTTCCTGCTGATCTTCGTGGCGATCATGTTCTACTACAGCGTGACCTTGACGCTCGTGGTACTGGCGATTCTGGCGGTTATTGTTCTTCTGAGTATTGTGGTCGCGCCAATTTTCCAGGACCGTTTGCAACAGCAATTCCTGCTGGGGGCGCGCAACCAGGCGTTCCTGACCGAGTACATCGGCGGACTGGAAACGGTCAAGTCGCTGCAGATGGAACCGCAGCTCGACGCCCGCTACAGCAACTACCTGGGCAGCTATCTCGACGCCAGTATGTCGACCAAGCAACTGGCAAACGGCTACAACACCTTGTCGAACCTGCTCGAACAACTGATGAGCCTTCTCATCCTCGGGGTCGGCGCCTACACCGTGATGAACAATACCGAGTTCACAATCGGCATGTTGATCGCGTTCCAGATGTTCTCGGGCCGCTTGTCGCAGCCGATGCTGCGCCTGGTTGGCTTGTGGCAGCAGTTCCAGCAGGCCAGCCTGTCGGTCGACCGCCTGGGCGACCTGATGAATGCGCCGGTGGAACCGTATTCCCTGGTGCCGGCGCGCACCAATACGCGCGCCGGCAAGATCGAGATCGACACGGTTGCTTTCAAATACGCCGAGCACTTGCCGCTGGTGTATCAAAACCTGTCGCTGACGGTGCAGCCGGGCCAGACCATCGGCATCATGGGCGCCTCCGGTTGCGGCAAAAGCACACTGGCCAAGCTGCTGCAAGGTTTTTACCAGCCCAGCGCCGGGCGCATTCTGGTCGATGGGGTTGATATCCGCTATCTGTCCGCCAATGAACTGCGCAGCCATTTTGGCGTGGTTCCGCAAGAGACGGTCCTGTTCTCGGGCACCATCTTCGAGAACCTGCAAATGGCCAGTCCCGACGCCAGTTTCGAGCAGGTCACGGCGGCGTGCCAGATGGCGGAAATCCATAGCGCCATCGAGGCGCTGCCCAAGGGCTACCAGACCGAGATTGGCGAGCGTGGAGCGGGCCTGTCCGGCGGGCAGAAGCAGCGTATTGCGATTGCGCGCGCCTTGCTCAAGCGGCCGAGCATTCTCGTCTTCGATGAAGCGACGAGCGCACTCGACCAGTCCACCGCCGAACAGTTTGCGCACACCATCAACGCCTTGCGCGGCAAGGTCACGATGCTGTTCATTACCCACGGCATGCCCAAGGGCTTGCAGCTCGATGCAGTCTATCGACTCGGCCCGAACGGAGCGCAGCGCGTCACCCTGGCGCCGGCTCCTGCCTCGCTCGGCAACCCAGGGTTCCCGAATGCCGAATCGCCCCTTAGCGCCGCATAAACAGAAATGACTACCATGAGCTCGAATCAAACGCCCGCCGCTGCGGCGGCCCCATCCCACGCCGATCCGTCCGGCGCGACGGTCATTCCACTACGTCCGCCCAAGCGCTGGCACGACCCTTTAAGCCGGATTGAACGGCAGGACCCCAGCACGGCGGGCCGCATGGTGCTGCGCGCGGTGTCGGTACTGGTGCTGGTGCTGATTGTATGGGCGGCCTTCGGCAAGCTCGACATTATCGCCAGCGCCGACGGCAAGCTGGCGCCGCAAACTCTGGTCAAGATCGTGCAACCATCCGAGGCGGGCGTGGTCAAGGAGTTGCTGGTGCGGGAAGGCGACACGGTCAAGGCCGGGCAGGTGCTTGCGCGCCTGGATGCAACGCTCGCCAGCGCCGACAAGAGTGGCGTCAGTAGTGACCTGGTTACCCAGAAAATGCAGGCGCGGCGCATCGAGGCTGAACTGTCCGGTAAACCGATGATGGCGCACAACGGGGATGACGCGCTGTTGTTCGCCCAGGTGCAACGCCAGTACCAGGCGCGCCGTGGTGCATTCAACGATAGCCTGGAGCAGGAGAAAGCACTGTTGCAAAAAATGGAGTTCGAAAAGAAGAGTGCCGGCGAGACGCTCGCCAAGCTGGAGCAGACCCTGCCCACGTATCAGGCGGCCGCCAAGAACCTCGCCGAGCTGTCGCGCGACGGGTATGTGCCGACGCGCCAGAGCGATGACAAGGGGCGCGAGGCGATTGAAAAGGCAAAGGATCTGGACGCGCAACGGTCGACCGTGGCCGCGTTGAATTCGGCGATGGCGGCGCAGCGCCAGAAACTCAGTCAATTGCACAGCACGTACAAGAGCGACCTGGAGCGTGAACTGGCGGAGATTCGCGCCAAGCTGGGCCAATTGCAGCCCAGCCTGGACAAGAGCAGCTATCGCGAAGGACAGATGGTGCTGCGCGCACCGCAGGATGGCGTGATCAAGGACCTTGCGACGACCACGACCGGAGCGGTGGTGCAGCCGGGCGCGGTTGTGCTGACCTTGGTGCCGAAAGACGAGCTGTTGTTTGCCGATGTGAATATCAAGAACGAGGATGTGGGGTTTGTCGCGGTGGGGCAGAGTGCCAAGGTAAAGCTGGCGGCGTACCCGTTTCAGCGGCATGGCATGTTGAGCGGGACTGTCATTCACATCAGCGCTGATGCCAGCGAGCCATCGCGGGCGGATGAGGGCGGGGGTGGGAGTAAGGGGCAGCCGAGCGGCAGCGCGAGTTACAAGGCGCGCATTCGCCTGGATCGGCAAGCGCTGAATGATCCGCAAGGCAAGCTTCTTCATATTGCGTCCGGGATGCAAGTCGTGGTGGAAATTAATCAAGGTAAGCGTACTGTATTGGAATATCTGTTATCTCCGGTGCAGAAGGCGGCTGCTGAAGCCGCGCGTGAGCGATGAGGGCGTGGCATGGGACGAGCCTGAATTTTTATCTTTATCCAATTTTTCCTGTTCGCCACTCAACTATTTGGCAGGGGGAAATAGGCGATTTTTTCAATTCCGCATGAAAATTAAGCAGATGGGAAACGTTAATTTTGAATTTGGATTTAATAATGGGGGAATTAATGGTGATAAAAGTAATGCAGCGAACAATGCTGGGAAATTGCATAATCTTGATCGGTAAAAAATTGGAGATTGTATGGAAATAAAAGCGCCAAGTATTTTTCAGGGGCAAGGAAAACGATTCTTTTTAATCATTGCATCGTTGTCAGTAATTTTTGTCGGCGTTTGGTACATTAAGGCCAAGGCTGCACATGCGGCCTGTCAGCAAAAAATATATGGGGAAGCGCGAGAATTGGAACGGAAAAATAAATTGAGCGAGGCACGTCGCCTTAATGAGTTTTTGTGCGATGAGAGTTTTTACCAGGATCCACAAAATAGTGAGGGGACGTGTAGGGCGGCAGAACGACTGGGGAAGTTATTTTCAGCGGCCGAAATTGAGATCAAAGGAGCGCTTGAGAACTATAAAAGAGAACGTGGAATTTATCCTGATAGTCTGAATCTCATCCGGGATCAGTTAAGTAAAAATGCGAATAACATTGCTGCGCAACTAGTATATTGTAAGAAAATGCATATCAATGACAAAAAAGGATTGTGTGAAAATGGCACGGGTTTCTTTTCTGCGTCCCCTTTCATGTTAATACCTGTAAGTGAAGATTTCAGAAAATCTCCATCAGCGAAGGATGAAAATGTTCCGATTTTACGGCAGTGCGCGGTGACTTTTTTTTGATTCTGAATTATTGCATTTTATGGTTATTGAAAAATTTGAACGTGGCACTGAATTATATCGTGGGGTGGGCAAACTCGTTTGCTACCGCATAACATTTGTAGTTTGTAAATGGAGTATTGTATGACTTTGCCTACTGCTGTAGAGATTACCAATTTTTACCTATATGGTAAAACTGCCGTCCCCGCTGATCTTACGGATGCAGCACTAGTTAGATCGTCTGGCATAGTCGAGTCTTTCGACATTGCAGTCGTTGAGTACATGGCCGGGCCTGGTCGTTTCGTTGTCCCTGCTGATTTTGAAGCAGTGAATCGATTTTTGAGTCCAACTCTACATGATACATCTTCGCATGCACTTGTTCCGGGTGTCTACGACAAAAAAGAAATTTTCGCCACGATGGGCATCGAATCAGCGATCGTTAAGGTGAATCAATCGTGGCATGATGATCATAATGGAGATTATCTTGATCGGGCTTATATTTGGGGGAATACCGCTTTCTATATAGCCTCAAGTGCGCGTTTCATTATCGAGAAAGATGGGCGGCGCCATATTGAGGATTTCGCTATTTTGCCTTATGTAAATAAGGATAGTTTTGAGAATTTCGATTTAACCGGTGGGGACATTTTTACTGATTTTGCCAACAACAAAATTGGCCCGCGCATAGATCCATCCAGTGTTGGGAGAACGGAAAAATTGATCACTGGACTTGGTCGGAGGATTAATTTTAGATTTACTAATGAAGCTCTATTGCCGTTACGATCAGTGAATTTCAATTCTATGGGGAGATCCGCCGGGAATGGCGTCTTGCCAATCGAAGTAATTTGGGAGAATGAAGAATTTCTAACTAAGCTTTGGAATGCGCGTAGCACGCGATTTATCGATAACGCTGGGCGTGGCATTGTTTATGGGACGGACAATGCCGATGTCATGGACGCGGATTACTTGAAACGATCAAAATTGTCGTTTGATATTGATCCACGACTAAAAAAAGCAATCGAAGACTATGGAGTTGCAATCGTAGGTGCTGGCGGCGCTGATGAGTTGACAGGCGGTGTACGTGGTGATGCGTTATATGGCGGTATTGGGAATGACACCTTGACGGGCGGTGCAGGCAAGGACAAATTACTTGGCGGGGTAGGCAACGACAAACTCGACGGCGGCACCGACAACGATCTGCTCAACGCCGGCGAAGGCGACGACACATATGTATTTAGCGGTAATTACGGTAACGACGTCATCTACGATCTCGGCGGCGTTGGCCGCATTCAAATCGATGGCGTGACGATCGGCAAAGGCATCGCTAACGGCAAGCGCGACCAGTGGCGCTTCGACATGGGCGGCGGCGTTTCAGCCACGCTGTCCTTGATGGATTCCGCTGAGAGTAGCACCGGCAAAAAACTGGTGATTGCCAAAGGTAACGACAGCAATAATAGCGTCAGTATCAGCAATTTCGATCTTGCAAAGGCGCAAGCGGGCGGCTACCTGGGCATTCAGCTCGACGGTGCGGTCAAGGCCGCGATCAAGGTCGGCGGTGGCGGCAATGTCTGGAATCAGCCCGGCTTCGACGGGAGCTTGTCAGGCAGTACCGAGCTGGTGGAAGGCACTGGCCGCACCTTCACGCTCTACCTGAACCAGGCGGCCAAGGCAGGCCAGACTGTTACCCTGAAGATCGGCGGCACTGGGGATAGCCTGAAAGCCATCCTCGGCGACGTCACTGTGCCCGCCAGCGGCGCGCTCATCCCGCTCGTGGAGGGACAGACACAGGTCTCGTTCGCGCTGGTCCAGGAGGGCCCATTGAGCACCGATGCCAGCGCGACTGTGGCAGCGAGCGTCTCGGGCAAAGATGGCCTCATCACGACCAATACGTTCAACCTGGTCCTGAAGAACAGCGGCGACTTCACGCGCACGCTGCGGGGCGATCAGAGTCCGCCGCTGGTAGGCGAATACTACGATTGGAGTAAAACAGAGTGGTTGGCCGACGGCACGATGAGCAATGGCGTGACGCAGCCAAATTTCCCTGACGTACTTCGGGCAGGCCCCCTGCGCGACAGACTACTTGGCATGGGTGGCAACGATGCGCTCGATGGGGCGGGCGATGCCGACTACATCGACGGCGGCGATGGCGACGACATGATCGGTGGCGGCCCAGGCAGCGATTACCTGTTGGGAGGCGCGGGAAAAGATCACATTTCCAGCTCGTCAACCCTGAACATGCCGCGCCGCACAAGTTCGAAGGATACTTGGAAACCACCGGAGGGGAAGCCTGTTGTCACCGCTGGCCCAAATTGGGGGGTGTATGTCAAGAGCGTTGGCGACAGCCCGGTCAATACCTGGGATGGTGTCGATGATCCATTCGGCGCGGATTCTGATTATATCGATGGTGGAGCTGGCGACGATACGCTGATCAGTAGCGATGGCGCCGATCGTGTTCTCGGTGGTACGGGTAATGACAGGATCAGCGGGCGCGCCGGCGACGACGTACTCGAGGGTAACGACGGCAACGACAACATCGATGGCGACGGTACAACCGTGACGGGTTTGCTCAGCAGCGTTAGCGATTCGATACACGGTCACGATTTCGTCGATGGCGGGGCCGGGAATGACACGATTTCCGGCGATGGCGGTTCCGACGTCGTGTTCGGTGGCGCCGATAACGACAAAATATGGGGTGACTCGGCCGGCAAAACCGACGCCAAAAATTATGCGGGCCTTCAATTCCATGGCGAGGATTACCTCGATGGCGAAGATGGCGACGACTACATTGAAGGCGGCGCCAGGAACGACACCTTGTACGGCGGCCTCGGCGCTGACAATTTATTAGGGGACACCTCTGCAGCGAATCTATCTTCTCCTGCGGACAATGCCCTCATCTGGGGCGAGGACTACCTTGATGGTGAAGAAGGCAACGACAGCCTGACTGGCGGTGGCGGCAATGACGCCATGTTCGGCGGCACCGGCGACGACAAACTGTGGGGCGATTCGTCAGGCGCCAGCACGGACGAAAGCTATATCAAGGCCGAGTTCCAAGGCAATGATTATCTCGATGGCGAAGATGGGAAGGATTTCTTGCAGGGCGGTGGCAAGAACGATACCTTGTACGGTGGCGCGGGCGATGACGCGCTGCTGGGCGACATGTACGGGTCGCAGGCAGCGGGCGACGCGGCGTTTGTATGGGGCAATGATTATCTTGTCGGCGAAGAAGGCAAAGACACCATCGAAGGCGGCGGTGGCGACGACACGCTGAGCGGAGGAACTGGCAACGACTTCTTGTTCGGCGACGAAGGCAGGCTGACGCTGAACGGCAAGCTGCACGGCAACGACCTGCTCGAAGGCGGCGAAGGCGATGATCAAATGGCTGGTGGCGGGGGCAAGGATAGCCTGATCGGCGGCGCCGGTAACGACCTCATGTGGGGCGACGATGAGGCGGCCAAACTGCTGGTCGAATGGAATGACAGCGATTTTCTTGATGGTGGCGATGGCAACGACCAACTCGTTGGGGGCGGTGGCGACGACGTACTGCTGGGCGGCGCCGGCGACGACGTGCTCGATGGCGGCAGCGGTGCCGACATCCTCGATGGCGGGGAAGGCAACGACAGCTACACCGTCGACAATGTCGGCGATGTGATCCGTGAAACCGCGCCGCCGGCCCCCGCCACGGCGAGCAAACAGTCGTCCACGTCCGGGGGACTGGACCAAAGCGGCGACGCCTTGATGATGATGGCCGGCTCGTCCGCAGCAGTGGTTGCCGTGCCAGGCATTGATTACGTTACCAGCAGCGTCAGTTATCAGCTCGGCGACAATCTCGAGAACCTGACCCTGACGGGCAATGGCAGTATCGATGGCAGCGGCAATGAACTGGCCAATAGCATTACTGGTAACGCTCTGGGCAATACGCTCGCCGGTGGCGGCGCCAATGACTGGCTCAAGGGAGGCGCAGGCAATGACGTGTACCTCTTTAACCGTGGCGATGGTGCGGATGCCATCGATAATACCGATCTGTTGCGCGATACCGCCAATCCGGCAACCGTTCAGGCGGTCGATGTGCTGCGTTTCGGCGCGGGTATTGCCGAGTCGGATATCCTCGCGCAGCGCGGCGGTAACGATATGGTGTTGAGTATCAAGGATAGTAGCGATCAAATCTTCATCAAGAATTACTACGCTCCCGATTTGATCGAAGGCACAAAAGTCTCTGACCAAAAAATTGACCGTATCGAGTTTGCCGATGGCGTGGTCTGGACTGCCGCACAGGTCGATGCAAAGATTGTCCGGCAGCAGAATAACAAGACGCCAGTGGGTGGGCCGGGGATCCCCTATCTGTCAGCGCGCGCGGGCGTGCCCTTCAGCTACACCCTCGCCGCAGCCAACCTGACCGAGCCGGATGCGGATGACAAGCTGAACTACAGCGTTACGATGAGCAACAATTCGCCGGTGCCTGCCTGGCTGAAATTCGATGCTGCGACCCGTACGCTGTCGGGCGTGCCCGACGCCGCGAGCGTCGGCAACTTTCAGGTATCGATAAAAGCAAGCGACAATTATGGCGCCAGTGCCATCATTGGCATTGGGGTGAATATCGGTGCGGCCAACCTTCCGCCGGAGGCCAAGCTTGTGCTGAACGACTTGAAAACGGCGCGCGGCATGCCTCTCAGCTACACCTTGCCCACTGGCCTTTTTGTCGATCCCGACAAGGATGCGATGACCTACAGCGTGACTCTGGACAGCGGTGGAGGTTTGCCATCCTGGTTGAAATTCAATGCCGCAACAGGTGTCCTGAGTGGTACTTCAAGCACCCTCGAGCGTCTGGTACTTGCCGTAACGGCCACCGATGCCAACGGGCTGAGCACGAAAACCTTGCTCAAGCTCGACGTTGAAAACCGCGCCCCGACAGTCGTTGTGGTGCCCAAAGGATCAGGCGGCGCGGCCAACGATCTGTGGCAATTGAGCATACCGGCCGGTAGTTTTGCCGACGCCGATGCAGGCGACATCCTGTCCTATTCGGCGAGTGCCGCCAACGGCGGACCTCTGCCGGCATGGCTCAAGTTCGATCCGGCCACGCTGACCTTTTCGGGTATTCCGCCGGTGACGGGACCGACCACGGTCCTGATTACGGCCAGCGACAGCAACGGTGCGCTGGTCTCGGCCCCGTTGACGATCTTGATCGACCCCAACGAGGCCTACACCGGTACCGCGGCGGCCGAGCAGAAAGAGGGGGGCTGGGGCCACGACACGCTCAAGGGCCTGGCCGGCAACGATACCCTGCTCGGTGGGTTCGGCAACGACCGCCTTGAGGGCGGGGTGGGTAACGATCTCCTCAAGGGCGGCGGCGGTGCCGACACCTATGTCTTCGGTAAAGGCGACGGCAACGACACCATCGACAACCAGGATATGCCATCGCACGCCGGTGTCGACACCATCGAGTTCTTGCCTGGCGTCGCGGTGGCCGACGTCAAGCCGGTCCGCGTCGACAACGACCTGATCCTCAGCTTGCCGGCCAGCGGCGACAGTGTGCGTGTCTTGAACTACTTCAAGGCTGACGAGCTGGCGTTGTCGCAGGTGGAGACAGTCAAATTTGCCGACGGCACCAAATGGACCCTGGCCAACATCCTGCCCTTTTTACTTACCGGAACCGCTGGTAACGACAAGCTGTACGGCAGCGATGCCAACGACCTGATGGATGGCAAGGCCGGGAACGACCGCGTCGAGGGTTTCGCCGGCAACGACACCCTGGCCGGGGGCGCTGGCAACGATGACCTCATCGGCGGCGGCGGTACGGACACCTATCGTTTCAACAAGGGCGATGGCAAGGATACGATCAGTGACGTCAGTCCGGTCGTCGTCTCACCCGAGGTGGACCGGCTCGAGTTCGGCGCCGGTCTGGCGCCTGCCGATGTGGAGGCCACGCGCGACGGACCCACCTTGCGCCTCAATTTTGGCGCCACGGGCGATGGCGTCACCATATGGAGCTACTTCAGCGGCCGTACCGACCTCAACCTGGCGGTCGAGCAGATTGCATTCGCCGACGGCACGCTGTGGACCATCCCCATGGTCCATCAGTTGACGCTCAAGGGCACGGACCTGAACGACAAGCTCGAAGGCTTTGCCGGCAACGACCTCATCACGGGCCGCAAAGGCCAGGATACGCTGCTGGGCCTGTCTGGAAACGACAGCCTGTCTGGTGGGGAAGGCAACGATACGCTCGATGGCGGCGCTGGCGACGACGTGCTGGGCGGTGGGCCAGGGCGCGACCGGATGGTGGGTGGCGCCGGCAACGACACCTTCTTGTTCGGCAAGGGCGATGGACCGGATGCGATCGTCGTCAATGATGTCGCGGCCGGCAAGGTCGACACCATCCGCATCGCCGACGGCGTGCTGGCCAGTGATGTGCTGGTCGAACGATGGGAAAACAAGCTGGTCCTCACGATCCTCCCTGGCGATACCTTGTTTGTTGAAGACTATTTCTTGTCGACCAATGGAGTTCGTACTGGAAAGATCGAACAAGTGCTGTTTGCTGACGGCAGCAGTTGGAATACCGCTGCCATCGATCAGATGGCAGTCCCGCACAGAAACGAACAGCCGTTAGCCCGCGATACGATTCTTCCGATGTATGGCAACATCAACAGTCCGTTCAGCGTGGTGTTGCCGACGGATAGGCACGAGGAGTATGACCGGTACGATGTGCTGTCGTTTAATGTCGGGCCGCTACCTGGCTACCCTGCATTGCCATCGTGGCTGAACTTCGATCCCCTCACCATGAGACTATGGGGGACGCCAGCGGCCAGCGATCAGGGTAAGTTGGTTTTCTACCTCTACGGCACGGATTTGTACGGCGAGAGCGCGAAAGCGCCATTGAACCTTACTGTCGGTCCGGCAAGCGTGGCGCCCACCGTCAAGTCGGCCATACCCGACGTCGCCACTTCGGAAGGGTCATCATTCCAGTTCAGCCTTGGCGACGTGTTCGCGGACGCGGACCAAGGCGATGTGCTCACTTACAGCGCCACCCTCAGTACAGGCGCCGTGCTGCCCGAATGGTTGACCTTCGATCCGGTGCTGCGTCGTTTCAGCGGATGGTACGACACGCCATCGACCGTGAGCGTCAAGGTGACAGGAACCGACCTGAGCGGCAAATCCGCATCGGATGAGTTCGATATTGTTGTCAGTCCCAATCTCAGCATCGAAGGCACGCCTGGCAATGATGTGTTGAATGGGGGACCCGCGAATGACCGGCTCGACGGATTGGGAGGCGACGATGAACTCGATGGCGGGCCTGGCTACGATGTTCTGCTCGGCGGCACCGGCAACGATACCTATTCGATCTACGACGAAAGCGACCTCATTTCCGAATACGAAGACGAGGGCACCGATACGGTTCGTACAACGCTGGCCAGTTACGCGCTGCCCGACAATGTCGAGAATGTTGTGCTCAGCGGCGAGGGCGAGGGCGCGGTCCTGACCGGCAACACGCTGAACAACCATTTGATTGCCGGTAATGGCATCCAGACGATTGATGGTGGCCTGGGCAAGGACACCATGGCTGGCGGCGCGGGTGACGACGTATACCTGGTCGACAACACACTCGATGTCGTCGTCGAACTGGCGGGGGACGGGGATGATCATGTCGATGCCAGCGCTACTTTCACCCTGCCAGCCAATGTGGAATCGCTGACCTTGACAGGCGAGGACAATATCGGTGCCACCGGCAACGCCGACAGCAACCTCATCGTCGGCAATGCGGGCAACAACCGTCTCGATGGCGGCGCCGGCATGGACCGCCTGTTCGGAATGGCGGGCGACGATACCTATATCATCGACAGCATGAATGATGAGATCGAGGACGAAAGCGGCATCGATACCATCGAGCGCAGCTTTGATTCGCACTACTACCTGATGACGGAGATCGAAAACTTGACCCTGACCGGCAACGCGGTCATCGGTTATGGTAACGAGCTTGATAACGTCGTTACTGGAAACGGGCTTAATAACAATCTGAGTGGCTTCGCGGGAAATGACCGCCTCTTTGGCAAGGCCGGCAACGATACGCTGTTTGGCGGTGCCGGTAACGATCAGCTCGCGGGTGGCACGGGCAAAGATTACCTGAAGGGCGAGGCGGGCGATGATGTGTATTTATTCGAACGTGGCGACGGCAACGATCAGATTGATAACCTGGATGACATCAGCGCCGTCGACACATTACGCTTTGGCAAGGACATTACCGAGAGCGACATCAAAGTGGAGAAGAATAATGGCCGCCTGATACTGACAATCAAGGGCACCACGGATTCAGTCTTTTTCGCTAATTATTTTTCCCCCGACGCAATCAATAATGGCGTGTCCGCGAATAATAAGATAGAACGCATCGAGTTTGCGAACGGAATTACATGGAATCAGGCCAAGATTCAAAGTTTCATTGATAGCGCGGCAGCGAATAACCGGCCGGACGTCAAGTTGCCGGTACCTGCTTTCACGGCCCAGGTTGGCAAGCCTTTCACCTATACAGTGGCCGCCGGGACGATTGTCGATCCCGACCCTGGCGACTCCGTTACGTACAGTATCCGTGCCGATAAGCTGCCTCTGCCGGCCTGGCTCAAATTCGATCCGGCGTCGCGCACGCTAGCGGGTACACCTGCGTTGGCCGATATTGGTACGACGCCATTCCTCCTGATGGGCACCGATAATTATGGCCTGGCTATCGGAACCTATGTTTCGGTCGTGGTCAACCCCGCAAACCGCTCGCCCGTCCTGTCCAGCGCCCTTGCCGACCAGTCCAATGCGCTTGGCACCGCCTTCAGCTATGTGCTGCCGGCCGGCGCTTTCACCGATCCGGATGCAGGCACCGTGCTTTCCTACAGCGCCACCTTGGCCGATGGAGCCGCATTGCCGACGTGGTTGTCGTTCAATGCCACTACCCGTACCTTCGGCGGCACGGCGGCCACGGCGGGAAAATTCAGCGTCAAGGTGAGCGCCAGGGATAGCGGGAATCTGAGCGCGAGCGATGTCTTCGACCTCACCGTCGGCTTGCAGAATCAGACACTGAGCGGTACCGCCAGCGCCGATCAGTTGAACGCCGGTGCCGGTAACGATGTGCTCAATGGCATGGCAGGAAACGACGCGCTCAGCGGCGGCGCCGGCAACGACACGCTCGATGGCGGCGCGGGCACCGATACCATGACTGGCGGTGCGGGTGACGATACCTATATGGTTGAAGCAGGCGCCGACAAGATCATCGAGAGCGCCAGTGGCGGCACAGATGTTGTTCGTTCCACAGTGAGCTACATCCTGCCTGCGAATGTGGAAAACCTCACCTTGACTGGTACCGCGCTTGCCGATGCGACAGGCAATGAACTCAACAACGTCCTGGTCGGTAACGCGGCCAGCAACGTCCTCAACGGCATGGCCGGCATCGATACCATGACTGGCGGCGCTGGCGACGACGTGTACATCGTCGATAATATCTCCGACGTCGCGATCGAAGCGGCCAACGAAGGCAGCGATACGCTCAAGTCCATTTTCAACAGCACGTTGGCGGCCAATATCGAAGCGCTGTTCCTGACAGGCTCGGCCGGCGTCAGCGGCACGGGCAACACGCTCAACAACCTGCTTGTTGGCAACATCGCTGACAATGCGCTGAGCGGCGACGCCGGCAACGACCTGCTCCAGGGCGGCGCTGGTGACGATACGCTGACTGACACCGTGGGCAATAATCTGCTCAATGGCGGCGCCGGCGCCGACAAGCTCACCGGTGGGCTCGGCAAGGAGATGCTGATGGGCGGCGCCGGCAGCGACGTCATCGTGACGGGCGGGGGCGCCGATATCATCGCGTTCAACCGCGGCGATGGGCAGGATGTGGTCAATGCGAGTGCCGGCAAGGACGATACCGTTTCGCTGGGCAAGGGCGTGCTGTACGCGGATTTGCTGTTCAAGAAAACCGCGAACGACCTGATCCTCGTTACCGGAGCGTCCGAACAGATCACCTTCAAGGACTGGTATGCGGCGCCGGCCAATCGCAGCGTTGCCAATCTGCAGATGGTGATCGAAGGCGGCAGCGACTACAACGCCACCTCGGCCAACAAGTTGAACAACAAGAAGGTGGAACAGTTCAACTTCGACGGACTGGTCGGCGCTTTCGATGCAGCCAGGACGGCAACGCCGGCCATGACCAGCTGGGCATTGTCGACTTCCCTGCTCAATTTTTACCTGAGCGGAAGCGACACGGCGGCGATAGGCGGTGATCTTGCCTATCAATACGCCGGGAATGGCAACCTGTCCTCGATGTCGATGTTGCCAGCCGGCGCATTGTTGTCGAGTCCTGCGTTCGGTGTCAGCGCGCAGCCCCTGCAGGCAGGTTCGGCATTACGCGATTTGTCGCCGCAACTTGTCTGATTGAGTGACGTCCAGAAGCGGGCGAAAACCCGCTTCTTCCTCGTGCAAGCCGTCCGTCTTACCTCGGGCGGCATTTTTACACGAATGGATCCGCGAACGCACTGGTAAATAGTCCGGCAGGGTGCGGCGCGGCGCTGCGTTGATGTCAAGGACGCCATTTACCGCTTTCGTGCTGGGGTGCAGGGCAATGCGCACCGATTCTGGACGAATGGCAGCCCCTGGAACGATGATCGGCAAATTCGGCAGGGGAAACTAGTCAGAAGGATGCAGTATCAGGTGGCAACATGAATGATCGGCTTGTGAAAGGCACCGATGACAATCACGTCGTCGATAATCTGGGCCGTCAGTCTGACCTCGCCGTCCAGCAGATCAAATCCAATAATCGTATACGACCCGTCGAAAGATGCCTCATAGAAGTCGACAGAGGTCGCCTCTGCAAATTCGTGCCAGGGAGATTCTGTATGCGCTTTTAATGCTCGCAACACGCGTCTGTAAAGCACGAGGTCATCGGCCATCAATTTGTTCAGCTGACGCGAAAATATCGAGCCAGATAGATCAAACCGGGCAAACGCGGGATAGGGCATCAAGAAGCATCTCTTGCTTCATCCAGAAGACGATCAAAGTCGTCTTTTGACATCGGCTGCGGGGGCGTTGTGCAAGCCCGTAAGGCATTTTCTTCAAGCGCGCGCAGAGTCAGCTCGCTGAACCCTGCGGATGCCAGCGGTGCAGGCGGAACGTCGTTGAGCGCTTTTTCACCATGTTGCTTAGTCAGTGTGACGGTTTTTTGTGATTTACGGACCATGTCGTCCTCCATTGTCATGGCGACTTCCCGGCGTGGCAATCGAACAGCAGCACAGGCTTTCGCTGGTAAGCATCAGCACGTCGGGCTTCTATCCTTACCGAATTCTCTACATCGTGGGTACATACTATCATGTCCCTGCGCGTGCGCGCATCGAAGCGCGCCCTCAACCACGGGGAAAGCCGTCACTTTCGCCAGCTCCATGCTCGGCCTCATACAAAATTCCCAATGACCCTCATTAATACAAACAATGAGGTGTCCGGCCTATCTTGTCGTATCATAGAAACCAATGAGAGCTTCTCATTCGATAGTTTTTCTTAACCCACAAAACCACGCACGAGGATATCTATGTCGCTGATCAATACGCAAGTTCCAGAGTTCAAAACCCAAGCTTTCCACAACGGCAAATTTGTTGAAGTCTCGAACGAGTCGATGAAGGGCAAGTGGTCGGTCGTGATTTTCATGCCTGCCGCGTTCACCTTCAACTGCCCGACCGAAGTCGAAGATGCAGCCCAGAACTACGCCGAGTTCCAGAAAGCCAACGCGGAAGTGTACATCGTCACCACCGACACCCACTTCTCGCACAAAGTCTGGCACGAGACCTCGCCTGCCGTCGGCCAGGCCCAGTTCCCGCTGGTTGGCGATCCAACCCACAAACTGACCCGCGCCTTCGGCGTGCACATCGAAGAAGAAGGCCTGGCGCTGCGCGGCACCTTCATCATCAACCCGGAAGGCGTCATCAAGACCCTGGAAATCCATGACAACGCCATCGCCCGCGACGTCAAGGAAACCCTGCGCAAGCTCAAAGCTGCCCAGTTCGTCGCCGCCAACCCAGGCCAGGTTTGCCCAGCCAAGTGGAACGAAGGCGCAAAAACCCTGACCCCATCGCTGGACCTGGTCGGCAAGATCTAAGTAGTCATGCACTAGCAACACCCCGGGGAGGGCGCGGCGCCTTGCGCTGCCTTCCCCGCACCGGGAACCAGCCCGACGGTTCCCGGTCTTAATTCAAGGCACTTTCTTACGGATATCAACATGCTTGACGCCACCTTAAAAACCCAGTTGCAAGGCTATTTGCAAAACCTGCGCGCGCCGATTCGTCTGATCGCCACGCTCGACGACAGCGACAAAAGTGCCGAACTGCGTGAACTGCTGGCCGAGATCAGCAGCCTGTCCGATAAAGTCAGTGTTGACGAGTCGGGCACCGACAGCCGCAAGCCCTCATTCGTGATCGCCCGCGAAGGCGAAACCCACGGCGTGCGCTTCGCCGCGATTCCGCTCGGCCATGAATTCACCTCGCTGGTGCTGGCCTTGCTGTGGACCGGCGGCCATCCGCCCAAAGTGGAACCCGACGTCATCGACGCCATCAAGGCGCTCGACGAATCGATGGATTTTGACGTGTACATGTCCCTGTCCTGCCACAATTGCCCCGACGTGGTGCAGGCAGCGACCCTGATGGCGGTGTTCAATCCGAAGATCCGCACCGTGATCATCGACGGCGGCATGTATCCGGCCGAAGTCGAGGCGCGCCAGGTGATGGCGGTGCCGATGGTCTTCAAGAACGACACCATGTTTACGTCCGGTCATATGACCGTGGAAGAACTGGTCGCCAAGCTCGACGTGAATTCGGCTGACCGTGAAGCGAAGAAACTCAATCAAAAATCCGCCTACGACATGCTGATCGTCGGCGGCGGCCCGGCCGGCGCGGCAGCGGCGGTGTATGCGGCCCGCAAAGGCATCCGTGTCGGCGTGGCGGCGGAGCGCTTCGGCGGCCAGGTCAACGACACCATGGCCATCGAGAACTATATCTCGGTGCTGGAAACCGACGGGCCCAAATTCGCCGCCGCCCTTGAGGCGCAGGTTCGTCATTACGAAGTCGATATCATGAACCTGCAGCGGGCCGAGCGCATCGTTCCCGCGGCCACGCCGGGCGGCCTGGTCGAGGTGCACATGGAAAACGGCGGCGTGCTCAAGGCGCGCAGCGTGATCGTCTCGACCGGCGCGCGCTGGAGGAATGTCAACGTGCCCGGCGAAGCCGAGTACAAGAACAAGGGCGTGGCGTATTGCCCGCATTGCGATGGTCCATTGTTCAAAGGCAAGCGCGTGGCCGTGATTGGCGGCGGCAACTCGGGCGTGGAAGCGGCGATCGACCTGGCCGGCATCGTCCAGCACGTTACCCTGGTCGAGTTTGCCGATGCGCTGAAAGCCGACGCGGTGCTGGTCAACAAGCTCAAAAGCCTGTCGAACGTGACCATTCACGTCAATGCGCAGACCACCGAGATTACCGGTGATGGCCAGAAGGTCAATGGCCTCGGCTACAAGGATCGTGCGACCGGTGCCGAGCATCACGTGGCGCTGGAAGGCGTGTTCGTGCAAATCGGCCTGGTGCCGAATACCGAGTTCCTGAAAGGGACTTTGGAGCTGAGCAAGTACGGCGAGATTGTCGTCGACGCCAAATGCCACACTAGCCTGCCCGGCGTGTTTGCCGCCGGCGACGTGACCACGGTGCCGTACAAGCAGATCGTGGTCGCTGCGGGCGAAGGATCGAAAGCGGCACTGTCCGCCTTCGATTACCTGATTCGCCAGCCAGTGGTGACTGATGTTGCCAAGGAAGAGGAAGTGGCGGAAGCGGCCTGATTTCCGGTTTGCATCGCTGTCCCGCAAAAACGCCCGGTGTCGACCGGGCGTTTTTGTTTGCATGCTTACACGCCGCAGTAAGCAGTCTTGACGGTGGTAAAGAACTCGGCCGCGTACGTGCCCTGTTCGCGCGAGCCGTAGCTCGACCCTTTGCGCCCGCCAAACGGCACGTGGTAGTCGACGCCCGCAGTCGGCACATTGACCATCACCATGCCCGCTTCGGCGTGGCGCTTGAAGTGGGTCGCATGCTTGAGCGAGGTGGTGACGATGCCGCTGGCCAGGCCGAACTCGGTATCGTTGGCCATGGCTAATGCGTGCTCGTAGCTGTCGGCAGGAATGACCATGCCGACCGGGCCGAAGATTTCTTCGCGGCTGATGCGCATGTCGTTGCTGCATTCGGTAAACAGGGCCGGTCGCAGGAAGAAGCCCGGCGTGGCGCACTCGACCCGTTCGCCGCCGAAGGCCAGGGTGGCGCCTTCTTCGCGGCCGATACCGATGTATGCCATATCCTGGTCGAGCTGGCTCTGGTCGACCACCGGGCCGATGTCGATGCCGGCGCCGAGCGCGTCGCCAACCGTCAGGGCAGCCAGTTTTTCTTTCATGGCGGCTACAAAGGCCGGGTAGATGCCCTTTTCGACGATCAGGCGGCTCGACGCCGTGCAGCGCTGGCCGGTCGAGAAGAACGAGCCCTGCACCGCGCAGTTGACGGCGGTGGCGAGGTCGGCATCGTTGAGCACGATCAGCGGATTCTTGCCGCCCATCTCGATCTGCACCTTGGCCATGCGTCCGATGGCGGCGGACGCCACCTTGGCGCCGGTCGCGGCCGAGCCGGTGAAGCTGATCGCGTTGACGCGGCGGTCATGCAGGAAGGCCTGGCCGACCACGCTGCCGCGGCCCATCACCAGGTTGAACACGCCCGGCGGCAGGCCGGCGCGGCTGATGATTTCGGTCAAGGCCCAGACGCTGGCCGGCACCAGCTCGGCCGGCTTGATCAGCACGCAGTTGCCGTAGGCCAGCGCCGGTGCGATTTTCCAGGATGGAATGGCGATCGGGAAATTCCACGGTGCGATGATGCCGACCACGCCGACCGGCTCGCGCGTGACTTCCACGTCGAGGTTGGGACGCACGGACGGCAGCTTGTCGCCGCGCAGGCGCAGGCATTCCTGGGCGAAGAATTTGAAGATGGCGCCGGCGCGGGCGACTTCGCCGATGCCTTCGGGACGGGTCTTGCCTTCCTCGCGCGAGAGCAGGGTGCCGAGCTCTTCTTTGCGGGCCAGGATTTCGCTGCCGATCTTGTCGAGCGCGTCCGCGCGCAGCTGGATGTTGGACAGCGCCCAGCCCGGTGCGGCGGCAGCGGCGGCGGCAATCGCCAGCTCGGTTTGCTGCGCGTCGGCCTGGGCGTAGTGACCGATGATGTCGTTCGTGTTCGATGGGTTGATGTTGGCGGAAGACGAAGCGCCGTCGACCCAGGCGCCGTTGATATAGTTCTGTTTCATGGAAGCTTTCTACGTGGCTCGCAAGGGCTCGCGATGCGTGTTTATCAAAAAACAAGAGCTTACCATTGCGGGCGCAATGCTGCCGGCGGGAGGGCGCCGATCAGGGGGTGTTGTGCCGATTGCGGCGCTTATCGCGAGCGCCGGCAACCGGCCTTCATCAAATGGATCAATGCTTGTAATGCAAGGCCAGGCCCACCGCCCGGTCATACCTGCGCGTATCGCGCACCAAACCCGGGTCCTTGTTGAAATAATCGTGATACGGCTGGTCCAGCAGATTATTCCCATCCAGCGTCACGGTCAGCTGCTTGCTGATCCGGTACGACAAGGACCCGTCCAGCGAGCGTAACGGCGCCACATACAAGTCCAGCTTGTCGTTGCCGCGATAGCGTTCCTCGGCCATGAACTTCGAGCGCCAGTTGTACGCCAGGCGCGCCGACCAGGCCTCCTTCTCGTACAGCCCGACCAGGTTGTAGGAGGTCTTCGACATCCCCAGGAATGCCGATTCGCGCCCGTCCGGGTTGGTCTGCTTGCCGGTGATGTAGGTGAAGTTCGCCTCCAGTCCCAGCCCGCTGAGCATCCCCGGCAGGAAGTCGTAAAACTGCCGGTAGCTCATCTCGAAGCCTTCCAGGTTGGCCTTGGACAGGTTGTACCGGCGCGTTACATCGTATTCGCGGCCATCGATGATTTCGCGCGCCGCCTTTTCCACTGAACGGTCGGTAAACTTGTGCTTGAAAACGGTCCCGGTGAGGGAACCGGTTGGCGCGAAATACCATTCCAGCGCCACGTCGATATTATCCGACCTGGTCGGCCGCAGGTTCGGATTGCCCGCCGTGCCGGTGCCGACGATGCCCGACGAGTTCGCGGTCGCCGCCACGCCGTCGGTCAGACGCAGCGCCGGATTGTAATCGGCAAATGCCGGCCGCTCGACCGCGCGGCCGGCGACCACGCGCCCCACCAGGGTCGGGCGCAGGTCCGCGCGCAGCGCAAAACTCGGCAGCACGTCGGTGCGGCTGGTATCGACCGACACCGGCGCCACCACGCCGACGATCGACGAATTGCCCTTGAGCGTCTGTTCGGTGCGCACCACGCGCGCGCCCACCACGCCGCTGATCGGCACGCCCATGTGGAAGCCGAATTTGGCCTTCGCATACAGGGCCGAGGTGCGTTCCACGTCGCTGTAGTACGACAGTGGATTGTCTTCCAGCTGCGCCGGCGAACCGGTGAGGATGGTGCGCACCACGTCGGTGTGATCGAGGATGTAGTTATAGTCGGCCACCACGTAGCGGTTCACGCCATAGTTGCCGCCGGTCGGCGCCGACAGGGTCCACAAGCCCGGGAATTGGCTCGCCGGCACGCCCTTTTGCGGGCTATTGTCGTACCACATATCGCGAATCCCGCGCGACGACGCCTTGCGCTCGGCCAGGCGCACGCCGCCGGCCAGCTCCTTCACAAAACCGAGGATGCCGTTATCAATGGCGTCGTACACCACATCGCCGCGCCAGTCGTTGGACGTGCCCTGGCGCGCGTTGGCGATGTCGGTGCCGCCGCGCACGCGGAATTTTGCGTCGTCCGGGTTTTCCATGTTCGTGCCCGGGAAGTCCATGTAGCCGCCGCCCGCACGCACCGCGCCCACGAAGCCGCGCGCGGTGTAATCGAAATCGAAAATCACGCGCCGCTCCTTGAAGTAGCTGGCGGTACGCGCCACTTCGGTGGTGAACCGCAGCTTGGGCGTGGCATCCCAGCGCGCGCCCAGCGCCACCTGCTCGTTGCTTACATCGTGCTGGTAGGCCTGGGTCGACGCAAAGCCCGGCGCATCCTGGTTCAGGCGCGTGATGGTATCGAGATTGTTGGTGCCCGGCTTGGTGGTGATGGTCGCGCCGGCGAAGTGCGGCGGGAATCCGATCATGAAATTGTTCTGGTAGCGGTGGTCGATATTCGTGCGGAAGCCTTCCGCGAATACTTCCACGGTTGGCGCCGGGCGCCACTGCAGCGCAAAATTGCCCGCCTCGCGTTTGCGGTCGCCGTTGCCCATGAAGCGGCCGAAGTTCTCGGCGCCGGTGATGCCGTTGTCGATCGGGAGCGGAAAGCCGGCGAACGCCACCTCATCATGATAGCGCCCGCGCTGGTACGACAGGCCGACCAGCGCGCCGATCTCGCCGATGCCGGTTTTCCAGCGGTCGCTGAACATCGCGCTCACGTCGGGATTATTGGTCTTGGCCTTGTCGCGGTTTTCGACGCGCGCGTTCAGCTTGATTTGCCGTCCCTTGAAATCGAACGGCCGGTTGGTGCGCACGTCGATCACGCCGGCGGTGCCGCCTTCGGGCAGGTCGCCGCCCTGGGTCTTGTAGACATCGATCCGCTGCAGCATGGACGCCGGCACATCGGCCAGGTACAGGCTGCGGCCGGTATCGGAGAAGAACTCGCGCCCGTTCAGGAGTGCGACCACGCCGCCGAGGCCGCGGATGATCACGGTGCCCGCTTCACCGGCGCCGCGCGTGACCTGCACGCCAGTGACGCGCTGCAGGATTTCGGCCACGTTCTTGTCGGGGAACTTGCCGATATCGTCGGCGACGATGGAGTCGACCACCTGGTCGGCGTTTTTCTTGATCGCCTGCGCGCTTTGCGCCGCCTTGCGCACGCCGCTGACGGTGACCACCGCCGTATCAGCCGGTGCGGGAATCGCTTCCTGGGCGGCTACGCAGAGGTGCGTCAGCATGCCTGTGGCGAGCAGGGAAGCGACCAGCGATTTGAGGACGATCGGATGGGCCGCGCGGGAGCGGCCACGGGCGAGGGCGGGATGGTTCATGGGTCTCCATTATCGTTATTGAGCTAGATGCTCTTGTTTGCCCGAATAATAGGGGACGCGCACGAAATGCTCCAATCATGTTTTTGCCGAAGGTGATACCGATCCGGGTATCGGCGACACCCGTGTCGTCCCCGGCCTTGGCGGCCCGCCACGGCCGGGGACGACGCTACTTTTGATGGCCTAGTCGTCGTTCTGCCAGAACGGACCATTCTCCACGAACACCACCGTCGTGCGCGGCGGGATGCTGAAGGTACCGCTGGCGCGCTCGTAGCTCGCCGTCCTGGCCAGCCGGTCGTTGTTCGACTTGCGCTGCACCTTGTGCAGCGCCAGCTTGCGCCCTTTGAGTTCATCGATCGTGATGCGCTTCGCGACCTTGTCCACATTGAAGAAGGTCACCACGCTGCCGTACTTCGCCCCCGGATAGCGCTTGCCGTCGATGCTCATCGCGATCAAGCCGGCGATCTGCTGCGGCCCCGTGTTGTGAAACCTGAGCCGCTCGCTCACATCGTTCGCGCTGCGCAGGCGGAACAGGGTGCTGTCCTTGCGAATCGCCAGCAGGTCGATGAAATAGTCGCGCGCCGACACAATCGCCGCCATATCGGGCTTGATCAGCGCATTGGCCAGAATCGGCGACATCAGTTCCCAGTTAGCCTTGTTCACGCCCGCCATCGGCAAGCCAACCCCGAAATTATTCGACTGGTAGCCAAAATCGAGGCGGTTGAACCAGTCGCCGGCGTTGTAGCTGTCGCGGTCGAGCGACTTCGAACGCAGGATCTCCTGCCCCGCGTGGAAGAAGGGCACGCCCTGCGACAGCATGTTGATCGCCGCGCCCAGGTTCTGCACGCGCACGCGATCGGCCAGGCTGGTCGACTGCGGCAGCTTGAACGCGTTCAGGTCGAACAGGGTCTGGTTATCGTGCGCTTCGACGTAGTTGATGGTCTCCGCCGGACTGGCCGCAAACCCCGCCTTCTGCCCGAAATAGTCGATATCCGCGTTCTTGCGCAGCACGCCCGCGCGGTCGGTAAAACTGTAGTCGCGCAGGGTGCCCGACAAGCCCACCTTGATCAAGTCGCCCAGGCGCAGCAAGTCGTCCTTCGTTTGCGTGCTGGTCGCATTCGGGTCGGTAAAGGCGCCGTTGATGAAGCCCTGCTGGCTGATCAGATCGGCCCCGCCATCGCAGCAGCCGCCGCCACGCACGGCGTCGCGCAAGCGGTCGTTGAACGAACCGACGCCGGTGCCGAACATATTGGCCTGGCGCGCCTGCACGAAGCGCGCATCGTTGCCGACCGCGCCGAAGTTCCAGGCCTCGCCGTACAGATAGATGTCGCGCTGCGCTGCGCGGTCGACCTTCGTTTTCAGATCGGTGATGACCGACAGCGGCGCCATGCCCATGATGTCGAAGCGGAAGCTGTCGACCTTGTAGCCGGTGGCCCAGGTGACCACGGAGTCGGTCATCAGCTTGGCCATCATCGCGTTTTCGGCGGCGGTGTCGGCGCAACAGCTGTCGTTGATGATCGCGCCGCTCGGGTTGAGGCGGTAATAGTAGGTCGGCACGATCTTGTCGAGCACCGACAGCGGGCCTTGCTGCGAGCCGCTGGTGTGGTTGTAGACCACGTCCATCGTCACGCGCAAACCTTGTTCGTGCAGCGACTTGATCATGGCGCGGAACTCGCGCACGCGCACCGCGCCGTCGTTGGCATCGGTCGCAAAACTGCCATCGGGCGCGCTGTAATGGACCGGATCGTAGCCCCAGTTGAAGCAGTCGCTGTCGCCGGCGGCTGCGACTGCGGCCTGCTGCGTCTCGGCGTTGGCGGCGGCGTTCGGAATGGCTGGCGTGGTGCAGCCGGTTTCATTCACGCTGGCGATGTCGAAACTGGGCAGCAGGTGGATGTGGCTCATGCCGGCGCGCTGCAATGCGCGCAGGTGGCGCATGCCGTTCGAATTCACATCGGTGAAAGCGAGGAATTTGCCGCGATGCGCCGCCGGTACGGTCATGTCGCTGGCGCTGAAATCGCGCACCTGCAGCTCGTACAGCGAGATATCGGTCGGATGGTCGAGGCGCGCAATTGCATGGTCATCCCAGCCGGCCGGTTTCAGCGCCGCGCTGTCGAGGTTTGCGACAAAGCTGCGCTGGCCGTTGGCGTTCAGGCTCAATGAATACGGATCGGTGACCACGTTGCTGACCACCGTGTTGTGCGCCCAGCGCGACAGCACGTTGACCGTATAGGTGTAGTAGGCGCGGTTGGTCCACGCCGTGTTGGGAGCGGTGTAGTGCCACACGCCGCTGCTGCCGTCGCGCGTCATCGGCACGCTGCTGGCGCTGCTGGTCGTGGCGTCCGCATACACATTGAGCGCGACCGACTTGGCGGTCGGCGCCCACACGCGAAAGGTCGGCACGCCGGCGCGGTTGAAGGTCGCGCCCAGCGCGCTGTTGGCGGCGGCCGGGGCGAACAACGCGTCGAGCAGGCCGGCCGTTTGCAGCGACGTGACCTGTACCAGCTTGCCGGCCGCATCGAACTGCGCGATGGCGAACTGGCCGCTGACCCTGGCCGGCAGGCCGGCCAGGTCGGCGCTGGACAGCGTCAACGCGGTGGACGCGGCCAGGTGCGGATACTTCGCTTGCAGCGCCGGCGGCAACGCACCGGCGACGCGCAGCGCGATGCTGCCATCGGCGCCGGTGACGCCATCCGGCGCGGAACCCATGCCGCCGCTGGCCGCGTAAAACAGCTTGTAGCTGGCAGCAGGCGGCGTGCCGGGCCAGACCAAGGTATCGGGCGAGAGCCAGTGCGCGGCGGCGTTGGCCAGATTGCCGAAGCTGATTGCCGGGGCGCTGGTGTAGACCTTGCAGTCGCCTTCGAGCAGCCAGAGCTCCTGGCCGCGGGTGGCGATGTCCGCAGCAAAATCGCCGGCCTGGTCGCTCGCGCAGTTCTTGTTGCCGCTACCATCGGTAAGCAGGAAGTCGATTCTGGTTTTGGTGGCGTCGACCGCAATGTCGACATAGCCGCCGTAGCTATCGCTGGCGGCCAGCATGAACCGGTCCCTGATCCATTCCACGCTCGGCTTGGCGGGGCCCGACCAGGAATACACGCCCCACTGCGCTTCATCGCGCTGGGTGCGGCGGTAATGCATGCGGATGGTGCCGGGCGCCACGGCCGCAATCGAGACCGAAGCGCGCTGGACCGATTCCGACATCGTCGCCGGTGCCTGCGTGCTGCTGCCGGGGGCATCGGAACCGCCGCAGGCCGCGAGCAGGCTGGCGCACAGACTCGTGATGAGCAGGCGTGAAGGGATGAGTGAAGTAATACTACCTAGAGAATGCATGTGCAACTCCTGAAGAGGGAGGGATGTGCAGCGGCGCCCTTGTCCTTAATACGTCATTCTTGTGGCGCCACTGGCGATCGGCATAGTGCCGATGTAATATTACTACACATCGTTTCAGGAATTACATGGATATCAAGTCGAATCGGCCTGCACCGCCGCCGGTGTCGCCGCCGGTGTCAGGTCTGACATTCGGACACGGCCTCAGCGTTAAACCGGCTCCACCGCCGGTGTCAGGTCTGACATTCGGACACGACTTCAGCCTTTAAAGCCCGGAAAACAGTACTTAAGGTTGGGCTTGTGTCCGAATGTCAGACCTGACACCCGGAGGAAGGTTGGGCTTGTGTCCGAATGTCAGACCTGACACCCGGAGGAGACACCCGGAGGAAGGTTGGGCTTGTGTCCGAATGTCAGACCTGACACCCGGAGGGACAGACACCCGGAGGGACACCCGGAGGATTGACCCTCAGAGGATTAGTTGAGGTCGTGTCCGAATGTCAGACCTGACACCGGGGACGGTTGAGGTCGTGTCCGAATGTCAGACCTGACACCGGGGACGAATGTCAGACCTGACACCGGGGAGACATGACACCGGGGAGACGACACCGGGGAGGGGGCGGTGCGTTAAGGCAGTGCCCAGATCCAGCGCACGATGTGGAAGAAGACCGGGGCGGCGAAACCGAGCGAATCGAGGCGGTCCATGTAGCCGCCGTGGCCGGCGATGCCGGTGCCCCAGTCCTTGGCGCCGAGCGAGCGCTTCACGCCGGACATCACCAGGCCGCCCATGACACCGCCGATGACGATCAGCGCGGCCATGCCGGCAGCCTGCAGCGGCGTGAACGGTGTGACAAAAGCCAGCAGCGCGCCGATCCCCATCGTCGCCAGGCCGCCGCCGAGCAAGCCTTCCCAGGTCTTGTTGGGGCTCAGTTTGGGCACCATCTTGTGCTTGCCGAAGAGTTTGCCGAAGATGTACTGCAGCACATCGCTGATCTGCACGATGAAGACGAAGAAGAACAGCAACTGGGCGTTATGGCCACGGAAGCTCGGGATGTCGAGCATCAGCAGCGCCGGCGCGTGGCTCACGCCGTACACGCAGAACATCACCGCGAACAGGATGCGCGCGTTGCGCGACAAAAAGTCATCGGTATCCTGGCTGATCGCGCTGGCGGCCGAGATGAGGAAGAAGATATACACCGGGATCATGATCGCGAACAGGCCATACCACTGGGTCCACAGCAGCCAGTACTGGGCCGGCAGGGCGATGAAAAAGGCGATGAACAGCGGCCAGTAATCGCTCTTGCGGGTCGGCGTGAGGGTGAGGAACTCGCGCAGCGCCATCAGCGAGGCGAAGCCGAACACCACGATCGTCACATAGCGGCCCAGCACCAGCGCCGAAAACAGCACAACCGCCATGATCCACCAGGCGTTGATGCGGGCGTTCAGGTTGACGATGGTCGCATTGCCGGGATTCCTGAGCCGCAGCACGAAGCCGATGCTCGAGGCGAGGACCAGGATCGCCAGCAGGATCTGGCCGGTCAGCATGAATAAGGGAGTCATCGGGGTCTTTTCAGAAAGTATCGGCCAGGTCGCAAACGGCCTGGTGCATGCGGGCGATGAAGGTTTCCTTGTCTTCGCCGCGGTCGTTGTAGAGCGGCGCGCCGAAGTGCGAGCGGCACAGCAGCGGTAGCGGAAACGGCGCGCCCTTGGGCAGCGCGCGGTGCAGGTTTTGCTGGTACACCGGGATCAAGGCCAGGGTCGGGCGGTCTTTGCTCAAGTGATACAGGCCGGACTTGAACTCGCCCGGCAGGGTCGTATCCCTGCGCGTGCCCTCGGGGAAGACGATCAGCGAATCTTGCTGGTCGAGCGCGGTTTTCAGCGGCACCAGCGCATCCGCGCCGCCTTTTTCGCGATCGACCAGCACCACATTGAGCAGCGTGTGCGCGATGTAGCGGCGCATGGCGGTCTTGTTCCAGTAATCGGCGCCGGCGACGGGCCGGGTGCGGTCGCGCATGGCCGGCGGAATGGCGGCCAGCAGGCCGGTGGTATCGAGGTGGCTGGTGTGATTGGCGAAAAAGACGCAGGGATGAACGGGCGGTACATCGTAAAAGGCGGCACCGCCGACGACCAGGCGCTGCAAGCCGAGCAAGATATCGCGCTGCAGGCGGAAAAAGGGGTTCAAAGTTGGGCTTTCTGTTCGGGCTGGCGGTACACGGTCAGCGGTCGAGTATCTTTAATCGGTACTAAAGCGGCCAAGTGTAAATGTTATTTAACTGTCTATCAACATTAATATTTTTACCTGTGCAACTTTTCCCACAACCGGGGTCAGAGCTCTAATCTGCAATTAGTTGTCGTTTCGTGAGCCGCATATTGGAGGGAATGCGCGCTGATGGGTTTGTTACTCTGGTCGGTTTTTTTGCTTCTATAGAGGGAGAGCGTCTCTTGAGTGAGCTCGTGGGACTGTGCGGAAATATTGGGATGGAAATAGTTTCGAATTAGAGCTCTGACCCCGGTTGTAGGAGGTCGGAGCTCTATTTGGGGTTTGTCTGACCTCTGACGGGCAATGTTTCGAATCAGATGTCAGAGCCCGGTTGGGGCTCAGCCTTGGGCGATGCGGCCGGCGATGTGGGCCAGGGCTGCGTCGACCTGGTCGATCAGGATCAGGCACAGGTCGCCTTCGCCCAGGCGCGCCAGCGCAGTGTCGATGGCGATGAACTCGCCGTTGATTTCGTCAACGTGGGTGGTGCGCACGGCCCCGGCCAGGCCCTGGCGCAGCAGGGCGACCACTTCGCCGTCGGCGCGCCCGCGCTGGCACTGGTCCTGGTACAGCAGCACGTCGTCGAACGCCGCGCCGAGAATCTCGGTCTGCTGGCGGATGTCTTCGTCGCGCCGGTCGCCCGCGCCGCTGATGACCACCGAACGCCGCTTGGCGGGCATGCTTTCCACCGCGCCCACCAACGCCAGGATCGCGTCGGGATTGTGGCCGTAGTCGGCAATCACGGTCGCGCCGCGGTAGCTGAAGACGTTGAAGCGCCCCGGCGCGTTGTCGCTTTCGTTGGCGAACGATGCGAGGCCGGCGCGGATGTCGTCCCACGAGGTGCCGACCGCCCATGCCGCCGCCACCGAGGCCATCACGTTGTCGACCTGGAAGCCGATGCTGCCGCCGCGCGTGATCGGCACTTCGGCCAGCGCGATGCGGTGCTCGATCTTGCCCTGGGCGGCGACCAGCATGGCGCCGTCCACATACACCACGCGCTGCCCTTGGGCGCGGTGGGTCGACATGACCGGGTGCCCCGCGTCGGCGGTGAAGAAGGTGACGCTGCCACGGCAGTTGTTGGCCATGCCCACCACCGCCGGGTCATTCGCGTTCAATACCGCGACGCCGCTGTCGGCGACATTTTGCACGATCACGCGCTTGAGCACCGCCAGGTCTTCGACCGTGGTGATGTAGTTCAGGCCCAGGTGGTCGCCGGCGCCGATGTTGGTGACCACGGCAACCTGGCAGCGATCGAACGCCAGGCCTTCGCGCAGCAGGCCGCCACGGGCGGTCTCGAATACGGCGGCGTCGACGTCGGGATGGAGCAGCACGTTGCGCGCGCTGCGCGGGCCGCTGCAGTCGCCGCTGTCGATGCGGCGGCCTTCGATGTAGACGCCGTCGGTGTTGGTCATGCCGGTGCGCAGGCCGCCCGCCGTGAGCAGGTGGGCGATCAGGCGCACCGTGGTGGTCTTGCCGTTGGTGCCGGTCACGGCGACCACCGGAATGCGGCCGTCGTCGCCGTCGGCGAACA
Organism: Massilia mucilaginosa; assembly: GCF_011682145.1. Taxonomy (GTDB): domain Bacteria; phylum Pseudomonadota; class Gammaproteobacteria; order Burkholderiales; family Burkholderiaceae_D; genus Telluria_A; species Telluria_A mucilaginosa. Next base: position 80,166 of record NZ_WHJH01000004.1, read on the forward strand.
TCGAGGAGATGATCGCTTCGCCGACCGGGCGGCCTTTGCCGAACGAGGGCGAGAGGTGCATGCGCAGGCCCGGCGCGGCGTTGACTTCGACGATGCCGCCGTTCTGTTCTTCGATCGGTTTGAGCACGCTGTCGCACACCAGGTCGACGCCGCAGATGTCGAGGCCCACCATGTGGGCGGCGGCGATCGCGCGCGCGGCGACTTCGGGATGGACGTCGTCGGTGACGTCGCTGGCCGCGCCGCCGGTCGAGAGGTTGGCGTTATTGCGCAGAACGACGCGCTGGCCCTTGGCGGCGACCGATTCGGCCACCAGCCCTTGCTTGGCCAGGCTGGCCAGCGCGATGTCGTCGAAGCGGATCTTGGTCAGCGAGGTCGCATGGCCATTCCCGCGGCGCGGGTCGAGGTTGACCTGTTCGACCAGTTCGCGCACGCTGTGCTTGCCGTCGCCAACCACGATCGGCGGGTCGCGCCGCGCGGCGGCAATGAGTTTGTTGCCGATGACGAGCAGGCGGAAGTCGTGGCCGGGCAGGTAGCGTTCGACCAGGATGTCGTCGCGGAATTCAGCGGCGGCGTGGTAGCCGGCCACCAGCTGTTCGCGGGTGGTGACGTTGACGGTGACGCCCTTGCCCTGGTTGCCGTCCTTCGGCTTGATGACGACCGGCAGGCCGATTTCCAGCGCGGCGGCCCAGGCGTCGTCCGGGTCCGCGGCCACGCGCCCGAGCGGCACCGGCACGCCGGCCGCGTGCAGCAGTTTCTTGGTCAGTTCTTTATCTTGCGCGATCGATTCGGCAATCGCGCCGGTGCTGTCGATTTCGGCGGCCTGGATCTTGCGCTGGCGGCTGCCCCAGCCGAACATGACCAGGCTGCCGTCGGTCAGGCGCCGGAACGGGATGTTGCGGGCCAGCGCGGCTTGGACGATGGCGCCGGTGCTGGGCCCTAAGCGCACGTCTTCGTCGAGGTCGCGCAGTTGCAGCAGGGCGGCGCCAAGGTCGAACGCAGTGTCGTCGGCGGCGGCGGCGCACAGTTGCGCGGCCAGGTCCATGGCCAGGCGGCCGACCACTTCTTCGGAGTACTCGACCACGACCTGGAAGATGCCATCTTCGGGCGTGGCGGTGGTGCGGCTGAAGGTGACCGGGCAGCCGGCTTGCGCCTGCAGGCCGAGCGCCGCCAGTTCCAGCACCTGGGCCATGGCGATGCGGTCGTGGTGGCCGAGCGTTTGCAGCGGGCTCATTTCGGGGAAGCGCGCGCGCAGGCGCTCTTCGAAGCCGGGCAGGGCGCCGACATCTTGTTCGGCACCGGTGCAGGCGACGATCGCTTCGATCGAGGTGTGGGGGCTCCAGAGGTTGGGGCCGCGCAGGGCCCGTACGCGAGATACTTCCATAAAGCGTTTCATCCTAAGTGTTGCGCTGGTGCGTCGCTGCGCCCTCGGGCGTTGACACTGCCGGCAGCCCGGCCATCCGGCCGGGCGCTGTGTTGTTAAAGTTTGGCTTTGGTGGGTTTACTGGCGTTGCCCGCGGCCGTGTCGAAGGTGCGCAGGCCGGCGCCGATCAGCGCGACCGGCACGTCCAGCGCCCACGCCGCCGCCACCGCCGCCAGCACCGTTTCGGGATACTGGGCGGTGCCCGGTTTGAGCGTGGACATCCGCAGCAGCACCGTCTCGGCCGCGCCGTCGCCGAGCACCACGTCCTGGCCGCGCATGAACACCGCGCGCTGGCCGGCGGCGCGGTGCGCCACGATCACCGGCAGTTCCGGGTCGACCGCGTAGAAAATCACGCTGCCGTCGCACAGGCCGGCCAGTTCCGCCACGCGCGCGTCGGCGCCGTTGAGGACCGCCGCGCCGTCGGGCAAAATCACGTCGACCTGGCTGCGGATCACGTTGGCCATGCCGTCGGCGTCAATAATGTGATATTCCGCCAGCGCTTCCTGGCCTTCCATGTCGGTCACCACGCCGACCGTGCACTTGTCGTAGGCCAGGCCTTCGGACAGGATCATGCGCGCATTGCTCTCGAAAACAGCCGCTTCGACGGTACGGTTGATCAGCAGGCGCTGGCCGGCGTCGAAGGTCATGGCGTTTTCGCTCGAGACCTGGCGCTGGTCGAGGAACAGGCCCTGGCCGCTGACCACGCCCGTGTGCTTGCCGGTCAGGTTGACCAGGCAGCCGATCAGGCGCGCAATCAGGCTGGTGCCCCTGGTGCCGGTCACGCCGATGATGGGAATGCGTCCGCTTTCGCCGTCGGCGAACAGGTGCTCGATGATGGCCGTGCCGACCGGACGCGCCGCGCCCTGGCCGGGTTTCAGGTGGGCCAAGAGGCCCGGGCTGGCGTTGACTTCGATGATGGCGCCGCGCTGCTCGTCGAGCGGACGGGTGATGTCTTCGGCCACCAGGTCGATGCCGGCGATGTCCAGGCCGACGATGCGCGCGGCCAGTGCGGCGGCGTGCGCGATTGACGGGTGCACCAGGTCGGTGACGTCGATGGCGACGTTGCCGTTCGGCTGGATCAGCACTTTCTGGCCGGCCAGCGGCACCGAGTGCGCAGTCATTCCCTGGCGTTCGAGTTCGAGGATGATTTCGGCCGAGACGTCGGGCTTGACCGGGTTCAGTGGCGCGTCTTCGCCTTCGCCGCGGCGCGGGTCGGTGTTGATCTGGCTGTTGACCAGCGCGACGATGTCGCCCACGCCGTCGCCGGTGACCCAGAGCGACTCGCCCCTGGCCGCGGCGACCATGCGCGTGCCGACCACCAGCAGGCGGTGTTCGTCGCCGGGGATGAAGCGCTCGACGATCACGCTGGCGCTGTCGCCCTTGCGCGCGGCCAGGTGGTAGGCTTTTTCGACGTCGGCCTGGGTCATCAGGTTGAGCGAGACGCCGCGTCCGTGGTTGCCGTCGTAAGGTTTGAGCACGACCGGCAGGCCGATGTCCTGCGCTTCTTCCCATGCGGCGGCCGCGCTGCGTACCAGGCTGCCCTCGGGCACCGGCACGCCGCACGATTGCAGCAGGGTCTTGGTCAGGTCCTTGTCGCTGGCGATGCTCTCGGCAATGGCGCTGGTGCGGTCGGTTTCGGCGGTCCAGATGCGGCGCTGGGCGGCGCCGTGGCCAAGCTGCACCAGGTTGCCGTCGGTGAGGCGGATGAACGGGATCTTGCGCTCGGTGGCCGCTTCGACGATGTGCGCCGTGCTGGGACCGAGGCAGTGGCGGTCGACGACGTCTTTCAGTGTGGCGACGGCGGCGTCCAGATCGAACGCGGTGTCGTTAATGGCCGCCATCAGCAGCGCGCGGCCGGCGTCGAGCGCGGCCAGGCCGACTTGTTCCTGGCGCGTGCGGAAGGCCATCTTGTAGACGCCATGCTGGCCGGTGGAGCGGGTCTTGCCGAAACCGGTGCGCATGCCTGCCAGGTTTTGCAGCTCAAGAACGACATGTTCGAGGATGTGGCCGGACCAGGTGCCTTCGCGCAGGCGTTCCAGAAAGCCGCCGCGCTCACCCACGCCGCAGCGGTGTTCGATCAGGCCCGGCAGCGACGCGGTGAGGCGCTCGTACAGGCCGGGCAGCAGGTTCGACGGAAACTCTTCCAGCTCGCCAATATCCAGCCACGCCTCGATCACCGGGCGATAGGTCCAGATGTTGGGTCCGCGCAGGTGACTTACCCGCAGAACACTGATTTCTTTCTTCTTTGTCATGTCGTTATTTCTTGATAACAGGCTTGGCGTTGTTCACGCCCTAAGACCTCGTGAGGCTTTTCGAAGCGCATCATGTTGTATACTTGCTAGAGACGAAGCTTACCGTGCTGAACCGATTTCTGCCAGTCTGGATTCCCGAACGCGTCGCGCGGGCCTGCTCCGCAGCATGCCGGTTCGGCGTCCCAGGGAGCCCTGCTACCGGCGCCCACGTTGAACAATTTCCGCCCGTAAATTCGTGGCCCAGAGCCGGAACCGCACTACGATGACTATCAATCCATCTGTTTCTCCTATGACGACGGGCACCGGCCCGCTTTCCCTGCCCGAACACTGGCAGGCTGACGTCGCTAAAAAACTTGCACCAGGGGAAAACGTTTTAAGTGGCGTCGAGGTTGACCTCGATGCCAAATTGCATTTCAAAAAAGGCCTGGTGGTGGTCACCAGCCGCCGTTTGCTGGCCCGCGCGCCGGGCGAAAGCGCGTGGCGCGAGTGGGCTTTCCGCCCCGGACTGTCGCTCACGCACCACGATCACGCCGGTGTCGGCCATCTGCAATTGTTCGACGAGCAAGGTTTATTGACCTCCTGGCGTTTCACTCTGGGGCAGAACCTGCACGCGATCCGCGTGCTCGACCATTTCAGCGAGCAGCGCGACAGTTTCCTGAGCGGCTTGCCGGTGCAGTCGGCCGAGCAGGATGTGTGTCCGAGCTGCAAGGCGCCACTGGAACCGGGGCAGGATGAATGTCCGATCTGCACCAAGGTGCTGTACACGCCGCCGTCGACCTGGACCCTGTTCCGCCTGTGGCGCTTCGCCAAGCCGTACAGCGGGCAGCTCGGGCTGGGCTTCTTTTTGATGCTGGCCAGTACCGCGGCGCATATGATACCGCCGTATCTGACCATGCCGCTGATGGATAACGTGTTGATACCGTTCCAGAACGGGCAGCCGGTCGACCAGCGACTGGTGTGGATGTATATGGCCGGCTTGTTCGGCTCGGCCGTGCTGGCCTGGCTGCTGGGCTGGGGCAAGACCTACGTGCTGGCGCTGGTGTCGGAACGGATGGGCGCCGACCTGCGCTCGGCCACCTATGAACACCTGATGAAGCTGTCGCTGGAGTATTTCGGCGGCAAGCGCACCGGCGATCTGATGTCGCGCATTGGCAGCGGCAGCGACCGCATTTGCGTGTTTTTATCCTTGCACCTGCTCGATTTTGCGTCCGACGTGCTGATGATTATCATGACCGGGGTGATCCTGTGCTCGATCAATCCGATGCTGGCCGTCATTACCCTGGTGCCGCTGCCGTTTATCGCGTGGATGATCCACATCGTGCGCGACCGCCTGCGCACCGGCTTCGAGAAAATCGACCGGGTCTGGGGCGAAGTGACCAATGTGCTGGCCGATACCATTCCCGGCGTGCGCGTGGTGAAAGCCTTTGCCCAGGAACAGCGCGAAGCGACCCGTTTCCGCGATGCGAACAAACATAACCTGGCCGTCAACGATAAATTGAACCGGGTCTGGTCGCTGTTTTCGCCGACCGTGTCGTTCCTGACCGAACTCGGTTTGCTGGTGGTGTGGGTATTCGGCATCTGGCTGGTATCGAACAAGAACATCACGGTCGGCGTGCTGACCTTGTTCATTACGTACAGCAGCCGGTTTTATGGCCGCCTCGATTCGATGAGCCGCATTGTGTCGGTGACGCAGAAGTCGGCATCGGCCGCCAAGCGCATTTTCGATATTCTCGATCATGTATCGAGCGTTCCGGAGCCGGTCAATCCGGTCAAGCTGGACAAGATCGAAGGGCGCATCGATTTGCGCGAAGTCGGTTTCCGTTACGGTAACCGCGCGGTCAATCGCGGTATTTCGCTCAATATCAAGGCCGGTGAATTCGTCGGCCTGGTGGGGCATAGCGGATCGGGCAAGAGCACCCTGGTCAATCTGATCTGCCGTTTCTACGACGTGTCGGAAGGGGCGATTCTGCTCGATGGCGTCGATATCCGTTCGTTCGCGGTGTCCGATTACCGCAAGAATATCGGGCTGGTGCTGCAGGAGCCGTTTTTGTTCTTCGGCACCATCGCCGAGAATATCGCTTACGGCAAGCCGCATGCGACGCGCGAGGAAATCATCGCGTCGGCCCGCGCGGCGCATGCGCACGAATTCATCCTGCGCCTGCCGCAGGGTTACGATTCGATGGTGGGCGAGCGCGGGCAGGGCTTGTCGGGCGGCGAACGCCAGCGCATTTCGATTGCGCGCGCCTTGCTGATCGACCCGCGCATTCTGATCATGGATGAAGCGACTTCGTCGGTCGATTCGGAAACCGAAAAAGAAATCCAGAAAGCGCTCGATAACCTGGTGCAGGGCCGCACCACGATCGCCATCGCGCACCGTCTGTCGACCCTGCACCGGGCCGACCGCCTGGTGGTCCTGGACCGCGGCGTGGTGATGGAAGAGGGTAGCCACGATGAATTGATGGCGCGTGAAGGCGCATATTTCCGGCTGTACGAAGCGCAGGCGCGCAACGTCGATACGGATATGGACGACAAGGATTGATGATGGCAAGCGCAGCAAGTTCGGTATTCACATTGAGCCGCGACAGTTTCGGCAAATTGACGTTGACGGCGGAAGACGGCGAAGTGCATGTGGGCGTGTCGCCGGTGCGCGCGTTCCCGATCCAGGCGCCGGACCAGGGTATTTCGATGGTGCTTTCGAATGGCAAGGAAGTCGGCTGGATCGACAGTCTGGCGGCACTGCCAGCGCCGATTCGGGAATTGGTGCAAGATGACCTCGATGGGCGCGAATTCATGCCGGTGATTTACCATATTGTCAGTGTCAGCAGTTTTGCCACGCCATGCACATGGGAAGTCAAGACCGACCGGGGCGATACCGCGTTTACGCTCAAGGGCGAAGAAGATATCCGCCGGATCGGCGACGCGTCGCTGCTGGTGGCCGATAACCACGGCATCCAGTTTCTGATCCGCGATATGTTCACCATCGACAAGCACAGCCGGAAGATTCTCGACCGGTTTTTATGATGGCGTTTTGATGGAGTATGCATGCACTATTTGTTATGTTACGACCTGGCCCCGGATTATCTTGAAACACGCGGCAAATACCGCAACGCGCATTTGAAACTGGCGTGGGAAGCGCAGGAACGCGGTGAACTGATCATGGGCGGCGCGTTTTCCGATCCGGCCGATATGTCGGTGCTGTTCTTCCAGAGCGAATCGCCGGCGCTGGTGGAGGCGTTTGCCAAGGCCGATCCGTATCTGCTGCATGGCGTGGTGACCGGGTATAAGGTCCGGCAGTGGAATACCGTGGTCGGCAAGGATGCATTCAATCCTTTGCGGCCCGAGTAAGACCGCTAAGCTCCAAACCGTCTCCCCCGCGCAGGCGGGGGGCCATAGCACGCCTGAATTCAACCGGAAACCCATGCGCGCCTTCCACGCCTCTGTCTTCCTCCTCCTCGCCGTCTTCCACGCCACCGTCCTCGCCGCCGATCCTCCCAAACGCCCCAAAATCGGCCTGGTGTTATCCGGCGGCGGCGCACGCGGCGTGGCCCACATCGGCGTCCTCAAAGTCCTTGAAGAGATGCGCATCCCGGTCGACTACGTGGTCGGCACCAGCATGGGCTCGATCGTGGCCGGCGCCTACGCCATGGGCAACCGTCCGGACGAGCTGGAAAAGCGCATCGCCGCCGTGGAATGGAACAATGTCCTCACCGACAGCCCGCCGCGCCTGGAGCGCTCGACCTACGCCAAGGCGACCGAGCGCAAGAACATCGTCAGCGGCGAGATCGGCTTTTCCGACGCCGAAATGCGCCTGCCGCGCGGCCTGAACTACGGCCAGCAGATCGAATTCTTCTTCAACACACTGGCGGCGAAAACCGGCGACGTGACCCACTTCGACGAGCTCGACATTCCCTTCCGCGCCATCGCCACCGACATCGAAAACGGCAAGATGGTCGTGCTCGAACGCGGCGGCATCGCCCGCGCGATGCGGGCCAGCATGTCGGTGCCGGGCGTGTTCGCCCCGGTCGAGATCGACGACCGCGCGCTGCTCGACGGCGGCCTGGTGCGCAACCTGCCGGTCGACGTGGCGCGCTCCATGGGGGCCGACATCATCATCGCCGTCAACCTCGGCACGCCGCTGCTCAAGCGCGACAAGATCGTGTCGGCCTTCGGCGTCGGCCAGCAGATGCTCAACATCCTCACCGAGCAGAACGTCGAAGCGTCGCTGCGCGAGCTGACGCCGAACGACGTGCTGATCCTGCCGCAACTGGGCGACTTCAGCGCCGCCGACTTTGAAAACTCCGCCAAGACCATCGACATGGGCGAGGCCGCCGCGCGCGTGGTGGCCGATCGCCTGGCGCCGCTGGCCTTGTCCGACGCCGATTTCAAGGCGCACCTGGCGGCGCGCGCGGCGCGCCATCCGGCGGTGGTCAAGGTCAATTCGGTACGCATCGATACGAAACAGTTGAAAAATGTCAGCGAGAGTTTCATCAACCGCAAATTCTCGATCAAAGCTGGCCAGGCCTTCAGCACGGCGGAACTGCACGCCAATATGAACAGCCTGTATTCGACGGGCGACTTCGAAAACGTCACGCACCGTTTCGAACAAGGGCCGGAAGGACGCACCCTGGTGATCGAACCGGTCGAGAAGGAATGGGGACCGAATTACCTGCAGGCGGGCGTGCGCCTGTCGACCGATCTGGCCGGCGAAAGCGACTTTACGATCTTGCTGGCGCATCGCGGCAAATGGCTGACGCGCTCCGGCCTCGAATGGCGCAATACCGTCTCGCTCGGGCAGGTCAATTCGTTTGCCTCGCAGCTGTATCAACCGCTTGGCGGCGAAAGCCGCTGGTACGTGGCACCGTCGGTGCGTTTTTCGCAGAACAAGGATAACCTGATCATCAACGACAAGGCGGTGGCGACCTACAGCGCCAAGCAGGCCTCAGTCGGCATCGACCTGGTCAATCACGTGGATGACGACAGCACCTTCAAGGTGGGCCTGGAACGCGGTACCGAACGGTCGGACCCGAGTATCGGCGTGTCGCAGCTGACCACCGAGAAAAGCCAGATCGGCGTGGTGAAATTCGAATACGTGCAGGACCGGCTGGACGACTGGGTATTTCCATCGACCGGCAATTACAGCTTTGTGAACGCGCGGATCGCCCCGACCTCGGTTGGCGCCACGGTCGAATACAAGCGGCTCGAAGTGGGGCACGAAATGGCGTGGAACCGTGGCCCGCACCGGTTCAGCGTGGCCGGACGGGCGGGCCATTTGTGGGGCGATGATTTACCGCTGATGGAGTTGTTTTCGCTGGGCGGTTTTTTGAATTTGTCCGGCTACCAGGCGCGCCAGTTCCTCGGCGGCGATTATCTGTTCGGGCGCGGCGTGTACACGCGTAAAATGACCTTGCTGGGGGCGCGCAATGTGTACCTGGGCGGTTCGGTTGAACTGGGCAAGATGACGCGGCGTTTGAACGGCGACCAGATGGAGCGGGCGCAGTTTGCCGGCTCCCTGTTCGGCGCGGTCAATACCGCGCTGGGGCCGTTCACCGTGGCGGTTGGGGTGGGCGAGCGAGGCAACCAGACGTTTTATCTGTTCTTCGGTAAGCCGTGAATACGATCCGTCTCGATTGCTCGCTACCAATGCACTGCCACTGGAGTCCGGACAGGTGGTGTTTTCTGACGGTTTCATTCCCCGCAAAGATTCATGCTCGGTTGACAGCCAAAAGCGAACACAGACGAAAGACGACACATCGCTATCAAAAAGCATAAAGGATGGGAAGGGTGGGGCTTGAGAATCCAAGCGTTGTTGACGCTGTCGGCATTGAAGCTGTATCGGACAGCATTGTCCTGTCGATCCTCGACTCGTGGTACTGGTCGGATGAACGTGATCATTTGCTGCCGTACTGGTCCGGGTTAACCACTTCAAGCAGGTGCCGCTCAATGGCTTCCTCGTCCACGGCGATGCCGTCAACCTGTGCAAGTCCTTCCGGTTCAATGCCTTCGGGCAGGAGCTGCAAAGCGCCCACGCAGTCCCGGCCAATGGCTGCGAGAAGGTCGAACGCTTCGACAGAGCCTGTCTTGAACCGGGCCGCAACACGTTTACGGATAATATCGCTGTCCGCCAGCAGGCCCTCGAAGTAGTGCGAGACGCTTGCTCCCTTGAGCGGCTCATTATGGAGATTGAACGGCATCGACAGCGAGATGGCTCGCCCACGCTGGGAGCTGCGCCAGGCGGTGTCGTACTGTAGCTCGGAGTCCCCATTGGCGTTGACCGTCCAACAGCCAACGTAATCCCCATTGGCCCAGAGATGCAGTGTTTGGCTGTGCGAGCGGCGGCCCATGCTTACCACTCCGCCGAGACGCTTGCAGTAAAGGTATCCCGCTCGCCCAGGCGAAGCTCCAGTTCAATTGCCGAGCACCAGCTGAGCAGCTGCTTGACGCTGATTTCGTCAGGATGTTTCTCAAGGTACGAGATGCGATTCTGGCTCAAGCCGACACGACTGGCTACCGCCGTCTGGGTGAGCTTACGCCGTTTGCGGGTCGATACGAGCAGCAGGCCGAGCTGTGGCGCGGTGAGGAGAAGATGGGGCGTGGGCGCGAAAGCCATGGAAGAAAATATCCGCTATTCAGATAGGTCCATTTAATCTGAATACCGGCTAAAGTCAATTTGGCCGAATTGCAGCTAAATCAGAGATAGCCGAATTGCGGATAAACCCGAGGCCAGGGTGCCGCCACTGGGTCTGCTGGGTTGGAGTCGCTTCAAGGTCAGGAGGCATCTTGACTCGTCGGCAAGCTGCCAGGCAAGCTCAGGCAACAGGCTGGTGGTCGCAGTCAATGCGGATGGATGGGAGAAACAGGTGAAATGCGCGTTGTGCCGCCGCGTGCATGATCGCGTTGTTGTGTCCGTCCGATAGCAAAACCCGAGGAAAAGTCAGTTCCGGTAACGATGGCGCTGCCCTTGAGGCAAGGGGCGCTGCAAATTCGCTTAGCGGCGCAGCCGGGCATCGCCAACGATGTAAGGCAGCAGCCGCGCGATATTGCGGGCGTCGTCGATGCCGCGATGGTGGGCGCCTTCGAACTTCATGCCGGCCAGGCGGATGGCTTCGCCCAGCCCCGGTTTCTTGGACAGCTTCTGGCGCTCCGCCATCAGGCGCTTGAGGTTCGCATGCGAGGCGCTGATCGGGTAGGGGAGCTTGTGGAATGCGCAGTCCTGGTGCAGCTGTTTCAGGTCGTAGTCGCCCCAGGAACAGAAAATGAAGTCGCTGTATTGATAGAGCCAGGTCTTGAAGTGGCCGATCGCTTCTTCGAACAGCGGCGCACCGTCGACGTCCTTTTGCCCGATTGAGGTAAGCGTGGTGCAGAACGGCGTGAGCCGCGGGTGGCGCACCGGACGAATGAAGGTCTGGAATTCATCGACCACGGCGAGGCTGGCGCCATCGACCATCACGGCGCCGATCTCGATGATTTCCATATGGTCGCGTGGCACCGTGCTCTTGTCGCAGCAGGTGGCTTCAACGTCGATGACGAGATAACGGGATGCTTGCATTCAGTTGAATTTCCTTATGTGGTTAAAACGCTACTATAACCAACATCGGGAGACGGCCGGAAAAAGCCTCTTTTACAGCCGCTCCCCTCATGCGCTTCTTCCACGCTTCTTCTATTTTGCCGATGCAATCCAGCGCTCCACCCGCGCTTCCAGCAGCGGCAGCGGCAAGGTGCCGTCGCCGATCACCACTTCATGAAACCTGGGCAGGCTGAATTTCTCGCCCATCGCCTTGCGCGCCCGCTCGCGCAATTCCAGTATCTTGAGCGCGCCGATTTTGTAGCTCAGCGCCTGCGCCGGCCACACCATGTAGCGCTCGATCTGGTTTTTGGCGCGCGCTTCGCTGTAGCCGAGCGTCTTGCTGGCGTACGCAATCGCCTGTTCGCGGGTCCAGCCTTTGGCGTGCATGCCGGTATCGACCACCAGCCTGACGGCGCGCAGCAATTCATCGTTCAGGTGACCGAAGTACGCTTCCGGATCGTCGTACAAGCCGAATTCGTGCCCCAGGGTTTCCGCATACAGCGCCCAGCCTTCGGTAAACGCCCCGATATTCGGATTTTCGGTATTGAATTTGCGGAAATCCGGTACGTCGAGTTCTTTCAGCAGGCCCGCATGGAAATGGTGGCCGGGCTGGCCTTCGTGCAGGTACAAGGTCACCATGCCGGTGCGGCTGTAATCCTTTGGATCGTTCACGACCGCCCAGAACACGCCCGGATGCGAGCCGTCGGCCGCTGCCGGCGTGTAGTGATCGGACGCGGTGGCGCGGGTCAATTCGGGCTCCAGCTGCAATCCGAGCGGCGCTTTCGGCAGCAGTGAAAACAGCGCGGGCAGCTTGGTCTTGACCTTGCTGTCGATCTGGCGATATGCGTCAAGCACCTCCTCCTCGGTCTTGAAGGTCTTGAATTTGGCCTGCGCTTCGACCCATTGCGGCAGTGCCTCCGGCGGGCCGCTGTATCCGAGCTTGGGGCCGAGCAGCGCCCATTGCTGCCCGATGCGCGCCACTTCCTTGAGCCCTAGTTGATGAATCTCGTCGGGATTCATCGAGACCGTGGTGCGGTCCTTGATCTGCGCCTGGTACCACGCCGCGCCATTCGGCAGCGCGCTCCAGCCGTCGCTCGCACGGCTGGCGGGCAGGTATTCCTTTTCCAGATAAAGCGCGAGCCGGTCGAGGGCGGGGGACAGCCGCGTGGCGATCATTGCGCGGTACGCCGCTGTCAGACGGTCTTTATCCGTCTGCGAAAACGCCGCCGGCAGATTCTTGATCGGCGTGTAAAAGATATTCGCTTCCGGCGTGGCGCTGCGCAGTTGCCGGAACTGCGGCAGCATCGCCACCGCGATCGCTTTCGGCTGCACGATGCCGCGCCTGACGCCTTCGCGCATATTGGCAATCGCCTGGTCGATCCAGGCTGGCAGCTGGTTCAGGCGATTCAGGTAATCCCCGTACTGGGCGACGGTATTGAAGGGCTGCGAACCGGTGCCGCTGGCGTAATTGGCCAGGGTGCCGGGCACGTTATCGAGGTGGTTCAGCGGGAGCAAGTGCTCGGGGAATTTTTCCAGGCTCAGACCGCTGTCGAGCTCGAAGGCCAACATAGCGTAATTGAGCTGCTCCGCCTCGCTCAGACGGGTGCGCGGGATGGCTTTGAGCTGGCTTTGCATGCGCCGGTACAGCGCAAACTGGCGGCTGCGGCGCGCAGGCGACATGCTCATTCCCAGCTCGCCGTTATAGCGGCTGTCGCCGTTGGCGGTAATGAGCAGCGGGTCGAAATGCGCGCGTGCGCGATAAAAAGCATCTGCCAGTTTATGCAGTTGGCTCGCGGAGGCGGACGACGCGCTGGCGGCGGATGGCGCGGCCGGCGGCGCCGCGCTGGCGCCGCAAACAGGTGACATCAACACGGCCAGCAATGCCGTGGTTCCGAGCAGCGGGCGGGAAAGGCTGAAACGCATGAAGGTTCCTTGTAGGTGGATTGAGGAGAACCGAAGCAGGATAGCGCAAATGACCGGGGCTGGGCAGCCCGCTCACGCTGTATGATGAGCGGCGCTTCGCGCCCGCCGGCGCCAGCGCGCTTGATCCACTTTCTGGAAGCGCCATGTCCGATTATTCGACCGTTTTGCCGCACATTGTCGTGGTCACCACCGGCTCGGCCGGCGACCTGTTTCCATTCCTGCGGGTCGCGCTGCGGCTACGCGAGCGCGGCCACCCCACCACGGTGCTTGCGCCCCTCATGCACGAGGCGCTGGTGCGCCAGGCCGGCCTGGCCTTCCATCCGCTGCCGGCCGATCCGGCGGTGCTCGACAATCCCGACCTGTGGCATCCGCGCCGCGGCTTCGGCGTGGTCTGGCGCGCCATGCGCCCCGGCATGGAAGCGATGCAGGCCTTCGTGGCGGCCTTGCCGCGCGAGCAGCCATGCGTACTGCTGGTGCATCCCCTGGCCGTGGCGCATGCCGACCTGTGCCGCGCGGACCGTCCCGGCTTGCGGATCGTGGCCGGCTACCTGGCGCCATCGAACCTGCGCACCGTGCACGATCTGCCGGTACTGGGGCCGTTCCCGATACCGGGCTGGATGCCGTTGAAGGTGCGGCGCTGGCTCTGGAACATGGTCGAGGCAACGGCCATCAACCCGGTCGTCGTGCCTGAACTGAACGCGGCCCGGCAAGCGCAGGGCCGCGCGCCCATTGCCAGCTACATGGACGAGATGTATGGGGTGCCCGATCTGTCCGTAAGCTTGTTTCCGGAATGGTTCGGCGGGCGCCAGCCGGACTGGCCGTCGCCGCTGCTGTGCGGCGATTTTCCGCTGTACGATCCGCATCCGGAGGCGTCGATCGCGCCGGCGCTGCTGCAATTCATGCGCGCCGGCAGTGCCCCCATCATCGTCACCCACGGTACCGCCAACCTGCACGCCGCCAGGTTCTTCAGCAGCGCCCTGGCGGCGGCTGAGCGGCTGGGCCGGCGCATCGTGTTCCTCACGGCACACCGGGCGCAGGTGCCGGCAACCCTGCCGCCAACGGCCTTCTGGCAGGATTACTGCCCGCTGGCAGCCTTGCTGCCGGACGCGGCGGCACTCGTGCACCACGGCGGCATCGGCACCACGGCGGTTGCCTTGCGCGCCGGTACGCCTCAACTGGTCGTGCCGATGGCCTACGACCAGTTCGACAACGGCGTGCGCGTCACGGCCCTGCATGCCGGATTGACCTTGAAGGCGGAGCGCGCCACTACCCGCACCCTGGCCGACGCCTTGCAGCGCCTGCTGCAATCGCCCGAGATTCATGTCGGCTGCGCGGCTGTCAAAGAGCGTATGGCGAGCGGGGGAGCGTTGGACGGCATGATCGATGTCATATCAAAAACGGTATCGAAAAGCGGAAAAATATGATTGGATTGATTCTTTGGCTTTCCTTACTATCCGGTTCAAGGGCTAAAAATACCCAAGAATCATATAACTAGAACCAAAAGCCAAGGAGACGTATGACATCGCACGCACAAGGCCCCGTCGCGGCCGTTTTTTGCTCCCCCTTGTTCGGCACCCCCTTCATCCGCAGCCCCTTGACCCTGAAGCTGATCGTGGCGGCCCTGGCCGGCGCCGGCATGCTGAGCGGCGCCTCGGTCCGGGCGCAGGATGCCATCGCCGCCGACACCACCAGCGTGGTCACCGTCTCGGGCGTGCGCAAGGCCGCCCAGAGCGCCCAGGCGATCAAGCGCAATTCCGATGAAGTGATCGATTCCATCGTGGCCGAGGAAGCCGGCAAGTTCCCCGATAAAAACGTCGCCGAAATGCTCGGCCGCGTCACCGGGGTGCAGATCCGCCGCGAAAACGGCGAAGCGCGCGAAGTCGTCATCCGTGGCTTGCCGGGCCTGGTGACTCTGCTTAACGGCCGCGAAATGTTCACCGCCGGCAAAGAGGGCCGCAGCCTGTACCTGGCCGACATTCCCGCCGCCATGCTGCAACGGGTGGATGTGTACAAGACCCAGGGCGCCGAGATGGTCGAAGGCGGCACCGCCGGCGTGATCGATGTGCGCACCGCGCGTCCGTTCGATGCCAAGGGCTTCGCGTCGAGCCTTACCGCGCGCGTGGAAAACCGCGACAAATCCAAAACCAACGATCCCAATCTGTCTGGCATGATCTCGAACCGCTGGAAAACCGGTTACGGCGAGATTGGCGCGCTGGCCGGCCTGTCCTACCAGGATGGCAACTACCACGACGAAATCACCTGGAATTCGCCGCCGAAGGACCGCGCCGCCGATCTCGGCGCCGGCATCTCCGCGCCGGACGAGCTGGGCCATGTGCTGTACCAGGGCCAGCGCAAGCGCGTGGCAGGCAACTTTGCCGTGCAGTGGCGTCCGAATTCGGCATTGGAGTTCTTTGCCGAAGGCATCTCGACCGAAATCCATCACGACGCCGAGCGCCAGTTTTATGTGGGCGCGCTCGGGCTGAACAAGAATTCCAGCTACACCCTGATTCCCGGCACCAACCAGGTGCAGACCGTCACTTCGCCCGACAGCAAGCCGTTCGCGCTCGGCTCGACCCAGGCGCCGCACGACTACTCGCTGGGCAGCCAGGGCGCCATCGGTGCGCGCTGGAATGTGTCGCCGACCTGGCGCGTGACGACCGAACTGGCGCGCACCTTGAGCAAGGTTACCCAGGAGTTTCCCATCGTCGACCTGGTGGCGGCACCGCCTACCATTACCGGCAATACTTACGTGAACGGCGGAGCGCAGTTTTCCTATCCCGGTTACGACATGAGCAACCCGAACAATTACCGGGTCGCTACCTTCTTCGACAATCACAGCCACGCCGAAAGCCGCGCGACCGACTGGCGCGCCGACGCCACCTGGACCCCGGAAGAAGACGGCTTCATCAAGGATGTGTCGACCGGCGTGCGGGTCGCCAAGCGCAAGGCGGCGTATGTGCACGAGCTGGACGGCTTCCGTCCGGCGCCGGGCAACATTGCCCTGGGCTCGGTGCCTGGCCTGGCCTGCAACTCGATGCCGATGGCGGGCGACTACGGCATGGCTTCATGGGTGACGCCGTGCGCCGGCTTCATGCACGACCATATCGGCGACCTGCGCAAGCTGTTCGGCGACGGCAGCAAGTCGGCGGAAGACAAGCTGTCCCAGTTCAACAACCAGGAAACCACCTACGCCATCTATACCAAGGCCAAGTACGGCTTCACGGCCGGCCACATCCCGGTCGAGGGCACGGTCGGGGTGCGCGTGGTGCAGACCAAGGGTGTGCTGAGCGGCTATTCGCAGGCCAACGGCGTGATCGTGCCGGTATCGAGCACGCCATCGTCGACCGACGTGCTGCCGAACGCCACCCTCAAGGCCATGATCCTGCCGGAGGTGCAGGCACGCCTGACCGCCGGCAAGTCCATGCAGCGCGCCAACTTTGACCAGTTCAATCCGGGCGTCTCGTACAACGTGCCGAGCACCACGGTGCAAGCGGTGGGCACGGGCGGCAATCCGAACCTGAAACCCATCGAAGGCAATAACTTCGATGCTGCGATGGAATGGTATTTCGCACCGACCGGCTCGCTCACGGGCACCGTGTTCCGGCATGACTTCAAGAACTACATTCTGACCAGTTCGACCAAGGAAACCTACAACGGCATCGTCTACGACGTGAACCGTCCGCGCAACATGTCCAAGGGCACGCTGCAAGGCGTGGAACTGTCTTACCAGCAGTTCTACGACAAGCTGCCGGGCTGGCTGGGCGGCTTCGGCCTGCAGGCGAACGTGACCTACATGAAGGGCGACCTGACCGACACTGGCGGCGTGCTGAAACCGTTCGTCGGCATGTCCAAGCTGTCGTACAACATTGTCGGCCTGTACGAGCGCGATGGCTGGTCCGGCCGCGTGGCCTACAACTGGCGCGACAAGTATGTGGACACCTTCAACTACCGTGGCCTGGGTTTCGACCTGATCGTCGATCCGATCAAGACCATGGACGCCTCGCTCTCCTACAAGATCAGCGAAGCGATGAGCGTGACTGTGGACGTGGAGAACTTGCTTGATCGTAAGTACCACGATTACCATGGCGTGGACAGCAACCCGCGCGACATCCGCCGCTACGACCGCGTGGTGGGCTTGTCGCTGCGCTACAAGATGTAAGTCCTGGCTGGAAAATGATCGTCCCGGAAGCGTTGCGTGGAAATTGAACGCAGCGCTTTCTGTCCTTGTATGGCTGAGAAAGTTTGCATGAATACGCTCGATAAGAATTCCCAGAAATTATCCACGCTCGAAAAAGTCGGCTTCGGTACCGGCGACATGGCGCTCAACGTCGTGATCTCGTCGATGATGCTGCTCATTACCTTCTTCTACACCGACATCTACGGCCTGCGCACCGAGCACCTGGCGCTGCTGTTCGTGGTGGTCAAGGTGGTCGGCGCGGTGGCCGACCTGGCCATGGGGCAGGTGACCGACCGCTTCACTTCCCGCTTCGGGCGCTATCGGCCATGGCTGCTGTGGCTGTGCGTTCCCTATGGCGTCAGCGTGTTTTTCGTGTTCACCACGCCAAGCTGGGGCTACGACGCCAAGCTGGTGTGGGCGTACTCGACCTACATCCTGATGACCCTGATGACGGCCGGGGTCGGCATTCCGTATATTTCCCTGATCAGCGGACTGACCAGCGATCCGCAGGAGCGCCTCTCGGCCAACGGCTACCGCCTGTTCTTCGCCAAGGTCGGCGCCTTCATGGTGACCATCATCGTGCCCAAGCTGGCGGAAAAATGGGGCGCGGGGGACCTGGCCGTCGGCTACCAGGCCGCGATGGCGCTGATGGCGGTGATGGGCGTGGGCCTGTTCCTGTTCTGCGTGTTCACTACGAAAGAACGGGTGATCCACGTGGTCGAGCGCCAGCCTTTGATGGAACAGTTCAAACTGCTGATGCGCAACGACCAGTGGCTGATCCTGTGCGGCGTGTGCCTGACCGGCACCGTCGGCTACGTGGTGCGCGGCTCGGTCGCCATCTACTACGCCATGTATTACCTCGGCGGCGACACCGATACCGTGGCGGCCTTTCTGTCGACCGGCGTGGCGGCGGCGATCCTGTCGATGGTGGCCTCGACCTGGATCACCAAGTCCTACTGCAAGGTCAAGCTGTTCCGCTATACCCAGATCGGCGTGGCCCTGATCAGCGTGCTGATGTACGTCGCCATCAAGCCGGGCGACATGGTGCTGGCCTTTGTCCTGTATTTCTTGCTCTCGTTCGTGGTCGACCTGCACGCGCCGGTGTTCTGGTCGGCGATTGCCGAAACCATCGACTACGGCCACGTCAAGACCGGCAAGCGCGTCTCCGGCTTTGCCTTCGGTGGTATTTCGGTGTGCCAGAAGGCCGGCATGGCTGTGGCCGGCGGCATGGTCGGCCTGCTGCTGACGTATTTCCAGTACGTGCCGAACCAGGCGCAAAGCCCGCTGGCGCTGAGCGGCATCGCGCTGATGCTGACCGTGATCCCCGGTTTTTTCCACTTCCTGATGGGCATGCTGATGTTCAAGTACCGCATCACCGACAGCTACTACGACGAGGTCAAGACCGACCTGCGCAGCGCCGGCTTCGCCACCACTTAATTTACCAGACCCAATCATCATGCAGATCCTGACACCCCTGATCGAGCAACGCGCCGATCCGTTCATGTACAAACACAGCGACGGCTATTACTATTTCACCGCCTCGGTGCCGGAATACGACCGCATCGAAGTGCGCCGCGCGCGCACGATTGCGGAACTTGCGGGCGCGCCCGCGGTCGATGTATGGCGCAAACCGGATTCGGGACCGTACAGCGAACTGCTGTGGGCGCCGGAGATCCACTTCAACCAGGGCGCGTGGTATGTCTACTTCGCCGCCGCCCCGAGCCGTGAGATCAAACACAAACTGTTCCAGCACCGCATGTACGCCGTCCGCAACACCAGCGCCAATCCGCTTGAAGGCGAGTGGGAATTCATGGGTCGAATCGACACCGGCATCGACACCTTTTGCCTGGACGCCACCACGTTCACGCACGGCGGCGTGCTGTACTACCTGTGGGCGCAAAAGCACGAGGCCATCGAAGGCAACTCCAACCTCTACATCGCGCCGATGGCCACGCCGTGGCAGCTGGGCGGCCCGCCGGTCATGCTCAGCAAACCCGAGTTCGGCTGGGAAATCCGCGGCTTCCGGGTCAACGAAGGGCCGTCCGTGCTCAAGCGCAACGGCAAGATCTTCATCAGCTACTCGGCCAGCGCCACCGACGAGAACTACGCGATGGGCTTGCTGTGGGCCGACGACAACGCCGACCCGCTCGATCCGGCAGCGTGGACCAAGCTGCCCGAGCCGGTGCTGCAGACCTGCTACGAGCACGGCATCTACGGCCCGGGCCACAACAGTTTTACTTATGGCGAGGATGGCGACACGGTGATGCTGGTGTACCATGCCCGTACCTACACCGAGATCGTCGGCGACCCCCTGTGGAACCCCGACCGCCACACCTTCGTCAAGCCATTGCGATGGGACGAGCAGGGCATGCCCGTGTTCGGACGCCCCTCACTCTCTTGACTCGCCTGGACCAATCTAACGAGGAGCACCGTGCAAGCCAGTATCACGCAAGCCGCATTCGGCCACCTGCCCGACGGCAGGGCGGCCACCTTGTTCACCCTGACCAATCCGAACGGGCTGGTGGTGAAGATCACCAATTTCGGCGGCATCATCACCGAAATCCACGCGCCCGACCGCCACGGCGCGCTGGCCGACATCACGCTCGGCTTCGACAGCGTCGCGCCGTATGTGAAGGAGTCGCCGTACTTCGGCGCCTTGATCGGACGCTACGGCAACCGCCTGCGCGACGGCCGCTTCACGCTCGACGGCCAGGTGGTGCAACTGCCGGCCAACGACGGCGCGCATCATCTGCACGGCGGCGAGCTGGGCTACCACCGCGTGCTGTGGCGCGCGATTCCTTTCCAGGAAGGCGACTCGGTCGGCCTGACCCTGATCTACCGCAGCCCGGACGGCGAACAGGGCTATCCCGGCACGCTGGACGTGACCGTGGTATACGAACTGACCGCCGGCAACGAACTGGTGGTGACCTTCGACGCCGTGACCGACAAGGCCACGCCGGTCAACCTGACCCAGCACGCGTACTTCAACCTGGCCGGCAAGGGCGACATCCTCGGCCATCTGCTGCGGATCGACGCCGATGCGTATACGCCGATCGACGGCACCCTGATTCCGACCGGGGAACTGGCGCCGGTGGCAGGCACCGCGTTCGACTTCCGCACGCCGCACGCGATTGGCGAGCGCATCGGCAACGATGAAGAACAGTTGCTCCACGGCAGTGGCTACGATCACAATTTCGTGCTCAACAAGCCGGCGCGCAAGGCGATGACCCTGGCCGCGCGCGTGCATGAGCCGGTGTCGGGCCGGGTGCTGGAACTGTTCACCGGGGAACCGGGGGTGCAGTTTTACAGCGGCAATTTCCTCGATGGCAGTTTGACGGGCAAGGGCCAGGCCTACGGCTATCGCAGCGGCTTTTGCCTCGAACCCCAGCATTTCCCGGATTCGCCGAACCAGAGCGCTTTTCCGGATACCATCTTGCGTCCCGGTGAAGAATATGCGACCGTATCCCGGTACAAATTTTCGGTGGAGAAGTGATGCTTGAATTAATGGTCGACGCGAAAAATGCGCTGGGTGAATGCGTGCTGTGGTGCGAGCGCAGCGGGCGGGTATTCTGGACCGATATCCTCGGTTCGACCTTGTGGGCGCATCATCCGGCCACGGGCGTCACGCGCAGCTGGACCATGCCGGAACGGCTGGCCTCGTTCGCCCTGACCGATCACGACGAGCGCTTGCTGGTGGGGCTGGCCACGCGGCTGGCGTTTTTCGAGCTGGACAGCGGAGTCGTGACGTCCATCTGCGAGGTCGAGGCCGGCCTGAGCACGCGCCTCAATGACGGCCGCTGCGACCGCCAGGGGCGCTTCGTGTTCGGCACCTTCAACGAAGTCGAGCCGCGCCTGCCGATCGGCAGCTTTTACCGGCTCAACCGCGATTTGCGCCTGGAGCTCCTGCAGCTGCCGCATGTGGCGATTGCCAACAGCATCTGTTTCAGTCCGGACGGCGCGACCATGTACTACTGCGATTCGCCGGACCGGGTGATCCGCTGCTGCGATTACGACGTGGTCAGCGGCGCGCTGTCGAACCTGCGCGTGTTTGCGCAGGTGGAGGGCGAGGGCGAGCCGGACGGATCGTGCGTGGATGCGCGCGGGTATGTGTGGAACGCCCAGTGGGGAGCGGGCAAGCTGGTGCGCTATGCGCCGGACGGCAGCATCGACCGCAGCGTCGCCTTGCCGGCCAGCCAGCCGAGCTGCGTGGCGTTCGGCGGCGCGCTGCTCGATCAGCTGTACGCGACCAGCGCGCGGGTGGGGCTGGCGGCGCCGGGGGCGGCCGATGGCGGCTTGTTCACGGGGACCATGCCGGGCGTGCGGGGACTGCCGGAGAGCCGGTTTGTTTGCTGACGCGTGCTTCCCGTGCTGTGTGACCGCAGCGATCCTTGCAAGGCAAGTCTATCTCTCCAGCGTTGCCAATGAAATAGACGTAGCAGCGTATACGACAGGCATGCCCTTGCTATTCCATCTCCCACCGGTCAATTTCGCTCCGCCGCCTCCTAGCCTCGGTTGCGTGGTACTTGGCTGTGTGCCTGGCAATGCGCCATACGATCTGGCCGTGCCCGCGCACTATGCCACTACCCCATACTCAATTCTCCCGAGTGTGTCGAGCACCAGTTCGTAGCCGACTTCCGTGTCGAGCAACGCAAGCGGTGCTTCGCCGCCGAGAGAGCGATTGATTCGGACGATCCAGCGCCGGGTGGAATCTTCGTCGTCAAGAACTTCAAGCGTTCGTTTCCAAACGCGGTACGCTCGGTACAGGCGGTCCTGCTCAGTCGACGACAGCAAGGTTTTTGTGAATGCGATCTGTCAGGGTGTGCGGTGGAAGGCGCAGGTGGTCGAGCAGTCTCTCCTGAGTGATGCCAAAACGGCTTGCCAGCGCAGAAATCACGCTCGCAGGGGTTCCACTGC
The DNA here is from genome assembly GCF_011682145.1 of Massilia mucilaginosa. Classification (GTDB taxonomy): domain Bacteria; phylum Pseudomonadota; class Gammaproteobacteria; order Burkholderiales; family Burkholderiaceae_D; genus Telluria_A; species Telluria_A mucilaginosa. Next base: position 102,416 of record NZ_WHJH01000004.1, read on the forward strand.
GCAGTCGACTGATGACGACCGACGTATCGCCCGCAAAAGCGTCGTCAATCGTGTCGGAGAGCATACTTGTGTCGTCAATGATGGAATAGGCCATGGTTTCTCCAGTCAGGATGGGGGAATCGTGTCTCATTGCCAGATGACGTCATCTGGCTACTCTACATTTAGATCCAGCTTTGCAGATTGAGTTCGATATCATTATCGATATCACTATCGCCAAAAAAGTGATTGGAAAGGCATCCCAAGAATCTTTAGTATTCCTCTATCGCTGCCGAACGACGACATGAGTTCGAGACGGCATCAGAACAACCAGGAGGAATACATGTCTGAGACGAAAAAGCCGAAACTGCGCTCCGCGGAATGGTTCGGCACCCAGGATAAAAACGGTTTCATGTACCGCAGCTGGATGAAAAACCAGGGCATCCCCGACCACGAGTTTCAAGGCAAGCCGATCATCGGCATCTGCAACACCTGGTCCGAACTGACTCCTTGCAACGCGCATTTCCGCCAACTGGCCGAACACGTCAAGAAGGGCATCCTCGAAGCGGGCGGTTTCCCGGTCGAGTTCCCGGTGTTTTCCAACGGCGAATCGAACCTGCGCCCGACCGCCATGCTCACCCGTAACCTGGCCAGCATGGACGTGGAAGAATCGATCCGCGGCAATCCGATGGACGCCGTGGTGCTGCTGGTCGGCTGCGACAAGACCACGCCGGCCCTGCTGATGGGCGCGGCCAGCGTCGACCTGCCGACCATCGTCGTCAGCGGCGGCCCGATGCTCAACGGTAAGCTGAACGGCAAGAACATCGGTTCCGGCACCGCCGTCTGGCAGTTGCACGAACAGATGAAGGCCGGCACCATTACCCTGCACCAGTTCATGTCCGCCGAGTCCGGCATGTCGCGCTCGGCCGGTACCTGCAACACCATGGGTACGGCCTCGACCATGGCCTGCATGGCGGAAGCGCTCGGCACCTCGCTGCCGCACAATGCCGCCATTCCCGCCGTCGACTCGCGCCGCTATGTGCTGGCGCACATGTCGGGCATCCGCATCGTCGAGATGGTGCAGGAAGACTTGCGCCTGTCCAAGATCCTGACGCGTGAAGCGTTCGAGAACGCGATCAAGGTCAACGCCGCCATCGGTGGCTCGACCAACGCCGTGATCCACCTGAAAGCCATTGCCGGGCGCATCGGCGTGCCGCTCGAACTGGAAGACTGGACTGCGATCGGCAAGGGCACCCCGACCATCGTCGACCTGCTGCCGTCCGGGCGCTACCTGATGGAAGAGTTTTACTACGCCGGCGGCCTGCCGGGCGCGATCCGCCGCCTGGGCGAGGGCGACCTGCTGCCGCACAAGGGCGCGCTCACCGTCAACGGCAAGAGCCTGTGGCAGAACTGCGAAGAAGCGCCGATCCACGACGACGAGGTGATCCGTCCGCTGGCCAGGCCGCTGATCGAGGATGGCGGCATCTGCATCCTGCGCGGCAACCTGGCGCCGCGCGGCGCCGTGCTCAAGCCGTCGGCCGCCTCGCCGCACCTGATGAAACATCGCGGCAAGGCTGTCGTGTTCGAGGATTTCGAGCACTACAAGAACCGCATCCTCGACCCGGACCTCGATGTCGATGCCGATTCGATCCTGGTCATGAAAAACTGCGGGCCGAAGGGTTATCCCGGCATGGCCGAAGTTGGCAACATGGGCTTGCCGCCCAAGCTGCTGGCCCAGGGCGTGACCGACATGGTGCGCATTTCGGACGCGCGCATGAGCGGCACCGCCTACGGCACCGTGGTGCTGCACGTGGCGCCGGAAGCGATGGCCGGCGGACCGCTGGGCATCGTGCAGGATGGCGACTTCATTGCACTCGACTGCCACAACGGCAGCCTGAACCTGGATATCTCGGACGAAGAAATGACCAGCCGCCTGGCGGCCCGTGCCGGTTCACAAGCGCCGGTGGCCAAGAGCGGCTACCAGAAGTTGTACATCGACCATGTACTGCAGGCCGATGAAGGCTGCGACTTCGACTTCCTGCTCGGCAGCCGCGGCTCGGCCGTGCCACGCCATTCCCATTAACATCCACGGCTGGTGTCAGACCTGACACCAGCCGGTGACACGGAGACACATCATGTTACTCGTCCAATTTACCAATGAAGCCGGCGCCCGCCGCGTTGCCGTGCTCGAACAAGACCTGCTGCGCGTTGTCGATGGCTATGCCAGCACCTACGCCCTGGCGCAAAAAGCCATCGCAAGCAAGACCACGCTGGCCGAACTGGCCGCCGCCGCCATCGGCGCCGAGATCCATTCCTTTGAGGCGGTCGCGACCGCCGGCCGCCTGCTGGCGCCGCTCGACCATCTTGATGCCGCCCACTGCTACGTCACCGGCACCGGCCTGACCCACCTCGGCAGCGCCGACACGCGCGACGCCATGCACAAGAAAATCGGCGGCGATGTCGAGACCTTGAGCGACAGCATGAAAATGTTCCGCATGGGCGTGGAAGGCGGCAAGCCCGCCGACGGCGCGCGCGGCGTGCAGCCGGAATGGTTCTACAAGGGCGACGGCTCGGTGGTGCGCGCCAGCGGCCAGCCTTTGCTGATGCCCGACTTCGCCCTCGACGGCGGCGAAGAGCCCGAAATCGCCGGTCTGTATCTGATCGGCGACGACGGCCAGCCGCACCGCCTCGGCTACGCCATCGGCAACGAATTCTCGGACCACGTGACCGAGCGCCAGAATTACCTGTACCTGGCCCACTCCAAGCTGCGCAATTGCGGCCTCGGCCCGGCGCTGCTGGCCGGCGAACTGCCCGCGCATGTGGCCGGCACCTCGCGCATCATCGCGGCCGATGGTTCCGTGCGCTGGGAAAAGGATTTTGTCAGCGGCGAGCAGAATATGTCGCACTCGATCGCCAACCTGGAATACCACCACTTCAAGTACGGCCTGTTCAACCGCGCCGGCGACGTCCACATCCATTTCTTCGGCACCGCCACCTTGAGCGTGGCCGACAACATCACGGTCCTGGCCGGCGAAACATTCGAGATCGCATCTCCCGTCTTCGGCCCGGCCCTGCGCAACCGCCTCGACCGTGAGCAATCCACCTTTACGAAAGTACACGCTTTATGACCATTACCGGTGAAGCATTGATCGGCGGACACGCCGTCCGCGGCAACGGCGGCGCGTTCCAGGCTGTCGATCCATCCACCCGCGCGCCGATCGCGCCGTCCTTTTACATGGTCGACGCCGCCCAGATCGATGAAGCCTGCCGCCTGGCGGAAGCGGCTTTCGATCCGTTCCGCGCAAGCAGCAATGAAGCGCGCGCGACTTTCCTGGAAACCATCGCGGCCCAGATCCTGGAACTCGGCGACGAGCTGATCGTACGCGCAATGACCGAATCCGGCCTGCCGCGCGCCCGTCTCGAAGGCGAACGCGGCCGCACCACGGGCCAGCTGAAGCTGTTCGCGGAACTGCTGCGCGAAGGTTCGTGGGCCGACGTGCGCATCGACAGCGCCTTGCCGGAGCGCCAGCCGCTGCCGCGTCCCGACCTGCGCCTGCGCATGATTGGACTCGGCCCCGTTGCCGTGTTCGCCGCGAGTAACTTCCCGCTGGCGTTTTCGGTGGCCGGTGGCGATACCGCCGCCGCGCTGGCGGCCGGCTGCCCGGTCGTGCTGAAAGCCCATTCCGCCCATCCGGGCACCTCCGAACTGGTGGCGCGCGCCGTGCTCAAGGCGATTGAACTGTGCAAGCTGCCGGTAGGCGTGTTCGCGCTGCTGACCGGCACCGGCAACGGCATCGGCCAGAGCCTGGTGGCGCATCCGTCGATCAAGGCGGTTGGCTTTACCGGCTCGCGTTCGGGCGGACAAGCGCTGATGGCCGTGGCCGCCGCGCGTCCGCAGCCGATTCCTGTGTATGCGGAAATGAGCAGCATCAATCCGTTTTACCTGATGCCATCGGCGCTGGCCGCGCGCGGCGAGCAGATCGCGACCGCCTTTGCCGGCTCGATGACCATGGGCGTCGGCCAGTTCTGCACCAATCCCGGCCTCGTGCTGGGTTTGAAAGGTCCGGATTTCGACCGCTTTGCCGACCAGGCGGCGCAGGCTTTGTCAAGCATCGACGCGGGGACCATGCTGACGGCGGGCATCGCTTCGGCCTATCAGAGGGGCGTGCACAAGCTGGCGCAGCACGAGGCGGTCGATTCCTTGAAGGAAGCGACGCACACGGAAGGCAAGGGCGGTCCGGCCTTGTTCCGCACCAGCGGCAAGGCGTTCCTGAGCGAACAGGCGCTGCATGGCGAGATTTTCGGACCGGCATCGCTGCTGGTCGCCTGCGACAGCGTCGAGGAAATGCGCGCCATCACGGAAGGCCTGGAAGGACAACTGACCGCGACCGTGCAGATGGACGAGGGCGACACCGAACTGGTGCGTGCCTTGCTGCCTGTGCTGGAGCGTAAGGTTGGCCGGATCCTGGCCAATGGCATGCCGACCGGCGTGGAAGTATCGACGGCGATGGTGCATGGCGGACCGTTTCCGGCGACGTCGGACGGGCGCAGCAGCTCGGTGGGGACGGCGGCGATCCAGCGCTTCCTGCGGCCGGTGTGCTACCAGAACCTGGCGCAGAGTTTGCTGCCGGAAGTGCTGCGCGACGATCATGAGGGCGTGTGGCGCCGCCGGGATGGGGCGTTGACGAAGTCCTGAATCGCCGCAGCTACTAAAGGTCCGTCGTCCCCGCCGAGGGCCGCCTTGGCGCGGGGACGACGGCGGAAAAACGTTGGAGACACCATGAAAAAATCAGCCACCTACCCGAGCCTGTCAGGCAAACGGGTATTCATCACCGGCGGCGGCACTGGCATCGGCGAGTCGCTGGTCGCCTCGTTCGCCGCCCAGGGCGCCCAGGTCGCCTTCGTGGACATCGTGCGCGACGCCAGCGAAGCGCTGTGCCTGCGCGTCGCCGAATCCGGCGCCCCGGCACCGCTCTTCCGCCACTGCGACATCACCGACATCCCCGCCCTGCAAGCGACCATGGCCGACCTGGCCGCGCAGCTGGGCGACTTCGACATCCTGGTCAACAACGCCGCCAACGACCAGCGCCACCAGACCGAAGACGTCAGTGTCGAATTCTACGACCAGCGCATCGCCATCAACCAGCGCCCCATGTTCTTCACCTGCCAGTCGGTCCTCGCCGGCATGAAGAAGAAGGGCCTTGGCTCCATCATCAATGTCGGCTCCATGTCGTGGCACGCCAAGAACGGCGGCTACCCGGTCTACACCGCCACCAAGGCGGCCACGGTCGGCCTGACCCGCGGCCTGGCGCGCGACTTCGGCGCCCACGGCATCCGCGTCAACACCGTCACGCCCGGCTGGGTCATGACCGCCCGCCAGCTCGACCTGTGGGTCGATGAAGCCGGCAAGGCCGACATCAAGCGCAACCAGTGCCTGCCCGGTCCGCTGATGCCGGACGACATCTCGGCCATGATCCTGTTCCTCGCCTCCGACGACAGCGCCATGTGCACCGGCCAGGATTTCGTGGTCGACGCCGGCTGGATCTGACCCCGCTTTCCAACATAACACCCAAAACAAAAACGATTCAGGAGACAAGCATGAACATCATCCAACGCAGCATCGCCGCCATCAGCCTGCTTACCGTCAGCGCGTGGCCGGCGTTCGCCGCGGTCAACGTGACCATCGACGCCGGCAAGCCAGGCCCGGTCATCAACAAGAACGTCTACGGCCAGTTCGCCGAGCACCTCGGCACCGGCATCTACGAAGGCATGTACGTCGGCCCAGGTTCCAAAATTCCGAACACCAAGGGCTGGCGCAACGACGTCGTCGGCGCCCTGAAGCAACTGCACGTGCCGCTGGTGCGCTGGCCGGGCGGCTGCTTCGCCGATGAATATCACTGGAAAGACGGCATTGGCCCGCGCGCCAAGCGTCCGGTCAAGGTCAATACCAACTGGGGCGGGGTGGAAGAGAGCAACGCCGTCGGCACGCACGAATTTTTCGACCTGGTCGACCTGCTGGGCGCGCACGCCTACGTCAACGGCAACCTCGGTTCCGGCACCGTGCAGGAAATGGCGGACTGGGTCGAGTACATGACCTCCGACAGCAAATCGAGCCTGGCCAACCTGCGCCGCAAGAATGGGCGCGACAAGCCGTTCAAGGTCGCCTACTTCGCGATCGGCAACGAGGCCTGGGGTTGCGGCGGCAATATGACGCCCGAGCACTACACCAATCTGTACAAGAATTACGAGACGATGCTCAAGGCGCCGAAGGAAAGCCGGCCCCTGATGATCGCCAGCGGCGGTAACGATCACGACACCAAGTGGACCGATGTGATCAGCAAGAACGCCAAGGCGCAAACCTCGGCCATCAGCTTTCACTACTACACCATCCCGACCGGCAAGTGGGAAGGCAAGGGCGCAGCCACCGGTTTCGCCGAGCCGCACTGGATCTCGACCCTGGCGAATACCTTGAAAATCGATTCGATGATCAAGAACAATATCGCCGTACTGGACAAGAACGATCCCGAGAAGAAAATTGGCTTGTACGTGGATGAATGGGGCACCTGGTACGACGTGGAAACCGGCACCACGCCCGGCTTCCTGTTCCAGCAGAACACCTTGCGCGATGCGGTGGTGGCCGCGCTCAACTTCAACATTTTCCACCAGCACGCCGACCGCGTTCACATGACCAATATTGCGCAGATGGTCAATGTGCTGCAGGCCATGATTCTGACGGAAAAGGACAAGATGCTGCTGACGCCGACCTATCACGCCTTCCACATGTACGTGCCGTTCCAGGATGCGACCTCGTTGCCGCTGACGGTGGCGGACGACACGGCCTACACCTTGGGCGAGACCACGATTGTCGGCATCAGCGCGTCGGCGGCGCGGGCCAAGGATGGCAAGCTGTACCTGTCGCTGGTCAACACCAATCCGGGCAAGCCGGCGGATGTGGTGGTCAATGTGTCGGGTAAGCAGTTGGCGGCGGCGACTGGCCGCGTGCTGACGGCAACGGCAATGGACGCGCACAACACCTTCCAGAACCCGCAAGCCATCAAGCCGGCGCCGTTCAGTGCCAAGGCGAATGGCGGTAAACTGACGGTGACCGTGCCGGCGAAAGCGGTTGTGGTGGTGGCGCTGGAAGGCTGATTACTGCGGACAGCGTTGCCATTCGCACCACCGCCCCGTCGTCCCCGCATCTGCGTGGAGTCGTTTCCGGCAGTGCCGGAAACGACGGTCTCGCGTTCACTTGGGAATTTTCACAATGCGTTCTTTGATCCGATCGCTCGCCTGTATCGCCAGCATTTTCCTCTCCACCGCCCACGCCAAACAAGTCAGCGTCCACGACCCCGTCATGGCCAAGGAAGGCAACACCTTCTACCTGTTCAGCACCGGCCCCGGCATCACCTTCTACAGTTCGCCAGACATGCGCAACTGGAAGGAAGAAGGCCGCGTATTCCCGGGCGAACCCGCCTGGGCCAAAACAGCCGCCCCCAGCTTCAACGACCACATCTGGGCGCCGGACATCTACTTTCACGACGGAAAATACTACCTCTACTATTCCGTCTCCGGTTTTGGTAAAAACACCTCCGGCATCGGGGTGACCACCAACGCCACCCTGAACCCGCGCGCCGCCAACTATCAATGGCAAGACCAGGGCATGGTCCTGCAATCGATCCCCGGCCGCGACAACTGGAACGCCATCGACCCCAACATCGTGGACGACAGCAGCGGCACGCCGTGGATGTCGTTCGGCTCGTTCTGGAGCGGCATCAAGCTGGTCAAGCTGGATGCCTCGCGCACCCGCCTGGCCGAGCCGCAAGCCTGGCACACCATCGCCCAACGCACGCGTCCGGCCGGCGTGCCCGAGGAAGAAGCCGGCCCGGCCGAAATCGAAGCCCCCCACATCCTCAAAAAGAATGGCTATTACTACCTGTTCGTCTCCTGGGGCCTGTGCTGCAAGAAAGAAGCGAGCACCTACCACGTGGTCATGGGCCGCTCGAAACAGGTCACCGGCCCCTACCTCGACCGCGCCGGCAAGGACATGGCCAAAGGCGGCGGCTCGCTGCTCATCGACGGCAACGCGCAGTGGAAGGGCGTCGGCCACAACAGCGCCTACACAATCGACGGCAAGGACCTGCTGGTCATGCACGCCTACGAAACCGCCGACAACTACCTGCAAAAGCTCAAAATCCTCGACATGGCGTGGGACCAGGACGGCTGGCCCACGGTCGACCCGCAAGACCTGAACCGCTACCAGAGCAAGCAACGATAAGGCTGTCATGAAACGACACTTCCTGGCTGTCGCGCTGACGGCGGCCTGCGCGCTGCCGGCGGTCGCCGCCGAACGCTTTGCGCTGGCCGACGTGCGCCTCACCGCCAGCCCCTTCCTCGACGCCCAGAACACCAACCTGCGCTACCTGATGGCGCTCGAGCCCGACAAGCTGCTGGCGCCATTCCAGCGCGAAGCCGGCCTCCCGCTCAAGCAGGAAAGCTATGGCAACTGGGAGTCTAGCGGCCTCGACGGTCACATGGGCGGCCATTACCTGTCGGCCATGGCGCTGATGTTTGCTGCGAGCGGCGACCAGGAAGTGCTGGGGCGCCTGAACTACACCATCGCTGAACTCAAAAAGTGCCAGGAAGCGAACGGCAACGGCTACCTGGGCGGCATTCCCGGCGGCGCCGATGCGTGGCAGGCCGTTGCCAAAGGCAAGCTCGAAGCGGACCACTTCTCGGTCAACGGCAAGTGGGTGCCCTGGTACAACCTGCACAAGGTCTACGCCGGCTTGCGCGATGCCTATCGCTACGCCGGCAACGAGGACGCGCGCGCGATGCTGATCTCGCTGTCGGACTGGGCCTTGAAGCTCACCTCCTCGCTGACGCCCGAACAGATGCAGGCGATGCTGCGCAGCGAGCACGGCGGCATGAACGAGGCCTTCGCCGACGTCTACCAGATCACGGGCGACAAAAAATACCTGGCGCTGGCGATGCGCTTTTCGCACCAGGCCATCCTGGAACCGCTGCTCACGTCCCAGGACAAGCTGAGCGGCCTGCATGCCAACACGCAAATTCCCAAAGTCATCGGCTTTCAGCGCATCGGCGAGCTGAGCGGGGAGCGGACATGGCACGATGCCGCGCAGTATTTCTGGACCACGGTGCGCGAACGGCGCACGGTCGCCATCGGCGGCAACAGCGTCAAGGAGCACTTCCACGACGATCAGGACTTTTCGCCGATGGTGAACGAGGTTGAGGGCCCCGAGACCTGCAACACCTACAACATGCTGCGCCTGACGGACCTGCTGTTCCTCAGGGACCAGCAGGTGCGCTATGCCGATTACGTGGAGCGCGCGCTGTACAACCACATCCTGTCGTCGCAGCGCCCGCTTGATGGCGGCTTTGTGTACTTCACGCCGATGCGGCCGAACCATTACCGCGTGTATTCGCAGGCCGACAAGGCGATGTGGTGCTGCGTCGGCTCGGGCATCGAGAGCCAGTCGAAATATGGCGAATTCATCTACGCGCACGATGGCGACGCGCTGTTCGTGAATCTGTTCATCCCGTCCACCCTGCACTGGCGCGCGCAGGACGTGAAGCTGAGCCAGACAACCGGCTTTCCGGACGAAGGCAAGACGCGCCTGAGAATCGAATCGGACAAGGCATTCACGCTCAAGCTGCGCTATCCGGGCTGGGTCAGGCGCGGGGCGCTGCAGCTCAGGGTCAACGGCAAGCCGGTCAAGGTCGATGGCGAGCCGGGCGCGTACGTGAGCCTGCGGCGCGCATGGCGCAAGGGCGATACGGTCGATGTCACCTTGCCGATGCACACCACGCTGGAGCAGATGCCGGACAAGAGCGACTATTACGCGGTCCTGCACGGGCCGATCGTGCTGGCGGCCAAGACACAGTTGTTCGCGGATGAAAAGCTGAACTTTGCCGCCAATGCCACACGCATGGGGCATATTGCATCCGGGCCAGTGTGCCCGCTGGAGGCGGCGCCGGTTTTTGTGAGCAATACGCGCGACTTCGTGGCGCGCTTCAAGCCGGTCAAGGGACTGCCGCTGACCTTCACGGCGCCCGGGCTGATCCAGGGGAAGGGTGCCGGGAGCCTGCGGCTGATGCCGTTCTTCCGCCTGCACGATGCGCGCTACATGGTGTACTGGCCGTATTCGACGCCGGCCAACCTGGCGCTCACGCAGGCGGCCACCGCCAGGGGCGAGGCGGAGCGGCTGGCCTTGACTGCGCTGACCATCGACCAGGTGGCGCCGGGCGAGCAGCAGCCGGAGTCCGATCATGGCTACCAGGCTGAAGGCGGCGATGCCGGGGTGAACAAGGGCAAGCACTGGCGCCATGCGAGCGGGTGGTTCAGTTATGTGCTCAGCGATGCCAAGCTGGAGGCGGTGGTGCTCAGGCTCAGTTTCTCGACCCTGGATGCGGGGCGCAAGTTCGATGTGGTGGTCAATGGCGAGACGATTGCGGCCGTGCAGCTCGATGCGCCGGCGGGACCGGAGGTGTACACGCGCGATATCGCGATTCCCGCCGCAATCGCGGCGGGGTCGGCGGGCAAGCTCACCGTGAAGTTTGTTGCCAAACCGGGTTCGTTGGCGGGCGGATTATATGGATTACGCTTGTTGCGAGCCGGTTGATGGAATGCGAGAAAGCCGGCTCGCTGCGCTTGGCCTACACCGGCGGCATGTGGGGAATATAGCCTTCGACGAAAAATCCGCGGAAATCCCCGGAGTAACTATGGTGTATGGGCCGGTCGCCAGGGTTATAGGCTGTGGTGAAGGTAAGCCGATGCTCTTCATTGGGTCGAATATTATCGTAAATCAGTATTGACGAATATTCCGCGCCTTCTTCATAGCCATAGGCGACGACCTGATGATCGTTGTGGAATTCAAAAATGCTGCGGGCCCTGGTCAGGGCCAGTGCGCATGGCTGGCCCTGGTCGATCAGATTTTTCAGTCGCGGGAATTCTATTTCGCGGGTAGCGCGCCCCACGCCCATGCCAAACCAGGTCGGGTGATCGTTAATGCGCATGAAATCGAAATATTTGAAGGCGTTGATCAAGATGCTGTGGATCAGCCGGTCGTAGATGAAGTCGCCGAGCGGCGTGCCATCGGCCGGAAGCGCGGTGTCGCCCGGTATCGGGAGGGTGTTGTACCAAAAGTCGAGCGCCGCGAATGCCATGCCGCCGCAGCGGCCGTAGGTAGTGATGTCGATGCCAAGCTCGGGAATCTTGACAACATGGTTGACGAAGCTGTTGACGAATTTGAAGCCGTGTTGCACCGGATGGAATGAAGTCATGCTCATTTTGCTCACCTTGGATATCTGGAATTCTTACAAGCCTATGGAAAATGTTATTGGACCGCTTGATTGTCTACGTCACTTCTCATCTCATCTCCTGTTTCCGCAATTCGCTATTGCTGCCGCATAAACATGCACCGGGCATTCTTTTGCTGTTCTCCCGATGAGCGAATCAGTGGAGTGTAGGCGGGCGGGTGGGCACCGGCTTTGAGTCGCCACAAGCAGTACAGCCTATTCGTTTTGGCAAGAATGCCCGGCGCAAGCGCTACGTTTCGGCATGCAAGGTGGCAAGGGAGGCGCCGCGCGACGGTTCCTCGCTCAGCCCGGAGGCCGGCCCGCCGGGGCGGCGGATGTGGCGCGCTGAAGGATCGATCCGATACCCATTTTGGTATCGCATCCATCAAAAAATTGATTGGATGGCTATGTGACTTTCTCATAAGATAGGGTAATAAAAGGAGTCCCGAATTCCACCCCTAAAAAACAGGAGACAACACATGAACACCACCCGCAGGGCCGTTCTGGCCACCGCATTGCTTGGCGCTTTCACCGCTTTCACCGCTTTTCCCGCTTTGGCCGCCAAACCGCTGACCATCGGCTTTTCCCAGGTCGGCGCCGAAAGCGAATGGCGCACCGCCAACACCATCTCGATCAAGGAGGCCGCCAAGAAGGAAGGCGTCAACCTCAAGTTCGCCGACGCCCAGCAGCGCCAGGAAAACCAGGTCAAGGCGATCCGCTCCTTCATCGCCCAGCGGGTTGACGTGATCGCGTTCTCGCCCGTGGTCGAATCCGGCTGGGAAACCGTGCTGCGCGAAGCCAAAGCCGCCAAGATTCCGGTCATCCTCACCGATCGTGCCGTCAACGTGACCGATACGTCGCTATATGCCGCTTTCATCGGCTCCGACTTCGTCGAAGAAGGCCGCCGCGCCGCCCGCTGGCTGGTCGAACGCGCCGCCAAAACCCCTGATCGCACGTTCAACATCGTCGAACTGCAGGGAACCGTCGGCTCCGCACCCGCCATCGACCGCAAGAACGGCTTTGCCGAAGTTATCGCCGGCAATCCCAAGCTGAAGATCACCCGTTCCCAGACCGGCGACTTTACCCGCGCCAAGGGCAAGGAAGTGATGGAAGCCTTCCTCAAGGCACAGGGCAAGGATATCCATGTGCTCTACGCACACAACGACGACATGGCCATCGGCGCCATCCAGGCCATCGAAGAAGCCGGACTGAAACCGGGCGTCGATATCCTGGTGATCTCGATTGACGGCGTCAAAGGCGCGTTCCAGGCCATGATCGCCGGCAAGATGAACGTCACGGTCGAGTGCAGCCCGCTGCTCGGGCCGCAGCTGATGTCGATCGCACGCGATGTCGTCGCCGGCAAGCCGGTGCCGAAGCGCATCACGACGGTCGAGGGCGTGTTCCCGGCTGAAGTGGCTGCCAAGGAACTGCCGAACCGCAAATACTAGGCCTTGCCATGATCAAGGCACCGAACGCCGCCGCTCCGGTGCTGGGGCTGCACGGCATCAGCAAGCAATTTCCCGGCGTGAAGGCGCTCAGCGATGTGGGCCTGGCACTGTACGCCGGGGAAGTCCACACCTTGATGGGCCAGAACGGCGCCGGCAAGTCCACCTTGATCAAGGTGCTGACCGGCGTGTACGCGCCCGACAGCGGCAGCATCGTCATGGAAGGGCGGGAAATCCGCCCCGGCTCGACCCAGGATGCGCAGCGCCTGGGCATCAGCACGGTGTATCAGGAAGTGAACCTGTGCCCGAACCTGTCGGTGGCCGAGAATATTTTCATCGGCCGCTATCCGCGCAAGTTCGGCATGGTCGACTGGCGCGGCATGCGCGCGCAGGCAAGCAAGCTGCTGGAACAGCTGGAAGTGCGCATCGACGTGCGCGCCCAGTTGTCCAGCTTTCCGCTGGCGATCCAGCAGATGGTGGCGATTTCGCGCGCGCTCAATATTTCGGCACGCGTGCTCATTCTGGACGAGCCGACCTCCAGCCTCGACGAGGCCGAAGTCCAGCTGCTGTTCCGCGTGCTGCGCAAACTGCGCGACCAGGGCATGGCGATCCTGTTCGTGACCCATTTCCTGGACCAGACCTACGCGATTTCGGACCGCATCACCGTCATGCGCAACGGCGAGCGCGAGGGCGAGTATGCCTGCGCCGAGCTGTCGCGCCTGGCGCTGGTGAACAAGATGGTCGGTGCGCCCGATGCCAGCGAGCATCCGGCCGACCTGGTGCATCCGGGCGCCGCGAGGGAAGCGCCAGCCGTCCTGCTGCAAGCGCGTGGCCTGGGACGCAAGGGCGCGCTGGCGCCGCTCGACCTCGACATCCGCGCCGGCGACATGCTGGGCCTGTGCGGACTGCTCGGATCGGGCCGCACCGAGCTGGCGCGCCTGCTGTTCGGGGCCGACAAGGCCGACAGCGGCACCTTGCGCATCGGCGAACGCAGCCACCCCTTCGGTTCGCCGCGCGACGCCATCGAGGCCGGTATAGGATTTTGCTCCGAAGACCGCAAGCACGAAGGCGCCATCCTCGAACTGTCGGTGCGCGAGAACATGATCCTGGCCTTGCAGGCACGCGCCGGCATGTTGCGCGCGATCCCCTTGCGCCAGCAGCAGGCGCTGGCGCAGGACTATGTAAAGTGGCTGGGCATCAAGACGGCCGATATCGAGACACCGATTGGTTCGCTGTCGGGCGGCAACCAGCAGAAAGTGCTGCTGGCGCGCTGGCTGGTGACCAAGCCGGCGATGCTGATCCTCGACGAACCAACGCGCGGCATCGACGTGCGCGCCAAACAGGAAATCATGGATTACGTTAGCGGACTTTGTCGTAAAGGGATGGCAATTCTGTTCATCTCCTCCGAACTCCCGGAAGTTCTGCGCTGTAGCGACCGGCTGGTCGTCATGCGCGACCGCAAGGCCTGCGGCGAATACCAGCGCGGCGAACTGGACGACACCTCGGTGCTGCAAGTGATCGCCGGAGAAGCGGCATGATGGCCTCGCCGGCCCGGGCCGCCGTGAAACAAGACGCCACGCCTTTGATGGGGGCGCTGGCGCGCCATCCGCTGTTCCGTCCGCTGGCAGCCCTGGCGGTGCTGCTGCTGATCGACCTGGTCGCCATTCCTGGCTTCTTCCACATTTCCATCAAGGACGGCCACCTGTACGGCAGCCTGATCGACATCATCAACCGCGCCGCCCCGCTGATGCTGGCCGCGCTCGGCATGACCCTGGTGATCGCCACGCGCGGCATCGATATTTCGGTCGGCGCGGTGGTGGCGCTGTCGGGCACGGTGGCGGCCATGCTGATCGGCGGTGGCCCGCAAGCGGAAACACCGCTGGTGTGGGCACTGGCGGCGGCCATGGGCGCCGCGCTTCTGTGCGGGCTGTGGAACGGGGTGCTGGTCTCAGCGCTGGGCTTGCAGCCGATCGTCGCCACCCTGATCCTGATGGTGGCGGGCAGGGGACTGGCGCAGTTGCTCACCGACGGACAGATCGTCACGGTCTACTACGAACCGTTCTTCTTCCTCGGCGGCGGCTACTTTGCCGGCCTGCCGTTTTCGCTCACGGTGGTGGCGCTGGTGTTCGCGGTCATCGCGCTGATGATGCGCAAAACCGCGCTCGGCCTGTTCATCCAGGCGGTCGGCATCAACCCGGTGGCGGCGCGCCTGGCGGGCCTGAAAACCGCCTCGCTGATCATTTTCGTGTACGTGTTCTGCGCCGCCTGCGCCGGCCTCGCCGGGCTGATGATCAGTTCCAACATCAAAAGCGCGGACGCCAACAACGCCGGCCTGCTGCTCGAACTCGACGCCATCCTGGCCGTGACCCTGGGCGGCACCTCGCTCGCCGGCGGCAAATTCAGCCTGGTCGGCAGCGTGATCGGCGCGCTCATCATCCAGACCCTGACCTACACCATCTACTCGCTCGGCGTGCCGCCGGAAGTGAACATGGTGGTCAAGTCGGTGGTCGTGTTCCTCGTCTGCCTGTCGCAATCGGCGGAATTCAAACAATTGTTTTCGCGTGCGAGGACTGCATGAAATCGCCTTACTTTACCCCGCTGGTCACGGTCGTCCTGCTGCTGGCCATGCTCGGCATCGGCGGGGCCGTGTATCCGGGCCTGCTGTCGGTGCAGGTGATCCTGAACTTGTTGATCGATAACGCCTTCCTGCTGGTGCTGGCGATCGGCATGAGTTTTGTGATTTTGTCCGGCGGCATCGACCTGTCGGTCGGCTCGGTGCTGGCGCTGGCCACCATGATCTCGGCCTGGCTGCTGCAGGTGGCGCACTGGCCGCCGCTGGCGGTGATCGCTGTCGTGCTGCTGCTGGGCGCGCTGTTCGGCGGCGGCATGGGCGCCATGATTCATTACTTCAAGCTGCAACCCTTCATCGTCACCCTGGCCGGCATGTTCCTGGCGCGCGGCCTGTGCTACCTGATCAGCATTAACTCGATCACCATCGAAGACCCGCTGTACCTGGCCATGTCGCAAACCCAGCTCGGCTTTCTGGGCGGCTTTGTGTCGCCCAGCGCGCTCATTGCACTGCTGATGCTGGGGCTGGCGATTTTCCTGGCCCACTTCACCGCCTTCGGGCGCGGCGTGTATGCCATCGGCGGCAACGAGCAGTCGGCCCTGATGATGGGCTTGCCGGTGGCGCGCACCAAGGTGCTGGTGTACGCCTTCAGCGGCTTTTGCGCGGCCCTGGCGGGGGTGCTGTTTTCGTTCTACATGCTGTCGGGCTACGGCCTGCATGCGCAGGGCACCGAGCTGGACGCCATTGCGGCGGTGGTGATCGGCGGCACCTTGCTTAGCGGCGGCTATGGCTATGTGGCTGGCGCGCTGTCCGGCGTGCTGGTGCTGGGCACGATCCAGACCCTGATCGCCTTCGACGGCACGCTCAGCTCGTGGTGGACCAGGATTGTCATCGGCGCCTTGCTGTTCATCTTCTGCGTGGTCCAGCGCCTGATGGCCATGGGCGCGGCACGGCGCGCTGCGGCCTGACGCGGCGCGGCCTGACGCGGCGCGGACTGACGCGGCCCGGCCTGACGCGGCCCGGCCTGACGCGGCCCGGCCTGATCTCATTCCAACTACAAGCAACAGGAGACAACAATGATCAAATACGCACTGGGCGCACTCGCGCTCGGCTTCGCCACGGGCATCGCTTGCGCCGCCAACCCCATCATCAGCAATATCTTCACGGCCGACCCGGCCGCGCTGGTCGACAAGGGCCGCGTGTACCTGTATGTCGGCCACGATGAGGCGAAACCGGACGGCAAGGATTACGTGATGAATGAATGGCGCGTGTATTCCTCGTGCGATATGAAAACCTGGAAAGAGCATGGCTCGCCGGTGCAGTTTTCCACCTTCAAATGGGCCGGGCGCGATGCCTGGGCGGCCGACATCACTGAGCGCGGCGGCAAATACTATTTCTATTCCACGGTCGAGCACAAGACGATTCCCGGCAAGGCCATTGGCGTGGCGGTGTCCGACAGCCCGACCGGCCCCTTCTTGGACGCGCGCGGCAGCGCCTTGGTCAGCAACGACATGACCCGTCACATCGATATTTTGTGGGACGACATCGACCCGGGCGTCTTCGTCGATACCGATGGCCAGGCCTGGCTGTACTGGGGCAACACGGTTCTCAAGTACGCCAAACTCAAGGCCAATATGACCGAACTGGACGGCCCGATCATGACGCACGCGATCGATTCGTTCACCGAAGCCCCGTACGTGCACAAGCGCGGCGCCACCTACTACATGTCGTATTCGCGTTACTTCCCCGAAGAGATGGTGTACGCCACCAGCGCCAGCCCGGCCGGCCCGTGGACCTTCAAGGGCGTGATCATGGACAAGAACGAGAAGGTCAAGACCATTCACCAGGCCATCATCGACTTCAACGGCAAGTCCTACGTGTTCTATCACAACGCCAAATTGCCGGGCGGCGGAGAATTCCGCCGTTCGGTGGCGGTCGAGGAATTGCATTACAAGCTCGATGGCAGCATCAAGTTCGTGCCGCAGACGGTCAGCGGGCCGGCCGCCAACCCGTCGCCGGGCTGCCAATGATATCCAGATCGGTATGTTGCAACGCGTACCGATATCAATCAGGGGTATGATTCCATGATGGAGACACTCAACCCCAACTGGTTTTTAAAGGCGCGCCTGAAAACGCGCCAGCTGCTGCTGCTGATCGCGCTCGACGACCACCGCAACATCCACCGCGCCGCCGAGGCGCTGCACATGACCCAGCCGGCGGCGTCGAAACAGATCAAGGATCTGGAAGAGATGCTCGACGTCAAGCTGTTCGAGCGCCTGCCGCGCGGCATGGAGCCGACCATGTTCGGCGAAACCATGGTGCGCCACGCCCGCATGGCGCTGACCAGCCTGGCGCTTGCGCACGACGATATCGTGGCCCTGAAAGCCGGGCTGGCGGGGCAGGTCGAGGTGGGCGTGATCATGACCCCCGCCATGGCGCTGCTGCCGCGCGCGATTGCGCGCATCAAGGAGCAGGCGCCGATGCTGCGGATCGGTGCGCATGTGGAGACGAGCAATATCCTGCTCGACAAGCTGCAGCACGGCATGCTCGACTTCATGATCGGGCGCATTCTCGAAAAGGAGAATTCCGCCGGTCTCATCTACGAAGAGTTGAACGAGGAACCGGCCTGCGCGGTGGTGCGGGTGGGCCATCCATTGCTGGAAGTCGAGCAGCTCGAACTGAAGCACATCGCCGGCCAGCCGTGGATCTTGCCGCCGCACGGCAGCATCTTGCGGCACCGCTTCGACATGATGTTCCGCCGCGCCGGGCTCGACATTCCCGTGAACGTGGTCGATACCACCGCGCTGCTGCTGATCACGGCGCTGCTGCAGCAGACCGATTCGCTGCATGTGATGCCGGTCGACGTGGCCAGGTATTACGCCTCGCTCAATGTGCTGAGCATCCTGCCGATCGAGTTGCCCTGCAAGATGGATGCCTTCGGTATCATTCGCCAGAAAGACCATTTGCTGTCGCCGGGCGCCGAACTGCTGTTGCAGGCGGTCCGCGTGACGGCGCAGGAAATGGTTTGATCCCCCCACTTTTGCGAGCATGTCGATGAGCAATGACACTACCCCCGCGCGTCCGCGCGAGATCACCCTGCGGTTCCTGGCCGAGCCGACCGACGTCAACTTCGGCGGCAAGGTCCACGGCGGCGCCGTGATGAAATGGATCGACCAGGCCGGCTACGCCTGCGCGGTCGGCTGGAGCGGCTATTACTGCGTCACCGTGTATATCGGCGGCATCCGCTTTTATAAACCCATCTTCATCGGCCAGATCGTCGAAGTGAAGGCGATGGTTGTCCATACAGGCAACTCCAGCATGCACATCGCCATCGATGTCTCGGCCACCGAACCGAAGACCGGCGCGCGCAAGCGCACCACGCGCTGCCTGATCGTGTTCGTGGCGGTCGACACTGCCGGCGACAGCGTCAAAGTGCCGTCCTGGATCCCGGTCGGCGAGGACGACAAGCGCTTCGAGCAGTACGCCGTCCACATGGCCGCGTTGCGCAAAGAGCAAGAAGAAGAGCTGCTCGCCACCGAGACATCGTCTTCTGTGTGACAATATCGCCACACTTTGTGGTTTTTCGGTGAAAATTATTCAGTTTCCAAACAGTTATGTTCGCTAACGAACCGAACGAGTGTTGTGGATAAGGAATAGTGGATACCGAGCTAAGCACAAAGGCATTAGCGAAAACGACAGCAGCGATAAACCAACGGGCAGGCCCAGTCTGCCCCAACACATAAACGAGAGAATACAACATGACCCTGACTAAGAAAATCGGTACTCTGAGCGCAATCGGCTTCGCCATGCTGGCAGCACAAGCATCGGCACAAGACCAATTCGTGAATCCAGAGTGGGCGAACAGCGCCACCTACATTGGTGCCGGTATCGGCCAGACGCGCAGCTACACCAAAGCGGCTCCGGTCATCAAAAACCTGAACGCCCAGGGCGGGTTTGTCAATTCGTGGAGTTCCGACGAAAAAGACATGGGTTACAAATTGTTCGTTGGTAAGCAACTGAGCCGCTACTTCGCTGTGGAAGCTGGTTTCTTTGATCTGGGCAACTTCAACGTCCATACCCGTAACAACCTGGGCGGCGTTGTGAACGCTGAACAGAAGTACAAAGGCGTGAACCTGGACCTGATCGCGCAAGTGCCGATGAGCGAGCGTTTCTCGGTCTACGGCCGTGCCGGTATGCACTACACCAAAGCAACGACCCAATTCTCGGGTAACCGCGCTGTTGGCCTGTTCGCTGGCGAATCGAGCGAGAAGAAGCTGAACCCGAAATTCGGCGTTGGCCTGGAATACAAATTCACCGAAGCGCTGGCTCTGCGCGCCGAAGCTGAAAACTATCGCATCGACGACGCACTGCGCAGCAACGGCAACACCAAGATGTACTCGCTGAACCTGGTCTACAAACTGGGTCGTCCGGCAGCATCGGCACCAATGCCGGCACCAGCCCCGGCGCCAATGCCGGAAGCGACGCCAGCACCGGCGCCGGCACCAATGCCAGCACCAGCACCGGCCCCAGTGCCAGTGTCGGAAAAAGTCTCGTTCGCTGCTGAAGCCCTGTTCGACTTCGACAAATCGGTTGTCAAGCCAGAAGGCAAAGCAGCTCTGGACGATCTGCTGAACAAGCTGCAAGGCATGAACACCGAAGTCATGGTCACCGTCGGCCACACCGATTCGGTGGGTTCCGATGCTTACAACCAGAAACTGTCGCTGCGCCGCGCTGAAGCTGTCAAAGCTTACATCGTGTCGAAAGGTGTTGAAACCTCGCGCGTCTACACCGAAGGCAAGGGCGAGACCCAGCCAGTTGCAGAAAACAACTCGGCAGAAGGCCGCGCTAAAAACCGTCGCGTGACGGTTGAAGTGGTCGGTACCCGTACTGCCAAGTAATCCTTCGCTTCACTAAAAAGCCGCCGCGCCCCTTGGGGCCGGCGGCTTTTTTGCATTTTCGGTCGAAAGTGTTGTTGGAGTAATGAAAATTCTCCATTTAAAAATTCTACGTACGGTTCCGCACGGAGTGGAGAGTGGCAACAGGCAATAGTGAAGGACGTTGCCGTTGTCCGGCCACAAGCTCACCCGAAGGAATCATAATGAATATCAGAAAACACGCGAACGTCCTCATGTGCGCCGCAGGATTGCTCGCCGTCTCCTTCCTCGCCGCTTGCGGCGGGGGCGGGGACCAGGGACGCGACCCGATTCTCGGCCAGCCGGCCGCCGCCCTGGTCAGCGTTGCCGTCACACCAGCGAGCGCCACCGTGCTGACCGCCGACACGCGCCAGTTCACCGCCACCGCCACCTATGCCGATGGTTCCTCGCGCGACGTGACGGCCGATGCGGCCTGGCTGTCCGCCTCGCCCGGCATTGCCGGCGTGACCCCGTCCAAAGGCCTGGCCACCGGCATCAGCGCCGGCAGCGCCGCCATCAGCGCCACCTTTTCCAGCAAAACCGGGGCCGCCACCCTGGTCGTGACGACGCCGCTGCCGCCACCGCCGCCCGTGGTCACCTTGACCTCGATCACCGTCACGCCGTCGAGCGCGACCATTGCGCCCGGCGCGACCCAGCAATTTATCGCTGTCGGCAATTACTCGGATAAATCGACCGCCATCATCACCAACTCAGTGACCTGGAGTTCGGGCACGACCGCCAACGGCACCATCCTGCCGTCCGGCATGGCGACCGGCGTCGCGGCCGGTATCACCACCATCAGCGCCAGCAGCGGCGGCCAGAGCGCCGGCGCCGTGCTCACCGTCAGCGTGCCGCCCGTGGTGCCGGTGATCCCGCCGGTTGTCGTACCGCCCGTTGTTCCACCGGTTGTGCCGCCAGTCGTGGTGCCACCTGTAACGCCGCCAGTCGTTCCGCCAGTCGTCGAGCCACCGGTCACGCCGCCAGTCGTTCCCCCAGTCGTTCCGCCAGTCGTTCCGCCAGCGGCCGACATCAGCCTTGGCCGTGCCGCCAGCTTCGCCGTCCTCGCCGGTACCTCGATCACCAATAATTCCGGTGGCACCACCCTGGTGACCGGCGACGTCGGCTCCCCATCGCAAACCACCGCGCCGGTCCAGTCCGCCGGTTACGCCAATTACAGCTCGGGCCAGATCCTGGCCGGCGCCCTGGCCGACTTGCAGGTTGCGGTGACCAGCGCCAATGCGCAAACCTGCACCGTCAATTCCGCCTCGGGCATCGATCTCGGCGGCCTGGTGCTCAAGCCGGGCGTGTACTGCTATGCCGGCGCCATCAGCATCACCGGCACCTTTACCATGGACGGCCCGGGCGTCTACATCTTCCGCACCGCGTCCACGCTCAACAGCACGGCCAACGCCGTGGTGGCGCTGACCGGCGGCGCTTCCGCTGGCAGCGTGTACTGGATTCCGGCCGGACCGACCACCCTGGGCGCGAACGGCGTCTTCAAGGGATCGATCCTGAGCCAGTCGGCCGCCATTACCGTCGGCGACAACACGACCCTGCAAAGCGGCCGTACGCTCAGCGGCGCCGCGGTCACCCTGCGCAATAACCAGATCAGCAAATAAGCCGGCCTTCCATTTTTCCGAAAGAACATCATGACATTAGCAAAACATATCGGCGCCCTGAGCGTCATCGGCTGCGCCCTGCTGGCGAGCCAGGCAGCCCGGGCCGACGAGCCTTTCGTCAATCCGGAGTGGGCCAACAGCGCGTGGTACATCGGCGCCGGCCTCGGCCAGTCGCGCGCCAATATCGACAATGAACGCCTGACGCGCAGCCTGACCGCCAACGGCGCCAGCCTGTCGTCCTTCAAGGTCGACGAGCGCGAGCTGGCCTATAAACTGTACGTCGGCAAGCAGCTGAACCGCTACTTCGCGCTCGAGGCCGGCTTTTTCGACCTCGGCAAGTTCGGCTTCGACGCCACCACCTCGCAAAATGGCCGGCTGGTGGGCGAAGCGGGTTTCCGCGGCGTCAACATGGACCTGGTCGGTCAGCTGCCGCTGTCCGAGCGCTTCTCGGTGCTGGGCCGGGTCGGCATGAATTACGCCAAGGCCAGCACCCATTTCAGCGGCAACCGCCTGTTCGCGGTGACCAATCCCAACCCGAGCGAGCGCAAGCTCAATGCCAAGGCCGGACTGGGACTGGAATACAAATTCAGCGAAGCGCTGGCGCTGCGCGCTGAAGTCGAGCGTTACCGCGTCAACGATGCCGTCGGCAATCGCGGCGATGTC
The DNA here is from genome assembly GCF_011682145.1 of Massilia mucilaginosa. GTDB lineage: Bacteria > Pseudomonadota > Gammaproteobacteria > Burkholderiales > Burkholderiaceae_D > Telluria_A > Telluria_A mucilaginosa. The sequence goes on from NZ_WHJH01000004.1 coordinate 124,917, forward strand.
GACCTGGCGTCGGTGAGCCTGGTGTACAAGCTCGGACGTCCCGCGGCGAGCCGCCCGGTACCCGTCACGCCGGTGGCGCCTGCCGCGCCAAGCGTGACGCCGGCGCCGGCCATTGTCCAGCCGGCCCCGGCCGCGCCGGTGCTTGTATCGGAAAAAGTATCGTTCGCCGCCGAAGCGCTGTTCGACTTCGACAAGTCGGTGGTCAAGCCGGCAGGCAAGGCTGCCCTCGACGATCTGCTGGGCAAGCTGCAAGGCATGAACACTGAAGTGATGGTTACCGTCGGCCACACCGACTCGGTCGGTTCGGACGCCTACAACCAGAAGCTGTCGATGCGCCGCGCCGAAGCGGTCAAAGCCTACATCGCGTCGAAAGGCGTCGACAGCGCGCGCATCTACACCGAAGGCAAGGGCGAATCGCAACCGGTGGCCGATAACAACAGCGCCGAAGGGCGCGCCAAAAACCGCCGCGTGACGGTGGAAGTGGTCGGCACCCGCAGCGTCAACAAGTAATCCACCCGCAACAATTGCTTGACCGGGGGCAGAGCCCGGCCTGACCCGCCTTGTCCATTCTTTCCCACGCAGGGCGGGAATGGCCGCAGCGGGACTTTTCCGTTGTAATTAAGTACAATGTTGCCAATCTTTAAGTCGTTATGTTCGCTATCGCACAGAATTGTGCGTTGCGGAAGACAATCATGTTGAATACATCTCGTAACGACGAGAAATTTTCATTCCCCAAGGAAGATTTAATGAACATCCAAAAACATACAAGAACTTTGCTCTGCGCAACCGGCTTGCTGGCTGCGGCGGTGCTCGCCGCGTGCGGCGGCAGCAGCGACAACGGCCGTGATCCGATCCTGGGCCTGCCGGCTGCGGAACTGGTCAGCGTCAGCGTTACCCCGGCCACGGCCACTGTCCTGGTTGGTGCCAGCCAGCAATTCATGGCCACCGCCAGCTATGCCGACGGCACCTCGCGCAACGTGACGGCCCTGTCGACCTGGGCCTCGGCCTCGCCGGCCATCGCCCGCGTCACCCCTGCGGGTGGCCTGGCAACCGGCCTGACCCCGGGCAGCGCAGCCATTACCGCCGCCTTCGGTGCTAAAACCGGCGCCGCCACGCTGCTGGTCAATGCCCAGACCCCAGTCACGCCACCGGTGGTGGTGAGCCTGACCGGCCTGTCGGTGACCCCGGCCAGCGCCACCGTCCGCGTCGGCGCCAGCCAGCAGTACACCGCGATCGCCACCTATTCCGACAGCTCGACCGCAGTCATCACCAACAACGTGAACTGGGTCTCGGGCAGCACCGCGATCGCCACCATCGCCCCATCGGGCAGCGCCACCGGCGTCGCCGCAGGCAATGCCGTGATCACGGCCAGCACCGGCGACAAGAGCGCCACCGCATCGCTGGCCGTCACGCCCGCGCTGATCACCGATCCGCCGCCGCCAGTGGTGGTGGTGCCGCCGGTTGTGGTTCCACCAGTCGTGGTGCCGCCAGTGGTCGTGCCGCCGGTCACCACGCCGTCGGAGCCGACGCCGCCCGTGATTGATTCCCCAAGCGATGGCAGCATCGGCCTGGGCAGCATGCGCGACTTTGCCGTGCTGGCAAGCACCACCATCACCAACAACGCCGGCGGCACGACGCTCGTGACCGGCAACGTTGGCGGTCCTGTGCAAAATGTCGAACCGCCGCAAGCGCCCGGCTACCGCAACATCAAATCGGGTTTCGACCTGAGCCGTCCTTTCGAGGACCTGCAAACCGCCGTTTTCAATGGTAACAACCGTCCTTGCACCGTCCTCTCGGACGTCGGCATCGAACTCGGCGGCCTGGTGCTCGAGCGTGGCGTGTATTGCTACTCGGGCGCCGTCACCCTGAACGGCAAGCTGACCTTGCGTGGCCCGGGCCCGTTCATCATCCGCGCCAAGTCGACCCTGACCACGGCACCGAACTCCATCATTGAACTGACCAATGGCGCCGATCACAACACCGTGTTCTGGATTCCGTTCGGCGAAACCAACCTCGGTGCCAAGAGCGCGTTCCAGGGCACCATCCTCGCCGGCGGCGAAGACATCAAGGTCGGCGATGGCGCGTCGGTGTTGAACGGTCGTTTGTTGAGCGGCAAGGCTGTCGTCCTGCTCAACAACAAGATCACCAAATAATAAAAAACTCGAGAGAATACAATGACATTCACTAAAAAAGCGGGCCTCATGGGCGCCATCGGCTGCGCCCTGGTGGCCGGGCAGGCGACGGCGGCGGACGACGTCTTCATCAATCCGGAATGGGCCAACAGCGCTTGGTACGTGGGCGGCAATGTCGGCCAGTCGCGCGCCAAGATCGACGATGTGCGCCTGATCCGCAGCCTGACCGCGAATGGCGCGTCCATGACCAACTTCACGGCCGATGAGAAAGATGTCGGCTACAAGTTGTACGTCGGTAAGCAGCTGAACCAGTACTTCGCGGTAGAAGCAGGCTTGTTCGATCTGGGCAAGTTCGGCTTCAAGTCGACCACCAACCAGAACGGTACGCTCAACGGCGAAGCCGGTTTCCGTGGCGCCAACCTGGACCTGGTAGCGCAAGTGCCGCTCTCGCAGCGTTTCTCGGTATTCGGCCGCGCTGGCATGAACTATGCCAAAGCGACCACGCGTTTTAACGGCAACCGCCTGTTCGCGGTGACCAATCCGAGCCCGAGCGAGCGCAAGCTCAACGCCAAGGCTGGTTTCGGCCTGGAATACAAGTTCAGCGAAGCGCTGGCCTTGCGCGGCGAAGTCGAGCGCTACCGCGTCAACGACGCCGTCGGCAACCGTGGCGAGGTCGACCTGTTCTCGGTCGGCCTGGTCTACAAGATTGGCCGTCCGGCCGCCAAGCCGGTCGCCGCGCCGGTCGAGCCGCCGCCGCCAGCGGTCGTGCCGACCGTCGCGCCAGCCGCCGCCCAGCCGCCGGTCGAGCCAGCCAAGCCGGTGCCAACGTCGGAAAAGACCACCTTCTCGGCTGAAGCCGTGTTCGCTTTCGACAGCGCCGTGCTGCGTCCAGCGGGCAAGGCATCGCTCGACGAGCTGCTGAGCAAGCTGCAAGGCATGGATACCGACGTCATGATCACGGTCGGCCACACCGACTCGATCGGCAGCGCCGCGTACAACGAGAAACTGTCGCTGCGCCGGGCCGCGTCGGTGAAGGCGTACCTGGTATCGAAAGGCATCGATGCATCGCGCGTCTACACCGAAGGCAAGGGCGAAACCCAGCCGGTTGCCGACAACAAAACCGCTGAAGGCCGCGCCAAGAACCGCCGCGTCACGGTGGAAGTGGTCGGCATGCGCCGCTAAGCCGATCCGGCTCGCAGTGCAAAAAAACCGCCCGGCCTCGCGCCCGGCGGTTTTTTTACATCCGCCCCGCGCCCACCACCACCGGTGTCAGGTCTGACAATCGGACACGTGCTCAGCACTAGCACATCACCCCCCATCGGTGTCAGGTCTGACAATCGGACACGTGCTCAGCAATAGCGCGCAGCCTGGTGTTGAGGTCGTGTCCGAATGTCAGACCTGACACCGGCGGGGGAGTTTTGGTGTGGGAACGTACGGTGGCGACAAGCGGACTGGGGTCTAATGGCGGCTGATCATTGATTGGCAGCTCCTCCATGCGCAAGAAAAACGACGACGCTCCCGCCATCGCACCGCTGGCCCGGCCCGGCTTCGTCCAGGTGCGCGGCGCGCGCGAGCATAACCTGAAGAACGTCGATGTCGATATTCCGCGCGATGCGCTGGTGGTGTTTACCGGCGTATCCGGCTCCGGCAAGTCATCGCTCGCTTTCGGTACCTTGTACGCCGAGGCCCAGCGGCGCTACCTCGAATCGGTCTCGCCGTATGCGCGCCGCCTGTTTCACCAGATGCCGGTGCCCGAGGTCGACGATATCGACGGCCTGCCGCCGGCCGTCGCCCTGCAGCAGCAGCGCGGCTCGCCCACCACCCGCTCGTCGGTCGGCAGCGTCAGCACCTTGTCCAATTCGCTGCGCATGCTGTATTCGCGCGCCGGCGATTATCCGGCGCGCCAGCCGCTCTTGTACGCCGAATCGTTTTCACCCAATACGCCGGAGGGCGCGTGCACGGAGTGCCATGGCCTGGGCCGCGTGTACCAGGTCACCGAACAGTCGATGGTGCCCGACGATAGCCTGACCATCCGCGAACGCGCCGTCGCCGCCTGGCCCACCGCCTGGCACGGCCAGAACCTGCGCGATATCCTCGTCACCCTCGGCTACGATGTGGATACGCCCTGGCGCGACCTGCCCAAGAAGGTGCGCAACTGGATCCTGTTCACCGACGAGACGCCGACGGTGCCGGTCTACGCCGGCTTCACGCCCGACCAAGTGCGCGCCGCGCTCAAGCGCAAGGAGACGCCCAGTTACCAGGGCACCTTTACCGGTGCGCGCCGCTACGTGCTGCAAACCTTCGCCACCACCGAAAGCGCGTCGATGAAAAAGCGCGTGGCTCGCTACATGGTCAGCGCCGAATGCCCGCTGTGCCGCGGCAAGCGCCTGCGCCAGGAGTCGCTCTCGGTCACCTTCGGCGGCATGGACATCGCCGACATCTCGCGCCTGCCGCTCGAACGCCTGTCGGCGCTGCTGCGTCCTTTCGCCGACGGCAGCGCCAAGCGCAACGCCAAGGCGGCAGCCGCGCATCCCGAAAAAATCATCGTCACGCGCCGCATCGCCGAAGATCTGATCGCGCGCCTCGACGTGCTGCTGGCGCTGGGCCTGGGCTACCTGTCGCTCGAGCGCAGCACGCCGACCCTGTCGCCGGGCGAGTTGCAGCGCCTGCGCCTGGCCACCCAGGTGCGCTCCAACCTGTTCGGCGTGGTGTATGTGCTCGACGAACCGTCGGCCGGCCTGCATCCGGCCGATACCGAAGCCTTGTTGACGGCGCTGGCCCAGCTCAAGGCGGCCGGCAATTCGCTGTTCGTGGTCGAACACGCGCTCGATGTGATCCGCCACGCCGACTGGATTGTCGATGTCGGCCCCGCAGCGGGGGAGCAGGGCGGCCAGCTCCTGTACAGCGGCCCGCCCGAGGGACTGCGCGATGTCGCGGCGTCGCACACGCGCCGCTACCTGTTCGCGGCCGATCCGCCGCCAGCCCGCACGCCGCGCGAACCTGCGGCCTGGCTGCGCCTGGAAGGCGTCACCCGGAATAACCTCGACCAGCTCGATATCGACCTGCCGCTCGGCGTCATGGCCAGCGTGACCGGCGTATCGGGCTCCGGCAAATCGAGCCTGGTCAGCCAGGTGCTGGTGGACCTGGTCGGCGCGGCGCTGGGCCAGCCGCAGGTGGCGCAGGCGGACGAAGGCGACGAGCCCGAACACGAAGAAGTCATCCCCACCGAAGGACGCATCGCGTCCGGCATGGAGCGCATCTTGCGCCTGGTGCGGGTCGACCAGAAGCCGATCGGACGCACGCCGCGCTCGAACCTGGCCACCTACACCGGCCTGTTCGACCATGTGCGCAAGCTCTTCGCCGCCACCAGGACGGCGCGCGCGCGGCATTATGACGCGGGCCGCTTTTCGTTCAACGTGGCCAAGGGCCGCTGCGGGCATTGCGAAGGCGAGGGCCAGGTGATGGTCGAACTGCTGTTCCTGCCCAGCGTGTACGCGCCATGCCCGACCTGCAACGGCGCGCGCTATAACGCGAAGACGTTGGAAGTGACCTGGAACGACAAGAACATCGCCGAGGTGCTGGGGATGACGGTCGATGCGGCCGCCGGTTTTTTTGCCGACGAAGCGCCGGTGGCGCGCTCGCTGGAGGTGCTGCGCGATGTCGGCCTGGGCTACCTGCGCCTCGGCCAGCCGGCCACCGAGCTCTCTGGCGGCGAAGCGCAGCGCATCAAGCTGGCCACGGAGCTGCAGCGCGCCGCGCGCGGCAATATGCTGTACATACTCGACGAACCGACCACCGGCCTGCATCCGTCGGATGTGGACAAGCTGCTGGTGCAGCTCGAACGCCTGGTCGATGCCGGTAACAGCGTGATCGCGGTCGAACACAATATGCGGGTGGTCGCGGCGAGCGACTGGGTGATCGATATCGGACCGGGCGCCGGCGACGCGGGCGGCAAGGTCGTCTATTCCGGGCCGCCGGCCATGCTGGCGCGTGAAAAACGCAGCCGCACGGCACCTTACCTCGGCAAGTTCCTGCAAGGAGGCTGACCGGTGCGTTTGTGGACGGGATGCGGGAAAAGCGGCAACGACGATGCGCTCGCGCGAGCGGCGCGACAAGAACGGCTACGCGGCGAACGCGTAGCCCCGGGCGTGCTCGCCAAGGCGGCGGCGGGGGTAGGGTACCGGCGACGCGTCAGCGCGCAAAACGCAAAACATCCGCTGCTTAATGGAAGAACAGCGCGGCGGCGTATTCGTTCAGCACATCGGTGGAGCACAACAGATACGTGGCGGCGCTAGCCAGGCCTACGTGCAGGGCAGCCCAAGTCAGTGGAAAAAAGCGCATCATGATGTCCTCCGGTCGTGCGTTAGGTAAATTGCTTCTGGTATGTGATCATCTTAACCAAGGTTCTCAGTAGTAACTATCGGCAAAACGTCCGACGACATGTAGGACGTTGGCTCGCCATCTCGGCTGTTGTCTTCCTCCTACGAAAAATGTAGGCGGCGTCCTATGGTGCACCGTTTGTGTGCGTCTTAAAGTTGTGTCATGACTACTCACAACCGACAACTGCTCAACAACGGCGCCCGCGCCGCCCGCCGCCATACCATCAAGAAACTGCTGCGCTCGATTTTCGGGGTGGAGAGTTTGCGGGATGGCCAGCAACAGGTGATCGACAGCGTCCTCGACGGCAAGGATACGCTGGCAATCATGCCGACCGGCAGCGGCAAATCGCTGTGCTACCAGATTCCGGCGCGCATCCTCGAAGGGACTACGATCGTGGTCTCGCCGCTGATCTCGCTGATGAAAGACCAGCTCGAAAAACTCGATGCGCTCGGCGTGCGCGCCGTGCAGGTCAACAGCAGCCTGACGCGCGAGGAGGAAGAGGCGGCAATGGACGGCATCCGCAGCGGCTTTCACGAGATCGTGTTCTGCACGCCGGAGCGCTTGTCGACGCCATCGTTCCTCGACACGCTCAAGGAAATCAAGATCGCCCTGGTGGTGATCGACGAAGCGCACTGCATCTCGCAGTGGGGCCACGATTTCCGTCCCGCCTACCTCGAAATGGCGGCCGCCATCGACGCCCTGAAACGCCCGCCGGTGCTGGCCCTCACGGCCACCGCAACCGAGGACGTCATGTCCGACATCGCGCGCCAGCTTGGGCGTGCGCGCATGAACGTCGTCAATACCGGCATCTATCGTCCAAACCTGCATTACCGCGTGGCGCAGGTCACCAACAACAGCGAGCGCCATGCGCGCGCGCTGGAATACGTGCAGGCGTCGACGGGTGTGGGCATCGTCTACGCGGCCACCGTCAAGGCGGCCGAAGAGATGCTCGACATCCTGGTGGGCGCCGGCGAAAGCGCCACGCTCTATCACGGCAAGCTGCCCGCAGCTGTTCGCAAGCGCAACCAGGATGACTTCATGTCCGGCGACAAGCGCGTCATGGTCGCCACCAACGCCTTCGGCATGGGCATCGACAAGCCGGACACGCGCTTCGTGCTGCACCTGCAGCTGCCGGCCAACCTCGAAGCCTACTACCAGGAGTCGGGCCGCGCCGGGCGCGATGGGCTCGACGCCGAATGCACCTTGCTGTACTTCCAGGACGACAAACGCCTGCAGCAGTTCTTCCTCGTGAAGCACTACCCGACCGCCAACGACCTGAAAGCGATTTATGACGCGGTATGCGCCATGGCCGAGGAAGAGGAGGTGGTGTTCGACCGCCTCGACGACCAGTTGCAAGATCTCGCCTCGGGCAAACTGAAAATCTGCCTCAAGCTGCTCAAGGACGGCAAGCTGCTGCGCCAGAACCGCAAGCTCGAATACGTGGTAACGCCAAAAGAAGCCAGCGTCGACCTGTTCGAAGCGCTCTCCGCCATCTACGCACGCAAGCAGGAGCGCGACCGCGAATCGCTGGAACAGATGGTATCGTACGCAGTGAGCGGCTTTTGCCGCTGGAAGGTGCTGCTCGATTACTTCAAGGATGAAGTCGAGGGCTTCGACAAGTGCTGCCGCTGCGATAACTGCAAGAACCCCCCGGCGGTGGCCGAGATCGAGATCCGCGACGACGAATTCGAACGCGACCCCGAACCGTCACCGGCGGCCCCGCGCTTCGAGCCCGGCGCCCAGGTGCGCGTGCCCAAGTTCGACCTCGGCACCGTGGTGTCGATGGCGGGAGACCAGGTCACCATCGTCTTCCCCGAACACGGCGAAAAGACCTTCCTGGTCGATTACGTTGACGCTGTCTGACAAGGAGAAGACACACATGTCGGACATGGTAGTGGTACGCAAGGAGGGGCTGTTCTGCGTCCCCGGACAGTTCTACATCGACCCGTGGCGGCCGGTGGACCGCGCTGTGATCACCCACGCGCACGGCGACCACGCGCGCGTCGGCCACGGCCACTATCTGTCGGCGGCGGGCGGCGTGAACGTGCTGCGTTCGCGCCTGGGCGACATTCACATCGACGGCCTCGAATACGGCGAGCGCATCGTGCATAACGGCGTGACGGTCTCGCTGCACCCGGCCGGCCACGTGCTCGGCTCGGCCCAGGTGCGCATGGAGCATCGCGGCGAAGTGTGGGTGGCGTCGGGCGACTACAAGGTCGAACCGGACCGCACCTGCGTGCCGTTCGAGCCGGTGCGCTGCGACACCTTCATCACCGAATCGACGTTCGGCCTGCCGATCTACCGCTGGCAGCCGGAGCAGGAAATTTTCGACGACATCAATGCCTGGTGGCGCAAGAACGCCGACGAAGGCCGCGCCAGCGTGGTCTTCGCCTACTCCTTCGGCAAGGCGCAGCGCATCCTGTCGGGCCTCGATCCGTCGATCGGCACCATCATCTGCCACGGCGCGGCCGAGCCGATCAACCGCGTCTACCGCGAAGGCGGAGTGGCGCTGCCGCCCACCGTGCTGGTGACCGATGTCGAGAAGGCGGCCATCAAGCGCGCGATCGTGATCGCACCGCCGTCGGCCGGCAATTCGACCTGGATGAAGCGCTTCGGCGACTACAGCGACTCATTCGCCAGCGGCTGGATGCAGCTGCGCGGCGCGCGCCGCCGACGCGGCGTGGACCGTGGCTTCGTGCTGTCCGATCACGCCGACTGGCCGGGTCTGATGACCGCGATCCGCGCCACCGAGGCGCCGCGCGTGATCGTCACGCACGGCTCGATTCCCATCATGGTGCGCTGGCTGCGCCAGGTCGGCCTGGACGCTTCCGGTTTCGACACCGAATACGGCGACGAGGACGAAGCCGTGGAAGCTGCCGCTGCCGCTGCCGCTGCCGCTGCCGCTGCGCCGGCGCCCGAAGGGACGCCCGAGGGGACGCCCGAGGTGACGGATGCGTGAGTTTGCCCGCCTGTACACCGAGCTCGACGAAACCACCGCCACCAACCGCAAGCTCGAAGCGCTGCAAGCCTATTTCGGCAGTGCCGCGCCCGACAACGCCGCCTGGGCGGTCTACTTCCTGGCCGGCGGCAAGCCGCGCCAGGCGGTGCCGACCAAGCTGCTGCGCCAGTACGCGATCGACTACGCGCAGCTCGACGAATGGCTGTTCGACGAGTCCTACAACGCCGTCGGCGACCTGGCCGAAACCATCGCCCACATCCTGCCGCCGCCCGAACAGCAAAGCGACATCGGCCTGGCCGAGTGGATGCGGGAGCGCATCGGCCCCTTGCGCGGCGCCGATCCGGCCGCCATCCGCACCGCCTTGTTCGGGTTCTGGAACGAGCTCGATTGGCGCGAGCGCTTCTTGCTGACCAAATTGATCGGCGGCGGCTTTCGGGTCGGCGTGTCGAAACTGCTGGTCACGCGCGCGCTGTCGTCGCTGTCGGCGGTCGACAGCAAACTCATTGCCCAGCGCCTGATGGGCTGGACCGATGGCAGCGTGCGGCCCACCGCCGCCGGCTTCCTGCAATTGATCGCGGCCCAGTCGGACGAAGAGCACAAGCTGCGCGGCGGCCATCCGTACCCGTTCTTCCTGGCGCACCAGTTGCAGGGCGAGCCGGAAGGGCTGGGCGAGGTGGGCGACTGGCAGGTCGAATGGAAGTACGACGGCATCCGCGCGCAGCTGGTGCGGCGCGGCGCGCAAAACTATCTGTGGTCGCGCGGCGAAGACCTGATCACCGAGCGCTTTCCCGAACTGGCGGCGCTGCATCTGCCCGAAGGCACCGTGGTCGATGGCGAAGTGCTGATCTGGACCGAGGAAGGCACGCCGGCCGCGTTTGCGGACCTGCAAAAGCGCATCGGCCGCAAGACCTTGTCAAGCAAGCTTCTGGCCGAGCTGCCGGCGGTGCTGGTGGCCTACGACCTGCTCGAACAAGATGGCGTCGACCTGCGCGCGGTGCCGCAGCACGAGCGCCGCGCACGGCTGGAAGTGCTGGTGCGCGACACCGATCAGCCCCAGCTCAAATTGTCGCCATTGATCCATGCGGCCAGCTGGCACGAACTGGCCACCGTGCGCACCGAATCGCGCGCGCGCGGCGTCGAGGGCATGATGGTCAAGGCGCGCGACGCCCAGTACGGCGTGGGCCGCACCAAGAACGTGGGCACGTGGTGGAAGTGGAAGGTCGACCCGTACACCATCGACGCGGTGCTGATCTACGCGCAGGCGGGCCACGGCCGGCGCGCCTCGCTCTACACCGATTACACCTTCGCGGTGTGGGACGGCGAGGGCGAGGAGCGCAAGCTGGTGCCCTTCGCCAAGGCGTATTCGGGCCTGACCGACGCCGAGATCGCGGTGGTCGATAGCGCGATCCGCAAGACCACCATCGAAAAATTCGGACCGGTGCGCTCGGTGAAACCGACCATGGTGTTCGAGATCGGCTTCGAAGGCATTGCGCTGTCGACCCGCCACAAGGCCGGCATCGCGGTGCGCTTTCCGCGCATCCTGCGCAAGCGCGACGACAAGACCATCGACGATGCCGACACGCTCGATACCCTGAAAGGCCTCCTGGCCGCCGCCGGCTCATGAGTCAGAACCAATGAGCAAGAGCCAGATGGCACAGGCCATCGACGACTGGTTCGCCGGGCGCAAATGGAAGGTGTTCCCGTTCCAGCGCGCGGTGTGGCGCGCCGCGCTGGCCGGCGAATCGGGCCTGCTGCACGCGAACACCGGCGCCGGCAAGACCTACGCGGTGTGGCTGGCGGCGCTGCTGCGCGGTGCGCTGGCCGGCAAGCGCCGTGCGTCCGGCCTGCGCGTGCTGTGGATTACGCCGATGCGCGCGCTGGCCGCCGATACCCAGCGCGCGCTGGAAGAGTCGAGCGCCGTGCTGGCGCCCGGCTGGACGGTCGGCGCGCGCACCGGCGACACTGGCTCGGCCGAGCGCGCGCGCCAGTCGCGCGCCATGCCGTCGGCGCTGATCACCACGCCCGAGAGCCTGTCGCTGCTGCTTAGCCACGCGGCCGCGCAGACCCAGTTCGCGAGCCTGGACATGATCATCATCGACGAATGGCATGAACTCATGGGCAGCAAGCGCGGGGTGCAGGTGCAGCTGGCGCTGGCGCGCCTGCGCCACTGGAACCCGCAACTGGTGGTGTGGGGCCTGTCGGCCACGATGGGCAACCTGGCGCAGGCGCAGGATGTGCTGCTGGGAGAAGGGAAGGGCACCCTGGTCGAGGGCGACCTGAAAAAGGAGATCCGGGTCGATACCCTGATTCCGGCCAACGTGTCGCGTTTTCCTTGGGGCGGGCATCTGGGCATCGCCATGCTGCAGCCGGTGATTCAGGAAATCGAGGACTACAACGCGACCCTGGTGTTTACCAACACCCGCTCGCAGTCGGAGCTGTGGTACCAGAACATTCTGGAAGCGCGTCCCGACTGGGCCGGCGTGATCGCGCTGCATCATGGCTCGCTGGCGCGCGAAGTACGCGAGTGGGTCGAAAACGGCCTGAAAAAGGGCGATCTGAAAACGGTGATCTGTACCGCCAGCCTGGACCTGGGCGTGGACTTTTTGCCGGTCGAACGGGTGCTGCAGATCGGCAGCGCCAAGGGCATCGCGCGGCTGCTGCAACGCGCCGGGCGCAGCGGCCACGCGCCGGGAAGGGTCTCGCGCGTGACCCTGGTGCCGACCAACAGCATGGAATTGCTGGAGGCGGCCGGCGCCAAACAGGCGGTCGCCTCGCGCCGCATCGAAGGGCGGCTGGTGCCCAACAAACCGTTCGACGTGCTGGTGCAGCACCTGGTGACGGTGGCGCTGGGCGGCGGCTTTCGCTCCGAGCAACTGTATGAAGAAGTGCGCAGCGCCTGGTCGTACCGCGCGCTCACGCCGGAAGAATGGCAATGGGCGCTCGATTTTGTCGCGCGCGGGGGACAAAGCCTGACCGCCTATCCGGAATACCAGCGCGTGGTCGCCGACGACGAGGGCGTGTACCGCGTGCCGAGCGTGGCGCTGGGGCGGCGCCATCGCATGGGCATCGGCACCATCGTCTCCGATTCGACCATGCAGGTGAAGTACATGAGCGGAGGGCGCATCGGCAGCGTGGAGGAATCGTTCATCTCGCGTTTGAAAGCCGGCGACCATTTCCTGTTCGGCGGGCGCATCCTGGAATTCATCCGCGTGCACGAGATGACCGCGTTCGTCAAGCGCGCCACCGGTGCGCGCGGGGCGGTCACGCGCTGGCAGGGCGCCAAGATGCCGATGTCGTCCGAACTGGCGCACGCCGCGCTGGAAGAATTGCGCCACGCCGCGCGCGGCGAGTTTCGTGGCCCGGAAATGGCGGCGATCCGGCCCTTGCTGGAGATCCAGCAGCGCTGGTCCGCGCTGCCGACCATCGATACGCTGGTGGTGGAAGCGATGACCAGCCGCGAGGGCTATCACCTGTTCATGTATCCGTTCGCGGGCCGCTCGGTGCACACGGGACTGGCTTCGCTGTTCGCCTACCGCATCGCGCGCGTGCAGCCGATGACGTTTTCGATCGCGGTCAACGATTATGGTTTCGAACTGCTGGCGGCCGAACCGGTGGACTGGGCGCGCGCCTTCCGGGCCGCATCCGCGAACGCGACCGGTGCCGAGGTGCCGCTGTTGTCGACCGAACTGCTGCTCGAAGACGTGCTGGCCAGCCTGAACGCGACCCAATTGTCGCAGCAGCGCTTCCGCGAAGTGGCGCGCATCGCCGGGCTGGTGTTCCAGGGCTATCCGGGCCAGCCGAAAAGCACGCGCCAGATCCAGGCCTCGTCGTCGCTGTTTTTCGAGGTGTTCCGCAAACACGACGCCGGCAACCTGCTGCTCACGCAGGCGCAGCGCGAGGTGATGGAGCAGGAGCTCGAACTGACGCGCCTGCGCGACACCCTGGCCGATCTGCATGCGCGCGGCGTGGCCTATCATGAAATCAAGCGCGCCACGCCGTTCGGCTTTGCGCTGATGGTCGAGCGCTTCCGCGAAAAACTCAGTACCGAAAAACTGTCCGACCGCGTGGCGCGCATGCTGCGCGAACTGGAGAAAGCAGCCGTTCCATGACGTATCGCGAAATGCGGCTGGCCGACGAAACGGTCCTGCTGCTGCCTGAAAAGGCCTTGTACTGGCCTGCGCGCCAGATGCTGGTCATCGCCGACATCCACTTCGGCAAAGCCGCGTCGTTCCGCGCCCAGGGTGTGCCGGTGCCGCGCGGGACCACCACCGAAAACCTGGACGCGCTCGACGCCCTGACGGCCGCGCATCCGACCCGCGAGATCGTCTTCCTGGGCGACTTTTTGCACGCGCGCGCCGCCCACGCCTCGGCCACGCTGGCCAGCATGCTGGCCTGGCGCGCGCGCCACCCAAGCCTGATATTGACCCTGGTGCGCGGCAACCACGACAAGCACGCCGGCGACCCGGCCGCATCGCTGGCGATCGGCATGGTCGACGAGCCGCACACGGTGGGGCCGTTCGCGTTCTGCCACCATCCCGACATCGCGGCGCCGGGCTACGTGCTGGCGGGGCATGTGCATCCGGTGTACCGGCTCTCGACCCGCCTCGATTCGCTGCGCCTGCCGTGCTTTCTGATCGGACCCACGCGCATGGTGCTGCCGTCGTTCGGGGCGTTTACCGGCGGTTTTGCGGTCACCCCAAGCGCGGGGGAGCATGTGTGCGTGAGCTCGGGAGAGGCGGTGCATTGCGTACGCTAGCGCACCGACGCCCCCAGGCGGTCAGCGTAACTTGACGTGACTGCCGGAAATATCCGGCCCCGCTGTCCAATCCCCGAGGAGAACAATATCAAAACCAAGACCATCATCGGCGCTGCGCTCGTGGCCACCATGCCGCTCTTTTCCCTGACCCTGGCCCTGCCTGCCCACGCTCAGCAATATAACAACAACGCCGCCGCCTACAACCCGGTGATCCGCGGCTTCGACGTGGAAGAAGTACGCAACCTGAAACCGGGCGTGGAACTGAACTTCAACCTGTACGGCACGCCGGGCGGCCGCGCCACGCTGAGCATCGCCGGCGCCAACCGCAACCTGAACCTGACGGAAACCGAACCGGGCCAGTACGAAGGCACCTACACCCTCGGCAGCCGCGACAACATTACCGGCCGCAGCGCCGTGACCGCCAATCTGCGCGTCGGCAACCAGGTCACCAGCGGCGTGCTCAGCGAATCGCTGCTGCGCGACGTCGGCCGCCATCCGCGCGACAACCAGGGCCGCGAACGCGCCGCCGATGTGCCGCGCATTTCGCGCTTCGATGTCCAGGCCAATGACGACCTGACGCCGGGCAACGAGCTGGTGTTTTCGGTGTACGGCACGCCGGGCGCCAAGGTCGACATGGCCATTGCCGGCACGCGCGGCGTGTTTTTCCTGCCGGAAGTCAATCCTGGCGAATACACGGGCGGCTACACGATCCGCCGCGCCGACCGGATCGCGCCGAACAGCGCCGTGACAGCCAATATGCGCGTGGGCAACCGCGTCTCGACCGCGACCTTGAATAAGCCGCTGCGCCTGGCGTCCGCCACGCCGGCACCGCGCGACGTGCGTTATTGCACCAATTGCGCTACCGTTGACGCGATCAACGTGGTCGAAGTCAATGGTGACGGCAACTATCTCGGCACCATCGGCGGTGGCGTGGTTGGCGCCGTGTTGGGCAGCCAGGTCGGCAAGGGCAGCGGCCGCACCGCTGCGCAGATCGCCGGCGCCTTGGGCGGTGCCTACGTGGGCCGCAATATCGAGCGCAATGCCAAGAAAACCCAGCATTACGAAGTGGTGATCCGCTTTGCCAACGGTGGCACCCAGACCGTGACGTACGAAAACGATCCGGGCCTGCGCGTGGGCGAAAAGGTCAAGATCAACGATGGCGTGCTGTCGCGCGACCAGTAAGCTGGTTTATCTAAGTAAAAACGGCGCCCCGAGGGGCGCCGTTTTTGCGTGCCGACAAAGTTCAGACAGTGGTCGTGGCCAGCGCTTTGGCGTCGGCCGCTTGCCCGGCTTCGGCCTTGGCTTTGGCGGCGGCGCTGTTCTGCTTGGCGCGCGAGCGCGATGGCGGCAGGCGGCGCAGGGTTTTCAGGGCATCGGCGTCCTTGATGCCGATGGTGCGCTGGTCGACCGTGATCAGCCCGATTTCGTTAAACGCCGACAGGGTGCGGCTGACGGTTTCCAGGGTCAAGCCCAGGTAGCTGCCGATTTCGTGGCGCGTCATGCGCAGGTTGAACAGCTTGCTCGAATAGCCCATGGCGGCAAAACGGTCGGCCAGCGACACCAGGAAGCGCGCCACGCGGGCTTCGGCGCTGAGCGCGCCGAGCATGCCGATCATGGCTTGTTCGCGCACCAGTTCGCGGCTCATCACGCCGTACATGACGTTTTCGAGTTCCAGGTGCACGCGGCCGAGCGCGGTCAGCTTCTTGAACGGCAGCAGGATCAGGTCGCAGTCGGACAGGGCCACCGCTTCCGAGGCGTAATGGCGGGTGTGGATGCCGTCGACGCCGAGCATGTCGCCCTTCATGGGGAAGCTGAGGACTTGTTCGTTGCCGAATTCGTCGATGAGCACGGTTTTGAGAAAGCCGGAGTTGACGATGTAGAGGGTGTCGAAGGCCTGGCCGATGGTGTGGACGCGCTGGCCGGTCTTGAATTGCACATGCTGGAACAGCAGTTCTTCACTGTTGATCGAGACCGCCGCGCTGATGTGCAGCAGGTCGCAGACTTCCTTGAGGTTGGACCAGAGGCGGCCCTGACGCTGCCGGCCAGCTTCCATCGGGGAGGAATGCATGGTCGAGGTGGTGGTGTTGCGGGTGTCTTGCGGGGGCGTGGTCAGCATGCTCATCTCCAGGGGTAGGAAAATTCGAAGTTTCAGGCTGCGGGTATCAGGCTTGAACAACGATCTGACGGACCTGCGACCGGAGCTTCAAAAGTGATGTACAGCACGGCTGGCTAGCTTGCGTAAGAACAATTTGTGAACCGCAGGAAAGCCGAATCGCTGGATTTAAGTATGCCAACACGAGTCCGGCATTGATATCAGCGAACGCTGAATCTGGGAGTAGGATTGGGCGCGCTCTTGTAGGACTATTCCTAGTCGAGGCGCCGTCCTACAGAGTGAAAACTGGGGTATGGCGAGGTGGTGCGGCGACTGCTACTGATGGGTACAGAATCCATCTACTTGAGGTTTCTCGGCACGAAACCGGCGCGCCGCTGTCTAAAACTTTTCGGGCTTGTCGGTTTGATCTCAGGTCTTGAACGGCGACAGCAGGCGATGGGCCACGGCGTACTGCACCATTTCCGACAGCGAGGTCATGCCCATCTTTTGCATGATCCGGGTTTTGTGGGTGCTGACCGTCTTCACGCTCAGGTGCAGGCTGTTGGCGATCTCGGTAATCGACTTGCCGCCCACCAGCAGCGAAAACACTTCGAATTCGCGGTCCGACAATTGCTTGTGCAACAGTTGCTCGTTGGGCGTCATGATGTTCAGCGCCAGCTGCTCGGCCACTTCGGTGCTGATGTACGGCCGCCCCGACGCCACCTTGCGGATCGCCCCCACCAGCTGGGTACCGGCGCTTTCTTTGGTCAGGTAGCCCTGGGCGCCGGCGCGGATGGCGCGCACGGCGTACTGCTCTTCCTCGTGCATGGTGAGGATCAGGATAGCCAGCTTGGGCGCTTCGCTGCGGATCTGGCGGATCAGGTCGACGCCGCTGCGTCCCGGCATCGACAAGTCCAGCAGCAACAGGTCGAAGCCGCCCTGGCGCACGTGCGACAGCACTTCGAAGCCGTTGATGGCTTCCCCGACGATATCGATGTCGAGGGCGCCGTCGAGGATGCGCTTGAGGCCCTCGCGCATGATCGTGTGGTCGTCGGCTACAACAATGCGTATCATAAAATTGCAATCAAATAAGTAGGCAAACAAACATGAACGGCGCAGGCGCCGCTGAAAAACGACGCGATAGCCAAGCGGACGCGAGCCGCACCGGCGCGAACGCCCCGCAGTCCATCCAAGGGTACGGCAAAATTGTCAGTTGCGCCATATTCAGAACTGCTAGGTGCCAGCTAGGTTCCCGGCTCCTTGATCAGCCGGTGCACCAGGACCGGCTTGCTGGTATGCGACAGCACCTTGTTCGTCACACTGCCCAGCAGCAACTGGCCCCAGCCGCTGCGTCCGTGCGAGCCCATGAAGATCAGGTCGCACTGGCGCTGCTCGGCCACCTCGACGATTTTCAGGGCGGCGGCGTCGGCGAACTCGGTCAGGCACTCGCAACGCACCCCCGCAGCTTGCGCGGCCTGCAGGATCGAGGCGAGGTGTTCGTGGCCGATGCGCTTCATCTGCGCCACGTATTCCTCTTCGGTGGGGTAGGAGGGCGGGATGATTTCCACGTACACCGGGTATTGATAGTCGGGCGACACATACAGGGCCAGCACGTCGGCGCCCATTTGCCGCGCAAATTTCACGCCGGCACAGGCTGTGTGCTTCGATACCGCCGAGCCATCCGTCGTAATCAGAATTTTCCGATACATGATGAGTTCTCCCACGCAGCAGGTCGTATTCTGTATTGTAGTGCGTGATTTCACGATTGATAGAACGCAAACCTTTGATCTTGATCAAACAGCAGGTCGAACCGGCGCCGGACCGGGCCACTGTTTTTTACCTTTTGGTTATTGCCACACCCGCCTGCGCCACGCCCTGCTTACGAAATACAACACTCCTCAGTATCAATTGCACATCAAAGTCACGTTTTAATTATCGATGGCACAAGTTTCGCGTGCCATTTTGCCGCGACCCATGCACAGTGATTTACCAAGGGCACTTCACACTGCTAAACTCGCGTAAACCGGCGATGTTGCCGCGCATCATGCTTTGCCCCAAACTTGCATGCCAGGACCAGACACCAGCAACTTGATTGCGAACACCTTACAAACATGGAGAAGCAGGGACTATGACCGACGCCGCTGATGATTTCGACGCATTATTCGAGGAAGTGTCCGCGCAGCGCAGCAGCGAACCGGCGCCCGCAGTTGCGCCGGCGCCCGCCGCCGCTGCCGAAGACGACATGGATGCACTGTTCGACCAGGTCGCTTCGACCCGTCCATCCGAGCCGGCGCCAGTTGTCGCGGCCGCGCCGCTGGTCGCCGCCGTGGCCGCCGCCGCACCGGCTGCGGACGGCGCCGCCGTCGAAACCGACGAGCACGGCAAACCCATGTTCGAGCGCCTCGGCGGCATTGTGCGTCTGCTGCACGACTCGCTGCGCGAACTGGGCTACGACAAGGCCCTGTCGGAAGCATCGACCCAGATCGTGGACGCCCAGGACCGCCTGGAATACGTCGCCAGCCTGACCGAGCAGGCCGCCAACAAGGTCCTCAACACGCTCGACGAAGGCATGCCGGCGCAGGACGTGCTGTCCAAGCAAGCCAAGGCGATGGACACGCGCTGGGCCGACCTGTTCGCTGGCAAGCTCAGCATCGACGAATTCAAGACCCTGGCCGGCGACTCGCGCGCCTTCGCCCAGACCGTGACCGACGCCACCGAAGCCGAAAAAGCGCGCCTGCTCGACATCATGATGGCCCAGGACTTCCAGGACATCACCGGCCAGCTGATCAAGAAAGTCGTGATCATCACCAAGACCGTGGAACACGAACTGGCCGAGCTGCTGCGCGACAACGCGCCGCCGGCGGTCCGCGAAAAACTGCTGCACAAGCCAGCGCTGATGTCGGGTCCGTCGGTTCCGTCCGTCGCACTCGATCAAGACAATGTTGACGACCTACTTGCCGATCTGGGATTCTAATGGACGATATGCTCAAGGATTTCGTCGTCGAGGCGATGGATCTTGCAGTCAACGTAGAAGAACACCTGCTCGCCCTCGAGCGCGATCCGAACAATAAGGAAACGCTCAACGCGGTGTTTCGCTCGTTCCACACGATCAAGGGCGGGGCCGGTTTCATGGGCTTGCCGGCCCTGGTGGCGGCCTGCCACCTGACCGAGAACCTGTTCGACGCGCTGCGCACCGGCGCCGCCCCGGTTACGCCGATCGCGATCGAAGCGGCGCTGCAAGCATCCGGTTTTGTGGCCGACCAGCTGACCGACCTGTCGAACGGCGCCCGTCCCGAACAACTGGCCTCGATGCCCGACTCGCTCGAACGCATCCTGGTCAACGCCATCGAAGGCAATGCGCCGGCGCCAGCGGCCGCGCCGCCAGCACCCGTGGCTGCACCGGCTCCGGTGGCCGCACCTGCCACTGCCGCGCCGGCCGCCGCCGTCTCGACCAGCGGTCCGGGCGCCGATGGACTCGACTGGGAAGCGATGTACGTCTCGGTGATCCCGGCCGGTACCTACACACCGGCCGAAAAGCCTGCCGCCGCCGCTCCCGCCGCCGCCGAACATGCTAGCGCCCCGGTAGCCGCCGCGCCGGCACCGGTGGCCGCAGCCGCCAAGCCGGCCGCCGCCGACGCCGGCGCCGACCGCCGCGAAGAAAAGGTGCAGGAATTCCGCGCCGCCTCCGCCCCGGCCAAGGAAGACAGCATCCGGGTCGACGCCGTCAAGCTCGACGCGCTGCTCGAAGTGGCCGGAGAATCGGTGCAGGCAGCCAACCAGGCCGCCGTGCTGCTCGAACGCCTGCTGCAATTCAAATTCGAAGGCCCGGCCGCCACCCTGATGGCGACCCTGACCGAAACCCTGGAACGCGCCTCGCGCTATTCGGCCGAACTGCAGCGCGCCACCCTGGCCACGCGCATGCAGCCGGTGGGGCGCCTGTTCCAGAAATTCCCGCGCCTGGTGCGCGAGCTGGCCAAGGACTTGGGCAAGGACGTCGAACTGACCATCGAAGGCGCCGAGACGGAAGTCGACCGCGTCGTGGTCGACAGCCTGTACGACCCGCTGGTGCACATGCTGCGCAACGCGCTCGATCACGGCGTGGAGTCGCCCGAAGACCGTCTCGCCGCCGGCAAGCCGGCCAAGGCCTTCATTTCGCTCAAGGCCTGGCAGGAAGCGAACAGCGTCATGATCGTGCTGCAGGACGACGGCAAGGGCATGGACCCGCACGCGCTGCGCCGCAAGGCCGTGCAAAAGGGTTTGATCGGCGAAAGCGGCGCCCCGACCGACGAAGAAGCCTACCAGCTGGTGTTCCTGCCGGGCTTCTCGACCAAGGAAGTGGCGTCCTCGGTGTCCGGCCGCGGGGTCGGCATGGACGTGGTCAAGACCGCGGTGGAAAAGAACCGTGGCGCGATCCACATCGATTCCTCGCTCGGCCACGGCACCAAGTTCGCGATCCGCCTGCCGATTGAACTGTCGATCGTGCCGACCATGCTGGTATCGACCTCCGGCGCCGCGCTGGCGCTGCCGATGGCCGTGGTCCAGCGCGTGGTTGAACTGCCCGACAATTTCATGAACGTCGGCGGCGCGCCGGTGCTCAAGGACCAGGGACGCCCGCTGCCGGTGCGCTCGCTGGCCAGCGCGCTCGGTTACGAAGCCTGTTCCGAAAAAGTCGGCATCGTCGTCGCCGCGCCCCAGCCTTACATCCTCGCGGTGGAAGCGGTGGACGGCACCGCCGACCTGGTGATCAAGCCGATGACGGCCATCAGCGTGGACGGCATCACCGGCACCGCGCGTTCGGCCGAGGGCGAACTGGTGCTGGTGGTGGGCCTGTCCTTCCTCATGGACGGCTGCCGCGGCACCCTCAAGGTCGCCGCCTGATCCTGCCTGATCCCGCCTGACCGCCGCCCCGGATGCGCTCCGGGGCGGCGCGTATTTCCTCCCCCTTTTCTTCCCAAATTTACAACAGTCAAGTTGTGTTGCCGGTCAATACATGGCACGATGACGTCCGCTGTTCTTGCAGTGTGAAAACTTTTATTGAGATTTGATAATAATGACTTCGGAAACTTTCGAGCAGGTGCTCACCGCTGCGCAGGCGCAGGGATCGATTAATCCAGCGTGGAAAAAATTCGTGAATACGAAGTTTTTCGTTCCTGTGGCCCAGCCTGGCACCGGCGAGACTGGCGGCGTCAAGCTGCGCACCCGTGACAGCCAGGGCGACGGCACCCGGTCGATCGTGATCTCGGAAGTGCGCGAGCGGGCCGAAGACGGGCAGGGCAGCTTGCTGGCCGCGCTCTCGGGCGCCGATGTGGTGCGCCTGCTGCAGGCCGACGCCGCCATCGTCGTGGCCCTCAGCGAGCGCAGTTTCGACATCGCCGCCGACCGCGTCGCCTGGCTCAGGAAAAGTATCGAATCGTCGCTGGCCAGGGCCGCTGCCGCGAAGGCTGGTGTTGCCGCAGCCGCAGCAGCACCCGCAGCCGCACCCGCAGCGGTAAGCGCGCCTGCCGTTGCCGCCGCCGTTCCAGCGGCCTCGCCGGTCTTCCTCGGCAAGCCCGAAGCGGTCCAGCCAACGCCGCCAAAGCCCCGTAATAATGGTCCGCTCGATGTGGCCGCGCTCAAGCCGCGCCATGTCACCATCCCCAAGATCGGCCTGAAATTCTACGTACCTGGCGCATGGCGCGATTCGGTCATGTCGAACGGCATGCGCTTCCACGACGACGAAGGCGGCACCGTGCTCGAAGCGATCGGCTACCTGCGTCCCGACGTGTCGCTGAACAAATGGATCGAGCAGCGCGTGGCCATCATCAAGCACGAAATGCGTTACCTGAAGCAGGACGGCGAAGCCTATGCCCTCAACGGCGCCGAGTGGGGCGACCGGGTCACCGGCCGCGCCATCGAATTTACCGGCACCATTCCCGGCCACGCCGGCGAAAGCCGCTACCTGGTTGCCTTCATCCGGGTCGATGGCATCGTGGCCGCGCTCACGCTGCGCGCGCCGGCCGAGGCCTTCGAGGACAACCGCGCGCTGTACAAATGGTTCCTGGCGCGCGTCGAAATCGACGAGATGGCCGCGCCCGAGCCCTACCGCGCCCCCGCTTCGGGCGGGCGCACACGTGAAGACGACCCCGCGGAGCGCGACGCGCCTGCCGTATTCGGCTTCTCGATGGAAGGGCGCATCGGGCGCTTGCGCGCGATGGCGTATTCCCTGCTGATCTTCCTGCCTATGGTGGCGCTGGCGATCGTGATACCCCTGCTGGGGATAAAAGACGGCAACGGTGTAATGGCCGTGATCGGCATCTCTGTCATCGTCTCGGCGATTTTTTGCGTGCGGCTGATGGTGCTGCGCATGCACGATGTGAACCTGAGCGGCAAATGGATTATCGGCTTCATGCTTGCGGTCGCCGTCTGCGGCGCCGCCGGCGGCAAGGAGTTCGCCACCTTCGGGTCGGTCATTTTCTGGCTCGGCATGATCATCATTTACTGCTTCATTCCCGGCACCGATGGCGACAACGACTTCGGCGACGCTCCCGGCCCCAACTCCACCCTGGTCAAGGTCGGCGCCGGCGTGTTCATCGTCTTCCAGCTGTTCTCGCTTGGCGCGCAGGGCAAAATGCGCAGCGCGGGCGGCTACGACGCGATGCGCGCCGAACGCACCAGCTGGACCTCGGCCGACGGCGCCATGACGATTGCTTTCCCGGCCAAGCCGAACGAGGTACCGGTTCCGGCCGGGGTGAGCGAGCGTCTCGGCAGCGGCGGCGTGCAGCAGCTCGGCGCCACCCTGAAAGGAACGGTCTACTCGGTGCAGGTGATCGACCTGGGCCAGACGCCGCCCGACGCCGAAGCGCTCCTGCAGCGCATGCAGGACACGGTGGTCGGCGCGGATGGCGAGCTGGTGTCGGGCGCGACCCAGCGGCGCCTCGGCAGCTATGCGGCGCGCGAGGTCAAGGTACGCGCCCGCGGCGGCAAGATGCGCTGGGCGAAGATGACGACGGCCGGCACCAGGATGTACATGGCGATGGCCGAGTCGCCGGATGCGAAGTCGGAGCAAGCCGCCGAAGCCTTCCTGAATTCCTTTATCCTGAACCGCTGAGCGAGCGCGTTCGCCTACGCGTGCAATGATCGCCGGCGCAACATCCAGGCCCGCATTCCGGGTAAGATGACGCGCCGGTCCGGCTCGGCTGCGGCCGCGCTGGACAGAACATTGGATAAGGGTCGTGGATGATGGCGTCGGAAAATTTCGAGCAGGTGCTGGCCGCTGCGCAGGCGGGTGAATCGCTGCATCCGGCGTGGAAGAAGCTGGTCAGGACGCAGTTCTTTGTGGCCGTGCTGGCCCCGGCCGATGGCGACGCCGGCTACACCCTTCACCTGCCGCAAGGTGCGCGCGCGATCCTGATGTCGGAAGTGCGCGAGCGGCTCGCCGACGCGGAGGGCAGCCTGCTGGTGGCGCTCCCGGGTGCCGACGTGGTGCGCATGGTGCCACACGGCGTCGGCTTGGCCGTCACCCTGAGCGAACAGGTCTTCGAGATCGCCGCCAGCCGGGTCGCATGGATCGGGAAGAGCATCGAGGCCACCCTGCTCAAGGCAGCCCAGGCGCGCGCGGCCGCCACGCCGCCTGCCGCTCCCGATCCTGCCAGCGCCTCCGACCCCACCCCCGCCGCCGCCGCCCCGTACGCCCCGGCCGCTCCGCAAAAGACAGCCCCCGCCGCCGGGCGCTTGCCCGTGCTCGAACCCATGCCCGCAGGCGCCTACGAAGACCTGGTCTTCGTCGATGAAGATCCGCCTCCGCCGACAGTGCCACTGCTCGATCGCATCGGCCGCAAGCGCGCGCTCGCTTACGGCCTGCCGCTGCTTGCCGCCGCCGGCCTGGCAGGCCAGGCGCTGATGCGCGCCATGGCCGAACGTCCGCGCTCGGCGCAGGCGTTCGGGGGCAGCGGCGATGGTGCGACCCGGGATGCCGGCCCGGCCGGCGCTGCGCGCAAGGGCGGCGCGCCGCTCGCCAGCCAGGTCTGGACCTCGCCCGACGGCGCCCTGACGATCGAATTTCCGGGCAAGCCGGACGAAGATGCGGTGCGCGCCAATATGCTCGAACGAATGGGCGCGGTGCGCATGCGCCAGTTCAGTGCATCGGCCCACAGCGAAAGCTACCGGCTCCAGGTGCTCGACCTGGGCACGGCGCCCGACGATCCCGAGGCGGCCATGCTCAAATTGCAGGCAACCCTGCTCGGCCACAACGACGTGTTGACCGTGCCGCCGATGGAGTTGATCTTCAAGGGCTATCCCGGACGCGACATCAAGGCCGGGCAGCGCCTGATCAGGATGGTCGTGGTGGGCTCCACCGCGTACATCGCAACGGCCGACGCCGACGCCGCCCCGGCATCGATGGCGCGCGCCGGCGCCTTCATCGGATCGCTGGCGCTGACCCAGTGACAATCGCATCGTTCGTCGATGCGATGCATGAAGTGAAAAAACGAGACAGAACATTGGATTGAGGGTTGTGGATGACGGGGTCGGAAAATTTTGAGCAGGTGCTCGCGGCTGCGCAGGCGGGTGGTTCACTGCATCCGGCGTGGAAGAAGCTCGTTAATACCAGGTTCTTCGTCGCGGTGCTCGCGCCGGCTGGCGGCAACGCGGGCCATACCCTGCGCGCTCCCGGCGGCGTCCTGTCGATTCCAATTTCGGAAGTGCGCGAGCGGGTGGACGGCGGCGCTGGTGGCTTGCTGGTTGCGCTGTCGGGTGCCGAGGTGGTGCGCCTGGTGCCGGGCGGCTGCGCCATCGCGGTGGTCTTGAGCGAGCGTACTTTCGAGATCGACGGCGAGCGCGTCGCGTGGCTCAGGAAAAGTATCGATGCCGCCCTGGTCAAAGCGGCCCAGGCGCGCGAAGCCGCCGTGCCGGCCCCTGTTCCCGTTTCCGTTCCAGCCACCGCTCCCGCGCCACCGCGTTCCCCGGTCGTGCTGGGAAAAACAGAGCGCGCCGCAGCGCAGCGCCGCGCGCGCGCAGCGGCGCGCGATGCGACGCGTGAAGCGGAAAGCATGCACGTCCACGCGGAATCGGCGGAATCGATGCACATGGCCCCCGAACCGTCACTGTTCGCTTTGTCGATGCAGGGCCGCGCAGGCCGCATGCGCGCTATCGCCTACAGCCTGCCGTTGTTAGTCTTGCTGGGCATCCTGTCGGTGATCGGCCTGCGCTTTGCATCGCAATTCCAGTGGGCCGCGCTCACGCCGGTCGTTGCGGCCGCTGTCATGGTACTGTACTGGATGATCCGCTTGATGGTGCTGCGCCTGCACGACGTGAGCCTGAGCGGCGTCTGGCTGGGTGGCGTCGTCCTGCTCGTCGTTATCGGCGGATTCGTGGGTGGCGAGCCCCTTGCGGCGTTGGTGTCGACCATATTCTGGCTCGGCACGATCATCGTCTGCGCCCTCATTCCAGGCACCGACGGCGCGAACGATTACGGCCCCGCGCCGGGTCCTAATTCCATCCTGGTCAAGGTGGGCGGCTGGCTGTTCATCCTGGCGTATCTGGGATCCCTGGGAACAAGATCAATGCTGCGCGACGAGGCCGGGCGTGCCGATTCCACGCCGCCGTCCGCGGGCGCCGATGCCGGGACCTGGCAACCGGCGCCCGCCGGCAGCGCAGGCAAAGCCGGCCCGGCCGGCCCGGCCTGGACCTCGCCCGACGGCGCCATGACGATCGCGTTTCCCGTCAAGCCGTACGAAGATGCGGTGCGCGCCAACGTGCTGCAACGTATGGGTGCGGTGCGCATGCGCCAGTTCAGTGCATTCGCACACAGCGAAAACTACCGGGTCCAGGTGCTCGACCTCGACGCGGCGCCCACCGATCCCGAAACGGTCATGCTCCAGGCGCAAGCAAGCCTGCTCGCACATAGCGACGTGATGACGGTGCCGCCAACGGAGTCGAGTGTCGATGGCCATCCCGGCCGCGACATCAAGGCCGGGCAGCGCCTGATCCGGATGGTGGTGGTGGGCGCCACGGTATATATCGTTACCGTGGATGCCGACCCCGCTCCGGCATCGATGGCGCGTGCCGGCGCCTTCATCGAATCAATGGTGCTGAACCGGTAACAATCGGTTCGTTTGCCGATGCGATACATTAAGTGAATAAACTTCAGTAAAGGCGTATCGAAAGCTGCAAAAGTATCAAAATGGTGCAAGGCTTACTGCGGTGCACAAATATGGCATAATCAAATGCGGTACTTGATTCATGCAGTCGCCCACTACCCACCATCATGATAAAAACGCTCTACGACAAACTCTGGGAATCGCACATCGTGCGCTCCGACGACGACGGTACGACGGTGCTGTACATCGACCGTCACCTGCTGCATGAAGTGACCAGCCCGCAGGCCTTCGACGGCTTGCGCGCCGCAAACCGCAAGCTATGGCGCAACTCGGCCAACCTGGCGGTGGCCGACCACAACGTGCCGACCACCGACCGCAAGGACGGCATTGCCGACCCCACCTCGCGCCTGCAGGTCGAAACGCTCGACGCCAACTCGAAGAGTTACGGCCTGACGTACTTCAACATGAACGACAAGCGCCAGGGCATCGTGCACGTGATCGGCCCGGAGCAGGGCGCAACCCTGCCCGGCATGACGGTGGTCTGCGGCGACTCGCACACCTCGACCCACGGCGCCTTCGGCTGCCTGGCGCACGGCATCGGCACCTCCGAAGTCGAGCACGTGCTGGCGACCCAAACGCTGCTGGCCAAGAAATCGAAGTCGATGCTGGTGCAGGTCGACGGCGTGCTGCCGCTCGGGGTGACCGCCAAGGACATCGTGCTGGCCGTGATCGGCAAGATCGGCACCGCCGGCGGCACCGGCTACGCCATCGAATTCGGCGGCTCCGCGATCCGCGCGCTGTCGATGGAAGGGCGCATGACGGTCTGTAACATGGCGATCGAAGCGGGCGCGCGCGCCGGCATGATCGGCGTCGACGACACCACCATCAACTACGTCAAGGGCCGTCCGTACGCGCCCAGCGGCCCCCATTGGGCGCGCGCGGTCGATTACTGGCGCACCCTGCACACCGACCAGGGCGCCCAGTTCGACCTGGTCGTGCTGCTCAATGCCGCCGACATCACGCCGCAGGTCACCTGGGGCACCTCGCCCGAAATGGTCACCTCGATCGACGGCCGCGTGCCCGATCCCGACCTGGAAAAAGACGCCGTACGGCGCGACGCCATGGAAAAGGCGCTGGTCTACATGAACCTCAAGCCGAACACGCCGATCGCCGACATCCGCATCGACAAGGTGTTCATCGGTTCGTGCACCAATTCGCGCATCGAAGACCTGCGCGCCGCCGCCGCCGTGGTGCGCGGCAAGCACCGCGCCTCGAACGTGCGCCTGGCGCTGGTGGTGCCCGGTTCGGGACTGGTAAAAGACCAGGCCGAACGCGAAGGGCTGGACAAGATTTTCAAGGACGCGGGCTTCGAATGGCGCGAGCCGGGATGCTCGATGTGCCTTGCCATGAATGCCGACCGGCTCGAGCCGGGCGAGCGCTGCGCCTCGACCTCGAACCGCAATTTCGAAGGTCGCCAGGGGCAGGGCGGGCGTACCCACCTGGTATCGCCCGCCATGGCGGCGGCGGCCGGCATCACCGGCCATTTCGTCGACGTGCGCGCACTGCGCTAACATCCATCGTCTGTGAGTTTGTAATGAAAAAGCTGTTTGCCCTGTTTGCCATCGCCCTGCTGCTCACCGGTTGCAATACCGTCTCGGGCTTTGGCAAGGACATTCAAAAAGTCGGCCAGAAGATAGACGGCGCCGGCAAAAAATAACAGGCGGATCGCTGTGGTCCGCCGCGCAGTCCCGCTTCGGCGGGGCTGCGCCCACACTGCTAAAGACCATGGATAAATTTACGATATACGAAGGCCTGGTGGCCCCGCTCGACCGCGCCAACGTCGACACGGACGCGATCATTCCCAAGCAGTTTCTCAAGTCGATCCTGCGCACCGGCTTCGGTCCCAATCTGTTCGACGAATGGCGCTATCTCGATCACGGCGAGCCGGGCAAGGACAACAGCGGCCGTCCGCTCAATCCCGACTTCGTCCTCAACGAGCCGCGCTACCAGGGCGCCTCGATTCTGCTGACCCGCAAGAACTTCGGCTGCGGCTCCTCGCGCGAACACGCGCCGTGGGCGCTCGACCAGTACGGTTTTCGCGCCATCATCGCGCCCAGTTTCGCCGACATCTTCTTCAACAATTGCTACAAGAGCGGCCTGCTGCCGATCGTCCTGACCGAAGCGCAGGTCGAGCACCTGTTCAATGAAGTCAAGGCCTTCCCGGGCTTCCGCCTGGTGGTGGACCTGGAACAGCAGCGCATCTCCACCGCCAACGGCGCGGTCGGCTACGAGTTCCAGATCGACCCGTTCCGCAAATACTGCCTGTTGAATGGCCTGGACGATATCGGCCTGACCCTGCGCCACGCGGACGAGATCCGCGCCTTCGAAGAACGCCACCTGGCGGCCCAGCCCTGGCTGGCCAACGTCATCTGAACATAAGAAAAAGAGATCACATGAAGATTGCAATCCTGCCCGGCGACGGCATCGGCCCTGAAATCATGGCGCAAGCGGTCAAGGTACTGAACGTCCTTGGCGAACAGTTCGAGATGGAGAGCGCCGACGTCGGCGGCGCCGGTTACGCCGCGCACGGCCACCCGCTGCCGCCGGCCACGCTGGCGCTGGCCAAGAGCGCCGACGCGGTGCTGTTCGGCGCCGTCGGCGACTTCAAATACGACACCCTGGAGCGCGCCCTGCGCCCCGAGCAGGCCATTCTGGGCTTGCGCCGCGAGCTGGCGCTGTTCGCCAACCTGCGCCCGGCGATCCTGTACCCCGAACTGGCCGGCGCCTCCACCCTCAAGCCCGAAGTGGTCTCGGGCCTGGACATCCTGATCATCCGCGAACTGACGGGCGACATCTACTTCGGCAAGCCGCGCGGCGTGCGCGAATGCCCGGACGGCCCGTTCAAGGGCGAGCGCGAAGGCTTCGACACGATGCGCTACGCCGAAACCGAAATTCGCCGCATCGCGCACGTTGCCTTCCAGGCCGCGCAAAAGCGCAGCAAGCGAGTCACCAGCGTGGACAAGGCCAACGTGCTCGAGACGTTCCAGTTCTGGCGCGACATCGTCACCGACGTGCACAAGGAATATCCCGACATCGAGCTCGATCACATGTACGTCGATAACGCCGCCATGCAGCTGGTGCGGGCGCCGAAAAAATTCGACGTGATGGTCACCGGGAACATGTTCGGCGATATTCTGTCGGATTGCGCGGCCATGCTCACCGGCTCGATCGGCATGCTGCCATCGGCCTCGCTCGACGCCAATAACAAGGGCTTGTACGAGCCGTCGCACGGCTCGGCGCCCGATATCGCCGGCAAGGGCATCGCCAATCCGCTGGCGACGATTCTGTCGGCCGCGATGATGCTGCGCTTCTCGCTCGGTAAAACCGAGCAGGCCGAGCGTATCGAGAACGCGGTCAAAAAGGTGCTGGCGCAGGGCTTGCGCACGGCGGATATTTTTGAAGCCGGTACCACCAAGGTCGGTACCGAGGAAATGGGCAATGCAGTGGTCAAGGCGCTTGGATGATCGGTTTTTAACAAGCGGTCTTTAACAATAACGAGGAAAGAAGATGAAATTAGTTGGCTTGGTAGGTTGGCGCGGTATGGTTGGTTCGGTCCTGATGCAGCGCATGCAGGACGAGGGCGATTTCGCCCACATCGAACCGGTGTTCTTCACAACGTCGAACGCGGGCGGCAAAGCGCCTGCGATGGCGAAGAACGAGACTACCCTGAAAGACGCAACCGACATTTCCGAGCTGTCGAAATGCGAAATCATCATTTCCTGCCAGGGCGGCGACTACACCAGCGAGGTGTTCCCGAAGCTGCGCGCGGCCGGCTGGAACGGCTACTGGATCGACGCCGCCTCGACCCTGCGCATGAACGACGACGCCGTCATCGTGCTCGATCCGGTCAACCTCGATGTGATCAAGAACGCCATGACAAAGGGCGTAAAGAACTACATCGGTGGCAATTGCACGGTGTCGTGCATGCTGATGGGTCTCGGCGGCCTGTTCCAGCACAAGCTGGTCGACTGGATGAGCTCCATGACCTACCAGGCGGCATCCGGCGGCGGTGCCCAGCACATGCGCGAGCTGCTGACCCAGTTCGGCACCATCAACCAATCGGTCAAGGCGCTGCTGGACAACCCGGCTGCCGCCATCCTCGAAATCGACCGCACCGTGCTGGCCACCCAGCATGGCATGTCGGCTGACGAAACCAAACAGTTCGGCGTGCCGCTGGCCGGCAACCTGATTCCGTGGATCGACAAGGACCTGGGCAACGGCCAGTCCAAAGAAGAGTGGAAGGCCGGCGCCGAAACCAACAAGATCCTCGGCCTGGGCGAGGCCTTCGGCAGCAAGGAGATCCCGGTCGACGGCTTGTGCGTGCGCGTGGGCGCGATGCGCTGCCACTCGCAGGCGCTGACCATCAAGCTGAAAAAGGATGTGCCGCTCGACGAAATCAACGACATCATCGCCGCCAACAACCAGTGGGTGAAGGTGGTGCCGAACACGCGCGAAGCGTCGATGCGCGACCTGTCGCCGGCGGCGGTCACGGGCAGCCTGACCATCCCGGTCGGCCGCCTGCGCAAGATGTCGATGGGCGGCGAGTACCTGTCGGCCTTTACGGTCGGCGACCAGCTGCTGTGGGGCGCGGCCGAACCGTTGCGCCGCATGCTGCGCATTATCCTCGATAAGTAATTCGGCCCGGTAAACACGTGTAGAATTGCGGGTTGTGCATGACTTCTGTGCATGACACGGCAGTGGTGGCCAGCGCAGGGATGCGTTTTTGGCCACTGTTTCCCGGGTTTTCCATATCCTTCTTGATAATTCAGTTGTTATCTCTTGCAAGGTAGTTGACAAAGCGGCATGAATGGGGTTCTGAGTGAGCTGTTACAGAAAGCGCGAAATTGCGTATTTAGTGAGCAGCTTCCCGACATAGTTGCTCCAAAAACTTGCATGCTCTAGAGCATGATGATATGTTGAGACCTCCGGGAAACCAGCCTTCTCCCCCGTCAACTCAAGATGCCGCCAACTATGCATTTAAACACTCGCTCCAAGCTCACTTCGTTCGCGTTGAAAACCCTCACAGGCGCGGTCGCCAGTGCTGTGTTTCTGTCCACCTCGGCATACGCGGCGGGTCTCGGTAAACTGACCGTCCTGTCCGCGCTCGGCCAGCCCCTGAACGCAGAGATCGAACTGACCTCGGTTGCCAATGACGAAGCGAGCGGTCTGGTCGCCAAGCTGGCCCCGGTAGAAGCCTTCCGTCAAGCCAATATCGATTTCAATCCCGCCCTGCTGTCGCTGCGTTTCAGCGTCGAGCAGCGCGGTGGACGCCAGTTCATCAAGGTCACTTCGTCGCAGCCGGTCAATGAACCGTTCGTCGACATGCTGCTCGAATTGAACTGGGGTTCGTCGGGCCGCCTGGTCCGCGAATACACCTTCCTGCTCGACCCTGTCGAAATGCGCTCGACCCAGACCGCGCAAGTATCCGCGCCGGTCGACGTGCTCTCGCAGGGTAGCCGCACCAGCGGCGCCAAGCCGAACTCCAGGGCCGACAAGGCTGCCGCCAAAGCCGCCGCCGCTGCAGCCGCAGCCGCCGCCAGGGCGGACGCCAAGGCCGAGCAAAAAGCCGAACAAAAAACCGAGACCGCGGCCGAGCCGAAATCGCAGGAGCCGCAGCGTGCCGGCGGCGCCGGCAAGAACGCGGGCGACAGCGACTACGCCGTCAAGCGCGGCGACACGTTGGGCAAGATCGCGGCGCAGGTCAAGCCGGCCGACATTTCGCTCGACATGATGCTGGTCGCGCTGTACCGCGCCAATCCGGACGCGTTTGCAGGCAATAACATGAACCGCCTGAAATCGGGCCAGATCCTGTCGGTGCCGGATGCCGCCGCGATCAAGGGTTCCGATGGCGAAGCGCGTGGCGTCGTGGTGGCCCATGCCGCCGACTTCAACGCGTACCGCAACAAGCTCGCTGGCCAGGTTGCCGGCGCGGCACCGGACAAGGCGCCTGAAAAGACCCAGAGCGCCGCCGGCAAGATCACCGCCAAGGTGGCCGAGCGTCCAACCGCCGCCAACGAATCGAAAGACCAGCTCAAGCTGTCGAAACCGACCGGCCAGGCCGACGCCGCCGCCGGCAAGACCGGCGTGCTCACGCCGGAAGACAAGATCGCCAAAGAACGCGCCATGGCCGAAGCGACCAAGCGCGTCAAGGAACTGGAAAAGAACGTCGGCGATCTCGAAAAGATCGTGACCGTCAAGAGCAAGACCGGCGCTGCCGTCACCACCCCTGCCACCCCGGCTGTGCCGGCTGTGCCGCCGAAGGCATCGATCACCGAAGCGGTCAGCACCAAGCCGCCGGTGACGCCGCCAGCGGCCGTCACGCCGCCGCCAGCGGTGCCGGTGCCAGCGGTCACGCCGCCTGCCGCCGCCCCTGCGGACGCCACCCCGGCGGTAACGCCGCCAGCGGCGACCGAAACGCCTGCCGTGGTCGCACCGCCTGCGCCGGTGGCCAAGCCGGTCGTCAAGCCGGCGCCGCCGCCAGCCGAGCCAAGCTTCTTCGACATGCTGATGGAGAACATCGTCCTCGTGGGTGCCGCCATCGTCGCCCTGCTCGCCGGCCTGTTCGGCCTGTCGAAATGGCGCGAGCGCAAGCAGGTCGAACGCAATCCGTCGGAGCCATCGATCCTCGGCGCGCCGACCGACCAGGCGCATTCCCTGTTCGCCGAAACCGGCGGCCAGAGCGTCGACACCAACAACAGCGTGTTCAACTCCAGCTTCGCCCCATCGGCCAGCCAGCTCGACACCAATGAAGTCGATCCGGTCGCCGAAGCCGACGTCTACATCGCCTATGGCCGCGACGCCCAGGCTGAAGAGATCCTGAAGGAAGCGCTGCGCACCCATCCGGACCGCTACCCGGTCCGTCTGAAACTGCTCGAAATCTACGCTGCCCGCAAGGACCAGCGCGCGTTCGAAAGCCAGGCCAGCGAACTGTATGGCATGACCAAGGGCCAGGGCGACGAGTGGGCACAAGCTGCCGCACTGGGCCTGTCGATCGATGCGATGAATCCGCTGTACGCCAGCGCCGGCACCAGCAACGCGGCCGCCGATGCGCCCCAGCCAGTGGTCCTGGCCGACCAGTTCGACGCCTCGGCGATCGACAACGGTCCGCACAGCGCACTGATGGACCTCGACCTCGACCTGGGCAAGGACAACACCGTGGCCCCGGCGCCGGTCGTGGCGGCAGCGCCAGCCAAGGCGGAAGAAGAGCACACGCTCGACTTCGACCTGGGCGGCCTGAGCTTCGAGCCAGTCACCAACACTGCGCCAGCCGCCACGCCGGCAGCCGAAGTCATGGACGAGCATCACCTGTCCTTCGACACGCCGGCGGTCACCCCGGCCCGCGTCGACCTGGCCAAGGACAGCACGCCGGAGATGGACTTCGACATGGACTTCAATGCTCCGTCGACGAGCGCACCGGCGGCCGGCACGGTCAGCCTGGACAAGCCGGCGGCCGATGAATTCGACCTCGATGGCATGAACTTCGACCTGCCGCAATCGAACGCGCCTGACGCTGCGCCAAGCCTGGCCAATGGCGATCCTTTTGCAGCCGACAGGGCCGCCCGGGCCGAGGCCGCGCCGGACTTCGACATGCACTCGCTCGACCTCGACCTGCCGGCCCATGCCAGCGCCGAAGCGACCGCGCTGCCTGACTTCGACGACATCGGCAGCGCCGGCGATGCCCAAGCGGGCGAACTGACCGCGGTCCAGATGGAGATGGAAACCAAGCTTGACCTGGCCATCGCCTATCAGGAAATCGGCGACAAGGAAGGTGCGCGCGAACTGCTCGACGAAGTCATCAAAGGCGGCAGCGCTGCCCAGGTGGCCAAGGCGAACGACATGCGCATCAAGCTGGCTTGATCGCTGTCTTGACCAACGCACGGCTGTTACTGGATCTCGTGTCCCGAGTCAGAAATTCGTTGAATAAATACGGCGATCATCGCGCCGATACGGCGTCACAAATGCTCGCCAGGCGTTTGCCTGTCTGCGCTTTGTTCCTTGTCTCGGCGCGATGTCGCCCTATTTAATCATCAACGAATTTCCACCTCAGGACACTAGATTGAAGCGAATAGCACTGGGAGTCCAGTACGACGGTACCGCCTTCAACGGCTACCAGAAGCAGCCAGACCGCAACACGGTGCAGGACCGGCTCGAAATCGCGCTCGAAAAATTCGCGCGCGTCGAGCTCGGTACCACCTGCGCCGGCCGTACCGATACCGGCGTTCACGCGCTCGAACAGGTGGTCCACTTCGACACCGATCTCGCGCGCGGCATGCAGTCCTGGGTGCGCGGCGTGAACGCCTTTTTGCCCGACGCGATCGCCGTGCGCTGGGCCACCGAAGTGCCCGAGCATCCGGGGCAGGAATTCCACGCCCGCTTCGCCGCCTTTGCGCGCACCTATCACTACGTCCTGTATAACAATCCGATTCGCTCGCCGCTGCTGGTGGGCCGCGCCGGCTGGGTGTTTCGCCCGCTCGACGTGGACCTGATGCGCGCCGCCGCGCAATGCCTGGTCGGCACGCACGACTTTTCCGCCTTCCGTTCCTCGCAATGCCAGGCCAAGTCGCCGGTCAAGCAGATGCACGCGGTGCAGATCGAGCGCCATGGTGAAGTCATCGTGTTCACCCTGCGCGCCAGCGCCTTCCTGCATCACATGGTGCGCAACCTGATCGGCTCCCTGATCTACGTCGGCCAGGGCCGCCACACGCCGGCATGGATGAAGGATGTACTCGAAGGGCGCGACCGCAACGATGCCGCGCCCACCTTCATGCCCGACGGCCTGTACCTGGCCAAGATCGATTACGATCCCAAATGGGGCTTGCCGCACGAGGCGGCCCGTCCACTGCCCTGGTTCTGAGGCCGCTTATGCAAACCTTGCAACGCACACGCATCAAGATTTGCGGGCTGACCCGCCCCCAAGACGTCCAGGCGGCAGTCGCCGCCGGCGCGGACGCACTCGGCTTCGTGTTCTATGCAAAAAGCCCGCGCTACGTCACGGCGGCGCAGGCAGGCGCGTTGATGTCCGCCGTGCCGCCGTTCGTCTCCACGGTGGCGCTGTTCGTCAACGCCGGCATCGAGGAGGTGAGGGCGGTGGCCGCCGTGGTGCCGTTTGCACAATTGCAGTTCCATGGGGACGAAACGGTGGAACAGTGCGCGGCGATTGCCGCCGCCGTGGGGCGCCCGTTCATGCGCGTGTTCCGCGTGCGTCCCGAGACGACCGGCGCCGACCTGCTGGCCGAAGAAGCGCTGTGCCGCGCCGCCAGCCCGCTGTTTTCCAGCCTGCTGCTCGATACCTTTGTCGAGGCATACGGCGGCGCCGGCAAGGTCTTCGACTGGGCCGTCATTCCGCCCGAACTGGCGCCGCGCGTGGTCTTGAGCGGCGGCCTGACGGTCGACACCGTGGCCGGCGCGGTGCGCCAGGTGCGCCCGTACGCGGTCGATATCAGCAGCGGCGTGGAGCAGGCCAAGGGCATCAAGGATGCCGCCAAAATCGACGCCTTTGTCGCGGCAGTGCACACTGCCGGAACCGGCGCACGATGACGGACGCCGATCCCGAATTCGGCTACATTTTTTGCGCGGCTCTGTCGCGTGCGCACCTCTACATCGGCGGCGTCGCGCTGGAGCTGGAAGACGCCGACCATCCTCACGCGATCCTGTTTGAACGTGACAATGGGGCCTGGTCGCGCTGGTCGATGGAGCACCGCCTGGCCGGCATCGCTGCGTTTACCGACGCCGGCATCGGCAAGCTGCTGTGCGTGGGCGAAACCGGCGATGTCGAAGTTGCCGATGCCGAGGGCGCCGATGAAGAACGCATCGGCGACGATGCTGGCGGTCCAAACACCCTGCGCCCGCTGCGCTGTGTGCGCATCGTCGGGCACCATGCTTACGCGGCTGGCGCCCAGCGCCAGGTCTACCGGCGCCGGCTCGATGCGGCGGGCTGGCAGGCCGTCGATCAGGGCTGCGCCATTGCGCGCGGCGGCGCCGATGTCGGCAGCTTCCACGCAATCGACGGACGCGACGAACACCTGCTGCTCGCCGTCGGGATGGGCGGCGCCATCTGGCGTTGCGCTGGCGGCGTATGGGAAGCGCTGGACAGCCCGTCCGGCGCCATGCTCGAATGCGTGCTGTTCATGGGTGGAGAACGCTTTCTCGCTGCCGGTGCGGGCGGGGTGCTGCTGTCGATCGACGGCAGCACCGTGCGCCAGCTTGCCCACGAGGCGACGGAAGAAGCTTTTGTCGGCGGCGCAGTCGCTTTCGGCGCCGCTTACCTGTGCACCGATCAGGGCAGCCTGTTCCGGTTCGAGGGCGATACCCTGACCCGCATCGATACCGGTGCGGCGCCCGTGGCAGGCGGGGGCGCGCTGGCGTACGCCGACTCCCTGCTGGTGTTTGTGAGCGATACCCGCGTGCAGTGCTTCGACGGCAGCTCCTGGACCGAACACGATCCGGCGGCGTAACTGGCCGCGCCCCGCTGAGTGACTTTCACCACAAGCAGCGCCGATTTGCTAGAATACCTCCAACAATACCGCACCACCATTTGTTCGTTCCCGGCGCTTTCTGCCGGAGTGCGCAAAATCCACGGTGGTGCACGAAAGACTGCGATGGTTTCTCATACCAAAAGAACGCGCGCCTCGGGTCGTTTTGTGTGGTGGCTCGGGCGTACTAAACGCGATTGACGCGGGGCTTGTCACGCCCCATGCACGCGGGGCTTGTCCACGCCCCCTGATGCACCAGCCATGACCGCCGCTATCGCGCCGCGGTCTGTCAGCAGATATCACCTTTACAAGCGAGTACATCCATGAAAGACGCACCTGCGCGCGCTCCGGCCGCCCCGATTTTCCAGACATCCGACTACCAGCTGCCCGATGCGCGCGGCCACTTCGGCCCCTACGGCGGCGCTTTTGTCGCCGAAACGCTGACCCACGCGCTGGCCGAGCTGAAAGAAGCGTACGCCAAATACAGCCACGATCCCGAGTTCCTCGACGAATTCCGCTATGAGCTCAAGCACTTCGTCGGCCGTCCGTCGCCGATCTACCACGCCAAGCGCTGGTCCGAACAGCAGGGCGGGGCGCAGATTTTCTTCAAGCGCGAAGACCTGAACCACACCGGCGCGCACAAGATCAACAACGTGATCGGCCAGGCATTGCTGGCCAAGCGCATGGGCAAGCCGCGCATCATCGCCGAAACCGGCGCCGGCCAGCATGGCGTGGCCACGGCCACCATCTGCGCCCGCTTCGGGCTCGAATGCGTGGTCTACATGGGTAGCGAAGACGTCAAGCGCCAGGCCCAGAACGTGTACCGCATGAAGCTCCTCGGCGCGACCGTGGTGCCGGTGGAATCGGGCTCGAAGACGCTCAAGGACGCGCTCAACGAAGCGATGCGCGACTGGGTCACCAACATCGAAAACACTTTCTACATCATCGGCACGGTGGCCGGCCCGCACCCGTACCCGATGATGGTGCGCGACTTCCAGTCGGTGATCGGCGAGGAATGCCTGGTGCAGATGCCTGAACTGGCCGGACGCCAGCCCGACTACGTGCTGGCCTGTATCGGCGGCGGTTCGAACGCGATGGGGATTTTTTATCCCTACATCGACGAGAAGAACGTCAAGCTGATCGGCGTCGAAGCGGCCGGCGAGGGACTCGGTTCGGGCAAGCATTCGGCCTCGCTCACGGCCGGCATTCCGGGCGTCCTGCATGGCAACCGCACCTACCTGCTGCAGGACGAAAACGGCCAGATCATCGAGACGCACTCGGTGTCGGCGGGCCTCGATTATCCGGGCGTGGGACCGGAACACGCGTGGTTGAAGGACCTCGGGCGCGCGCAGTACGTGTCGGTGACCGACAACGAAGCGCTGCAGGCGTTCCACGACTGCTGCCATATCGAAGGCATCATCCCGGCGCTGGAGTCGTCGCACGCGCTGGCGTATGCGGCCAAGCTGGCGGCGACCTTGCCCAAGGAGCAGCTGATCCTGGTGAACCTGTCGGGCCGCGGCGACAAGGACATGCACACGGTGGCGGAGCGGATGGGGCTCGATTTCAGCTAAGTTGCAAGTGACTTGCTTGCTGCAAATCCGACCTTTTCGACCACACTACAAGAAAGCATCGCCATGTCCAGAATCGCACCAACCTTTGCCGCTTTGGCGGCCAGCAAAAAAACCGCGCTCGTCACCTTTATCACGGCCGGCGACCCGGGTCCTGAAATGACCGTGCCGCTGATGCACGCCCTGGTTGCGGGGGGCGCCGACATCCTCGAACTGGGGGTGCCGTTTTCCGATCCGATGGCCGAAGGGCCGGTGATCCAGCGCGCCTGCGAGCGCGCGCTCAAGTTCAACGTCGGCCTCGGCGACGTGTTCGGCTTCGTGCGCGAGTTCCGCAAGACCAACCAGAGCACGCCCGTGGTGCTGATGGGGTATGCCAATCCGATCGAGCGCATCGGGTCGGACGCGTTTATCGCCAAGGCCAAAGAGGCCGGTGCCGACGGCGCCATCGTGGTCGATTATCCGCCCGAGGAGTGCGAGGAGTTTGCCAGCGCGATGCGCGCCAGCGACCTCGATCTGATCTTCCTGCTGGCGCCGACGTCGACGCCGGAACGCATCGCGCAGGTGGCCAGGTTCGGCAGCGGCTTTAGTTATTATGTGTCGCTCAAGGGCGTCACGGGTGCCGGCAATATCGATGTGGCCGATGTGGCGCGCCGCCTGGCGCCGATTCGCGAGCACGTCAAGCTGCCGATCGGGGTGGGCTTCGGAATTCGCGATGGCGAGACCGCCAGGGCGGTGGCGCAGGTGGCCGACGCGGTGGTGATCGGCAGCCGCATTATTCAGGAGATCGAAGCCACGCCGAAAGAGCAGGCCGTGGAGGCCGTGCAGCGTTTCGTCGCGGGCATCCGCGGCGCGCTCGATCGCTGACGTCGGCCCGAAGCGCGCTGCCTGCTTTTTAGCGGCCTGGCAGCCGCTTCAGGCCGGCCAGGGCCCGGTGTCAGCGGCGGCGGCGCGCCGTTGCCGCCAGTACCCCAAGGCCGGCCAGCAGCATCCCGTAGGTAGCCGGTTCCGGCACCGGCGAGGTGGCCAGGGTCTGGGCCGAGGCGATCGCGGTGAAGGTCATCATGTTGGTGATCGAGGCGGTCGAACGGTTGTTGAGCACATAGTCCGCACGGGTGGCCTGGAACAGACTGGTGGTGCTCTCGTCAGGCATGTAGGTAGCGGCGAAGAACCCTTCCGGACGCGGGTAGCTGGTCGACTCGGGAACGTTCTCGAAAATGAGGAACTGCACGTCGGCATACGAGCCGCCGTCGATCAGGCCCGGGGCGCGCGTCGCGGTTGCATACAGGTCGGCCGTGATGCGCACCGCGGTGTTAGGGGACAGGATGAAATGAACATGGCCCGACGTGGCGAGACTGGTGGCCTCGGCATCGCCACCCGCGCTGCTGGCCTGCGCTTGCATCGCCAAGCCGTCGAACAAGTGGCCGGTCACGCTTGCCGAGGCGTTCAGCGCCGTGCCGGCGGAGGGTGCATACGATGCGCTGCGCTGGTACGGTTCAGACATTGTCTCGTTGTGCCGCTGCGTGTTGTTGTAGCCGCTGCGCTGGTCGGCCAGCTTTAACTCCGTGTACGGATCTTCAAAATAATAGCCGCCAGTGACGTTGAAATTGAGCGAAGGCGTGATGCCGTCGTTCAGATCGAGATCGATCAGCTCGAAACCGATATTGCTGACCGTGCCACGTGCGGTCGTAGCGGCGTACGAGGGCGCAGCTGCGGCCAGACTGAGGACGGCCGACAGGATGGCTGTGCGGTAGGTGTTCATGAACTCTCCGTTAAACAAAATGCAATCTTAATCGAAGGTATAGCACAGCGCACGTGTTCTTTTTGCTTTCGTGTCGATCGTTTCCGCGTCAGACCTGGCACAGCGCCGTGCAGGCAAAAGCGAACAGGCAAGTGCCCGTATGCCGCCTTGGTCGTTGCCTTCTTCCACGCAATCATCTCTTGCTTATGGACTGTACTTTTTGCTTGTAAACCATGCTAATTCGTCCATTGTTTTGTCAAATGCTTTCAAAATAGAGATTGGACACCCGTACATACGGGGCATAGGATGGCCTCCGATAATATGAAAACGTTTTCATCATTAACGCCACCAGAAAAGCGAATCCCATGACCCTCATGCATCGACTCTCGACGATTGCAGCCGCGTGCGCTCTGTGCGCCGCTGCTTGCGCACCGGCCTCGGCCGCATCTGAAACCTACCAATGGAACAGTGTCGCCATGGGCGGCGGCGGTTTCGTGTCGGCGGTTATTCCGAGCAAGACCCAAAAGGGCCTGGCCTACGCCCGCACCGATGTCGGCGGTGCCTACCGCTGGGACAGCACGGCCGCGCGCTGGGTGCCGCTGCTCGACTGGGCGTCGGAAGACGAAACCGGCCTCCTGGGCGTCGAATCGATCGCGCTCGATCCGAAAAACCCCGCCAAGGTCTACATGCTGGCCGGCATCAGCTACTTCAACAATGGCAAGACCATGATCCTGCGTTCTTCGGATTACGGCAAAACCTTCATCAAGACCGACGTGTCAGCCCTGTTCAAGGCGCATGGCAACGGCATGGGCCGCCAGAGCGGCGAACGCCTGCAGCTCGATCCCGGTTCGAGCAACATCCTGTATGCGGGCACGCGCGCCAATGGCCTGTTCAAGAGCACCGACAGCGGCGCCACCTGGGCGCGCCTGTCCAGCCTGAACGTGACCACCACGCCCAACGAAAACGGCATCAACTTCGTCTCGCTCGACCCGTCCAGCGTGGTGGGCGGGGCGGCCCAGCGCATCGTGGTCGGGGTGTCGCGCTTCGGCTATGTGGCGCCGAACCTGTACCGCAGCAACGATGGCGGCCAGACCTTCGCGCCCGTCCCCGGGGCCCCGACCGACCTGATGCCGCAACGCGCCGCGCGCGCCAGCGACGGCAACCTGTACCTCACCTACGCCAACGGCGCCGGTCCGCACGGCCACTGGGCGCAGCCGGAACCGATGGACCGCGGCCAGATCTGGAAGTACAACATCGGCACGGGCGCCTGGACCAATGTGACGCCGGACGGCATCGGCTCGGCGTTCAGCGGCATCAGCGTAGCACCCGACAATCCGAACAACCTGGTCGCCTCGACCGTCAACACCTACCAAGCCCAGGGCAACGCCTGGGGCGACCGCGTCTACACCTCGACCAACGGCGGCGCCAGCTGGACCGATGTGATCGCGCGCGGCTTCGCCAAGGACAGCGCGGGCGTGTCGTGGGTGGGCGACAAGGCGATCCACTGGGCTGGCACGGTCGAGCTCGACCCGTTCGATACCAAGGCGGCGTGGGTATCGTCCGGCAACGGCATCTTCAAGACCGCCAACATCAACGCCACCCCGGCCACCTGGACCTTCAACGTGGCCGGGCTGGAAGAAACCGTGCCGCTCAACCTGGTCAGCATTCCGGGCGGGCCGCTGGTTTCGGCGATTGGCGACTACGATGGCTTCCGCCATACCGACACCAGCCGCTACGCGCCGATCCACACGCCGTCGATCGGCACCACCACCGGCCTCGACGTCGCCGCGCGCAAGATCTCGGTACTGGCGCGTGCCGGCGGCAACGATACGCCGGCCATGTATTACTCGACCGACACGGGTGCCACCTGGAAGAAGAGTGCTGTCATGAACGGCAAGAACGGCCAGGTCGCGCTCTCGTCCGATGGCGCCGTGCTGCTGCACAGCCCCGACAATTCGGCCACCAGCTACCGTTCGACCGACTTTGGTACAAGCTGGACCACCGTCAACGGCCTGAACGTGACCAGCGCGCGTCCGGTGGCGGACGCCGTCAACCCGCGCAAGTTTTATGCGTACGACAACGGCCGCGTGTTCGTCAGTACCGACGGCGGCGTGTCCTTCGCGCCCAAGGCGACCCTGCAATCGGGCGGCTCGAAAGTCATCCGCGCGGTGCCCAACCGCGAAGGCGAGCTGTGGGTGCCCTTGAACGGTGCGGGCCTGGCGCGCTCGACCGATTCGGGCGCGACCTTCAGCAGCATCGGCGGCGTCAGCCATGCCGGCGCGGTCGGCTTCGGCGCGGCCGCTGCGGGCGCGACCTTCCCGACGGTCTATATATGGGGGACGGTGGGCGGCGTGAAGGGCGTGCACCGCTCGGGCGACGCGGGCGCGACCTGGGTGAGGGTCAACGATGACGCCCATCAATATGGCGGCCCGGCCAACGGCCAGTTCGTCATCGGCGACATGAACCGCTACGGCGTGGTGTATATGAGCACGGCCGGACGCGGCATCGCCATGGGCGTGCCTGGCGGCACCACCACGCCGCCGATCGATCCACCGCCACCGGTCGAACCGCCGCCGACGCCAACCCCGACCGGCCAGTGCGTCTACCAGGTGCGCAGCCAGTGGCCGGGCGGATTCAATGGAGCGGTGCAGATCACCAACCGCGGCACGGCCGCCATGAACGGCTGGAGCGTCAGCTGGACCTATTCGGATGGGTCGAAAGTGGCCAGCATGTGGAATGCGGTCTTGAGCGGCAGCAATCCTTACACGGCGACCAATGTCGGCTGGAACGCGCTGATCCAGCCCGGTCAGACTGTCGAGTTCGGCTTCCAGGGCACCAGCGGCAGCGCCGGTAGCCAGGTGCCGGTGCTGACCGGAGCGACCTGCGCCAAGGCAAAAAAGTAAGCGGTCACTCCACGCTACGTGTGCGCGAGGTGAATACTCACTCGCGCCGCAATGCAGCCGGGTCGACGGCGGTCCGGCGCTGCGGCGCTTCGGCTGTCTCTGCCTACAGCCAGCCCTGGCGCCACAGCGTGTCGTCGCGCAGCGTCTTCCAGGCGATGCGCCGCGTTTCCCGGCTGTGCACGGCATCGATATCGACCCATTCCAC
This sequence comes from Massilia mucilaginosa, assembly GCF_011682145.1. GTDB lineage: Bacteria > Pseudomonadota > Gammaproteobacteria > Burkholderiales > Burkholderiaceae_D > Telluria_A > Telluria_A mucilaginosa. The sequence goes on from NZ_WHJH01000004.1 coordinate 168,258, forward strand.
GGCAGCACCCGGCGCGTCGGGCTCGATCACCCTGGTCACGATGAAGTGCTTCTCCTTGTTGACAGGCGCCAGCGCCGTCCATTTCGAAAGCAGTAATTTTTTAGGATGCAAGGGATTCATGCCCGGAGCATAGCGCATCGCATGAGTTCGCGCCGCACGGGGAACCCGTCGACACCTTGCGCATCGAACAGCAGTACTGGCATTGAAAACAATGCCAAATAGACAATTTTTATTCCGTTGTGTTCGACAAGCAGTGTCTTAACGGCTAAACTACCGACCACTAAGATGCCGCAGAAGGAGAATGTATGAGTTGGTTAGAGAAACTACTGCCCCCACGAATCCAGCGTTCCGACGCTGCCGCGCGCAAGACCATGCCCGAAGGCCTGTGGGTCAAGTGCCCCTCCTGCGAAGCCGTTTTGTACCGTACCGACCTCGAATCGAACCTGCACGTCTGCCCGAAATGCAGCCACCACATGCGCATCCGCGCACGCGAGCGCCTCGATGGCTTGCTCGACGAAGGCGGCCGCTACGAAATCGGCCAGGAAACCCTGCCGGTCGATACGCTCAAGTTCAAAGACAGCAAAAAATACCCCGACCGCCTGAAAGCGGCGATGGAAGCGACCGGCGAGACCGATGCGCTGATCGTCATGGGCGGCGCCATCATGAGCCTGCCGGTGGTCGTGGCCGCCTTCGAATTCGAATTCATGGGCGGCTCCATGGGCTCCGTGGTCGGTGAGCGCTTCGTGCGCGGCGCCCAGATCGCCATCGAGCAAAAAGTGCCGTTCATCTGCATCACCGCCACCGGCGGCGCGCGCATGCAGGAGGGCTTGCTCTCGCTGATGCAAATGGCGAAAACCACCGCCATGCTGACCAAGCTGTCCGAAAAGAAGCTGCCGTTCATCAGCGTGCTGACCGACCCGACCATGGGCGGCGTGTCGGCCTCGTTCGCCTTCATGGGCGATGTGGTCATCGCCGAGCCGAAAGCGCTGATCGGCTTTGCCGGCCCGCGCGTGATCGAGAACACCGTGCGCGAAAAGCTGCCTGAAGGCTTCCAGCGCGCCGAGTTCCTGGTCACCAAGGGCGCTGTCGACATGATCGTCGACCGCCGCAAGATGCGCGAAGAAATCGCGCGCCTGCTGGCGCTGCTGCAAGACCAGGCGGTTGAAGTCCTGGCCTGATCGACTAGTCTGACTGGCTCACGCCAGTCGTTTCATCGCGGTTCATGGCGGACGGGCAGGCTTGCCCGGCTCCCATGAGCCGCCGCCGTTTTTACAGGTTCACTCCATGTCCACACTTCCCACCACCTTGCCCGCCTGGCTGGCCCTGCTCGAATCGCGCCACGCCGAAATCCACATCAACATGGGTCTGGACCGCGTGCGCCAGGTCAAGCAGCGCATGGGCCTCGCGTTCAGCTGCCCGGTGATCATGGTGGCCGGCACCAACGGCAAGGGCTCGACTTGCTCGATGCTGGAAGCCATCCTGCTGCGCGCCGGCTACAAGGTGGGCCTGTACATCAAGCCGCACTTCCTCGACTTCAACGAGCGCGCCCGCATCAACGGCGACATGGCGTCCGACGACGCCCTCATCGCCAGCTTCAACGCGGTCGAAGCGCAGCGCGGCGACCTTGACCTGACCTACTTCGAATTCACCACCCTGGCCATCATGCACCTGCTGGCCGCATCGAACCTCGACGTGGCCATCCTCGAAGTGGGCCTGGGCGGGCGCCTCGACGCGGTCAACGTGATCGACGCCGATGTCTCCATCGTCACCTCGATCGATATCGACCACACCGACTTCCTCGGCACCACGCGCGACGAAATCGGCTTCGAAAAAGCCGGCATTTTCCGCCCCGGCAAAGCGGCCATCTGCAGCGACCCGGTGCCGCCGCAGTCGCTGATCGACCACGCCGCGGCGATCGGCGCCGACCTGTGGCTGCTGGGCCGCGACTTCAATTATTCCGGCGACAAGCAGCAGTGGAACTACGGCGGGCGCGAACAGCGCCGCAATTCGCTGGCTTACCCGAGCCTGCGCGGCGCCAACCAGCTGCTCAACGCCTCGGCCGCGCTGGCCGCGCTCGAAGTGCTGCGCTTCGCACTGCCTGTGGGCGCCCAGGAAGTGCGCACCGGGCTGGTCGTGGTCGAGCTGCCAGGGCGCTTCCAGGTGCTGCCGGGACGCCCGACCGTCATCCTCGACGTGGCCCACAACCCGCACGCGGCGGCGGCGCTGGCCCAAAACCTGGGCAACATGGGATTCCATCCCTACACCTACGCCGTGTTCGGCATCATGCAGGACAAGGACATCGACGGCGTGATCGCTCCGATGGCCCAGTACGTCGACCACTGGTGCGTTGCCAACCTGCCATCACCGCGCGCGGCCGACCCGGAAACACTGGCCGCTACCCTGGCGGCGCTGCCGCCCGGCGACGCCAAACCGGGCGAACGCAGCGTGAATACCTTCGCCGATCCGGCCGCGGCTTTTGCAAATGCAATGAGTCGAGCCGGGGAGAATGATAGAATTGTGGTCTTTGGCTCCTTCTACACCGTCGCAGGTGTGATGGCTGCCCGAAAATCCTCACATCACTGAAGAAAAACGCATGGGCTTGTTCTCGTTCCTCAATAAAAACAAGCAAGAATCCACGGAAGATAGTGGCTATTATTCCAAGTCGGACGACGATAGCGTCGCCGCCCGTGCCCGTTCCAAGCGCGCGTCCAGCGCCAACGAACCCGCGGCGCGCCGCAGCAAGGAAGCGCGCGCCGCCGCCGACCCGGTTTTGCCCGAGAAGAAACGCGCGCGCCGCCGCCTGGTAGGCGCCATTGCGCTGGCGCTGGGCGTGGCGGTCGGCTTGCCGATGGTGCTCGACTCCGAACCGAAGCCGCTGGCCGGCGACATCGATATCCGCATTCCGTCCAAAGACAAGGTCGCACCGCAGGCGCAGCCGCGCGCCGTGGCCGCCGCCGATGCGCTCGACAAGCGCGAAGAAATCGTCGAGGTGCCGCCGACGCCGCTGGTGACCTTGCCGAAAGAGCGCCCGGTGCCAAGGGAGGAAACCAAGCCGCAACCGAAGCCGGTTGTCAAGCCGGAGCCGAAGCCGGTCGTCAAGCCCGAGCCGAAAGTCGTCGCCAAAGTCGAGAGACCGAAGCCGGAACCGAAGCCTGAGCCCAAGCACGAGCCGAAGCCGGAACCGAAACCGGAGCCGAAAGTCGCCGAGGTCAAGCGCGTCGAAAAACCGGTCGAAAAACCCGTCGAGAAGCCGCTTGAAAAACCGCTCGCCAAGGCGCCGCCCAAGGCCGAGGAAAAGGAAAAGCCGGCCGTCAAGCCGCCGGTGCCGGACGCCCAGCGCGCCATGTCCATCCTTGAAGGCAAGGCGCCCGAGAAATCCGCCGACGACAACCAGCGCTACGTGGTGCAGGTCGCGGCGCTGGCCACCCAGGAAAAAGTCAACGAATTGCAGGCCAGGCTGGCCGGCGCCGGCATCCGCTCGTTCACGCACAAGACCTCGACCCAGTCGGGCGACCGGATCCGCGTGCAGGTGGGACCGTTCAACAAAGATGAAGCCGAAAAAGTGCGCGCCAAGTTAAGCAAGATGGGACTGTCGGGCATCATGGTTCCGGGCTGATGGTGCGGATGCGGGCGGACGCAAGGTGACCGAGTTCGATTATGTGGTGCTGGTGATCCTGGTGTCCTCGGGCGTCATCGGGACCCTGCGCGGCCTGGTCAAGGAAATCCTGTCGCTGATCAGCTGGGTGGTGGCCTTCGTCGTCGCCAACGCCTATGGCGCCCAGCTCGCGCCGATGCTGTCCATGATTCCCGGCGAGACGGTGCGCCTGATGGTGGCCTTCGTGGCGCTGTTCCTCGGCACCCGCATCGTCATGGGACTGGTCATGATGGCGGTCGACCTGGTGGTCAAGGCCACCGGATTGAGTCCGGCGAACCGCTTGCTGGGCGCCGTGTTCGGGCTCGCGCGCGGGCTTGTGATCGTGCTGGCCGCCGTCATTTTGTGCGGCATGACCGACCTGCCCAAGCAGGCTTTTTGGACCAACGCGGTCACGAGCCCCTGGGCGGAGCAGGGCGCGCGCATGGTAAAGACATTTTTGCCGCCGGAGCTGGCGCGGCATGTACAGTTTTGACATTCTTTAAAATCAGTAGTCTCTAGGAGCGCTTCATGTGTGGCATCGTCGGCGTCGTCTCGAATAACCCCGTTAATCAAGTGCTGTATGACGCTTTGCTGCTGTTGCAGCACCGCGGTCAGGATGCGGCGGGGATCGCAACCAGTCATTCCAATATGTTTAGCATGCACAAGGCCAATGGCCTGGTGCGTGACGTTTTCCGCACGCGTAACATGCGTTCGCTGCAGGGGAACTCGGGCATCGGCCACTGCCGCTATCCGACCGCCGGTTCGTCCAGCGAGGAAGAAGCGCAACCGTTCTACGTGAATGCGCCGTTCGGCATCACGCTCGCGCACAACGGCAACCTGACCAACCAGGAACAGCTCAAGTCCGAGATGTTCCGCAACGACCGCCGCCACATCAACACCGACTCCGACTCGGAAGTGCTGCTCAACGTGCTGGCGCATGAAATCCAGGAATCGACCACCGGCTTCACGCTCGATCCCGATTCCATCTTCAAGGCTGTCGCCGCGGTGCACCGGCGCGTGCGCGGCGCCTACGCCGTCGTCGCCCAGATCGCCGGCCACGGCCTGCTGGCCTTCCGCGATCCGTTCGGCATCCGTCCGCTGTGCATTGGCACCAACGAAACCGACAACGGCACCGAATACCTGGTCGCCAGCGAATCGGTGGCGCTCGAAGGCATGGGCTTCCGCTTCCTGCGCGATATCGCGCCGGGCGAAGCGGTCTTCATCGACATGGACATGAAGCTGCACGAACGCCAGTGCGCCGACAATCCGTCGCTCAATCCGTGCGCGTTCGAATACGTGTACCTGGCCCGCCCGGACTCGATCCTCGACGGCGCCTCGGTCTACGCCACGCGCCTGAAAATGGGCGAGTACCTGGCCGACAAAGTGCGCCAGCAGTTCAAGTCGGGCGACATCGACGTGGTCATGCCGATTCCCGATTCTTCGCGTCCCGCCGCGATCCAGCTGGCACTCAAGCTGGGCGTCGAGTACCGCGAAGGCTTCATCAAGAACCGCTACATCGGCCGCACCTTCCTGATGCCGGGCCAGGCGATCCGCCGCAAGTCGGTACGCCAGAAGCTCAACGCCATCGGCTCCGAATTCAAGGGCAAGAACGTGCTGCTGGTCGACGACTCGATCGTGCGCGGCACCACCAGCCAGGAAATCGTGCAGATGGCGCGCGAAGCGGGCGCCCGCAACGTGTTCTTCGCCTCGGCCGCGCCTCCGGTGCTGTTCCCGAACGTGTACGGGATCGACATGCCGACCCGCGATGAACTGATCGCCTACGGCCGCAGCACCGAGGAAGTCTGCCGCGAGATCACGGCCGACGCCCTGGTGTACCAGGATGTCGATGCGCTCAAGCGCGCGATCTCCGACGTCAACCCGGCCCTGACCAGCTTCGAGGCGTCCTGCTTCGACGGCGTGTACGTGACCGGCGACGTCACGCCCGCCTACCTGGACCGGCTGGAATTCGCGCGCCACAATCCGAAAGCCGCACCGGCCGAAGACGCGGCGCGCACCCAGCTGAACCTGAACCTGGCGAACGCCGAGTAACGGATGAGCGAGAAGAAAAGCTACGGCTTCACCACGACCATCCTGCACAACGACCGGCAAAAGCCGATCGAGCATGGGTCGCTGCACAAGCCGATCCACACCTCGGTCACCTTCGGCTACAACGACGCGCGCCAACTGGCGTCGGTGTTCCAGGGGAAGGAAGCGGGCTTTCGCTACGGCCGCCAGGGCAATCCGACCATCTCCGCGCTCGAAGACAAGATCACGAAGATGGAAGACGGCGTCTCCACCCTGTGCTTTGCGACCGGCATGGGAGCCATCGGCGCCGTGTTCCAGGCGCTGCTGCGCGCCGGCGATCACATTGTGTCGTCGTCGTTCTTGTTCGGTAATACCAACAGCCTGTGGCAAACCGCCGCGGGGCAGGGCGTGGATGTGGCGTTTGCCGATGCCACCGACGTGGCCAACGTGGAAGCCGCGCTCACGCCGGCCACGCGGATGGTGTTCGTCGAGACCATCGCCAACCCGCGCACGCAGGTGGCGGACCTGGCGCGCATCGGCCAGTTGTGCAAGGAGCGCGGCATTCTGTTCGTGGTCGATAACACCATGACCTCGCCCTACCTGTTCCGGCCAAAAACGGTCGGTGCGGGACTGGTGGTGAACGCGCTGACCAAGTCGATCGGAGGCCACGGCAATGCGCTCGGCGGCAGCCTGACCGACACCGGCATGTACGACTGGAGCGCGTTCCCGAACATTGCGGCCAACTACAAGCGCAATCCGCCGGCGCAGTGGGGCATGGCGCAGTTGCGCGCCAAGGCCCTGCGCGACTTCGGCGCCTCGCTGGCGCCGGAAGCGGCGCACCATATCGCGGTGGGGGCGGAAACGCTGGCGCTGCGCATGGAGCGGGCATCAAGCAATGCGCTGGCGGTCACGCGCATGTTAGAGGCCGACGAGCGCGTGGCGGCGGTGTACTACCCTGGTCTGGCCTCGCACCCGCAGCATGCGCTGTCGACCAATCTGTTCAAGGCCTACGGTTCGCTGTTCAGCTTTGAACTGAAAGACGGCATCGACTGCTTCGACTACCTCAATCGCCTCAAGCTCGGTATTTCGGCCAGTAACCTGGGCGATACGCGCACGCTGGTCATTCCGGTCTCGCACACCATCTTCTACGAGATGGGTGCCGAGCGGCGCGCCAGCATGGGCATCGCCGAATCGCTGATCCGGGTCTCGGTCGGCATCGAAGACAGCGCCGACTTGCTCGACGATTTTCAGTCCGCGCTGGCGGTCGCTTAGCTGTCGCTGGCCAGGGTGTGCAGCAGCGCGTACAGCGCTGCCAGCCGCTCCGGCAGTATTCCCGGGTCGCTGCTTTTCACGCTCTCCAGCGCGGCGGCCAGGGCGTCGGCGCAGCGCGTCAGGCCGGCCGCGCGCAGGGCTGACGCCTGTTCCGCGGCGCGCACCACGGCGGCATCGCCCTGATGCCGCACTCCCTGGCGCAGGCTTTGCGCCAGCAGATTCATCGTCCCTTCCAACAGTTCATGCAGCGCGCTTTTGTCGTCGCCCTGGCCGCGCGCCAGATGCACGGGCGTGCCTTGCGCCGCCAGTTGCGGCACCTGCAAGCCCTGCGCCGTCAGCACCGCCAGCGGCATCATGCTCAGTTGCCCGGCCTCGCTCGATACGCTGCCCGCCAGCGCCAGCGGTCCATCGGCCAGCGCGCGCGCCAATGCATCGATGGCACCCGGCGTGGCCGGGTCGTGCCGCAGGCGCAGCAGCAGGAGATCGTCCTCCCCGAGCGCTACCTGCACGCGCGCGCACAAGGTCTGGCTGGCGGCATCCCACAGGCAGTCGACGACGGCCGCCACCGGCACCACATGCACATGCTCGATCGCGTGCAGCGGCCGCACGAAATCGGGCGGCAGGGAGCGCAGGTGCGCGCGCAGGCTGGCCACGTCCGGCTGGCGCAGCGGACTTGCCAGCGTGTCCCAGGCGCCGCCGGACAGCGGCAGCGCCGACGTCTGCGTGGCGCCGGTGCCGACCGTCAGCAAGCCATTGGCGCGCCGCTTGGCCGCCCGCGTGACAATCTGGCTGGCCGCCAGCCGGTGCAGCGGCATGCCCACCAGGCGCCGGTCGCGCAGGGCGACGGCGGTGACGCCGCTGTCGCCGCGCGGCCAGGTTTTTTCCATGACGGTGACGGCCAGCGTGTCGGGGTCGGCCCAGATCATGCGCACGCCGTCGACCGCTTCGTCGGACCAGCACTGGCTGCCCATCGGCACCAGGCGCAGGTGGTCGAGCGCCACTTCACCGGAGACCCCCACGCCGAGAATCTGGCTGGCCGGCAGGGGCGTGCGCGCGCGCGCCGCGCCCAGGCGGGCGATGAGCATCGAGACGAGGTGCAGCAGGGTGGCCGGATCGGCATTGCTGGCGCGCGCATGCTGGCCGGCGACCGCCTGGCGCAGCTGGGTCAGCGCTTCGACCACCCAGCGCCATCCGAGCCGACCGGCTTCCTGGAGCGCCTTTTCGAAGCGCGTGTCGAGGATCAGGGGACTCTGGCTGGTGCCGTCGAGCCAGAGCTGGGACGCCAGCGCCACGATTGCTTCGGCAGCACTGCCGCCATCCTGCAGCGGCGCCGGCGCCGCATCGGCGCCCAGGTCCAGCTCCACCGTGATGCTGGCAAAGCCGCTCTGCTGGCGCTGGCCCTGCGCAAAGGCCCACACGGCCAGCGCAATGTGCGCGCAGTTCTCGGCCTGTTTGCAGTCGCAGCGCGCCAGCGCCAGGCTGGTACGCGACAAGAAGCGCACATCGCACATCGGCAGGCGGGCATTCGGCGTGGACCCGGCCGTGAGCCGGATCGCCGGGCGTGCGGCCGCCATGCGGCGTGCCTGCTCGAGCGTCGTGCGCGGCAGCAGATCGACCGCGCCGGCCAGGGTCGACGGGCACCACGGCGCGGTGTCGGCCACGGCCTCGCTGGCGCCGCCGGCGTATTTGGACTGATACGCCAGCACCAGTGTGACCCGGTGCCGGCACAGGCCCGTGGCGGGACAGCTGCAGCGCGCTTCGCGCAGCGGCAGGCCAGGGGGCAGGGTGGTGCTGACGCCGTCGACGTAGCGCGCCAGCACGGTGCCGTCGGGCTGCTGTTCGATCTCGGGTAGCTTGCCTTCGACGACATCTTTCTGCGCGCGCTTCACGAAGCCCGCGTTCGACAGCGCGGTCAGCGCATCCACGCTCAGTTCCAGCAAATCGGTACGGGTGCTCATTGCGCTATTTTCTCCGCCAGCCAGGCGGCCAGCTGGCCCGGCGTCATGGCGGCGACGTGGGCGCCAACGCGCACCAGGCGCGCCGCCGTCTCGCGGTCGTAACTCGGATTGGCCGCCGAATCGAGCGCCGCCAGGCCCAGTACGGTGGCGCCGGCCGATATCAGCGCCTGCACGCGCCGCACCAGTTCCGTGTCATGGCCGCCTTCGTAAAAATCGCTGACCAGCACCACCACCGTGCGCTGCGGATTGACCACCAGCGACTGCGCATACGCTACCGCGCCGGCGATATTGGTGCCGCCGCCGAGCTGCACTTTCATCAGCAGTTCGACCGGATCGGAAACATCGGCCGTCAGGTCCACGACCGTGGTGTCGAAAGCGATCAGCGAGGTACGCATGCCTGGCAGCTGCCACAGGCAGGCCGCCATCACCGCCGAGTGAATCACCGAATCGACCATCGAGCCGCTCTGGTCGATCAGCAGGATGACGTCCCAGCGCTCGGCGTGGCGCTTGACGCGGCTGATGAAGGCCGGCCGCTTGATGTACAGTTTGCGCCGCTCCGGGTCCCAGTGTTTCAGGTTCCCGGCCACGGTGCGCTTGAAATCGAAATTGGCCGCCGCCGCGATGCGCGACGGGCGGCGCCGGTCGCGGCTGCCGCCAAACGCCTGGCGCACTTCGGTCACCAGTTTTTCCATGATGCGGCGCACCACTTCCGCCACCAGGCGGCGCGCCGCCGACAGCACGTCGGGGTTCATCAGGTGCTTGGTGTGCAGGACGGCGCGCAGCAGCGTCTCGGATGGTTCGATCCGCTCCAGCACTTCCAGGTTGGTCACCACGTCATCGATGCCGAAGCGTTCGACCGCGTCGCGTTCGAGGCGCTCGATCACCTCTTGCGGGAACAATTCGTGGATGGTGTTGATCCAGTCGGGCGTGCTCAGTACCGATGCACCGTCGGGCGAGCCGGTACGGTCCTGCGCTTGCTGGCGTTCGCCGCGCGCCAGCCGGTCCGGATCGCGCCCGTACAGCCACTCCAGGGCCTCATCGGCGGCACTGGCCGGGCCGGCCGGGCAAGGGATGCAATTTTCGGCGGTTTCGCCCAGCAGCAGGCGCCAGCGCACCAGCGGATCGGGCAGCGTCAATGGCCCGCTCATGGCGCGATTCCCCAGATGGCCAGGCGCTCGATGGCGGCGCGTTCGAGCGCATCGTGCCGCGCCAGCAGCGCGGGCGCCGTGGCGAGGCGGCCGGTAAGGGAGCGCTGCGAGCGGTGGCCGGCGTCGTGCAGCTTGAGCACATCGCCAGCGAGCGCGCCGCGCTCCTGGGTTGGCAGCCAGGTAAAGGCGGCGCGCATCGCCGGCAGCGCCAGCACGAAGTCGGCGTCGTCCAGGGTGCGCACCAGCGCGTCGAGCGCCTTGACGAAGCGCGCGTCCTGGCACAGGGACTGGCGCGCCAGTGCCAGCAGGCCGGCCAGGGCGTCGCCCACCATGGCCGGCGGCAGGGAGGCGAGCAGCTCGCTGGCCAGGGTGCCGGCATCGGGATCGGCATCGCTGGCCAGCAGCAGGCCGAGCGCCGCGCCACGGCTGACGGGCGCCGCGTCCATGCTGGCTGCCACGCGCCGGCACACCGCAAGCGCGCGCAAGGCTTCGACGCCGGGCAGCGCGCTAGCGCGTGCTTCGCGCACCAGCATGGCGATGGCGCTGTAGGTGCCGACGTGGGCATCCTGCTCCATCGGGGCCACGCCGCCGCCCGCTTCCGCCAGCCACAGGGCGCGATCGAAGGCGGCGCCGATGGCCGTTTGCAGCACCGCGCTGCCGCTCACGCCAAGCGCGTCGCCGTGGCGGTACAAGGCAAACAGCACCTGCATCGGACTACCCAGCTCGCCGAAGTGCGCTTCCTGGCCGATGGCCTCGTGCAGCTCGCCGAGCAGGCGCCCGCTCACATCGGCCAGGCCGGCAAAGGCGGCGCGGTTCAGGGCGCCGGTAATGGCGCCGATCCGGCTGCTGCCGGCGGGACGCTGGCGCAGGATTTCTTCGAGGCGCGCGCGGGCCGCGTCGTGCAGGGTGGCGCCGTAGGTGGCCGCTTCGATCAGCGCGGCGCGCTGTTCGAGCGGTGCGCGCACGTCCCAGGTTTCTTGCTGGCCGCGCCCGAGCGCCAGGTTAGGGCCCGTGCTGCGGACGATGCCGGGAATGTCGAGCAGGGCCAGACGGTGCAGGGCGCGGCTGCGCGCACGCTGGGCCGGGTCGAGCAGGTCGATCCTGACCTGGCTTGGGAGAACGATGCCGAGCGCCGCCAGTTCGGCCTCGACGGCGGCCACCAGCGGCGGCTGCGGCGTGCCGGGCGCCAGCTCGCCGACGGCGTCGCCGGCCAGCACCGCCATCACTTCCACCAGCGCGGCGTCGGTACCCGGACGCACGCGGCCCCGGTAGGTCCAGGGCAAGGGCACGTCCAGCGCCTGGCTGACCAGGCTGCCGGCCAGCGCATCGAGCCAGTCGCTGCGCAGCGGCGCCGGGTGCGCGCGCATGCGCGCCAGGCCCATGGCGCGGCTGTGGATCGCAATCACGTCGGCGGTGGAGGCGGGCAGCTTTTTCTCGCGCAGGCGCGCCAGCACGGTGCGCAGCAGTTCCTTGCCGGCGCCCGCCAGGCCGAGCGTCCAGGCCCATTCGTACCAGGCGGGCGACGACATGCCGGATGCATAGCCGTCGTACGCATCGAGGCGCTTGAAGTGGTAGGGCACCAGGTAGGAGCCGTAGCGCAGGCCGGGCGCGCTCGGCGGCAGCGGCGTTTCTGGCTCGCTGGCGCAGTCGGCGGCGGGAATGGCGCGCCACAGCGCCGCCAGTGCGGGCGCATGGTAGCCGCCGCAGACCACCACTACCGGGCCGTCGTCCTGGTGCATGGCCCAGGCGATGTGGCGCGCCATCATCGCCTCGCGCGCCTGGTTGCCCGGCGAGCCGGGGTCGCCCGCGCGCAGATGGGCGAAGTGCGCATCGAGCCGGGCCGACAGTTCGTCAAACGCCAGCTCGCCCTCGAACAGATGGTCCCAGAGCGCGTCGCGGCCGTCGATCGCCATCGCGCGGCACAATGCATCTTCGTAGGCTGCCGCCGCATCGGGAGCGTCGTCGTCGTAGCGGTTCGAGATGCACGCAAAGGCGTCGTGCCAGGCCGGCAGGTCGATGAAGCGCAGTTGCGCGCCGCACGCGCGCGCAGCCTGCATGGCCTGCCATTCGGGCGAATGCAGCGCGAACGGCGACCACGAGGCGCGCCGCTCGAGCGCGTCTTCCGCCGCCGAGAAGTAGCTGTAGATCGCCACCGGCAGCCGGTGCGGCAGCGCCAGTTCGCCAAGGCGCGCGTTGAAATCGGCCGGGCCTTCGATCAGCACGTGGCGCGGCCGCAGTTCGGCAATGCGCTGCACCGCCAGCCGCGCGCAGGCGGGGCTGAAGTGGCGCACGCCGATGATCAGCGGCTCGCGCTGCGCAACCCGTGTCACGGCAGGCGGTGGCGCGCGTTGAAGTATTCGCGCCAGTGGTTGCCCTCGCGGCGCGCGACGCGCTGCTCGAAATAGCGGCGCAGTTTGGCGCGGTCGTCCGGATTGTCCTTGACCACGGTGCCGGCGATGCAGTCGACCAGGTCGGCCGCGTTGCCGGCGCGCTGTTCCAGGAACCAGGCGCGCACGCCGACCGCATGCGCCACGTTGACCGCTTCGGCGGTCGACATCACGGCGGCCAGCTTGTCCATGCCGTCCGGCGCGCCTTTTCCGCCGCCGGAACGCAGGTCGCGGAAGGTCGATACCAGCAGGTCCAGGATGGGGCCGGGGACGCGATGCGGAATGCCGCTGCGTTCCAGCAGGCGGGCCGAGGCTTGCTCCACCAGCGCCAGTTCGTGTCCGAAGTCGAGGATCGGGAACACGGTCTCGAAGTCGAAGCGGCGTTTCAGCGCGGCGCTCATTTCATTGACGCCGCGGTCGCGCGTATTGGCGGTGGCGATGATATTGAAGCCCTCGCGCGCATACAGCATGGCGTGCTCGTTTTCCAGTTCCGGCACCGCCATCACGCGGTCCGACAGCATGCCGAGCAGGCAATCCTGCACTTCCAGCGGGGCGCGCGTGATTTCTTCGAAGCGCACGATCAGGCCGTCGCGCATGCCGTGGTACAGCGGCGCCGGCACCAGCGCGCGCGGGCTCGGGCCTTCGTTGATCAAGAGCGCGTAGTTCCACGAGTACTTGATCTGGTCCTCGGTGATCGACGCGCCGCCCTGGATGGTCAGGGTCGACTGCCCGCACACGGCGGCGGCCAGCAATTCCGACAGCATGGATTTGGCGGTGCCGGGTTCGCCGACCAGCATCAGCCCGCGCCCGGTGGCCAGGGTCACCAGCATGCGCTCGATGGCGGCGACCGGCGCCACCACCTTGCGTTCGATGCCAAGGGCCTCGTCGCCGCTGATGAAAGCGCGCGCCGCGTTCAGGCTCAGGGCCCACCCCGGCGGGCGCGGCGCCTTGTCGGCCTTGGCCAGTTTGGCCAGCTCGCCCGCGTACTGGATTTCCGCCGGTGGGCGCTGCATCGCTGCGGTTTTGGTTTTGCTCATTGCTGTGGTCCGACTCATGAAAGGTTGTCGTGCGCCGTTTGTGGATTTGCCGAGATGATAACGTCTTTTCTCATGCGCGCAAGAATTCGAGATCGCGAATCAATTCACTGGCGGCGACCGGATCGAGCGTGGACAGGGTGCCGGCGACGACCTTCTTCAAGGTCTGCTGCGGATATTCGTGAACCAGGCCCGCAATGATACCGGGGGTTATGTGCAGTTCGGCCAGGCGGCCGTCGGCGAGCGGTTTGTTGAAGGTGACGATGCTGCCGCCATCCTGCGCCGTGCCACGGCGCCAGCCCTTGTTGGCCAGTCCCAGCACGCGCCCCGTCGGCACCACCACCCCTTGCCAGCGCAGCAGCGATGTGGCCATGGTCTCTTTTTTGCTCAAGGCACGGGTGTCGCGCCCGATCTGGGCAAACGGCTGCAGCAGCTCGTAGTCGGCAAACAGCTGGCCGAAGGCTGCGGCGTCCATCGGCGGCAGGTCGAGCGCATGCGGAATACCGATGTGGAGATTGCCGCACGCAGGCGGCAGGAACTCATCGTCGCCGGCGGTGGTGGTGGCGCCATCCGGTCCGACCCGAAAGCACGCCAGAAGACGCCCGCCGTCGCTGGCGCCTGGTTCGAGTTCGTACACGCCCAGCACCAGCCGCCGCACCAGATGGCGCACCAGCGGGTGGCAGGCCAGCAGGCGCACGAACACCTCCGGCTGCCAGCGCCGCTGCGCGCACATCGCCAGTTCGAGCCGCCTGACCTGCTGCGCTGCGATGGTGCGGGCGTCCTGCTTGAGCAGCTTGAAACGCGCCACGGCCGCCTTGGCCAACGCCGCTTTGTCTTTTCTGTTCGGCTTTGGCAGGCCAGGCAGGCGCGCACCGGCGGCGTCGCGCACGTAGGGCTTGAGCGCTTCGTCGAAGCCGACGCGGAACTGGCGGGCCCCGAAGTCGAGCAGCAAGGTGCCTTGTTGGTCCAGTCCCAGGTCGGGCGCGAGACGGTCTTCCAGTTCGTCGGCGCTGAGCCGGCGCGCTGCGGCGACCTGTTCGATCTGTTCGCGCGCCTTGTCCTGCAGCGCCTTGAAGCGGACCTTTTGCGCGATCCCGTTGAGGAGCATCAGCGCGGTGTCGGTGCCGATGGCGGCCAGCGCAAGCACGCCGATGGCCGCGCGCCCGTGCTGGTTCCGGCCTGGCCAGGCCCGGATCAGCGGCGTCAGTTTGCGCGCCACGTCGTCGTTGCCCAGGAGGCCAAGGCTGGTAAAGGCCCAGTTCTCCTTGATGTCGCCGCCAGCGCGCAGCCAGGCGTTGAACAGGTCCCAGGCAAAATCGGCCAGCGACGCCGGCGTGCAGGCTTGCTGTACCTGGACGATGCCTGGGTAGATACCGTGCGACCGGGGAAACCGCAGCATCACGCCGAGCCGCTCGATCGCGTCGTCCGGCAGGGCCATGCCGGTACTGGCCAGATGCGGGCGGGCCGCGCCGCGCTTTTTCCAGAATGCGGGCAGCGGCGCGACTGTGGCGAAATAGCGTTCGAACGGATCCTCGTCAAGCATCGCCCGCATGGCCGCACGCACCGCGTGGTCCGCGTAGCGGTCCGCCACATCCAGCAGCAACGCGGCGTGGCCGCTGGCGGCGAGCATGCGTAGCGCGCCGATGGCGTTTTCGCGCGCAGTCCCGGCCTTGCCCAGGGCCGGCGCTATCAGCGCGTACGCGGCGCGTTCCGGGTTGGCCAGCAGCCAGCGATGTGCCATGTCGCGTTCGGCCTTGCCGTTGGCGTAGATACGCGCCGCCAGTGCCACGTTGCCGGCGTCGATAATGTCTTCATTGCCTGGTTTGATCACGCGTACCGCCGAAGGCCTGCGCTTGGGAAGCTGCTTCTTCTTCGGCAGCGGCTGGCGTTGTGCGTCCAGGGGATGGGGCAGCGGCGCCAGTGCCAGCGGCTTGGAGCGCGTCATGCGAGGCGCCAGCCACGGTGGGTTCACCAGCACTGCGGGCAGGCCGGCCGAATCGCCTGCGGCTGGCCAAGGAGCGAGTTTCATGCGCACAGTGTCTCCATGTCCCGAATCAGTTCACTGGCGGCGATGGCGCTCAAGGTCGACAGCGGCTGGCCCTTGTCGAAGCTGCTCCAGGCCCCTGCGCTGCCGATACTGACCTGTTCCATGATCTGGTCTTCCGAATCCATGATCGAGCCGAGCATCAGACCCGGGCCGAAACGCAGTGCCACCGTGCGCCCGTCGCCGAGCGGCCGGTTGAAATCGAAGACGAAGCCGGCATCCTGCGCATCGCCGCGGTCCCACCCCTTGTGCGCCAGTCCCAGAAGGCGCCCGACAGGCACCTCGATCCCTTCCCAGCGTGTGAGCGCGCTCGCGGCCAGTTCGTCAGCGGTCAGCGCGTAGGTGTCGCGCCCGATCTGGGCAAACGGTTGCACCAGCTCGTAGTCGGCCAGCAGCTGGCCGAAGCCGGCCGCATCCTGCGCCGGCAGGTCGAGCGCATGCGGAATGCCGATGCGGATGTTCTCGCCCTGCGGCAGTTGCCAGGTGTCGTCGGCGGCGTCGGTCAGGTCGTCATCCGGGCCGACCCGGAAGCAGCCGAGCAAGCGGCCGCCGTGGCTGGCGCCCGGTTCCATGTCGTAGGCGCCCCACACCAGCCGCTGCACCAGATGGCGCACCAGCGGGTGGCCGGCCAGGAAGCGCTGGAAGATGGCCGGCTCCCATCGCCGCTGCGCGCACATGGCCATCTCCAGCCGCAGCACCTGTTGATCCGCGATGCTGCGCGCATCCTTCTTGAGGGCCTTGAAGCGCTCCGTCGCCGCCGCCGACAGCACGGCATCGTCGCTCTTGTTCGGCTTGGGCAGGTCGGCCAGGCGTACGCCGAGCGCATCGCGCACGCACGGTTTGAGTGCTTCGTCGAAGCCGACGCGGAACTGGCGCGGGCCAAAATCGAGCAGCAGGGCGCCGTCGCCGTCGAGGCCCAGGTCGGGCGCCAGGCGGTCTTCCAGTTCGTCGGTGCTCAGATTGCGCGCTTCCGCGATCTGGCTGATCTTGTCGCGTGCATTGTCCTGCAGCGCCTTGAACTTGACCTTCTGCGCAATCCCGTTCAGCAGCATCAGGGCCAGGTCGGTGCCGATCGTGGCCAGGATGTCCAGACCGGCAATGGCGCGCGCGTTCTGGCTTTCGCCCGGCCAGGCGCGGATCAGCGGCGTGAGCTTGCGCGCGCAGTCATCGCCGCCGAACAGGCCCAGGGCCGTGAAGGCCCAGTTGTTCTTGGCGTCGCCACCGGCGTCGGCCCAGGCGCTGAACAAGTCCCAGGCGAAGCGGCTCAGGGAGTCGGGCGTGCATGCTTGCCGCACTTGATCGATACCGGCGTAGACACCGTCCGCCTGGGGAAAGCGCAGCATCACGCCGATCAGGTCGAGCACCTCGTCGGGCAGCGGCTTGCCGTTGGCGGCCAGGTGCGGACGCGCCCAGCTGCGCGGCATCCAGAACGCCGGCAGCGCAGCGATTTTGGAAGGGAAGCGGTCGAGCGGATCTTCGTCCAGCATGGCGCGCATGGCGGTGTTGACGGCGTCCTGGCCATAGCGGCCGGCCACCGCGATCAGCATCGCTTCGTGGCCGTTCGCGGCCAGCAGGCGCAGTGCGCTGGCGGCGGCATCGCGCGCCGCGCCAGCCTTGCCCAATGCCGGGGCGATCAGGCCGCAGGCGGCATGCTCGGGATTGGCCAGCAACCAGCTGCGCGCCATATCGCGCACGGCCCTGGACTTGAGGACGGCCAGCGCGCGCGCCACCGGCGCCGCCAGTTCCACGGCGCCGAAGTACATCGCATACTTCAATTCTTCGACCGGCCGGCGCTCGCACATCACCACCAGGCCGGCAAGGGCGTCGATCCCCATGCTGCCGATGGCGTGACCGGGCGAGTTGATGTCGTACTTCGCCATGGCTGCCCACACGGCCGCGTTGAATGGCGGCGGCAGCTTTGCGATGGCATGCACGCTGTTGGCCATTTCGTGGCCGCGTTGGCGGTAAGCTTCCCAGCACGCGACCACGCCTGCCACATCGCCGGCGGCGATCGCGGCCGCATCGTTCGGCGTTTTGAACCCCGATCCCCCGTACGTGTAGAGGATAAGACGCCGTTCGCGCAGCACGCGCTGGCGTTCGGCGTCGCTCCAGTGTTCGACTGGCGCCAGCGGCAGGGGAGCGAGCAGCAGTGCCTTGCTTGCGCCTTTCGCCCGCGCCAGCCATGGTGGGTTGGCCAGCACCGCCGGCAAGTCGCCGGTATCAGCAGCGTCGGCCGGCGCTTCCAGGCGGCCGGCAAGGCCGTCGAGCACCTTGACCGCCGCTGCGGACAGCCATGGCGTCAAGGCGGGCAAGGCTGCCAGGTGTTGCGGCACCAGTGCGGCCAGCACCGAGCGTGCCGCGCCGGGGGCGCGCTTGTCGGTGGCGATCAATTCGGCCAGGCCGGCGACGGCGGCGAGCGGCCAGCGCGCCGACGCCGACGTCAGGCGCTTGATCGCCTTTTTTGCGGTGATCGACGCCAGCGCGCGGATCGCCTCCGGCGTGCCGATGCTGGCGATGGCGTCGGCGGCCAGGTCGGCGCCGGCCCCGTCGCGCAGCGCCGCCACGGCGTCGGTGCCACGGTCCTGGATGGCGGTCGCAATCATCTGCGGCTTGTCGTACCACGCGAACAGGTAGAAGTCGTCGCACGCCTTGATCGTATCGAGGGCGCACATGCTGGCGGCGTCGCGCACCGTCAGGCGCAGCCACGCCATCGAGGTGGGGTAGACGGGACCGGACGCGGCGACGATGGCGTCCGACAGGCTCGGAGCGTCGGGCAGCAGCACGCCGAACAGCGCTTGCCGGTGCGCCGCCAGCGAAGGCAAACGGTCGCGAACCAGCTGCACGCAGGCGTCCCATACATCTTGCGGCGCATGCGCCAGATGGGAGCGCAGTGCCAGCTCGGTTTTGCCGAACACGTTTTCGGTGGGGGCGAACCATTGCCCGGCATCGTCGTCGATGCAGATGCCGGGGTTGCGCAGCCCTTGCTGGCGCACGCTGATGCGTTCCATCCGCAGCAAGGTGTCGAGGGCGTACGCGATGCCTTCGCGGGCCACCAGGAAGTCGATGAAAGGCACGCCATCGGACGGCGCCAGCAGGTCGTCGAAGGTGCTCGATAGTGCCAGCAAGACGATGTCGGAGGCGGCGGAGCCGTCGCGCTGCCCGTGTTCGATGCGCTGCGCCGCCTCGTCCATCGCCGGACGCCAGCCCGACGCCGAGAGCGCGGGACTGAGTGGCGCGCATTGCCGCGCATGGGCCAGGAACAGGTTCCAGCTGGCGTCGGCGTCGATTGCGGGCGCATTGCCCGGGAAGCGGCGCGAGGGCAGGGCCAGCGCCATCATCGTGGCCGGCATGTCGATCAGCGGGGAGACGGCCAGCCAGGGGGCGATGTCGGACGCGGGCGCGGGCGCCACCACCGGCACTGGTGCCGCCGGCGCGGGCACTGGCGTTGCCGCCACTGGCGCACCGGCCCCGGTTTCCGCGTAGCCCTTGCCGGTTTTTTCGCGTATCAGCTTGGCCATCGCCGCGCCGGCCGTGGCGGCATCCGGATGGTTCTTGGTCTGGACCTTGCCCGCCGTGCCGATCTTGCCGAAGCAGACCGTGACATCGCTGCCGTCCTGGCTCACTTCCCAAAATTTGCTGGAAACGCCATCGCTCAATTCAAATCGCAGCATCGTTCATCCCGAATGTAAAAGTATGGGCGCGCCGCTCAGGCGCACAAGTCTTGCATGTCGCGTATCAGTTCACTGGCGACGATGGAGCCCAGCGTCGACAGAGGATAACAAGCCGCTTTGCCGTTGACTGTCTGGCTATCCGTGACGCGCACTTCCTTCAAGCGCTGTTCCGGCTCGTGCTCGGGCATGCCGACGATCAGGCCGGGGTCGAGGTGCAGTTCCAGCAGGCGGCCGTCGCCGAGTGGCTTGTAGAACTCCCCGATCCAGCCGCCGTCCTGCGGGTCGCCGCGACGCCAGCCTTTGTTGGTGAGGCCAAGCACGCGTCCCGTCGGCACTTTTTCGCTGTCCCAGCGCGTCAACGCGAGCGTGCCCGATTCCGCCCCGGTGAGCGCGTACGTGTCGCGCCCGATCTGGGCAAACGGTTGCAGCAGTTCGTAGTCGGCAAACAGTTGGCCGAACGCGCTTGCCTCGGCGGCGGGCAGGTCGAGCGCATGCGGAATGCCGATCACAGCCTCCGGCGGCAGGTCGAACACCTCGTCGGCGGCGCTGGTGAGCGCCCCATCCGGTCCCACGCGGAAGCACCCGAGCAGTCGCCCGTCCGGGCCTGCCGCATATGCGCCCCACACCAGCCGCTGCACCAGGTGGCGCACCAGCGGGTGCCCCGCGAGGAAGGTGAAAAAGACCTGCGGCTGCCAGCGCCGCTGCGTGCACATCGCCTGTTCAAGCCGCAGCACCTGCTGCGCGGCGATGGTGCGGGCATCCTTCTTGAGCAGCTTGAAGCGCTCTTGCGCCGCGCCGGACAATGCGGCGTCGTCGGTTTTCTTCGGCTTGGGCAGGTCGGCCAGGCGCGCGCCGTCGGCATCGCGTACGTACGGCTTGAGCGTCTCGTCGAAGCCGACCCGGAACTGGCGTGGGCCAAAGTCGAGCAGCAAGGCGCCGTCATCGTCCAGGCCCAGGTCGGGCGCGAGGCGGTCTTCCAGTTCGTCGACGCTCAGCTTGCGCGCCTCGGCGATCTGGCCGATCTTCTCGCGCGCGTTGTCTTGCAGGGCCTTGAACTTGACCTTCTGAGCAATCCCGTTGAGCAGCATCAGCGCGGTGTCGGTACCGATCTCGCACAGGATGTCCAGGCCAAGAATGGCGCGCTGGTGCTGGCTTTCGCCCGGCCAGGCACGGATCAGCGGCGTGAGCTTGCGCGCGATGTCGTCGTTGCCAAACAGGCGCAGGGCACTGAATGCCCAATTCTCTTTGGCGTCTGCACCGGCGTCGGTCCACGCGTTAAACAAGTCCCAGGCAAAATCGGCGAGCGAGGCGCCGGTGCAGACTTGCCGCAGGTGCGCGATGCCAGGGTACACGCCGTCGGCCTGGGGAAAGCGCAGCATCACGCCGATGGGGTCGAGTGCCGCGTCGGGCAAGGCCTTGCCATTGCTGGCCAGGCGCGGACGGGTCCAGTTACGCGGCATCCAGAAGGCCGGCAGCGGTCCGATTTTTGCGGGCAGGCGGTCGAGTGGATCTTCGTCGAGCAGGGCGCGCAAGGCTTCGCTGACCTTGCTCTGCTGGTAGCGGCTGGCCACATCGGCCAGCAGCGTTTCGTGACCGCCTTCGGCCAGCAGGTGCAGGGCGCGGACGGCGGCGTCGCGCGCGCTGCCGGCTTTGCCGAGGGCCGGCGCAATCAGGCCGCAGGCGGCATGTTCTGGATTGTCCAGCAGCCATGCGCGCGCCAGCTCGCGCGCGCTTTTGCTTTTGAGGGTTGCGTACGCGCGCGCTACCGGCGCGGCCAGGGCGACCACGCCGAAGTAGCGGGCATACGGCAGCTCGTCGGCCGGGCGCCGCTCGCACATGCCCACCAGCGCCGGCAGGCCGGCAAGGCCCAAGGTGGCGATGGCATAGCCGGGCGAGTTGATCTCGTATTTGGACATGGTGCTCCATACGGCCGCGTTGAACGGCGCCGGCATGTCGGCAATCGCGTGCACGCAGCCGCCGATTTCGTAGCCGCCGACCGAGTAGGCTTCCCACAGGGCGACGACCTTGGCGACATCGCCCGCCGCGATGGCCGCCGCCGCGTCGGCGGGGCCGGGATAGCGTTTCCAGTTGTACGGCCAGGCGTTGTAGCGTTTTTGCTTGAGCAGCTCCTGGCGCTCGTCCTCGCTCCAGCGTATCACCGGCGCCAGGTCCAGCGGCGCCAGCGTGAGGACGTTGGCGCCCGGCTTCGGCGCCGCCAGCCACGGTGGACTTCTCAAGACCGCCGGCAGCTCGGCCAGGTCGGCCAGGTCGGCCGGGGCGGCGGCGCGCGCGGCCACGGCGTCGAGCAGCGCGGCCGCCGGGGCCGACATCCATGGCTTGACGTCCGCTACCTGGTCCGCATGGTCCAGCACCAGATCTGCAAGCACCGCGCTGGCCGCGGCCGGGGCCTGCTTGGCGGCGGCCAGCTCCGACAGGGCGGCCAGCGCCGCACACGGCCAGCGTTTCGCTGCCGATGCCAGGCGCTTGAGCGACTTCTTGCTCGCTTCGCAGGCCAGTGCCAGGGCGCGCAGCGCGTCGGGCGTGCCGATATGGGCCAGTGCTTCGCCGGTCGCATCGATGCCGGCGCCGTCCTTCAACAGGTCAACCGCCTCGATGCCGCGCTCCTGCACCATGGTGGCCACGGCGGCGGGCAGGTTGTAAAAGTAGTGAACCGCGTAGGTGCCGGTGGACGGCACGAACGGGTCGAGCGCGCGCAGGGCGGCCGGCGCGCTGGCGCTCAGGCGCAGCCAGGCGGCCGTGTCGACTTCCTGCTGCGCGAGTGCGAGGGCCAGCGCGTCGGACAGGTCGGGCAGGTCGGGCAGCAGCACGCCGAACAGCGGCTGGCGCCGCACGGGCAATGTCGGCAGCGCCGCGCGGATCATGCCGACGCACTGCTCCCAAACTTCCTGCGGCGCGTGCGCCAGGTGGGCGCGCATCGCCAGCTCGGTTGATCCGAAGTCGTCATTCGATGGCGAAAACGACCCAATGCCCCGTTCACCCATGTACCAGCACATGCCATACTGGTTGGTGTGTTCTTCGATGCTCACGCGTTCCATGTCGATCAGCACTTGCAGCGCATACGGCAAGCCTTTGGCGGCCACCAGGAAGTCGAGGAAGGGCGCGCCCTCCGCCGCTGCCAGCTTGTCTTCGACCAGCGTCGACACTGCCAGCAGCACCAGGTCGGACGCGGGCGAACCGCTGCGCAGATTGCCGCTGATGCGGGCGACGGCTTCGCTCACGGCGTCCTGGAAGCTTTTGGGGGAGTTGTCGGGGGCGACGTCGGCATAGCGCCGCACGCGCGAGATGAACAGGTCCCAGCAGGCCGCCGCGTCGGCGTTCGGCGGTGCACCGGGAAAGCGGCGCGACGCCATGGCCCTGGCCGCGAGGGCACGCGGCAGGTCGATCAGCGGGGCGACAGCCAGCCATGGCGCAACCTCGCCCGTTGCCGGCGTGGAGACGGGAGCGACTGGCGCCGGCGGCGGCGTCGGGCACGCGCCAGCATTGATTTCGGCGTAGCCCTTGGCGCACTTTTCGCGAATGAGTTTTTCGATCGCCGCCGCAGCTTTGCCGGCATCGGCGTGTTGCTTGGTCTGGCTGGTGCCGGCGCTGCCGATCCTGCCGTAGCAGACGTTGACGTCGCAGCCGTCCTGGCCTATCTGCCAGAATTTATCGGACGCCCCATCGCTCAATTCAAATCGCCGCATTCCATCTCCATAAAGTTAAAGCATGTGCATGTCGTCTCAGACGCGCAATTGTTCCACATCCCAGTGCAGCTCGCTGAAGACAACTGGTGCGAGCTGAGGGAACATGACCGATTCGCCTACGCCACCCCACGCGTCGGCACGTGCGACCTCCACGATATCGGGCTTCTGGGGCGGGCAATTGCGAATGTTCCCGGGACTCAGACCAGGTGAAATGTGCATGATCGCCAGATGTTTGACGTCAATCCGTTTCGTGAATTCGCGCACAAGGCCTCCGTCTCCCGCGCCTGCCTGGAGCCAACCACGATTGAAGAGCGCCACCAGGCGGCTGGCAGCTATGGGTGTTTCCCGGCCCGGCAGGAGACATTCGTTTGCAAAGGCGTAGTCCGTCCCCTGTGTCTCGCGGCCGATCTGGATAAATGGCTGCGGCAGCTCGTGGTCGGGGAACAGCTGGCCCAAACCCGCACCGTCGTTCGCTTCGAGCTCCATTTCATGCACGATGCCAATCCGGAAAAGCTCACCCTGCGGCAGCTCGAACGGTTCGTTGCGGGTGTCGATGAAGGTGCCGTCGGGCGCCACGCGAAAGCACGCCGTCAGCGCGCCGCGGTAGTTGCCACCGCAGCGCAACAGGTAGACGCCCCACACCAGGCGCGGCACCAGATAGCGCAGCAGCGGATGACCAACCAGCGCCGTGCGGAACACTGCCGGATTCCAGCGGTATGACGTGCACATTGCCATCTCCAGCCGTTGCACCTGCTGCGCGGCCAAATTGCGCACATCTTTCTTGAGCAGCTTGAAACGCATCACGGCGGCGCGCGCAAGCTCGGCGTCGTCGGTGCTTTTTGGTTTGGGAAGCCGGAACAGGCGCACGCCAGCGTGGTTGCGCACATACGGTTTACAGCGTGCGTCGAAACCGACCCGGAACTGGCGCGGGCCGAAGTCGAGCAGCATCTCGCCCTGGGCGTCGAGATCGAGGCGGGGCGCCATGTAGTCGTGCAGTTCCACTGGTATCAATCCGCGCTCGTCGGCGATTGCCGCAATCTTGTCGCGTGCGCGGTTCTGCACATCCTTGAACTTGCGCTCCATGGCGATCCCATTGAGCAGCATGAGCGCCACCTCGCTGCCGATCATCGCAAGGATGTCCAGGCCGGAGGCCGCGCACGCGCATGGATTTTTTCCAGGCCATGCAGTGAGCAGCGGGGCAAGTCGACGTGCGCAGTCGTCATTGCCCAGCAGACCGAGCGCAAGATAGGCCCAGTTGTCGCTGGCCGGTGCACCGTGGTCAAACCAGGCGCGGAACAGGTCCCAGGCAAAGTCGGCCAGCGAGTCCGGCGTGCACGCCGCGCGCACCTGGGCCAAGCCGGCGTACTCGCCTTCCCCGCAAGGGAAACTGAGCATGGTGCCCAGGGTATCGAGCGCGCCATCCGGCAGCGCCTTGCCGTTAGCGGAAAGAAGAGGGCGCCTCCATGAACGCGGTGTCCAGAATGCCGGCAGCGTGCCGATGTCGGCGGGATACAGGTCGAGCGGCTCTTCGTCGATCAGTGCGCGCATGGCGCGCGTGACGGCTGGCCTGTCGTAGCGCAGGGCGACCTTCATCAGCATGTCGGCGTGGCCGGCCGCAGCGAGCATGCGCAGCGCCTGGCGCGCATGGTTGCGCGCATCCCCGCCGATGCCCAGCGCAGCCGCAGCCAGGCCGCAGACGGCGTGTTCGGGAAAAGCCAGCAGCCAGTTGCGGGCGCTGGCCTGTAGCGCCTTGCCTTTCAGGGTGGCGTACGCGCGCGCAACCGGCGGCGCCAGTTCAGTGGCGCCGAAGTACTGTGCATACGACAGGTTCTGCGCAAGATGGCGCGTGACCATGGCGATCAGGCCGGGCAAGCCATCCAGTCCGAGCCTGGCGATGGCATAACCTGGATGATTGACCTCCATGTGCGCCACCGCATTCCAAACGTGCGCGTTCAGTGGTACCGGCAGATCGGCAATCAGGCGTGTCGCGTCACCCGCGTGCGCGCCCGCATTGATGCAGGCGCGCCAGGCCGCCAGCATGGCGTCGGCTGCATGTGTCTTCATCGCGGAACGCAGACTTGAAAGCGCCTCGCCCTTGCCCTGTCGTCCCGGGATGATGTTGCTGACATGCTGTCGTTGGCTGACATTCTTGCGTTGCAGCTCGCTCCAGTGCACGACCGGGGCCAGCGCCAGCGGATCGAGTGCGAGTGCCGGCAGGGCTTTGCAGGTCGCCCCGGCCCAGCGCGGGCGGATCAGCGTCTCCGGCAGGTCCGCATCGGCGCCCGGCTCCACCGGCGGTGCCGCGATCGGCACCGGTGCAGGTGTGGGCATGCCAGCGGCAATCTCCACATAGCCCATGCTGGACCTTTTGCGGCGCAGCCGATCGATCGCCGCCGCCGCTTTGGCATCGTCGGCATGGCTGATGGTGTGCGTTTGTCCGACCGTGCCCACCTTGCCATGGCGGACATGCACGTCGGATCCATCCTGTTCCACCTCCCAGAATTTGTCCGAGACGCCATCGCCACATTCAAATCGCCGCATGGATCACCATATAGTTAGTCATCGCGAATCAGTTTTCCGACCGCTACCGCACCGCTCATGCGCACAGCGCCTGCATGTCGCGAATCAGTTCACTGGCGGCGATCTGATCGAGCGTCGACAGCGGCTCGGGTTCGTCGACGCCGCCCCAGTTGCCGGGCAAGCCGACGGTGAGCTCCTTGAGGATTTGTTCGGGGAACTCGTCCACCAGGCCGGCGACGATGCCCGGCTCGAAGCGCAGGTTGACCACGCGGCCGGCACCAAGCGTCTTGGTGAAGTCCAGCATGCTGCCGCCGTCGAGCGGGCGGCCGCGCCGCCAGCCCTTGTTGGCCATGCCCAGCACGCGCCCGGTCGGCACGGTGATGTCTTTCCAGCGCATCAGCGCGCTGGCGCTCATTTCCCCGGCGCTCAGCGCGTAGGTGTCGCGCCCGATCTGGGCGAATGGCTGCATCAGCTCATAGTCGGCGAACAGTTGCGCAAAGGCGGCGCTGTCGATGGCTGGCAGGTCGATCGCATGCGGGATGCCGATGCGGATGTTCTGGCCTTGCGGCAGGTTGAACGCGTCGTCGTCGGCATCGGTCAGGCCGCCGTCGGGGCCAACCCGCAGGCAGGCGAGCAGGCATCCGCCGTGGCTGGCGCCTGCCTCGACCTCATACACGCCCCATACCAGCCGCTGTACCAGGTGGCGCAGCAGCGGATGGTGCGCCAGGAAGTCGAGGAACACTTGCGGCTCCCAGCGGCGCTGGGCGCACATGGCCACTTCCAGCCGCACAATCTGCTGGGCGGCGATGGTGCGCGCGTCTTTCTTGAGCAGCTTGTAGCGCTCGACCGCCGCATCGGCCAGCCCGGCGTCGTCGGATTTTTTTGGCTTGGGCAGGTCGGCCAGGCGCGCGCCATCCTCGTCGCGCACGAAGGGCTTGAGCGTCTCGTCGAAACCGACCAGGAAGCGGCGCGGTCCGAAATCGAGCAGCAGCGTGCCCTGTTCGTCCAGGCCCAGGTCGGGCGCGAGCCGGTCTTCCAGTTCTTCGGTGGTGAGCTCGCGCGCTTCGGCGATCTGGGCGATTTTTTCGCGCGCGTTGTCCTGCAAACCCTTGAACTTGACCTTTTGCGCAATGCCGTTCAGGAGCATGAGGGCGGTGTCGGTGCCGATCGCGGCCAGTACATCGAGTCCGGCCACCGCGCGCGCATGCTGGCTCTCGCCGGGCCACGCGCGGATCATCGGGGTCAGCTTGCGCGCCACGTCGTCGTTGCCGAACACGCGCAGCGCGCCATAGGCCCAGTTTTCTTTCGGGTCGGCGCCGGCGTCGAGCCAGGCGCGGAACAGTTCCCACGCAAAGTCGGCCAGCGAGGCTGGCGTACAGGCCTCGCGCACCTGCGGCAGGCCGGCGTAGACGCCGTCTTCCTGCGGAAAACGCAGCATGGCGCCGAGCGGATCGAGCGCGCTGTCGGGCAGTACCTTGCCGCTGCCGGCCAGGCGCGGACGGGTCCAGTTGCGCGGCAACCAGAACGCCGGCAGAGGGTCGACCCTGGCCGGATGGCGATCGAGCGGATCTTCATCGAGCATGGTCTCGATGGCGGCGTTGACGGCGTCCTGCTGGTAGCGGCTCGCCGTATTGACTATGATCGCGCGGTGCCCGCCGGCCGCCAGCAGTTGCAGGAGGCCGGCGGCGCAATTGCGCGCCGCGCCGGGTTTGCCCAGCGCCGGCGCGATCAGGGCGCAGGCCGCGTACTCCGGGTTGGCCAGCAGCCAGCTGCGCGCGATGGCACGCAGCGACTTGTTCTTGCCGCTGGCGCAAATGCGCCCCATGAGCTGCGCCAGTTCGACGCTGCCGAAGTGCATTGCGTACGGCAGTACGTCGACCGGATTGCGCTCGCACATGAGCAGCAGCGCCGGCAGGCTGTCCACGCCCAGCGTGGCGAAGGCGTAGCCGGGCGAGTTGATGTCGTGTGCGGCCATGGCGGTCCACACCGCCGCGTTGAAAGGTGCGGGCAGGTCGGCGATGGCGTGCACGCAGCCGCCGATGTCGTCATTCTCGTCGGCATAGTGCTCCCACAGCGCGACCACGGCCTGCACATCGCCCGCCGCGATGGCGGCGGCCGTGCCTTGCGGGCCGTCGAAACGCTCGGCGTCGTAAGGCCAGGCGTTGTAGCGCTGGTCGGCCAGCAGGCGCTGGCGCTGCTGTTCGGTCCAGCGCGTGCAGGGCGCCAGCGGCAGCGCCGCCAGCGCCTGCGGTTTTGGCGCCGGCTTGGGCGGCGCCATCCACGGCGGGTTGGCCAGCACCGCTGGCAGCTCGTGCGCATCGGCGGCGTCGAGCGATGCGCTGAACTTGCCGGCCATCTCGGCCAGCAGCCGGGCGGCCGGGGCCGCGATCCACGGCGTGATTGCCGGCACCGCGCCGGCATGGTCCAGCACCAGGCTGGCGAGGGTGGACCGCAATGCCGGCGCTGAGGCCGGGTCGCTGGCGACCAGTTCCGACAGGGCGGCCATGGCGGCCAGCGGCCAGCGCTGCGTCGCCATCGTCAGGCGTCCCAGCGATTTTTTGGTGACGTTGCAGACCTTCGCCAGCGCGCGCAGTGCGTCCGGCGTACCGATGCAGGCCAGCGCGTCGCCGGCCGCATCGACGCCGGCGGCTTCGTCGAGCAGCGCGACCGCGTCGACGCCATGCTCCAGCACCAGCGCGGCCACCACGGACGGCATGTTGTAAAACAGGTTGCGCGCGTACTCGTCATATCTTGGTTCGAACGGCTCCATTGCCTGCAAGCTGGCCGGATCGCGCGCGGTCAGACGCAGCCACCCGCTCGGGTTGTAGGGATGCTGCG
The DNA here is from genome assembly GCF_011682145.1 of Massilia mucilaginosa. GTDB lineage: Bacteria > Pseudomonadota > Gammaproteobacteria > Burkholderiales > Burkholderiaceae_D > Telluria_A > Telluria_A mucilaginosa. The sequence continues at coordinate 196,493 of NZ_WHJH01000004.1, forward strand.
CGAGCGTGAGGACCAGCGCGTCCGACAGCGCCGGCTCCTCGGGCAGCAGCAGGGCGCACAGCGGCTGGCGGTATACGGACAAGGTGGGCAGGCCGTCGCGCAGCAGTTGCGCGCATTCCTGCCACAGCGCTTCCGGCGCCCACGCCAGATGCGAGCGAAATGCCAGTTCGGTCGCGCCGAAACTGCTGCGCGACGACCCGTACGACAGGTCGCTCTCGTCGCTGATGAACCAATGACTGGTAAAACGGTTGCGCTCCTCGCGGATGCTCATCCTCTCCATTTGCAGCAGCACCCCGATGGCGTACGCAAGGCCCTTGTCGGCGACCAGGAAGTCGAGGAAGGGCGCGCCTTGCGCCGGCGCCAGCTTGCTCTCGAAACGGGTCGACAGCGCCAGCAGGACCGCGTCCGACAGCGCCGAGCCGCTGCGCAGGTCCTGTTCGATCCGCTGCATGGCTTCGGTTACGGCGGCGCGATATTGTTTGTGCGAGTGCTTCGGGTCGGCCGGATCGTAGGCGCGCGCCAGCGCCAGGAACTGCATCCAGCAGGCGCCGGCGTCGGCGTTCGGCTGGCGGCCCGGGAAGCGGCGCGAGGACAGGGCCTGGGCCGCGAGTGCGGCCGGCATGTCGATCAGTGCATCGGCGGCCAGCCATGGCGCGATGTCGCCCGATGGCGCTGCTGGTGGCAACGGCGGCGTTACCGGTACCGGCGGCGCGGCGGGGACCTTGGCGGCTTTGACCGCCTTCGGCGCTGCCGCGACCGTGGAAACGGCGGCCGCACCGCTGGTCACTTCGGCGTAGCCCTTGCCTGTTTTTTCGCGTATCAGCTTGTCCATTGCGGCGCCGGCCTTGGCCGCATAGGCGTGGTTCTTGCATTGGGTGGTGCCGGCGGTGCCGATTTTTCCGTAGCAGACGGTCAGATCGCTGCCGTCCTGGCTGATCTCCCAGAATTTGTTCGAAGTCCCGTCGCTCAATTCAAATCGCCGCATTCTCTGTCCTGTCATGATGATGTGTGTGCGTGCCGTCTCAGGCGCGCAGGTGTTCGATGTCGCGTATCAGTTCACTGGCGTCGACCGGGTCGAGCTGCGCCAGCGGCACCGCCTGGCGCAAATGTCCGAGCCGGTCGGCGCTGCCGAACAGCACCAGCCCGAGGGTCTGCTCGGAATGCGCGTCGACTGCGGCGATCAGAATACCCGGCTCGAAGCTCAGTTGAGCGACGTGTCCGCCGGCCATGGGCTTGCTGAAGTCGCGTGCGCAGCTGCGCTCGTGCGTGCGGCCGCGCTGCCAGCCCCACTTGGCCAGGCCCATGATGCCGCCGGTCGCCGCCAGTACGCCATCCCAGCGCAGCAAGCGGTCCGACGCCAGGTCGGCCTGCGTCAGTGCATAGGTGTCGCGATCGAGTTGCGAGAAGGGCTGCATCAGCTCATAATCGGCAAACAGCTGCGTGAATGCCGCCAGCCCGGCAGCCGTCATTTCGAGCGGATGCGGGATGCCGATGCGGATGCCGTCGTCCTGCGGGAGCGTGCAGGCATCGTCGGCGCCGTTGGCCAAGGTGCTGTCGGATGCAAGCCGGAAGCACGCTTCCAGGCGCTCCTCGCGGTACACGCCCCATACCAGGCGTTGCGCCAGGTGGCGCACCAGCGCATGGCCGGCCATGGAGGTCATCAGTGTGGCGTCGTCATTCTGGCGCGGCTTGGGCAGGTCGGCCAGGTGCGCGCCGCTTTGGTCGAGCACATAAGGACGCAGCGCTTCGTCGAAGCCGACCACAAACTGGCGCGCGCCAAAGTCGAGCAGCAGCGTACCTTGTTCGTCGAGCCCCAGTTCGGGCGTGAGATGGTCTTCCAGTTCCTCGGCGCTCATGCCGCGCGCTTCCGCAACCTGCACGATTTTTGCGCGCGCGTTTTCTTTCAGCGTGCCGGAATTGAAGCGTTTGACAATCGTCCGCAACTGCAACAGAGCCGCATCGGTGCCGATCGCGCCGAGTACGTCGACGCCCAAAGCCGCGCGCGAATGCAGGGCGTCGGCCGGCCACGCGCACACCAGCGGTCCGAGTTTGTTGGCGATGTCGTCGTCGCCCAGCACGCCCAGCGCGGTGATGGCCCAGTTTTCACGGGCGCTGCCGCCATCGTTCTGCCAGGCGTTGAACAGACTCCAGGCAAAGGCCGCCAGCGAATCGGCTGTGCATGCCGCGCGGACCTGGGCCAGGCCCGCGTACACGCGTTCCCCTTGCGCAAAGCGCAGCATGGCGCCAAGGGCGTCGATGGCGGCGTCGGGCAGCTCCTTGCCATTGCTGGCCAGGCGCGGACGGGGCCAGCTGCGCGGTGTCCAGAAATCCGGTGCCGTTGCCAGTTTTGCCGGATACAGATCCAGTGGATCCTGGTCGAGCAGTGCGCGCAGGGCGGCGCCGATCGCCGGCTTCTGGTAGCGCGCGGCCACCTCCATCAGCAGGGCGTCGTGGCCGGCGGCGGCCAGCATGCGCAAGACATCGGCCGCTTGCTCGCGCGCGCTGCCCGCCTTGCCGAGGGCCGGCGCGATCAGCGCGCAGGCGCTGTGTTCCGGATAGGCCAGCAGCCAGCGCCGTGCCGCAGTGCGCGCCGTTCTCTTTTTCAGGGGCGCAAAGGCGCGCGCCACCGGCGCCGCCAGTTCGATCGCGGCGATGTGGCGGGCGTACACCAGGTCGTCGCCGGGACGCTGTTCGCACATCGTCACCAGTGCCGGCAAGCCGCTCAGGCCCAGGGTCGCCACCGCGTAGCCGGGTGAATTGATCGGGTGCCCGGCCGTGGCGTTCCACACCGCCGCGTTGAAGGGGGCCGGCATGTCGGCGATGAGGTGCACGCAGGCCGCGAAGAACGTGTTGTCTTGTGCCGCCTCGTGCCACATGGCGACCAGGGCGGCGCTGTCGCCGGCTGCGATGGCCGCCGCGCTGTTTGCTGGCGCCGTTGCCTGGTTGGCGTACGTGGATAGCGTGTCGCGTTCCTCCATGCGCATCTCTTCGCGTTCCTCGTCGCTCCAGTGCTCGGCGGGCGCCAGCGGCAGCGGCGCCAGCGACATTGCCGCGACCGTTTTCTTGCGCGGCGCCAGCCAGGGCGGATTGGCCAGCACCGGCGGCAGCTCGGCATCGGGGGCAAGCGTGTCGCCGTCGATGCCGGCGCTGAGCTCATCGAGCACCGCCGCTGCCTGCGCCGATATCCATGGCCTGAAAGCGGGAACGACTGCGGCGTGTTCGTAGGCCAGCGTGGCCAGCATCGCGTGGACCACCTCGGGAACCTGCTGCTCGGTGGCGATCAGCTGTGCCAGGCCCGCGATTGCCGCCAGCGGCCAGCGCCGCACGGCCTCGCGCAGGCGCTGGCGCGCGTCGATGGCGGGCTGGCGGAAAAATCCGCGACTGGCCTCCACCAGTTCGCGCCCGAGCGTCTGAATGGCCAGCGGCGTGCCGATCCAGGTGAGCGCCTCGGTGCCCAGTTGAATGGTGGGTGCGGCATGTACCAGGACGGCAAGGTCGGTGCCGTGGTCCCGGATCAGCGTGGCGATGACCTTGAGCGCATCGTCGCGCAGCAGATCCCGCATGCTGCCTGCCTGCGTGACCAGTGCCCTGGCGTTGGCGAGGGTATCGTACATGCGCGACAGGGGGGCGGTTACCTGGCCGGCGTCGTCTCTTGAGCGCAGCGCGAGCAGCGGTGCATGCGGCTGGAATGGTGCAAGATGCACCTGGCGCTTGGCTGGCACACGCGCCACGCGTTCGCCGATCATGTGCAAGCATTCATGCCAGTTTGCCTCGCTGGCATGAACCAGGTGCTGGTGGAGTGCCTGTTTTGTCCTGAGACTGCCGTAGCTCTCGCTCGGGCCTTCATCGGACTCGATGACGCGCAACTGCCAAGTCTCGTTGGGCACGGCGGCGCTGGTGCGGATTGTATTGGCGGTCAGTCGTTCCATGGCGGCCAGCATGACGTCGACCGCATACGGCAGTCCTTTTTCGGCCGCGAGAAAATCGAGGAAGGGGACGGCGCCATTGAATGCTAACGGGGTGCAGGATATGTTGGCGACGGCGAACATGATCGTGTCCGACAGCATGCTGCCGCTGCGCGTGCCTTGCCGGATGCGCTGCATGGCCTCGTTGATGCCAGCGTGTAGCTCCACGTCGCAGAGGGCCATGGCCGGGTCCCTGAATGCGCGCGCCACCTGCAGGTACATGTCCCAGGCGCGGTCGGCGTCGGTGATGGGCGCCGGGCCGGGCACGCGGCGCGAGGGCAGGGCCAGCGCGGCGACGCCGGGCGGCAGGTCGAGCACCGCTCCGCAGGCGAGCCACGGGGCGATATCGCCTGACGGCAGTGGGGCCGCTGGCGCGGCGGCGCGAATGCCCGCCCCGGCGATGCTGGCCCTGGCGCTGGTCTCCGCATAGCCTTTGGCGGTTTTCTCGCGTACCAGCTTGACCAGCGCGGCGGCGGCCGTGGCCTCGTCCGCGTAGGTTTTCGGTTTGCTTTGCCCGGCGCTGCCGATCCTGCCAAAGCGGATCTGCAGTTCGGCGCCAGCCTGCCCAATCTCCCAGAATTTGCTGGAAACGCCATCGTCCAATTCAAATCGTCGCATCATGCCTCTCCTGAAAGTTGAAGTTGTACCGGCGCTGTGTCAGGCGCCCAGCGATTGCAGGTCGCGTATCAGTTCGCTGACCACGACCGCCGGCAGCGTGCCAAGGGCGACGGACGTGTCGATGTTGTCCCATTGTCCCACGCGCCCGACCACAACCGGGTCGAGGGTCTGCACTTCTCCTTCGCGCATCATGCCGCCGAGCGGCTTGTTGAAGTCCCGGATCGAACCGCCATCCTGCGCTTCGCCGCGCGCGGCCAGTGCCACCTGGCTGTCAACCTCCCCGAATTTGTTGGAAGCGCCTTCGCTATGTTCAAATCGCCGCATCGTCTTTCCTTGTCATCACATCGCACGCGCGCCGTCGACAGTACATAGTCTTTCCATTTCCCTGATCAACTCACTGAGCATGGCGGCATCGAGTGACGACAGCGCGACGCTGGCGCCCATGCGGTCCGCCGCATCGCCGCGCCGCACCACCAATTGATCGAGCCTTTGTTCCTCGCTTTCGTTGGCCATGCCCGCAGTGATGCCAGGCGAGATCGTTAGTTCGGCCATGTAGCCGCCGCCGAGCATCTTGCTCAGTTCATTGATCGCGCCGCCGTCCCACGCCTGCCCGCGCCGCCAGCCCTGGTTGACCAGGCCAAGCACGCTGCCGGTCGGTACGATTTTGCGCCATCGTTCCAGTGCGTGCAGGCCCTGTTCATCGGCGCCCAGCCGGTAGGTGTCGCGGCCGAGCTGCGCGAACGGCTGCAGCAGCTGGTAGTCGGCGAACAGCTGGCCGAAGGCCGCGGCCATCGCCGGCGGCAGGTCCACCGCATGCGGTATGCCGACCAGAATGTCGTCCTGCGGCAGCGTGAAGCTGTCGTCGCCGGCGTCGGTGAAGGCGCCGTCCACGGAGACCCGGAAGCAGGCCAGCAAGGCGCCGCCGCTGCCGTACACGCCCCACACCAGGCGCTGCACCAGATGGCGCAGCAGTGGGTGGCCGGCCAGGAAATCGAGGAACACCTGGCGCGGCCAGCGGCGCTGGGCGCACATCGCGCTCTCCAGGCGCCGCATCTGCTGCGCGGCGAGGGCGCGCGCGTCTTTCTTGAGCAGTTTGTAGCGCTCCACCGCCGCCGCCGACAGCTCGGGATCGTCGCTTTGCTTCGGTTTGGGCAGGTCGGCCAGGCGCGCGCCGCCCTCGTCGCGCAGGTAGGGCTTGAGCGCTTCGTCGAAGCCGACCCGGAACTGGCGCGGCCCGAAGTCGAGCAGCAGCGTGCCCTGTTCATCCAGGCCCAGGTCGGGCGCGAGCCGGTCTTCCAGCTCTTCGGCGCTCAAGCCCCGGACCTCGGCAATGGCGGCGATCTTTTCCTGCGCGCGGTCCTGCAGCGCCTTGAACTTGAGCTTCTGCGCGATTCCGTTGAGGTGCAGCAGGGCCGCATCGGTGCCGATCATGGCCAGGATGTCCAGGCCGGCGACTGCGCGCGTGTGCAGTTTTTCGCCGGGCCAGGCGCGCAGCAGCGGCGTGAGCCTGCGCGCGGTATCGTCGTTGCCGAGCAGCCCAAGCGCGTGGAAAGCCCAGTCCTCCTTCGGTCTGGCGCCATCTTCGGTCCAGGCGCGGAACAGCTCCCACGCAAAGTCGGCCAGCGAGGCCGGCGTGCAGACCTGTTTGAGCTGGGTCACGCCGGCGTACACGCCTTCGCTGTGAGGAAAGCGCAGCATGATGCCCACCGCATCGAGCACTGCGTCGGGCAGTGCCTTGCCGCTGCCGGCCAGCAGGGGACGGGTCCAGACCAGTGGTGTCCAGAACGGCGGCAGCTTGCCGATCTTGGCGGGATACAGCTGGAGTGGGCTTTCATCGAGCACGATGCCCAGCGCCGCGCGCACGTCAACCTGGCCGTAGCGGCCTGCGACGGTCAGCAGCAGGTCGCGCTGGCCGGCGGCGGCCAGCAGGCGCAGGGCGCGCCGCGCATGGTCGCGCTCCGGGCCGGGCTGGCCCAGGGCGACGGCGATCAGGCCGCACGCAGCATGCTCGGGATGGCGCAGCAGCCAGGCGCGCGCCGTGGCGAGCAGGCCGCGCGCCTTGAGCGTGGCGTAGGCGCGCGCAACCGGCAGCGCCAGTTCGACGGCGCCGAAATACAGCGCATAGCCGATGTGCTGGCCCGGGGTGCGGATGCACACCTCGATCAGTCCGGGAATCGCGGCCAGGCCGAGTTTGGCGATGGCTTGTCCGGGGTGGTCCATGCCCATGGCGGCGAGAGCGTTCCAGACCCTGGCGTTGACCGGCGCGGGCAGTGCGAGGATCTCCAGCGTGCGTCCCTGGAACGCGCGGTCCGGCAGCAGGCAGTCGACCCAGCGCGCCAGGCTGCCGTCGGTGTCGGCCGCCGCTACCGCGTCCACCGCCTGCGCCAGCGCTTCCGGCGACGTGCTCATGAAACCGAGAAAATAGCGCCATTCGTCGCGCAACTGCTGGCGTTCTTCTTCGCTCCAGGTGGCGATCGGCGCCAGCGGCAAGGGCGCCAGCGCGAACGGCGGCGCTTCCTTGCGTGCGGGCGCCTGCCATGGCGGCTCGGCCAGGACCGCCGGCAGTTCGCTCGTGTCGGCGCAGTCGCGCAGGGCGACGAACTGCGCGGCGGCCACCGACAGCACTTTCCATGCAGGCGCCGGCAGCAGCGGCTTGAGGGCGGCGGCGCGGGCGGCATGGACCGGCATGATGCTGGCCAGCGCCTGGCGCGCGCGCGCAGGACCGCAGTGGTCCTTCGCGATCAATTGGCTCAGCACCGTCATGGCCAGATCGGGCCAGCGCTGGGCGGCGGCGCACAGTTGGGTGAACGGTGTCTGGCTCTGGTCGCAGCCCAGTGCCAGCACCGTCATCGATGGCGCGGTGCCGATGCAGGCCAGCCCGTGGGCAGCCGCCTCTTTGCCGACTCCCTCCCGGAGCGCCTCGAAGGCTCCGGCGCCGCGATCCTGGACTGCGCAGGCCACGGCGCTGAGCGACTCGTGAAAAGATGTCATCGGCCGGTACGGCCACGCGCGCAGGGCGTCCAGCGCCTCGGGCGCGGTAGCGTACAACAACAGCCAGCCATCGTTGTCGGACCAGTACATGGACTGGTTCTCCCGATACGGCGGCAGCATCAGGGCCAATTCATCGGCCAGCCCGGGTGCATCCGGCAACAGCGCCGCCAGCAAGGGGCGGCGGCGCCGGTCCAGGCCGGGCGCGGCGTAGCGCGCGATCCGCACGCATTCTTCCCAGACCTCTTGCGGCGCATGCGCGAGGTGGGCGCGCAGGGCCAGTTCGGTATCGCCGAAAAACGCGTCGTCCCATGTGCCTGGGTCGTGGATCTGGTAGAAGCCCTTGCCGTCAATGCTGTCGTACGTGATGACGAAGCTCTGCCTGCGCAGCACGATTTCCATTGCGTACGGCAGGCCCTTGTCGGCCACCAGTACGTCGATGAACGCATTGTCGCGCGCGAACTGGGGTCTCGCACCGATTACGCTTTCGGTCGCCAGCAAAATGGCGTCGGACGCTGGCGAGCCGCGCCGCTCGCCTTTGGCGATCCGCGCGAGGGCCTCGTTGACGGCAGCGTGGTAAATCGAACCCTGCGAGCGCGGACGCAGTTCGCAGTGTTCGCGCACGCGTGCCAGGTACAGACGCCATCTGGCGTCGGCGTCCGCACTCGGCGGCGGTCCGGGATGGCGGCGCGACGGCAGGGCGTGCGCAGCCAGTTCCGGCGGCAGGATGGCCGACCCGGCGGCTTCTGGTGGCGCCGGGGTGCTCGCCACCATCGACGCTGCTGGCGCCGGGATGGGCGCGATCGCCGCCACCGCCACCGTTTCGCCGCCGGCGGTTTCGGCGTAGCCCTTGACGGTCTTTTTGCGGATCAGCTTTTCCATCGCGGCCCCGGCTTTGGTGTCGTCGGCGTAGTTTTTGCACTGGCGCTGGCCGGCGGTGCCGATCTTGCCGAAGCCGATATGGAGATCGTTGCCGACCTGGTCGACTTGCCAGAATTTGCTCGAAACATCATCACTCAATTCAAATCGTCGCATCGTGTGTCCTGAGTGTTGAATGGTGTCGGCGCCGTCTCATGCGCGCAGATTGTTCATGTCGCGTATCAGCTCACTGACCACCACAGGGTCGAGCGAGGACAGTGCAAGCGGCTGGCCGATGCCGCCCCAGTTGTCGCCGCGCCCGACCCGCACCTCGCCCAGCGTTTGCTCCGGATATTCGCCGGTAATCCCGGCGATCAGGCCCGGCGCGATGTGCAGTTCGGCCAGGTGGCCGGCATCGAGCGCCCTGGTGAAGGTCCAGATGCCGCCGCCGTCGCGCACCGGTCCGCGCCGCCATCCCTTGTTCGCCAGGCCCATGACGCGCCCGCTCGGCACCACCTCGCCGTCCCAGCGCGCCAGGGAATCCCGGACCGCTTCGGCGTCGTCCAGGCGGTGCGTGTCGCGCCCGATCTGCGCGAACGGTTGCAGCAGTTCGTAGTCGGCGAACAGGCGGGCGAAGGCTTCTCCATCGCCCGCCGGCAGGTCGAGCGCGTGCACGATGCCGATCCGCGCCGCGTCGGCCGGTGGCAGGTTCACAGCGTCGTCGGCCGCCGTGGTGAACGTGCCGTCCGGGGCGACCCGGAAGCACGCGAGCAAGGCATTGCCGTCGACACTGTACAGGCCCCAGACCAGGCGCTGCACCAGATGGCGCAGCAGCGGGTGGTGGGCCAGGAAGTCGACGAAGACCTGGCGCTGCCAGCGCCGCTGCGCGCACATCGCCATTTCCAGCCGCAGCACCTGCTGCGCGGCGATGGTGCGCGCGTCTTTCTTGAGCAGTGTGTAGCGTTTCACCGCCGCCGCCGACAAGGCCGGGTCGTCGCTCTTTTTCGGCTTGGGCAGATCGGGCAGGCGCGTGCCGGCGGTGTCGCGCACGCAGGGCTTGAGGGTTTCGTCGAAGCCGACGCGGAACTGGCGCGGGCCGAAGTCGAGCAGCAGCGTGCCTTGGTCGTCAAGGTCCAGGTCGGGCGCCAGACGGTCGTCCAGTTCCCCGGTGCTCAAGCCGCGCGCCTCGGCGATGGCGGCGATCTTGTCGCGGGCGCGGTCCTGCAGCGCCTTGAACTTGACCTTTTGCGCGATCCCATTGAGCAGCATCAGGGCGGTATCGCTGCCGATCAGTGCCAGCACGTCCAGGCCGGCGATGGCGCGCGCGCTGAGGCTTTCGCCAGGCCAGGCGCGCAGCAGCGGCGTGAGCTTGCGCGCGCTGTCGTCGTTGCCGAGCAGGCCGAGCGCGAAAAAGGCCCAGTTCTCCTTCGGCTGTGCGCCGTCTTCGACCCAGGCGCGGAACAGCTCCCACGCGAAATCGGCCAGCGAGTCCGGGGTGCACGCTTTTTTGAGCAGGGCGACGCCGGCATAGATGCCGTCGGCATGCGGAAAGCGCAGCATCGCGCCGATCGTGTCGAGCGTGGCGTCGGGCAGCGCCTTGCCGCTTGCGGCCAGGAGAGGACGGGCCCAAAGCTGCGGCGTCCAGAACGGCGGCAGGCCGGCGATTCTGGCCGGGTACAGGTCGAGCGGATCTTCATCGAGCATGGTGCGCATGGCGCTCGTCACGGCTGCCTGGCCGTAGCGGCTGGCGACGTCGAGCAGCAGCGCGCGGTGGCCGGCCGCATCGAGCAGCCGCAGCGCGCCGCGTGCCTGGTCGCGCGCGCCGCCTGGCTTGCCGAGTGCTGGCGCAATCAGGCCGCAGGCGGCGTGTTCAGGGTTCGACAGCAGCCAGTCGCCGGCGCTCGCACGCAGTTCTTTCGCTTTCAGGGCGGCCCAGGCGCGCGCCACCGGAGCGGCCAGTTCGACGGCGCCGAAGTGGCAAGCATACGCCAGGTCCTGCGCCGGACGCCGCTCGATCATGCTCACCAGGCCGGGCAGCCCTTCCAGGCCAAGTGTCGCAATCGCGTACCCCGGAAGATTGACCTCGACCTGCGCGACCACGTTCCAGACCTGCGCGTTGAGCGGCCCAGGCAGGTCGGCGATCATGCGCGCGGCGTCGTTGAGGTGCTTGCCGCCGGCGAGGCAGGCCAGCCAGGCGTCTATGATGGTGGCCGCGTTGGCGTGGGCGGTGGCATCGGCCGACACCAGCGGGTCCGCCTCGCTCTTGTACGACGTGACGGTGTAGCGTGGCTGCTTGCGCAAGCGGGCGCGTTCCTCCGCGCTCCAGCGCATGATTGGGGCCAGCGGCAAGGGCGCCAGTGCCAGCGTCGCTACAGCTTTCTTCTTCGCCGCTGTCCATGGCGGATTGGCCAGAATGGACGGCAGGTCGGCTGTGGCCGCGATATCGCGCACGGTGAGGTAGTGCGCGGCGGCGTTGGACAGCACCTTCCATGCGCGCGGCGAGAGCCACGGCTGGTATGCCGGCACGCTGGCGGCGTGCTGCGCGACCAGCGCTGCCAGGAAGCGGCGCGCGCGCGCCGGACCGCAATGGTCCCTGGCGATCAATTCGCTCAGTACCGCAATGGCCGTCTGCGGCCAGCGCGCCGCCGCCAGCGCGAAGCGCGCGCACTGCGCCTCGCCGTGGTCGCACGCCAGCGCCAGCACGGTCAGCGACTCGGTGGTGCCGATGCAGGCCAGCGCCGTGGCGGCCGCTTCTTCATGCATCGCCCTGTGTTTCAGGGCGTCGACCGCATCGACGCCGCAATCGCGCACGATCGTCACAAGCGCTTGCTGCGAGCGGCCGAAGTCGACATCGGCGGCGTGGCAGGTGCGGCGCCACTGGCGGATCGCTTTCGTCGCTTCCGGCGAAGTGGCGTAGGCAAGCAGCCATCCATATTGGGACAGCCAGTCGAGGCCATAGTAGCTCGGCGGCGGCTGCAGCGTCAGGGCGATGGCGTCGGCGATGTGCGGTGCATCGGGCAGCAAGGCCGCCAGCAGCGGGCGGCGGCAGGTGTACAGGCGCTCGATCGCGGCATGGCTGATGCGCACGCATTCTTCCCAGACCTCCTCGGGCGCGAGCGCGAGGTAGCTGCGCAGTGTCATCTCGGTTGGGTGGTACATGTCGTTGCGCAGGCAGCCGCGCGGGTCGGATGCGGCGCGCACGCCATGGCCACCCCTGGTCGACTCAATGGCGGTGCATTCCATGCCGATCAGTGCTTCGAGCGCATGGGGCAGGCCCCGGTCGGCGGCCAGCACGTCGATCAGGGAGGCGCCACCGATCAGCGGCAGATAGGGGAAATCCAGATGGCGCTCGACCGCCAGCAGCACCGCATCGCAGGCCGCCGAACCGCGCCGTTCGCCGCTGGCGATGCGCGCGGCCGCCTCGCGCACGAGCTGTTCGTCGTCCGAGCTGGCCGGGTCGAGCGCGCAGTGCTGGCGCGCAGCCGAGATGAACCGGTCCCAGATGGCATCGGTGTCGGGGCAGGGCGCCGGCCCGGGAAAGCGGCGCGAGGGCAGCGCTTCGGCCGCCAGTGCGGCGGGAATCTCGACCAGCGGTCCGATCGCGAGCCAGGGCGCCACGGCGCCGCTTGCGCTATCGCGGGATTGAGGAGGATTCATTGTCTGCCTTGTGTCGTAGGTGGCGATTCAAGCGCATAGCCGCGCCAGTTCCCGAATCAGTTCGCTGGCGGCCGCCGCATCGAGCGACGACAGCGGCACGCTGTCACGTATGCCCGCATGGCCGGCGTGCGCGATCACGACGCCGCCAAGCGTTTGTTCCGCGCTCTCGCCCGGCATGCCGGGCAGGATGCCGGGCGCGAAGTTCAGTGTCGCGGCATAGCCGCCGCCGAGGACCTTGACGACTTGCAGGATCGTGCCGCCATCCTGCATCCGGCCGCGCCGCCAGCCCCGCTCGAGCAGGCCGAGCAGGCTCGCGGTCGGCACGACCTTGCCGTTCCAGCGGCCGAGGGCGTGATGCTTCTTTTCGTCGTCGTCCAGGAGGTACGTTTCACGGCCGATCTGCGCGAATGGCTGCAGCAGTTCGTAGTCTGCAAACAGCCGGGCGAAGGCGGCGGCGTCGGCCGGCGCCAGCGAGAGCGCATGCGCAATACCGACGACGGCGCCTTGCGCCAGCACGAAGGCGTCGTCGGCGGCGTCGCTGAGTGTTCCTTCCGGCGTGACCCGGAAGCAGGCCTGCAACTGGCCGCCGCTGGCGTCGTACATGCCCCACACCAGGCGCTGGGCCAGGTGGCGCACCAGCGGGTGCGTGACCATGCACTCGTAAAACACCTGCACCGGCCAGCGCCGCTGGGCGCACATGGCCAGCTCCAGCCGCAGCACTTGCTGCCCGGCGATGGTGCGCGCATCGTTCTTGAGCAGCTTGAAGCGCTTGACCGCCTGCGCCGACAATTCGGCGTGGTCGCTTTTTTTCGGTTTGGGCAGGCCGGCGCTACGCTTGCCATCGGCATCGCGCACAAATGGCGTGAGCATTTCGTCGAAGCCGGCACGGAACTGGCGCGGGCCGAAGTCGAGCAGCAGGGTGCCTTGTTCATCGAGGCCGAGGTCGGGCGCGAGGCGGTCTTCCAGTTCCTCGCTGCTCAAGCCGCGTGCTTCGGCGATCTCCCTGATCTTTTCCTGCGCGCGGTCCTGCAAGGGTTTGAACTTGAGTTTTTGAGCGACGCCGTTGAGCAGCATCAGGGCGGTGTCGCTGCCGATCAGTCCCAGGACGTCCAGGCCCATGACGGCGCGCGCGTGCAGGCCCTGGCCGGGCCAGGCCCGCACCAGTGGCGTGAGCCTGCGCGCGCTTTCGTCGTCGCCGAGCAGGCCGAGTGCGTAGAAGGCCCAGTTTTCCTTGCCCTTGGCGTCGTCTTCGGTCCAGGCGCGGAACAGCTCCCACGCGAATTCGGCCAGCGACTCGGGTGTGCACGCTTCCTTGATTTGCGTGACGCCGGCGTACACGCCGTCGGTGTGCGGGAAGCGCAGCATGATGCCGATGGCATCCATCGCTTCATCGGGCAGCGCCTTGCCGCTGGCGGCCAGCAGGGGGCGGGTCCACACCAGCGGTGTCCAGAACGCCGGCAGTTTGCCGATCCTGGCCGGGTGGCGTTGCAGCGGGCTTTGATCGAGCATGGCGCGCATGGCGGCGCTGACGTTTGCCTGCCCGTAGCGGCTGGCCACTTCCATCAGCAGGCCGGCATGGCCGGACGCAGCCAGCATGCGCAGCGCCTGGCGCGCGTGATCGCGTTGCTCGCCGGCGTGGCCGAGCGCGGGGGCGATCAGGCCACAGGCCGCATGTTCCGGAAAGTCCAGCAGCCAGCTGCGCGCTATGGCCAGCAACGTCCTGTTTTTGAGGGTGGCAAAGACGCGAGCTACCGTTGGCGCCAGTTCGATGGCGCCAAAGTGGCGCACGAGCGGCAGCTCCCGGGCCGGTGCGCGCTCGAACATCGCGGCCAGGGCCGGCAGCGCGGCGAGGCCAAGCCGCGAGATGGCGTAGCCGGGATGGCACATGCCCATGTGCGCCACCGCGTTCCACACGCGCGCGTTCAGCGGCGCGGGCAGTTCGACAATGGCGCGCGTACTGCGTTGAAAGTAGTCCCCCGGCGCGATGCACTCCACCCAGCGCGCCAGGCTGCCATCGGCATCAATGTCGCTAACCGCCGCCACCGCTCTGGCGAGCGGATAATGCGCAATGGTCTCGTTATCCAGGTTGCGGGCACCTTGTTCGCCGACCTGTTCGCGTTCGTCCTCGCTCCAGTTCACGAGCGCGGCCAGCGTGATGGGCGCAAGCGCGCATGGTGCCGCTTCCTGCGCGGCAGGCTGGCGCCACGGCGGCGCGGCCAGCACCGGCGGCAGTTCGCTGGAGGCGGCGCAGTCGCGCACCGTGATGTATTGGGCGGCGGCGACCGACAGCACCTTCCAGGCTGGCGCGGGGATCCATGGCTGGAGGGCGGGAACCCGGTGCGCATGCGCAGCGACCACGCTTGCCAGGAACTGGCGTGCGCGTTCGGGGCCGCAGTGATCCCTGGCGATCAGTTGGCTCAGTGCTGCCATGGTGGCATCGGGCCAGCGCCGGCCGGCGTCGCGCAGATAGTCGGGCGGCAGCTCGCAGTGGCGCTGCGTCAGGGCGATGATCGCTTCCGGGGTGCCAATGCAGGCCAGCGCCTGTACCGTGAGCGCGTGCGTCAGCCCGTCCTTGAGCGCATCGACAGCGCCGGCCCCGCAGTCCTGCAATGCGGTGGCGACGCCGATCGGCGATTGATGAAAGCTGTCGCTGCCCGCACCCTCGCCGCGCGACCAGAGACGCAGCGCCCGCCGTGCGTCGGGCGAGGTGGCGTAGACGATCAGCCATGCGTCGTTGGCGCACGATTGCGCTTGCCCCTTGGGGTCCGTCTCCGGCTGCGGCATCAGCGCCAGTTCGTTGGCCAGGTCCGGCGCATCGGGCAGCAGCACGGCAAGCAGTGGACGGGCACAGGCAGGAAGTTCCCTGGCCGCCTCGCGCGCCATCTGGACGCATTGTTCCCATACCTGTTGCGGGGCATGCGCCAGGTGGGCGCGCAGCGCCAGTTCGGTCACACCGTACAACTGACGGGTGCCGCCGGTGTTGGCATGGACGTCGTATGCGGTCTTATCGGGGCCGGCTTCGGACGGCGCGAGACAAATACGCTGCGCCTTGAGCAGGATGTCGAAGGCGTATGACAAGCCATTGTCGGCCACCAGCACGTCGAGAAACGGGCAGCCTTCGGATGCCGGCCGCATTTTTTCGTTGATCCGTTCCATCGCCAGCAGGACCGCATCGGTATCGGGCGTGCCACGCTGCCTGCGCTTGGACAGGCGCTCGATGGTCTCGACGACTGCCGCCTGGAGCATGGCGTCGCCGCCGGCTTGCAGCGTGCAATTTTCGCGCATCCGGGTCAGGAACAGCACCCAGCGCTCCCTGCCGTTCGTGCATGGCGCCGGACCGGGGTGGCGGCGCGAGGGCAGGGCGTGCGCGGCCAGGCCGGGCGGCGGCGCGATCACCGCATCTGCGCCGAACCACGGCGGCGCGGCGGCCAAGGGCGCAGCCGCTGCGGTTTCGGCACAGCCCTTGGCTGCAGTGGTCCTGTCGTCTTTCAACTCAAATCGCCGCATTACCTACCTTGTCGTTGTCGTTGCAGGGCGCCCGATCAAGCGCACAGTTTGTTCATGTCGCCAATCAGCTCGCTGACTGTCGCCGCCCCGAGGGACGACAAGGGCACGCTCTCGCGGATGTCCTTCGGGCCGCCGCGCCCGATGCAGACCGACCCGAGCGTCTGTTCCGCAAACTCGTGCGCCGAGCCGGCGCGGATGCCGGGCGCCATGTCCAGCGTTGCGGTGTAGCCGTCGCCGAGCACCTTGAGCAGGTCCCGGATCATGGCGCTGTCGTGCGTTTCGCCAAGCCGCCATCCCTGGTTCAGCAGGCCAAGGAGGCGCCCGGTCGGCACCACTTCGCCGTCCCAGCGACCGAGCGCGTGATACGTCTCTTCACCCTCGTCCAGGGTGTGCGTGTCGCGCCCGATCTGCACGAATGGCTGCAGCAGCTCGTAATCGGCAAACAGCTGGCCGAAGGCGGTGGCGTCGGCCGGCGCCATATCGAGCGCATGCGGGATGCCGATCACGGCGCCTTCTCCTTGCGGCAGCGCGACGGCGTCATCGGCCGCATCGCTGAAGGCGCCTTCGGGCGTCACGCGAAAGCAGGCCTGCAACCGGCCGTGCGCATCGTACACGCCCCACACAAGACGCTGGGCCAGATGGCGTACCAGCGGGTGCGTAACCATGCAGTCGTTGAACACCTGCACCGGCCAGCGCCGCTGCGCGCACATGGCCAGCTCCAGCCGCAGCACCTGCTGCGCGGCGATGGTGCGCGCGTCCTTCTTGAGCAGCTTGAAGCGCTTGACCGCGTCCGCCGCCAGTTCGGCGTGGTCGGTCCTTTTCGGTTTGGGCAGGTCGGCACTGCGCGTGCCGTCGGCGTCGCGCACGAACGGCTTGAGCGTCTCGTCGAAGCCAACGCGGAACTGGCGCGGGCCGAAGTCGAGCAGCAGGGTGCCCTGTTCATCGAGGCCCAGGTCGGGCGCAAGGCGGTCTTCCAGTTCGTCGCTCGTCAGGCCGCGCGCTTCGGCGATCGCCTTGATTTTCTCCTGCGCGCGGTCTTGCAGCGGCTTGAACTTGAGCTTGAGGGCGATCCCGTTGAGCAGCATCAGGGCGGTGTCGCTACCTATCAGCGCCAGTACGTCCAGGCCCGTGACGGCGCGCGCATGCAGGCCGTGACCGGGCCAGACCCGCAACAACGACGTGAGCCTGCGCGCGGTGTCGTCGTTGCCGAGCAGGCCAAGCGCGTAAAAAGCCCAGTTCTCTTTCGCCTTGGCGCCGTCGTCCACCCAGGCGAAGTACAGATCCCAGGCGAAGTCGGACAGCGACTCGGGCGTGCACGCTTGTTTGATCTGGTCGATGCCGGCGTACACGCCGTCGGCGTGCGGGAAGCGCAGCATGATGGCGATGGCATCCATCGCCGCATCGGGCAGCGCCTTGCCGTTGGCGGCCAGCACGGGACGGCTCCACACCAGCGGCGTGCAGAAGCCCGGCAGCTTGCCGATCTTGGCCGGATAATTCTGCAGCGGTCCCTGGTCGAGCAGGGCGCGCATGGCGGCGCCGACGTCGTCCCGGCCGTAGCGGCCGGCCACCTCGATCAGCAGGTCGCGATGGCCGGCGCGTTCGAGCAGCCCGAGCACCCGGCGCGCATGGTCGCGCCCAGCGCACACTTTGCCCAGGGCGGGGGCGATCAGGGCGCAGGCGGCATGCTCGGGAAAACGCAGGAACCAGGCACGCGCCATGGCCAGCAGCGCAGAGGTCTTGAGCGTGGCGTACACGTGCGCCATCGGCGCGGCCAGTTCGACGGCGCCAAAACACGTGACGTATTCCAGTTCCTGGGAAGGCGCGCGCGTGAACGTCGCGATCAGGCCGGGCAGGGCGGGCAGGCCGATCCGCGCGAGCGCCGCGCCGGGGTGGTTCATGCCCAGCGTGACCACCGCGTTCCAGACCCTGGCGTTGATCGGCTCGGGCAGGGCGACGATGGCGCTGGTGGCGTCCTCGATGGCCTGCCCCGGCGCGAGGCAGTCGATCCACCCGGCCAGGCTGCCGTCAAGGTCGACCGCCGCCACCGCCGCTTTCGCTTCCGCGCGCCGGCTCTTGATGTGGCCCGTGCCGTCGTAAAAGCTGCGCTTGCCGGCGAGGTGTTCGCGTTCGGCCTCGCTCCAATCGGCGACGGGGGCCAGCGCCAGGGGAGCGAGCGCGAAAGCGGCGGCTTCGCGCGTGGCCGGCGCGCGCCAGGGCGGGGCGGCCAGTACCGGCGGCAGGTCGCTGGCGGCGGCGCAGTCGCGCACAGTGATGTACTGCGCGGCGGCGACCGACAGCACCTTCCAGGCCGGCGCCGTCATCCAGGGCGCGAGCGCGGGAACCCGGTGCGCATGCCTGGCCACCGCAGCGGCGAGGAGCTGGCGGGCGCGATCCGGGCCTTGCTCCCTTGAGGCGATCACCTGGCTCAGCCCCGCCATCGCGGCGTCGGGCCAGCGCTCGACCGCCTCGACCAGATAGCCGAACTGCCACTCGTAGTAGTGGCGCTGCGCGAGGGCGGCGATCGCTTCCGGCGTGCCGATGCAGCCGAGCGCCTGCGCCGTCTGATCGGCCCAGCTGCCGCCCATGATCGCATCGATCGCCGCGGCGCCGCGATCCTGGAGCGCAGTGGCCAGGCCACGCAGGGAGCTGTGAAAGGTGTCGCGCCACAGGCCCTCGCCGCTCGGCCACAGGCGCAGCGCCTGTTTTGCCTCGGGTGAGGTGGCGTACACGATCAGCCATGCGTAGTTGCTGTTCCACTTCGGCAGTCCTTTGTCGTCCGTCTCCGGCTGCAGCATCAGCGCCAGTTCGTTGGCCAGTTCCGGCGCATCGGGCAGCAGCGCGGCCAGCAGCGGACGAGCCCTGGTATGCAGGGTCCCTGCCGCCGCGCGCGCGCGCTGCACGCATTGTTCCCACAGCGCTTGCGGGGCATGCGCGAGATGGGCGCGCAGCGCCAGCGTGGTGACGCCGTAAAGGCGATGGACACCCCAGCTCACGTGGTCGGCCGTGTACACGCTGTCGTCGTTGTCGTAATCCGGATGGATCCAGATCCGTTGCAGCATCATCACCACATCGAACGCGTACAGCAGACCCTTGTCGGCGACCAGCACATCGAGGAACGGACAGCCGTCGGACGCCGGTTCGTATTCTTCGTTGACGGTTTCGGTCGCCAGCAAGACGGCATCGGACTCCGGCGAGCCATGCCGCTCGCGCCGGGAAATGCGGGCGATGGCTTCGATGACGCCCGGGCCGTCGGGGGCGCCGCCGGCGCGCGCTCGCAAAGGGCAATGCTCGCGCACGCGCTTGAGGTACAGCGCCCAGCGCAAATCGGCGTTGGTGCTGGGTGGCGGACCGGGGTGGCGGCGCGAGGGCAGGACATGCGCGGCCAGTTCCGGCGACAGTTGGACCAGCGCATCGGCGGCTAGCCATGGCGGTGTGTCGCCCGGTAGCGCCAGCGGGGTGGCGGCAGCTGGCGCAGCCGGCTTGGCTGCGGCGGGAGCCGCCACGACTGCCGCCGCGGCACCGGTTTCGGCATAGCCCTTGGCCGTTTTCTCGCGAATCAGCTTGTCCAGCGCCGCCGATGCCCTGGCCTGGTCGGGGAAGCTCTTGCACTGGCGCTGTCCGGCCGTGCCGATCTTGCCGAAGCCGATATGCAGCTCGCTCCCCGCTTGTTCAACCTCCCAGAATTTGCTGGAAACGCCGTCACTCAATTCAAATCGCCGCATGGTCTGCCCATTCATATCATATGTTATGCCAGGCGCCCATTCGGGCGCACCGGAACGTCTTGTCCCGCATCAGTTCACTGTGCGCGACCGGCCACCAGGCCGGCGTGCATCACGCGCACAATTGCTCCATATCCCGGATAAATTCGCTGACAACGATCGGGTCGAGCGCGGCCAGGCGCGCATCTTCGTCCGCGCCGATGTGCTCGAGGACCAGCTTGACCAGCGTCTGTTCTTCGTCACCGTCGATAAAGCCTGCCGTCAGGCCGGGCGCGATGATCAGGTGCGCCAGCTTGCTCTGGCCGAACCACCGCGAAAATTTGACCGTCTCGCCGCCGCTGCCGATCTCGCGGGACCAGCCCCGGTCGACGAGTCCGAGCAGGCGGCCGGCACTGATCACCGCGCCGTTCCAGCGCGTCAGCGCCCGGCTGCCGCGTTCAGCCTGGGTCAGCGCGTGCGTGTCGCGCGCGAGCTGGGCGAACGGCTGCAGCAGTTCGTAGTCGGCGAACAGCCGGGCGAAGGCGGCGATGAGGGCCGGGTCGAGCTCCACCGGGTGCGGGATGCCGATCCGGATATCTTCCCCCGGCGCCAGCGCAAAGGCGTCGTCCGCGTGGTCGGTGTAGCCGCCGTCGGGCGCCACGCGGAAGCTGGCCAGCAGCTCGCCGTCGCCGCCGTACGCGCCCCAGACCAGGCGCTGCACCAGATGACGCAGCAGCGGGTGGCCAGCCAGGAAGTCCCGGAATGCCTGCGCTGTCCAGCGCCGCCGCCTGCACATTGCCTGTTCCAGGCGCCGCACCTGCTGCGCGGCGATGGTGCGCGCATCCTTCTTGAGCAGCTTGTAGCACTCCACGGCGGCTGCCGCCAGTTCGGCGTCGTCGGTTTTCTTCGGTTTTGGCAGCTCGTCCAGGCGCGCACCAAGCGCCTCGCGCACGGTCGGCTTGAGCGCCTCGTCGAAGCCGACGCGGAACTGGCGCGGGCCGAAGTCGAGCGTCATTTCGCCGTCTTCATCAAGGCCCAGGTCGGGAGCCAGGCGGTCTTCCAGTTCCTCGGAACCGAGTTCGAGGGCTTCGGCGATCTCGCCGATCTTGTCGTCGGCGTGGGACTGCAGCGCGTAAAACTTGGCCTTGCTGGCGATTCGGTGCAGGAGCATGAGGGCGGTGTCGCTGCCGATCATGGCCAGCACGTCGACACCCACCAGGGCGCGCGCGTTGAGTTTTTCGCCGGGCCAGGCGCGCACCAGCGGCGTGAGCTTGCGCGCGCTGTCGTCGTTGCCAAGCAGGCCAAGTGCGTAAAACGCCCAGTTTTCCTTGGTCTCGCCGCCACGTTCGGCCCAGGCGCGGAACAGCTCCCAGGCGAAATCGGCCAGCGACTCCGGCGTGCACGCCTGTTTGAGCTGGGTCACGCCGGCGTAAATGCGGTCGGTGTGCGGAAAGCGCAGCATGACGCCGATGTTGTCGAGCGCGGCGTCGGGCAGCGCCTTGCCGTTGCTGGCCAGGCGAGGGCGGGTCCATCCCAGCGGATCCCAGAAGTACGGCATTTTGCCGATCTTGGGCGGATGCAGCGTGAGCGGATCTTCATCGAGCATGGCGCGCATGGCGCCGGTAACGGCGGCGTCGCCATAACGGGCGGCGACCTCCATCAGCACGCCGTCATGGCCGGCGCCGGCCAGCATGCGCAGGGCCTGGCGCGCCTGGTCGCGCGGCGCGCCCGGTTCGCCCAGGGCGGTGGCGGTCAGGCCGCAGGCGGCATGCTCGGGATTGCGCAGCAGCCAGCTGCGCGCACTGGCGATCATCTTTCCCGGCTTGGGCATGGCGTAGGCACGCGCCAGCGGCGCCGCCAGCTCGACCGCACCGAAGTGCTGCGCGTAGTGCAGGTTATCCGGAAGCTGGTGTTCGATCAGGGCGACCAGTCCGGGCAAGCCGGCCAGGCCCACGGCGGCGATGGCGCAGCCGGGGTGGTTGATGCCGGTTGCGGCCAGCGCGTTCCAGACCTGCACGTTCAGCGGCGCCGGCAGCGCCGCGATCAGGCGCGCGCCTTCCACCGGCGGTTTGTAGGAGCCGGTGCTGGCGCGCCATGCCGCGATCAGCGCATCGGCGTCGCCAGCCGCGATCGCGTCGTTGGCAAACGGCGTGGCCGGGCCGTGGTAGTGAAGGTAGCGGGGCTCCTTGCCCAGTTGTTCGCGCTGCTGCGCGCTCCAGCGTTCGAGCGGCGCCAGGGGCAGCGGGGCCAGCGCCAGCGCGGGGGCGGATGCCGGCTTCGTCGATGGGTTCTTCCAGGGCGGGTTGACCAGCACCGGTGGCAGGTCGGCCGCGTCGGCGATGTCGGGTACGCCGAGGTAGCGCGCGGCGGCGTTCGAGAGTACCTTCCACGCACCAGCCGACAGCCATGGCTTGAACGCGGGGACCATGGGGGCGTTGGTGGCGAGTACCTCGGCCAGCGCGCAGCGTGCGTAGCGCGGCCCGCAGCCGTCTTTGGCAATCAGTTCGCTCAGCACGGCCATCGCCGCCTGCGGCCAGCGCGTAGCCGCCGCCTCGAAACGACTGGACGAATGCGCCAGCGCCGTCATCGCGTCGAGCGTGCCGATGCAACTGAGACCGTCCGAGGTTTCCTCGAACAGGGCATGCGGCGCAAGTACTGCGACCGCGTGGGCGCCACGGTCGCACACCACGGTGGCCACGTTCACTGCCGACCTGCCGATATTGAACTCGCCGCAGCTTGCCGCCTGGGGCCAGCGGCGCAACGCCTTGATGGCGGCGTCCGATGTGGCGTAAGCCTTGAACCACTCATAGGGTTCGAACCACGGGGCAGGCGGCTGGCCTGGTGGCGCCTGCGCCGCCAGGATCAGTTCATTGGCCAGGTCCTGCGCCTCGGGCAGCAGGATGGGCAGCAGGGGACGGCGCCATTCCGGCAGCGATGGCGCGGCCAGCCGCATCAACCGCTCGCCGTCGTTCCAGTCCTCCTCGCGCGCCTGCGCCAGGTGCTCGCGCAGCAGCAAGTCGCCCTCGCGATAGCCGCTGGACCAGTTGTAGCCGATATTGTCGACGTCGGCGCTGATGGAGTACGCCAGGCCGTAGCCCTCACGGCCCTGTTCGAGGATCATTCCCAGCCGCCGTAGATAGACTGCGACGGCGTAGGGCAATCCTCTGTCGGTCACCAGGAAGTCGGTGAAGGCGCTGCGATTGACGTCGCCGAAGGCGGATCCTGTTGTCGATTCAAGCAGCATCATGATGGCGTCCGACGTTGGCGAGCCGCGCCGCCGGTCCTGAGCGATGCGTTCGATGGTTTCGGTCACGGCATCGCGGTAAACGGGATCGGAGACCTCCGCACTGAACCTGCAATGGTGGGTGACCAGGCTGAAGTCGTCCCAGCATGCATCGGCATCGATGGTGCGCGGTACACCTGGAAAGCGGCGCGACGGCATCGCCAGCGCCGCCAGTTCGGGCGATATGTCGACCAGCGGCTCGAGCGCCAGCCATGGCGCGACGCGGCTGTGCGCGGAGACGGCGGGTGCGGGAGGGGCGGGAGCGGCCGGCGCCGGCGCGGCGGCAGGTGGAGATGCAGCGCCGCTGTCAGCGTAGCCCTTGCCGGTCTTTTCGCGTATCAGCTTCTCGATCGCGACCGTCGCCGCGGCTTGGTCAGGATGGGTCTTGGTTTGCCGTTGACCCGACGTGCCCACCTTGCCGTAGCAGACATGCACCTCGCAGCCATCTTGTTCGACTTCCCAGAACTTGTTGGAAGCGCCTTCGCTAAATTCGAAACGTCGCATGGGCATCCTAGCCAAGTTTGAACGGAAGGGGGAGCGGGCCGCCGGCGCGCGCAGCGCTGTTGTTTCGCTTACTCATAAGTAATGATAAATATTGCAAAAAATGATACTTTACGGCAAAGCGGCACCTCTGTCGAGCCGGGCCAATCCGGTTATGATGCGCATCCGGACACCCCATCGTGAGACCTGCAATGAAGAAAACCCTGTTCTGCCTGGCATTGATGCTGAGCGGCGTGGCGCACGCGGACGAGCTGGCCGACGCCAACGCCCTGTTCGCGAAAAAGTCTTATCCGCAAGCGCTGCAGCTCTATACCAAGCTGGCCAATACCGGCAATGCCGAAGCCCAGTTGCATATGGGCGAGATGTATTTTTATGGCGAGGCGGGCACGGTCGACCTGGCCAAGGCCGAAGCCTGGTTCAAGAAGGCCGCAGCCAAGGGCAACAAGACCGCCGCCGCCTCGCTCGAGATGATGAAAAAGCGCGACACGCGCCGCGCCGAGCTCGATTACTGGATCGGCAAATACGATGGCGCCGAGCTCAGCGCGGGCCAGTTCCGCTGTCCGGCGCCGCGCATTCCGGCCATGTCGAAGCAGAACGATGAAATCGAGAGCGTGTCGGCCAAGGTCGCCGCGTGGCAGGATTGTTACAACGCCTTCGTGCGCAACCTGAACGAATCGAGCCCGCTGACCAAGCGCATTCCCAAGGACATCGCCGACTTGCTGACCAAGGACGAAACCGAGCAGTCGCGCGTGCACCTGGAAGGCGTGTATGCCGGCATCGCCGAAAACGCCAAGGTCTCGGCCAAGCTGGTGCTGGCCGACTTCGGCGCCTGGCGTAGCGCCACCGACGCCTACATCAAGGAACACAACCGCATCGTCACCGATGCGGCCGCCACCGCGCCGCGCAAGGGCGACTAAGTAAGCGTACAGAAATTATTGTCATTTATAGCGAACAGAAGCGGATGCCTGGCACGGCGCACGCCGCGACGCAGTGCGAGCACTGCTAGCGGTGGGCAACGCAGCAAGGCGCCGCTTATGGAAGCTGGAAATGACAAGAATGTATGTGCACTTACTTAGGCACTACAGGCGCGGCTTAGTTCCAGCTGCGCATCAACCCCACCGCCAGGCCTTCGAGCGCAAACTCGTCGGTCGCCGGATCGACGTGGATGACCTTGAAGTCCGGGTTCTCCGGGAGCAGTTCGATCAGCGAGCCGGTCTTTTTGTAGCGCTTGACGGTGACATCGTCACCGATGCGGGCCACCACGATCTGGCCATTCTTGGCGCTGTCGACCTTTTTGACGGCCAGCAGGTCGCCATCCATGATGCCGGCATCGCGCATCGACCAGCCACGCACCTTGAGCAGGAAATCGGGCCGCGACGAGAACATCGCCGGGTCCACGCTGTAGGTTGCCTCCACATGTTCCTGCGCCAGGATGGGCGAACCGGCGGCCACGCGCCCGACCAGCGGCAGCGACATGAGCAGGTTCGGCGGCGGCATGGGAATGGCGTCGACGCTGGCGCCGATCAGGCGGATGCCGCGCGAGGTGCCCGGTGAAATTTCGATGGCGCCCTTGCGCGCGAGCGCCTGCAGGTGCTCCTCGGCCGCGTTGGCCGACTTGAAGCCCAGTTCATTGGCGATCTCGGCACGGGTCGGAGGAAAGCCCGTGTTCTCGATCGCATCCTTGATCAGGTTGAGGATTTGTTCTTGCCGTGGTGTGAGCTTGATCATCGATGTGCGGGACTGTGTATATGGACAGACTGTATTTTTGTACAGTATTTCGCGCAATGCAAGGGTTAATTAACAGAATGGGGAATTATTTGCGACAGGGGCTGTCCAACAACTATCCGCGATTGCAGGATGGGGTTCCGTCGCGAAATCAAACACCGTTACTCAAAAACCGAGACCAGAGGAGGTAAGTCATGGATCGACTCCAAGTACCGCTTGCTGATTGCGAGCAAGACTTTGTCCGTTGGGCCGAGCGGCAGGTGAGCCTGTTGCGCGCGAAGCAGTTCGAGCAGCTTGATATCGACCATCTTGTAGAGGGGCTTGAAGGCATGATCGGCCGTGACCGGAGGGAACTAGGCAGCCGCTTGAAGGTGGTGATGATCCATCTCCTCAAATGCGAATTTCAGCCAGCGCTCAAGTCGACCAGCTGGCTAAATACGCTTGCCCACCAGCGTGACGAGATTGGCGAGCTGCTGCAAGACAGTCCCAGCCTTGCGCAGGGCATTCCGGCGCTTGCCAGGCGCCGTTACCGGCAAGCTGTTCTGGCTGCGGCAAGGGAAGCGCACCTTCCCCCGAGGACATTCCCATCCGAGTTGCCTTACAGTGAGGATCAACTGCTCGACCAAGGCTTCGTGCCATAAATCACGCCCAATCGCACAGCCCACTCACAGCCTCCTTGTTTGTTGCTCCATTTCACGCTATAATCGCCGGCTTTCCCTTCCCACACTCGTCTTGACGCCGAGGTGGGCATTTGTTTAAACGTCCCTAAGGAGTTATGCATGCGTCATTATGAAATCGTTTTTATCGTCCACCCGGACCAAAGCGAGCAAGTCCCGGCGATGATCGAACGCTACAAAGCCAGCGTAACCACGCGCGGCGGTTCGGTTCACCGTGTTGAAGACTGGGGCCGTCGTCAGATGGCTTACTCGATCCAGAAGCTGCCAAAAGCGCACTACATCTGCCTGAACATCGAATGCGACAACGAGACCCTCGTGGAACTCGAAACCGCGTTCAAATTCAATGATGCCGTGCTGCGTCACCTCACCGTTAAGATGAAGAAGGCTGAAACCGCGCCGTCGCCGATGATGAAATCGGTACAACGTGAAGACGCAGCCAAGAGCCACCGCACTGAAGCGCCTGCTCCTGCAGCCGCGCCAGCGCCAGCTCCAGCCGCAGCAGCGTAATTGTTGAACAAAAACCCTGAACGCGGCTTGACCTCACCTCGGTGAATCAACTCCAGTTCGTAGCCCAGATTTGCGAGCGCGACGTATTGCGCTACACCCCGGCCGGCGTGCCCATCGTGACCGCCACACTGATGCACAGTTCGCAGCAGATGGAAGCAGGGGGCGCCAGGTTGGTCGAATTCGAAATCACCGCGCTCGCCGCGGGCGAGATTTCGGGACGATTCAGCCAGGCCGAATTGGGTGCCGTCCATCAGTTCACGGGATTTTTGGCCAAGAAGAACCGCAGCAGCAAAAGCCTGGTGTTTCACATCATTGATTTCTGTGCCGCCGCCTGAGGCGTCAGCACATTTTTAGATACAGGAGCCTCAAATGGCATTCGGTAAAAAATTCGACAAGAACAAGCTCAAGCTTAAAGAAAAGCGCAAACAACAGAACCCACTGTTCAAGCGTAAGAAATTCTGCCGCTTCACCGCAGCAAACGTTGAACAGGTCGACTACAAAGACGTAGACACCCTGAAAGACTTCGTCCAGGAAAACGGCAAGATCATGCCAGCACGCCTGACCGGTACCAAAGCGCACTACCAGCGCCAGGTTGACACCGCAATCAAGCGCGCCCGCTACCTCGCGCTGCTGCCATACACCGATCTGCACCACGCTTAATCGCTGCGGATAAACTGGAGAACTCTATGCAAATCATTCTGTTGGAAAAAGTTGTTAACGTCGGCAACCTGGGCGATGTTGTTAAAGTCAAAGACGGTTACGCACGTAACTTTCTGATCCCGCAACGCATGGCTCGCCGTGCTACCGCCTCGGCTGTCGCCGAATTCGAAGTCAAGCGCGCCGAACTGGAAAAAGCAGCAGCTGCCAAGCTGGCCGCTTCCCAGGCTCAAGGCGAGAAGCTGGGCGGCATGACCATCTCGATCGCTCAAAAAGCGGGCGTCGATGGCCGTCTGTTCGGTTCCGTCACCAACTTCGACATCGCTGAAGCGCTGACGAAAGCTGGCTTCGCTGTAGAAAAAGCGCAAGTACGCATGCCTACCGGCCCGCTGAAAACGACCGGCGAACACGCTGTCGCAGTTGCTCTGCACACCGACGTCGTGGTCGAGATCACGATCGCTGTTGTTGGCGAAGCTGCTTAAGTACGCTCAGTGACTTCGTGTCACATAGTTGCCTTGCAGGCATGATGCTTGCAAGGCAACTACGAAAAAAGCCGGGTCTTCCCGGCTTTTTTTACGCCCGAATCTCCCCAATTATGTCAGCCGGTTGACCCGAAGCAGGTATAATTCGCGCCATGAACGCACCATCCGATCCGCAGCTCGACGCACTCCGCATCCCGCCCCATTCCATCGAAGCAGAACAATCTGTGATCGGTGGTTTGCTGCGCGATAACGCCGCGTTCGACCGCATTGCCGACATGATGCATGCCGACGACTTCTACCGTTACGATCACCGCATCATCTTCGAGCAGATCGTCAAGCTGATCAACCAGTCGAAACCGGCCGACGTGATCACCGTGTTCGAGGCGCTGTCGAACATCGCCAAGGCCGACGATGTGGGCGGCCTGCAGTACCTGAACGCGATGGCGCAGAACACGCCGTCGGCGGCCAACATCCGGCGCTACGCCGAGATCGTGCGCGACCGCGGCGTGCTGCGCAAACTGATCACCGTGGCCGACGAAATCTCGGGCAACGCGTTCAACCCGCAGGGCAAGGAAGTCAAGCAGATGCTCGACGAAGCCGAGTCCAAGATCTTCGCCATCGCCGAACAGGGCGCGCGCGGCTCGCAGGGCTGGATCGCGGTACAGCCGCTGCTCACCCAGGTGGTCGAGCGCATCGATGAACTCTACAGCCGCGACAACCAGAGCGAAATCACCGGCGTGCCGACCGGCTTCATCGACCTCGATCGCATGACCTCCGGCCTGCAGCCGGGCGACCTGGTGATCGTGGCCGGCCGTCCGTCGATGGGCAAGACCGCGTTCTCGGTCAACATCGGCGAGAACGTCGCCATCGAAGCCGGCCTGCCGGTCGCGATCTTCTCGATGGAGATGGGCGGCACCCAGCTGGCCATGCGTATGCTCGGCTCGGTCGGCCAGCTCGACCAGCACCGCCTGCGCACCGGCCGCCTGAACGACGAAGACTGGCCGCGCCTGACGCACGCGATCCAGAAAATGAACGACGCCCAGCTGTACATCGACGAGACCCCGGCGCTCAATCCGATCGAGCTGCGCGCGCGTTCGCGGCGCCTGTCGCGCCAGTGCGGCAAGCTTGGCCTGATCATCATCGACTACATCCAGCTCATGACCGGCAGCCAGCCGGGCGACAACCGCGCCTCCGAGATTTCGGAGATTTCGCGAAGCCTCAAGGGCCTGGCGAAAGAGCTGCACTGTCCCGTGATCGCCCTGTCCCAGCTGAACCGCTCGCTGGAACAACGCCCCAACAAACGCCCCATCATGTCCGACTTGCGCGAATCGGGCGCGATCGAGCAGGATGCCGACGTCATCATCTTCCTGTATCGCGATGAGGTCTACAACCCGGATTCGCCCGACAAGGGCACCGCGGAGATCATCATCGGCAAGCAGCGTAACGGTCCGATCGGCTCGATACGCCTGACGTGGATCGGCCAGTACACCAAGTTCGGTAACTACAGCGGTAACCTGGCGGTCTACCAGGGCGACTAATCCATTACGGCGCCGCCACGAGCGGCGCTCTCAAGCAGTATCACGCAGTATCAATCACGCTTTAACGCGCTTTAACGGAGAAACCATGTTCGGACGCCTGATGCCCACCGAGGGCAAATTTTTTGAGCTCTTCAACCAGCACGCTGCACTGTGCGTGAAGGGCGCGCATGAAATGGTCGGCCTGATGACCAACTTCGACGACCTCGAAAACCGCGTCCACGCGATTGAAAGCATCGAAAAGCAAGCCGACAAGATCACTTACGCCACAGTCGACATGCTGCACAAGACCTTCATCACCCCGATCGACCGCGACGACATCCACAAGCTGATCACGCGCATGGACGACATCCTCGACCTGATGGAAGACGCGGCGCAGACGGTCTCGCTGTACGACCTCAAGGCGGTCACGCCGGAAGCGAAGCGCCTGGCCGAACTGTGCCTGGCCTGCTGCGAAAAAGTCGAGCAGGCCGTCGGCCTCTTGCACAACATGGACAACTCGCAAAAGATCGTCGCCATCTGCGAAGAGATCGACCGCCTCGAATCCGACGCCGACCATGTCATGCGCGCCGCCATGTCGAAACTGTTCCGCGATGAACCGGACGTGCGCAACCTGATCAAGCTCAAGGCCATCTACGAGATCCTCGAAACCGTCACCGACCGCTGCGAAGATGTTGCCAACATCATCGAAGGCATCATCGTCGAGAACGCGTAAGCGGCAAGAGCATGGAACATATTCAAATCAGCATTTACGTGCTCGGCCTGTTGATCGCCCTGGCGCTGCTGTTCGACTTCATGAACGGCTTCCACGATGCGGCCAACGCGATTGCGACCGTCGTGTCGACGGGCGTGCTCAAGCCGCAGACCGCGGTGGCCATGGCCGCCGTGTTCAACTTCATCGCCATTGGCGTGGTCGGCCTGCACGTGGCCACCACCCTGAGCAAGGGCACCATCGACCCCAAGGTGGTGGACCATTACGTCATTTTCGGGGCCCTGGTGGGGGCCATCGTCTGGAACCTGATCACCTGGTACTACGGCATTCCCTCGTCCTCCTCGCACGCGCTGATCGGCGGCCTGGTCGGCGCCGCGGTGGCCAAGTCGGGCACCGGCGCGCTGATCGGCGCCGGCCTGCTCAAGACCGTCATCTTCATCGTGGTCGCGCCGCTGCTCGGCTTCGCACTGGGCTCGATCATCATGCTCATTGTGGCGTGGGTGTTCGTCAAGTCGACGCCGCGCAAGGTCGATACCTGGTTCCGCCGCCTGCAGCTGGCATCGGCCGCGGCGTATAGCCTGGGCCACGGCGGCAACGACGCGCAAAAGACCATGGGCATCATCTGGATGCTGCTCATCGCCAGCGGCTACACCAACCCGGCCGACGCGGCGCCACCGAGCTGGGTCATCATCTCGTGCTACGCGGCGATCAGTTTCGGTACGCTGTTCGGCGGCTGGCGCATCGTCAAGACCATGGGCCAGAAGATCACCAAGCTCAAACCGGTGGGCGGCTTCTGCGCCGAAACCGGCGGCGCGATCACCTTGCTGCTGTCGAGCCTTTACGGTATTCCCGTCTCGACCACCCACACCATCACCGGCGCCATCGTCGGCGTCGGATCGTCGCAGAAGATGTCGGCGGTGCGCTGGGGCGTGGCAGGCAATATCGTGTGGGCCTGGATCTTCACGATTCCGGCGTCGGCCTTCATGGCGGCGGTGGCCTGGTGGATCGGTACCCACATCATGTAAGCGAAGGCACGCGCCCGGCCAGAAAACCGCCGCTCTTGACCGGCGGTTTTTTTTCGCCTGGCCGATACCTGCGCTAGCGAATGCACACCTGGCGCACCGTGCGCAGGTCGGTCAGGCCCAGCAAGACCTTCTCGATGCCATCCATTTTCAGGGTCAGCATGCCTTCGTCGAGGGCGGCGGCGAGCAGGATCGCGACCCGGCTGCGCTCCTGCAGCAGGCGCTTGATGGCGTCGGACCCGATCATCAGTTCGTGCAGGCCGATGCGGCCCCGGTAGCCGCCATTGCAGGCGGCGCAGCCGCGCGCGCGGTACAGGGTGAAGCGGCCATCGGCGTCGGCATGACGCGCGCGCCAGGCGGCCAGCAGCGCCCCGGATGCCGCGCTTGGGCGGGGCAGTTCGGCGCAGTATTCGGCCAGCAGCTGCGCCATCTCTTCCTCGCCCGCCTGGTACGCTTCCTTGCAGGCGCCGCACAGGCGCCGGGCCAGGCGCTGCGCCAGCACGCCGAGCAGCGCGTCGGCGAAGTTGAACGGGTCCATGCCCATATCGAGCAGGCGCACGATCGACTCCGGCGCGCTGTTGGTGTGCAGCGTGGCCAGCACCAGGTGCCCGGTCAGCGAGGCTTCGATGCCGATGCCGACGGTTTCGCGGTCGCGCATTTCGCCGACCATGATCACATCCGGGTCGGCCCGCAGAAAGGCCCGCATCACGGTCGCAAAATCGAGCCCCGCCTTGCGGTTGACCTGCACCTGGCGCAGCCCTTTCTGGGTGATCTCGACCGGGTCCTCGGCGGTCCAGATCTTGGTGTCGGGCGTGTTCAGGTGCGCCAGCAGGGAGTGCAGGGTGGTGGTCTTGCCGGACCCGGTCGGGCCGCACACGAAGAACAGCCCATGCGGCTTGCCGATCGCCGCCAGCAGGCGCGCCAGGTTATGCGGCAGCACGCCGAGCTGGTCGAGCGGCATGGCGTCGCCGGCCGGCAGGATGCGCATGACGATGTCTTCCACCCCGCCGGCCGAGGGAATGGTCGCCACGCGCAGTTCGATGTCGAGCGGGCCGTACTTGCTGAACCTGATCTTGCCGTCCTGCGGCCTGCGCCGCTCGGACGTATCGAGGTCGCACATGATCTTCACGCGGGCGGCGAGGGCGTTGCGGTAGCCGGCCGGGATGTCGATGTAGGGTGAGAGCGCGCCATCCTTGCGAAAGCGGATCGCGGTGCGCCCGCTGCCGGGCAGCGGCTCGATGTGGATGTCGGACGCGCCCTGGCGCCAGGCATCCATGATCATCTTGTTGACCAGCTTGACCAGTTCATTTTCGACCGCCTGCGAGAGCGGCTGCGCATCCTCGCTGCCGCTCTCGTCGTGCCTCATGCTGGACAAGACCTCGCGCAGCGAGCTGCCGTCGCTGCGCGCGGTAGTGCCGAAGAACTGGTCGACCGTGCGCCGGAATTCGGCGCGCGTGGTGACGCACCAGGTGACGCTGGACCTGGGGAAGACCTGGTTGACGATGCGGCTGGCGCGCACCCGCTCCGGGTCGAGCGCGAGCACCAGCAGGCCGTCCTTGTCTTCGTCGAGCGGCAGCCACTGGTTGTCGTCGACGTATTGGGCCTTGAGGTTCTTGAGCAGCACAAGCGGCTTGACGCGGCCGGGCAGGAAAGGCGCGTACGGCACCCCGAAGTGGCAGGCCAGCGCGTTGCCGATGGCCTCCGGCGAGAGATGCAAGTCCTTCACCAGCACCTCTTCGATGTCGAGCAGCGCCGCATGCGCCGCGTGGTGCGCCTGGTCGAGCGCGGCGGCGGACACGAGTCCGTCCCGAACCAGCGCGTCGTATTTGGTGTGCGGCTGCATGCGCGATCCCGTCATGGCGGTGGAGGAAAGTCACATGATGTGGACATTCCCGCACGCCGCGCTTGACCTCGCTCAGGCGTGCGGACGGAACCGGAATCGCTTTGCGGGGTCAGCCGGGGCCGAGCAAGTCGTGCGCGTCGAGGATGGCGTAGATGATGTCCGGATGCCGCTCGAGCGAGCGCCGGATGGCGCTCGGGACCGCCTGACGGGTCTTGCGGCACAGGCCCGGCAGCTCGTCCAGCACAATGCTCAGCCCGCGCGCGCTGCGCACCTCGTTGTTGCTGGGGGTAATGCGCAAGACCACGCCGAGCTGGCTGCGCAGGCGTTCGGCCAGCTTGTTCAGTTCGGCGTAGCTGGCAATGCCGTCGATGTGCGCGAGCAGCTTCTTTTCTTCGTCGCGGGTCAGGCGCAGGATGCGGGTGTCCCCGGCCGGGTCTGCCAGCAGCGCATCGCGCTGGCACACGCAGGCGCCAGGCGGACATTCGATGCGGATCGGAAAAGGCGGTGCCTGGAGCATGGGAGTCACATCGCCGCAGCGGATGAACGGGCCGGATCGATAGAGTAGCGCCGTGGCGGCATCGATGTCAAACGGCGGCTAAGTTGGCGCTGAAACTTCTGGGAACCTCGAAAAACCTACTGCGCGGCGCAATTTTCGCCCTGCGATGCTCACCGTACTTTCGTACGGTTGCGTTTCTCGGACGAAACTTGCGCCGCTCGCTACGGTTTTTCGAGGTCCCCTTCTGTCATTGAATGCGTTCAAGAATGAATGGCCGGAACGTTCACCCGGTGCCCGAGCTCCGCATTGCCGTACGTGCGTATCACTTCCGCGATCACCACATGATAACCGTCCAGCCACCTGGCCTGCGCCGCCTTGGCCTGCAAATGCGCCGGATGCTGCATCAAGGCCTGCAGCGCTTCCAGGCTTTCCCAGTAATACACATTCGAAAACAGGCCGGTCGCGCGGTTTTCCCACGCCTCTTCACCGAGGTAGCCGGGCAGCGCCTTGGCGGCCTCGGCGATGGTTTTGTCGAGCTGATGAAATTCGTCGTCGAGATCTTTGGTGCCGAAAATGAAGGTGGAGGAGTACATGGCCGTGACGGTGGATAAGTGAACGGCGATTGTGCCATGCCGGCAAGAACATTGCCGGATCAGCATCCGGATTCATCGCGCGACGCCCGCAACGATGCGGCAGCCCGGGTGCACCGTCAGGGCAACTCCACTTCAAGTCCTTCGTACGCCAGCACCACGCGCAGCCCGGCCGGCAGCGGCCCGTGGCGCCTGAGCGCCTCGGCGAACACCGCTTCGAGTTCGTCGTCGCCGCGGGTCGGTTCGTGGTGGGTGCAGTACAGGGTACCGGCGCCGACCCGTACCGCCGTCGCCAGCGCCGCGTCGAAGGTGCCGTGCCCCCAGCCGCGCTTGGACGGATATTCGTCGCCCGTGTACGAGCAGTCCACGATCAGCGCGTCCACCCTGTCCATGGCGCGGTCGATGGCGTGCTGGCGCTGCGCCATATAGGCCTGGTAGGGCGCATGGCCCTCGTCGTGTTCCGGGTACGGATTGTAAAAAGGCTCATGGTCGCCCGTGAAGAACACCGACTTGCCGTTGCAGCTGATGCGGTAGCCCAGATTGGTCACCGGATGGTTCATGACCACGTTGTCGACCATGGCGTCGCCCACGGCCACCGCCACGCCCACCTCCAGCGTGCGGTATTCGATGGTGGCCGCCATCTGCGCTTCGCCGACCGGAAAATAGCTGTTCTGCAGCTGCACCCCCATCACATGCTCGATGCCCTGGCCGGTCGCCTCGTCGCGCGCGCCGTGCAGGCACACCCGGCTGGTCGGGATGAACAGCGGCGTAAAGAACGGCAGGCCGTGGATATGGTCCCAGTGGCTGTGCGTGATGAAGATGTTCGCATGCACGGGCAGGCGCGTGAGCAGGTGCTGGGCCAGCGCGAAAATGCCGGTGCCGCCGTCGAGGATGATCAGGGTGCCGTCGTCGCTGCGCACTTCGATGCAGGTGGTGTTGCCGCCATAGCGCGCCGTGCGCGGCCCCGGCGAGGGAATCGAGCCGCGCACTCCCCAGAAGCGCACTTTCATGTTGTTACTCTCATGGCTGGAATCGTCAGTGTTGCAATTACGGTCGATCATAGCGGTTTTGCCCCCAAAACGGCGGCAAAATTTGGCCCCGACTCCTTGCCGCGCCCGCTTTCGTGCCCTTTTGCCCACGCTTTTCGCGTGCCGATGTACAGTACTCGCAAGTGGCGCTACACTATGGGAAGTTACTCTACAGAAAGGGTGTGTCGGCTTCCGTAGGACGTCCCGCAAGGCCGCTGAACCATCATGCGAGTATTAAATCCCATTCAAATTGCCCAGCGCCTCGAGTTGCTTACCGAGGTTGGCGTAGCGCTTGGCAATCCGGACACCGGCTATGTGCTCGACCGCATCCTGCATGTGGCGCGCAACATGACCGGCGCCGACGGCGGCACCCTGTACCTGCCGAATGCCGACCGCACCAGCCTGCGATTCCACATTTCGATCAACGAAACGCTCGGCCTGTACCAGGGCGGCGCCAGCGGGCGCGAGATCGGCATGGAAGCGGTGCCCTTGTACGACGCCGCCGGCGCCCCGAACGTGAGCGCGGTGGCCGCCTATGCGGCGCACTCCGGGCACTCGGTCAATATCGCCGATGTCTACCAGGACGGCATATTCAACTTTTCGGGCATGCGCAGCTTCGACGCCGCCTACGGCTACCATTCGCAATCGTTCCTGACGGTGCCGATGAAGGATCACCACGGCACCCTGGTGGGGGTGCTGCAACTGATTAACGCGCGCCCCGCCGGGCGCGGCACGATCGGCGCCTTTTCCGCCACCGACCAGCGTTTCATCGAAGCGCTGGCGTCGCAGGCCTCGGTGGCCATCACCAACCAGCAGCTGGTGCGCCAGCTCGAAGAACTGCTCGAAGGCCTGATCGACCTGATTAACATCGGCATCGATGAAAAGTCGCCGCATACCGGCCGCCATTGCCAGCTGGTGCCGAAGCTGACGATGATGCTGGCCGAAGCGGTGCACGAGACCGCCGACGGCCCGATGGCCGAGTTCCACCTGAGCGACGCCGACCGCAAGGAGCTGTGGCTGGCCAGCCTGCTGCACGACTGCGGCAAGATCACGACCCCGGTGCACGTGGTCGACAAGGCCACCAAGCTCGAAACCATCGTCGACCGCATCGGCCTGATCGACACGCGCTTCGAAGTGCTGCTGCGCGACGCCGAGATCGACGCCCTGCGCGCGCGCTGCGAACCGGGCGCCGACCACGCCGTCATCGAGGCCGGGCATGCGCGCGTGCGCGCCGCGCTGCTCGACGACCGCGCGTTCCTGCGGCGCGCCAACGTCGGCGTCGAAAACATGCCCGAGGCCGATCAGGATCGGGTGCGCCGGATCGCCCGGCGCCGCTGGCGCGGGCCCGATGGGGGCGAGAGCGACTTCCTCGACGACGATGAAGTACTGAACCTGACCATCCGCTTCGGCACCCTCACGGCGCAGGAACGCAAGACCATCAACAACCATATCGACGTCTCCGTGCGCATGCTCGAATCGCTGCCCTGGCCCGAGCACCTGCGCAACGTGCCCGAATACGCCGGCGGCCACCATGAACGGATGGACGGCAAGGGCTATCCGCGCGGCCTGACCGGCGCCCAGATGTCGGTGCCGGCGCGGGTGATGGCCATTGCCGATA
This sequence comes from Massilia mucilaginosa, assembly GCF_011682145.1. Lineage (GTDB taxonomy): Bacteria > Pseudomonadota > Gammaproteobacteria > Burkholderiales > Burkholderiaceae_D > Telluria_A > Telluria_A mucilaginosa. Next base: position 232,460 of record NZ_WHJH01000004.1, read on the forward strand.
TTTTCGAGGCGCTCACCGCGCGCGACCGGCCGTACAAAAAGGGCAAGCTGCTCTCCGAATCGCTGCACATCCTCGGGAAGATGGCGTGCAACGGCCATGTCGATCCGGACCTGTTCGATATTTTCGTGCGCAGCAAAGTCTATCTCACCTTCGCGCACGAGAACATGGACAAGCGCCAGATCGACAGCGTCGACGAAAGCACCATTCCCGGCTACCGCGCATGAAACGCGCCGCCCGCCTGCTGCGCAGGTATTGGGGGCGCTGGCTGCTCGGAATCGGATTGACCGTGGCGGCGGCGCTGGGCACCCTGGGCTACCTGCACAGCGACGCCATCGAGCGCATGGACGGTTTCCTGGCCGGCCTGCGCATGCGCATCGAAGCGCCGCGCCTGGACCCGCGCATCGTGATCGTCGATATCGACGAAAAGAGCCTGGCGGCGGTCGGGCGTTTTCCGTGGAGCCGCGACATCCAGGCCAGGCTGGTCACCCAGCTCACGCGCCACTACGAGGTGGGCGCGGTCGGCTTCGACATCTCCTTTCCCGAGCCGGACACCTCGTCCGGCTACGCGGTGCTGGAACGGCTGGCGCACCAGGAGCTGGACCGGGTAGCGGGCCTGAAGGAGCAGCTGGCCGCCCTGAAGGCCGGCATGGACTACGACGGCCTGCTGGCCGACGCCCTGCGCGGGCAGCCGGTGGTGCTTGGCTACAATGTGTCGGAAAAGCTGCGCAAGGGCGTGCTGCCGGCGCCCGCGTTCACGCTCGAGAGCCTCAACGGGCGCGAGCTGCTGGCCTACAGCGCCAGCGGCTATGAAGCCAATCTCGCGCGCCTGCAGCAGGCCGCCGCCGGCGCCGGCATCTTTACCGCCTTCACCGATGCCGACGGCGTGATCCGCTCCTCGATCCTGTTGCAGCGCATCGGCGACGCGTATTATCCCTCGCTGTCGCTGGCCACGGCGGCGGTGTACCTGAAGGCGCGCGCCATCGCGCCGTATTTCGATACCACCGTCGACCAGCTCTCGCAGGCCCAGAAGAACAGCGGCAGCGCGGCGCGGATTTCGCTGTTCCTGCCGCAGGGCCAGTTGCGCATTCCGGTGGGCGAGGGGCTGACCACGTACGTGCAGTATCGCGGGCGCGGCGGGCCGTCCGGCGGCGCCTTTCGCTACGTGCCGGCGGCCGATGTGCTCTCCGGCGCCGCGCCGCCGGCGCATCTGAAGGGCGCGCTGGTGCTGGTCGGCTCCACTGCGCCCGGCATCAACGACCTGCGCGTGACCCCGGTCAATCCGGAGTACCCGGGGGTCGAGGTGCATGCCAACCTGCTCAAGTCGATCCTCGACAACGACTTCAAGGCCCGTCCCGCCGAAGCCTACCTGCTCGAAACGGTGCTGGTGCTCGCGTTCGGACTGGTGCTCTCGCTCGCGCTGGCGCCGCTGTCGCCGCTCAGGGCGGTGGCGCTGGCCACCCTGGCGCTGGGCGCCGCCCTCGGCCTGAACCTGCTGCTGTACCACCAGGCCGGCATGGTGCTCAACGCCGCCGTGCCGGTGCTCCTGATCGTGGCGCTGTTCGTGATGAACCTGGCTGTCGGCTACGTGTTCGAGGTGCGCAAGGGGCAGGCGCTGGTGTCGCTGTTCGGCGAATACGTGGCCCCCGAGCTGGTGGCCGACATGGCCGACAATCCCGGCCACTACACGATGGAAGGCGCCACGCGCGAGCTGACCGTGCTGTTCGCCGACGTGCGCGGGTTTACCGGCATCGCCGAGCAGCTCACCCCGGCCGCGCTGCGCGAATACATCAACCTGTATCTGACGGCGATGTCGGAAGACATCCGCGACAGCCATCGCGGCACCCTCGACAAATACATCGGCGACGCCGTCATGGCCTTCTGGGGCGCGCCGCTGGCCTTTGCCGACCATGCCAGCCGCGCCGTCGCCAGCGCGCTGCTGATGCAGGCCAGCGCGGCGCGCCTGGACACCATGTTCCGCGCGCGCGGCTGGCCGCCGCTGGCCATCGGCATCGGCATCAACAGCGGCCAGATGCACGTTGGCGACATGGGCTCGGCCATCCGCCGCGCCTACACGGTCATGGGCGACGCGGTCAACCTGGGCGCGCGCCTGGAAGGGCTCACCAAGGTGTACGGCGCCGCCATCGTGGCCGGCGCCGCAACCCGCCTGGCCGCACCCGAATTCGCGTGGCGCGAACTCGATCTGGTGCGGGTCAAGGGCAAGCTCGAACCGGTGGCGATTTTCGAGCCGCTCGGCCATGCTGTTGCCCTGGACGCCGCCGCCGCGACCCGGCTCGCCGCCTGGCACGAGGCGCTGGCGCTGGTGCGCGCGCAGCAGTGGAGCGGCGCGCAAGCCATCCTGGCCGGCTTGCTGGCGGACCAGGAGTGCGTCCTGTACCGGCTTTATCTCGACCGTATCGCGCTGTACCGCGCCCACCCGCCCGGCCCGGATTGGGACGGCGTTACCAGATTTGACACGAAATAGACCCTGCAATCTTTTCGTTTTTGCTCGCCTTTTGCGGCTTCGTCGCGTCCGCTGACTCCACTAAACAACGCTTGCTTGAAATACGTCAATTTGCAACAGAATTTCTGTGTTGCAAGAGATGATGCAGTTAAACTGAGCGCATATACGCACCCTGTGGCTTGGCTTTTTTCTAAGTTTGAACGCATGCCAACACGAACAACACACCGTAGAGTTCATCCATGAATCTTCCCTTTGCGCGCCTGCTGGCTGGCGCCGTGCTGGCCGGCGCGGTCAGTGCGGCCTGGGCCACCGAGCCGGCCGCGACCGAGGCAATTCGGTTCGACATTGCCCGTTTCGATGTCGCCGGCAATACCTTGCTGCCCGCCGCGCAGCTCGACGCGGCGCTGGCGCCGTTTACCGGCAGCGGTCGCGATTTTGGCGACGTCCAGCGCGCGCTCGAAGCGCTCGAAGCGCTGTACCACCAGCGCGGCTACCAGGTCGTCACGGTCCAGTTGCCCGAGCAGGAACTCAATCGCGGCGTGGTGCGCCTGAACGTGGTGCAGACCAGGATCGGCCGCATCAGCGTCAGCGGCAACAAGCACGTCGACGACGCCAACGTGCGGCGCAGCCTGCCCACCCTGCAAGAAGGGAAGACGCCCGACCTGGACCGGGTGTCGGCCAATCTGCGCATGGCCAATGAGAACCCGGCCCGCAAGATCAAGCTGAACCTGCAGAACGGCGCCGCCGACGACACGCTCGACGCCAGGCTCGATGTGGCCGACGAGAAGCCGTGGACCGCCATGCTCAATGTGGACAACAGCGGCACCGGCCAAACCGGCAAGACCCACGCCGGCGTGGTGCTGCAGCACGCCAACCTGTGGGGCCGCGACCATGTGGGCAGCGTGCAGTACACCACCACCGTCGAGGAGCCGAGCAAGGTGAGCGTGTACGGCGCTGGCTATCACATTCCGCTGTACGAACTGGGCGACTCGGTCGACCTGTACGCCAGTTATTCGGATATCGATTCGGGTTCGGTCACGGCCGGCATCTTCAACCTGGCGGTGAGCGGCAAGGGCACCGTGGCGGGCGTGCGCTACAACCAGGGCCTGGCGCGGCGCGGCAGCCTGGAACCGCGCCTGGTGTACGGGTTCGACCACAAGGCCTTCAAGAACAGCGTGCTGTTTTCGGGCGAGAATTTTGGCAACGACATCACGGTTCATCCGGTGAGTGTGACATGGCTGGCCAGCACGCCCGTGGGCGGCGGCGAAGCCAATCTGTCGGTCGCGCTGGTGCGCAATATTCCCGGCGGCACCCGCGGCGAGAGCGTTGACTTTGCGCGCAACCGCGCCGGCGCCAAAGCCGGCTACACCATCGCCCGCGTCAGCGCGGCATTTACCCGCGCCTTCGGGGCCGACTGGCAGGTGCGCGCGCTTGTCAACGGCCAGCTGACGGGCGACGCGCTGGTGCCGGGCGAGCAGTTCGGCGCCGGTGGCGCATCCTCGGTGCGCGCTCTGGAAGAGCGCGCCGTCTCCACAGACTCCGGCGTGCTGGCCAATCTCGAAGTCTATACCCCGAACTTTTGCGCCGTGCGCGAACGCTGGCAGTGCCGCGTGCTGGCCTTTTACGATGGCGCCCACGGCCGCCGCCACCAAGCGCTGCCCGGCGAAGCCGCGCGCGCCACGGTGTCCAGTGCCGGCCTGGGATGGCGCTTTTCGATGGGCAGCTCGCTCAACATGCAGATCGACTATGGCCATGTGCTGCGCCGCGACGCCGGGGTGAACGACAAGAACAAAGTGCATGTCCGCGTAGGCCTTGCCTACTAAAGGTGAAACAGATGACTATCCAGAACCAATCCACCCGCCTGTTGCAGCGACTTTGCCTCCCGTTGCTGCTGGCCTTCGCCGGAATCCATAGCGTCCATGCAGCGCCGGCTTCCCCTCAGGTGGTGGCCGGCCAGGCCACGTTTTCGCAGCAGGGCAATGTATTTTCGATTACGAACGCGCCCAACACCATCATCAACTGGCAGAGTTTTTCGGTGGGTGCGGGCGACATCACGCGCTTCATCCAGCAGGACGCCAGCAGCGCGGTGCTCAACCGCATCGTCGGGCAGGACCCGAGCCGCATCCTCGGCGCCTTGCAGTCGAACGGGCAGGTGTTCCTGATTAACCCGAACGGCATCCTGTTCGGGCGCGATGCGCGCATCGATGTCAACGGCCTGACCGCGTCCACGCTCAACATGAGCAATGCCGACTTCCTGGCGGGCAAGCGCAACTTTAGCGGGCCGGCCAGCGCCGGCAGCGTCGTCAACCAGGGGTCGATCACCACTCCGTCGGGCGGCAAGGTGTTCTTGATCGCGCCGAATGTCGAGAACAGCGGCATCATCACTTCGCCGCAGGGCGACGTGGTGCTGGCGGCCGGGCACAGCGTGCAACTGGTCGATTCGAGCAATCCCGACTTGCACGTGGTGGTATCGAGCCCGGCCAATGCCGCCCTGAACCTGGGGCAGCTGATTGCGCACGGCGGCAAGATCGGCATCTACGGCGCGCTGGTCAAACAGCGCGGGCTGGTCAGCGCCGACAGCGCGCGCGTCGGCGAGAACGGCAAGATCGTGTTCAAGGCCAGCGCCGACGCCCAGCTCGAAGCGGGCAGCGTGAGCAGCGCCACCGGCGCCGGCAAAGGCGGCGAGATCAGCGTGCAGGGCGAACGCGTCGGCTTGATGGGCGACGCCCGCATCGACGCCAGCGGCGTGGCCGGTGGCGGCACGGTGCTGGTCGGCGGCGGCTGGCAGGGCCGGAATGCGCTGGTGCGCAATGCGCAGCAGACCGTGATGGGCAAGGCGGCCTCGATCCGCGCCGACGCCACCGAGAGCGGCGACGGCGGTACCGTGGTGCTGTGGTCAAGCGGCGCCACGCGCGCCTTCGGCAGCATTGCGGCCCGGGGCCGCGGCGGCAGGGGCGGGCTGGTCGAGACCTCGGGACACTACCTGAACGTGGAAGGCATCCGGGTCGACACCGGCGCGCGCGGCACCTGGCTGCTCGATCCCTTCGATATCACCATCGGCGGCACCGGCAGCGACGTGCTGGCCGACTTCGATCAATTCAGCGATGCCCCGGATGACGGCGTGTCGCTGCTCAACGTCGCGGTGCTCAACAACGCCGCACTATCCGCCGACATCGTGATCCAGGCCTCGAACGATGTGCTGATCAGCGAAGCCATCACGCGCGCACCCGGCGCCGCCGGCAGCCTGTCTATCCAGGCGGGCAACAACATCACGGTCGACGCCGACGTCTCGACCGCCGGCAGGCCGATGACGCTGAGCGCCGATGTGTTGGCCAAGGGCGTTGGCACCATCTACGTCAACAAGGCGCTGACCACCGGCGGCCGAAATATGACGCTCAACGGAGCCAACATCATGTTCACCCCCGGCGCGCTGGCCAACAGCGGCGTGGGCGACATGACGTTCAACGCCGTGAACGTGTTCCAGCTGTCGGCCGGCGCCGCCCTGAAAAGCGGCGGCATGGTCACGATCGGGGCCAGCCAGATGGGCCTGCTGGGCGCGGTCGGACCGGCGCAGTTCCAGCAGAACCCCTCGGTGACCTTGCGCCCGTCGACCTACGGAGGCGATATCGCCATCGCGGCCGGCGAAATCGTGCCCGGCAGCGTGACGCTGGCGCCGGCGCAACTGGCCGCCATCGAGGCGCAGGCGCTGATCATCGGCGGCAATCAGTATGCCGGCAAGATCGTGGTCAACTCGGCGCTGGGAGGCGCTGGCGGAGCGCTGAAAGCCAATTATCTGCTCATGAGCGGCCAGGGCGGCATCGTCCTCAACGCGCCGGTCACGATCGCCGGCGGGATGCAGGTGGACGCGGCGAGCATCGTCAACACCAGCGCGGCGCCGATCAAGGCCGGCTCGCTCTCGCTCATTACCAAACAGGGAGCCGGCACATCCGCCACGCCGCTGTACACCCAGACGGCCCTTTTGGACGGCAGTAATACCGTCGAGAATGGCAGCGCGCCGCTCAATATCAGCAACAGCGGCACCCTTGCGCTCGGCAACCTGAGCCAGAGCGGCGGCAACAACAAAGGCGCCATCATCGTCGCCAACAAGGGCGGCATGACTTTGCCGGACGGTAAGTCGGTCACCACCCTGGGCGGCGCCGTCAATCTGTCGACCCAGAGCCCGCTGGCCATCAATGGCAGCATCGACTCCCAAGGCGGCGCCATCGCGCTGCAAGCGGGCAACGGCGGCGAACTGGGCATCGGGCCGCAGGGCTCTGTCACGTCCGGCGCCGGCAATATGTCGCTGGTGGGTGGGTCGATTGTGAACAAGGGCAGCGTCAGCGCGACGTCCGGCAATATTTCGCTGAGTACGCCGGCACTCAGCGGCAACGGCACCATCGGCAGCGCCAGCGGTACCGTCACCGGCCTGCCCGACATGTCGACGACCTTGCCGGCCTGCGTCGCCGCGCCAGGCAAGAATGGTTGCGCACAGGTGCTGGCGAACGCGTTTGCGGCCTGCGTCGCCGATCCGGCTGGCGCTTACTGCGCGGCGATCCTGCCGTCGCTGGACGCCTGTAGCGCCAATCCCGGCAAGCCCGGCTGCAGCGCGGTGCTGCCATCGCTGAGCGCCTGCGTCGCCGCCCCGTCCATGGGCGGCTGCGACGTCGTGTTGCCGTCGGTCGCTGTCTGCGTGCTTGGTCCCACCGCGCCAGGCTGCTCCGCTGTGCTGCCGGCACTGAGCGCCTGCGTCGCCAATCCCGCAACAGCAGGCTGCGGCGCCGTCCTGCCGACCCTGGCCGCTTGCAGCGCCGCGCCAGCGACGGCCGGTTGCAGCGTGGTGCTGCCGACCCTGTCCCAGTGCAGCGTGAATCCGACCCAGCCCGGCTGCGCGCAAGTGCTGCCGAGCCTGAATGCCTGCGTTGCCGCGCCGTCGACCAGCGGTTGCGCGGTGGTGCTGCCAACCCTGGGCGCCTGCCTGACGACGCCGTCGCGCGCCGGTTGCGCGGCGGTCCTGCCGACCCTGTCCGCCTGCGTGGCCAGCCCGACCCAGGCCGGCTGCAACGTGGTGCTGCCATCGCTGGCGGCGTGCAGCGCCAGTCCAGGTTTACCGGGCTGCGCCGTGGTGCTGCCGGGCGTGGCCCAATGCGTGGCCGCGCCCACCCAGGCCGGGTGCGCAGTCGTGCTGCCGACCCTGACCCAGTGCATTTCCTCGACCAGCCTGCCCGGCTGCGGCGTGGTCCTGCCGGCGCTGAGCCGCTGCGTCGCCAACCCGGCCACGCCGGGCTGCGCGGTGGTGCTGCCGTCGCTGAGCCAGTGCGTGGCCAATCCGGGCGCCAGCGGGTGCGTGGTGGTGCTGCCGACCCTGGCCCAATGCGCGGCGAATGCCGCCGTGCCGGGTTGTAACGTGGTCTTGCCGACCCTGAACCAGTGCGTCGGCAATGTCGGCTTGCCGGGCTGCGGCGCGGTCTTGCCGAGTCTGCAGAGCTGCGTGGCCAATCCTGGCGCGCTCGGTTGCTCGGTGGTCTTGCCGACCCTGGCCCAGTGCAGCGTGACGCCGTCGCTGGCGGCCTGCAACGTGGTCTTGCCGAGCGTGGCGCAGTGCAGCGCCGCACCTGGCCTGGCCGGTTGCGGCGCGGTCCTGCCGGCGCTGGCGCAGTGCGTTGCCACGCCATCGGCACCGGGTTGCGCAGTGGTGCTGCCGCGCCTGAGCCAGTGCGAGGCGACGCCAACCGCGGCCGGTTGCAGCGCCGTGCTGCCGACCCTGTCCCAGTGCACCGGCAGTCCGAGCCTGCAAGGGTGCGCCGTGGTGCTGCCGCCGGTGAGCGCCTGCGTGGCCAATCCGACGGCGCCCGGCTGCACGGTGGTGGCGCCCCCGCAGCAACTGGCCGACAGCACGCTCAATGAAGTGGTCGTCAACACGGTCAACGCCGTCAACAGCGTGACGACGGCCACCGCAGAAAAACCGGCAATCAAGGACGATGGCGTGAAAACCGTCGCGACGAGTAATGTTAAAGGAGACGCGAGTGAACTGCGCAAAAAGACGTATTGCAATTAAGGCGCTCGCGGGTGTCTTGCTGGCGGGGTCGTTCGGGATGGCGTGGGCGGCGCAGGTGGCCGGCACCATCGTCAACCTGAGCGGGCCGCTGATGGTCAAGAAGGCCGACGGCAGCGTGAAGGTGCTGGGTGTCAAATCCGAAGTGGAGCAGGGCGATACGCTGGTGTCCGAAAAGAACACCTACGCCCAGATCCGCTTCATCGACAACAGCGAAATCACCTTGCGGCCGGGGACCACCTTCAAGATCGAGGCCTTCGCTTATGAGACCGGCAAGCCGGAAGCCGACAGCGCCAGTTTCAGCCTGCTCCAGGGCGGGCTGCGCTCGCTGACCGGGCTGCTGGGCAAGCGCAACAAGGAGAAGTTCCAGCTCAAGACGCCCACCGCCACCATCGGCATTCGCGGCACGACCTTTGTTGCGCAGTATGTGCCGCCGCTGACGCGCTCGCCGGTGCCGCAGCCGGTCGCCAACTCACTCTCGCCCGGCTTGCACGTGTTCGTGATTGACGGGGCGATCATGTTGAACAATGCCGGCGGCAGCACGAATTTTTCGGCTGGCCAGTTCGGATTCACGCCGAACATGCAAACGCCGGCGCTGAGCGTGCCGAGCAATCCTGGCCTCAAGTTCACTCCGCCGCCGATGTTCAGCATCCCGACGGTGTTGACTACCGCCACCGGCCTGGCCAAGCCGCAGACGGTCGACTGCGAGGTACGCTAGCGCGCAGCGCCCGGCTGCTGGCTGCGCAGGCGCTCCATGTTGTAGGCGCGCGCGGCCGGCATTTCCTGTTCCGAGTACAGGCCGCGCAGCAGGCTTTCCATATCGCTGCCCGGCTTCACGGCGGCGAGGAAGGCGGCGCTGCGCTGTTCCCAGTCCGATTGCACCTGTTCCGTGTCCTGCAATTGCTGCGCGCGCTCGGCCCCGAGCACCTGCTGGCGCAAGGCGGCCACCTTCGCTTCGGGCGTCCCGGTGCTGCGCAGCGCGGCCACATCGGCGCGCAGACGGTCGAGCGCGGGGTCCGCCGCCAGTGCACTGTGCGGCTCGGGCGCGCCCGGGCGCGTGGCGGCCAGGTCGGCGCGCATCTGTTTCTCTTCTTTCCCATACATTGACGCGGCCAGCCGCTCGCCGAAGTGCCCGATGCGCAGGGCATGCAGCTGCTCCAGCGCCTGCTCGGGCGTGAGCGCGGCATCAAGGCGCTGGCGTTCGCCCAGCTGCGTTTCGAGCTCGCGGTAGGCCACGTAGTTGCGCAGCAGTTGCGCCAGCTCGGGCGCCGCATCGGGCGGCAGGCCGGCCGCCAGCTCCTGTTCAAGCTTGTCCATCTCGGCGCGGCCGGGATGGCGCGGCAGGCTCGCCAGCAGCACGTCGAGCAGGATGCTGGTGCGTTCGTCGATGGCCAGCTTGCCGTCGGCGCCGAGTCGGAACGAGGGCGCGCGACCCGGCTGGTCCGGCATCGCGCCGAAGAGCGCGCTGGTCTCGGCCAGCAACGCAAAGCTGCGTTCGACCGCCTGCCCGGTGCGCTGTTCGGGCGTGGCGGGGGCGTCGGGGACGGGGGCGCGGTACAGCAGCGCGCCGGCGATCAGCACGGCCGCGATGCCGGCCAGCGGTCCCTTGATGCTCATCTGACGGACTCCGGCGGCGCCACGCGCCCGGCCGTGAGCCGGATGGCGGCGCCCGTCTTGAGCGCTTCGATGCGCTGGCCGAGCCGTTCCTGCATGATCCGGGTGCGCAAGCCGAGCCGCAGTTCGGCCAGTGCCGGCTTGGGCATCTGCCTGGTGGCGATCAGTTGCACGACTTGCGAGCCGCCCTGCGGCAGCGGGCGTTCGATGGCTTGGCCCGCACGCATGCCGGCCACTTGCTGCGCCAGGGCGCTATCCATCTGGGCCGCCATCAGCCAGCCTGGCGCGGGCGGATTGGGCGCGCTTGAATAGCGCCTGGCAACCTGCGCAAAGCGCTTGCCCGCGCGCAGTGCGGCCAGCGCGGCGCGTGCCTGCGCGGGACCGGCCACATCGAGCGTGGCCAGCTGGAACTGGCGCTCGTTTGGCACGCCCTGGTAGCGCTGCGCGATCTCGTCTTCGGTCACCGGAATGGTGGACAGCAGGTGCCGCACCAGATCGCGCTGCAGCAGCGTTTTGTAGGCCAGCTCCGCTTCGGCCACCAGCTCGGGCGACTCGTGCAGCTTCAGTTTGACCGCTTCCTGCGCCATCAGTTCCATGGTCACCAGTTCGCCCAGCAGTGCGTTGCGGTCGAGCGCGGCGCGGGCGTCGCTGCGCGCCTGGCGGTCTTGCGCGCTTTCTTCATCGAAGGGATTGGCACGGCCGGCGTTGGCGTCGACGAGCGCGTCGAGCAAGGCTGTACGAACCGGCTGGTCGCCGACCAGCGCGACGATACTCGACGCAGTGTCCGGAGGCGCGGCGTGCGCCCCCGTCAACGCCAGCAGCAGGACCAGACAGTGGCGGCGCAAAACGGCCGATGTGCGGTAAAAATCCATGGCTGATCCTTGTCCTGGTTGCTTGTATTACGGCAGTTGCGCGCGGACCTGGTTGTAGACGCTGGTGTCGGTCAGCATCGCAATGTGGCCGACACTGGCGGTCTGCACGCTGGTGCCGCACTGCGCATTACTCGCCGGCAGGATCACGCCATCGTTGGCCGACCACAGCGAGCGGTCGCAACCGGCGCCGGCCAGCTGGGTGATGAACGACGAGCCGGGCCGCATGTCGAAGCATGCCGGCGAATAGCAACCGTAGGCGCTGGTGGTGCCCTTGTGCGGCGTGCCCAGGGTGATGAAGCGGCGCATGCCGGCCTGGCCGCCGAGCTTGGCGCGCTGCCAGCGCACCACCAGTCCGCCGTTCGAATGGGCGATCACGCTGACCGGCTGGTTGCCGTTGCTGGCGCGGACGCTGTTGATGAAGGTGTTGAGCGAGGCGGCGCTGGTGCGGTCGCTGCTCGTCAGGGAGCTGTAGTTGAAGCCGTACAGCTTCGCGCGCGGATAGCCGCTGGCCGTAAAGCGCATGAGCATGGCGTCGAAGTTGGACGACGAGCCGCTGTAGCCGTGCACGAAAATGATCGGTTCCTGGGCCGCGGCCGCGCCGGACAGTCCGAGTCCCGCTGCGAACAAACCGAGGGCGAGTGCGGACCTTGCGGCCTGGGTGAATGCGTGTCGCATGAGTGTCTCCTTTAGTTGTGGACAACCACTATATGCGTGGCGGTCAGGCCGGGCAGTCGCCGGACAGGCCAATTCGCTCGCTTTCCGGGCCATGCGGGGCGGCTGTGGCGCCGATGACAACAAACTGAAGGAGTTGTTTTCGTGACAATGGGTTCATAGTATGATGCGAGCAGGGCGGCACAGCGCCAAGGCGTGGCCGCAGCCGTTTTCGCGGGCCAGAAAGACGAGGTTCCCATTTCCGTGACGATATCCAGACCGACCGTGTCCGCAGCATGGGTAAAAGGGATCGTCGAGATGATCGGCGCGCTCGGTCTTGAGCCGCTGTCATTGCTGGAGGAAGCCGGCTTGCCGCTGGACGAGCTGGACGATCCCGACGGCCGCTTCGACAGCGCCGCCGTCTCGGCCCTGTGGTCGCTGGCGGCGCAGCAGTCGGGCCACCCGCATCTGGGCCTGGCACTCGAAGGCGCCGCCAAGCCGGCCTGCTTCGGCGCGGCCTTGCATGTGATGATGTCCAGCCCCGACCTCGATGCCGCCGTGCGCCGCATGGCGCAGTACGTGCCGATCATCAGCAGCGCGGCCACGGTGGAACTGGCATTCGACAGCCAGGGTTGCAGCCTGACCCTGGCGCTGGGCGAGGACGTGCCCGGCGAACGCTACGATTTCGCACTGCTCATGTTTACCAATCTGTGCCGCTGGATGACTGGACGCGAGCTGCGCCCGCAGTCGGTCGACCTGGCGCACGCGCGGCCGGCCAACCTGCTGCCGTACCTGGCGGCGTTCGGCTGTCCCTGCCATTTCGGCACGAGGCACTATCGCCTGTGTTTTTCACAGGCCGATCTGGGGCTGGCGCTGATGACCGGCAATCCGCTGCTGACCGAACTGCACGAGCGCTTCGCCGACGAGCGCCTGGCGCGCCTGGGCGACGCCCGCACCACGCGGCGCGTGCGCGAGCTGGTGATGGCGTGCCTGGCCGACGGCGAACCGGCGCGCGGCGACGTGGCCAGGGCGCTGTGCATGAGCGAGCGCACCTTGCACCGGCGCCTGCAGGACGAGGGGACCTCGTATGTGCAGCTGGTCGACGCGGTGCGGCGCGAGCAGGCCGCGCATTATCTGGATCAGACCAGTTTGTGCTTTACCGAGATCAGTTTCCGGCTCGGCTTCGCCAACCAGGGCACCTTGTTCAGGGCGTGCAAGCGCTGGTTCAATGTGTCGCCGGGGCGCTACCGCGAGCGCCTTCGGGCGCGGGTGGAAAGCGGTTGACGCCACGGCGGCGTTTACCTGGCGTCGAACGCGCGGGTCCACCAGTGCGTTCCCTCGAATCGCATCAGCACGATCTTCGGGCCGAGGTTCGACTCGACCAGCACGGCGGTCAGTTTGGGTGAACGTTTGTCCTCCGGCGCAATGAGCACATCGCGTACGGCGACGATCTTGTAATCCTCGATCGGTCCCGCGTCAAAGCGCATCATCTGAAAACACCGGTCCAGTACCTCCGAGGGGGAAGCGTCGGCGCCCAGCCGGAGGTGCGGCGTCATGCCGTTCATCCAGAGCTGGTTCGTCGACAGTGCGGACACCAGGGCGGCGATCCTGTCGGCGGCCGGCGCTGGCTGGGCAAAGGCCTTGGCGGCCAGCAGGACCAGCGCGGCGCCGATGGCGAGGGTCAGTCTATTCATCATGGTTTTCCAGGTTGACCAGCGAGATGGTGAGCTGGCCGGCGATCAGCATCACCGTGTCGAGTTGATTGGCGGTGAAGGCGCCGCGCACGCTGCCGTTCTCCAGCAGCAGGACGGCGTGCGGCACATGCTGCTTGAAGATCGGCACGGCCAGGACCGAACACTGGCTGCGCCCTTCAAAATACGGGTCGCGCGCAAACCGGTCATCCTGCAGCGCATCGTCGAGCAGCAGTACCTCGCGCGTGCGCTCGACATGGCGCAGCAGCGACATGGGCAGGGCGGGGGTGTTCGCGACCGGGCAAATCAGCAGCTGCGCGGCGCTGGCGCCGGCCAGCGCGCAAAGCAGCTCGCCGGCGCGCTCCTGCAAGCGCGCCAGGGTGGTCTGGGCGCTCAGGGCTTGCGAGGCCCGCAGCACGGCCAGCAGGTCGATGTTGTCCAGCGGCGCATTGGCGGCATCGGCCGCGCGGCGCGCCGGCGCGGCCGCGTTGCGCAGGAAGGCATGCCGCCCGCGCAGCGCGCTGGCCTTGGCCGACGCGCCCCAGGCCTCGTAATGGCGCAGCGCCTCGGTCAGCAGCGAGGCGCCCACGTATTCCAGGCCCTGCGCAAGGTAACACAGGCCGGCGCGCTCGGTGATCGCGGCGCGCTGCCAGGGCCGCCGGTGCGCGCGCATGGCCAGCAGCGCGTGGTCGAACAGCGTGGCGGCAGCGGCCGGCGCGCCGCTGGCCCAGGCGCGTTCGGCGTCGATCCACGTGACCAGATGGGCGAAATTGCGCGGCGCGTCCGCGGCGCGCAGCGCCATCCAGTCGCGGCAGGCGCCCAGTTCGCGCAGCGCGTCTTTGTCATCGTGCGCCTGCCGCGCCAGCGCCAGCGCGCGGAACAGGTAGCCCAGGGCGGCCGCATAGATGCCGGCAAAAGAGGCCAGCAAGGGCATGGCGGCCGCCGAATGGCGCGCCAGCGCGTCGTCGTCGCCGAACAGCAGGGCCACATGCGCGCGCACCAGGCAGGCGGTGGGCGTATCGAGGTCGCCGGCGGGCGCCGGGAAGTGCATGTCGATCGCGCCGCGCACCACATCGAGCAGGTAGCGGTAGCTGCGGTGGACGCGGCTGGCGGTGACGTTGCCGCCACGCCCGGTGCTCGCTTCGGCCTCGGACAGGAGCGCCGCGAGCATGTCCAGGGTCGGCGCGCACTCGAGCTGCGCCACGATCTCGGTGTGGTAGCTGTGGGTCGCGTATTGAACGTCGCCGTGTTGCAGCAGCACCCGGCGCGCCTGGCGCGCGTGGGCGATGGCGTTTTCGAGCGGCTCGACCCAGTGCAGCGACGCCAGCGCGAACACGTGCTGCAGCCAGGCGGACTCGTAGTCGTAGCCGCGCGCCTTGCCGATTGCCTGCGCCTTGATCAGCATCGCATGGCCGGTGCGGTAGTCGCCGCGCTGCTTGAACAGGATCGGCAGCGTTCCGAAGGTCTTGAGCAGCGCCGCGCAGGGACCGTGCTCGATCCACATCTGCTGGTAGCGCACCAGCAGCGGCACCAGGCGCTGGTCGTCGGCGTAGTAGCTTGCCAGCGTGGTCAGGTGCAGCAGCCTGCCGACCGCCTGCACATGCGGATCTAGCGGCGCGGGGCGCCGCAGGTCGGCGTCCAGCGCGCCGCTGTAGGCCCAGGCGGCGATGGCGTCGAGCCGCGCCGGCCCGCAGTCGGCCAGCACGACACCGGCGCGGGCCAGCAGGGCGATTCCGAGGTCGATGGCAGCGGGCAGGAGGCGGCGGCTGGTCATGCTGTCGATCTGCACCGAGGCCGCTTCGATCAGGTCGGTCAGGCTGGTGTCGCCGCCGGCTATCCGCGCGTACACCGCGTCGGCCTCGGCGTGGCGGCCAAGGCTGTACAGGGACGCGTGCCAGGCGCGCATCAGCGCAGGGGCGGCGCCATGCAGGCGCACGGCGGCGTTCAGGAAGCGCTCTTCGAGCGCGTAGTCGGCCTGGGTGCGGGCCTGGGCCGCGGCCTGGCCGAACAGCGTGGCGACCTGGCGCCGTTCGGCCGGGTCGGACGGGCTGTCGGCCAGCGCCAGATACTGTTCCGATGCGCCGGCTTCCTGCCCCTCCCGCGCCAGCAGGCGACGGCCGATGGCCAGGTGCAGCGCCTGGCGTTCGCCGGCCGGCATGCCTTCGTAGACCGCCTGCTGCACGCGGTCGTGGCAGAAGCGCAGGGCGCGCCCGGACGCCAGCACCAGTCCATCGGCGAGCGCCGGCGCCAGTGCGGCCGCATCGCACCCTGCGGCCAACGCCAGCACCTGCGCATCGACCGCGCCGCCGAGGCAGGCCAGCACCCGCAGCATCAGGCGCGGTGCCGGCGGCAGGCGGGCGATGCGCAGCGCCAGCAGGCTGGTGACGTCGCGCTGCGCGATGAAGGCGAGGATGGGCGCCATGTCGTCATCGGCGCGCAGCAGTCCGTGCCTGCGCAGCGCGTCGACCAGCTCGATCGTGTCGAAGGGATTGCCGCGCGTGCGTTGGCCGATGATGGCGGCCAGGGCGGCGCAGCGCTGCGTCTCCAGGCCTGCGAGCCGGCCGACGAAGGCGCCCATGCCAGCCTGCGGCAGGTTGTTCACTTCCAGCGTCGCGCAGGCGCGCCAGCGCAGCAGCATGGCATGCAGCGGGTGGGCGGCGTCGACGTCGTCGTTGCGGAAGGCGCCCACCAAGAACAGGCCGTGCAGGGTCGCGTCGCGCAGCAAGGCGTCGAACGCGGCCAGCGCCGCCGGTCCCGCCCATTGCAGATCGTCGATGACGATGACCACCGGGCGCGAAGGCGACACCACGGCGCGCAGCAGGTCGAGGAAGGCGGTGCGCATGCGGGCCTGGTGGCGCGCCGGGTCGCTGTCGGCGGCCTCGATGCGGCCGAGCAGGAGGGCGAATTCGGGCAGGCCGGCGGCGACCAGGCCGGCGTTGGTATCGAGCGCCGCCAGGATGCGCTCGCGCTGGCGCTGCCGCGCCGCCGCCGGTTCGCCCAGCAGCAGGCGGCCCAGCGCGCGCATGGCCTGGACGATGGCCGACGGCGCATCGTGCCGGTACTGGTCGAATTTGCCGCTGACGAACCAGCCGCCCTGGCTGGCCGCCATCGCGCCCAGCTGCGCCAGCAGCGCCGACTTGCCGGCACCGGCGCCGCCGGTGACGAGCAAGCCCCATTGCTTGCGCCGGCAGCCGGCGGCGAAGGCGGCGCGCAGCGCGTCCGTCTCCGCTGCGCGGCCTGTCAAGAGCGCGCCTTCGTCATGCGGCACTGTGTCCATTGCGTCCCTTACAAAGCATCCAGCAAAAGAAAACGGCCTCTGTCCAGATGACTGGAGAGAGACCGTTTCGACTGAACTAGTCAGTGATTAGCGAAATAGGATCAAGCGTGTTACAGCACTTCGCTCGCGTGGTCGGCCAGGCGCGAACGTTCGCCGCGCGCCAGGGTCACGTGGCCGCTGTGCGACCAGCCCTTGAAGCGGTCGACCACGTAGGTCAGGCCGCTCGAGCCTTCGGTCAGGTACGGCGTGTCGATCTGGGCGATGTTACCCAGGCACAGGATCTTGGTGCCGGGACCGGCGCGCGTGACCAGGGTCTTGATCTGTTTCGGCGTCAGATTCTGCGCTTCATCGATGATCAGGAACTTGTTCACGAAGGTACGGCCGCGCATGAAGTTGAGCGACTTGATCTTGATGCGCGAGCGGATCAGGTCTTGCGTTGCCGCGCGGCCCCACTCGCCGCCATCCGAATCGGACTTGTTGAGCACTTCGAGGTTGTCGTCGAAGGCGCCCATCCACGGACCCATCTTCTCTTCCTCGGTACCCGGCAGGAAGCCGATGTCTTCGCCCACCGGCACGGTGACGCGGGTGACGATGATTTCGTTGTACAGCTTGGTCTCAAGCACCTGCGCCAGACCGGCCGCCAGGGCCAGCAGGGTCTTGCCGGTACCGGCCTGGCCGAGCAGGGTGACGAAGTCGCATTCCGGATTCATCAGCAGGTTCAGCGCAAAGTTCTGCTCGCGGTTGCGCGCGGTGACGCCCCACACGTTGTTCTTGTTGTGGCTGAAGTCGCGCAGGGTCTGGATCACGGCGGTTTTGCCGTTGAGCTGCTTGACCTGGCCGTAGAACGGCGCTTCGCCATTCTTTGGTTCCAGGTAGACAAACTGGTTCACCAGCAAGGTCAGCATGGTCGGGCCGGTCACGCGGTAGAAGGTCGACGAGACGCCGTTCTTGTTTTCCTGCCAGGACTCCATGTCCTTGCCGTTCTTGTTCCAGAAGTCGTCCGGCAATTGCACGATGCCCGAGTACAGCAGGTCGCTGTCTTCCAGCACGTGGTCGTTGAAGTAGTCTTCGGCAGGCAAGCCCAGCGCGCGTGCCTTGATGCGCATGTTGATGTCTTTCGACACCAGCACGATGGCGCGGCCCGGCTGCTCGGCTTCCAGGTTGCGCACCACGCCGAGGATCTGGTTGTCGGCTTTGCCGACCGGCAGGCCTTCCGGCAGGGTCGGGCCGTTTTGCAGGCGCGTCTGGAAGAACAGGCGGCCCTTGGCGTCCTTGTTGCCCAGCTTGGCCAGCGGGATGCCGCTTTCGATGGCGCCGTCGTCGATGTTGCCGACCAGCGCGTCGAGCGTGCGCGACACCTGGCGGGCATTGCGCGCCACTTCGGACATGCCCTTTTTATGGTCGTCGAGCTCTTCGAGCGTCATCATCGGCAGGTAGACGTCGTGCTCTTCGAAGCGGAACAGCGACGATGGGTCGTGCATCAGCACGTTGGTGTCGAGCACGAACATCTTGGTCTTGCCGGTCTGGTCGGCATTGCGGCTGGCGGAGGACTTGACCACCATTTCGACGGCCTTGTGCTTGGCCGGGTGCGGCGCTTCCAGGTCGAGCGGCTGCTTTTCCTTGCCGCGAGCGGCAGGTTTGGCGATCGGCGTCTCCATGACGGCTGGCGACGTGATCAGCGGCGCCGGGGCGGCTTGGGCCGGCGCGGCGACCAGGGCGGCTTTCTTGGCCGGGGCCTTGGCGCGCGTGGCCTTGGCCGGCGCTTGTGCGACCGGTTCGACGGCGATTTCGGCCACCGCGCTCAGTTTTGGCTTGGCGGCCGCGACCGGCGCAGGCTTGTTGCCGCGCTCGGCTTTTGGATAATCTTCGGCCAGCAGCAGGGTGGCTGGCTTGGTGGGGATTTTTGGCAGTGGCATCAGGGTCTCAATCTAAAAAGGTGCAGGAGGATAGCCCGGAGGCGTCGGCGCAGGCGGCGCTTGTGGCGGCGGGCTCGATGCGGCTGTGCGAACTAAGGGGGTGGTGGTCGGGCCCGGCATAGTGGCCGGGCCGGCAGGCCGCCAGATTGGGATGATGCTGGAAACGGAAGGTGTGACTCAAAATGGCTGGTGCAATCGGTTCTGCTGCGGGTTGATCGACAGGGTCCCCTGGATAAGAAATGTCCCTCTCAAGGTTGGCTCTTTACAAACTCCAGCACGTCCTCGGCGTGATTAGGGACTTTCACGCCTCTCCATTCTTTCATCAATTTACCATCAGCGTCAATTACAAACGTGCTGCGTTCGACGCCGCGCACTTGCTTACCGTACATATTCTTCATTTTCATCACACCGAACTGGAGGCACATGGCTTCTTCCGGGTCGGAAATGAGTTCGAACGGCAGCCCGAGCTTGGATTTGAAGCCTTCGTGCGAGCGCAGCGAATCGCGGCTGATGCCGTAGATGTCGGTGCCGGCTTGCTGGAACTGTTCGTGCAGGTCGCGGAAAGCGATGCTTTCGGTGGTGCAGCCCGGTGTGTTGTCTTTTGGATAAAAGTACAGCACGGTGTAGCGGGCGGGGCGGCCGGACAGCTGGAACGGCTTGTCGCCCGTCATGACGGCGGAGAAGTCGGTAAAAGGTGCTGCAGTTTGGCTATCAGCCACAGGTTCTCTCCTGAAGGTGAGTCAGCGCTGATTTTATACCCCGCAGCGCAACAGGGGAAATGTGTTTGGGCGCAGCAGATATGGGGGCGGAGTGCCGGATTGCAAGTAGCGGAGTGACGGCTGGGTCGCCCTGTCGTTACCTGTTGCACCGTCCGCGCCGTCGTTCCCGTGGGGGCGCCCAGCCCTGCGCGGGAACGACGGTCCTTAAAGCTGGCGGTCGTCGCAAGCGTGGGTTATCGCGCTTCGCCCAGGATCAGGGCCAGGGTCACCTTGCGTCCCTCGCCCATCAGGATGTTATAGGTGCGGCAGGCGGCCTTGTTGTCCATGCATTCGCAGCCGATGCGGCGCTCGAGCAGTGCGGCGATCAGTTTCGGATGCACGAAGCGCTGTTTGTCGCCGGTGCCGAGAATGAGCACGTCCGGCTGGTCGGCTTCGATTTTCTCGAAATGCTCGGCCGTGAGCGCCTCGAAACTGGCGACGGGCCAGGGGCGCGGGGGCGTCTCGGGCATGACCAGCAGGCTGTAATCGAAGCGCTGGGCGTTGATTTCGACGCCGGTATCGTCGTAACCGGTCACGGTCTGGTATTGTTGGGTGGGGCTGGAATGGAGCTTCATGGCATGGGCACAAAATAGGTAATGCAGGGTTCTTTGACACTGCGCGTGGCGTTAGCATGCCACAAAGTCCAGTAAACCGCGAATTTTCGCGAAATTGAGGTGCAACGGACGCCAAAGCGCACCATGTCGCGTGTTGTTGCCGATTCGGCAGCAAGCGAAGGTTGCTTAAATTATCTCCTTTCGGCAAAATGGGTCTTTTTCGCACTGCAACAAAGCGCCACTGAACAGGGAAATATTTTGCGACCGATTCTGAAATCGAACAAGCTCGACGACGTCTGCTACGAAATCCGCGGCCCCGCGCTGGAGAAATCCAAGCAGATGGAGGAAGAAGGCCACAAAATCATCAAGCTCAACATCGGCAACCTGGCCGTGTTCGGTTTTGACCCGCCGGACGAGATCGTGCAGGACATGATCCTCAACATGCACGGCGCCGCCGGCTACACCGATTCGAAAGGCATGTTCGCGCCGCGCAAGGCCGTCATGCACTACACCCAGAGCAAGCACATCTGCGGCGTGACGATCGAAGACATCTACCTCGGCAATGGCGCCTCGGAACTGATCGTCATGGCCATGAACGGCTTGCTCAACACCGGCGACGAAGTGCTGGTGCCGGCCCCGGACTATCCGCTCTGGACCGCCGCCGTGAGCCTGTCGGGCGGGAACCCGGTGCATTACATCTGCGACGAGCAGGCCGGCTGGTACCCCGACATCGACGACATGCGGCGCAAGATCACCAGCAACACCAAGGCGATCGTGGTGATCAACCCGAACAACCCGACCGGCGCGCTGTATCCGCGCGAGATCCTGCTCGAGATCATCGAGCTGGCGCGCCAGCACCAGCTGATCATCCTGGCCGACGAAATCTACGACAAGGTCCTGTACGACGGCGAGCAGCATGACTCGATCGCCGCGCTGGCCGACGATGTGCTGTTCATTACCCTGAACGGCCTGTCGAAAAACTACCGTTCGTGCGGCTACCGCGCCGGCTGGATGGTGGTGTCGGGCGAAAAACGCCACGCCAGGGACTACATCGATGGCCTCAACATGCTGGCCTCGATGCGCCTGTGCGCCAACGCGCCGGGCCAGTTCGCGATCCAGACCGCGCTCGGCGGCTACCAGAGCATCAACGACCTGGTAGGTCCCGGCGGGCGCCTGCTGCGCCAGCGCGACATGGCGCACAAACTCTTGACCGATATTCCGGGCGTGACCTGCGTGAAGCCAAAAGCGGCGCTGTACATGTTCCCGCGCCTCGACCCCGTGATGTACCCGATCGCGGACGATCAGCAGTTTGCCTACGACCTGCTGGCCGAAGAAAAAGTCCTGGTGGTGCAGGGAACGGGCTTCAACTGGATCGCACCGGATCACTTCCGCCTCGTGTTCCTGCCCAATTCCGACGACCTGACCGACGCTTGCGGCCGCATTGCGCGCTTCCTTGACGGCTACCGACGCCGCCATGGGCGCGGCTGATACCTCTTCCAGATAAAGAACTATGAAACCCATCAAAATCGGCCTGATCGGCCTTGGCGTAGTTGGCGCCGGCACCTTTAACGTCCTTAAACGCAACCAGGAAGAAATCCGGCGCCGCGCCGGCCGCGGCATCGAGATTGCCATGGTCGCGGTCCGCAACGTGGAGCGCGCGCGCGCCATCGTCGGCACCGACTGCGAGCTGGTGACCGACCCGGACCTGGTGCTCAACCATCCGGATATCGACATCGTGGTCGAACTGATTGGTGGCAACGACACCGCCAGGAGCCTGGTACTGAAGGCGATCGACAACGGCAAGCACGTGGTCACCGCCAACAAGGCGCTGCTGGCGCTGCACGGCAACGAGATTTTTGCCGCGGCCCAGGCCAAGGGCGTGATGGTGGCGTTCGAAGCGGCGGTGGCGGGCGGCATCCCGATCATCAAGGCGCTGCGCGAAGGCCTGACCGCCAACCGCATCGAATCGGTGGCCGGCATCATCAACGGCACCACCAATTTCATTCTGTCCGAGATGCGCGACAAGGGCCTCGATTTCGCCACCGTGCTGAAACAGGCGCAGGAACTGGGCTACGCCGAAGCCGATCCGACCTTCGACATCGAAGGCGTGGACGCCGCGCACAAGGCGACCATCATCGCCTCGATCGCGTTCGGCATCCCGGTGCAGTTCGACAAAGCCCACGTGGAAGGCATCAGCAGCCTGCAGGCGATCGACATCCGCTACGCCGAGCAGCTGGGCTACCGCATCAAGCTGCTGGGGATCACCAAGCGCGCCGTGGTCGATGGCGTGGAAGGGATCGAACTGCGCGTGCATCCGACCCTGATTCCGGCCAAGCGCCTGATCGCCAACGTGGAAGGGGCGATGAACGCGGTGCTGGTGCAGGCCGACGCGGTCGGCGCCACGCTTTACTACGGCAAGGGCGCGGGCGGGGAGCCGACGGCGTCGTCGGTGATCGCCGACCTGGTCGACATCACCCGCCTGGCCACGGCCGATCCGGAATGCCGCGTGCCGCATCTGGCGTTCCAGCCGAACCAGATGACCAACGTGGCGATTTTGCCGATGTCGGAGATCACCACCAGCTACTACCTGCGCGTGTACGTGAAGGACCAGCTGGGCGTGATGGCGGACCTGACGCGCATCCTGGCCGACGCCAGCATTTCGATCGACGCGGTGATGCAGAAGGAGCCGGGCGAAGGCGAGACGCGCACCGATATCATCATCCTGACGCACCAGACGCAGGAAAAGAACATCGATGCGGCGATCGGCAAGATCGAGGAGCTTGGCGCGGTGGTCGGCAAGGCGGTCAAGATCAGGCTTGAAAACCTGAGTTAATGCCGCTCGCCCCCGCCGAGGACCGCCCTGGCGCGGGGCGACCAGCCTTCCACCGCACTTCGCAAGCGAGCTGCGCCACCTTGCTGGCGCACGCACCACCGCTGTCCACCCCGCTAAAGCCGTACACGCGCGTTCCCGGCGCCGCCCGTGGCGCCGCGAGCGTGATTTACTGCGCGCGCAGCAGATACGGCGACAGCGTCACCGTCGCATTGTTGGCGGCGCCGCGATGGTTGTCGTAGGTGCGGCCACGTTCGATGGTGTAGAACGAGTCGACGTAGTCGTCATCGTTGCTGAACCAGCCGGCCGGCATGGCTTGCAGGATCGCCGTGGCGACCTGGCCGATGACGGCGTACGAGGGTGCGAACACGCCGAGGATGGCGCTCACGCTTTGTCCCAGGGCCACCGCCAGGTCCTTGTAGTTGGTGTTGTCGTCATGTTCGAACAGCTGGATGTTGGCTGCGCCGTAGCGGTAGCTGCTCCAGAAGACCATGATCTGGTTCGGCGTGTAGCTGGTGCCGGCGTAGTCGAGGTAGGGCATGTCGACCACGCTCAGTTCCGCCTTGGCCTGGTCGGGCTGTACCCCGGAGACGATGGCGAAGACTTCGGCCGGCCCCGAGACCCAGGTTTCCTGGCTGTTGGCGAGGCTGACCCGGTCCAGGCGCGTGGTGTCGATGTCGGCCGCGGCCACGCTGGCTTTGGCCATGGGCGCGACCGATTGCAGGCCGGCTGCGCGCAGGCTGCGGTTAACGTAGGCCAGCCCGGCGCGCATGTCTTCGCGCGCGTTGATGCCGACGATCAGCACCGGCATTGCCGGCGGCGTGCGCGCGTCGAGCAGCTGCACCTGGCCCAGATGGTCGAATGCCTCGACGTCGCTCCATTCGGCGCGTTTGCCGGCGGGCGCATAGGCGACCAGCAGGCCGCTCATGTCGCGCGGCGCCTCGGCTCCCGGCGGCAGGTAGAGGCGCACTTCGAGCAGGTTTTTGGCATCGCGCGCGATGGCTTTGTGCTCGCGCACGCGCTGGTCCAGGAAGCGCAGTTTATCGGCGCTGGCCCTGGTCTGCGCATCCGGCTGGCGCACGTCGTCGAGCAGGGTAGTGAGCATGACCGCCTTGTCGTCGCCGGCGAGGCGCCGGTCCAGCGCTGTTGCGAACTGCGGGTTGGCCAGCATGCGCGCCACGTTCCAGGCGCTGTAACGCTTGGCCTGGTCGACCAGCGTGGTGTGGCCGCCGCGTGGTTCCTGGTACTGCGCGCTCAAGCGGTCCGCCGCGCCCGCGCCGCCGATCGCGCCGCCCGCCAATACGATGCCGAGTAATGCTTTTTGAATGAACTGCATGCCTGCTCTCCGTTTCTTGTTGTTGAGATGTGCTGTAAATACAGCGCTATCAACATTAGCACCGGGGGCGCCGGCTGACTGGCAGTTTTACGTGTCTGTATTGAATCCGCAATCTTATGCGGCCGAATTGAAGCGAATTGTGATCTTCAGCCCCGGCCCCGCGCTGGCGCCGGCCAGGCTCACGTCGGCGCGATGCAGGCTCGCGACTTCGCGCACGATGGCCAGGCCCAGGCCAGTGCCGCCAGGGTTGGTCTCGAGCGCGCCCGACGACCGGTAAAACGGGGTGAACACTTTTTCATGCTCGTCGTCGGCAATGCCGCAGCCGCTATCCTCCACATCGAGTTGCACTTTGGCGCCATCGACCCTGACCCGCAGCGCCACCTTGCCGCCCGCCGGGGTGTAGCGGATCGCATTGTCGACCAGGTTGGTCACCAGTTCATGCAGCATCAGCTCCTGGCCGTCGACCCGCGCTTCTTCAAACGCGTCGAGCGAGAGGTCGATCCGCTTTTGCACGGCCGGCAGCGCCATCTCCAGCCCGACCTGGCGCACGATGGCGGTCAGCGAGACCGGCGCCATGCCGGCCGCTTCGCTGCCATGCTCCACGCGCGCCAGGGTGAGCAGGCGGTTGGCCAGGTGCACGGTGGCGTCGGTGGTGGCCGCGATCGACTTGACGATCTCGCGCATCGCCGCCGCGTCGTTTTCGCGCAGCGCCAGTTCGGCCTGCGTCTTGAGCACGGTGAGCGGGGTGCGCAACTGGTGCGAGGCGTCGGCGATGAAGCGGCGCTGGCTGGCGATCAGGTTGTGCATGCGCGACATGGTGCCGTTCATGGCCGCCACCAGCGGGCGCACTTCCTTGTGCACCAGCGCCTGGTCGACGTCCGACAGGTCGTTCAGGGCGCGGTTTTCGACTTCGATCTTCAGCCGCATCAGGGGCCGCAGCACCAGCCGCACGGCGAACCACACCAGCGAGGCGACCGCCAGCACCATCACGGCCTGGCGCAGCAGCGTATCGAACAGGATCTTGCGCGACAGGCCGCGCCGCGCGTCGAGCGTTTCGCCGACCTGGATCAGGGCGATGCCGCGCATCGAATCGTCGTACACCGGCTGCAGCAGGGCGGCGATGCGGACCTGTTCGCCGTTGTAGTCGGCGTGGTAGAAGCGCACCAGCGCCGGATAGGCTTCCGAACGGGGCACGTTGGCCGGCACCGGCGGCAGGTCGTCGAAGCCGGAGACGGTTTCGCCATCGATGCCGCTCACTTTGTAGTAGATGCGCCCCAAGGTATCGGTTTCGAACGAGTCGAGCGCCACGTAAGGCACGTCGGCCACCACCTTGCCTTCCTTGATGGCGACCCGCTCGGCCAGCGCGCGGGTGGACGCCAGCAGCGAGCGGTCGTACGCCAGGTCGGCCGCGTCGAGCGCGTTGTCGTACACCGAGACCGCGTTCAGGGCCACCAGCAGCACCAGCGGGATGAGGAGCCAGCGCAGCAACTGGCTGCGCAGGCTGCCCAGCGGCGCGGCGCCGATCCGGCGGCGCAGGGTGGCGTACAGCGGCGTCATGGTCATGGCGCGCTGTCAGCCTGGATGATCGCGCGGCTGCAACAGGTAGCCGATGCCGCGCAGGGTGGTGATCGCCGCCGCGCCCTCCTGGACGCGTTCGAGCTTCTTGCGCACGCGGTGGATATACAGCTCGATGGCGTCGAGGTTGGCGTCGTCCTCCAGCGCGAAGACTTCATCGAACAGCTTTTCCTTCGATACCGCGCGTCCGGGGCGGGTGATCAGCGCTTCGAGCACCGCATGTTCGCGCGGCGTGAGCGCCAGCGCCGCGCCGCCGTACGCGAACATGCGCGTATTGGTGTCGAAACTGAGCGCGCCGCACTGGTGCACCAGGGCTTCGCTACCCTGGCTGCGGCGCAGCAGCGCCTTGACGCGCGCTTCGAGTTCGGCCAGTTCGAACGGCTTGGACAGGTAGTCGTCGGCGCCCAGGTTCAGGCCCTGGACCCGCTCTTCCAGGCCGCCGCGCGCGGTGAGGATCATGACTGGGGTCTTGGCGCGCGCGCCGCCACGGGCGCGCAGGCGGCGTAGCACGTCGAGGCCGTCCATCTTCGGCAGGGTCAGGTCGAGGATGACGAGCGCGTAGTCCTGCGTGTGCAGCAGGGCGTCGGCGTCGGCGCCGTTGGCGGCGCATTCGACGGTCAGGTGGGCGTCGCGCAGGGCCTTGGAAAGCCAGTGCGACAGTTCGATGTGGTCTTCGACGAGGAGTATGCGCATGCGGGCAGTGTAGCCCCAAGCGCGCAAAAATGCCCGGGCTGTGTGGTCTGTGGGGTACATGCGCTCACTGAAAGCCAATTGAAAGGATGGCGAACATATAGTGGCTCCAGTACCACATAAAACATAAAAACTCAGGAGACAAGAATGAAACCATCCGTGCTTACGCTCGCGCTGGCGGCCGCCCTGCCGGCCGCTTTGGCGATATCGAGTGCCGCCCAGGCCCAGTCCAGCGTGCAGATTTATGGCCTGATCGACGCCGGCGTCGACTACACCACCAATACCAACGCCGCCGGCGACAATGCCACCCGCGTCATCTCGGGCGGTAAAAACACCTCGCGCTGGGGCCTGCGCGGCACCGAAGACCTGGGCGGCGGCCTGAAAGCCGTGTTCGGGCTGGAAGGCGGCATCCTGATGGATACCGGCGGCGCCGACGGCGCCCTGTTCAAGCGCCAGGCCTACGTGGGCCTGGACGGCAGCTTCGGGCGCGTGGTGATCGGGCGCTCGTTTACCACCACCTACGACTTCGTGATCCTGTTCGACCCGCTCGGCTACGCGCCGAACTACTCGTGGGCCACCTCGTCGAACGCCACCGGTTCGTCCAAATACGGCATGACGACCGCTTTCGACAACCTGGTCAAATACTCCGGCAAGACGGGCGACTTCAAATACGGCGCCAGCATCGGCGTGGGCGAGCAGGCGGGCAGCAGTGCCGACAGCCGCAAATATTCGGTGGCCAGCTCCTGGACCCGCGGCAGCTTCGCGGCGATGGCGGCCTACGAGCAAATCAACGCCAATACCCTGGCCGGGACCGGCCGGCGCGACCAGACCACGGCCTTCCATGCGGCGCTCGATTACAAGACCGCGGCGATGCGCCTGACCGCCGGTGCGCGCGACTACACGCTGGAAGCGGCCAAGGCGGCCACGCCCGACGTGCGCGCCACCACCTGGTGGGGCGGCGCGAGCTGGTACGCCACGCCGGCGGTGACCCTGACTGGCGCGGTGTATTACGTGGACGTCAAGAACGTGGCCGCCAATGCCGACGCCGATCCGATCATGTACGTGGCGCGCGGCATGTATGCGCTGTCCAAGCGCACCGACCTGTATGTGGCCGCAGCCTACGCCAAGGCCGACAACGGCAAGCTGGTGGGACTGTCGCGCGACGACGCCGGTTTCGGCACGACCCAAAAGGGGCTCACGGCCGGTATCCAGCATCGCTTTTGATACATCTGCTGATACCGCTTCCGATGCATTTCGCATGACTGGCGGGGCTATCATGCTTGTTCGATCGCCGCGCCCGACCAGAGAAGCCACCGCCATGAAAATCCTGTTTTCCACCTTGATTGCCTGCGCTAGCGTGCATGCCGCCGCCGCCGAATGCATCGTGCCGTCCAAGCCGGGCGGCGCGATGGACCTGACCTGCAAGCTGGCGCGCGAAGGGCTCAAGGGCGACGCCAGTGCGCCGGCGCTGCGCCTGTCGTACCTGCCGGGCGGGATCGGCGCGGTGGCCTGGCACACCATGGCGGCCCAGCGCGGCAGCGAGAAAGATACGCTGGTCGCGTTCTCGGGCGGCTCGCTGCTCAATCTGGCGCAGGGCAAGTTCGGCAAGGCCAGCGAGAACGACGTGCGCTGGGTGGCCGCCCTGGGCGCCGACTACGGGATGATCGCGGTGCGCTCCGATTCGGCCTTCCGCAACCTGGCCGACCTGCTGGACGCCTTGCGGCGGGCGCCGGAAAAGGTGCTGATCGGGGTGTCCGGCACGATCGGCAGCCAGGACTGGATGAAGATGGCGCTGCTGGCCAAACGCGCCGGGATCGATCCGAAGGTGCTGCGTTTCGTGGCGCTGGAAGGCGGCGGCGAGGCCTTCACCGCGATGCATGCGAACCATGTGCAGGTGGTGTCGGGCGACGCCTCGGAAGCGAGCCTGTACTCGGGCGCCGGCAAGGTGCGGGTGCTGGCGGTGCTGTCGGAACAGCGCTTGTCGGGCGTGCTGGCGCAGGCGCCGACCGCGCGCGAGCAGGGCGTGGACGTGGTGTGGCCGATCATCCGCGGCGTGTGGATGGGACCCAAGGTGGCCGATAGCGAGTACCAGCGCTGGGTGGCCAGTTTCGAGCGCATGACGGCCAGTCCCGATTTCGACAGGCTGCGTTCGGCGCACGGGTTGTATCCGTTCACGCTGACCGGCCAGGCGCTGACCGATTACATTCACAAGGCTGTCGCCGACTACAACCGGCAGGCCAGGCAATTCAAATTGATTCGCTAAAAACACAACAACAATCTGGAGACAGCATGACTATCAAACGATCCCTTATCTGCGCAGGCATTGCGCTCATCTTCGCCGGCAGCGCCCT
Organism: Massilia mucilaginosa; assembly: GCF_011682145.1. Classification (GTDB taxonomy): domain Bacteria; phylum Pseudomonadota; class Gammaproteobacteria; order Burkholderiales; family Burkholderiaceae_D; genus Telluria_A; species Telluria_A mucilaginosa. The sequence goes on from NZ_WHJH01000004.1 coordinate 261,088, forward strand.
GGCACAGGTCCCGGCGGGCTACCCGGCAGATTACCAGAAGATCATCGACGGCGCCAAGAAAGAGGCCAAGCTGGTGATCTACTCGGCCACCGACAGCAAGGCAGCGCAGCCGCTGATCAAGGACTTCAACGCGTTGTATCCCGGCGTGAAGGTCGAATACAGCGACATGAATTCGACCGAAGTGTACAACCGCTTCATTTCGGAAGCGGCGGCCGGCGGCAACACGGCCGACGTGGTCTGGTCGTCGGCGATGGACCTGCAGATGCGCCTTGCGTCCGAGGGCAATGCGCTCAAGTACCGGTCGCAGGAAGCGGGCAAGCTGCCGGCATGGGCGGTGTGGAACGACAGCGCCTACGGCACCACCTTCGAGCCGGCGGCCATCGTCTATAACAAGCGTATCCTGACCGGTAACGAAATACCGAGGACGCACGCCGCCTTTGCCGCCATCATCAAGACGGAAAAATTCCGCGACAAGGTCACCACTTACGACATCGAAAAATCGGGCGTGGGCTTCATGTTCATGACCGCCGATGCGCGCGAGAACCCGCAGTTCGGCGAGCTGCAAAACGCGTTCGGAGCGGCCAAGGTGCGCGTGCAGTCGTCCACCGGCACCATGCTCGAACGGATCTCGTCGGGCGAAAACCTGATCGGCTACAACGTGCTCGGCTCCTACGCGCTGGTGCGCGCCAAGAGCGATCCGTCGCTGGGCGTGGTGCTGCCGGCCGATTACACCCTGATCATGTCGCGCGTCCAGTTCATCAACAAGGCCGCCAGGAATCCGAACGCGGCCAAGCTTTGGATGGATTACCTGCTGTCGGTGCGCGGCCAGACCGTCATCGCCAACGAGTCGAAGCTGTTTGCGATCCGCGCCGACGTCACCGGCGAAACCACCTCGGCGGAACTGATCAAGATCATCGGCGAAAAGAACGTCAAGCCGATTCCGGTGCACCCGTCGGTGCTCGAGTACCTGGCGCCGGCCAAGCGCATGGCCTTCCTGAAGCAGTGGAAAGACACCGCAGGGAAGAAGTAAACCCAGTAATCGCCGGCACGGTGGGCCAGCGCCCGCCTCCCTCATCCCAAGATCGGACCTGACATGACCACCTTATCATTGCGGGCCACGCGGCTTAACTGGCCGCGCGGCCTGGTGGTGACGCTCGCCTGCGTCGCCATCTTCCTGCCGCTGTATTTGATTTTTTACCAGAGCTTTTTGTCGGCGCCATTCTTCATGCCCGAAAAAACCCTGGGCTTCGAAGCGTACGCCTTCATTTTCGACGACCCGGACTTTACCCAGGCCTTCAAGAACGGCGCGATCCTCGCCACGGGCCTGGCCGCCATCGCGGTGCCGCTGGGCGGCATGCTGGCCTTCCTGATGGTGCGCACCGACCTGCCGGGGCGCAGCTGGATCGCGCCGATGCTGCTGGTGCCGATTTTCGTCTCGCCCATGGTGATGGGCTTCGGCTACGTGGTGTCGATGGGGCCTGTCGGCTTCTATTCGGTGTGGGCCAAGCAGCTGCTCGGCTTCATCCCGTGGAATATCTATTCGTTTACCAGCATCGTCGTCATCGCCGGGCTGACCCACGTGCCGCACGTATACCTGTACGCTTCCTCGGCCTTGAAGAGCCTGGGCTCGGACGTGGAAGAGGCGGCCCGCGTGGCCGGCGCCTCGCCGCTGCGCGTGATGATGAACGTGTCGCTGCCGATGATCATGCCGGCCCTGGCCTACGCCGGCGTGCTGGTGTTCTTCCTCGGCTTCGAAGTGTTCGGCCTGGTGCTGGTGCTGGGCGACCCGGAAGGCCACCTGGTGCTGGCCACCTACCTGTACAAGCTGACCAACAAGATGGGCACGCCCTCGTACCACCTGATGGCGGCGGTGGCGGTGTGCCTGGTGATGGTGACCATGCCGCTGGTGATGATCCAGCGCTGGCTGCTCAAGTCGGCCAACAAGTACGTGTCGATCAAGGGCAAGGGCGCGCGCCAGAAGGCGATGCCGCTGGGCCGCTGGAAGTGGCTGGCGTTCGCGCTGCTGGCCGGCTGGCTGCTGGTGACGATCATCCTGCCGCTGTCGGGCATCGTGCTGCGCTCTTTTGTACAGAACTGGGGCGAAGGCGTGGTGCTGTGGGATGTGCTGACCCTGCAGCACTTCCGCGACATCCTGGACCAGCATTCGCTGGTGCGCGGGATTATCAACACGGTGCTGATCGGCGTGATCGGCGGCGCTTTGGCGGTGGTGTGCTACACGGCCATCGCACTGGCGATGCACCGCAAGCCCGATGGCATTACCCGCATGCTCGATTACAGCGTGCTGGTGCCGCGCGCGGTGCCGGGCCTGCTGGCCGGCCTGTCGTTCCTGTGGGTGTTCCTGTTCGTGCCAAGCTGGCTCGATGGGATGCTCAAGGCGAGCGGGTTCGGGCCGCTGCTGTGGCTCAGCGAGCATGCGATTCCGCTGCTGCGCGAAGTGCGCTCGACCATTTTCGCCCTGTGGCTGGCGTATTCGGTGGTGTGGCTGGCCTACGGCATGCGCCTGATTTCGGCCGCGCTGCTGCAGGTGGGGCCGGAACTGGAAGAGGCGGCGCGCGCGGTGGGGGCGACCCGCGGCCAGGTCACGCGCGACGTGACGCTGCCGCTGATCAAATTCGGCATGCTGGGCGCCTGGCTGATGGTGTTCCTGATTTTCGAGCGCGAATATTCGACCGGGGTGTACCTGCTCACGCCGGGCACCGAAGTGATCGGGGCCATGCTGGTGTCGCTGTGGGCCGGCGGTTCGACCGACCTGGTGGCGGCACTCTCGTTCATCAATATCACGCTGGTGGCCATTGGCCTGGGCATTGCGCTGCGCTTCGGCGTCAAGCTGCATCAATAAAATATCTAGAACGGAAATCATCATGAATGAATTGACTGTCAACGACCTGCATCTCGATTACGGCACCGGCGCGCAAGCCAATCAGATACTCAAGGGTGTATCGATGCACCTGCGGCGCGGCGAAGTGGTGGCCCTGCTCGGGCCTTCGGGCAGCGGCAAGACCACCTTGCTGCGCGCCGTGGCCGGGCTGGAAAGCCCGAAGAGCGGCACCATCGACATCGGCGAGCGGCGCGTGTTCGACGGCGCGCGCAAGTTCGAGATGGCGGCCGAGCACCGCAGCCTGGGACTGGTGTTCCAGTCGTACGCGCTGTGGCCCCACAAGACCGTGTTCGACAACGTGGCGTACGGCCTGACCCTGCGCAAGATGGGCAAGAGCGAGATCGAGGCCAAGGTCAAGGACGTGCTGGGCCAGCTGGGACTGGGCCACCTGGGCGAGCGCTATCCGCACCAGCTCTCCGGCGGCCAGCAGCAGCGGGTGGCGATTGCGCGCGCGCTGGTGTACAACCCGCCGGTGATTTTGCTCGACGAACCGCTCTCGAACCTGGACGCCAAGCTGCGCGAAGAGGCGCGCGCGTTCCTGCGCGAGCTGATCGTGCGGCTTGGCCTGTCGGCCTTGATGGTGACGCACGACCAGGGCGAGGCGATGGCGATTTCGGACCGCATCCTGCTGCTCAATAACGGCAAGATCGAGCAGCAAGGCTCGCCACAGAGCATGTACGAGACGCCCGAGACCCTGTTCACCGCCGAATTCATGGGCAGTAACAACCGCCTGCAAGGCCAGGTGGTGGCCGCCAACGATGGCGCGGCGACGGCGACGGTGACGGTGATGGTCGATGGCGTGCGCATGCAGGGCACGGCGCGGGGCGCCCGCAGCGGCGGCGAGGCCACGCCGCTGATCCGCGTTGAGGATGTGAAGATCAGCGCCCAGCAGGTCGACAACGCGTTGGAGCTGCCGCTGTTGACCTGCATGTACCTGGGGGATCGCTGGGAGTGCCTGTTCAAGCGCGGGGAGTGCAGCCTGCGCGCGTATTCCAAGTACCGGCTGGAGGCGGGCAGCTACTGGCTGCACATGCCGCCCGAAAAGCTGTGGGTGTTCTGAACTGGGTTAAGTAAGTGCACATAAATTCTTGTCATTTCCAGCTTCCATAAGCGGCGCCTTGCTGCGTTGCCCACCGCTAGCAGTGCTCGCACTGCTAGCGGCGTGCGCCTTGCCAGGCATCCGCTTCTGTTCGCTATAAATGACAATAACTTCTGCACACGTACTTAGCGGATGCCGACCACGCTCTCGGTGACGGCGGAATCGCGCTTCTTCACGAAGCGCACCACCGATTCGACGGTGACGATGTCGATCTGGCCGGCGATGCGGCGGCCCAGCGGATGGTCGTCGAAGGCCACGTTGGCGCGGAACACGCGCGCGCCGAGGCGCTTGACCGACGGCACCCAGATCGTGTCCGGCGCGTAGCCGGCCTGCTTGAGCCAGGACTGGGCGGCGCCGCGGTCTTCGATGGCCGATTCGCTGGCGGCGTAGGTTTCGAGCACCCACTGGTTGGAGTTCTGGTACTTGGTCGAATACGGGAAGGCCAGCATGTTGTAGTGCGCGCCGTGCAGGCGTGCCGGCGCCCCGGAGGCCAGCATGGCGGCGATGCGCTTCTGGCTTGGCGCGCCCGGGATCACGATCTGGCTTTCGTAGGCGAACAAATCGTCGAGGAAGAAGTTGGCCAGGCCCTGGTCGAACACCTTGGAGCTGGCCGTGCCGCACTGGTTCAGCAGGTGCACCACGGTCCAGCGGCCCTTGGGATGGTCGCGCCAGGCGTAGGCCATGTGCGAGTAGCGCAGGTCGTATTTGGACAGATCCTGGCCGACGCGCGCGATCAGCGCCACCTCGGCCCCGGAGGCGTCGAGGGCGGCGCTGGTGTTTTCGGCCAGCTTGACCGCCTTGACGAAGCTGTCGGCATCCTGCGCGACCTGCTCGCAGGCGGTGCCGGCGTGCGCGCTGTGCAGCGGCGCGGCAAGCGCCAGGACAAGCGCAAAGACGAGACCTCGACCGAAGCGCTTCATGCTCAGCCCTTCGCGCCGTTTTGCGAGTGATGCAGCAAGCCCTTGCCGATTTCGGTCGGGATGAAGGCGATCACCTTGCCGGCGGCGATCAGCACATGGCCGCTGGCGGTGGCGGTGACCGTGACGGTCTGGCCGACCAGGTTCGAAAAGCCCCTGGCGCCATCGCCACTGAATTTGACGGTGGCGGTGGAGCCGTCGGCGACGTTCTTGAAGACCACCATGGTGCCGTCGGCGACCGTTTCCACGCTCTGCGCCACCACGCTGCCCCCGACGGCCACCACCAGCATACTTCCGAACACCACGTTGCCCGATACGTTGCTGGCCGACGTGGACAGGTTAGAGCCCTGGGCCTGCGCGGCCGGATTGGCGCCGAGCAGGGCGCAGGCGATGGCGACGATCATCAGCTTGGTTTTCATGCTGTTCCTTCATATATGAGTAGCCGGGTTGGCAAGCACATCTTACGCAAGATTGGCCTTCGCTAAATGACATGATAGGTCGTATCGCTTTTATTGCGAATAAGTATTAATATTTGCTACCAGAATTCAGAGGGATACGGAAATGCCGCACGCAATTACACTTGTCGACACCTTGAAGCGCCTGTTGAAGGGGCGCGGCATCACTTACGGCGACCTGGCCGGACGGATCGGCATGTCGGAGGCCAGCGTTAAGCGTATGTTTTCACAGAAGAATTTCACTTTGCAGCGGCTCGACGAGATCCTCACGGCGACCGGCATCGAGTTCGACGAACTCAGTGCGGCGCAGTCGGCGCCGACCCTGATTTCGCACCTGACCCTGGCGCAGGAGCGCGAAATCATCGGCGATCCGCGCCTGCTGGTGGTGGCCGTGTCGGCCATGAACCACATCTGCTTCGACGATATTGTGCGTTTTTACGACATGACCGAAGCCGAAGTGACCAAATATTTGCTGCGGCTGGACCGCATCGGTTTTCTGGAGCTGCTGCCGAATAACCGGGTCAAGCTGCTGATCGCGCGCACCTTCGGCTGGATCGCGAATGGCCCGATCCAGGGCTACTTCCGGCACGAGGCGGCGGCCGACTACCTGAACTCGCGCTTCGATGGCGAAGATGAAGTCATGCGGCTGGTGAACGTGATGCTGTCGAAGCAGTCCGGCGCGGCGCTGCTCGAACGCCTCAAGCAGGTGGCGGCCGAATTCGCGCAGCAGCACCAGCACGAAACGCGCCTGCCGTTCGACCAGCGCCACGCGATCAGCTTCATCGTGGCCGCGCGGCCGTGGGTACCGCAGGCCTTCAAGGCCTTGCTGCGCCAGCCGTGATTACCCTGCCGATGAACAGCCACTTTTTTTGCCACATCAAGACCCTGAGAGAACGATCAGCATGAGTCAATCCAGCCAGTTTTCCCTCCTCGCGCAGCGCCGCTTCGCGCCGTTCTTCTGGACCCAGTTTCTCGGCGCCTTCAACGACAACGTCTTCAAGACGGCCTTGCTGGTGATATTGACGTTCGAAGCGGCCAGCTGGACCACGATCGATCCGGCCATCCTGAACAGCCTGATTCCGGGCCTGTTCATTTTGCCGTACGTGGTGTTTTCGGCGACCGCCGGGCAGATCGCCGAAAAGGTCGAGAAAGGACGCCTGGCGCGTTTTGTGAAGATGCTGGAGATCGCCATCATGCTGGTGGCCGGCATCGGCTGGATGACGCACACCCTGTGGCTGCTGATCGCCTCGGTGGTCGGCATGGGCGTGCATTCGACCCTGTTCGGCCCCGTCAAGTATGCCTACATGCCGCAGCACCTGAAACCGGAAGAGCTGGTCGGCGGCAACGGCGTGGTCGAAATGGGCACTTTTGTGGGCATCCTGCTCGGGCAGATCCTGGGTGCGGCGCTGGTGTTAAAGCCCAACGGCCTGGTGCTGGTGGCCGGCGCCACCATGTTCTTCGCAGTCGCTGGCCTTGCGGCCAGCTACCGCATTCCGCACTCGCCGGCGCCGATGCCGGACCTGAAAATCAATCCGAACCCGTTTGCCGAATCGGTGCGCAACATCGGCCACGCGCGCAAGAACCGCACCGTGTTCCTGTCGATGCTGGGTAATTCGTGGTTCTGGTTTTACGGCGCCATGATCCTGTCGCAGTTCCCGCTGTACGCCAAGAATTTCCTGCATGGCGACTACAGCGTGTTCGTGATGCTGCTCACCGTGTTCTCGGTCGGCGTCGGCGTCGGCTCGCTGTTGTGCGAAAAGCTCTCGGGCCACAAGGTCGAAATCGGCCTGGTGCCGTTCGGTTCGATCGGCCTGTCGCTGTTCGGTATCGACCTGTATTTCGCCAGCATGGGCTACGTGCGCCCGGCGCTGGAGGTGGACATGATGGGCATCCTGGCGCAGGCGGGCGTGGCGCGCGTGCTGTTCGATATTGCGATGGTGGGCGTGTTCGGCGGCCTGTTCATCGTGCCGCTGTTCGCCCTGATCCAGACGCGCTGCGAGCCGGCCCACCTGTCGCGCACCATCGGCGGCATGAATATCCTGAACGCGCTGTTCATGATCGGCGCGGCCGGCCTGGCCATTGTGATGATCAAGCTCGATTTCACGATTCCGCAGATGTTCCTGGCCACCGCGATCATCAACGCTGTCGTGGCATTGTATATCTTCTCGCTGGTGCCGGAATTCCTGGTGCGCTTCGTGGCCTGGATGCTGATCCACACCATCCACCGCGTCAAGACGGTGGACGTGGACCGCATTCCCGATGAAGGCCCGGCGGTCCTGGTGTGCAACCACGTCAGCTATGTCGATGCGCTGGTGATCGGCGCGGCCAGCCCGCGTCCGATCCGCTTTGTGATGGACCATAAGATCTTCAAGATGCCGCTCATGGGCTGGCTGTTCCGCACCGCCCGCGCCATTCCCATCGCGCCGGCCAAGGAAGACCCGTTCCTGATGGAGAAGGCATATATCGACATCGCCCAGGCGCTGCACGAAGGGGACCTGGTGTGCATCTTCCCGGAAGGGCGCCTGACCTCGACCGGCGAGATGGGCGAGTTCCGCGGCGGGATCGCCAAGATCGTCGAACGCAGCAAGGTGCCGGTCATTCCGATGGCGCTGCGCGGCCTGTGGGGCAGCCTGCTCACGCGCGATCCGGCCAATCTGTTCGAGCGCACCTTCGCGCGCGGGCCGCGTTCGCGCCTGGCGCTGGCGGTCGGCGCGCCGGTCGCGCCCGAAGACGCCACCCCCGATTACCTGCACCAGCAGGTGCTGGCCTTGCGCGGCGACTGGAAGTAGGGCCGCTTGACCGGGCCGCAAGAATGCGTGAGAAAGTGGATATAATTGCAACCGTACGGCATTTTGCCACTTCTTCCGTTTTTCAAAGGCCGCAGCATTCCATGAACAGTCTTTCGCCGCCGCTGCCATGAAAATCCGCGCTTATCTCGCGCTGATGGTCGCGGCGATCCTGATTCCGGTCATCCTGTTCTCGACGATTTCGCTCAACATGCTGCTCAAGGCCGAGCGCGAAGCGGCGCTCAAGGGGGTGCGCGAAACGGCGCGCATCTCGCTGGTGAGCATCGACCGCGAACTGACCAACACCCAGAGCGCGGTGCGCATGCTGGCCACCTCGCCGCACCTGGCGCGCGGCGACCTGGCCGGCTTCTACGAGCAGGCGCGCTTCGCCGACAAGGTGGGCGCCACCTGGACCGCGCTGCTCGACGAGCGCGGGCAGCAGCTGATCAATACCGCAGTGCCGTTCGGCGCACCTCTGCCTGGTCCGGACGCGGCCCTGCGCGTGGCCCAGGTGCTCGATGCCGGCACGCCGCAAATATCGAACCTGATTCGCGGCGTCGTCACGCAAGCCTTGCTGGTGGTGGTCGACGTGCCGGTCACCACGCCGGACGGCATGCGCTACGTGATCGCGCAGGGCTTCAAGATCGACCACTTCAACGGTGTACTGACCCAGGTGAACGCGCCGCCGACCTGGCTGGCCGGCGTGTACGACCGCAACGGCATGACGATTGCCCAGACCTACGGAGGCGGCGCGGCGGGACGCGGCGACACCCGCCCGGACCTGCGCGAAGCGATCCGCAGCAAGACCATCGGCGTGATCCGCAACGCCAGCGACGACAACATGAAGCTGTACACGGTGCTGGAACGCTCGGCGCTGTCCGGATGGACGGTGGCCGTGGGCGTGCCGGAAGCCGAAATCGAATCGGCGGCGCGCAGCGCGCTGATGGTCTCCATTATCGGACTGGCGGCGGCGGTGTGCTGCGCCGCCGTCGCCGCCGTGTTCTTTGCGCGCCGGCTGTCGCGCTCGATTCGTCAGGTGGCGCGCTCGGCGCATGCGCTCGGCGTCGGCGGCGTGGCGGCCCGCAGCGGCGTGTCGGGCGTGGCCGAGGTGGACGAAGTGCAGGCGGCGATTGCGGCGGCGGCGGCGGTGGTCGAGCAGGAAAAGCAGTCGCGCCTTGCGGCCGAAACCGAGCGCGAGATTCTGTTCGAGCGCGAACACGAGGCGCGTACCAGGGCCGAACAGCAGAACCGGGCCAAGGATGAATTCCTGGCGATGCTGGGGCACGAACTGCGCAACCCGCTGGCGGCGATCGTGAATGCGACCACCGTGATGGCCCATCCGGGCATGCCGGCCGCCGCCAATGAACGCGCGCGCGAGATCATCACGCGCCAGAGCGGGCACCTGAGCCGCATCGTGGACGACCTGCTCGATATGGGGCGGGTTCACTCCGGGAAAATCCTGCTGGAGCGGCGCGCGCTGCGGCTGGACCAGGTGATCGACAATTACATGAGCACCCTGCGCGCGTCGCAGCGCTCGGCGCGCCATGAGCTGCGCGTCGATAGCGTGCCGGTGTGGGTCGATGGCGACCCGACCCGGCTCGAGCAGATCGTCTCCAACCTGCTCGACAACGCACTCAAATACACCCCGGCCGGCGGCACGATTTCGGTGAACGTGACCAGTGAGGGCGACGACGCGGTGCTGTGCGTGTCCGATTCCGGCATCGGCATTGCGCCGGAGCTGATGCCGTACGTGTTCGACCTGTTCGTGCAGGGCGCGCGTCCGCTCGACCGCGCGCAGGGTGGCCTTGGCGTCGGGCTGGCGCTGGTGCGGCAACTGGCGCTGATGCACGGCGGCCAAGTCGACGTGCGCAGCGCCGGCATGGGCCTGGGCAGCAGTTTCGAACTGCGCCTGCCGCGCGTGCAGCCGCCGCAGTCCGAGGTGAGCGTGCCGGCGCCGGCGCCATCGTCGCGCCAGCGCGTGCTGCTGATCGAAGATAACGAGGACGGGCGCGAGATGATGGCCATGATGCTGGAGGCGCAGCAGTACCGGGTCGACACCGCCGTCGACGGTGCCGACGGCCTGCGCCAGGCTGGCGCGGCGTGCCCCGACATTGCGCTGGTCGATATCGGCCTGCCGGGCATCGACGGCTATGAAGTGGCGCGGCGCATGCGGGCCGACCCGGCCACCAGCAAGGTGCGGCTGGTGGCGCTGACCGGCTATGGGCAGGACAGCGACCGCGAACGCGCGCTCGGCGCGGGATTCGATGCGCACCTGGTCAAGCCGGTCGACATGGCGCGCCTGGTGGAAGCGCTCGAGAGCGGCGCGCCCGCCTCGCCGCGGCTGGCGAAAACCGACGGCTAGCCAATCAGGCGCAAGCCCTGCGGCCTGGCCAGGCGGCCGTCGGCCAGGCGCTTGATTTCGTCGAAGTTGACCGGCTTGATGAGGTGATGGTCGAAGCCGGCGTCGAGGGTGCGCTGGCGGGCGTCGCTCTGGCCCCAGCCGGTGAGGGCGATCATCAGCACCGATTGCGAACCGGGTTTGAGGCGGATGCGGCGCGCCGCTTCGTAGCCGTCCATGCTCGGCATGCCGAGGTCCATCACGATCATGTCGGGCATGCCCTGTTCCACCGCCTGCACCGCCTCAAAGCCGTCGTAGGCCGTGGCGACGTTACAGTTTTCCATTTCGAACAGCGCCTGCAGCGAGTCCGCCGCATCGCGGTTGTCGTCCACCACCAGCACTTTGGGCCGCTGGTCGGGCGAGCCGATGATGTCGGCCATGGGCGCGGGATGGGCCGGACGCGCTTCGCTCACCACCGGCAGGGTGACGATAAACTCGCTGCCCTTGCCAAGTCCCTCGCTGGCGGCGCGCACGCTGCCGCCATGCATTTCGGCGAACTGGCGCGACAGGCTCAAGCCGATTCCGAGACCGCTGGCGATCTGGCCCGAGGGCGGGCGGCTTTGTTCGAACATGGCGAAAATGCGCTTGACGGCGGCCGCTTCGAGCCCGATGCCGGTATCCTTGACGTAGATGTTCAGGGCGCCGAATTCGACCTGCCCGCGCACGCTGATGTAGCCGTCGGCCGGCGTGAACTTGACCGCGTTGGAGACGATGTTGGCGACAATCTGCACCACGCGCGCGTAGTCGGCGTAGAGCACCACGTCGTCGGGCGGCATGGCCACGTCGATCTTGATGCGCTTGGCCGCCGCGGCGGCCGAGCACAGTTCGGTGACGTGTTCCATCACCTGCGCAAAGGTGGTGTAGTCGCGCTGCAGTTCGATCTTGCCGCTGTTGATGCGGGCCACGTCGAGCAGGTCGTCGACCAGGCGCGTGAGATGGGTCACCTGGCGCTCGATCACGTCGCTCACCTTTTTGACGGGCGCCTGGTCGGGATACAGGTGATTGAGTACGCTCATCGAGGTGCGGATGGGCGCCAGCGGGTTACGCAGTTCGTGACCGAGGCTGGCCAGGAATTCATCCTTGCGGCGGTCGGTCTCGCGCACCTGGTACTGCTTTTCGCGCGCGCGCAGCACCGATTGCAGCGACGTGATGAGGGTCAGGGTACGCACCGGGCGCTCGAGCAGGGTGACGTTGCCGAGGGCGCTGATGGCCTGGCGCACGCTGAGCGAGTCGGGACCGCGGTGCGTGAGCAGCACGATCGGCAGGTCCGACCAGTTGGGCTGGCGCTGGACGAATTCGCCGAGCGCTTTGAGGCCGCCGTTCGACAGCGCTTCTTCGACCGTGAGCACGGCGCCGACGCCGATCAGGAGCTCTTCGGAGAGCCGCTGGACGTTTTCGGTGACCAGGTTGTCGACTTGCGCGAGGGTGAGCATTTTCGATGCCAGCACCGCGTCTTGTCCGGTCGGGGCGTAGATCAGGACACGTTTTTCCATAGGCCGCTTTTCGCTTATCCGTTTTCGTCGTCGAACAGCACGTGGCACTGGCTGTCGTCGAAGGTGGGAACACCGGTCAGGATGCCGTGGAAGCTGGTCAGCACTTCGCCCACCTGGATGCCCTTGCTGCTCATCGAGAACAGGCGGATGGTGCGTTCGTGCAGGCCGACGCGCTTCTTGAATACCGAGATGGCCTGGCGCACCTTGCCGCGCGCTTCGAAGTAGCGCAGCATGATGACGCTGTCGGCGATGTAGCTGGCGTCGACCGTGGTGCTCATGTTCGAGCCGATCACGCCCGCCTGCACGCCGACCAAGATGGTGACCACGCCGCGCTGGCCCAGGTAGGTCAGCAGCTCGTGCATGTGGGTGGCGAGGAAGCGCTCGTCGGGCATCGCCTTCAGATAGCCATTGAGGCTGTCGATGACGATCACGCGCGCGCCGCCGGCTTCGGCATCGGTCACCGACTGCATGAATTCGCCGGGCGCCATTTCGGCCGGGTCGATCTGCTTGATGGTGAGCAGGCCGCTGTCGATCGCGCCCTGCAGATCGATACCGAGGCCGGTGGAGCGCAGCAGCAGGTTGTTGGCCGCTTCCTCGAACAGGAACATGGCCGCTTTCTGGCCGCGCTGCGTGGCCGCATACACGTACTGCGCGCACAGCGACGACTTGCCGGTGCCCGGTGGGCCGGAGAGCAGGGTGCTGGTGCCTTCATCGAGGCCGCCGCCGGTGAGGGCGTCGAGCTGCGCGATGCCGCTCGAGAGCTGTTTGCGTTCGGTGTGCACGCGCGTGTGGGCGGCGATCAGGCGCGGGAAGACCACCAGGCCGCCGGTGACGATTTTGTAGTCGTGCGAGCCGCCGCGAAAGGCGATGCCGCGGTATTTGACGATGCGCATGCGGCGCCGTTCGGAGCCGTAGTCCTGGTTGATCAATTCGAGCGTGATGACGCCATGCGCCACGCTGCGCACCTGCAGGTCGCCGGACAGGGCGGTGCGGTCGTCGAGGAACAGGGTGGTGCAGCCTTTGCCGGACAGGTACTGCTTGAGCGCGAGCACCTGGCGGCGGTAGCGCAGCGGGCTTTCGGCCAGCAGCTGCAGTTCGGAGAGCGAATCGAGGACGACGCGGGTCGGCTTGTATTTTTCGATGGCGTCGAGGATGCGCTGGGTGGTCATGCCCATCTCGATTTCGGACGGGTGGAAAATGGTGAACTGGTGGTCGGGGTGGAGGATGTTCTCGTTGGGGATGATGTCTTCGACGTGGATGCCGTCCATCGACCAGCCATGCGACTGCGCCACCGCCTTGAGCTCGACGCGCGTTTCGGCGAGGGTGATATAGATGACCGATTCGCCGCGCCGCACGCCTTCGTACAGGAACTGGAGGGCGAGCGTGGTCTTGCCTGTGCCGGGCTCGCCTTCGATCAGGAACAGGCGGTCACTGGTGAGGCCGCCGCCGAGAATGGTGTCCAGTCCCGGGACGCCGGTTGAAAGAAAGCGGCTGGTGTCGCTGTTCTGTATTTCCATGGAGGGGATCTCCGTTTTTCTCATCGTAAATTTCGTTAATTACAACACTGTTTGAGAAATAGTACCTGAATGTCCTTTTGGTCGTAGTTCTGTACGGAAGCAAACCGCTAGTAGAGTTGTAGGTAACGCGCAGTGTTGGTAAGGAGTTTGAGGCAGCGCAAGGTGCGTGCGGGCGCACGGGAGGGATGCGATTTTGTGTCCCAAAAACGCAAGATGCTCTGATATAATTCGCAACTCGTCGGGGCGTAGCGCAGCCTGGTAGCGTACTTGCATGGGGTGCAAGGGGTCGAGTGTTCGAATCACTCCGTCCCGACCAATAGAATCAAAGACTTAGCAGAAGCCGGCACATGCCGGCTTTTTGTTTTCCTGCTCCGTGCCTTACCGGTGCCTTAGATTTAAGGCGTGCCTTAGCGCTGGCGTGACGGCTGTCTGTCCAGCGAGCATCGCAGCGTGGAATTTTGAACTAACGATGGGCCGTCAACAGCATTTGCGCCGGAAGATGATCTGAGCTGTGAATCTCAGTTCGGCAGCGTGTGCCTGGGCAAAGATACCGTGAATATGCAACCAGTGCCTGGCACATCCCGGACGGACAAGATTCCGTTGTCGGCATTGATGCTCTGCTGCGAAATTGTAAGTCCGATGCCAGAACCAGTTCGGTTGCTACCCCGTTGCGAGTATGGCAGAAACATTGTTTCCTCTACCCCTGGTGCTAGGCCGCCGCAATGGTCACGGATATCAATCAAGATCCGGTCCGCTGCGCCGTACGCAGTAAGCAAGACTTCCGTGTTGGGCTTAGTGAACTTGAACGCGTTTTGAAGGATGTATGCGACAGCGGTTAGCAGTAGTTCACGGTTGCCCACCAGGCCGAGCGATATGTCTACTGGTTGAACGAGCAATGTGCAAGCACTGTGCGAGGACGCAGGGTCAGCAGCGTTAGCGATTTCCTGAATCATCTTTGCTAGGGAAAACACTTCCAAAATGGCTGGGTCAAAGCTTCGTGACCGAACCTCGTCAAGCGATTCATCAATGAGTTTTTGTAGTGAGATCAAAGCTCTTTCCAGGATTGACCCGGTGGCGCCACCCAGACTTAAATTTCCCGCTTTAGCAGCGGTAAACGCCAGAGATGCTGTGCCAAGATGATTGCGGAGTTCGTCGGAATAGAATCCCAGGCGACGATTTGACTCTACCGCAAGTCTTCTTGCGAAAATCTCGTCCCGCTGGTAGCTGAACTCCGTGACAGCATCGGAAATTGCATTGTCTAAACAGCGGTTGAGGGTGCGAAACTCCTCGACTCGAAAGGGGGCGTCGCGCTCGACCGCAAGGTCTGTAATAGCCTGACAAAGATCGCCGTAGTCATGTACTACTTGGTCGACGCTAAACCCGAGGTCAAGCAGGTCTTTGCCATGCTGGGCTGCCGTTACGCTCACTTCTGAAAGCGTCTGCGCTCCACCCGCCGGTCCAGAAATGCGTAAACTATCGGTCGGAATCGCGGACTCTTCAGTTTCCAAAGTTCTAATCAGTTGATCCAAGAAGATCGGAACACCGTTTTCCAGCTGCCCTGGACTTGCATTACGACCCGGACGCGCGTTGACCTTAATGCGGCATCGCGAGGTCAAGTCGTCGCGATTATTGCGGAGAAAATCATGTAGCATGGCCCACCTCGCGCCTACTAAGGCAATATGAGTTGCGACAAGCTTGCCTCAACTTCAACTGAGAATAGACTGTAATCGTGTCTGGTGGCGCTCAATTGGCTGCACTCGCGCTCTTGCAGAGCGACGATGCGTTCCAACTTCCAATACCTATTTTGAGCTTTCGGCATCTGCTAATATCCCGGTTAACAGATCGTGTAGCTCTGTGTCAGCCACTGGCCCCCGTGGACTTTGGCCGTTGTCGCGTACGTCGTAGGACGTGACCTGGGGCGGCATGACGCGCGCCAACTGTTCAATCGAATTTACCCGTATCTCGGCAACTGCGCTGCCAGCGGGTGTGCGCATCGTGATCAGGCAATTGAGAGGCATGATGGTGCTCCAAGTGAAACTGCTCGACAGTTGCGTGCAGCAAAATGATGGACTTCTCACTTGTACGCGCATAGTCTCACATTGGATGCATTTTTCGATCAGATCGGCTTGCCGACCGCCTTGCGGGTCTTGGATGGCTGCTGAAAGCTCTCCGCCCACCGGACCACTTCGCGCGCAATGTACAGCGCTTGCGGTTTCGCTGTGCCGGGCAGTCGGACCGGTTTGGGGAAGCTTGGTTGAACAACGATATCCCTGCGAACCGTGTCCGCTGATCGCTTGAGGTATGCTGCAATGTCGCTGGTGTCCCACAGATCTAGCGACCCTGGTACAACCAGGGCGACGCGTTTGCCCACGGAGTCCGCCACGGCTTTAGCGATACGCGATATGTCCTCGTCGGAAATTTTGACCGCATTGCTCTGTGGCTGCTCAGTGCACGTATTGTCGTGACTATGGTCTGCTTTGGGTATAGTTGACGGCGCATGCGACTGCGCGGCTTCCTCTCTACATCGGTCGAGGTAACTACCGACATCGCGTACGTCGGCCACCACTAAATTGCCCTCGTTGCGTGTCGGGATTGGAAAAGTGCCGGCGCTCATCTGGCTGCGCACCGTCCCAATCTCGGCCCCGATTTCGTGGCATACCTCATCCAGCCTCATCACGAGTCGCTCGTATTTCATCGCTAGGAAGATGTCGGCCTTCATGCTTTCAGTGCCCGCCCAGTTTAAGCAAGGTTTCGACCACGGATTCAAGCGTTTGCCTGTTCGTCGGGGCCGCAAGTTTTTCTGCAATCGCGGCAGCCTGCGCGTCGTTCGTAGAGCCCATGTGTCCGGGCTCAAGTGAGAGTGCCAAGCGAAAAACAATCTCCGCGTTCATGCTGCGATTGTTCTCCTTCGCACGAGCTGCAATTTGTGCGCGCATGCCGTCCGGCAAGCGAAGAACGAACTTGTCTGCGAGCTGGGGCGCGCGCCCTGAATTTTCTGAGTTCATAGCTTCAGCATACTGGCAATGAGCCATTTTTAAAATGATGGCTATGAGCCATAAAAATGCCTTGCATATGATGGCTAATAGCCATATAGTTTCCCTACTTTTACAAATTTTGGAGCGGCAATGAGCATCGGAATCAAGTTTCAACTGAGGTTGCCTGCGGACCTGAAGACTTGGCTTGAGGAGGATGCGTGCCGAAACGATCGTTCGATGAACGGGCAAGTAATTGCCGTCCTGCGTGAGCGAATGAACAAGCAGCTGGAGAGTCAGGAGTCACGAGTCGGCGCGAGCAAGCCCGACTAGTCTCGCAGAACAGCGTTAGCGAACACCGTGTTAAATCAATGGAGGGACGGATGAGGTAGAACTTTTACGAGAAACGAAATGACAAAGGGCCGGCGTGCAAGCCGACCCTTCTAATTTTTTGCGACCGGCCTGGCGGAACCAGGTTAGTGCGGCTATTGGTGGTGGAACACCTTTAGCTGTATTGGATCAGTGTAATCTGGAGAAAACACATGAACAAGATGGATAATAATGTAGCAGTACCGAACAGTCAACATTTTTCGGGGGCTGACTCTGCCTGCGTCGCAGCGCCGCTTCAAACGCTGATGAACTTGGATCGCTACCTCAGCGCCAGTGGCTATGACGCCTCCCATCCGTGGCGCTTGGAAATCGGCACCGCAGTCACGAGCGGCAAGACCGACCTGCACCATCCGCTCCGCGAGGTGGCCATTGGTCGCGCTCGCGACGCTGTCGACATGGCAGCCATCGGTGCGAGCTTCATCAATGACAATATCCTGCCAGCGGTGTATGCGCTCGTGGAGCTTATCGAAATTCATGAGAGTGGGGATGCCGAGGCCGGCCGATACGCGTGTCCGCTTCTGCCGCTCGCAAAATTGACGCGTCAACTGACCGAAAACGCTGCGGGCTGCCTTGAGGACAATGAACGAGAAATGCAAGCAAAACTCGCTGTGGTCGAGGGAGATGAAGCATGAGCTCCGTGCCTAAAAGAGGATTTCAGCCACGTCGCTGGCTTGGTGATAATTTAGGGTTGGATTGTGACGTCACCGTGCGCACGTTAGTCGATGGGAAGTACGTGGACCTCGACATTGAAGAGGCGCTCCGGCGTATCAACGAGTTCGACGAGGCGGAGGGTGCCCGAGCCCTTGCGAGACTGCCTTTCCACTTCAACATGAGCGAGGTTGCAAAATGATGCGCGATAACTTACCTAGAAGCACTCCGGCTACTGCCGATGCCAAACAAGCTGTCGACATCGACACAATCCAACAGCACGGACGCGAGCTCGGCATTTTGATGGATGCCATACTGGATGCTCTCGATGGACTGGTGTGCCCTGATCGGAAAACGTCAAAAATCCACGACAAGGTTAGCTATTTCGTGCGCTGTGCAGCCGGCCATGCTCGGGTTCTTACTCAGCTTTCCCATGAAGCTGAGGCGCAAGGATCGTCAATGAAAGGAGGTGAGGCATGAATGCTCGCGTCCCCAATCCCTACTTTAAATTTGTAGAGCGTGCGCCCTATGAAATCGGACACTTGCTGAGGCAGATGTCGGCTCATTTCTCAGCATACGAGCCGGTTGCCCCGGACGACCGGCTTATAGCGGAAGCACTGACACAGCATGCCACTAATGCCAACGACACCTTAATGAGCGGAATTGAAGCAATTGGACATGTTTTGCAGACGGCCTTCCATAACCCCGCATGGGAGATGTCGCCTCAGCAACTGAAGGGAATTGCGGGGCTATTAGTTCATCTGTCTGCTGAAGCGCAATTTATGCAAGAATTGGACTGGGAAATCAAGTGTGCGCTAGATGCGGATGCATTGCGCAGAGCTGATACAGGGCAAGAGTCGAAGGCCCCCGCATCGGCTGCCAGCCCAGATGAGTCAGGGCAAAGTAGCTGCGTCAAGAAGCATACGTCAGCAGTTGGATAGTACTGAACCTACGGCGGAGACGGACAGGCTGATCGAATTAAGTCTTTTTTGATGCTCAGCCAGCCACCGAGCCTGAATGTTCAGAAATACTGCCCAAATTAAAGTTCGCAAACACCTAAATATAGTTACGGAGTTTTGTATGGCCAATAACGGATGGCAACGCATCAATAAAAACCTGGGCGAAGGATACGCTAACTTGATTGATGGGGCGCATTCCAAGCCTCCGGCATGTGAATTTTGCGATAGCATAAACCCAGATGAGTTTAGCTCCTTTCGAGAGAGAATGCCGGAAGTTCTTGAGCATTTGCTAACGTCGCACCGCATAGATCTTTCTCCCCTTTACGCGGTTGAACGCTTTGAAGCAATTACACCAGAAATTCCTGATGATTGGTATTTCGCGTATTTTTCCGATATCGCTCGCCGCGCACGCAACATACTCGCAGGCAGGAATGACCGTCAGATTCATTTGTGCGCTTTAATTAATCGAGTACGCACAAAAAAAATATATGTCGACATGGATCACACTCTGGCTGTGTTGCCAGATGATCAATTTGATTTTTATCAATCTTCACAAAGTATCAGTGAGATTTCTGCTATGCGCCGCTTCTTTAGGGAGCAATGGTCACACCTCTCCGCTGAGCCAACGATCATCGTATGTCTCCCCGATCCAGAATTCGAAGATGTGACTGTTGATTTTTTTCAGCATGAAGTATTTGCGGTATTGGCAATAACAAAGTTAGTTGAGGCCATTTTCGCCTTTGATGCGCCGCTAGAGTTGTTAATAATAGAAGATTCTCCTTTAAATGAGTTGGTCCAATATCTTGAGTCATTTTATGAGTTACCCGTACATGAAAGAGACGCTAGAATGTTTCAGGAAAATCTTCGTGTGGCGGCAAAATTTTCCATGGAGGCAATGGAGGCAATCAATTATGCAGAGTTAAAAAAGCTTGAATACGAGAATAGAAATGAGGTTCAGGAGAAAAAGGGTGAACAGATACGAATATTGCAGAGCGATCGACACAAATCGAACCGAGAGATCAAAGACATGACGATTGCTGAATGGGATCGAATTCGGAGTGAACTTGGATATATTTTGAATGCGGAAAGGAATGGGATCTCGTTGTCGATGTGGCTTTCGACGAAGAACATTGTCCGAACACCTAGGGTAGTTGCAGGCTGGCTTCGCGAGCATGCGCAGAACGTCGGAGTGCGGTGGCGGTAGGCAGTCTCAGCCGGAGGCTGTACAGCTTCCGGCTGAGACTGTACAGCTTCCGACTGAGATGCATTGCCGGCGAGTATGTCGAGCACTACGATTCTTCCATCGCCTTGATCGGGCTCAAACAGATGGAAGTATCCCAACATGGACAAGCGCCAATGTATTGAAGCAGTTAAGTTGCAAAGCGAAAATTCAAAATTTTTCGTATGGACTAGAAGAGTCCGTTTAAACATGTTAAAGTTTGTTTGGCGCTTAGTTTGCGGCGCTAACTGTAATGCCAAGACCGAAGAAACCCGCATCACCAATTGTCCCAACGAGACCCGCTTCACCAGGATAGGTCATGAACCAAATAAATCGCATGGCACTGTTGCCGCAATTTTATTTGGCGTCTATCCTGCGCTGACTGCGTTAGGTAGGCGCCTTTATAGGAGCACTACCGAATGAACCCACTTCCCGAAACTGGCTTTTTGAAGCTGTCTCAAATCCTTGGCAACCCGAAGGCGACGCCACCTGTGCCGCCTATTATTCCCGTCTGCAAGGCGACTTGGTTCGCCGGTCAAAAAGGTCCGAACCCACGATTTCCTATGCCCGTCCGTATCGGTGGCGGACGCGGCTCGTTCTATCGAGTCGAGGAAATTCGCGCCATCCTGAAATCCGCGTAAGGAGCTACCCATGAACATCACTACAGCCGCCGGCTTCCAGCCGGCAGCGCGGACTCTGCACGCCTCCGCTCTGCAAATTAACGGTATTGCTCTGGCTCCGGTCGAGCATCACGGCCAACGCGTAATGAGCTTGGCAATGATCGACCAGGTACACCAGCGCCCTGACGGAACAGCGGGTCGGAACTTTCGCGAGAACCGTAGTCGCCTTATCGCCGGCGAGGATTTCTTCGAGATTGACCAGCCCGACGAAATTCGTCGGCTTGGTTTTTCACGTCCGCAGGGTGGAGTGCCTGCAATGGTTCTTCTCCTCACCGAAACCGGTTACAGCATGTTGGTGAAGTCATTCACCGACGATCTCGCATGGGATGTACAGCGCCAACTAGTGAAGTCCTACTTCGCCAAGCCGGCAACCTTGGCTGACCCAATGGCCAGCCTGTCGCCAGAACACCGCGCGCTGGTGGCGCTGCTTTTCGAAAGTTCGGCCATCAAAGCGCAGCAGGCCGCGCACGCTGCTGAACTCGCGGCCCAGGCCGAGAGCATCAAGCGCATCGAGGCTAACCAGATCGCCGCAGTCGCAAGCGTGCAGTCGTTCACAGCGCTCGGCTATTCCCTTTTTAGGGACTTGGGCCTCAGCAAAATCGAGCTGGGCAAGCTTGGCCGGAAAGCGACGGCCCTCAGCAAGGCGCGCGGCATCACCGTCGACCAAGTCGGCGACGGACGGTATGGCCGTGTCGGCTCGTATCACATCAGCGTGCTCGACGATGCATTGATAGCTATTTCGAACTGAGGGGGTAGACGATGAATCTCCAGCAACTTTTGCAAACGAAGTTCGAACAGCGCATCTACGGCTCGCTCAAGGTTGGCGACCTGTGTATTTGGCAGAACCTCACCGGCGACGACGCGCACCTCAACGGCACCGAGACGACGATTCTCCAGATCAACGAGACCGTGATGGTACGCGCACCTTACCTGACCGACACGTGCCTCCATGGCATGCGCTGCTGCGGCGAGCCCCACGAGTTGCGCAAAAAGGCGCTGCCGGCGCGCGAGGTCGACACCTTGGTCGCCTGGGCGGAGTGTCCCTGGCAGCCGGGTGATCTGACAGTATCGGTCGGCGTTGCCGCGCCCATCAAAAACACGGAGAGCAGCCATGCATAAGGAAATGAGAGTGGTCCTGGACATTTGCGCAGCCTCGCGCGCAGCCGGCCTGGTGGCGCGTCCCGACATCGCAAAGTGCCATGGATCGGTTGGTGACCTTACGACCAAGTGCATCAGTTGCGTGCGCATCCTGGCGCCGGAGGGGGGAGGGCAGCAGTATGCCGAGCCCACGATCACAGGTGACGTATGCAGCCAGTACGCCAGCCTGGAACGCTACGGCCACCTGTTTGTGGCTGTGGCAGCGCCATTGCCGGCAGAATCGCCTGAGCCGCTGAGCGAGGTGCACGGTGGCTAGAGCGCGCAACATCAAGCCTGGCTTCTTCACGAACGACGAGCTGGTCGAGCTGCCGTTCGAGGTACGCCTGCTGTTCATCGGTCTGTGGACGATCGCCGATCGTGAAGGCCGCATGGTCGACCGTCCACGGAAAATCAAGATGGAGATTTTTCCAGCTGATGATGTCGACTGCGACAAGGCCCTGGCACTCTTGGCTGACAGCGGATTTATCACGCGGTATCAGGTCCGCGAGCATAAGGTCATCGAGATCCTAAATTTCTGCAAGCATCAGGCCCCGCACTCCACGGAGAAAGACAGTGTATTGCCAGATGCCGTCGGTTATTTCACTGTGAACGAACGCAGTAAGAACGGTGGGGTAACGGGGATTTTCCATAAGGCGCGGACACTTTCGGAGGTTGATAACAGTGCCTTAACGTTGGATAACGTTAGTCCACCGTTAGAGCAAGTTATCCCTCAGTCCCATAACGCCCTGATTCCTGAATGTGGAATCCTGATTCCTGAATCCTTTAGAACTTCAACTGCATCGTCGACAAGCGACGACGTTCGGCAATGCCCGACCGCAGAACTCGTCGAGCTGTACCACGA
Organism: Massilia mucilaginosa; assembly: GCF_011682145.1. Classification (GTDB taxonomy): domain Bacteria; phylum Pseudomonadota; class Gammaproteobacteria; order Burkholderiales; family Burkholderiaceae_D; genus Telluria_A; species Telluria_A mucilaginosa. Next base: position 283,519 of record NZ_WHJH01000004.1, read on the forward strand.
ACTCTTGCCGAGCAACCCTCGGGCAAAGGTCGTCAATACGGCGAGGAAGAGCGCTATCCGGTCGCGCTGGACGGAGGCGTCGAAGCTGCGCTGCGAGCCGTTCGGCTATGCGACCAGGGCGGAGGGACTGGCAGCGTGGCGTGAGTTCTTCGAAATCTGCGCCACGTCCCGGTTCCTGACGGGACTGTCACCGCCGACGCCTGGCAAGCCGGCGTTCGTTGCCGACATCGATTTCCTTTTCTCCGCCAGCGGCTTTGCGAAGACGCTTGAAAACAAATACCACAGGGATGCACCATGACCGACCAGCACGAAGACCACACCGTATCGATCGTAAGCGCTCCATAAACCCCAGACTTGCTGGCTAATCCGAATTTCCGCATTCTTGCTACTTCGATTTGATACCGGAGCAAGCATGGAAAACACGACCGTTTTTTGGGAGAAGCACGTTGCCGCGATT